>OZ244043.1:2537500-4324633 GCA_965215215.1 Saprospiraceae bacterium
CGGGACGAAAAGACCCCGTGAACCTTTACTATAGCTTCACATTGGGTTTGGGTGCAGGGTGTGTAGGATAGGTGGGAGGCAGCGAAGGGGCCGCGCCAGCGGTCGTGGAGTCGACCTTGAAATACCACCCTCCCTGTACCTAGATCCTAACCCGCGTTAACGGCGCGGGAACCGTGTGTGGTGGGTAGTTTGACTGGGGTGGTCGCCTCCTAAAGCGTAACGGAGGCTCGCAAAGGTACCCTCAGCCCGGCCGGCAATCGGGCGCGGAGCGTATGAGTAGAAGGGTGCTTGACTGGGAGACCGACGGGTCGATCAGGTAGGAAACTAGGCTCAAGTGATCCGGTGGTCCCGCGTGGGTGGGCCATCGCTCAAAGGATAAAAGGTACTCCGGGGATAACAGGCTGATCTCCCCCAAGAGCTCACATCGACGGGGAGGTTTGGCACCTCGATGTCGGCTCGTCACATCCTGGGGCCGGAGAAGGTCCCAAGGGTTGGGCTGTTCGCCCATTAAAGTGGCACGCGAGCTGGGTTCAGAACGTCGTAAGACAGTTCGGTCTCTATCTGTCGTGGGCGCGGGAGCGTTGCGTGGGGCTGACTCCAGTACGAGAGGACCGAGTCGGACGCACCTCTGGTCGACCGGTTGTGGCGCCAGCTGCACCGCCGGGTAGCCACGTGCGGGACGGATAAGCGCTGAAGGCATCTAAGCGCGAAGCCGGCCACAAGATGAACGCTCCGCCCGGGCGCGACCCGGACGAGGGCCGTGGGAGACGACCACGTCGATAGGCCGCAGGTCGAAGCGCAGCGATGCGCGCAGCCGAGCCGGTACTAATCGCCCGAGAGCTTCCCTAAATTTATTATGCTTCGCACCTTACAGGTGCCGTAAGCTTCGTGCTCTGCTAACACCCAACTCTTCTTCGATGTCCTTGTCAGTGCTCCTCGTTTGAAGCGCGCCACAAACTATCGATCTCCAGGATGCTGGAGATCAAGCACTTGAGTAATCAAATGCGATCAAGACTTAAGGCGGTTATAGCGGGGGGGATCCACCTCTTCCCATCCCGAACAGAGAAGTTAAGCCCCCTAGCGCCGATGGTACTGCCCGCAACGGGTGGGAGAGTAGGTAGCCGCCGCCCCACTAACCGACCACGGGGGTCGCCCGCGCGAACGCGCCGGCGGCCCCCCCGCGGTCCATAGCTCCCGCGACCCCGATATCTATTCCGGGTTGCCTCGATCTGCCTCGCGTTACCTTGACCTGCGATGGCTTTTACCTTGTTGCCCTTTCTCAGTACGCTATTCACGTGCTTTTTGCTGTATTGTGCTTCCGTGAGCTTAGCTCAAGGCAACCCCTACTTTCAGCAACAAGTCGATTACCAATTAACGGCTAGGCTCCGTCCGGTAACTTCCTCGGTGTCGGTGACTGGCCAGTTGGTGTACCACAACAATAGCCCGGAGGCACTCGACTCCATACCAATCCACCTCTGGGCCAACGCTTACCGTCGCCGGGAGAGTCCCTTCAGTCGGCAAATGCTCCGGGACGGGAAAACCGAATTCGCGTTCGCCCCCGCGGGGGCTCTCGGTGGAATCGACAGCCTCGTGTTTACGAGTGCTTCCGTGAGCGCCGTCGTTGCGCACAATCCGGAGTTGCACACCTTGCAGCTCACCGAGCCGCTACCCCCTGGGGGCAGTTTTGCGTTAAGCTTCTCCTATGCGTTGCGCGTACCCCTTACGTTCAGCCGGATGGGGAGGGGGGAGCAAACCTACCAGCTAACCCAGTGGTATCCGAAACCGGCTGTCTACGATCGCGGGGGGTGGCATCCGATTCCCTACCTCGACCAAGGGGAGTTTTACAGTGAGTTCGGCGACTATCAGGTGAGTATCGAGGTCCCCACGAACGGGATCGTCGCCGCGACCGGTGAGCTCGTCAACGATGTGGGAGTAGCCCTGCGCGAAGAGCGCATCCGGCAAACTCAAACCGATACGGTGGCCGTCGATTCACTGAGCTACCGGCCGGGCAACGACACCTTTACCTACGTCGCCAAAGACGTCCACGATTTTGCCTGGTTTGCCGCCCCTCACTTCCGTATCCGTGTAGACAGCGCGGCCTTACGGCAAAACACCATTCCCGCCTACAGCTACTACGACAAGCGGGAAGCGCGACGCTGGCGTAACTCGGCGAACTACTTGGCCCGCGCTGCCGTATTTGCCGATAGTGCGGTGGGCCCGTACCCCTACCCGCAGATCTCGGCCGTGCGGGCTCCACTGGGTGCGGGCGGCGGCATGGAGTACCCCATGATTACCGTGATCGGGCCTACAGGGTCCGACCGAGAACTCGACGAGGTGCTCGCCCACGAGGCGTTTCACAACTGGTTTTACGGTTTGCTGGCCTCCGACGAGCGTACGCACCCCTGGATGGACGAAGGTCTCACCAGCTACTTCGAAGGCCGGTACATGGATCGCTACTACGCTGGGTACTCTCGCATCGCGGAAATCGTACCCGGGATGTTCGTCGGTGGATCGAACTACCGCGCGAGTTCCGGCCTGCATAGATTCCTCGCGCTGGCGAAGCGCGCTCCCGCACCCGATACCCACGGCGATTCGCTTACGACCGTACAGTACGGAAGCGCCGCTTACCTCCAACCCCAGGGTCTGTTCGAGCTGCTCGACGCAAACTTGCCGGCCGGCGAGTTCGGAGAACGATTGAGTGCCTATTACGATACCTGGGCCCTTCGGCACCCGGGGCCAGACGATCTACGGGAGAGCTTGGGGGGGAGCGGAGTAGACTGGCTTTTCGACAACTTCCTCCTCGACACGCAAATACCCGACTACCGCATCTCGTCGGTAACCCGTACAGAGCGGCAACTGCAGGTGACCGTCGTCAACGATGGGGGAGTCGCCTCCCCGTTTCCGCTAGCGATCCAGGTCGGCGGAGACTCGACCCCGGTCAGAAACGAATGGATAGCCGGCTTCACCGGCGCGCGGACGATCGTATTCGACTCCGTCGACGCTGCGCGGCTGACCGTCGCCATCGATCCCGAGCTACGGACACCCGAGCTAGCGAGGGGCGATAACTACTATCGACTCGGCTCGGTGTTGCCGAAGGCCAACCGGCCTGTGGTCAATTTCCTCTCTCACGTCGGGCACCCGGATCGGACCGACGTCAACTTACTACCCCTACTCTCCTTCAACAGCACCGAGGGAGTCATGTTGGGCGTCGGCGCCCACAACCACCTCTTGCTCGGGCAAAAGCTGCGCTTCGAGGCCCTCCCGTTTGTATCGACCCGTTCGGGCAGCGTGAACGGTCTGGCCGGGCTCAGCTACAGCTTCTACGAAGAGAACGCTTGGTGGCGGGAACTCGAGCTCTCGGCTCGCGGAAGAGCCTTCGGCTACAACCTCAACGAGACTTACGACTACCGCGACCGCTTCCAACGCCTCACCCTCGGCGCCGAACTCCTGCTCAAGGCAAAACCAGGGCTACCGCTCGACAACCGGGTTTACGCCCGAACGCACGTCATCAACCAAAACTACGCGGTAGGCGTAGAGGCAGCCACTCGGCGGTTTACCGAGGAGCAACTTCGCTACGCCGTCTACGAGTTCGGTTATTCGCTCACGAAGAACAGCGCGCTCCGTCCGACCCAACTCAACGTCGACCTACAAGCCGCTAAGGATCTCGGGCGGATCTCCGCTACCTACGACGTGGGTTTTCGCTACCGAGCGGAGCCGTCCTTCGTACGCATTCGAGCGTTCGCTGGCGCATTCGTAGCTCGCGACGATCCGGCTTTTCGCGCGGTGCTGCTGCCGAACGGGGTAAGTGGTTTCCTGAGCCAGCAGTACGATTACACCTTCGAAGAGCCTCTGATAAATCGTAGCGGCAATCCGGACAAGTTCGGGAACCAACACTTCGTACGGGATGGGTCGTTGACGCTCCCCTTCCTGCTGCCGGTTCCCTTCTCGGACTCCTGGCTGGCGAGCGTTTCGGCGGTAGCCGATGCGCCGCTGCCGATCCCGTTTGTAAAGCTCCAAGCCTACTTCGACGTGGCCGGATATCCCGACGAGCGTACCGCGAGCGTAAGCAGTACGGTGCTCCCCTACACCGGCGGCCTGCGCTTGAGCGCGCTCGGCTCGAGCGTGGAACTCTCTTTTCCGCTGGTCAACAGTCCCCTCGTGCGGGAAGCGCTGCCCTTCCAGAGCGTCGATGCGAAATACTGGGATCGCGTTGCGCTGCGCGTGAGCCTGGACAATGCGCGATTCGAGGACCTACTGCGCCGCCTCCGCGGCTAGGGCCAACGGAAGTCGCTCCTCCTGTCCGGCGCCGCGCTCGTAATACAGGGTGTTCGCTCGTTCGGGTAGGAGGTACCGCCGAGCAGCCCCCAGGATGTCTTGCGCTGAAATCGCGCGGTACAAATCTTCCTCCGTATTGATCCACTCGAGGCGGTCGATCCCCTCGTAAAAAGCGAGATTGATCGCCTTGTTCACGATGCTCAGCTCGGAGAACGCCATGCTCGCATCGAGCTTGTTCTTCACCTTCTCCAGCTCGAGCGCCGGCACCAAGTTTTCGCGCAAGCCCCCGAGCTCTTCCCAGATGGCGGATTCGACTTGACTCAACTCCACGCCCTCGCGGGGTTTTGCCTCGAGCACCACCAGTCCGGCGTCGTGTGTCCCGGTTACGTAGGCATCGATGGTCGTGACCAGCTGCCGTTCCTTGAGCAGGTGGCGGTAGAGGCGACTCGAGGCGCCTTCGGCGAGCACGTCCGTCAGCAGATCGAGCACGAAGAAGTCCGGATCCGTTCGACCGGGCATCGGGAAAGCGAGGTAGAGGCTGTCCACGGCGACGTGGGCCGTGACCGTTTCCCGACGGGCTTCGGTTTGGAGGGGCTCCTGGGGCAAATCGCGCGTTACGGTCGGCCCCGGCTCGATACCCGCGAAATAGGTCAACGCGCTCCGGTACACCGCCTCGGTACGTACGGCTCCGGTAACCACGAGAATGGCGTTGCCCACGTGGTAAAACCGCTCGTAAAACGCCCGGACATCGGCGAGCTGCGCCTCTTCGATGTGCTTGGGCACGAGGCCGATGGTCGGCCACCGGTAGGGGTGCGCGCGGTAGGTAAGCGCGGAGAGGTAGTGCCAGGCGTCACCGTAGGGCTCGTTGAGGCAGGTCTCCTTGAACTCCTCCACGACCACGCGCCGCTGTACGTCGAGCACCGCCTCGTCGACGTTGAGCGCCGCCATCCGGTCGGCCTCGAGCCACAGCGCCACGTCGAGGTTTTCGGCGGGGACCGTGACGTAAAAATTCGTTAAGTCGTTATTGGTAAACGCGTTGTTCTCCCCGCCGGCGAGCTGCAGCGGGTCGTCGTAACTCGGTGCGTGTTCGCTACCGCCGAACATAAGGTGCTCGAAGAGGTGCGCGAAGCCCGTCCGCTCCGCCGATTCATCGCGCGAGCCCACGTCGTACTGCACGCTCACCGCCGCCATCGGCGTGGCGTGGTCCTCGTGCACGATGAGTCGGAGCCCATTCGGTAAAACAAAGCGCTGGTACTCGATCATGGCGGCGGGCGAAGGACAGTTCACAAACGACCGGTAGCGAATCGGGTTGCCGTCTGCTACCTTTCGGACTCATGCCCCGCCCTCCCTTCAGAACCGACCTGCGCACCGCTCGGCCCGAGCCGCCGCCCACCCGGCTGCTTCCCGAAGGCATCGAGCTTCCGCCGAGCCCCGCTTCCGCAAAACGGTCCGCGCGTGTGCTCGCGCGGTACGGTGCCGGGACGCCGCCCTACCTGCGCGGACCGTACGCGACGATGTACACCGGTCGACCCTGGACGATCCGCCAGTACGCCGGCTTCTCGACCGCGGCCGAGTCGAACGCTTTCTACCGGCGCAATCTGGCTGCCGGGCAGCGCGGACTCAGCGTCGCCTTCGATCTGGCCACCCACCGCGGCTACGACTCCGACCACCCCCGGGTGCAGGGCGACGTGGGGAAGGCCGGCGTCGCGATCGACACCGTCGAGGACATGCGCGCCCTCTTCGACGGTATCCCGCTCGATAAGATGTCGGTGAGCATGACGATGAACGGCGCCGTGCTGCCCATCATGGCGTTTTACATCGTCGCCGCCGAGGAGCAGGGCGTGGCGCCGGAGCTGCTGACGGGGACGATTCAGAACGACATCCTCAAGGAATTCATGGTCCGCAATACCTACATCTACCCGCCCGGTCCGAGCATGCGGATCGTGGGGGACGTGTTCGCGTACACGGCGGCGCACATGCCGAAATTCAATTCGATCTCCATCTCGGGCTACCACATGCACGAAGCCGGTGCGCCGGCCGACCAGGAGCTCGCCTACACGCTGGCCGACGGTTGGGAGTACCTGCGCACCGGCGTAGACGCCGGCCTCGCGATCGATGATTTCGCCCCACGCCTCAGCTTTTTCTGGGGTATCGGGATGCACCACTTCGTGGAGATCGCCAAGTTGCGAGCCGGCCGCCTGCTCTGGTCGGCGATCGTCGGACAGTTCGATCCGAAGCGAGACAAGTCACGCATGCTGCGTACCCACTGCCAAACCTCGGGGTACTCGCTGACCGCGCAGGACATCTACAACAACGTTACCCGCACGACGGTGGAAGCCATGGCGGCCGTGCTCGGGGGTACGCAGAGCCTGCACACCAACTCCCTCGACGAGGCCCTAGCCCTACCGACGGACTACTCGGCGAAGGTGGCCCGCGATACGCAACTCCACCTGCAGGGGCCAGCCGGGTTGACCGAAGCGATCGACCCCTGGGGCGGGAGCGAGTACGTCGAATACCTCACGCTCGAGCTCGCGGACCGCGCCTGGGGACACATCCAGGAGGTCGAGGAGGCCGGTGGCATGGCTAGCGCCATCGAGCGCGGCATCCCGAAGGCACGGATCGAGGAGGCCGCCGCCCGCAAGCAAGCCCGCATCGACTCCGGCCGGGAACAGGTGGTCGGCATCAACATCTTCGCTCCCGAACGGGAAGACCCCATCGAACTACTCGAAGTCGACGATGCGGTCGTAATGGCGGGTCAGGTCGCCGGACTCGCGGCCGTGCGGAGCGCACGCGACGAACAGCGCGTGGGGGCCGCCCTCGGGGGGCTTCGTGCAGGCGCGAGGAGTGAGGCCTCGACCCCGGAAACGAATCTACTCGCACTAGCCGTGGAAGCCGCCCGGGCGCGGGCCACGCTCGGGGAAATCTCGAGCGCCCTCGAGGAGGCTTTCGGGCGTTACGCACCTTCGAGTCCGACCGTAACCGGGGTGTACCGCAGCGAGGTGAGGGACAACGAGCTTTTCAGACGTGCCGTCGACCTCGCCAACGAGTTCGCCGAGCTCGACGGTCGCCGCCCGCGGATCCTCATCGTTAAGTTGGGGCAGGACGGTCACGATCGGGGCGCGCGCATTATCGCGAGTGGCTTCGCGGACATCGGCTTCGATGTCGACGTGGGGCCGCTCTTCCAGACCCCCCTGGAGGCTGCCCGCCAGGCGGTCGACAACGATGTCCACGTGGTCGGCATCAGCTCGCTGGCGGCCGGACACAAAACGCTGGTCCCGGCGGCGCGCGCGGCGCTCGCCGAGCTGGAGCGGCCGGATATCCACCTGGTGGCGGGGGGGGTGATTCCGCCCCAGGACTACTCCATCCTCAAAGGGATGGGGGTAGCGGCGGTGTTTGGGCCGGGGACGCCGGTAGCGAAAGCAGCCGTGGAGATTCTGGAGCTGTTGCTCGCGGAGGTCAAGGCTGAGGTTTGAGTTCTGACTGCGTGTTTCCGCTTTGGTTAAAGGATTCACGCGGAGACGCGGATACCACGCGGGGGCCGCGGAGAAGGAGCTCGCCTAACGTGCCCCTGCACCCTCCGCGGAGCCTCCGCGTCTCCGCGGAAATTTTTCAAACGTTGAGATGTACTACACATAAAAAAGCGACTCACTCACCCCATCAGCCAACATGCGGCCGGTGCGGGTAAGTGAGTATTTATCCTCCCGTACCGTCACCAACCCCCGCTGCAGAAGGAGCTCCACTTCGCTGAGAAAATGATCCCGGAGCTCGCTGTCCTCCAGCCCCTCGAGCGACATCCCCCAACTCGTCCGCAAACCCAGCATCACCCGCTCGTTGTACCGGTCGATCTCCGAAAGCTGCTCCCGTTCGAGCGGCAGCTCCCCCGCCGCCAGTCGCTCGAGGTACCGAGCGTTGCTGCGCACGTTCCACGATCGCTGCGCCTGCCCGTTGAAACTGTGCGCCGAAGGACCGACACCGAGGTAGGGTACACCCCGCCAGTAGTTGGCGTTGTGTACGGCCCGGTAGCCGGGACGCGCGAAGTTGGAAACCTCGTAGTGCTCGAAACCGGCTCCCTCGAGCGTATCCACGAGGATCTCCATTTGCCGCGCCGCCCGCTCCTCGTCGATCGGCCGGCGCTTGCCCCGGGCGATTTGGTGGGCTAAAACCGTTCTCGGCTCCACGGTTAGCGCGTAAGCGCTGACGTGCGGCACGCCGAGGGCGATGGTTCGGGCGAGGTTTCGCCGCCACTCCTCGTCGGTCAATTCGGGCGTGCCGTAAATTAAATCGATCGTCAGGTTCGCAAAGCCGAGCTCCCGCGCGTCGGCGATGCACCGGAGCGCTTCGTCCGCGCTGTGCGCCCGGTTCATCCACCGCAGCTCGCTCTCGCTAAAACTCTGCACCCCGATGCTGAGTCGGTTGAGGCGCGTTTTGGCGAAAGCCTCCAGCTTTTCACGGCTTAAATCGTCGGGATTGGCCTCGAGGGTGAGCTCGGCGCCATCGGCCAAAGGCCTGAGCGCGAGAGCCTGCCCGAGCAGCTGCTCGATTTGTTTTGGCGAAAGCAAGCTCGGCGTGCCCCCGCCAAAGTAAATCGACCGCCAGGGGCCGGCCGGCATCTCGCGGTCGCGGAGGGCGAGCTCCCGGCAGAGGGCATCCACCATCTCCTGGTGCCCCCGACGGACCGTCGAAAAGTGGAAGTCGCAGTAGGTGCAAGCCTGCCGGCAAAACGGGATGTGGAGGTACAGGCCGGGCATGTGCTGCGTGAACGCGGGGTTGACCCGAGTAACGAAGCGAGGGGGCCGAACGTTGGTGCTTCAGTGTCTACCCACCCACTCCTCGGCTTTTGCGCGGCCTGCACGCTGTGTTTGGTCGGGGGTTCCGGGGTGCTGGGGCAGACTCCAACCCTGCGGGTACACGACTCGCGCGCCCTCGAAGCCTGCGTGGACCGCGGCAAGCGAACGGCACCCGACACCCTGCTGGCCCTGTGCCGCGAGCGACTCGTGAACGATGGCTACCTCGAGCTGAGCGTGGACAGTACGCGGGCCCGGGGCGACACCCTGCACGTGTACGCGCACGAGGGTCCGCGGTACGAGATCGGGGCGTGGACCACCGCGGCCAACCCGAGCACCGAGCAGGGGCTCGTGCGGCTCGACACCCTGAGCGTGCCGGGGGAAATCGCCGAGCTCGATGCGGGCGCCGAGCCCTACTTCGAAGAGCTGGGCCGTGCCGGGTATCCGTTCGCCACCCTGCGCTACCAACGCTTGCGAGTCGACACCGCGGCGTCCCTCTCCGGCGTCACTACTACTTGGAGCGGGCCACGCGTTACCTACGGCGGCGTGCGCTTCCCCGACGGCCTGGACCCCCCGGTGACGACCACGTTCCTGGAGCGCTACCTCCGCCTCGAACCCGGTCGACCGTACCGCGAAACCGAGGTCCTGCAGCTCGAGCAGCGACTCCGTAACCTGCCCTGGCTCACGGTGAAGCGCCCCCCGAGCATCGTCTTCAAAGACGGCCTGGCCTTCCTGTACGTGGACGCGGAACCGCGCCAGTCGAGTCGCTTCGACTTCCTACTCGGCTTCTTACCCAACAGCGCCAACAACGCAGGTCAGTTGCTGCTTACCGGCGACCTCACCCTCGAGCTCGAAAATGCCTTGCGCCGCGGCGAGCGACTTTTCTTCAACTTCGAGCGCCTCCAACCGGAGGTCACCGAGGTCGAGGTCGAGGCCGCCTACCCGTACCTCTTCGAAAGCCGTTTCGGCGCCCAGGCCAGCTTCAACCTCTACCGCCAGCGTAGCGAGTGGCTACGGGTAGCCTACGAGGCCGGACTCGGCTACTCCCTCGGCGGCGGGAGCAACTACGAGCTCTACTACGAGGGGGGGCAGGCGCAGGTACTCGGCTTCGATACCGCGCGCGTAGTCGCCACCCAGCGGCTTCCCGAGGTGCTCGACGCCACGCGCAACGGCTTCGGGTTGCGGCTACGGCTCGACTACCGCGACGACGCCTTCGACACCCGGCGGGGCTGGCGCCTGCTCGTGGACGGATCGGCGGCGCTGCGCGAGGTCGAGGTGCCCACCGTAATCCGCGAAACGAGCGAAACCCTGAATCGGCAAGCCGATAGCCTGGGCGGCAAAACCGGTCAGTTCCGCAGCTCCCTCGACGTGGAGCGCTACTTCGCTACCGGACGGCGGACCACGGCCGTACTCCGACTGCGGGCCGCTACGCTGTTCGGTGCCCAAACCCCCTTGCGCAACGAGCTGTACCGCATCGGCGGCAACCGACTGCTGCGCGGTTTCGACGAGCAAACGCTCGACGCGCAATCCTACGCGGTGACCACGGCCGAGTACCGACTCCTCATCGGCAACGGGGGCTACCTCTTCGCTTTCGTAGATCAGGGTTTGCTACAGGATCCCTACCGCGCCGCTAACTCGCGCAACGAGGCAACCGGCTTCGGCGCGGGCTTGCGACTCGCCACGCGCGCCGGGGCGCTGAGTCTAACCTACGCTTACGGTCGCCAGCAAGATATTCCTATCGACTGGCAGCGGGCGAAGATCCACATTGGGTACACTAGTCGTTTTTAGTACGGCCGCGCCAACGCCGCAGCGCCTTCGTCCAAAACGCCCTATCCCGGTGTACGTGCACGTACTCGGCGGGTTGGCCACCCAGGTGCCGGAGGTTCGCCGCAATCCCGGGATGGTCGCTCCCGAGGTAATCTAGCTGCCGCATGCCCGCTTCCAGGGCCCAGGTCGTTCCCCGCCAGAGTACCAAGCTGCCCCCGTTGTATCTCCTCGCAGCGGCCTTCGAGCCCGTTACGAGCGCGTAGGCGTCGTAGTCACCGCCTACGAATAGGGAGGCCGCGCCGAGGCCCCCGTCGGGTCCGTACGCGCAGGTGCAGCAAATGCGTCCGCGTTTCCGAAGTAGCGCGAAGGTGTCCTCCAGGCTTTTCCGCCGGTACGGTACAGGAATGCCTTGCCGCGCGAAGGGAGCTTCGAGCGCTTCGTGGATATCGACGCTCAGTGCTTCCGCAAAACGAATCTCGAAGTGCCGCCCCGCCCGGCGCAGGTCGGACCGCATGTTGCGCGATTGGTCGGACTGTAGCTCGGGGACGGTTTTCCCCCGTAGGTCGATTCGGTGCGTGGTACGCGTCGTGTATTGGAAAGAATCGAACTCTATTGTTCCGGGTAGTCGTGGCCAAGTTTGGTCGAAGGAGCGGTAGCCGCTTGGAAGCGCACCGAAGATCCCGTCGAACGCCCGTTCCGGACCTACGGCTTCCGCCCAATCGCTGTCTACCAAGGGACCGCAGTAGCGCACCAGCGCGGGTAGGGTTACCACCCAGCCGTCCGGCCGCTGTTTGCGGAAATAGGGGAGGGCACCCACGATTTTTCCGGAAGCTTCCACCAGGGCAGCGTTCCAACCCGACCGGTCGGAGTCGGGAGCGAGCGCTTCCAGGAAGTCGGGATCGTGCCAGAGCGTAGCCCCCGGCTGCGCCACTACGAACTCCCGGTAGCCCGCGTCGAAAGCCACTACTTCAGCGTGAAGCTCGAGCCGTCCCTCCCGTCCTGGACCTCGATCTCGAGGGCGGCCAGCTCATCGCGAATCTTATCGGCGATCGACCAGTTTCGGTCGGCGCGACTCTGCGCGCGTAGCTCGAGGATGAGCTGCATGAGTCCGTCGGTACGGTTCGGGGTACCCGCGCTCGCCACGAGGCCGGTTTCGGGTTGCAGCCCGAGTACGTCGTGCATCAGCCGGTGCAACTCCTCGCGGGCCGCCCGCCAATCCTCGGCGCCGAGCTCGGCCAGCGGGCGCTGTCCGTTGGCTAGGGCGTTGACGAGGCCCACGGCTTCGAACAGGCTCGCGATGGCGCGCGGGGTATTGAAATCGTCGAGCATGTGCGCGCGAGCTTCGGCCAACGCGTTTTGCAGCTCTTCGCCGACGGCCCCGGAGCTCGTCGCCGTCGGTTCGATCTCACCGGCGCGCCGCAGCCCTTCCACCAACCGGCGGTAGCCCTTCTCGGCGGCGAGGAGGGCCTCGTCGCTCATGTCGAGCGGACTCCCGTAGTGCGCCTGCAGCATGAAGAAACGCACCACCATCGGCGCGTACCCCTGCGATACCTGCTCGCTCTCGCCGCTGATGAGCTGGTCGGGGGTGATGTAGTTGCCGTCGCTCTTCGACATCTTTTTGCCGTTGAGCAGGAGCATGTTCGTGTGCATCCAGTAGCGCGCCCCGGCGCGACCGGTAGCCGCCTCGTTCTGCGCGATCTCGTTTTCGTGGTGCGGGAACTTCAGGTCGTTACCGCCCCCGTGGATGTCGAAGGTGTCGCCGAGGTACTTGCGACTCATCGCCGAGCACTCCAGGTGCCAGCCGGGGAAGCCGACGGACCACGGGCTCGACCAGCGCATGAGGTGATCCGGACCCGCCTTCATCCAAATCGCGAAATCGGTCGGGTGGCGCTTGTCGCTCTGCCCCTTCGTGTCGCGGGTGTCGCTGAGCAACTCGTCCACCTTGCGGCCGCTCAGCTCCCCGTAGCTGCCGTACTCCGCGGTAAAGGCCGGCACGTCGAAGTACACCGAACCGTTCGACTCGTAGCCCATGCCGGCGGCTACGATCTCGCCGATCATTTCCACTTGTTCGATGATGTGCCCCGTTGCGCGTGGCTCGATGCTCGGCGGCAGGCAATTGAAGACCCGTAGCATCTCGTGGAAGCCCACCGTGTGCGTTTGGGCCACCTCCATCGGTTCCAGCTTCTGCTGGCGGGCCCCCCTCGACATACGATCCTCCCCGTCGTCGAGCAGGTGACCGACGTCGGTCACGTTACGCACGTAGCGCACCCGATTGCCGAGGTAGCGGAGGGTACGGAAAATGACGTCGAAGGAGACGAACGTGCGGCAGTTGCCGAGGTGGGCCGGACTGTACACCGTGGGCCCGCACACGTACATGCCGACGAAGCCTTCGCGTAGCGGCTCGAAGGGGACTTTCTCTCCCCGGAGGGAGTCGTAGAGCTGGAGGGTTGAAGCCATAGCCAATGGAGGAGCGCGCAAATATGGAGTAAAAAGAGCCCGGACTTCAGTCCAGCCGAAAGCTAGCCCGCACGGGATAGTGGTCGGAGAGCGTGCAGTCGAGCGTACGTGCGTCGACCGGGGTAAGGTCCGGACTGGCGAGCACGTAGTCGATCCGCAGTCCCGGGATACTCCCGCGGTAGGTGACCCCGAGTCCCCGACCGGCCAGCTCGAAGGCATCCCGCAGGCCGCTGCGCCGCAGCTGCCCGAGGGTGTAGCTCTGGGGGGGGTCGTTCAGGTCGCCCAGGAAGATTATCGGGTGCTCGTTGTTGCCGATCTCCAGGACCAGGTCGGCCGAAGCCTCCGCACGCTGTCGCGCCGCCCAACGGTAGTTGCGGCCTATGACGCGCGCCGTCCAGTACGCGCGCCGGGGAGTGCCACGCACGTCTTCGTCGACTCGCTCCGTCCCACTACCCAGGGCGTTGCTCTGCAGGTGCGCCGCGATCACGGTGATCGTTTTGCCGGAAGGCAGCTCGAGGTCGGCCGCGAGCGTGCCGTTGGTTACGTTGTAGGCGGCTAGGGTGCGTTTTCGCGTAAGCGGGTACCGGGAGAAGATGCGCACGCGCGTCTCCCGGGGGTGAAAAGCGTACTGGAGTCCAGCCGCCCGCATCACGCTATCGATGCGGCGCTCGAGGGGCTCGTACGCGGGGTACTCCTCGAAGGCCACGACGTCGGCGTCGATGCAGGCGGCGAGCTCCCCGACGTGTCGGTTCATGCGCCGTCGATCCGTCGGGTGGAAGCCGTTGCCGCCGAGCAGGTTGTAGCTGGCGACGGTCAGTACGTCGGTCGTCGCCTCCTCCCCGCGCCAACCCACGAGGCGCTCCACGTGGCGCCAGCCGATGCCGAGGAGCAGCACGCTGAGCAGTCCGAGCGGCGATCGGCGCGACAGGAAATAGACGATGGAGATTAGGTGTCCGACGAGCAGGAGCGGGAAGCCGAGTCCGAAGAAAGCGATCGGCCAGAGCGTGGTCGGCGGCGTGATCGGCGAGAGGTAGTTGAGTACGGTGAGCACCACCAGAACCCAGTAGATCCACCGAACTACCCTCACGAACGCTCCCGACTCGCCTGGTAGAGGAAATCGCGCTCCTCCGGGCTGAGGGATTCGATACCCGCCGCTTTGATCTTCTCGAGGATCACGTCGAGCCGCTCCTGTGTATCCGGGTTACGGGGTCGTGCGCCCGACTGCGGCGCGTTGCTCTCCCCGGCGGGCTCGCCGCGGCGGTAGGCGATGGTCGGTCGGCGCCGCGGCCTGCGTGCGCCCCCGCGGAAGCTCCCGAAGAAGCGCTGGGTGGCGTCGAACACCCTGTTGACCGGGACGGCGAGATCGCGGCCCGACTGAAGCTGAGCGACGAAGAAGTAGCCCATGAGCGCACCGCCGATGTGCGCGAAGTGGCCACCCTGGTTGCCGGTGTTGCCGAAGGCAAAAACGTCGAGCAAGACCAGCACGAGCGCGATGTACTTGAGTCGCACCTCGCCGAGTAGGATCAGGCGGATAGCGTATTCCGGGGCGATCACGGCCGCCGCTACGATCGTGGCCATCACCGCGCCACTCGCGCCGAGCAGGTACAGCGTACCTCCGGCGCCGTAGGGCATGAAGGCGGCGGTGGCCCAAAACAACAGGCCGCCCGCCAGTGCCCCCCAGAGGTAGATCGGGAGGATGCGGTCGTCGCCGATGAGGTCGCCCACGATGCGCCCGAACCAGTAGAAGAGCAGCATGTTCCAGCCGATGTGCCAGAAGCCCTCGTGCAGGAAGCCGTAGGTGAGCAGCGTCCACGGGTGGGTGAGGTTGTGTACCCAGTCGTTGCTCAGCTCCAGGAAGTGCATCGTACCCGTGTAGGCGTCCGAACCGGGGATTCCCAGGGTGATGAGCCGCAGGATGTTGACGAGGATGAACACGGCCAGGTTGACCAGGATAATCTGCGTAACCCGCGTCCCCGAGCGGAATTGCTGCTGTACGTCTTGCCAGATGGATTCGAACATGAGGTCGGTGCGAAGGCGATGCGGAGTGCGCCTAGGGGGTTAACCGGTGCGCCGGCGGGGGTGTTGCAAGGTGCGACGAATTTGCGCCTCGCTCAACGCCTCGGCAGGAGGCCGCCGCCGCGCCGCCAGAGGGTGAGCAGGAGGAAGCCGATGGCCGCGCCCCCGATGTGCGCGAAGTGTGCGATACCGGTATTGAAGCCGGAGATGCCGAGGAAGATGTCGATGCCCACCAGGATGAGCACGAAGTACTTGGCCTTAAGCGCGATGGGTGGGAAGATGAGCTGGAGCACCGAGTTGGGCGCGATCACGGCGAAGGCGGCCAGCAACCCGTAAATGGCGCCGGAAGCCCCGAGTATCGGCGTGTTGTAAGCCAGGTCCATGGCAACCGCCCCGGACTGCACCGTAACGTAGGTAGCTAGCCAGTGCAGTACCAGTGCACCCAAGCCACACACGAGGTAGTAGATGAGGTAGCGCTGCGTGCCGAGGGTGCGCTCGATGACGCTCCCGAAGAGGAAGAGCGCGTACATGTTGAACAGCAGGTGCGTGAGCCCCCCGTGCATGAACATGTGGGTGGCGACCTGGAAGGGGCGAAAAAAGCCGCTCGTCGGGTAGAAAGCCGCGAGCGAGAGCCGACCGATGTCGAAGATGCTTCCGTCCACGCCGAGGCTCTCACCGCCCGTCCAGTTGAAAGTCGCCAGGTAGAAGAGCACGTTGATGATCAACAGGTTCTTCGTGACGGGGAGCAGGTTGGACATCATATACCCTGAGACCAACCGATTTTGTGCCGACTGGTTGCTTGCGGCCCGGGGGCCTTCGACGTGAGACTAATTAAGCACGACCAAACTGCCGCTCGAGCTGTTCGAGCGTATGGGTGATAATGCAAGGTCGCCCGCTCGGCGTGTGTTCCGGGTGCGAGGTGGTAAGTAACGCCTCCACGAGCTGCGCCTGGGCTTCTACGGGCAAATTGGTGCCGCGGGTCACGGAGCCGCGCCGCGCCAGGCTCAGGGCGATCGACTCGCGCCGCCCCAGGTCTATATCGCGGTTTTCGTAGTGCTGGTGGAGCAGAAATTCTACCAGTCCGTTCGTATCGGTGCCTTGCGGCAAATCCGCCGGCATGCCGTAAACCACCTGCTCGCCCGTCGGGCCGGCCGCGATCTCGAAGCCGAGGCGCTCGAGCTCGGGCAGTAAGTCCTGCAGCGCCTGTTGCTGCGCTCCGTTGAGCTGCAGCGTCGTCGGAAACAGCTCGCGTTGGCTCGTCTGTTTGCCGGGCTCCCCGAGCTGGGCGAGGTAGCGCTCGTACAAAATGCGCTCGTGGGCGCCCTGCTGGTCGACGAGCAGGTAGCCGCTCTTCACCTGGTGCACGATGTAGGCGCCGTGGATTTGGTAGGGCGGCCGGGTGCTCGCGCCCTCGCCCAGGCCCTCGGCGGCCTCTTCGCGCCATTCGCTCCGGAGGGTGGTCACGCCGCTCCCCACTGGGTCGGGCACCGGCATCTCCGCGGGCTGCGGGGCGCGGTACAGGTCTCGCCAGGCTTCCACTCCGTCGCGCTTGGCACCCCGCGCGCCCTCGCTGCCGCTGCTCCTCCGGATAGCGCCGTAGTCTACCCCGGAGCTCAGGATGTGCGTGGTTACCGTCTCGCGGCCACGCGCCTGCGGGGCGCGCTGTTGCTCGAGCGCCGTCTCGGCGTCGAAGTCGATCATCGGCGCCACCGAAAACTGACCGAGCGCGTGCCGCACGGCCACGCGGAGCACCTGGTACACGAGGCGCTCGTCCTCGAACTTGATCTCCTGTTTGGTCGGGTGTACGTTGATGTCGATGTGCCGCGGATCGAGTTCCAGAAACAGCGCGTACAGCGGCCAGGTGTCGTCGGCGATCAGCTTGTCGTAGGCCAGCTTCACGGCGTGGTGGAGGTAGGGGGAGCGGATGAAGCGTCCGTTCACGAAGAAGTACTGCTGCCCGCGCGAGCGCTTCGCGAACTCGGGTTTGCCCACGTAGCCGCGCACCCGCAGGGTTTCGGTCTCCTCGTCCACGGGCACGAGCCGCTCCCGGTAGCCCTTGCCGAGCAGTCCGGCGATGCGGTGGGCCAGCTTGCCGCGCGTGAGGTGGTACACCTCGGTCTGTGCGTTGAAGGCCCGAAACTGAATGTCGGGATTCGCGAGCGCCACCCGGCTGAACTCCTCGAGCATGTGCCGCAGCTCCACCGAATCGCTCTTCAGGAAACTGCGGCGGGCGGGCACGTTGTAGAAGAGGTGCTGCACCATCAAATTCGAGCCCGCTGGGCACTGACAGGGCTCCTGGCTCCGCACGCGGCCGTCTTCGATGCGGATGCGCGTGCCCACCGTTTCGTTGTGGGGCATCGTGCGCAGCTCCACCTTGGCCACCGCCGCGATGCTGGCCAGGGCCTCGCCCCGGAAGCCCATCGTCCGAATGGCGAACAGGTCGTCGGAGCTCCGAATCTTGGAGGTCGCGTGCCGCTCGAAGGCCATGCGGGCGTCGGTCGGCCCCATGCCGCAGCCGTTGTCCACCACCTGGATGAGCTCCTTGCCGGCCTCGCGGACGATGAGCTGCACCTCCGTCGCCCCGGCGTCGACGGCGTTCTCGAGCAGCTCCTTCACGATGGAAGCGGGCCGCTGCACCACCTCTCCGGCGGCAATCTGGTTGGCGATGTGGTCGGGGAGTAGCTGGATGAGATCCGCCATGGCGGGCAAGCTACGGCCGCCCCCGCGCTAGTTCCCGGTTACGGTCCCCACAATCCCCGCCACGTTGCTCTGCAGCAGGTAGTAGCCCAGCAGCAGCATCACGCCGATGATGAGGAAAAGCCGCCGATTGCTGGCCGTAGCCTGCTTGTTGCGCTCCGTCCGGAAGGAGAACTGAGAGCCGCCCTTAGTGGCGAATCCACTCGAAATGCGCCGCTTGAGGTGCTCGTCGGGATCCTCGGCGTTCTGGTAGTCCGCCATCAACATCTCCCGCCGCTCCTTGTCGGGATCGTAGAAGCGGGGCGTGTACCCGAAGGTTTGGTGCTTCGGGATGCGTGACATGCGGAACTTCATGCGGGGCAGGTTTTAGCGGTGGTCAGTCAACACCCAAGCTAAGCACTAAGCTATCAGCCCACGGTCAGACCTCCTAACCGCACCGCCGCAACCCGGTCTCGCAACCCGCTCGCCCACCGGGCGTTTGCTTACTTCGCACCCCGGCGAACCGTAAGTAAGGCTTTCACCCAAATACGATTCGCTTTCGCTAAAACCGTAGAAGCATGTACCCTGCCGAGCTGACGATCCCCATGTCGCGCGACCTAACCGATTACAATTTTAAGGCACTCAAAACGCCCCAGGACGTCGACGACGCCCTGGGCACGACCAGTGGTACCACCTTGTTGGTCGTCAATAGCGTGTGCGGGTGTGCGGCGGGCATGGCCCGTCCGGGGGCCAAGTTCTCGCTCGACAACGAGAAGACGCCCGACAACCTCGCCACCGTGTTCGCCGGTGTCGACGCCGCGGCTACGGCCAAGGCGCGCGATTTCCTGCTGCCGTACCCGCCCTCGAGCCCGAGCATCGCGCTGTTCAAGGACGGTAAGCTCGTGCACTTCCTCGAGCGTCACCACATCGAGGGCCGGAGCGCCGAGGTAATCTCGGCCAACCTGAAGTTGGCCTACGATCGCTTCTGCTAGGATCGTATGCCCGAGCTACCGGAAGTAAACACCTACCAGAAATATTTCGACGCGGCAGCGGTAGGCAAGCGCGTCGCCGGCGTCGACATCGCCGACGACTACATCTTCAAACAGGTGCTCGACGAAACGGGCAATAGCACCTCGGCTACGAGTGAGCCCGGCGTACTCGGGGCGCGTTTTGCCGAAAGGCTCGCCGGTCAGCGGATCGTGGGCTCGCACCGGCGGGGCAAATACCTGTTCGCGGACCTGGATTCCGGACACAGCTTCCTGCTGCACTTCGGGATGACGGGCGATCTGAAACTCTACACCGAGCCGGAGGATCGGGCGAGACACGAACGGTTCGCGCTCGTGTTCGATACGGGAGAACGACTCGGATTCGACGACCCCAGGAAGTTTGCGAAGATCCGCTACTTGGCCTCCAGGGAGGCTTACGTCGCGAAGATACGACTGGGGGTAGATGCGTTGGAAATATCGAAGGAAGCGTTCCTCGCGCAGGCGGGGGGGAGGCGTACGGCCATAAAGGCGTTTTTGCTCAATCAACTCGCGTTGGCCGGCGTCGGCAACCTGTACGCCGACGAGATCCTGTACCAGACGCGCATCCACCCGGAGTCGCCCGTGGGCGCGCTCGACGAGGAGCAACTCGTGCAGATCCACGCCAAGATGGGGGAGATCCTACAGATCGCCTGCGACCGCGACGCGTACTACCGCAATTATCCGCCCGGGTGGTTTTGGCAGTGGCGGAAAGAAGAGCGGGTGGAGGGGCGCGGCGACGTACTGCGGAGCAAGGTGGGCGGCAGGACCACGCACTGGGTAGAGCCCTGGCAGAAGTTGTACAGCTAAGGTGCCGGCCGCTCTGGCCGCGGGGATTGTGTTGTACCGGATTCGCGGTGGCGGGGTCGAGATCCTGCTGGGCCACCTGGGCGGACCGTATTTCGCCCGGAAGGACAAGCGGGGTTGGGTGGTGCCCAAAGGGCTCGTGGAGGCCGGTGAGGGGCCCCTGGACGCGGCCCGTAGAGAGTGGACCGAGGAGACCGGGCAGCCGGCACCCGAAGGGGTCTACGTGCCTCTGCCCCTCGTAAAACAGAGTAGCAGCAAGCATACCCTGCTTTGGGCAGTCCGTGGCGACGTGGACGCTGGGTGCTTATACTCGAACTCCTTCGCGCTCGAATGGCCACCCCGCTCCGGTACCCGACGGACGTTTCCGGAGGTGGATCGGTACATTTGGTGTGGCTGTAGCGAGGCCCGGGAACTCCTCGTAGCCGGGTTGGCTTCGGTGCCGGAGATACTTCTTGCCGCATTAGGGCACAAATAGCAGTATTGTATATGTCTGAATCTAAGGTGCTCCCGCTTGTACTACGAAGCTTCGCTTTACTCCTGATCGTCGTCGCGCTCAGCGAACCGCGACAGGTACTGGCTCAACCCAACTCCGGGTTTGAGCCTTTCTCCACGACCTTACCTATCTTTCGGATCACACTCGAGGGCGATACCGTCGTCGACGAGCCCAAGATCGCCGGTCGCTTAGAGGTAATCAACCAGCCGGGTGCGCCGAACGCTTCAAACTCGACGGACGTAGCACAATCCGTGAGGATCGGTATCGAGCTGCGGGGACGCTCGTCGCTGAATTCCGACAAGAAGTCCTTCGGCTTCGAGACCTGGGACGCGGGAAACGAGGACGTGGACGTCTCGTTGCTCGGCTTCCCCGAAGAGAGCGACTGGGTGCTCCACGGGCCGTATACGGACAAAACCCTCGTCCGTAACGCCTTCGCGTACCGTACGGCGCGCACCTTCAGCGAATTTGCCCCGCGTTCTCAGTTTCTGGAGCTCATCGTCAACGGCGACTACCGGGGGCTCTACCTACTCGTGGAGAGGGTGAAGCGCGGTCGGAATCGAGTTGACATCAGTAAACTCAAACCGGAGGACACCGGTGGCGATGACCTCACGGGGGGATACATCTTCGAGAACTCCCTCGAGAAACCCGAGCCGGGTACCGGGTGGAGCGGTCAACCTTCCGGGCGAATCGGCTCGTACCAAACCGGTCAGTATAATTTCGTTTACCCGAAAGCCAGAGACATCCAACCCGAGCAGGCGGCGTACGTCGCGGGGTGGATGGCCGAGTTCGAAGACGCGCTCGCGGAGGAGACGTTCGCCGATCCCGAGCTGGGGTACCCCGCCTACGTGGACGTCGATTCCTGGAGAGACTACGTCCTTTTTCAGGAGTTCGGCCGCGACGTGGACGCCTACCTCGGATCCACGTTTTTCTATAAGGACAAAGACAGCAAAGGGGGGAGGCTGCACGCCGGTCCGGTATGGGACCTGAACCTCGCTTTCGGCAACGATGATTTTTGTGGCGATACGCTCACCGACGGGTTTGCTATCGAACGAAACGGGGTTTGTGACCCCAAGCTCAGGCCGCTTATTTGGACGCGCGTTTGGGAAGATTCTACTTTCCAAAATCAGGTAGCCGAGCGTTGGCAGAGTTTGCGTAGGGGTCCCCTCTCCGACGAAGCGATTCTCGCCCGCTTCGATTCGCTCGTTACGTTGATCGACGGCTCCGGGGCACGTGAGCGGAACTTCGACCGCTGGATGTTCGTGGAGGGCGTCTACCGGTGGCCGAACCCCTTCGTGGGCGTCACGCACGCCGAGGACGCCGCGTACATGCGTCGCTGGTTGATCTCGAGAGCGGCCTGGCTCGACGGGGCGCTGCCGGCCAAAGCGGGGGAGTTCGGGGAGGAAGACCCCGGGGGGGATCCCGCGGACCAGCCCTCGGCCACCACCGAGCTTACCGCAACTCTTAAGCTGTACCCCAATCCTACCGCAGCGGGGCAGTGGGTAACACTCGATCTCCCGGAAGGTGTGAGCGACGGGGTACGCGTGCGGGTGCGGAGTACGACCGGGCAGCTGCTCGCGGGCTACACCTTGAACGCGAGTGAGCTCCGAGTGCGCTTCCGGGTGGCGTCGCCCGGCCTCTACCTCGTCGAGGTCCAGGGTGACGCCGGCACGCGCAGGAGTACGCGCCGCCTGGTGGTCCGGTAGCGATCGTGCACGTCGAGCGTGCTCGCCGACGCGGACGCGATCGCGCGTGAGGGGCGTTATGAGGATCCGGAGGAGGCCAACCCTTTGCTGAATCGTGTGGGTATAGTGTGTGCAATTCGAATAAACCGCGTAGATTCTCTGTTGCACGTCTTGTAGGTGTGATCGATTAAACTATGTATTAAAACGAACTTCATTGGATCTTCTACGCAAATCACCCCTTTTTTTCCTGCTCGTTGTAGTCGCGAGCTCGAGCGCGCGGGCTCAGGCGCCGCCGAGCATCGGACCTTTTTCGACGACGCTTCCGATCTTTCGGATCACGCTGGCGGGCGACAGCATCGTCGACGAGCCGAAGGTGGCCGGACGGCTGGAGGTGATCGACGATGCAACGGGCTCGAACGCTTCCGACGCGACGGAGGTACAGCTTTCGGTGCCGATCGGTATCGAGATCCGCGGACGTTCTTCGCAGGGGTTCGACAAGAAGTCGTTCGGGTTTGAGACCTGGGATGCGGAGCAGAACGACGCGGATGTAGCGCTGCTCGGCCTCCCGGAAGAAAGCGACTGGGTGCTGCACGGACCTTATTCCGACAAGACCCTCGTGCGCAATGCCTTCGCCTACACGACGGCCCGGACGTTTACGGAGTTTGCTCCCCGGAGCCGCTTCCTGGAGCTGATCATCGACGACGACTACCGGGGCGTCTACCTGCTCGTGGAGAAGGTAAAGCGCGGCGAGAACCGCGTGGACGTCAGTAAGCTCAGGGGAGAGGACGTCAGCGGGGATGAGCTTACGGGAGGGTACATCCTGGAGAACGCTCTGGAGTTTCCGGAAGAGGGAAACGGCTGGACGGGGGTGCTCAGCGGTCAGGTCGGAGAGTTTCAAGACGGGCAGTACAGCTACGTGTACCCCAAAGGAGAGGACATACAGCCCGAGCAGGCGGCTTACATCAAGGACTTCATGGATGCGTTCGAGGGCTCGCTCATCGAACGAAGCTTCGTCGATCCGGAGGAGGGTTACGCCGCGTACGTCGACCTCGGGTCGTGGACGGACTACGTCGTCTTCCAGGAGTTGACCCGGGACGTGGACGCCTACCTCGGATCGACGTTCCTGTGGAAGGAGAAGGACAGCAAGGGCGGCAAGCTGCACGCCGGTCCGGTGTGGGATTTCAACCTCGGCTTCGGGAACGACGATTACTGCGGGGGCACGGGGACGTACGGGTTCGCTATCCAACGTAACGAGGTTTGCAACCCCAAGCTCAGGCCGCTCATTTGGACGCGCGTTTGGGAAGATCCGGCTTTCAAAGATCGGGTCGCCGAGCGTTGGCAGGGTCTGCGGCAAGGCCCGCTCTCCGACGAGGCCATCCTCGCTCGCTACGATTCGCTGATCACCCTAATCGACGCGTCGGGGGCCCGGGAGCGCAACTTCGCCCGGTGGCAGTTTGTGACCGGCAACTACCGCTGGCCGAATCCCTTCGTGGGGGCCACCTACGAGGAGGATGTCGCGTACATGCGGGACTGGTTGGTGGGTAGGACGACTTGGCTCGACGGGGCCCTCGGAGCGACGGTACCGACGGCGACCGCGGAACTCGTCGCCGATTTGCCGCTGCATCCGAACCCCGTGGCGGCCGGGCAGTCGATTACGGTCGACTTGCCCAAAGGCGGTGCCCCCGGAACGAGTATCCGCATCCACGGTACCGCCGGACAGGTGGTCGGAAGCTATCCCGTCCCCGCCAATGACCCTCGACTAACGTTGAGCATCCGGACACCCGGTCTGTATTTGGTCGAGCTCCGAAGTGCCGATGGGGCCCGGGTGAGCACGCGGCGGATCGTGGTTTATTAGTGGCCAACCTCGGAGCTCGGTACCGCCGTTATTATATCCGCTTCTAGTTGCCGTCGGCGGGCGCGTATCGATTTTCGGTCGTTCGATATGTTTCTTTTACTCATTTTTACCGATCGTAATCGCTTGCGAATCGAGGTACTCGCGTACCCGCGCGTAGCTAACGGTTTGTTGCGCGAAGTAACTGGTCGCCGCGGCGATTTGCGAGGCGGTAGCCCCGAGCTGCATCAGGATATTCTGCAGGTGCATCCGCATGTGCCCCGCCTGGATTCCGGTGGTTACCAGCGAACGCACGGCGGCGAAGTTTTGCGCCAGGCCCGCAGCGCCCACGATTCGCATGAGCTGTTCCGCGTCCGGATGCTGGAGAAGCTCGAGGCTCGTCGCGGCGAGCGGGTGCGCCGTAGTTAGTCCGCCGACGGTGCCGAGCGACATCGGTACCTCCAACCAAAATCGAAATTCGTCCCCGTCGAGCGAGCACCGACTCAGGGAACGGTACTGCCCGTCGCGCGCCGCGTAAGCGTGCCCGCAGGCTTCCACGGCGCGGAAGTCGTTGCCCGTAGCGATCACCACCGCGTCGATACCGTTGTAGATTCCCTTGTTGTGCGTGGTGGCGCGGTGGGGCGACACCCAGGCGAGGTCCACGGCCTTGCAGAATTTTTCCGCGAGTACTCCGGACGACTGACCAGCGGCACCCGGACCGAGGTCGTCGATGGCGCAACCGACCTCCGCGCGCACGAGGCACTCCGGGGTGTAGTTGCTCAGGATCGCCATCACCACCTCCGGGGCGGCTGCGGTGTCGAGGCCCGCTGTTTTGGCGAAAGCCTGCGGCAACGCCTGGCCCCAGCTCTCGAGCACGGAGTTGATGAAGTTCGCGCCCATCGAATCGCGGGTGTCGAACTCGCCCTGCAGCTCGTACGTACCCCCGGCCCCGGGGTGGCGCAACAGCTCGACCCCGAGGATGCCCCCGCCGCGGCCCCGCATGTTCGCGGTAAGCTCCGCCGAGGCGACGTGAAGCTGCTCGGTGAGTTGGGGGAGGGCAGCGCGCAGGGCGGCTTCGGCGCCGTGCCAATCGAAGAAGAGCTGGCCGACCTTGGTCACCCCGAGCACCTCGGTGCGGAAGCCCCCCCGGCGCCCCCAGTACTTCGCCGCGGCCGACGCCGCGGCCACCACGCTGCTCTCCTCTACGGCCATCGGGAGGGCGTACAGCTCGCCGTCGATGCTGAAATTGGGCGCTACGCCGAGCGGCAGGGGGAAGTTTGCGATCGTATTCTCGGCAAATTTGTCGAGGGTAGCCTGCACGGGGGGGGCCGCGTGATCGTGGCTTCGCCAACGCAGCAGCAGCTCCTCCGGACTTTGGCCGTAAGCCTCGGCGGTCCACCGCCTGCGCTGCTCCTTGCTGAGCTTGGAGAACCCATCCACCCAGCGCCGCTGCGCCCCGCCGAAAGCACTGGCCACGGTCAGCGAACCTTTAAGTAGGCACGGGCGAGCTCGAGGCCGCGTACCTGCGCGGCCACGTAGGCTTGCAGGGTGGCGTACTCCCCGGTGGCGTGCCGCAGGAAGGGCGACGCCTGACCGTAGAGGCTCGGCAGGGTGCACTTGCTCCGGAGGTGGTACCCGTCGAGAAAATCCTTGACCCCGCCGGAGATGATGACCTGCCGACAGGCCAACGCCCCGCCGAGCCCGGCGGACACCTCGTTGACGGTGTCGACCATCTGCGCGGCGGTGTGCCCGATGCGTTCGAGCGACGTGTAGACCTGTCGCCGGACGGGGTCGGAGCGCAGCAGCTCGAGGCGACTGAAGTTCGTGCCCCCCCCGGCCGCAAACTCTACGGCCACGAGGGGGAGTCGGAGTAGGCGCCCCAGGGAAGCCGGGCCCATGCCCTGACCGACCTCCTTCACGATGAGCGGTGTGTCGACGCTGTCGAGCAACCGCTCGAGGGTATCGATCGGGGGTACGGTAAACTGGTCTCCTTCCGGTTGCAGCCACTCCTGCAGTGGGTTCACGTGCACGATGAGCCCGTCGGCCCGCAGCAGATCGACGAGCCGCAAGATGCGATCCTCCTGCCCGCGGTCGAGCAGTTGCTCCACCTGCGCGATGCCGAGGTTGGCGTAGAGTGGCAACCCGGGGCCCAGCAACGGCCGCACGTCGAAATCGGGGAGGCGAGCGCGGTCGGTGAGCAGCGCCCGACACGACCCGAGCCCCATACCCATCCCGAACTCCCCGCAGGCGCGGGCCAGATTTCGGTTGATGTCGCGGGCGCGTTCGGTGCCCCCCGTCATGCTCGAAACCCAGATCGGGCTGGCCAGCGTGTGCCGACCGAAGGGGGTCTCCGGCAGGCTCCCCGCCGTCGGGTGCGCCGCGAGCATGGGTTCGTAACTGAAACGCTCGTCGAGCTCCGTTGCCCCCGTTTGGGCCTCGAAGGCCAGGGCGATGTGGTCCGCCTTCCGCTCGGGCGCCCGGGTGTCGTCGTTGGGGAAGGTCTTCGTCACGATCATCTGCTTGCTGGGACAAAGAAAGGCGCGGCGAGGTTTTGCGCCCGTAACCGGCCAGTGCTCAAGCTAGTGCGAAATTTCAACTGTTTATCAGGGGATTAGCTTTCGCAAAAACATTAAAATCTTTTCTGCGCACTTGGTGATGCTGCGAAGAAAGGATACTTTCGCGACCGCTTACGAGCGAGGTGGCCGGCGAATGCTTCGCTACGTTGCCTGATCACCCTCGAAACCTGGGCTCTTGAATACCCTCAGCTACCGCACCGTTTCGGCGAACAACGCCTCAGCCCTGGCCGACCGCAAGTGGTTCGTCCTCGATGCCGAAGGCCAGACCGTCGGTCGCCTTTCCTCCCGCGTGGCGCACGTCCTGCGGGGCAAGCATAAGCCGAGTTACACCCCGCACGTCGACTGCGGTGACAACGTCGTTATCGTCAACGCCGACAAGGTGCTCTTCAAGGGCAACAAGGAAGTCACCAAGGTGTACCTCCGCCACTCGGGCTACCCCGGTGGCCAGAAGGCGACTACCCCGGAGCGCCTACGCGCGTCCCACCCCGAACGCATCCTCGAACACGCCATCAAGGGCATGCTGCCGAAGACGAAGCTCGGTCGCGCGATGTACCGCAAGCTCTACGTCTACGCGGGCGCCGAGCACCCGCACAAGGCTCAGCGGCCCGAGACCCTCACCTTCCCCTCCTTAGCTCAGTAACCCCCCTATGGATACCATTAACGCCCTCGGACGACGCAAAGCCGCCGTCGCACGCGTGTACCTGCGCCAAGGCTCGGGACAGATCACGATTAACGGCAAGGAGGTGGCCGACTACTTCCCGCAGAAGCACATCGAGTACAAAGTGAACGCCCCCTTCAAGGAGCTGGAGGTCGGCGAGCTCTACGACGTGGTCGTGAACGTGAGCGGCGGGGGCTTCAAGGGCCAGGCCGAAGCCATCCGCCTGGGCATCTCCCGAGCGCTCGTCAAGGTGAACGAAGATTTCCGCAGTCCGCTCCGGGCGCAGAAGTTCCTCACGCGCGACTCGCGCGTCGTCGAGCGTAAGAAGTACGGTAAGCCGAAGGCCCGTAAGAGCTTCCAGTTCTCGAAACGATAGTCGCCGCCCCCCTCACCTCCCTCTAAGCAGATCACCATGGCCAAGCCAACCTACCAGGAGCTCCTCGACGCGGGCGTTCACTTCGGTCACCTCAAGCGCAAGTGGAACCCCAAGATGGCGAAGTACATCTTCGCGATGCGCAAGGGCATCCACATCATCGACCTCAACCGTACGCTCGAGGAGCTCGACCGCGCCGGTCGTGCGATGAAGCAGCTCGCCCGTTCGGGCAAGAAGATCCTCTTCGTCGCCACGAAGAAGCAGGCCCGTGACGTCGTGTCCGAGTGCGCCGCCGAGGTCAACATGCCTTACGTCACCGACCGGTGGCTGGGCGGTATGCTCACCAACTGGCAAACCATCCGCCGCTCGATCCGCAAGATGCAGTCGATCGACGGCATGCTCGCCGACCAGAGTCTGTCGAGCATCACCAAAAAGGAGCGCCTCATGCTCACCCGGGAGCGCGAGAAGCTCAACCGCGTGCTCGGCGGTATCTCCGAGCTCAACCGCGTGCCTTCGGCCATCTTCATGGTGGACATCTCGCACGAGCACATCGCGCTCAGCGAGTCGAAGCGCCTCGGGCTACGGACCTTCGCGATGGTCGATACCAACTCGGATCCGACCACCGTCGACTTCGCCATTCCGGCGAACGACGATGCCTCCAAGGCCATCGAGATCGTAGTTCGATACATGACCGAGTTCATCAAAGAGGGTCTCCAGGAGCGCCAGACGCAGAAAGCCGAGAAGGAAGCCGCCGACGCAGAAAGCTCGAAGTTGGCCCAGCAAGCCGATGCCCCACCGCAGGAGGCCAAGGTCCAAGCCGCACCCGCCCGGCCCGCGGCCGCCGCCGCACCGGTGGTCGCGCCGCCGCCGGCCGCCGCCGAACCTGCCCCCGCCGCAGCTACCGCGCAACCTGCGCCGGTACCCGCAGCGGCCCCCCCCGCGTCCACGACCCCCGCGGCCGACTCCGCACCCGAGAAGGCCACAGGAGAGGCTACGGCGTAAGCGCGCGTACGCCCCCCTAAATCCCCAAAGAAAGAAAATGAGCCAAGTAGCTATTTCCGCCTCCGACGTCAAGAAGCTCCGCGACATGACGGGAGCCGGCATGATGGACTGTAAGAAAGCCCTCTCCGCCGCGGACGGCGATTTCGATAAAGCCGTTGAGGAGTTGCGCAAGCGCGGCCAGAAAGTGGCCAGCAAGCGTGCCGACCGCGATGCTACCGAAGGGGTGGTAATCGCGTTGGTCAACGAAACGAACGACAAAGGGATCGTACTCAAGCTGACGAGCGAAACCGATTTCGTGGCCAAGAACGAGGACTTCGTGGCCGTCGCGCAGCAGATGGCCGAAAAGGCGCTCGAGGCTTTTCCGTCGACCCTCGAAGCGCTGAATGAGGTCAAGTTCGACGACAAGCTCACCATCGCCGAGAAGGCGACCGAGCGTACCGGTGTGATCGGCGAGAAGATCGAGGTCAACGAGTACGGCCGCCTCGAAGCGCCGCTCGTCGTCGCGTACAACCACATGGGCAATCGCGCCGGAGTCATCGTTGCGCTCACCAAAGCCGGCGACCAGTTCGTGGCTTCCGGTCGCGACGTAGCCATGCAGGTAGCCGCCATGAAGCCGGTCGCCGTCGACAAGGACGGCGTCGACGCCTCGGTGGTCGAGAAAGAGATCGAGATCGGGAAGGAAGTAGCCCGTAACGAGGGCAAGCCCGAGGCCATGCTCGATAAAATCGCGCAGGGTAAGCTCAACAAGTTCTACAAGGAGAACACCCTGCTCAGTCAGGCCTTCGTGAAGAACGGGAAGCAGTCGGTCTCCGATTACCTCAAGGAGCAGGACAAGGATCTGACCGTAACGGCCTTCGAGCACATCGCCGTCGGCGGGTAGCTCGCCCCCTCACGAGGGGGCGAGCTACCCGCCGCCCCCCCGATAGGGATACGTACACGAGTCCGTAAGCCGGTTTCCCCTGTCGTGGGAAGCCGGCTTACGCATTTCTGGAACTTTAGCGCGCGGGCCCTGCCGACCCCGTTTACCTTCGCGGCCATGGCTTCGAAGTACAAACGCGTCCTCCTCAAGCTGAGCGGTGAGAGTCTGATGGGCGATCAGGAATTCGGCATCTCGGCCGATATGCTACGCCACTACGCCCAGCAGGTAAGCGAACTCTGTAGGGCGGGTATCGAGGTGGCCATCGTCATCGGCGGCGGCAACATCTTTCGCGGCCTGCAGGCCGCGGCCTCGGGCATCGAACGCACGCAGGGCGACTACATGGGTATGCTCGCCACCGTGATCAACGGGATGGCCCTGCAGAGCGGGCTGGAAGCGGCCGGCGTAAATACGAGGCTCATCTCGGCGATCAAGATGGACGCCATCGCCGAGCCGTACATCCGCCGCCGGGCCGTACGCCACTTGGAGAAAGGACGGGTCGTGATCTTCTCGGCCGGACTCGGGAGCCCGTTTTTTACGACCGATTCCGCCGCCGCACTGCGCGCGATCGAGCTCGACGCGGACGTCATTTTGAAGGGTACTCGCGTAGACGGGATCTACTCCGCCGATCCGTTGCTCGACGCGACGGCCACCCGGTTCGAGACACTGTCCTTCGACCAAGTCATCAAGCTCGACCTGAGTGTAATGGACATGACCGCATTTACCCTTTGCCGGGAGAACGACCTACCGATCATCGTTTTCGACATCAACTTCCCGGAGAACCTCCGCCGGATCATCGAGGGTGAAGCCGTGGGGACGCTCGTGACTTAGTCTGCCGACGGCCCCGACCCCGCTACCGACTCGGGTTACTCTCCTCGCAGATCGCGATTCGACAGCTGCTCGTCCGCTACCTGCTGGTAGGTACCACGCGCCTGTACGTCGCTCTCCAGCAGGTAGCAACCGAGCACCCCCGAATCCTCGTGACCGGTCAGCATCAGGCGCCCGTCGCGGGAGAAGTCGACGTACTCCACCCGCGGGGTCGGCTGTCGGAGCACCAGGGTACGGTCGCGCAGTCGGTACCACAGGAGGTAGCGGCCGTGGCCGCCGGCTACGAGGTACTGCCCGTCCGGGGTGAAGGCGACGGCCTCGAGCTTGAGGCTGTCGGTGAAGGTGTGAACGAGCTCGCCGGACTCGGTTTCGTAGAGGCGCGCCGCGCGGTCGAAGCCCGCGGTGGCGAAGTAGCGCTCGTCGGGGGAGTAGCGTACCGACTTGACGCTGCCGGGTACCTCGCCCAGCTCGCGCACCACGGTTCGCGAATCCACGTCGATTACCTTCGCGAAGCCCGTGTACACCGTGCCGCCCGGTCCGTCGGCCGGGGTCTGGATGTTGCCTCCGACCAGGAGGCGGCGGCCGTCGCGGGAGAAGTCGAGCGAGTTGATCGTCGACCCGCAGTCCACCGCGCCCACGCGCTCCCCGGCGCGCGCGTCGAAGAAGACGGCCTCCCCGGCCTCGGTCCCGGCCACGAGCCAGCGCCCGTCCGGGCCCCACGCGATCCCGTCGATGCTCGCGCCGAGCTCCCAGCGCCGCACGGAGTCCCCGCTCGCGGCGTCCCACACGCGCACCATGTAGTCTTCGCCCGCGCTGGCCACCTGGGTACCGTCCGGCGAGAAGGTAACGCACTCGATCTCCGAGTCGTGGGCCCGCTCCCACGCCAGGGTCCCGTCCGCCACCCGCCACACCTGCACCCGGTACCCGAACTTCCCCCCGGCCACCGCGAGGCGCCCGTCCGGCGAAAACTCGCACGCCTCCACCGAGCGTAGGCGCGCGCTCACGTCGGCGGCGCGTTGCCAGAGGGTGGTCAACCGAGGGGCGTCGACCGGGTAGATCGCGGCCAGCGGGTTGGCGATTGCCGAGTCGGGTACCTGCGCGCGCAGGAGGCCGCCGGGAGCATTAGCGCAAGCGAGCAGGGCGCCCAACAGGTAGGCGAACGGACGGGTGGACATAGGTCGGGGGTTGTGGGTCATGTTCCGGAAGATACGATCCCGCTTACGCTAAAACACCTCTCGCCCCGCCCACATCGGCGTGCGGTGGGGGAAGCGCGCGGTCCACAGCGCGCGCACCTCCCGGACGATAGCCGCCTTGAGTCCGTCGAGCCCCTCGCCCGTGTGTGCGCTAACCAGTACGTTCGGCACGTCGTAGGTCGCCTCCATGCGGCGCTGTAGATCGGCCTCGATCTCGAAGCGGGTGGCCTTGTCCAGGAGGTCGTCGAAGTGGCGAGCGCGGAAGAGGTCCACCTTGTTGAACACCATTAGGGTAGGCTGGTCGGTGACGCCGAGTTCTTCGAGGATCTCATTCACGTTGGCGATGTGCTCCTCGTGCTGTGGATGGGCCAGGTCGACGACATGGATGAGCAAATCGCTCTCGCGCAACTCGTCGAGCGTACTCTTGAAGGATTCGACGAGGTGCGTGGGGAGCTTGCGGATGAACCCGACCGTATCGCTGAGCAGGAACGGCGTCGAGTCGACTACGACCTTGCGCACCGTAGTGTCGAGGGTAGCGAAGAGCTTGTTCTCCGCGAAGACCTCGGCCTTCGAAAGTACGTTCATGAGCGTGCTCTTGCCCACGTTCGTGTAGCCGACCAACGCCACGCGGATCACGTCGCCGCGGTTCTTCCGGCGCGTCTCGTTTTGCTGGTCGATCTTCTCGAGCTTGCCTTTAAGCTTGCCGATGATGTCCCGCACGATCCGGCGGTCGGTCTCGATCTCTTTCTCGCCCGGTCCGCGCATCCCGATACCGCCGCGCTGGCGCTCCAGGTGCGTCCAGAGTCCACGCAGGCGGGGCAGGAGGTACTGCATCTGAGCGAGCTCGACTTGGGTACGCGCCTGGGCGGTTTGGGCGCGGCGGGCGAAAATGTCGAGGATCAGCGAGGTGCGATCCACGATTTTCACCTTCAGCTCACGCTCGAGGATACCGGTCTGTTTGCCGGAGAGGTCGTCGTCGAAGATCGCGAGGGTTACGTCCTCGTGCTTTTCGAGGTAGGCGGCCAGTTCCTCGAGCTTGCCCTTGCCGATGAAAGTGCGCGCGTCGGGCTGCGGGAGCTTCTGGGTGAAGCGCTCCTGGGTCTCGGCGCCGGCGGTCAGGGCGAGAAACTCGAGCTCGTCGAGGTGCTCCTCCACCTCCTCCCGCTTCTGCTGCCCCACCACGACGCCCACGAGTACGGCCTGCTCGACCCCGGTTTGCAGACCTGAATTTTGGTTTTGGGATACGTTCCAGTCGGTTGACATAGGCAGAGCTAAAAGTCGGGGGTTGGGGAAGTAAACCCCTAAGATGGGCCGACGGACGGAGATTAGCGCAGCCAGCCCGCCGGATCTTCGGTGGTGCGGTCTTCCCAGATCTCGAAGTGTAGCTCGCTGGTGCCGGTCTGCTCGTCGGTGTGTACGCGGCCGAGTACGTCGTAGGGGGCTACCCGGGCGCCGGGTTTCACCAGTACTTCGGCGAGGTTCGAGTACACCGAGTAGTGACGGTCGTGCTGCACGATAACCATATCGTTGTAGCCCGGCACGGCCTGCACGCCGACCACCACGCCGCCGAATACCGCCAGGGCATCCGCCTCCGGTTCGGTGCGGATGTCGACGCCGTTGTTGCTCACCTCGATCTTCCGGAGGGTGGGGTGGGGTTGGCGCCCGTAGGTTTTACTGATGTAGCCCTTTTCCACGGGCCAGGGGAGCAGCCCTTTGTTTTGACGAAAGTCGGTGGCGGAGGTCGGCGCGATTCCGTCGACTTCGTCGGTGGTGGGTACGTCGGCGAGGGGGCGGATGCTCACGTTCGCCTCCCGGATGATCGCGCCGATCGCGCCGTCGAGTCGGCGGCGGTCGCGTTTGGCGCGACTGAGCTCCCGGCGGAGGCGGACTTCGTCCTGTTCGAGTTCCGAGAGCAGTGCGTCTTTGTATCGCAGCTCCCGCGCGAGCACGTACCGCTGGCGTTCGGCTCGGGTCAGGAGGGAGTCTTTGGCGGCGCGGACCGCGGCGAGGCCCTCGAGTTTTCGCGCGAGTACCTCCTGGGTGGTGCGTATGAGCTCGAGCTGACGCTGGCGGTTTTCGTCGTACTGCCGCAGGTACTGGAGTCGCTGAAATGCCTCGCTCAGGCTGCCGGCGGAGGCCAAGAAAGTGAGTTGCCCGTGGGTGAGGCGTCGCCGGAGCGCGGCGCGGGCCATGCGCCCGTACTCTTCGGTGAGCAACTCGACGTCGCACTCCATGCTGGCGAGCACGTCGAGGGTGCGGCCGACGCTCGAGTCGGCGTGGACGATCTCCAGGCCGAGGATATCGATGAGGGCTTCGCGCTGTCGGATTTGCGATTGCAGTCCTACGAGCCGGTCGAAGGCCGCGGCGCGGTCGCGACTCGAGTGTTCGAGTAACTCGCTCGTCATCTCGATGCGCCACTCGAGCTGGGTTCGCCGGGCTTCCAACTCCGCCCGCCCTTGCGCCGCCACGATGGTCGCGCCGCCCAGCAGGGCGAGGGAGAAGAGGAGTTTAGAAAGACATGGGGGCATAATCGGGCGGCACGGAGATCGGGAAGCGCAACTCCGCTTGCTCGGTGACGGATTCGAGCTCGAAGAAGAGGCGGGTGGTGTCGCCGGGCTCCTGACTGAAGGCGAGGTTCCGGCGGTACGGGAGCTCCTGGCCGGTTTCGCCCACCTTGCGGAAATCGCTGTAGTCGGCCCGACCGTAGCGTTTACCGTCGTTGTACGTCCAGCGGTCGAGGTGGTTACCGTCGGCCGAAACGGAGAACGTCGATTGGCCACCGTGGAGGGCGACCCGGTAGCCCCCGGGCTCGCGCTCGACCTTGCCGCCGGTGAGCTCGCCGACGGGGTGACCGTAGAGGGCGGCGATGAGGTTGGCGAGGTTGGGTTCTACGGGGAGCAGGCGCGCTTCCGGCGGGAGGTCGGCGGCCGAGGCGCGGAGCACTTCGCGGTTGAGTCGGTTGAGCACGATGGCGCTGTCGGCGGTGAGGATCCCGCGCGCGCCCTCGATCCCGAACTTGCGGAGCGTAAACCACAGGGCCGTATCGGGCCGCACGCGCAAGATTCCGTTGAGCTTGACGCGGTTGAAGTCGCCGCCGGAGACGGTGATGTCGCCGCGCAGCTCCTCGCCCCGCGACGTGTACGTGGCCGCCGTGAGGCTTTTGCCCAACTCGACCGCGGAGCGTTTTGGCGGAAGCCGCTCCCCGCCGCTGGCCCCCGAGCGGCGGTTGCAGGCGGCGATAACGGATCCGAGTAGGCAGAGGGCCAGCAGCGGGGCTAGCGAGCGGTGTGGGGGGCGCATGGATTCATTTAACGTACAGACGGGTGGAGAGCTTCTCCGCGAGCTTCGACGAGCCGCCGCCGAGGTTGGCCGCCTCCTGCCAGTCGGCGAGGGCGTCTTCGACGCGACCCTGGAGGAAGGCTACGTCGCCGCGGACCTCCCGGGCGAGTCCGAGGTTGGCCGCCCCGAACGCCTCGGCGCGGTTGATGGTGGTCTCGGCCATCGCGACGTCGGCGGAGAGGAGCTGCGAGAGCGCCTCCACGGTGAGTACGTACGGATCTTGCGGGGATTCGGAGGCGCCCTGGGCCACGGCCACGAGGGCGGCGGCTTTGTCTTCGCCGGTACGCAGGAGGATTTCGCCGCGTAGCGAGAGGGCCGGTCCGTGCTTCGGGCGAATCGAGAGCGCCTCGGTTGCCTCGGCGAGGGCCTCGGCGTAGCGCTCCTGGTGGAGGTAGAGTTGGGCGAGGGCCTCGTGGAAATCGTAGAGGAGCACTTGGTCGCTGAGCGAGAGCACGATGCCCTGCCGGAGGGTGTTCTCCGCGGGGGCGTAATCGCCGAGCAGGTCGAGCGCGCGCCCGTTGTAGTAGTAGAGGCGCGCCTGGTTGGGGAAGAGGAGGAGGGCGTTCTCCGATTCGTCGAGCAACGCCTCGGTGAGGTTGGCCTCGTAGAGCGCGGTGAGGAGCTGATCCCAGACGAGGTAGATCGCGGGGTCGAGCTCGAGGGTCTGGCGGTAGGCCTCCACCGCGCGGGCGGGTTGGCCGGCGCCGAGCAGGAGGTCGCCGTGGATGGCGAAGGCCTTCGGCTCCTCGGGGTGCACCTCGGTGAGGAGCTCGGCGAGCGGCAGCACGCGGTTGCCGAGGACGGTGTCGCCGCGCGAGACGACGTCCTGTACGATGGGGAAGAGCTGTTGCACTTTTGCGTCGATGTCGAGGTCGCGGTTGGCGAAAGGCTCCGCGAGCTGACCGATGAAATCCTCCTCCTCGTCGGTGAGCTTGCTCTGGCCGGCGAGCCCGAGGGCGGCGCGGCCGTCCTCGGGGAAGGTTTCGGCCATCCGCTCCCACACCGCGCGGGCGGCGTCCTCGTCGCCGGTGCGGCGGTAGAACATCGCCAGCTCCTGGTAGTACTGCGGGTTGCGCGGGAAGGCCTGCATCAACTCCTCGAGGGCGCGCACGGCGGCCTTCGGGTCGTTCATGCTCACGGCCAGGGTAAAGAGCTCCTGCCCGAGCTCCGGACTGTAGCGACCGCCATCCTTCACGTGCTCTTCGAGCAGGCGGCGGCCGGTTTGCGGCTCCCCGTTTTGGGCGTGCGCCCGTGCGCTCGCAATCAGGAAATCCTCCCGTTTGGGATGCTGCTCGAACAGCTCGGTGTAGAGTCGGGCCGCCTGCCCGAAACGGCCGGACTCCTCGAAGTTGACGGCCAGCGCCTCGCTGATGTAGGTGTTGTCCGGCTCCCCGCGGTGCGCCTGCTGCATCAGCTTGAGCGCGCGACGGGGGTCGTCTTCGAGCAGCAGCTTGGCCGCCGAGAAGGCCGCCGCCGCGTTGGCCCCGTCGGCGGCGAGCAGTTCCTCGTAAATCTCGATGGCGGCCTCCGGCTCCCCGGTGCTGCTGAGGCCGTAGGCCTCGATGAGCTTGGCCTCCGTTTCGACCTCGGCTTCCGGGACCTGCAGCGGGTCGCCGTCCTGCGCCCGCAGGGCGCCCGCGGGCAAGCACGCGACTCCGGCCAGGCTAGCAGCGAGAAGGAAACGGAGGCCTGCGATCATAAACTCATCGTGGTGTAGTCGCCCACCGAGAGGTCGGAGGCGTCGCCCGTGATCTCGGAGAGGTTGCCCACCATCGAGTCGACGAGGATGGCACGCGTGACGCGCGTTTCGTTTTGGATAACGGTGTTGCGCACTACACTCCCTTCGACGACCGTGCCAGAGCCGACGCTCACGTGCGGACCGACCACGGAATTTACGATACGCGCGCCCGGTCCGAGGTAGCAGGGCTCGATGATAACGCTGCTTTCCACGTGCGCGGTATCGTCGCGGAGCTGCTCGCCGTCGGCCTTGAGCTCGAGCACGCGCTGGTTGGTGTGCACGAAGGCTTCCTTGTTGCCGCAGTCGAGCCACTCCTCCACCTCGCCGGGTTTAAACTTCACGCCCTTTTGCTTGAGGGCCTCGAGGGCGTTGGTGAGCTGGTACTCGCCCTTGTCCTTGATGTCGTTGTCGACGAGGTACTGCATCTCGCGCTTGAGGGCTGCCCCGTCGCGCACGTAGTAAATCCCCACGATGGCGAGGTCGGAGACGAACTCGGTCGGCTTCTCCACGAAGTTGGTGATGTAGCCCTCGTCGTCGAGCTCGAGTACGCCGTAGGCGCTCGGATCGTCGACGCGCTGCGCCCAGATCAGGCCGTCGTCGGCTTTGGTGTCGAAGGCGAAATCGGCCTTGAAGAGGGTATCCGCGAAGGCGATCATCGTGGGGCCCTCGAGCGCGTCGGCGGCGCAGAGGATGGCGTGGGCGGTGCCGAGCGGCTTGTCCTGCGTGTAGACCGCGCCCTGCGCGCCGAGCCCGCGGGCGACGTCGAGGAGTTGCTGTTCTACCTTGTCGCCGAAGTCACCGATCACGAAGGCGATCTTTTCGACGGGCTCGCTGAGGGAGTTGACGAGGTCCTCGGCGAGGCGCTGCACGATCGGTTTTCCGGCAACGGGCACGAGGGGTTTGGGGACGGTGAGGGTGTGCGGGCGGAGGCGAGAGCCGCGGCCGGCCATCGGGATGATCAGATTCATAGGGGTAGTCTAACGGAGTGCGTGTCGGCCGAAGGTAATCGCGGCCCACACGGGCGCAACGTTGCCCGGTGAGACGAGGTTTCTCTTCCTTGCGCTTTCGCTAAAACTCGCCCCACGCCGCCATGGCCAACACGATTTACCTCCTGCCCGGATGCTCCACCTGCGAGCGCATTTTTACGACCCTCAAGCCACTCGGGGAGTGGGAGGTGCGCGACATCAAAACCGAGCCGCTCACCGGCGAGGAAGTGGACGAGCTCGCCGGCCTCGCGGGGGGTTACGGGAAGCTTTTCTCGCGGCGGGCGATGCTGTACCGCCAGCTCGGGCTGCACGAGCAGACGCTCAGCGAGGCGGACTACCGGCACCTGTTGCTCGACCATTATACTTTTCTAAGTCGGCCGGTGGTCAGGGTGGGGGATCAGCTGTTCGTGGGGAGCTCTAAAAAGGTAGTGGAGAAGGTGGTGCGGGCGGTTTGAGGGCGAGCCGCCCGCACCGGCTACGTCGGATTAGTCCTGTGGTTCTGACGATCGAGTCCGCAACAGGTCCTGAGCAAATTCCAGTATCCGGTCCTTGCCCGCGGCCACGTCCTCGGCGTCGTTCGCCAGGTAGAGATCGGGCGCGATGCCGACGCCCTCGTAGCTGACTCCGCTCGTGTCGCGCATCACGTTGATCGGTACGGAGACCTGCCAGCCGTTCGCGAGCGGTCGGGGGGCGGCGTCGGCCATGGCACCGGCGGTGGTCTCGCCGACGAGCGTAGCGTGCGGCAGGGCGCGCAAGGCGAGGGCGAAGTTCTCCGTGGCGCTGATGCTCCGACTGTCGGTGAGCGCGGCGATCGGACCGGTATACTGCCGCGGTCCCGCGGGGCGGAGCCGCCAGGTAACGGGTACGCCGAAGTCGAGTGACGGGCTTCCGAATTTGCGCAGGACCACCGTCATGTACGAGACCTCGTCGCCGGTGAGCCGGTCGCCGATGGTGCGGCCGGTGAGGTCGAGGCCCCCGCCGTTTTGACGTAAGTCCAGCACGAGTCCCCGGGCGGTATGCAGCTGAGCGAGGGCCGTGTCCATACCGGCTGCGGCGGCCGCGGGGTCGCCGAAACGCGAGATGCGGAGGTAGCCCAAACTGTCCGGTAGCCACCCGAAGTGAATCGTTTCGTCGGCCACGTCCGTGAGCCCCGCCAGCACGTAGGCCGTATCGACGAGGCGAGCCGAGAAGCGCCCGTCGTCGAATGGACCGACGCCGATGCTGCGGCCGCCCGAACGAAAGGAATCACCCGTCTCCGGATCTTCGATTTTAACGTGGAGGTCATTCAGGAGCCCGGCCATCCCACTGAGGACGGTCCAGAGTTCGGCGTCGGTGGTGGCGGGCGTTACCTGCGGCCGGTACACCGCGTACAGGGCGTCCCAGTCGACGCCCTTGACGTCGAACAGCGCGTACTCTTCGTCGAACAGCCTCCAAAACTGTTCGAACACCGTCTCCGGTGCACTGAGTCCGGCGGGCGGCGGGGCCGGGGGGGTGATCAAGACATTGAGAAAGTCTTCGCCGCGGGCGCCGTTCGTGAAGGCGACGAGCCCCTCGCCACCGTCGAGCATGAAGCCCGCGAAGGCGCGGTACTCGTCGTTGTTCCCGGAGTGGGTCGCGAAGGTTTCTCCGTCGATGTCGGCGATTACCCAACCGAGCCCGTAGCTCGCGGGAAACGGGCTTAGCTCGCGCGGGATAGGGGACTGCGGGCGGAACATCTCGGCGTAGGTTTCGGGGCGGAGTCCTTCCCGTTTGCAGAGGTGGTTGAGGAAGTTGGCGTAGTCGGTAGCCGTCGTGATGAGCGAGCTGGCCGACATGCCGCCGGTGGTGAGGTATCCGAGCGGTCGATTGTCCGCCGGTTCGCTGGCGCGTTGGTAGCCACGCGTAGGTACGGTGCCGGGTACAGGAGGATCGGTGAACGTCGATAGCGGCATCACCTCCCCGAGTCGTTCCCGGAAGAGTTGCTCCAGGGTCTGGTCGGTTTTCGCTTCGACATACGCCTGCAGCAGCTGGAATGCCTCCCCGGAGTAGGTGTACGCGGTGCCGGGCACGCTGTCGAAGGGAATCGGCGTGGTCCGTGCGGCGAAGTCGACTTCGCCCCCCACCCAATTGGGCATACCCGTGCGGTGGGTGAGTATCATCCGGGGGGTGAGCTTGGCGTAGGCCGCTTTGTCCGGGACGCGCTCGTAGTCGAACGTTTTGGCGAGGGCTTCATCGAGGTCGACGACGCCCTCGTCCACCAGGGACATCACGAGGTAGGCGAAGACCGGCTTGGACAGCGAGGCCGCCTCGAAGACGGTACTGTCGGTCACGGGTACGGCGGGATCGAGCGAGGCCGAGCCCGCAATCTGGGTAGCTCCGGTCTCGCAACCGCCCAGGTACGCGACCGAGGCACCGGGGACGTCGTAGCCCTGCAGGAGGGCTTCGAGCATTTCGACGCTCGGGAGGGGGGGCGGGGTGTCCTGGGCGCGGGCCGGCGGAGTGGCGAGGCCGAGGATCAGACTTAGGTAGAGGGGAAGGGGGTAGAGGGGAAGGGTCCTTGGAATAAACACCGGTGGAAGGTATGACCGCTTCTAAAAGTCAGGAGCCCGTACTCCCGAAGCCCCCCGCCCCCCGGTCGCTATCGCCGAGCCGCTCCACCGCCTTCCACTCGATCCGCCCGTGCCGAGCGAGTACCAACTGCGCGATCCGCTCGCCGTCCTCGATCGTCTGGTCCTCCTTAGACAAGTTGATCAGCGGTACTCGCAGCTCGCCGCGGTAGTCGGAGTCGATCGTCCCGACGGCGTTCACGCAGGTCAGGCCGCGTTTTAGCGAAAGCCCGGAGCGGGGGCGTACCTGCCCCTCGAAGCCGGGGGGGAGCTCGACGAAGAGTCCCGTGGGAATGAGCCGGCGCTCGAGGGGCGCGAGGGTGATCGGCGCGGCGAGGTTCGCGCGGAGGTCGACGCCCGCGCTGCCGGCCGTCTCGTAGGCGGGCAGCGGGTGGCGGGAGCGGTTGACGATGGGGACGGGCGTGCCGGACATGGGCGAAAGGTAGCGGCGCTTGTCTACGGAGACGCGCTCCGGGCGTAACGGCAGCTACGCAACCGCACGTCCGCTTACGCTAAAACAGTTTGCGACTACCGTAACGCAGAGAAATAAAGCAGACTACGTATGGCGAACTCTCAACATCTGGCCAACCTACCGGAGGAAAGACAACCCGAGCGGAGCTAAAATTATTCGCTTACTTGTCCCTTCAGAAACACGAATCATATGCGGTACGATTATCTGATCCTCCCGGCCTTCGCCATCCTCGGGTACGCCTGCGGCGGTGGCTCGTCGGAGGAGACTACGGCCGAAGCAAACGCAGACGGTCAGACGGGAATGCAGGAGCGCGTCGACGAAGCTTCCGCGGCCGACGGCGACTGGACGACGCTCTTCGACGGCACCGACCTCGACGGCTGGCACGTATACGGCACCGACGAGGTGAATGCCTCCTGGACGGTCGGGGCGGACAGTACGCTCAACTTCGTGGAGGGTGGCCCCGGCGGCGACCTCGTGACCGACGAGGAGTACGACGATTACGAGCTCAACCTCGACTGGAAGATCTCCCCCTGCGGCAACTCGGGCATCATTTACAACGTGACCGAGGACGACGCGTACCGGACTCCCTGGCTGACCGGTCCGGAGATGCAAATCCTCGACAACACCTGCCACCCGGACGCAAAGATTTACACCCACAAAGCGGGCGATCTCTACGACATGATCGCCGGCGATTCGACGGTCGTGAAGCCCGCCGGGGAGTGGAACTCGATCCGCCTCGTCGTTACCGATGGCCAGGTGGAGCACTGGCTCAACGGGGAGAAGATGGTCGAGTACACCAACACCGGCGACACGTGGGAGAAGATGATCGACGACTCCAAGTTTAGAGATATGGAGGACTTCGGGAAAACCACCGGCGGCAGCATTGCGCTCCAGGACCACGGCAACCCCGTGAGTTTCCGGCGGATTCGGATCAAGGAGCTTTAGACCTCGGGGCTAGTCAAGTGCCAAAGGCCCGTAGTCCGCGCGGTAGTGCGCGTTCGGGTACCGTTGGCCGTTGAAGGTTTGCTGTGCCGCCCGCTCGCGCCGCGCTGCCGGGCTGAGCTGCGCCACCTCCGCGCAGGTGTACGAGCAGGCGTCTCGGTAGGTTTTGGCGCAAGCCTCGCACTGGATCAGGAGCAGGTGGCAGTGGTCGTTCGCGCAGTTGACGTGGCGATCGGCGGGCCGGCCGCACTGGTGGCACTGGCTGATGACCTCGCCGGAGATCTGCTCGCCGAGGCGCTCGTCGAACACGAAGTTTTTGCCCCGGAAACGGTTGGGCAGTCCCTCGGCCTCCACTTGGCGGGTGTAGTTGATGATGCCGCCGTCGAGTTGGTAGACGTCGTTGAAGCCCCGGTGCCGCAGCCAGGCGCTCGCCTTCTCGCAGCGGATGCCGCCGGTGCAGTACATCAGCACGGGGGCGTCCTCGCGGCCGCGGAGCATCTCCTCGACCACGGGGAGGCTTTCGCGAAACGTGTCGACCGGCGGGCGGATGGCGCCCTCGAAGTAGCCGACCTCGCTCTCGTAGTGGTTGCGCATGTCGACGACCACGGCCCCGGACTGTTCGGCGAGGGCGTTGAAGCGCGTCGCGTCGAGGTGCCGGCCCCCGGCGGCGGGGTCGAAGCTGGCGTCGTCGAGTCCGTCGGCCACGATCTTGGGGCGGACGCGCACGATGAGCTTGAAGAAACTCTTATCGTCGTCCTCGACGGCGAGGTTGAGGCGGAGGTTGCTGAGTCCGGGGTACGCCTCGAGCCAGGTCTGGAGCTCGGGCAGTCGCTCGGTGGGCACACTCGCCTGGGCGTTGATGCCCTCGCGGGCGACGTAGATGCGGCCGAGCACGCCGAGTTCCGCGAAAGCCCGGTAAAGTGAGTCGCGGAAAGCGTCGGGATCGAGGATGCGGAGGTACCGGTAAAAGCTCAGGGTGGTGCGGCGCTCTTCGCTCTGCGCCACGCGGGCTCGCAGTTCGTCGGTATTCGTGCGGTTGTGGAGCATGATGTGGGTTGCAAAATTAGGTTTGTGCGCCGATTTCAGTTTCGCGCGCATGCCACGTCATTTGCAGTCTTGTCTTCTCGGCCTTTGCCTGGTGGCGTTCGCTGGGCTCGGTGCCTCAGCGCAGGTCGTCAACATCGAGCGCCAGCGCTTGGAGGAGGGTAAGCCCGGCTGGTTGGGCTCGGTGGCGGCGAACGCCAATTTGCAGCGCAACCAGCGTTCGGTGTTCACGCTCGGGGCCGACGCGCACGCGCAGTACCGGCGGGACTCGAGCGTGTACCTCCTGCTCACGCAAACGGGCTTGGTCAAAACCAGCGACTCACCCGACCTGGTCAATTTCGCCTTCGGACACTTCCGTTTCACGCACCTATTTACGGAGCGCTGGAGTTCGGAGGCGTTTACGCAGCTGCAGCAAAACCGCGTCAACGGCATCGCGAGTCGCTGGTTGATCGGGGCCGGCGGGCGCGCGCGCATCGTGGAATCCGACCCGATCACTGCCTTTACCGGGGTGCTGCTCATGCGCGAGCGCGAGGCGGAGGTGACCGACAGTATCCCCGTGCGGCGCGACTGGCGCTTGTCCACCTACCTCGCCCTCTCGTACACCCCCAACTCGGCGGATTGGATCAGCGTGGCCACGACCACCTACGTCCAGCCCCGGCTGGGCGATTTCAAGGATTTGCGGGTATCGAGCGATTGGTCCTTGGAGGTCCGCTTACGCGAAAACTTGGCCTTGACGACGACTTTTAGCTTGCAGTACGATGCGCGGCCTCCGGTGGGGTTGGAGTCGGTGGTTTATGGGTTTTTTAATGGGGTTAAGTTTTCTTTTGAGTGATAGCGGTAAAATTGAAGATTGGGTAAGTATGCCCTTTAAGAGCCTATTTGAATTGATGGATTCTTCCATCCGTTCGGCATAAACGATCGAATAAGAACTATCGGGAGGCATACAGCGGGAGGTATGCGACTACCTAACTCCCGTACTTTATCTCACCGATAGCCGGTGGAAGGTACTGGAGCCGACGCCCGTGCGGCTTGTCGGCCCCCGCAAACTCAAACACCCCCTACGCGCGATCGCGGAGGCGATCCTTCTTCCAGCTGCGCACTGGGTGTCAGTAGTCCGTGCCCGCGGGCGGGAAGCGCCCGCGGGCACGGACTACTACTACTACTACTACTACTACCGCTGGGTGGGCCGAAGCGTACGTGCTCGACGCGCAGTCGGTCAAGTCGCGGGTGTGGGGCCGTCGTGACGAGCGTGGGTTCGACGGCCACAAGAAGGTCAATGAGGTCAAGTACTACATCGCGACCGACACCCGGGGTAACGTCCCGGCGTGCGTGGTGACCGCGGGCGATGTCCACGATTCGCGGGCGATGCATAAGCTGTTCAATGCGGTCCGCGCGGCGGGGTCCGTATGGCGTACGCGGAAGCCGCCTACGGGGACCCCGAGCGGGGTCCGGCGGCGCGGGGGTTCAACGTGGAGATCGTCAAGCGCTCCGACTACACGGAGGTGAACCGCCTGGATGCCGAAGGGAAGGGCAAAGCCTTCGTCCCGCTCCCGGAGAAGTGGGTCATCGAGCGGACCTTCTTGTGGCTGACGTGGTCCCGGCGGTTGTGCACGAGCTACGACCGCCTCACGCAAGTCGTTGAGGCGCGGGTGTTGCTCGGATCCCTACGCCACACATTGTTGAATATGTAAATTCAAATAGACTCTGATACTCCCCGGCGCGATGCTCGTTAGCGCAATAGGATACTGACCGACTTTACGACCGTTCGGATACAGTACATCCTCCAGCGCGGAGAGTACCTTCTGAAGATCACTGGTGTCGAGCGACTGAGAACTAATGTACTGCTGATCGGAATCGTCGGCGAGTTTGATATAGAGGCGGCCAGGAGTCAGGCGAAACAAATTACTTTGTGAATATACGCGTTTGTATCGTACGAATACAAAATCTGTCTTGGCTAAGCTAAGCTGTGGTTGGCTACGTAGTGCCCACGTAGCTCTACTTTAAATCACAAAACCAAAACCCCATCGGGCGCTCCCCCCGCGGCTTCCCCTCCTCCTTCGGCCGCCCGTACTCCCGGTACACCTTCTCGCCCACAACAAAGCTCACGGGATTCGTAAAAATCGGCCCATCGTAACAGAAGGTGTGAAACTCCCCGTTCTCCCCGCAGGGGTCGACACCCGCCGGCAAGTCCTTGACGAAATCCCCGTCGATCTCTCTTCCGACGAAGGATTCCCCCAGTACATCCGCGTTCACGCACACGACGATCGCCTTGAACCCGAGGCCTAAAAACTCCTCCATCAACTCCCGCGTATCCCTTTGCCAAAGCGGGAAGCGACATTCGATATCGAACGGAGCCAGCTGCTTCTTCCGGTAAGCTCTAAGATCCTCCAAGAAGATATCCCCGAACCCGCAACAGCCGTACCCCTCCGCCTGCAACTGCCCCGCAACGCGCTCCAGCTCGGCATCGTAAACCTCCATCGTAGGTTCTTCCGGGAGCTCAATCGTCGTGACCGGAAGTCCAATCGCTTGCGTTTGTTTTAGCAGCAGCTCTCTGCTCAATCCGTGCATGGAAACGCGGTCGTAGTGGGCGTTCACCGACGTCACCAGTCTATCGACGTGATACCTGTTGTCGCTTCGGAGGTGGTAGTAGGCTAGGGCAGCGTCTTTGCCGGTGCTCCAACTGAAGTATGTTTTCGTCATAGCTGTTGCAGTCTGCTCCTAGCTCCGTAAGCGTGACTAGTTTATTCTCTGCTTCAACTTTGAGGACTCGCTACTACTTCCCAGCTACTTCACCAAACTCCCCGCCCCAAGCACCGCGCCACCGGCGCCAACCACCCGGTAGTAGTACACCCCAGGCACCCAATCACCGGTATACACCGTGGTGCGCCGACCGACCAGCGGCAAATCGCGCTCGACCACCCGCCCGATCCCATCCGTCACGAATAAGCTGGCCCCCACCCGATCTTCCGGCAGGACCAGGTCGAAGCCACGACCCACCGGGTTCGGGCCAACGGTAATCCTCAAATCGAGCGCTTCCCGCGTCGGGGTACTCGAGCCCGCGTAAGCCTGCGCCGCCCCGACGGCCGCCGCGGCGTTCACCCGGCCGTAGCCGAAACTCGCGTTCGGACTCACCACATCGGCCGCCGAGCAGGCCGCATCCGCGGCCGGGGCAGCAGCCGCATCCGCGGTCCTCAGCAGCATGGCCTCGATGGTATCCACCTGCCCGGCCAGCGCCGGGTTGGCGCTTATCATCAGGGCGACCACGCCGGCGACGTGCGGACCGGCCATGCTCGTACCGCTGAAGCTGGCGTAACCGGAGTCCGGAACCGTGGACCGGACCGCCACCCCGGGGGCGGCCACGCTGGGCCGTATCCCTACCGAGTCGCCCAGGCTTCCCCGACTGCTAAAATTGGCGAGCTCGCCGTCCATCCGGTGTGCGCCGACCGAGATCGCACCGGCGACCCCGGCCGGGATCCGACTGACCGTGTTGCAGTCCGGACCGCTGTTGCCCGCCGAAACCACCACGACTACCCCCGCCGCGCGCAGCGCGGCCACCGCCTGGTCGTAGCCCGCGTACGTCGTCGAATCGCAACCCTCGCTCAGGGGGCAGCTCCAGGAGTTGGCGATCACGTCGGGGGCTAGCTCGGGACGCGGATCCTCGCCGTTCAAATCCGTGGGCGCGAGAAACCACTGGAAACACTCCAGGTAGCTCGCCGCCGTGCCGTCGCCGCGGTCCATGTTCCTACAGCCGATCCAGTTGGCTTCGGGGGCGACGCCCGTCTCGTTTTCCGCGTCGGAGCCCACCATCGTGCCCATCGTGTGGGTCCCGTGCGATCCGTCGTCGCAGGGCCGGTCCGAGTCGTAACCACACCGGTTATTCGAGTCCGTGTTGTTCGGGGTTTGCGCGCGAATCGCGTCGTGCCAATTGTAATCGTGCACGATCAAACTGTCCGGCGTACCCGCCGGCGCATCGCGCACGCCCCGGTACTTCGAGCGTAGGGCCGGATGGGTCCAGTCGTAACCCGTATCCTGGCCCGCGATGGTCACGCCCGCACCCCGGACGCCCTGCGCCCAAACGCTCGGTACGTCCAGGTACACGAGTCCCCACTCCGGACCGGGTTCGCGCCGCTGCAGGGGGGAAGTGCTCGGTACGCGCACTTCCAACTCCGCGCGGGGAACCTGTACGACGCGTGTTACCCCGACGCTCCTCGCCATCGAGGCTACCGCCGCCGCGTCGGCCGCCGGTACGTACACCGCGTTCGCGATCCAGTAGTGCTCGTAGGCAAAACCCGCGTCGCGCAGCGAAGCGAGTAGGGGGGCGTGGCGGGAGGCGTTTTGCCGCAAGGCCGCGTGTACGTAGGCTCCTTTCTCTTCTTTCGTGGCCAGGGAATTGGCCGCGGATAGGTCGGGGTAATCGTCGTAGAGCGCGAGCACGCCCGCGGTGCCCTCCTGCGCCAGCGCCGCCACGACGGCGGGGGCGACGTCGGCGGACTGTCCGCGCGCCAGAGTCGAAACGCCCAGCGAGAGTAGTAGAGCGTAGAGGGGGGCGGTGCGCATGGGGGAGGGTTTTATCGTCGGCTGAGTGGCGTGAGGGTGTAGCCCTCGGCGCGCAGTAATCGGATTACGCCCTCCGGCCCGCCGAGGTGGCCTGCGCCCACGGCGAATAGGGTGGAACCGGCGGCGGCCTGCTCGCCCATCGGCTCGATCCAGCTGCGGTTGCGGGTGGTCAGGAGCGTCTCCTCGTGTCCGGCCAGGCCGCCCTCCTCACCCACGCTCATCGCGTACATCCCGTCGACGTCGCCGGTGGCGTAAATTTTGGCGAGCTCGGCGAGCTGGTCGTCGCCCTCCGGCGAGTCGATGGCCTCGAGCAGCATCTGCGCCTGCGCCCCGTAGGGGATCTTGTCGAAGAGACTCATCTGGAAGGCCGCCGTCTCGAGGCCGCCGACCTCCTTCTCCGTGTCGCGGGCGATCTTATCCAATTCGAGCTCGTAGCTCTTCATGCTCGTGCCGCTGGTATCGCCCTCGCCGCCGGGGTCCATCATCCCCTGCAGGTCGCTCAGGTCGGTTTGCGCGAGCATCGACAAAAACATGGGCTTCACCTTGTCGAGGAACATCATCGGCAGGCCGAGCTCCGAGAAGTGGTCGTTGACGCGCGTGTACTCCTCGGGGGTCAGGAGGTCCTGAAGCGTGGTGTCGTTCTTCATGAAGGCCTCCATCATGAGTTGCATCTGCACGCTCATGTCGGTCATCTCGCTCGGGTCGATCTCGAAGGTGACGTTCCGCGACCGGTTGAGCGCGGCCATCAGGGAGTCGGAGATGAGGAAGTCATCGCCGCCGATGAGGTGGATGGTACCGAACAGGTAGCTCGGCGCGGGCAGCGAGTCGCCGTCGATGCGCCAGAGCAGCGCGTGCTCCAGGGTGTCGGGCACCGCTTGCGTCTGGGCACGCGCCCCGACGGCGGCGACCAGGCCGAGCGTGAGCAGACAGGAACGCAGGAAGGTAATCATGTACGTGAGGTGGGAATGGCTTCCGCCAAAACGTGGCGCGCGCGACTAGAGTTGCCGAACGGCCCCGGCTACATTCGCGGCGATGGACACGAATGTAGCCCCCCGCCTTAGCGCCGACGAAATCAGCGACCGCCTCGAGGTGGCCGCGCGCCTCGCCGCGGGTTCGCGACTGGGGCGCCTCTGGCACGCGCCCGAGCGGTTCGTGCGCGGACAGTGGTTTCGGCGGGTGGGCTACCGCAAGCAACCGGAGGGGCTCGCCGTGGACGCCGACACCATCTACGGCAAGCCCCTGCGCGTGCTGCTGCCGGCCGGACTCGAGATCTACCTCCTCGGCGCCAAGGGGCACCCCTCCGAGTTGCGACTGGCCCGCCTCATGCTGGCCCGCCTCCGCCCGGGCGATACGTTTGTCGACGTAGGCGCGCACTTCGGCTTTTTCAGTGGCCTGGCCGCCGAGCTGGTGGGGCGCGAGGGCCGGGTGGTCGCCTGCGAGGCGGCCCCCCGGACCTTCGGGGTGCTCGCCCGAAACCTCGCCAACGTGCCGCAGGCCGCGGCGCACCACCTGGCCGTGGCTGCCGAAGCCGGACAGCTCGAGTTTGCCGAGTTCCCGTTGGCCTACTCGGAGTACAGTACGCTGCACCCGGAGCAGTTCGACCGCGCCGGTTGGCGCGCCGAGCACGCGCCCGAAACCGTGTCGGTGCGCGCCCTGCCCCTCGACGAGCTCGTCGGTGCCGACCGGGCGCACTTCGTGAAGGTCGACGTGGAGGGCGCCGAAGACGTGGTGGTGGACGGGGCCTCGGCGCTACTCGCCCGTCCCCATCCACCGCTACTCTGCCTGGAGTACCTCGTGGAAAGTCGCGGAAACCAAGCGCACCGGCGGGCCTGTGCCGTTTTAGCGGAAGCGGGCTTCGGGCTGCACCGCATCAACGAAGATGGGACCTTGCGACTCAGTGACCTCGCCGGGGTGGAGGCCGAGCTAACGGGCCGGGGCCAGGAATCCGACAACATCGTCTTCGTAAAGTAGGCTTACCGGGGGCGAGGCATCATACGGGCGCGGGGTTACGTTGAGGACTGACGCCGCGCTACTCCTGCGCCGCGTGGAAAAAGCGTAATCTTGCCGGCCGTATGAACCCAGCTTTCCGAATCCTCTGTCTCGGCGGCCTCCTCTCGCTAGCCGTCGGCTGCAAAACGGAGTACGAGAAGGTGCGTACGAGCGGCGACGCCGACCTGATCTTCGAGACGGCCAACGAGCTGTACGATCAGGGGAAGTACGCGAAGGCCCAGACGCTTTACGAGCAGGTGGTGAACGCCTACCGCGGCCGCGCGGAGCTGCAGCCGGCTTACTACAAGTACGCCACGACCTACTTCGAGACGGGGCAGTTCATCCTCGCCGCCTACTACTTCAAGAACTACGCGGAGACCTACCCGGGCTCCGACCAGCGCGGCGAAGCACAGTACATGGAGGCGATGAGCTACGTGGAGCTGTCGCCGGACTACCTGCTCGACCAGGAGTACACCGACAAGGCCATCGTCGCCCTGGAGCAGTACGCGAACACCTACCCGGACTCCGAGCGCGTGCCCGAGATCAACGCCCTGCTCGACGAGCTGCGCGCCAAGCTGGAGTCGAAGGCCTTCGCCGGCGCCGTGCTCTACTTCGACATGCAACAGTACCAGGCGGCAACCCAATCTTTCGAGCGGGTGTTACAAGACTACCCCGATTCGGACCGGGCGCAACTCATCCGCTTCCGCATCGCCAACGCCCACGCCCGCCTGGCCGATAACTCGGTGGTAGCCAAACGCCGCGAGCGCTACGACGACGCGCTCGACGCCATCGGCGTTTACCTCAAGAAGTACCCCGACGGCAGCTACGCCAAAGTGATGCGCAACGAGCGCGAGCGGATCACCAACCTCCTGAAAGACAACGAGACTTATGTCAGATATTAAAACCCTCGCCACCAACCTCGACGCGAACGCCGAGGCCCGTAACCTCTCCACGCTGGTCGACCGCACGGGCAACATCTACGAGACGCTCTCGATCATCTCGCGCCGCGCCCGCCAGCTGCAGATCAACATCCGCGAGGAGCTGACCGGGAAGCTCGCCGAGTTCGTCGAGACGGGCGAGACGATCGAGGAGATCGTCGAGAACAAAGAGCAGATCGAGATCTCGCGCAGCTACGAGCGGCTCCCGAATCCCGCCATCATCGCCACCGGCGAGTACGTGCGCGGCGATCTACACGCGGAGTACCGCGACCGGAGTCGCGCGGTGGGCGACTTCTAGTCCCTCCCCCCAGCCTTGCGTGGTCGTAAAATCATTGTCGGGGTAAGCGGCAGCATCGCCGCCTACAAATCCGTGCTGCTCGTACGCTTGCTCGTGAAAGCGGGCGCGGAGGTGCAGGTACTGATGACGCCCGCCGCCGCGGGGTTCGTGAGCCCGCTCACCTTCGCCACGCTCTCACACCGGTCGGTACTCACCTCGGTGATAAGCGGGGCTGGCTGGAACAACCACGTGGAGCTGGGCCTGTGGGCGGACGCCTACGTGATTGCCCCCGCCACGGCCAACACGCTCGCGCGACTCGCCAACGGGATTTGCGACAGCATACTCGCCGCCGTGTACCTCTCGGCGCGTTGCCCGGTACTGTTTGCGCCGGCGATGGACCTCGACATGTGGGCGCACCCGAGCACCGTGCGCAACGTGGAGCGGCTTCAGGGCTACGGCAACACCCTCATCCCCGTCGGCGAGGGTGAGCTGGCGAGCGGACTCTCGGGCGCCGGGCGGTTGGCCGAGCCGGCGGATATCGTCGCGGCCCTCGAACGGACGATCCGCGAGCCCCCCCCCGACACCGCTTCCCCCGGTCCCACGGGTACGCTCGGCGGAAAAACCGTGCTCGTGACCGCCGGCCCGACCCACGAGCCGATCGATCCGGTTCGGTTCATCGGCAACCATTCGTCCGGTAAAATGGGCTTGGCCCTCACCGAGGCCCTACTCGCGCGCGGTGCCCGAGTGGTGCTCGTACTCGGGCCGACGGGGCTGCGTCCCGCAACAGACCCCCGGCTCGAGTTGGTGTCCGTGACTACCGCCGCGGAGATGCACGCGGCTTGCCTCCGGCGCTGGCCCGCGGCCGATGCCGGCGTCATGGCGGCGGCCGTAGCCGATTACCGGCCGCGGGAGGCGGCGACACAGAAGATCAAAAAGGGCACTAGCGGCGCGGGTGGGGAAGGGCCTTGTATCGAGCTGGTCCGAAACCCGGACATCGCCGCCGAGCTGGGCGCATCGAAACGACCTGGCCAAATCCTGCTCGGCTTCGCCCTTGAGACCGAGCGTGGATTGGACCACGCGCGCCAAAAACTCGTAGACAAGCACCTCGACGCGATCGCACTCAATCTGCACACGCCGGAGGCGAGCGCCTTCGGTGGCGACGTTAGTGCGATCACGCTGCTCGGTGCGGACAATAGCGAGCGGGCCCTCGGGTTACTTCCCAAGCGGGAGGCGGCCGGGTTGCTCGCCGACGCCGTAGCGGATTTACTAGAACGTGCTCTCAAGACCAAGCGATGACTGTATACCTACTCCGATCTTTTTTCGCGGCCGCTACCGCCTGCCTCGCCGCGGTCTTCGCCCTCGGCGCGGGGCAGCTCCGGGCCCAGGAGCTACGCGCGGTGATCACCGTCAATTCGGGCAACGCGAGTACCATCCCCCCGGAGTCGATCAAGGAGTTCGAGCAGACGGTGCAATCCTTCTTCAACGATACCCGCTTCACCGACGTCGAGTACGAGGAGGACGAGCGCATCGACTGTAACATCACGTTTACGATCACGGAAGATTCCGAGAACCAATTCGTAGCCGACGTGCTCGTGCAGCAGTCCCGACCCGTTTACGGTAGCGACTACCAGACCACCCTCTTCAACTACCTCGACAAGGGGACGGTGGTGATCTACCAGCAGTTCGGCAACATCGAGTTCAGCCGCGAAAATTACACGAGCGCGGTCTCGAGCCTGCTCACGTTTTACGCCTACCTCTTCATCGCCAACGATATGGATACCTTCTCCCCCTTCGGTGGCGAGGAGTACTACAAGCTCGCGGAGCTCGTGATGAACAACGTGCCCAACGACGTGAGCGCGGTCGACAAGGCCTGGAACAACAACTCGAACCCGCGTTCGCGTTTCAGCCTCCTGCAGGAACTGCGCAACCCCAGGGCCCGCCCGTACCGACAGATGATGTACGACTACCACCGCCTCGGACTCGACGTGATGGGGGGTGACGCGGTGGCCGGGCGTGCGGTCATGGCCAAATCGCTCGAGCAACTCAACGAGGTCCGCTCCGACATCCCGAACTCGGCGCTGCTCTCGATCTTCTCGAGCTCGAAGGCGCAGGAGATCGTGGACGTCTTCGTGGCCGCGCCCCAGAACGAGAAGCAGATCGCTTACTCCGTGATGGCGGCGATCGATCCGGCCAACATCAACAAGTTTTCGGCCATCCGCTAACGAGGAGCGCTAACGGCGCGGCACCCGCAGGGTGTACGTATTGCCCGCGCTCACGGTGAGCTTCGATTCGATCAGCCAGGGGTTGAGCACCTTGAGCTCCCGGTAGCTCGCGTCGTACTGCTTGGCCCAATCGCCGAGGTTGGCGATCGACTCGCTCACCTCTACATCCTTAGTGTGCTCGATCGGCGTGTACAGTTGGTCGGCGTCGATGAAGTAACCGTAGTGGGTAGGGTCTTCGAGGATATCCTTCATGGCCACGATGCGAAATACGTAGCGGGAGGTCTCCTCGTTGAGGTTGAGGTCGTAGTAATCCTCGGCCCGCTGCCGGAGTACCTGCGAGGCGATGCCGGAGCCCCCGCGGTTGTAGGCGGCGGCGGCCAGTGTCCACGAACCGACCTTATCGTGCAAATCGCGCAGGAAGTGGGCGGCGGCGCGGGTGGATTTTTCGAGGTGGTAGCGCTCGTCGACCTCCCCGTCGATCTCCAGGCCGTACTGCTGCCCGGTACCCTTCATGAACTGCCAAAAGCCCTTGGCCCCGGCCGGGGAGGTTACGTTGCGGAAACCGCTCTCGGCCACGACGATGTACTTCAGGTCCTCCGGCACGCCCTCCTCGCGCAGGATGGACTCGATGAGCGGGAAGTGGCGCGTGGCGCTCTTGATGTTGAAGGTGGTGGAGGTGTGGTAGAAGGTGTTCGTGACCAACTCGCGCTCGAGGCGCTCGCGCACGTCCGTGTCCTCGATCGGGACGCGCTCCCCGGCGAAATCGTAGGCGACCTTGAGCGCGGGCGGGCGGATCTCCTGGGGGAACTTGAGGTTGTAACGCGTACTGGCCGCATCGGCGGCGAAGGCCTCCTCGCTCACGGTCGAACCGGGGGCATCCGAGCTTCCCGCATCGCGAAACGCGGAGAATACCATGAAAACGGCGACGGAGCTGAGCGTGAGGAGGTAGAGGACGGTGATGCGTTTCAAAGGGCGATTTTGCGGGGTGCGACAACGGGTGCGAGCGGAGACTACTTCCGCTTCAATATTGGTACCGTACTGCACGGTTCGCCGTACATAAGCGATTTTACGACCGAATGAAGACGAAAAGCGATGGCCGCGTAGGCCTCCGGACCGATCTCGAGGTCGTCGCTACAGCCTTTGACCACCACGCGTCGGTCGCGGTAGGGCTCCACGTCCAGGACCCTAACCGCGGCGGCAATGGCGGCCCCGTCGGCGAGCTCGGGCCGGCCCACGTAGATGTCGGCCGCGAAGGGTGCCGCCGCGCTCGCTACGAGCATGTGCGCCCACTGGGGGATGATGGCCTCCGCGCTCGAATAGATGCACAGGCGCTTGCCCGCGCACGCTTCCCAATCGTACGCGCGCACCGCCGCGCGAAAGTCTCCCTCCCGCAGTGCGAGGCCCTGCCAGAGGTAGTCGGCGAGATCGAAGGGGTGCGCCTCTAGTTTTGGCGTGAGCTCATCTAATTTCAGGGTGACGAGACCGGAGGTGGCGATACGGTTAACGAGCATACCCCGTTAACGCGCGAGGGGGTGGATTACATTTCGCCGGGCGGACAAACCTGACTGAGGCGCGCGCTGTAGGCCGGCTCGCGGAAGCGCTCCTCCCAGATGCTGCGCGGCTCGCCGTCGTTGAGTACGTAGGCGTCGATGAGGTTGAGCTGACCGCTGAGCCCGCGCAACCGGTCGGCCGCGCGCAGGGCGCAGCGGGGCTCGCCGCCCTCCGCGGGGAGCTGCCGGGTGAGGGCCAAATCCACCGCGCGGGCCAGGGAGTTGCGCCCGGCCTGTTCGTTGAGGGCGCGCAGCGTGGTGCGCCAGTCGACCACGAAGCGGTGGGGGTGTTCGGCGGCGTAGAGGATGGGGATCACCGAGCTCGCGTTGAGGCCAAGGGCGGCGAGTCGGTCGACGTCGCGCCCGATGGGCTGCCCGATGATGAGCTCCGGACCGGCCACGAAGGCGAGCTCGTTGTCGGGGGTGAGCTGGGCCTCGGCCTGGATGCCCTCGCGCAGGAGTTGTCCGGGGAGCTGGTTCAGGTTTTCGTTGTAGCCCCACCACACCGTAGCCCCGAGCACGGCCACGATGCCCGCGACGATGGCGCTGAGGCGTAGGGCGCTGCCGAGTCGCCGCTTCTTCTTGCGCTCCTTGCGCCGCCGGTTGACCTCCGTGTCGACGTCCGTGTCGATGTTGAAATCGTAGGTGAAGCCCGCCTCCACGCCGCCGAGCACCGACAGTTTGCAGAGCTCGTCCTCGATGAAGAAGGAGAAAGTGCGCGGCTCGACCACCCCGAACTCGATGAGCACCACCCGGTGATCGCAGTGCACCACGAGGTGCCCGCTCGACGGACCGTGGGCCAGGCCGAGCGTGTGGCGTCGGCGGGCGTCGTCGAGGAAGGTCCACTGGTACTGATTCACGGGGAGTGGATTGCGGCAAGGTCTAAGCCAAAACGAAAAACAGGGCGCCCGCTCGTGAGCGTGGCACCCTGTATAACCCCAAAAAACCAAATGAAAACAGGGCGATCACACTAGAGGCGATCACCATTGTCCTCTCTACCGGTGAATGTGCGAACTATTCCTCGTTCACACAACAGTAACAACCAATGTTTCTGCGTCGGCGGTCAGATTGGGCGAACAAATGTCGGTTGCGCGGTATCTCATCCCGGATTTCGGCCTTTTTTCGGTTCGTTGGTTAATACGTTTCCGTCCTCGCTCCCCGATCTCGTACCCGTTTATGGCCGTCGCAAAAGTTAAAACCGTTTTCGCCTGCAGCTGCTGCGGCACCACCTCGCCCAAGTGGATGGGCAAGTGCACCGGCTGCGGGGAGTGGAACACCTACGTGGAGGAGGTCCTCAGCACCGGCACGCGCGCCCAGCAAATAGCCGAAGCCCCGGCCTCGGAGGGTGGCGGCAAACGCGTGGCCGCCAGGCCGATCCCGATCCAGGCGATCGCCACCGACCGCGAGGTCCGCCTGCGGATGCCCGATGCGGAGCTCGACCGTTGCCTCGGCGGCGGACTCGTCCCCGGCGCACTCGTGCTCCTGGGCGGCGAGCCCGGATCGGGCAAGAGTACCCTGCTGCTGCAAACGATGATGGCGCTGCAGCGCACCGTGCTCTACGTGAGCGGGGAGGAGTCCGAGAAGCAGATCAAGCTGCGCGCCGACCGCCTGGCCGGTAGCAACCGCGCCTGCTACATGCTCGCCGAGACCGACACGGCCGCCATCGCGCGCCACGTGCGCGAGCTCAAACCGGACGTGCTCGTGATCGATTCCATCCAAACGATGTCGAGTCCGTTGGTGGAGTCGGCCCCGGGCAGCGTATCGCAGGTCCGCGAGACGACCAACGTCTTCCAGCGCATCGCCAAGGATTCGGCCATCCCGGTCTTCGTCATCGGCCACATCACCAAGGAGGGCTCGATCGCCGGACCGAAGCTCCTCGAGCACATCGTGGACGTGGTGCTCCAGTTCGAGGGCGACCGCAATTACGCCTACCGCATCCTGCGTACGCTCAAAAACCGCTTCGGCAGCACCGACGAGCTCGGGATTTACGAGATGCGCGCCGACGGGATGAACCCGATCACCAACCCGAGCGAGCTGCTCCTCGCGCAGCACGACGACGAGCTGTCCGGCTCCGCGGTCGCGGCCACCGTGGAGGGCATGCGCCCGATCCTCATCGAGGTGCAGGCCCTCGTGAGCACGGCGGTGTACTCTACGGCCCAACGCTCGGCCACCGGGTTCGATACCCGCCGGCTCAACATGCTGCTCGCCGTGCTCGAGAAGCGCTGCGGCTTCGCGTTCGCGCAGAACGACGTATTCCTCAACATCGCCGGCGGCATCCGCGTCGACGATCCGGCCATCGACCTGTCGATCGTCGCCGCCCTCATCTCCAGCTTCGACGACGTGGCCGTCCCGAAGCGCGACGCCTTCGCGGGGGAGGTCGGGCTGAGCGGGGAGGTCCGCGCGGTGAGCCGCGTGGAGCAGCGTATCCAAGAGGCCGACAAGCACGGCTTCGAGCGGGTATTCGTGAGCAAGTACAACAAGGGCCTCGGCGGGCTCGGCGTCGCGTGCGAGATCGTGCGGATCGCCCGGGTGGAGGATTTGGTCCGCGAGTTGTTCGCCTGAGTATGTCCCCCGCCATCCTATACTACGACGGTCACTGCGCGCTGTGCAGCGCGGTGGTGCAGGCGCTCCTCCGCCTCGATACCGAGGCCCGGTTCAGGTACGCCCCGCTCCAGTCCGCTTTCGCCAAAACCCGTTTCGCCCCCACGGCGCTCGACCCGCTGGCGCTCGACAGCGTGGTCCTGGAGCACGATGGGGAGTTTTTCCAAAAATCGGCCGCCGCCTTCGAGGTATCTCGGTTGTTAGGTTGGCCCTACCGCGTTTTGACCGCGTTTCAAGTTTTGCCGCAAGGCTTCCTCGACGGCGTTTACGACCGGATCGCTCGTGGTCGCTACCGGGTGTTCGGGCGCCACGAGGCCTGCTGGCTGCCGCGACCGGAGTGGCGCGACCGCTTTTTGGGCGAGGCTTAGACAGGCTCTTAATTGAGCCAATCGGAGCCCACGCGCAGGATCGCGCCGCGGTGACCGACCCCCGGCATCGGTACGAGTCGCACGTGCTCGGGCGCGAGGGTCTCGAGCTGCTCGGCCATCGAGAAGGGGATGAGCTCGTCGTCGGTACCGTGGAAGATGGTGGTCGGGATGGTCACCTCGTCGATCACGTCCGAGGTGTCGAGGTGGTACTTGAGCAGGAAGTCGGGTAGCCACCAGAAGAACTGGTTCTTCATGGCGATCAAACTCGTGTAGGGCGCCACCAGCACCAGTTGCGCGGGGCGGTTGCGCGCGGCCACGTGGCTCGCCATCCCGGTGCCGAGCGAGTAGCCGAGCAGGTGCACGCGGTCCTCGCCGTAGGTGGCCGCCACCGTAGCGTAGACCACTTCGGCGTCGGCGAGCAGCTGGGCGTCGGAGCTTACGTGGCCGCCGCTCTTCCCGAAGCCCCGGTAGTCCCAGAGCACCACGTCGTAGGGGAGGGCGAGTAGGTCGCGCAACTGGTACATCGAGCGCCGGTTGTCGCCCACGTTGCCGTGGAAGTAGAGCACGACTCCCTTGGGGTCCGGCTTACGCAGCCACACGGTGCTCAGCTCCACCCCGTCGGGCGTCGGCACCATAAGCTCCTCCCCCTCCTCGTAGACGTAGTCGGGACCGAGGGCACGCGGGTGGAAGATCATCCGCTCCTGACCGAAGTAAATGAGTCCGGCCGCGAGCAGGTACAAGGCGGCTAAGATGAGGGCCAAAGTTCGGAGAATGCGCACGGACACACTAACGCGCGTGCGCACGGCTCGTTTGGGCTCCTATTTTCGCCGCCATGCGCACTTCCATCGCCCGGCTGCTCGCCGATCAGCCCGTCGGCACCCAGGTTACCGTGGCCGGCTGGGTCCGCACCTTCCGCAACGACCAATTCATCGCCCTGTCCGACGGCTCCTGTCAGCGCACCCTGCAGGTCGTGGTCGACCGCGAGTCGCTCGACGGAGCGGTGTTGCGGAGCATCAACACCGGCGCGGCGATCACCGCTACCGGCGAGCTCGTGGCGAGTCGGGGTAGGGGACAGGAGGTGGAGCTCAAGGCCGCCGGATTCGAGGTGGTCGGTGAGGCGAACCCCGAAACTTACCCGCTGCAGCCCAAGAAGCACTCCCTCGAATTCCTCCGCGAGATCGCCCACCTGCGCCCGCGGACCAACACCTTCGGCGCCATCCTGCGCGTCCGCCACGCCCTCGCCCTCGCCATCCACAATTTCTTCGACGGTCGCGGGTTCTTCTACCTACAAACCCCCGTCATCACCGGCTCCGACGCCGAGGGCGCGGGCGAGCTGTTCCAGGTCACCACGCTTCCGCTAAAACACGTCCCGCAGGACGAGCACGGGCACGTGGACTTCGGGAAGGACTTCTTCGGCAAGGCGACCAACCTCACGGTGAGCGGTCAGCTCGAGGCCGAGCTCGGCGCGTTGGCCCTCGACAAGGTGTACACCTTCGGACCGACGTTCCGGGCCGAAAACTCGAACACGACCCGCCACCTCGCCGAGTTCTGGATGGTGGAACCGGAGATCGCCTTCGCCGGACTGAAGGAGGACATGGACCTCGCCGAGGACCTGCTCCGCGCGGTAATCGCGGCGGTAACCGAGCGCTGCGGCGAAGAGCTCGCCTTCCTCGAGGCGCGCCTCCTCGACGAAGAGAAGTCGAAGCCCCAGGCCGAGCGTTCGACCATGCCGCTGCGGGAGAAACTCGCCTTCGTGGTCGACAATCCGTTCCAGCGGCTCACCTACACGGAGGCCATCGGGATCCTGCGCGGCTCGAAGCCGAATAAGAAGGGGCAGTTCCAGTTCCCGATCGACGAGTGGGGCGCCGACCTGCAGAGCGAGCACGAGCGCTACCTCGTGGAGCGCCACTTCAAAAAGCCGGTGATCCTGACCGATTACCCCGCGTCGATCAAGGCCTTTTACATGCGCCTCAACGACGACGGCAAAACGGTCCGCGCGATGGACGTGCTCTTCCCGGGCATCGGGGAGATCGTGGGCGGCTCGCAGCGGGAAGAGCGCTACGAGGTTTTGCGGGAGCGGATGGCGGACTTTGGGGTCTCGGCGCAGGAGCTCGAGTGGTACCTGGATACACGGCGCTACGGAAGCTGTCCGCACGCTGGGTTCGGACTGGGTTTCGACCGGCTCGTGCTCTTTCTGACGGGGATGGGGAATATTCGGGACGTGATCCCTTTTCCGCGGTATCCGGGGAGTGCGGAGTTTTAGTACAGTAGACGGCTAGCGAAGGAATTCATCTGTGACGAATCTGCCTAATGCCGGGTGTGTGAATGTTTTTCCCAACGAATACGTCGCGCTGCGTCCATACCGGCCGTTCTCCCCCGGGGTGTCATGAACCTCGATTTGGTCTTCTTCAAGATCCACGATCCAATAAGTCGGAACTCCCGCACTAGCGTAAATCTCGAGTTTTAGACCGCGATCGAATTTAAGTGAGCTGTCCGAAACCTCAACGACTAAGACTGTTTCGTGTCCACGCGGGAAGGCATTGAGGAAACGGTTTAAACCTCCTTCGTACACAACGGCGTCCGGCTCTAGCATACTACGATCCGAGAGCTGGAGTGGGTTCTGAATCGAAATCGTGTAAGCGCCTTTCAACCGCAAACCGACGACATGAGTAACCCGATTCACGGCAGTGTAATGCGGGGAATTGCTCGGCGCCATCTCGGTAATGTAGCCATCCAAGAGCTCCACCTTGGGAGACCCATCAATGAGGCCGGTTTCAGAAAGGCGGAGGTATTCGTCAACTTTCCAGCGCCGTAAGGGGGGGAGCGCAGAGAGAACCGTTGTCGTGTCCTTCGTTATCTCCGATCGCTGGGTCATTCTAGACTCAAGGTAAGCCGATCGCGCTTATCCTTCTGTGCTACCGCTCCTCCGCCCGTACTGCCGCGCCCTCGGCGTGGATCGGATCCTCCGGATCCAGCGCGGCCACTGTACGCGCATTCGTAACGTCGTTCTCCTGCCGGAAAAACGCACTGTAAAAGGCGATTAGGCAGAATACCCCGACCGAGATCGCCGCATCGGCTACGTTGAAGACCGGTCGGAAAAACAGAAAGGGCTCCCCGCCCCAAACCGGTAGCCAGCTCGGGAAGGTCCCGGAGAACATCGGGAAGTAGAGCATGTCGACCACCCGCCCGTGCAGGAAGCCGGCGTAGCCACCGCCCTCGGGCAGGAAGGTGGCCGGTACGTGGTACCCGGAGGGGGAGAAAACCAGACCGTAGAAGGCCGAATCGATGATGTTGCCGATGGCGCCGGCGAGGATGAGCGCGAAGCAGAGGAGCAGGCCGAGCTTGGCGCGCTGCTGCACCAGCTGCGCGATGAGGTAGATGAGGAAACCCACCGCGCCCACGCGGAAAAGACTCAGGGCCAACTTGCCGTAATCGCCGCCGAATTCGATGCCGAAGGCCATCCCGGGGTTTTCGACGAAGTGGATGTAGGCCCAGTCGAATCCGAGGATCTCGAACTCCGCCCCGTAGGCCATGCGGGTTTTGACCCAAAATTTCGAGCCCTGGTCAATGAGCAAGACGGTAACAACGACCAGAATAACGAGGTGCGAGCGCTTCAAGGGGGTAGCGGTTTATCGGCAAGACGGGCGGACGCAAAGGAACGCTGCGGCGAGCGATCAGCTTGCCGCAACCCGACTTATCCGCCGCGCCACTCCCTAACGCAGCGTTTAGCGGCGCTGTTTGGCTTCGATACTAAGTGTGGCGTGGGGGACGGCCCGCAGCCGATCCTTCGGGATCAACGCACCCGATTCGCGGCAGACCCCGTACATCTTGTTCTCGATGCGCTGGAGGGCGTTTTCGAGGTGCCGGATCAGCTTCTGCTGGCGGCCGGCGAGGGTATTGAGTCGCTCGACCTCGGCCGAGGAGGTACCGTCCTCGAGTCCGCGGACCTTCGAGTCGGGGTTATCGGCGAGCGCGAGCAGCTCGTCGGTGTAAAAGGACAAGTCGGAGCGGGCGCGCCCCAGCTTACGTTCGATGATGATGCGGAACTCCGCGAGCTCGGCGTCCGAGTAACGGACGCTTACGGAAGGGTCAGGGCTCATTCGTGTAGTTTTCTCGCGCGGCTCGACCGAGGGCGGCCGCGTGGGCGAATGTATTCCGGATTGTACGGCTACAACAAACAGGCTACCCACATTCAGGTATATGATTTGTGGAAAGTGTCGGCTACTCGTCAGGCCTCCGAAGTGAAACCTTCTACGTTCACCGACCGGTAAACAGCGCACTATGAAGAGATCCCCCCGGAAGTACACCACCCGTTTTGGCGTAAGCCACTTTTTGCTCTTGCTCGCGCTCGGACCGTTCAGCGTGGCCGCAACCGTGCAGGAGGGTCAGGCGCACCGCGAGCTCCGGCGCCCGGCGAGCGAACGCGATCAATTCGTGGCCGCTATCTCCGAGCTGGCCATCGTGGAGGCGACCTACAGCGGTATCCCGGCTAGCATCACGGCCGCCCAGGCGATCTTGGAGTCCGACTGGGGGCGCTCGCCCCTGGCCCGCGCCGGCAACAACTACTTCGGCATCAAGTGCAAGAGCTACTGGCGGGGCGAGGTGATCCGGCACCGCGACGACGACTACGATGCCTCCGGCAGGCTGGTCGAGAGTTGTTTTCGGGCTTACGGATCCGTGGCCGAATCCTTCCGGGACCATTCCGAATTCCTACGCCGGACGCCCCGCTACGCCGCTTTGTTCGAGCTCGACCGCGAAGATTACCGCGGTTGGGCCAGCGGCCTCAAGCGGGCGGGGTACGCCACGGATTCGGCGTACGCGACGAAGCTCGTCGCACTCATCGAGCGCCTCGCACTCCACGAGCTCGACTGGGCCGAAAGCGACTTCGATCAGTGGTTGATGGCAATGTCCGAGGAGTCGCGCCCCCCTCAAGATCAGCCGACGTTCACCGAGTCGGTACGCCCGGTACCCGCCCGCGTGCTGAAGGCCGACTTGCGTCCGGGCAGGCGCTAGCGTTGCGGTCGACCGCCGTGACCGCCGTCCCCCCCCCGACCGCCCCCGCCGTCGCGACGCTTTCGCGAGCCGCCGCGGCCGCGATCGCGGGTGCGAATCCGGAGGGGGTCGGCGTGGTCTTCGTCGTAGCCGGCGCGCAGCAGGAAGATCTCGCGGGCGAGGAACATCGCCTCCCGGAAGCTATCGGCCGACGCGGTCCCCTTCCCGGCGATCTCGAGCGCGGTGCCGTGGTCGGGGGAGGTACGGACCTTCGAGAGTCCGGCGGTTACGTTGACGCCGCTCCCGAAGGCGAGTGCCTTGAAGGCGACGAGCCCCTGGTCGTGGTACATCGCCAGGACGCCGTCGAAGTTGCGGTACTGACCGGAGCCGAAGAAGCCGTCGGCGGGGAACGGTCCCATCACCTGCACGCCCGCCGCTTTACCCGCCTCGATGGCCGGGCGGAGGATCGTCTCCTCCTCCGAGCCGATCGCGCCGCCGTCGCCCGCGTGCGGGTTGAGCCCGAGCACGGCGATGAGCGGACCGTTGAGTCCGAAATCACGCTGTAGCGAATCGTGGAGCAGGCGAATTTTGCGCTCCACGAGCGGTTGGGTGATCGCGCCGACCACCTCGCCGAGCGGCAGGTGATTGGTGGCGAGCGCGACGCGCATTCCGTCGCCGCCCACGAGTAGCATCAGGCTCTCACCCTGCCCAAACTCCTGCTCCAAGTACTCGGTGTGCCCGGGGAAGCCGAAGCCCGCCTGCTGCATCGCCGATTTGTGGATAGGGGGCGTAACGAGCGCGTCCACGTGCCCGGCCTGCAGCGCCGCGGCGGTTCGCTCGAGCGACTCCTTGGCCGCCTGACCGCCCTCCGCACTGACCAATCCGAACTCGACGGGCGGTTCGTGTTCCCAAATTTGGACGACGCGCACGACCTCACGGATCGCCTCGCTCCTGAGCTCCCGCGTTTTACCGCCGTTCGAGGCCGTAAACTCCTCGGGGGTGAGCGTCTCCACGGCCACGTCCGTCAGGCCGGTCGCCTCCTGGTGAGCGGTTACCATCTCGAGGCTACCGAAGATCACGGGGTCGAAGTACCGGAAGAGCCGTTTGTCGGCGAACGATCTGAGGGCCACCTCGAGTCCGATGCCGTTCGGGTCGCCGGTGGAAATGCCGAGGGTAATGCGCTGGACCATGTGGGGGAGGGTAGGGGTGTAGCTTGTGCGCCGCCCGGGCGCGTGTTTGCGGCCGGCGAAAGTAGCACTGCCCCGGGGGGCGTTCGGATGAGAGCGAAGAAGTCGTACGGTCAGCATTTTCTCGCCCAGCCCGACACGGCGCGACGCATCGCCCGCGCCGTCGATCTGAGCGGGGTGGAGCAGGTCTTGGAGGTCGGTCCGGGCCAGGGCATGCTCACGCAATTCCTGCTGGAGCGCGAGCTGCCTCTGCTCGCCGTGGAGGCCGACCGCGACGTAGCCGCCGTGCTCCGCGAGAGGTTCCCGGACTGGGCCGCCACCGGCCTGACCGAAGCCGATTTCCTCAAAATCGATCTGCCCACGCTACTGCAAAACCGCCCCACCGCCCTCGTCGGCAATTTCCCGTACAACATCTCCTCGCAGATCCTCGTCCGCCTGCTCGACCACCGCGCGCTCTTCCCGCGGCTGGTCGGCATGTTCCAGCGCGAGCTCGCCGAGCGGGTGCTCTCGCCGCCGGGCTCGAAGGTGTACGGCGGCATCAGCGTGCAGGTGCAGGCCTTTTACAGCGGCAAGAAAGTGCTTTCGCTAAAACCGGGGGCCTTCAATCCGCCACCCAAGGTGGACAGCACCGTGATCGCTCTAGAGCGCTTGCCGGGCGACGGGCCGGACTGCGATCCCGAGCTGTTCCGGACCCTCGTACGCACGGCCTTCGGGCAGCGGCGCAAGATGTTGCGTAACTCCCTGAGGGCGCTGTGGCCTCGGCCCATCGATCCCGAGGATCCTTCTTTCCAGCGCCGCCCCGAGCAACTCGCCGTCGCCGACTTCGTGGAGCTCGCGCGGGGACTCAGCACCGTTTAGCCCTAGGCTGTGTCCGACAACCCCGCGCCTACCGCGGGCGGCGAGATTCCCTCCCCCCGCTCCTCGTCGCGCGGCTCGAACGATGCTCCCGCATCGCTCGTCGCCACGCTCCTCCAGGGGGAAATTTGCTCACGTTCACCACGGGCTCGCTCCCACCACGGCAGGAGTCGTCGGGTACAGCCCGGCCGGTGAAGAGTCTCAACTCGCGAAGCCCAGGTGCCCTACCTCTCCACCACGCACCAAATACCCGCGACCGTACCGAGCGGGGTCTTGCGCCAGCGCCCACTGCGGTCGCGGTAGCGCGTGAGGCGGTCCTTCCTGCGCAGCGCGATCCGGAAGTTGAAACGAGGGAAGTGGCTGGCCGTCCGGGCCGAGTCGCCGAGGTCGACGGCCGTTATCTCGGGGCTCGGGCCGAGCACCTCGACGGCGAGCAGGAACCTGCCGTGCCCCGTGATGCCGAGGTGTGAGACGTCGAGCGAGTCGACGTGTACCTCGTCGGTGCAGGCGGGCAGGTCGAAGAAAATGCGGTCGCGGTGCAGGCGCCCGGCGGGTCGGCCGTCGGCGAGCGCGTAGACGTTGATCTCGAAACGGGTGGGGGCGTCCACCTCTACGTTGACCCCCACCGTGCGCAGGCGCCACTCGCCCCGAGCCTCCATGAGGTTGCCGAGCTCCGCGCCGCTGACGATGCTGTCGCCCGCGTCGTCGGCCGTGTAGAAGTGGCCGACGGCGCGCGTGAGGTCTTTGCGGAAACCGAGTTGCCGCAGCGTCCCCGTAAAGCGTGGAGCACGGATTTCCACTCGGGCGAGGGGATAGCTGGCCTCCGTGAGCTCGAGTCCGCAGTCCGCCTCGTTGGCCTGCAGGTCGCCGAGCACGGCCTCCCGATCGTCGAAACCGATGCAACTTACCGTGACGGGCGTCGCGGGGGCGGCCTCGGCGAGTTTTGGCGAAAGCCGCACCGCGCCCTCCGGACCGGAGACTACCCCGGTACCCAAGTCGGGGACGTACACGTTGGCGTAGGGGATGCCCCGACCGCCGGCGTCGGTGATGCGGCAGGGCTGCGCTCGCGCCAACCATACCGTAAGGGAAGTAACCAGGGGCAGAAGCAGTAGGCGCGCGTACATGCGGGGGAGACGATTGCCCGGGGGGGAGGTTACAGGTTGGGTCTCAAATACTCGCCACGCGTACAGCGAGGTGGGCGCCGCTCAGTTGCCCGCATGGGCCGGAGGAAAGCGGGATCCGGTCTACCGGCGAGTGCGCGGGTGCCAATGGAAGACGCGTGGTCGTCGTTTATGCCGACGGCGGAAAAAATCTTGCGGAGGGGGTTATCCGGGCTGAGAACCTAGACAAATCGCAGTCTTCTTCGGGTAGCTCCCGCGCGGAGCTCAACCTTTACCCCTCGGAGGGGGGTTGTAGATTCACGCTCCTCAGTCCACCTCCGTATGTCTTTAGAAACCCGCGTCAACGACGATATCAAGCTCGCCATGAAAGAGCGCCGCAAGGACGATCTGCGCGGCCTGCGCGCCATAAAAGGTGCGATCCAGCTCGCCCGCACCGACGGCTCCGGTCAGGAGATCGACGAGGCGAAGGAGACGCAAATGCTCCAGAAGCTCGTAAAGTCGCGCCGCGACAGCCTGGCGATCTACGAGAAGGAGGGGCGCGAGGACCTCGCCGAGACGGAGCGGCAGGAAATCTCGACGATCGAGGAATATTTACCGAAGCCGATCAGCCAGGAAGGTCTCGCCCGCATGGTCGCGTCCACGATCCTGCAGATGAAGGCCAAGTCCGTCAAGGATATGGGGCCAATCATGGCCGAGATGCAGCTCAAGTTGGCCGGGCGGGCCGATGGCAAGACGATCAGTGCGGAGGTAAGGCGTCAGCTGGCCGAGCTGTAGGCCGTACGGGCGAATCGTGCTGCCCATCTTGCCCCAGGGCCGTTAGCGCGTTGAGCTAACAGCGCAATAGCGTACGGCTGCGGTACTGCGCGTGTAGCGTGCACTCGGCGTACCGCTACTTGGCACGTGTAGCCGCCCACAGCCTAAGCCAATGCCTGGAATTGTTTGAAAATTGGACTCAATTAGGGTAAATAACACAAATAGTGTTTTATTTGGTCCCGGCTTACCGTTTGGCGAGCTAGAGAATCGAATGAAACATGCTGTCTACCACCTTCGCCTCGGCGCTTCACGGCGTCGATGCAGAACTGATTACCGTCGAGACCCACACCGGCAACGACATCACCCCGCAGGGGCCGACCAAGTTTATCGTCGGCCTGCCGGATAAAGCCGTTTCCGAGGGGTTTTTGCGTATCAATCCCGCGTTGCGGAGCTCCGACTTCAGTCCCGCCAGGCAGGTGCTCACGATAAACTTGGCGCCGGCGAACTTGCGCAAAGAGGGGAGCGCCTACGACTTGCCGATCGCGGTGGGGATCCTCAACTCCACGCACCAGATTCGCGTACCCGAGCTGGCCAGCTACATGATGATCGGTGAGCTGGCCCTCGACGGCAGCTTGCGCCCCGTGCGCGGCGTACTGCCCATGGCGATTGCCGCTCGGAAGCAGGGGTTCGAAGCGCTCATTCTCCCGGAGTCGAACGCCGAGGAAGCGGCCATCGTGGAGGGCTTGCGGGTGTACGGTGCGCGAACCCTGCGGGAGGTGGCCGATCACCTCACGGGCGATCACCCTTTGACGCGTGTACGAGCGAGCGTACGGGCGGGGGAGCCGTCGAATCGGCCTTTCCCGCTGGACTTCAACGATGTGATGGGCCAGGAGAACATCAAGCGCTCCCTGGAGATCGCCGCCGCCGGTGGCCACAACGCTATCCTCATCGGCCCTCCGGGATCCGGGAAGACGATGCTCGCGCGGCGGCTCCCCACCATCTTGCCCCCGCTCACGATCAACGAGGCGCTCGAAACCACCACGATCCACAGCGTAGCCGGAAAGCTGCCCGGCGGCCAGGGGCTGGTGGCGAGCCGACCGTTTCGCGCTCCGCACCACACCATCAGCGACGTAGCCCTGGTGGGTGGGGGAGCGAACCCGATGCCGGGTGAGATCAGCCTCGCCCACAACGGGGTGTTGTTCCTCGACGAGCTTCCGGAATTTAAGCGCTCCGTGCTCGAGGTCATGCGCCAACCGATAGAAGAGCGCCGGGTGTCGATTTCGCGGGCCCGGTGGTCGGTCGATTACCCCGCGAGCTTCATGCTGCTAGCGAGCATGAATCCCTGTCCGTGCGGCTTCTACAACCACCCGAGCAAAGCGTGCACGTGCGCCCCCGGCGCGGTGAAGCGCTACCTGAACAAAGTGAGCGGTCCGCTGATGGATCGGATCGACCTGCACGTGGAGGTCGTCCCCGTGAGCTACGACGAGCTATCCCGCCGGGGGCGCAGCGGGGAGTCGAGCGCGACGATCGCCAAACGGGTCGTCGCCGCCCGGGCCATTCAGGAGGAGCGCTTCGCCCCGTACGGAAACATCCACTGCAACGCACAGATGCCGAGTCGCCTGGTGCGTGACACCTGCGCCCTCGATGGTGCCGGTCGGCGGATGCTCGAGACGGCTATGGAGCGCCTGCAGTTGTCGGCCCGGGCGTACGATCGTATCCTCAAAGTGGCCCGCACGATCGCCGATCTGGCGGGGCGCGAGACGATCGCTCCGGGTGATCTGGCGGAGGCCATTCAATTTCGTACGCTCGATCGCGCGAACTGGGCGGGTTAAGCTTCGGCAGAGTGTTCTACTTTCGCCGCAACCGAACGGGACTTCCGGCTCGTTCGTGTATCCAAGTACCTACCGCCCCCAGCCCATGCCAATCGTTGAGATGAAAGTCCCCGTCATCGGGGAATCCGTTACCGAAGTTACCCTCTCGCAGTGGCTCGTCGAAGAGGGCAGCGTAGTGAGTCTAGACCAACCGATCTGCGAGTTCGAGTCCGACAAAGCGACGCTCGAGTTCCCCGCCGAGGCGGCGGGGAAGATCAGCTTCGTGGCGGCCGAGGACGATGACCTGGAGATCGGTGCTCTGGTGGCCACCATCGACACCGATGCCGCCGGCGAGGAAGCCCCGTCGGGTACGGACGGAGCTTCCCCCGGGGCTGACGCACCCGCGACTTCGGCCCAGCCGGCACCTAGCCCGGCGGGAGCCAAGGACGGCTACGGCGACGGGAACGATCCGGCCAACGACCAACCCGTGGCCAAGGAGGCCACCGCCGAGGGTACGTCCGCGCCGGTGGCCGCGACCTACGCCACGGGCACCCCGAGTCCGGCGGCATCCAAGATCCTGGCGGAAGCCGGAATGAACGCCGGGGGCGTACAGGGCACCGGCCGCGACGGTCGCATCACGAAGGCCGACGCCGAGCGGGCCGCCGGGGCTCCGCAGCGGCAGCTCACGGACGAAGCACCGGCCACCGGATCGGCACCGGCCACCGGATCGGCGACGGGTACCGGATCGGCGACGGGTACGCCCGCGCCCACTGGCAACACTACGCAAGCCACCCCGGCCGCCCCTTTCTCCCGCGACGAGCGAAGGGAGAAAATGTCGCGCATGCGCCGCACGATCGCGAAGCGACTCGTTAGCGCGAAGAACACGACGGCGATGCTCACGACCTTTAACGAGGTCGATCTGAGCGCGGTGATGCAGCTCCGCAAAGCGTACCAAGAGCGGTTCGTGGAGCGCTTCGGGGTAAAGTTGGGCTTCATGTCGCTGTTCGCGAAGGCGTGCGCGACGGTGCTTACCGAGATGCCGGACGTGAACGCGTTCATCGAAGGCGACCAGATCGTCTACCACGATTACGTCGATATCTCGGTGGCCGTCTCTACGCCGAACGGCCTGGTCGTTCCCCCGATCAAGAACGTGGAGTCGATGAACTTTGCGGACATCGAGCTCGCCATCAAGGCGCTGGCGAAGAAGGCTCGGGAGAACTCACTCACGCTCGACGAGATGTCGGGCGGCACCTTCACCATCACGAACGGTGGCGTGTTCGGATCGATGCTCAGCACGCCGATACTGAACGAGCCGCAGTCCGCGATCCTGGGCATGCACAACATCATAGAGCGACCGGTAGCCGTCGACGGCCAGGTGGTAATCCGCCCGATGATGTACCTGGCGATGAGCTACGATCACCGCATCATCGACGGATCGAGCGCGGTCACCTTCCTCGTTAAGGTGAAAGAATTGCTCGAGGATCCGACGGCTATGCTACTCGGCGTGTAGACATATCCGACGCCGGCCTTCGATGATCGAGCCGTTCGCCTTTCGGTGAATGCGCTGTAGACCCCGTGCGGAGGGTACCCGGCAAAACACACAAACACTCAACCCGCGCTAGCACCGTCGATCTAACCGAATGTGGCGGCCCGAACTCAGCGGGTCCAGGATGTCTGCGCGCCATCTCAATCGGCTCGGAGCTCTGGAGGCACCCCGTACGGTACTCGCCGTTACCATCCTAGCGATCCGGACTCGAACGCTCGACCGTACGTGGACGCCACTGATGCGCGAAGTGCATCTGTACAAAATCGCGTTACGCTGCTCACGACGGCCGGGACTCTAAGAGCCTGTCTAAGGACTTGCTGATCGACTGAAAATCGGTCGACTTGGAGCTCTCCGTCGTCCGAAAGCCCCGTGATAGCGCTGCTATCCCTCCGTGTTCTTCCTCGCTGAGCTCCAAATCAACTGCGATCTCGCCAGATCGCAAGTCCTTAGACAGGCTCTAAGATCGATCGTATTGGCTCGGCCCGATAGCTGCTCCCGTTTAGACGGCTGCGCCTTCGCGGACCAGCAGACTCTCCCGCTCGGGGCCGGTAGAGACGATCGTGACGGGGACCCCCAGTTGAGCCTCTAGGAAGTTCACGAACTCCTGGGCGGCGGGGGGCAGGTCACTGAGTTCCGTTGCCGACGCGAGGCTCGTGTTCCAGCCGCCAAACATCTCGTAGTTGGGCGCTATCCCGTCGGCGCTCAGGTCGAAGGGCACCTCGTCGGTCTCGACGCCGCCGATGCGGTAGGCGGTACAGACGCCGATTTGCTCGAAGGTGTCGAGTACGTCGATTTTGGTTAGCGCGATTTGGGTGACGCCGTTGAGGATAACGGAGTAGCGGAGTTGCGGGAGATCGATCCACCCACAACGGCGAGGCCTCCCCGTGGTCGCCCCAAACTCGGCGCCCGCTTTGCGTAGGGCCTCCCCGGTGGCACCGTGCAGCTCGGTGGGAAAGGGACCCGAACCGACGCGCGTGCAGTAGGCCTTGGAGATGCCGATGACCTCCCCGATCGAGGTGGGTGGAACGCCCAGACCGGTACAGACTCCGGATGTGGTGGTGTTCGAGCTCGTTACGTAGGGGTAGGTGCCGAAGTCGATGTCGAGCATAGAGCCCTGCGCTCCCTCGGCGAGTACACGCTTGCCCCGCGCGAGCTGCTCGTGGAGGTAGTAGGCGCAGTCGACGCGGGTGAGCTCGGCGAGTCGTTCGATGGAAGTGAACCAGGCCCGCTCCTCGGCCTCGAGGTCGAACTCGACCCTCGGGTAGAGCCTGCCGAGGTCGAGGTGCTTTTGCTTGAGCGCTTCGTAGCGTGCTCTGAAGTCGGCGGTCTCGATGTCGCCGACACGCAGGCCGTTGCGACCGGCTTTGTCCATGTACGTCGGACCGATACCCCGTAGGGTAGAGCCGATCTTCAGTTTCCCCTTGGAGGCTTCGTTGCCCGCGTCGAGGAGGCGGTGCGTAGGCAGGATGAGGTGCGCTTTGCGCGAAACGAGCAGGCGCGATCGGTAGTCGACACCCGCTTCGCGTAGCTCGTCGAGCTCGCGCACCAAGATCGTCGGGTCGATGACCACGCCGTTGCCGATGAGGTTGACTACGCCCTCGCGAAAGATTCCACTGGGTACGGTGTGCAGCACGTGCTTACGCCCATCGAGTACGAGGGTGTGGCCGGCGTTGGGGCCGCCCTGAAACCGGGCGATAATATCGTAGTCCGTGGAGAGGTAATCGACAATCTTGCCTTTGCCCTCGTCTCCCCACTGCAATCCGAGCAGAACATCAATACGCATAGCTTTCGCTTGAGGCCCGAAGGTAACGGGAATGTGAAGCGAGGTTAGAAAAGAACGCCCAACTTCAGCGTCAGGCTGTTGATGGTTGCCTTCGGATCGCCGGAGGTGCCGGCTGTTCTCCGGGTCTCGTATACGTACGGCCCGTCTTTGGTCACGTCGGTAAAGAGTCGCTGGAACTGCAGTCCGGCGAAAACGCGCGTACTCTCGCTCACCGAGTACTCGGCACCGCCGCCGAATCCCCAGCTGAGCGCCACGGGGGTAACTTCCTTCTTGATGTCGAAGTCCTCCCGCGCCGTCTGGCCGCCCCCGGAGATGCTTCCCTTGCTGTTGCCGCGGAAGCCGAACGTGAAGATGGGCGCGGTACCGTAGTAGGTGATGTATCCGAACTCCCGCGTTCTGAGTTTTAGCGCAAGCGGGATCTCGACGAACTGGATCGAGTAGTCGAGCTCGACGTTGCCGGTGGTGAGGTCGTTGGGGTCGTTGTACGCCTGGCCCTCGGGGATCGCTCGGGTGAAGAACTGCCCCCCGCCGGCCGACTGGAGCGTGCCGCCCGTGTTGAAGTGGAAGCCGATGCCCGTTTCGATAGCGTAGTTGGGCGCGAAGAAGAACTCGGCCTGGGTAGCCAATTTGATGCCCAGGGCGCTCGAGGAGCCGTCGACGGTGTTATCGTCGGTGTTGATCCAGCTCAGCGACGGACTCAGGTGCAAACCAAATTTGAACTTCGAAAAATCCTGGGCCTGCAGCGAATGGAGCGCGAGGAAGGCGAGGCAAGTGGAGAGGGTAATTTGTTTCGACATCGTAGAAGTGTGAGTTTTGCAGCTTGCGGCGCTAAGGTGCGTAGAGCAAGGCACGTTCGGGCACTCGCCGCAGACCTTGGGCTTCAATCTAACTATGCGTTTCCCCTTTTCTCCGGTTTTCGCGCTCAGCGGACTTCCCTTCCTACTCTCCGCGGTGGGCTGTGCGGGTGACTCGGTCTCGGCGCCGGACATATCCGAGATTCGGATAGCCTACCGTCCGCAGCACTTCGAACGAGATCTGGCGCGAGCGGCGCGCTCGGGCACGCAGGCCAGTCTAGACAGCTTACGCGCGACCTACCCCATTTTTTTCGACAGCGTGTGGCTCAACATCATGCTGCCCGGAGGTGCGGCGGCCTACGACAGCGCGATCGTGACCGCTTGGGCCCGCGAGCCTCAACTCGTTCGGCTGCTCGATACCGTGTTGCGGGCGTACCCGCCGGACCGCGGGGGGGGGTGGGAAGCGGAGCTCGAGGAGGGCCTCCGCTACGCCCGCTACTATTTTCCGGATCGACCCACGCCCGAGGTGATCAGCTACGTGAGCGAGTTTTCGCTGGGTGCACTCACCTACGGTGACTCCCTGCTCGGTATCGGGCTCGACTTCCACCTCGGGGCCGGCTTCCCCGGCTACGCCAACGAAGTCTTCCCGCGTTACATCCAGCGGTCGATGGACCGCGCGAGCATCGTCCCGCGGGCCCTCGAAGCCTACGCCTCCAACGTACTCGGTGAAGCGCCCGGGGAGCGCATGCTCGACCTCATGCTCCACAACGGAAAGCTCCTGTTCGTCAAGCGAAAACTCATGCCGGGCCTCCCGGATACCGCCGTCCTCGGCTTCGGTAAGGCCTCGCTCGCGTGGTTGCGGGGAAACGAAGTACAGCTCTGGGAGCACTACCTCGACCAAGACCTACTCTACGAAACCAAGCCCTCGCGGATCGGGAAGCTGATCGGCCCGAGCCCGAACGCCCCCGGCATGCCCCCCGAAGCGCCCGGAGCCAACGCTAACTGGATAGGAATGCGTATAGTGGAAGCTTACGCGCGCCGGCATCCGGAGACGAGTTTGGAGGAGATCCTCGCCAACACCGACGCGCAAGCGTTTTTGACTGAAAGTCGCTACAAACCCGGCCTGTAGAACGGACCTTCGTCTCGCCCTCACACACCACCCAACCATGCCTACACCGCGCGCGATCCCGCTTATTGACCTCGATAAATTCGTTCGCGGAAGCCAATCGGAGCGCCAACGGGTAGTGCAACAGCTCGGGGATGCCTTCGAGGACACCGGGTTCGTGGGCGTGATCAACCACGGGATCTCCCCCGAGCTAATCGACTCGTACTACGAGGCTTCGCGCACGTTTTTCGCCCTGCCCGCCGAGCGAAAGAAACGTTACGAACTCGCCGGAATGGCCGGGCAGCGTGGGTACACGTCTTTCGGTAAGGAGCACGCTAAGCAGAGTGAGGTGGCCGACCTGAAGGAGTTTTTCCAACTGGGGCAGGAGGTCCCGGAGGATCATCCGGGGTGCGACGAAGGGGCACGCAATCCCCACGTGGAGGAGGTGCCGGCGTTTAGCGAACAGGGGGCGAAACTCTACGCGGCCTTCCAGCGCGCCGGTACGAATCTGTTGCGGGCGATCGCGCTCTACCTCGGGCTTCCGGAGGACTACTTCGACGATCAAATCGAGTACGGGAACTCCATCCTCCGCGCCATCTACTACCCGCCGATCACCGTGGAACCGGCCAGCGCGATACGCGCCGAGCAACACGAGGACATCAATTTGATTACGCTACTGGTTGGCGCGAGCGCGGGTGGACTGCAGCTGCTAACGGCCGACGGCAAGTGGGTAGACGTAGTGCCGGAGGAAGACGAGATCGTCGTTAACGTGGGCGATATGCTCCAGCGCCTCACGAACAACCACTTGCGCTCGACCACGCACCGTGTCGTCAACCCGCCCAGAGAGGAGTGGCATACCGACCGGCTCAGCATTCCGTTCTTCCTCCATCCCGTAGCCGAGATGAGTTTGGCGGCGTTGCCGCAGACCGTGACCGCCGGGCGACCGATCGCAGACCCGCCGATTACGGCGGGAGAATACCTCGACGAACGGCTGCGGGAGATCGGTCTGAAGAACTAAGTCCTCCCACAAGCCGTACATTACCTGTTTAATCCCTTACACCATGCAGACGCTTTGGTTTTTCGCTCCCGGAATACAGGAGCTCGTCATCATCTTCTTCGTTGTCCTGTTGCTCTTCGGTGGGAAGAAGATCCCCGAGCTGATGCGCGGACTCGGGAAGGGCATCCGCGAGTTTAACACCGCCCGCGCCAGCATCGAAGGCGAAATTCGGGAGGGGATCCGGGAGTCCGAAGTTGCGGACAAGAAGAAGGCCGAGATCCGGATCGAAAAGGACGTCTAGTGGCCTCGAGGCCCGGTAGCCTCCGGTGCGCTCAGCGGTACTTCCCGTTTGTTCCTCCTAATAGCTCGTAGCGGCTGACCACGACGGACGTCCGTCGTGGTCAGCCGCTGCGAGCTAGCGGTAATCAGCCGTACTACTGCACGTTGAGCCGCTGTCCGGGGTGAATCGTATTTCCATCCAGGGCGTTGAGGCGCTGCAGGTCGACCACGCTTACACCCGTCTTGCGGCTTATCCCCCAGAGCGTATCCCCGCTCCCTACGGTGATGTAGGTGGGCTCCGCGGCGGCCGTCGGTACTTGCGCTGAGGCGGCTACCGGCGGCGGAGTTATCGTCTCTACCTTGGGACGTTGGGCGGGGCGACTCGGTTCGGTGCTCGCGCTGGCCGTCGACGAAGCGGGGGCGGCGACTTCGCTCGGCGTCGAGGTCGCTATCTCGGAGCGGCGAGCGTTGCGGCTGCGGAGGCGAATTCGATTTTTGCGCTTTCGTCTGCCGCGTAGGTAGATCACTTCCCCGGTTGCCGGCTGCGTGTTTTCCTCCATGCGGTTGCGCGAGTAGAGCGAGGCCGTACGCACGCCGTACTTATCGGCGATCGATTGCATGGTCTCGGCATCGCGCACGCGGTGTTGGCGGTTGCGACCGCGGTGCGATTTTCGCTTCGGCTGGAGGTAGACGACCGCGTCGGCTGCGGGAGACTGGGTCGAATGGGTCAGGCCTTCGTTGTACCGGATGATGTCGGTCGAATAGCTACGCGTCCGCCGGGCAATGTCCGCTACGGACTCGCCGGGCAAGGGGCGGGTGTAGTCTACGTCGTTCTTGGAACGCACGGAGCCGGCCGCCACCCGGCGCGCCGTACTCGGCAGCTCGTTGTGGGGCTCGATAACGCTCGATACGGCAACGGCTCGTCCCGGTTCCGCCTCGAAAACGACCTCGTCGGTGAGCACCGGCGCGGCGGCTAATACGCCGGTTTGTTCGGCTAGGTCGTAGGTGTGCAGATCGTACCGCTCGATGATGTCGATCAAGTGAGTCGCGTAGGTACCCGCGGTGGCGTACCCCGCTTTTTTAAGTCCGCGTGCCCAACCTTTATAGTCGGTTTTGCGAAGCGTGAACAGGCTGGCGTAGCGCGGCGAGGATTTCAAAAACTCGGAGTGATCGGCGTAGCTATCGTGCACGTGCCCGTAGCTGCGGAAGCAGCTCTCGACGAGGACCCCGTGCCGATTGCGATCGTCGTCCTTGCGGTAATGGCGGTCGCCCTCCCAGGAGCCGTGGCACTTGATACCGAAGTGATTGTTCGCCTGCGTGGCGAGCGTGCTCTTCCCCGCGCCCGACTCGAGGAGGCCCTGGGCGAGCGTGATCGAAGCCGGAATACCCGCGCTGTACATCTCCTGTACCGCGAGTGGGGCGAACGTTTCGATGTAGGCGAGGTAATCGGGACTGAGTGCCTGGGCCGAAGCACCGAGCGCGCTGAAGGCAAAAGTGGCGGTGAGGAGCGCCGAGCGTCGGCGGGGGGGAAGCGTGGGTCTCATAGTCTGGGTTGGAACGGCAAATTATGCAGCGCAGTACCAAGATATAGGTATGCGGAAGCTGGATTTGTCCTACGGGACGCACTCGCGCCGTGTTGCACCACTGACTACCTGCGCCTTAGCTCCGCTTTGCACGAAATCCCTACGCTTTCCACACTGCCGTGAGCAGCGGGTTCGCTATCCGCCTACATTTAGCGCTCACCAACGCTGAACGCCATGAACCATCGAGCTCGCACCCAAATTCCTGTTGTCATGCTGTTAAGCACCTTGATGGCTTCGCCGCTTTACGCTCAGGTCGATGTCGACATCGACCTCGGCGGTAAGGAATGGTACGAGAATCCGTGGGTCTGGGCGGGCGTTGCCGCGTTCCTGCTCCTGCTCGCGTTGATCCTACGTCGTAAGTAGTGCTTCGATTCCCCCAAAGGGAAAAGGCCCTAACCACCGGGAGGTAGTTAGGGCCTTTACTGTTGTTAGCTGTAAGGCTGACTGATGGGTCTAGTAACGGTCGCCGCGGTCGTAACCGCCGCCGCCGCCACGTCCGCCGCGATCGCCGCCGCCGTAGCCACCACGGTCGCCACCGCGCCCGCCGCGATCACCGCCGCCGCCACCGTAGCCGCCGCGACCTCGATCGCCGCCACCGCCGCCGCCGTAGCCGCCGCGATCACCGCCACCACCGTAGCCACCCCCACCGCCGCCGCGGGAGAAGCCACCGCCGCCGCCGCGCTCCTCGCGGGGACGAGCTTCTTTGACGATAATGGTGCGACCGGCGAAGTCGGCGTCGTTTAGTTCTTGGATGGCCGCATTGGCCTCCTCGCCGTCTGGCATCTCTACAAAACCAAAGCCGCGCGAACGGCCCGTTTCGCGGTCTAAGACCACTTTTGCGGTATCTACTGTACCGTACCTCTCAAAGAGCTCTCGTAGGTCCTCGTCTGTCGAGGCGAAGTTGAGGCTCGCAACAAAAATATTCATTAAAGCAACTGAAGTGAAGTGAAAAAGAAACCTCCTCCCAGGGCATTGAAAATCTTTGGACGGAGAGAGGGCTTATGACAAAGGAACGAGGAATTTACTCACCGGAGCAATAATATCTCGAATGAGCTAGAATTATTTCGTAGCTATCCGAATAGCACCGTACCGCCAAATATGGTTCACCAACTCGGCAAACCTTATGTTGCCCGGTCCAACAATACCCTTTCCACGATGAGTCCCCTAGAAATTCTCGCCAGTCAACTCGATGAGAAAACCGTCGATCGACTCGGTCAACGCGTAGGCGCCAATCCGCGACAGGCGCAGGTGGCCACCGCCGGTATCGTCAATACCCTGTTCGGGGCTATGGCCCGGGAGGTCCAACAGAACCCCGCCAAAGGGCAACGGATCGAGCGGGCGCTCGAGCGCGATAACCACGCCTCCCTCCTCGACAACCTGGGGGGTCTCCTCGGTGGGGCCACGGCGGGTGCCCCCCCGACCGCGAACGCCCGTTCCACGAACGGTATGGGTATCCTGCGGCACATCCTCGGCAACAAGACCGGCCGCGTGGCCGACCAGGTTTCGAAAAGCTCCGGGCTCAGCCCGCAGGCCGTCGGACAGATGATGGTCGTACTCGCACCCTTCGTGATGGGCGCGCTCGGCAAAGCCCGCCAACAACAGCAACCCGTCGGCGGGACCGCGGCCGGAGGCGGTATCGCCGGTATCCTCGGCTCCGTACTCGGTGGCGGCGGCGCGGGCGCGGGCCAGCAGCAGGCTACCACCCAGAACAGCTGGTTGAAGGCCGTACTCGACCGCGATGGCGACGGCAGCGGCAACGACGATCTCGTGCGCATGGGTACCCAACTACTCGGCGGGTTCTTCAAGCGGTAAGCCTGTCCGCCCGCGGGCTCCGCGGTCGAGACGGCGGAGGTGGTTCGGTACGGGCGCTCAGTACCGAACCGCCTTCATCCGGTCGAGCTCGCGGGCCTGGTCCTTCTTCTTGAGGCTATCGCGCTTGTCGAAGGTCTTCTTGCCCCGGGCCAGCGCGATTTGCAACTTCACGAAGGATCGGTCGGTCATGTACAACTTCACCGGTACGATCGTGAGGCCCTTCTCGCGCACCTTCTTGTCGAGCCGCTTCAGCTCCCGCCGTTTGAGCAGCAGCTTGCGCGGCCGGCGGGGCTCGTGGTTGGCGTCGCTGCCGAAGTGGTACTCCTTGATGTAAAGGCTGCGCACGAACAGCTCCCCGTCGCGGAAGTAGCAGTAGGCATCCGAGAGGTTCCCCTCCCCGGCGCGCAGGCTCTTCACCTCCGTGCCCTGCAGCACGAGACCCGCCTCGAAGGTGTCGAGGAACTCGTATTCGTACCGCGAGCGCCGGTTGTCGATCACCGTGAACTTCGGCTTGTTGACAGTCGCCATCAGAGTCGCTCGTTGATGAACTCGGTCATGAGCTCGTAGAGGTGGAGGCGGGTAGTGCCCCCGTAGATACCGTGATTCCGGTTCGGGTACGCGAAGAACTCGAACTCCTTGTTGGCCGCCACGAGTGCGTCGACCATCTCTACGGAGTGCTGGAAGTGGACGTTGTCGTCGCCCATACCGTGCACGAGCAGGTAGTCGCCCTCGAGTCGGTCGGCGAAGTACACCGGGCTGTTCTCCCGGTAGCCGGCCGGGTTCTCCTCGGTGGTGTGCATGTAGCGCTCCGTGTAGAGCGTGTCGTACCACTTCCAGTTGGTCACGGGGGCGACGGCGATCGCGAGGCTAAATACCCCGGCACCCTTCGTGATGCACAGGCTCGTCATGTATCCCCCGTAGCTCCAACCGAAGATCCCGATGCGTTCGGCGTCGATGTACGGCTGAGCGCCCAGGTGTTTTGCGGCAGCGATTTGATCTTTTACCTCCAGGTCGCCGAGCTTGAGAAACGTTTGCTTCTCGAACTCGACCCCGCGTCCGCCGGTGCCGCGGTTGTCGACGCAGGCCACTACGTAGCCCTGTTGGGCGAGCATCTGGAACCACCAATAATTCACCCCGCTCCACGCGTCGACGACTTGCTGCGAGCCCGGTCCGCCGTACACGAACATGAACAGCGGGTACACTTTATCCCCGCTTTCGCTAAAACCCTCCGGGGTTATCCGCCAACCGTTGAGCTCTATTCCCTCCTCGGTGTCGAAGCTGAAAAACTCTACCTCCCGCACGCCTTCCTCCCCCTGCGTCGCGACTACGGACGCGTTGTCGACCAGGGAGCGCAGCAGCGAGCCGTCGCGTTCGTAAACGGCGTAGGTCGGCGGCCGATTCGCGGTAGAGTGCGCGAGCATGTAGCCGGAAAAGTCGGCGTTAAACTGCGCATCGTTCCAGCCCGACTCCGACGACATTCGCTTGGGCGTACCCCCGGCCAGCGGCACATTGTACACCTCGCGGCGCATCGGACTCTCCCGGGCGGCCTGGAAGAACAGCGTCTCGGATACGGGGTCGTAGCCGTAAAACTCCGTCACGGGATAGTTGCCTCCGGTGAGCTGTCGGATCAGCTCACCACTGGCGTCGTAGTGGTAGAGGTGGTTGAAACCGGTACCCTCGCCGGAGAGTAGGAAGCTGCCGTCCTGGAGGAAGCGCAGATCGTCGTTCACCTCGAGGTAACGCGAGGAAGTCTCCCGGTGCAGCACGTTCAGCTCGGCCCCGGCCGTCGGCTCCGCACGTAAGCTGAAGGTGTCCTGGTGGCGATTGGTGGTCAGCAGCACGGGGAGGTTGCCGGGCGTCCAGTAGAGGCGCGGGATGTGCGTGTCGCCGTCTTCGGTGTCGAAGATGATCCGGGTCGCGCCGCTGGCGAGCGTGTACACCCGCGCGCTCACCGTCGAGTTGGGCTCGCCCACCTTCGGGTACTTGAAGGTCACGTACTCCGGGTAGAGTTCGTCGGTGTACTTCTCCATGGTGTACTCCGGCACCAGCCGTTCGTCGAAACGCAGGAAGAGCAACTCCTCGCCGCTCGGGCTCCACGCGAAGGCCTGCGCGATGCTGAACTCCTCTTCGTACACCCAGTCCGTGGCTCCGTTGATGATGGCGTTGGCCTCGCCGTCGTCGGTTACCCGCGTCACCTCGCCGCTGGCGAGCTCTTTGACGTACAGGTCGTTGGCCCGTACGTAGGCCACCCGGCTGCCGTCGGGCGAGAACGTGGCGTACATCTGCGCGCCCGCCGTGTCGAGCGCCGTGAGCCGCGCGGTGTCCCCGGTGAAGAGGTAGTAGTTCGCCCGCGAGGAGCGGCGGTAAATGGCCTCGCTCCCGGTGGCGATGAGCGCCTTGCCGCCGTCGGCGCTGAAGACGTAGTCGTCGAAGCGCTCGGGCAGTCCGTTCGCGTTGCCGCCCGCGGCGATGTAGTCGAAGAGTACGTCGCTCGGCTCACCGGTGGTAAAATCGACGAGCTCCACGGTGTTGTCCGTGATCCGGGTGTAGAAATTCCCGCGGTCGGAAAAGTTGAACCCGGGCACGTCGTCGGCGAAGAACTTGTAGTCCTCCCAGATCTCGTTGAGCGTGATGTTCGTCTTGCGGGCCGGCGCAGGCGGGGCGGGGACGGGTGCCGGGCCCTGGCCATACGCGTCGCCCGCGCTACCGAGGGCGAGTAGGCTTCCGCAAAACGAGAGCGCACCGAACAGGGCGGTAGTCAGCTGGCTGCGGGGTGTTTTAGCGAAAGCGATGGGCATGGGGCGGGGTAGGGTTGGGGGGGGTAAATATCAGCGGCGCGCGGGACTTAGATGCGCTTGCGGCTACGGCGGGCCGCCTGGCGGGCCTGGCGCTGCAGCGCGTCGATGGTCTCGCGTACCTCACGGCGCCGGGCGCGTGCCTCGGCCGCGACCGGGGGCGCGGCGCGGACCTCGCAATCGGTGAGGGCGCAACGCTCGCAGGTGTTGGCCACCTGACGCGAGGGGAGCCGCGCCGTACTCAGGAAACGCACCTGCCGACGGAGGACCGCATCGTGCGGCAGACCGATGCAAACTACGCGTCGCCGACCGCTCGGTTCGCGGTCGGCGAGCGCGAACACGAAGTACTCCTCGTCGGTACCCTCGAAGCGTTCGAGCTGCACGCCGACGCGCGTGCGGCTTCTTTCCCCCCCGCGCTCCTCGGACTCGTCGGCGAGCAGACGCGAGGCCACCCAGCGGCGGCAGTAGTGCTCGTCGAGTCCGGTGGAGTGGGGGCGGTGGCGCGTGCCGAGGTGCAGCTCGCGACTCACCTGGATGCCGCCGCCGGACTGCTCGGTGAGCTCGAGCAGGAACAGGCTCCGGATCCCGCGGCGGGCGGGCAGCAGGCCGGCGAGTCGGTCGAAGAGCAGCAGCGGCGTCACGGCGAACTCCGTGCACAGTGCGACCAGCTGACTCGGCCGGGGCCGCTGCTCGCTGATGAGGCTCTCGATGCCCGCGTCGAGCGCCTCGGCCGGCAGCAGGAGCGCGCCGGCGAAAGCGCTCGAGTTGGCCTGGGCGAGCGCCTCGTCGAAGCCGCGCACCCGCAGCGAGGGCGCCGTGAGGCTCCGGGTAGCCGGATCGAGGATGGCGTAGCCGAGCTCCTCGGCCAGGTGGTAGCGGAGCTCCGCGGCGGACAGGCCCGCTTTGAGGAGGGTGGTCCGACTCACCGGAACGAGGACGCGCTCCAAGCCGTCGAAGGCCGGGTGCGCGTCGAGTCCGCCCACGTCGAGGTGGTAGTCGAAACGCCCGCGGAGCAGTTGCGCGAGCTCCTCGACGCCCGGCACGTGGGCGTCGCTCCAACCGAGCTCCAGGCGCAGATCGGCGGCGGCCTGCTCGGGCTCGAGCAGGAAGTTCTCGTGCATCTCCAACCACGAACGCAGCGCGCCCACGTAAAAGCTCTCGTCGCGCAGGGCGTAGTTGCGGGAGAGCTCGAGCAGGGTGGAGATGAAGGCCCCGACGCGGGCCGGCGCGCCGGCGATGATCTCGACGATCTTCGCGAGCTCGATCCCGAAGCGGTCGAGGGGGAGCTCGTTGAGGAAGTTGGAGCGCAGCAGCTCGGCCACCGGCATCATGGCCGCATCCAGGGTACGGTCGCTGAGCGTACCCGACTCCACCTCGAGGGCGCGGGCGAGGTCGGCCATCTTGTCCGGCTTCGGCGATTTTTTGCCCCGCTCGATTTCGTTGAGGTAGCTCACCGAGATACCGGTCAGCGCGGCGAGCTGCTGGAAGCTCAGTCCGCGGGCCGCCCGGAGCTGGCGGAGCTTGAGGCCGAAGAGGATGCGTTCGTTTTGGGGGCGTAGGGCCATAGGGGAGGTCGGGCGCCAAAGTAGCTCCATTGACAAAGCACTTGCGGTTGTCGGGTCAACGAGGCACCTTCAGGCGGCTAAGCTTGACACCGGCCTAGTGTAGACCTACCTTAAACCCGTGTACGACCAGCCGCTCAAGCAAGCCAACAAGCCGCCCGGATCGGCGATCTACACGGGCAAACACGATGGACGGGGCTCGGCCTGGCGCCACATCGTCTACGATGTCGACCGTTGCGACATGCCCGCCTGCGAGATCCCCCCGCCGCCGCCCACGGACGGGCGGGTGGATTGGTACGACTTCCGCGGCCTCGGCACCACGGCCAGGGCGATCGCCTTCGCGAAGGCCCTAGCCATGCCCGACATGGCGCTCGAGGACGCGCTCGACGTAACGCAGCGCCCGAAGTACGAGGAGTACCCGGAGGCCTTCTTGTTTATCCTCGACCTCATCCTCATCGATGCGGACGGGAAGCTGACCGAGGAGCAGGTTACCGTGTACTGGAACAAGGAGTTCGTGCTCAGCTTCCAGGAGCTCCCCGGCGACCTCTTCGCCGGCGTGTGCACGCGGATCGAGGAGGGCAAGGGGCGGATCCGCAAGCGCGGGACCACGTACCTCGCCTACGCCCTGATCGACGCGGTGGTCGATCACTACATCGTGACTCTGGAAGACCTGGAGGACGCCATCGACAAGATCGAGGAGTCGATCTTGGCCGGGGGGAATCCCACGGTGAAATTGCGGATTCACGAGATGAAAAGCAACGTGAACCGACTGCGCCGCTCGATCGTGCCGCTGCGTGAGGCGGTGACGCGTTGGCAGAAGAGCGACCACCCGAACCGGGAGCCCAAGATGAACGTCTTCATCCGCGATCTGCACGACAACGTGAGTCGCGCCCTCGAGCTAACGGACAGCTACGTGATCCGGGCCAGCGACCTGTACTCCCTCTACACCAACGAGATCGGCGTACGCACCAACAACGTGGTCCAGGTGCTCACCGTGGTCTCGACCATCTTCATCCCGCTCACCTTCCTCACCGGGCTCTACGGGATGAACTTCGCCAACATGCCCGAGCTCTCGCTGCCCTGGGCGTACCCCGCGCTCTGGGTGGCGATGGTCGTGATCACCGTCGTACTCCTGCTGTACTTCAAGCGGCGCGACTGGTTGTGAGCTACCCCTTGGGGGCATTGAGGCGAAAGCCCACCCCGTGCACGTTCTCGATGCTCACCCGGTCGTCGGCGCGCAGGTACTTACGGAGCCGGGAGATGAACACGTCCATGCTGCGCCCGAGGAAGTAATCGTCGTTGCCCCACACCCGCTCGAGCACGTGCGAGCGCTTGAGCACCTGGTTGGGGTCGCGCGCGAAGAGCGCCAGGAGTTCGAGCTCGCGCTGCGTGAGCCGCCGGTTCTCGCCCTCCGGGTCCTCGAGCTCGAGGTTGGCGATGTCGAGCACGAAGCGCCCGATGGTGAGTCGCTCGGCCGGGCGCTCGGCGAGGTGGCGTCGGCGCAGGAAGATCTCGACCTTGAGTACGAGCTCCTCGATGCTGAAGGGCTTGGTGAGGTAGTCGTCGGCCCCGGTACGCAGGCCCTGGAGTCGATCGTCCGGGAGGCTTTTGGCGGAGAGAAACAAAATGGGCACCTCGGCGTCGCGCACGCGGATGGCCTCGGCCAGCGCGAATCCGTCCACTCCGGGGAGCATGACGTCGAGGATAGCGAGGTCGAAGCTCACGCCCGATTTAATGAAGGCTAGCGCCTCCCGCCCGTCGGCGATCGCGTTTACCTCGAATCCGGCAACCTCTAGGTTGTCTTGGGTCACGAACCGCAGCGACTCATCGTCCTCCACGTACAGCAACCGTGCTTTTACATCTGTGTCCATCCTGGGCGCTTGTCCGCGCCGAAGATGCGTAAACTCCAGCGACGCCACGCGGGTAGGCTCCGCTCACGCAGTTCGGGGATGTCGATCCGGAAGGCCGCCCCGCGTTTGCGGTCGCTCTCCAGGCTGAGCTCGTAGCCGTGCGCGCGGCACACGCCGCCCACGTAAAACAGTCCGAGGCCGAAGCCTTTCACGTCGTGGACGTTGCCCGTGGGTACGCGGTAAAATTTTTCGAACACCTTGCTGTGTTGCTCGACGGGAATCCCGATCCCCTCGTCGGCTACCGTCACGCGAAAACCGGCGGGGGTGTTCTCGGTGCACACCGTGATCTGCGGCGCTTCGGGCGAATACTTCACCGCGTTGTCGAGGAGGGCGGAGATGGCGCCGGACAGGTGCATGCGATCCGCGGGGAGGTGCGGGCCATTCGCCCCGAGTTTTAGCGAGAGCGTACCCCCGAGCTCCTCGATCTTGGCGCGCGGTCCGTCGCAAGTTTCCACGACTAACTCGTTGAGGTCGATGGGCTCCTTCTGCAGCTCGAAGCGATTGCGTTCGATGCGGGCGAGCTGTAGCACTTTTTCGACCTGCTCGGTGAGTCGCTCGTTCTGGGAGGCCACGATGTCGGCGTAGCGGGCGAGGCGGGCGTCGGCCTGGATGGGGCCGGCCCGCTGCAGCACCCCCGCGGCCACCTTGATGGTGGAGAGCGGGGTTTTGAACTCGTGGGTCATGTTGTTGATAAAATCCTTCTGCATCTCGCCGAGCTGCTGTTGGCGTACGAGCACCCAGGTGGCGTAGGCGAAGAAGAGTACGGTAACCAGCAGCACCCCGCCGAGCGTACTCACCGCGCCGAGGGAGGCGAGCAGCGAGCTGGCGTGGTCCGGGAAACGCACCCCGAAGTAGTAGATGTACTCGTCGTAGGTGGGGAGCTCCTCGTTGAGCAAATCCGCCTGCTCGACCGAATCGGGGCGGGCCCGGTAGCTCACGTAATCGCCGTACACCATCTTGTCGGTGTAGCAGTCGTAGATCCCGTAATCGAAGGCCTCCGTCAGTCCGACCGCCTCGAGCTCGCGGCGCAGGAGGTACTCCAGGTCGTTGGCGTCGATGCTGGCGTTGAGGTTGACCACGTAGTAGTTGGCCGTGATCGGGTTTATGAGGTCTATGTCGGGCACCGAGATACCCGATTGTTCCTCGAAACCCTGCGCTACGGCGAGCAGCGCCTCCTTTACTTGCTGATCGAACTCCTGACTCTTGAGCTGATAAGCCGACCACAGCCAGTAGCCCTGCAGCGCGAACGCCGCCAGGATAGCGATGATGCCGAGGATAACGACCTGGTACAGCGAACGTTTGCGCATAGGGTGGGGGCGGGCGGGGGGCGTACCGGATAACATACGAGACCCCGCCCTCGTATGCCTGCTCCAATGTTGGCCAATTTACCTTTTACCTGGCGTTGGGCGTCCTACCTGGCCGTCGCGTGCCTTGCCTTCGGCACGGTTCAGACGGCTTTCGCGCAGGTGGGCAGCCCGTTCGACCTATCGCCGCGCCTCGATTCCCCCGCGACGGGGGAGCTGGCCGTGCGCACTCCGCCCGCCGGCGCGGCCGACGTTTCCTCGACCGTGGAACGACCGCGGCTGAAGGTGACCAACCGGGGGCGTTTCGACTTCATTCTCGCCTTCGGCCTGGTGATCCTGCTCACCGTTTCGTTCGTGGCGCAGGGCAACGCGCTCCGTCGCATGTACGCGGCGCTGCTCAACGATAACCTGCTCGGTCGCCTCCACCGCGAGCAGCGCAAGGGGGCCTACAAGTGGTGGGGGGCCGTGGGGGCCGTGATGTTGGGCTCGTTCATGTTCGTAGCGCTGCGTCAACTCCGACCCGATACCTTCGGCTACGGTTGGGCGACCCTCGGCGCCTTCGCCGCGAGCGCGGTCGGCCTGGTGGCGCTCCGCCTGCTCGTGCTCGGTCTGCTCGGGGCCGCCTTCCCCCTCGGGAAAGCGCTCGACGGTTACCGCACGTCTACCTACGTGTGGGTGGCGGTAGTCGGGGTCGCAACGATCCCCGCGACGGCGGTGGTGGCCTTCGGCGAAGCGGGCATCGCCAACGCGCTTGCCCACAGCGGCTTAGCCTTGCTCGGTCTGGCGTACGTAGCCTACCTGTTACGCGCTACGGCCAGCGCCAGCTCGTACATCCTCGGTTACCCCGTACACTTTTTGTTGTACCTTTGCGCCCTCGAAATAGGGCCGCTGGCGATAGGCTATCGCACGCTGGTGGGCTAGGCACCAATTTTTTCGAATAAGCTCTGTATGGGATCTAAGAACGGCACCGAGACCGAGGAATATCGTCCCGTCAAAACGATTCTCATTTCGCAGCCCAAGCCCGAGCGCTCTCCGTACTTCGATTTGGAGAAGAAGTACGGCATCAAGATAGACTGGCGCCCTTTCATCCAGGTGGAGGGGCTCGACGCGAAGGAGTTTCGCAAATCGCGCATCTACATCGAGGAGTATTCGGCGATCGTGTTTACGAGCCGCCACGCCATCGAGCACTTCTTTCGCCTGGCCGAGGAGATGCGCGTGACGGTCAGCGAGGACATGCACTACTACTGCCTCTCGGAGACGGTCGCCAACTACCTACAGAAGTTTATTAACTACCGCAAGCGCAAGGTTTTCGTTGGCCAAAAAACGGTCGAGCAGCTCAAGCCGGTCTTGCTGAAGTACAAGGCGCGCGAGAAGTTCCTCGTGCCTTGCTCCGATCTGGGCTCCAAGGATCTCAACGGATTCCTGGCCGATAACGACTTCGACTTTACCGAGGCGGTGATGTACCGGACGGTGTCGAGCGACCTGTCCGACCTCACCGAGGTCTTCTACGACGTACTCGTGTTCTTCAGTCCGCTCGGCGTGGTCTCCCTGCTGGAAAATTTCCCCCACTGGGAACAGAAGGAGACGCGGCTCGCCATCTTCGGCAAGACGACCACGGAGGCCGTTACCGAAAACGGGTTGCGGGTCAACATCCCCGCCCCCTCGCCCGAGGCCCCGAGCATGCCGATGGCCATCGAGAACTACCTGCAGGCGAGCAACAAACGTCGCCGCTAGGCGGCGCCCCATGACTTCCGTTACCCCGGAGTCGGTCGCCGAGCGACTCCGGCGGCCGCTGCCCGGACCGAACGCGCAGCTCTCCCTGGCCCACCCGGCGCGCACGCTCTTCGTTGCCGACGGGCAAACCCCCCGCGAGGCGGGCGTACTCATCCTGCTTTACGAACGGGCGGGCGCCACCTACTTCCCGCTCATCGAGCGGACCTCCCACAACCTGGACGACCGCCACCGGGGGCAGATCGGCTTTCCCGGGGGCAGCAGGGATCCCGGGGACGCGGACCTGGTCGCGACCGCCTTGCGTGAGGCCGAGGAGGAGGTCGGGGCCCGGGTCGACCGGCTGCAACTGCTCGGATCACTTTCGGGGCTGTACATTCCGGTTAGCAACTTCCAGGTAAACCCCGCGGTGGCCTACGCGCGAACGGTACCCGAGTGGCGGCTGCAAGCCTCCGAGGTCGCCCGCCTGATCGAGGTGCCGCTCGCGGACCTGTTCGCCGTGGAGGCCGTCAAGTACACCGATCGCCCCCTCGGGGACGGCGCGCTGCGCTTGCAGCGCGTGCCTTACTTCGACCTCGCGGGTGAGGTGGTGTGGGGGGCTACGGCGATGATCCTGGGCGAGCTGCGCGACGTACTCCTCGCTTAAAACGCTTCGCCAACAGATCTTTAACGAGACGGTAAGGGATCGTGAGCGTTCGACGTTCGATCTTTCGGCACACAAAATCCACGACCATGTCTCGCTTTCAACCCGCTTTGCTCCTCCTGCTACTCGTTACCGCAACGCTCGGGAGCGGTTGTAAGAAGGACGAGCCGGACGAGCCGCGTTTCGATGAGCTCAGGCTCGACGGCGACAACGCGACCGGTCCGCAGCTCGACGCGGGTACACACCGTTTCGGGGTGCGTTTTAGCGAAAGCGAGCTGCGCGATTACGTAGGCGAAGAGCTAACGGGAATCCGGGTGTTCGTGGGCGCTGCGCCCGTTTCGATGCGGCTCTCGGTGAGTTCCGGGGGGGAGGTGGTGCCGGGCGTAGACCTCGCTACGTTGCAGGTATCGAGCTTCGGGAACGTGCGGCGGTTCGTCGACTACGACCTGCGTGCTCCGGTGCGTATTGAGGCCGGGGAGGCGCTGTGGCTCGTAGCGGAAGTGGAGCTCGACGGAGACGCCCAGCAAAGTATCGGCTGCGACAGCGGTCCCCGCCGAGCGGGGGGCGACTGGCTCTGGTCCGGCGACCGCTGGCTCACCTTCGAAGAGCGCAACGGGGAGAGCGTGAACTGGAACATCCGCGGACTGGTGCGCTAGTCTTTTTTCTTAAAGTCACCGTCTTTCCAAGACTTGAAAAACTGTCCCCAGGCCACCGGCGAGAAGATGTTCATCGGCGGCGTTTGCCCGACGTAGTAGCTGCGGCGGGCCTGCTGACGCAGGTAAAAATCGGCCGACTCGTCCCCGTCGGGCAGCACTTCCTTGCGCGCTTGTTGCAGCCGCTCTTCGGCGAGGTTGACCTGGGCTTTGCGCTGCAGCTCGCTGCTCACGTCCATGGCCAAAAACTCGAGCTTGAAGTGCTCGCGGCTCGGCCAGGGGAAGATGACGGCGGTGGGCAGGTTGACCGTATCCTGCGAGAGCAGCTGCACGACGGAGTAGCGCTGCTCGCCGAGGGTGTCCGGCACCACGAGCGAGGCCGCCTCGAAGCCTACCGCCGTGAAGCGGATGGTGTCGCCTTCCTTGACGACGATGGAGAAGAAGCCGGAGAAATCGGAGTAGGTGCCCCGCCCCGAGCCCTGTACGTAAATGTTCGCGTAGGGAATACTCGCCAACTCCTCCTGGGAGCCGTCCAGTACGAGGCCGGAGAGTTGTACGAGGGCCGTGTCCGGGGCTTGCGCCAAAACGGGTTGCGCCAGGGCACCGATCAGGACCAAAAGTCCGGCGGCGGCGTGGCGGAAGCGGAGCGACAGATGCATAGCGTAAAGATTAACCTGCATGACCAACGGCTACGTCGAGGACTTCGTCCATGGTCTCGACGTAGGTAAACGTCAGGCCCTTGCGGTAAGCGGGTTCTATCTCCTCGACGTTGCGCTCGTTGGTGGCGCAGAGCATGATTTGCTTGAGTCCGGCTCGCCGGGCGGCGAGGATCTTCTCCTTGATGCCGCCAACGGGGAGCACCTTGCCGCGCAGCGTGATCTCGCCGGTCATGGCGAGGAACGGGCGGACGGGGCGGTCGAGGAAGGCGGATGCGAGGGCCGAGAGCATGGTTACCCCGGCGGAGGGACCGTCCTTCGGGATAGCGCCCTGCGGCACGTGGATGTGGATGCTACACTCCTCGAACCGTTCGGCCGCGATGCCGTAGCGATCGGCGTGCGCGCGTAGGTAGGACAGGGCCGTGGAAGCCGATTCCTTCATCACGTCACCGAGGTTGCCGGTGAGGGTTAGGGCACCTTTACCGGGGGAGAGCGAGCACTCGATGAAGAGGATATCGCCGCCGACGCTCGTCCAGGCGAGTCCAACGGCGACACCGGGCACACCGGCCTGTTCGTACGCGTCTTTGTCGAAGACCTTCGGGCCGAGGATATCGGTGAGGTTGGCCGCTTTGATGCTCACCTTGGTGGCCTCCTCCATCGCGATCGACTTGGCCGCGTACCGCATCAGCCCGGCGATTTGGCGACCGAGCGAGCGTACCCCACTCTCGCGGGTGTACCGCTCGATGAGGGCGGAGAGCGTGCTGACCGGTACGCTAACCTGCGCCGCTTTGAGGCCGTGCGCCACGCGCTGCTTCGGCAACAGGTGCCGTTTGGCGATTTCGATCTTCTCCTCCTGCGAGTAACCGGCCACCTCGATGATCTCCATGCGATCGCGCAGGGCGGGTTGGATGGTTTGCAGCGAGTTGGCCGTGGCGATGAAAAGCGACCGCGACAGGTCGTACTCCATCTCGAGGTAGTTGTCGTAGAAGGTGCCGTTTTGCTCTGGATCGAGTACCTCGAGCAGGGCCGAGCTCGGATCGCCGCGTTGCGACTGGCCGATTTTGTCGATCTCGTCGAGGACGAACACCGGGTTCGAGGTGCCCGCCTTGCGCAGGCCCTGCACGATCCGGCCGGGCATGGCCCCGATGTAGGTTTTGCGGTGGCCGCGCACCTCCGATTCGTCGTGGACGCCGCCCAGCGACATGCGGATGAACTCCCGTTTGAGCGCCCGGGCGATGGAACGCCCGAGCGATGTTTTACCGACGCCGGGCGGACCTACCAGGCAGAGGATCGGGGCTTTCATGTCGCCTTTCAGCTTGAGCACGGCGAGGTGCTCGAGGATCCGCTCTTTCACCTTGGCGAGACCGAAATGATCTTTGTCGAGCACTTTGCGGGCGTGCGCGAGGTCGAAGTTGTCTTCGGAGGTATGGTCCCAGGGCAGGTCGAGCACCAGCTCCAGGTAGCTCATTTGCACCGAGTACTCGGCCACCTGCGGATTCATGCGTTGGAGGCGGGCCAGCTCCTTGTCGAAGGCTTTGCCGACGGGCTCGGGCCAGGCTTTCTCCTCGGCGCGCTTCTTGAGCGCCGACATGTCTTCTTCCTGCGGATTGGAGCCCAGCTCCTGCTGGATGGTTTTGAGCTGTTGGTTGAGGAAGTAGTCGCGCTGCTGCTTCTCGATGTCGGAGCGGACCTTGGATTCGATCGACTCCTTGAGCTCGAGCATCTTGAGCTCGTTGTCCATCTCCTGCACGAGGTCGCGCAGCTTCACCGATTTGTTGTTCTCGCCGAGCAGCCGCTGCTTCACGGCCACTTTGGCCGAAAGGTTGGAGGCTAGGAAGTTGACGAGGAAATTGGGGTTGCCGATGGACGCCAACAGGTTGGCCGCGTCCGGCGGGATGGCCGGGGAGAGCTCGATGATCCGCTGGGCGCGCTCCTGCGCGGCCGACACCAGCGCCTCGTGTTCGATGTCGGATTCGGGCTCGCTGTAATCGAGCGTCTCGAAGTGGCCCTCGAGGAAGGGCTTAGACTTGGTGAAGCTGGTAACGCGCGCGCGTTTGCGCCCCTGCAGGATGACGGTCGTCGTGCCATCCGACATCCGGATCAACTTCACGATCCGGGCGATCGTCCCGATCTCGTACAGGTCTTCGGCCTTCGGGTTCTCGGTGTTCGTGCTCTTCTGCGCGAGCACGGCGATGGTCATCTTCCGCTCCCGGAAAGCTTTGTTGATCGCCTTGACGGAGCGCGTACGCCCGGCGGTGATCGGCACGACGATGCCCGGGAAGAGTACCGTGTTCTTTACGGCTAGGATAGGGAGGGGATCGGGGAAATCTTCCTGCCCCAGGGTTTCCTCATCCTCCTCGTCGACGGTCATGAGTGGAACGATATCTTCTTCTGTGTCGGCCAAGGGTGGGAAAGGAGCTGGTGGGAAAAGGCGCAAAGGTAAGGGCTCGATTGGCCTCGTGCTAGGTTAGTGCATCGCTTCCCCGATCTGAGCGGGGGCGATGCGTCGTTCGTATCATGTCGCGAGGCGCCCGCCGAAGTTCTACTTGGTCCACGTGCAGCGTTTCGGGCTGAACGGATGTCTACCACCGAGACGAACCCGCAAATGTTCGACGCGTGCTGGAGCGAGATCCTCGCGAAGCAGACCGTCACGGGCGTACGCGCGGAGTCGCTCGGTGCGCGATCGTCGGAACCGTCCGACTGGGCGGACCTCCGGGTATCCCCGAACCCGGTTACCGACGGTCAGCTTACGCTGCGAGGAATCCCCGCCGAGCTGCCAGGAGCTGAGGTATCGTTGGTCGATCTACAGGGGCGTACGGTCTTCGACAGCGGACTGGTGCCTGGTCTCGGAGAGAGCGCGACCCTAGATCTGCCGGGCGTAGCCGCGGGATTATACATCTTGTCCATTAAAGCTGCGGGCGAGATGCACCGCCGGTCGATCGTAGTCCAGTAACTGCGACTACGTTTCCGTAAGGCTGGAGCGGGGGTTAGCACGTACGTGCTAACCCCCGCTTCGATTTCTTAGCGTTGCTACGCCACGGCCTCCTCGAGCACATCCTCCTCCACCTTCAGATTCTCGATAATAAATTCCTGCCGCTGAGGCGTATTTTTCCCCATGTAGTAAGCGAGCAGGGAATCGAGGTCGAGGTCATCGCGCATCACCACGGGCCGCAGCCGGATGTCCTCCCCGATAAAGTCCTTGAACTCCCCCGGACTGATCTCGCCCAGCCCCTTAAAGCGAGTCACCTCTGCCTTCCCGCGCAACGACTTAATCGCATCCTGCTTCTCCTGGTCCGAGTAGCAGTAGTGCGTCGTCTTTTTGTCTCGCACCCGAAACAGCGGCGTCTCCAGGATGTACAGGTGCCCCGCCCGCACGATGTCCGGGAAAAACTGCAGGAAGAAAGTGAGCAGCAGCAGCCGGATGTGCATCCCATCCACATCCGCATCAGTAGCCACGACCACGTTCGAAAACCGCAAATTGTCGAGCCCGTCCTCGATGTCGAGGGCGTGCTGCAACAGGTTGAGCTCCTCGTTTTGGTAGACGACCTTCTTGCTCATCCCGAAGCAATTGAGTGGCTTGCCCCGCAGCGAGAACACGGCCTGCCGCTGTACGTCCCGCGCTTTGGTGATCGAACCCGAGGCCGAGTCGCCCTCCGTGATGAAGATCGTCGAGGCCAGCCGGTCCTCGTCGCTCACCTTCCTCGCGTCGTCGTTGAGGTGCAGCCGGCAGTCGCGCAGCTTCTTGTTGTGGATGTTGGCCTTCTTCGCCCGGTCGTTCGCGAGCTTTTTGATGCCGGCGATCTCCTTGCGTTCGCGCTCCGATTGTTGGATGCGCTTCTGGATCGCCTCGGCGGTCTTCGGGTTGCGGTGCAGGTAGTCGTCGAGGTGCTTCGAGAGGAAGTCGTTGACGAAGGTGCGTAGGGTAGGGCCGCCCGGACCGGTCGTCGCGCTACCGAGCTTCGTTTTGGTCTGGCTCTCGAACACCGGCTCCTCGATGCGCACGCTCAGCGCGGCGATCACCGAGGCGCGAATGTCTTTAGCGTCGTAGTTCTTCCCGTAAAAGCTGCGGACGGTCCCGACGAGGCTCTCGCGAAAGGCGTTGAGGTGCGTCCCCCCCTGGGTGGTGTGCTGCCCGTTGACGAACGTATAGTACTGCTCGCCGTAGTGATTGCCGTGCGTGAGGGCGACCTCGATGTCGTCGCCCCGCAGGTGCACGACGGGGTAGCGCGTCTCCTCGGCGCTCGTACGCCGCTCGAGCAGATCGAGCAGTCCGTTTTTAGAGAGGTGCAGCTTCCCGTTGAAGCGGAGCTTCAATCCCGCGTTGAGGTAAGCGTAGTTCCAGAGCTGGTTCTCGACGAACTCGGGTTCGAACTTGTACTTCTTGAAAATGGAATCGTCCGCCTCGAAACGAACGAGCGTCCCGTTCGCCTCACCGGTCTTCACCAACTTGCTCTCGCTCACCAACACCCCGCCGGCAAACTCAGCGCGCTTCATCTTCCCCTCGCGGTAGCTCTCCACCACGAAGCGCGTCGAGAGCGCGTTGACGGCCTTGGTGCCCACGCCGTTGAGTCCGACCGATTTCTTGAAGGCCTTCGAGTCGTACTTACCGCCCGTATTGATCTTCGAGACGCAGTCCACCACCTTGCCGAGCGGGATGCCGCGGCCGAAATCACGGATCGCCACCTCGCCCCCGTCGATGTCGATGGTCACCTCGCGCCCGTGCCCCATCACGTACTCGTCGATCGCGTTGTCGAGCACCTCCTTGATCAGGATGTAGATGCCGTCGTCCGGGCTCGACCCGTCGCCGAGCTTACCGATGTACATCCCGGGGCGCATGCGGATGTGCTCGCGCCAGTCGAGCGAGCGAATATTGTCTTCGGTGTAAGTGATTTCAGCCATTTCGATCCTTCGCAAACGGAGGTGAATGTAAGTACCACTTCCGTTAAAACAAAATGTTTCACGTTGAGCGCTAACCGAAAGCGGTGACCGACCATAAACTACGGTATGCTGCAAAACGGTCCGCCGGTGAGCACATACAAATTGTTTTAGCGAAAGCGGGAGAAACTTAGCTTTGGCGACGATGGTCACCTTCCTGCACACCGCCGACTGGCACCTCGGGCGCGAATACCGGCGCGTGGACGCGCGGCGGCGGCCGCTCGTGGCCGACGCGCGCTTTCAGGGGGTGGAGGCGCTGCGCGAATTGGCCGCCGAAACCGACGCAAGATTCGTTGTCGTGGCCGGCGATCTGTTCGACTCGCGTACGCCCACGGGGGCCGTTCTGGCGAAAGCCTGCGAGGCCATCGGGCGCATCGGCGTACCCGTGTACGCCATCCCCGGTAACCACGATCCCGGCGGGCCGGCGGGGCCGTACGCCAGTCCGCTGTTCCGGGAGTACCGCGAGCGATTCGCCCCGAACCTGCGGGTGCTCGACGCGCGCGAGCCGCTCCGGCTCGAGGAGCACCGCGTGGTCATCCTGCCCTGCCCGGTGGTGGGCGGGGAGTCCTCGGACGCCACGCGCTGGCTGCGGGACCGCGAGGTGTACGCGGCCCTGCCCGCGGATTGCGCCCGACTCGTACTCGCGCACGGGAGCACCCAAGAGTTCGTGAGCGACGCGCGGAGCTCGACGCGCCTCGACATCGACGCCCTGCCGGCCGGGGAGCTCGACTACGTGGCGCTCGGCGACTGGCACGGATACGGTGCGGTAAGCGGCCAATCCTGGGTGCGGTACTCCGGCACCCACGAGCCGGATAAGTTCCCGCTGAGCGAAGCCTACGACGCCGGTAACGTGCTGGCGGTGCGAGTGGCCCGCGCCCAAACGCCGAGCGTCGAGAAGCACCGGGTCGGTCGTTACGAATGGCTCCTGCGCGAGGCGCGCCTGCGCGGCGCCGACGACGTGGAGCGACTCGGGCGGGAGTTGCTCGCCGCCCGCGGCTCGGGTTCCGGGCGACTGCTGCGACTGCGGCTCAGCGGCACGCTCAGCATCGCCGACACCGCCGGGCTCGATGCGCTCACCGCAAAACTCGGGGACCTCTACGACCTCGTGCACCTGGAGCGCGGCGGACTGCTCATCGAACCCGACGCGTCCGAGTTCGAGGATCTCGCACGTGCCGCCGACCCGACCGTGCGGGCCGTGGCGCAAACCCTCCGGACGCAACTCGACGACCCGGAGCAGGGGGCGGTGAGCCGCCGCGCGCTGGTCAAACTCTACGAAGCCCTCCAAACCCGCTAGCCGATGCGCCTCCGTAAGGTCCAGCTCAAGAATTACCGGATCCACAAGGACACCACCGTCGAGTTTCACGCGCGGACCTCGCTGGTGTGCGGGCTCAACGAATCGGGGAAAAGCACGCTCGTCGAGGCGATGCACCGCGCGCTGTTCTTGCGGGCGAAGGGGGGCACGAAAACCCACAAGGCCCTGCAAACCGACGGGGCCTCGGAGAAGCCGGAGGTGCGCCTGTGGTTCGAGCACGACGGCCAGCGTTACGAGCTCTACAAGAGATTCGCGGGCACGTCCGGCTCGACCGCGCAACTGCGGCGCAACGGCAGCCTACTCGCCGAAGGCGAGGCGGCCGAGGAGGAGCTCGGTCGGATTACCGGCGCCGACCCCGGCAAGGGGGGAAAGGACCTCGGCGAGCGCTGGTCGCACCTGTGGGTGTGGCAGGGCGACAGCGGCGACGATCCGCTCACGTTCGTCGGGGACACGAGCGACCAGCTCATGCAGCGGCTCGAGGAGTTCGGCGCGGGGGCGGTGAGCATGTCGGCGCTCGACACGGAGCTCGCCCGCAAATTTGCCGCGCGGGCGGAGGCCAGCTACGTGAAGTCGGGCAAGAAGGCGAAAGCCGGTAGCGCGCTCGAACGAACGACGACGGAACAACGACACTGCGAGGAGTACCTCGCCGAGCTCACCGAGCGCGTGGCGAAGCTCGAGACGGCGGCGCGGACCCACCGGCGCGAAGACGAGAACGCCGTTAAGCTAGAGCGGGCGATCGCCGAATCGGCGGAGCTACTCGAGCGCAAGGTGGCCGCGCGCGACCTGGCCAGCGCAGCGCGGACGAAGCTCGAGCAACTGGCCGCCGAGGTGGATCGAGCCGCGCACCGTGCCGACGCGCTCGCCGAAGACTTGCGCGAGGTGCTCGCCTGGAACCACCGACTCGAGGCGCTGGCGACGGTAACGAGTGCCGAGGCCTCGGGCGCGGCCCTCGAACAGGCCTGGCGCGAGGCCAGGGAGCACCACCGGGGGCGCGAGCGCGAGCGACACCTCGCCGAGGACGAGCTGCAAGAGCTAAACCGGCGCTCCGTGCACGCCAACGACGAGGTGCGGCAGTTTCAGCTACGAGCCGAGCTGGAGCGCGGTGCTACCGCCGTGGAGCGCCTGGAGGAGATCGAACGCGAAGGGATCCAGCTCAAAGACCAGCTCGCCCGCCTCCCCGCCCACGAACCCGCGCGCATCAAACTGCTCAACGACCTGGAGCGTAAGCTCGAGAAGCTACGCGACCAGTTGGAGCGAAACGCTTCGGGCCTAACCCTACAAAAAGCTACGGCCCCCCTGTCTGTAGACGGCCGGGAGGTGGCCCCCGGGACGCGCGTCACCCTGCGCGACGGAAGCGTGTTGCGCTACGGCGATACCCTATCGCTCACGCTCCAGCTGCCCGGGGCGGCCGACGCCGCGGCGGCACGTCGCTCCCTCCAGACCGCGGAGCACGACCTGCGCGATGCCCTCCTCGCCACCGTAATCGAGGGTCGGGCCGCCCGCTCGGTGGAGGAGGCGTTGGCCGCGATGGACCGGCGGCGTTTACTGGGCAAAGACTTCGCCGCGAACCAACGGCGACGCGAGGAGGCGAACCCCGTGGCGCTGCGGGAAGCCCACCGCGAGACCGTCCGAAAGCTCACCGCCATCCAGGCGAAGTACCGCGGTGAGCGCGTCGACGACTGGAACGACGCCGACGACGAGCAACGGGCCCAGGAGCGGGCGCAACGCTACGCCCGGCAGTTCGCCGAGCAAACTTCGGTCCTGGGCGAGATCCGCCTGGACGTGGTCCGGCTAAACGCCCAGGCGGAGGCCAAACGCGAGGCCTGGGAGGAGTCGCGCGATAAGCTCCGGGTACGGGTGCAGGAGCGCGGCAAAACCCAGGCCCTGATCGACCACACGCTGCGTTCGCACGATAACTCGCTCGATCGACTCCGGGTGCGGGTCGAAGACGCCGCGAAGGTCGCTCACGAGCTGGAAGCTCGCCTCGACCGCGAACGACGCGCGTGCGAGCAGCACGACGCCGCCGGTCTGGCGCGCACCTGCGAGCGACTCCGCAAAGGCTTGGCCATCGACCGCCAGAAGCTCGCTGCGGCCAACGAACGGAAGAACCAAGCGATCGGCGTGGTGCAGGCGAGCGGTACCGAGACCGATCCCTTCGGCGAGCACCGCGCCGCCGAGGAGGCGCTGGCCGCCGCGAAGAGCGCCTGCGAGGCGGCGACGCTCGAGGCCCGCGCCGACCAGCTGCTCGCCAGGCTCTTCGCGGAGCACGCCGACGCGGCCAACCAGCGACTCACAGAGCCACTCGCCGAGCGCATCTCCGGGTACCTCAAACCGCTCTTCGGGCCCGATACCCGCGTCACGCTCAGCTACGACGACGGCGGCTTCGGCCATTTTCACCTCGAGCGCCCCGGCTTCGCGACCTACCCCGAACCCTTCGCCCAGCTCAGCGGCGGCGCGCGCGAACAGGTGGCGGCGGCGGTCCGGCTAGCGACCGCCGGGATCTTGGCGGAAGACTTCGACGGCTGCCTCCCGGTCGTCTTCGACGACGCGTTCACGTTCACCGACCACGCGCGCGTCGGGGGAGTGCTCGATATGCTGTCCTACGCGGGCGAGGAAGGCCTGCAGGTGATCGTGAGCACCTGCCACGAAGAACTCTACACCGGGATCGGGGAGCGGCAGGCCCGACTCGCCCGGGGGGCCGGGGCGAGTCAACTCGTCTGAACGATCACGCGGCGCGGCTACCGATCGTCACGCGCGGAGAGCGGGGGCGCCAACGCGGGGGGCGTCGGGCCGGTCGATTCACGTTGGAGTAGTCGCAGCTTGGTGTCGAAGGCCTCCCCCGGGGCGCTGTTGAGCTCGAGGCGCACCTTCGGTCCGGACTTGTCGTAGGCCCGCGCCGTAGGGATCACGGTAAAATTGCGCTGCCACAGGTTGCTGACCGGTACGGCTACCCAAAGGTCGGTCGCCCCGCCCAGGGTGGTGTTCCCCTGTACGAAGGCGTTGAGCGCCGTGGAGACGACGTGCGTCCGGTTGAGCTCCATGCGCGTACCGAGCAGGTGCACCGAACCGGCCAGCGGGGCGAAACGCACGTCTTCGAGTCGCTGGCGCACCTTGTACTTCGCCGCAATACTGTCGAGCGCGGCCAGGCCGCGGACCCGCAGCTGCGTCAGTTCGAAATCCAGCGTACCCCGCGTGGAGTCGGCGACCAGGCCCGCCCCGGCTTCGCCGACCATCCCCGAGCCCGCCAGTGTCATGTCCAAGATGCCCTCCAGCTCATCCGCGTCCGCCAAACTCTGCTGTCCGAAATACGCGAAGCCCTCGAGCAGCTCGGCCAAGTCGAAGGCACGGGTGCGTACGTACCCGCGGAACGGGGAGCGCCCGAGGTCGCTCAGCCCGATCTGCCCGGCTCCCTCCACCCGGCCCCCCCGAAAGCCGAAGGCCGTGCGGTCGAGGTACAGCACGTCGCTGGTGTCCATGCGCAGGCCGCTCGTCACCCCGTCGAGCCGGAGCGTGGGCGAGAGCTCGAGCTCGCCGACGGAGAGCTGTACGGCGGGTCGGAACTCGCGCATGAGCGCGCGCAAGTTTTCGCGTAAGCCGAGCTTGACGCTATCGGCCCGGACGGGCTTGCCCGTTGCCGTGGAGTCCGCGATCGAGCCGATCAGGGTATTGAGGTCGTTCCACACCAGGCGCGGTGAGCTCACGTGCACCTCGGTACTAAATTGCTTGCCCGTACCGCCCAGCACCACCTCGCTCACGCCGCGGGCTACCCCCTGCACGCGCAGCTCCTGGTCGAGTCGTTCGTTGCGCAGCGTTAGGTCCAGTTGGGCGGTGTCGCGGCCCATGTCGAGCCACAGGTCCGAGACGGGTACGACGATGCCGAGCTTCGGGAGCTGCACGTCCGCCCCGGTCACGTCGAGCGTCATCGCCTCGCGGTCGAGTAGGGTCGCGAGGTCGGGCACCAGGCCGGCGTAGCCGAGCGAAAAATTGAACGTGCCGCTCGTGAAGCGGAAGTCTTCGGTTTTGAAGAAATCGTTGAAGAGGGTCGGACTGCCGCTGAGTCGCGCCCGGGTGCTCTTGAAGCCCGGGCTTCCGGGGCGATCCGGCTCGAACTCGATGTACGCCGCGAAGGGTTGCTCCCCGCGGCTCAGCAACGATACCCAGCCCTCCGAATCGTTCGGCAAGAGCCCCCGTACGTCGTCGACCCAACCGACGTGGCGCACGTCGAGGTCCACGCAGTCCGGGAAGCGCTCGATGCCCCGCAGGAGATCCACGTTGAGGTAGTCGACCTCCGGGAAGATGCGATCCAGGTTCAGTCCGTCCGCCGCGAGGCTGTAGGCGAAGGGCGTGCGCAGCGGTTCGTCGATGCGGAAGTTGCCGCTGAAGCGCACCGTCGAGGTGTCGATCCGGAAGCTCGTGGTGTCGAGTACGAGCGTGTGCGAACCCCGGAAGTGGGCGCCGGCGGTGAGCGCGTACACCTCGACGAGGTCGTAGTAGCCGAGGGTATCGATCCGCAGGCTCACGCTCGGCCGAAAGGTGGACTCGATCAGGGCGAGTGTCGTCTTGAGGGCCACCTTCTGGTCTACCGCGCGCGCCGAGCTGTCCGTTACCGGTACGTCGGCCCCGGGGTCGGCTTGCGCCAAAACGGCTCGCGCGGGTGCGGGGTCGGTCGACTCCCCGAGTAGCTCGAGCACGTCGGTCCAGTTGATGCGGCCGGCGCGGAGGTTCACGCGGCTGTCCACCGGGGCCCGGCTGTCGCTGCGCAGGAGGGTGGCGAAGTTGTTGAGGTCGCCGCTGAGCGTAAAAGGCTGCGATTCGTTGGGCAGCTGCCCCTCCACCGCGAAGGTGGTGTGGCGCCGCAGCTTGTCGGCGGTGATGTGTTTTAGCGGGAGCGAGCTCCCGGCGGCCACGAGGCGCACGGTGGGTTCGGTGAACACGAGGCGGGCATCGCTGCCGCGGATGAGGCCGACGAGGTTGCCGGTGGGGCCGGAGAGCCTGGTGTCGACGTGGATTCGGCCGCCGGTAAAGAGGAAGTTGTCGTTGCCGAGCACCGCGCTCACCGCGCTGGCCGGCCCGTCGATGGTCGCGGATCCCTCCACGTGGGCCCCTTCGCCGCGCGGTGAGGTGACGAGCGCCCGCGGGCTGCTCACGGCAAAACCCCGCAGCCGGGTTTGCACGGTGTCGATCTCGAAGCGCGCACCGCGCTCGCCCCGCCGGTAGGCGGCGGGATCGGGCGAGAGCCGGTTGGTGAAGCGTCCGTCGAGGTAGGTGTCGCCGAAGTCGAGGCCGCCTACCGAGGCATCGTTACCCCGCAGCCGCACGTCGACGCCGACGACGATCTTCTCCCCCGCGGCGAAGGTGCTGCTCAGGGTGGTGGTGGTGCCGAAGGCCCCGTTCACGCGGTAGCGAGCGGTGGCCTCGCGGACCTTTTCGGCGAGTAGGGGGACCGCGGTCGCGAGCCGCGTGGAGTCGATGCGGAAGCGCAGGGTGGAGGTGGAATCGCGCTGTGGGAAGAATCGCGCGTCGAACACGACGTCGTTGTCGCCGACGGCGAGGCGCTCGGCGTGGGCGGTGATGAGCGCGTCGGCGAACTCGAGCTCGACCGCGCCGAGCAAGTCGGTGTCGTGGAGGTAGGTGCCCGCTCGCGCGTCGAAGGTGAGGCCGTCGACGTGGGTGTCGAAGGCGGCGCGCAGGCCGCGGAGGCGACCGTCGTCGGTGCGGGCGAGCTCGTCTACTCGGAGTAAGTCGACCCGGGCGCCGATCCGGTCGCCTTTGTCCGGGTTGGTGTAGGCCAGCTTTAGGTCGCGCGCCGTAAAGCGGGCCGCTTCGCCGAGCCGGAGGCGTGGCTCCGCCGCCGCCGGGCCGGTCGGTCGGTCCGGGCCGGTCGGTCGGTCGTCGCCGCGTCGGTGACGGCGGAGCAGGCGGCTCAGGTTGCTACCGTCGGTTTCGCTGCCGACGATTTGCAGCTCGCCGCCCTGTGCGACGAGGGAGTCGAGGGTAACCCGTCCGCTCGACCAGGCCGCCGCGTCGAGGTAGAGGTCGACGGTCCCGAGGTGGATGACCGGCTCCCCCCCGGCGGTCGCTAGGGAGTCGTAGACCCGCAGGTCGTCGAGGTGGAGGGCGAGGCGGGGGAACTCGCCGACCCGTTTTAGCGAAAGCGACGCGAAGTGGAGGGAGCCGCCGTTGAGGGCGCGCAGGCGATCGAAGCGCTTGTCGGAGTCTCGCCCGAGGTAGAGCGCGAGGATCGCCGCGGAGAGCGCGAACAACAGCAGGAAGGCCGTCAGGCCGCCGAAGCCCCAGCGTAAGGCTTTCGATTTTCGCAAGCGAATGAGGGGTGAACGCTCGGACACGGAGAACTAAAGGTGGGCGAAATGAACCTATCGAAAGGCAAATTATTAGGATGGAGATCGGTCATCGACGGCGACCGGTACGTAAATCGTGCCGGTCGCGTTAGCTTTCCCGCGGCCGTACTACTAGATTACGCCTACCGGTCCGTACCCCCCCAACCAACATCAGTCAAGTTTCGCCCCATGCAGATCAAAGAGAACGCCAAAGAGTACGACGCGATTATAGTCGGCTCCGGCGCCGGCGGCGGTATGGCCACCAAGGTGCTCAGCGAGGCCGGCCTCAAGGTGGCCGTGGTGGAAGCGGGACCGTTTTTCGATCCGGCCGACTACAAGTCGATGACGCAGCTCAAGAACCCCTACGATTCACCGAACCGGGGTGCCGGCACCACGCGGGCCTTCGGTGGCTGGGACGCGGCCTACGGCGGTTGGGAGATCGACGGCGAGCCGTACACGCGTGCCGCGGGGACTAAGTTCGACTGGTTTCGCTCGCACATGCTCGGGGGGCGCACCAATCACTGGGGGCGGATCTCGCTGCGCTTCTCGCAGCGCGACTTCAAGAAGAAGGACCACGACGGGCTCGGGGACAACTGGCCGATCGACTACGCGGACGTGAGTCCGTACTACGACAAGGTCGATAAGCTCATCGGCGTATTCGGTACCAAAGAGGGCCTCGAACACGATCCGGATGGCTTCTTTTTGCCACCCCCGAAGCCGCGTCTGCACGAGCTGTTCTACATCGAGGGGGCGAAGAAGATGAAGGTGCCGGTCATCCCCGGTCGCCTCTCGATGCTCACCAAGCGCATCAACGAGGATCGCGGCATTTGCTTCTACTGCGGGCAGTGCAGTCGCTCGTGCTCGGTGTACGCCGATTTCTCCGCGGCGAGCTGCTTGATCTTTCCCGCGCAAAAGGGCGGCGGCCAAATCGACCTCTACGTGGACTCGGTAGTGCGCGAGGTGCAAACCGACGCCGAGGGCAAGGCGACCGGCGTGAGCTACGTCAACAAAGAAGACAAGAAGGAGTACACGCTCAAAGGCAAAACGGTGGTACTGGCCGCCTCGGCCTGCAGCTCGGCGCGCATCCTGCTCAACTCGAAGAGCGAGCAACACCCCAACGGGCTCGGCAACAGCAGCGGCATGGTGGGACGCTACCTGCACGACTCCACCGGGGCGAGTCGCGCCGGGTTCATCCCCGGGCTCATGAACCGCGACGTCTCCTACAACGAGGATGGGGTAGGGGGGATGCACGTGTACAGCCCCTGGTGGCTCGACAACAAGAAGCTCGACTTCCCGCGCGGCTACCACATCGAGGTGTGGGGGGGCATCGGGCAGCCGAACTACGGGTTTGGCTTTAACCCGAACGACTTCAATAAATTCTTCGGCTTGCCGACCGGCGGCTACGGCGAAGATTTGCGCAAGGACGTGAAGAAGTACTACGGCTCCGTGGTTGGCTTTGGTGGGCGCGGCGAGGCCATCGCCCTGGAGAGCAATTACTGCGAGATCGACCCGACCACCGTAGACGAGTTCGGTATCCCCGTGCTTCGTTTCAACTACGAATGGTCCGACAACGAGCGCCTGCAGGCCAAGCACATGCAGGAGACCTTCGAGGGACTCATCGAGGGCATGGGCGGGAAGGTGCTCGGTACGACGCCCGGCAAGGACCGCGACTACGGTCTCGAGGCCCCGGGGCGTATCATCCACGAAGTGGGGACCACCCGGATGGGCGACGATCCGAAGCGTTCGGTGACCAATAAATTCAATCAGCTCCACGACGCGGACAACGTGTTCGTCGTCGACGGCGGCCCGATCGTGCAGCAGGGGGACAAGAACTGTACGTGGACCATCCTGGCCCTCTCCTGGCGGGCCTCCGACTACATGGTCGACCAACTCAAAAAGCAAAATATCTAAGATGAAGAGGAGAGAAAGCCTAAAAACATTTTTCCTCGGTGGTATAGCTGGTGGTTTGGCGCTGACCGGCTGTAACCCCCCGGGCTCGCCCGAGGCGGACACGGCCGACGAGGCGGTTGCCGAAGCGAGCCGGCAGTACTACGGTCGCACGCCCGCGGAGGAAGAGCGCGACGCCGAGCTCAAGAGTGAAACGTTTTACGATTCGCACGAGATGGCCACCATCACCGCGCTCGCTAACCTCATCATTCCACCCAATGAGTTCGGGGACATCAAGGATGCCTCGGTGCCGGAGTTTATCGAGTTTATCTCGAAAGACATCCCGAGCTACCAACTGCCTATCCGCGGTGGTCTCATGTGGCTCAACCACGAGAGCAATACCCGGAACGGCAAGGAGTTTATCGACGCTTCGGAGGCCGAGCAGAAGCAAATCCTGGATGATATCGCCTTCTACGAGCCGGACAGCGAGGAGCCGACGCCGATGCCGATTCGCTTCTTTAGCGTCATGCGCAACCTCACGACTTGTGGCTACTTCACCTCCGCGGTCGGCATCAAGGACCTCGGTTACGTGGGCAACGCACCTAACGTCTGGGACGGCGTGCCCGAGGAGGTACTGGCCAAGCACGGCGTCGCCTACGACCCCGAGTGGATCGCGAAGTGCGTCGATCAGTCGAAGCGCGAGGACATCGCGCAGTGGGACGATCAGGGCAACCTGATTACCTAGGCGGCTTACGCCGGGGGGGGTACGCCCCGGGCGTAGTCTCTCGGGATACACATCCTCGGCGCCACCCCGGTGCGTCGGGGATGTTCGTTTTGGACGGGGCACCTTTGCCGACCAGTCGAACTTATGCTGCTAGAACTCAAAAACGTATCGAAGGCCTACGGCGAGAAGATCCTCTTCGAGGAAGTCTCGCTCCAGATCAACGCCGGCGATAAAACCGCTTTGGTCGCCCGCAACGGTACGGGCAAGACCTCGCTGCTCCGCGTACTCGCCGGCGAGGAGTTGCCCGAGGGCCTGGGCGCCGAGCGGCACCAGGGCAAGTCGACGCGGGTGGGTTACCTCCACCAAGATCCGCGGTTCCAGCCCGGCCAAACCGTACTCGAGGCCGCCTTCGACCACGAGACCGCCCTCACCCGCGCGGTGCGTGCCTACGAGCACGCGATGCGCCACCCCGAGGACCTCGACGCGCTGACCGCGGCCATGGCGGAGATGGACGCGCGCAACGCCTGGGATTTCGAGGCGCGCGTCAAGGAGATCTTGGGTCAGCTCGGCATCGCCGACACCGAGCAGCTCGCCGAGTCGCTTTCCGGAGGTCAGCAGAAGCGCCTCGCGCTGGCGCGCATCCTGATCGCGGAGCCCGACCTACTCATCCTCGACGAGCCGACCAACCACCTCGACCTCGACATGATCGGTTGGCTGGAGGAGTTCCTGCAGCGCCCCTCGCTGACCCTGTTTATGGTGACGCACGATCGCTACTTCCTGGAGCGCGTCTGCAACAACATCCTCGAGCTCGAAGACGGCGGCATGCACAACTACCCGGGCAACTACTCCACTTTCTTGGAGCGACGTGAGGAGCGTCACGCACACATGGCCGCCGACCAGGAGCGGCGGCGCAAGCTCTACAAAACCGAGCTCGAGTGGGCGCGGCGCTCGCCGGCCGCTCGGACCACGAAGAGCAAATCGCGGCTCGACAGCTTCCACGAGCTCAAGGATTCGTTGCGCAAGCTCGACTTCGACGAGGGGGTCGAGATCGCCTTCTCGGGCGCGCGGCTCGGCACCAAGGTCGTGGAGTGCCACAACGTGTCGAAGTCTTTCCCGAGCTCCGACGGCTCGGAGGAGAAGACGCTTTTCGCTAAGTTCAACTACAAGTTCGCCAAAGGGGAGCGCGTCGGCTTGGTCGGCGCCAACGGGGCCGGCAAGTCCACTTTCCTCAACACCATCACCGGGCGCCTCACGCCCGATACCGGCAAGGTCGTGGTCGGGGATACCGTCGAGTTCGGGTTTTACACCCAGGGCGGGCTTACGCTAAAACACGACCAGCGCGTCATCGACGTGGTCCGCGACATCGCCGAGTACCTACCACTCGGTAAGGGCAAGCTGACCGCGGCCGCCCTGCTCGAGCGCTTTCTGTTCTCGCGCGAGCAGCAACAGGTGTACGTGAGTCAGCTCTCGGGCGGGGAGAAACGCCGGCTCTACCTGCTCACGGTCCTGATGAAGAACCCGAACTTCCTGATCCTCGACGAGCCGACCAACGACCTCGACATCCTCACGCTCAGCGTGCTCGAGGAGTTCCTGATGCACTTCCCGGGGTGCCTGCTGATCGTGAGCCACGACCGCTACTTCCTCGACAAGCTCACCGATCACCTCTTCATCTTGCCGGGCGACGGCGGGGTGGTCGACTGGAACGGTACGTACGAGGCGTACCGGGCCGACGTGATCGCCCAGCAGCGGGAGCGGCGCTCGGACGCGCAGGCTTCCGCCAAAACGGAGGCTGCTTCGGCGGCGGTAGCTACGGCGAACGGTTCGACCCTGAGTCGCGACGAGCAGCGGGAGTTGGAGAAGCTCGAGCGAGCCGTCGAGCAACTCACGGCCAAGGAGCGGCAGATCTCGGCGCGTTTTGCGGAAGCGGACCTGAGCGTAGAGGACATGGCCCGGCTCGGCAAGGAGCTCAGCGGGGTGCAGGCCGAACGGGAGGCAAAGGAGGAGCGCTGGATGGAGCTCGCGGAGCGGGGCTAAGGGCTGTGCCCGAGAGTCGAGTCGCCCGAAATAGCCAGCGTATTTCCCCCTACCTACGGAGGCTCACCGGGGGGACGCCTGGTCGATGCCGAACGGGTAAGCGATGCGCCTTACGTTGGCGTACATCCTTGCACTCTATCGGCCATAGTTTTACGTATAAATTTTACTATAATTTCAGTACGTACTCAGTGCATCGCTTTTCTAAGAGCCTATCTAAGGACTTGCTGATCGACTGAAAATCGGTCGACCTGGAGCTCTCCGTCGTCTGAAAGCCCCGTGATAGCGCTGCTATCCCTCCGTTTTCTCCCTCGCTGAGCTCCAAATCGACTGCGATCTCGCCAGATCGTAAATCCTTTGATAGGCTCTAGTTGGATCGGCTGTGTGTACTTAGGACACTTACTAGCGACCGACTTACGTATAGCGTATTACAAGTATATATTTAACTTTCTCCAGGAGTGTTCGTATGTTCTGTCGTAGTACCGTACGCTTTGCGTATAAACTCATATGCGACGGGTTGACCGAATATTTAGTGCTTTTTCCGGAACGGAGTTGTATACTTGCTGGTCGGAGCTGCGTCAAATCGCGCGGCTCATTTTTATATATTTCAGATCACCAAAACCTAAACTGTTACGAGTGAATACTACTACTACACTTAGAAATGGCCTAGGCAGGATACTCCTGTTCGGCGCTATGTTACTCTACTGCGGCGTCGCGGTGGCACAGTCGCGGCTCCCCTACGAGGTCGTGAACAACAGCGAATTCGCCGACGACGAGATCTACGTAGCCGTCGTCGGTGAGATCGGCGGTTTCGTCTGGGTCGACCCGACCAACGGGCAGATCAATCGGATGTCGCAAAGCGACAACACGGTTCCCGGTCCCGTCATCGACGGTAACCGTGGTCCCGGGCTCAACGGACTTTACGCCAACTGCTTCCGGAAGCTCAGCGACATCCCGAACCGGACGATCGACGTACCGCCGATCGCGGGGTGCCGGATCTACTTCTCGTTCAAGAGTCAGCTGTATTTCTACTTCTTCGGCTACAGTGGCGATCCCCAGGGCTACACCGCCCCGAATATCGAGAACCCGACGGATCCGAACACGGGCATCAGCTACGAGATCATCGAGCTCACCCTCAACGAGTTTGGCCTCTTTAATAACACCTCGCGGGTCGACTCTTACAATTACCCCATCGGGTTAGAAGTGACCGGTCAGAATTTCTTCAAGCGCGTCGGAGAGCTCAAAACGCACCAGGAAATCCTCGATCGTTGGGCCGCGACCGCGCCCCCTGCTTTTCGGGGCCTGTACAAACGCGATCAGCGGATCATCAAGTTCCCGACCAAAGACGATAGCTTCCCGAAGGACTATCTAGACGGCTACATCAACGCCATTTGGAATAAGTACCGCAATCAGGAAATTTACTTCAACTCCGGTGACGCCGGTCGTTGGCGAGGTGGCGTACAGGGGGATAATTTCGTGGTCCGCCGCGAGAGCGACGGGCAGGTAGCCACCATTCCGGGCAAGCCGAGCACGCTCGAGGCCATGGAAGGTAGCGGTGTGATGGCGAGCGGGCAGCGTTGGGACCTCGTGGTTCAAGCTCAGTTCGTAGCCGCGATCACCCGTCACGCTATCGACCTCAACTCCGGCGACGGTCAGTTCCAGGACTTCGGTGACGCCTCACGGTACTACCAAACCGAGCCGTACAACTGGTACGCCAAGTTCCTGCACCAGACGGACATCAGCTTCGAGGGTCAGACCTACGCCTTCGCGTACGACGATGTATTCAACCAGTCGGCCACCATCGCTACGGGTAACCCAATTCGTGCGAAGGTTACGCTCGGTGGCTTCGCCGGTACCAACCCGCCGAACCCACCAAACCCGCCGAACCCCCCGAATCCTAACGGCGGCGACGGCGTGACGCTTTACCGAAACTGTCCTTTCGCCGGTGAATCGCAGACCATCGGAGCAGGCCGCTACACCCTCGGGCAGCTCCAAGCGCTCGGCATGGTGAACGACCAGGTGTCTTCGATCCGCGTGGCGGACGGTTACACGGCTACCCTTTACTGGGACGATAATTTCGGCGGCCGCACGTTGGTCAAGACCGGAGACGACGCCTGCCTCGACGACGATGGTTTCAACGACAAGCTGAGCTCAATCGTAGTCACCCGCGGCGGTGGCGGTGGCGGCGGCTTCTCGACGCAAATCGAGGCGGAAAGCTTTGCGGCCTCGAATGCCGTACGAACCGAACCCTGCTCCGAGGGGGGCCTCAACGTGGGTTACCTCGAGAGTGGCTCGTGGTTGGTCTACGACGTCAACATTCCTTCCGCAGGTTCCTACAACATCGAGTACCGGGTGGCCAGCGCCATTGGGGGTGGCCGCATCCAGCTCGAGAAAGCGGGCGGCACCCGACAGTACGCGACCATCGACGTACCGAACACGGGGGGCTGGCAGACCTGGCGGACGATCTCGAATACCGCCAACCTGCCCGCAGGCCAGCAACAAATCGCGATCTACGTGCCGACCGCGGGGTACAACCTCAATTGGATCAAGATTAGCCGCGCCGGTGGAGCAGCCCTCGCGGGCCGTGACCTCACCGACGCCGCCGGGCTCTCGGTGTACCCTAACCCGGCGAGCGACGAGCTGAACGTACGGGGATTGTCGCCGCAGACCTCGGCTTACCGCGTCTTCGACATGACGGGACGCTCCGTGCTCAACGGACAAACCTCCGGGGGGGACGCCACGCGCATCGACGTGAGCACGCTTCCTACCGGCCTCTACATCCTCGAAGACCGGAACAGCGGCAACGCCGTCCGCTTTACGAAGGACTAGGACCGAACCGTAGCCTCAGGCTAAGCGCATCGAGCCGTAGCACCTTGCCCACCCGGATCTCCCGGGGGCACTGTGCTACGGCTCTTTTTTTACCCCCGGTGCCCGATCAAGTACGTCGGCGCTTAGCGTTCCCGGCTAACCAAGCCTTCACCCCCCCGACCCGGTCGCGGGCTACGATCACCGGCTCACCCCGGTGCCCGATCAAGTGGGCGCGGAAGCGGGAGTTGGAGTAGGCCGTCAACTGCTCGATCGCGGAAGCTTGCGCGATGACCGCCCGGTTGAGGCGCCTGAAATGTTGGGGATCGAGATCGACCTCCAGCTGGTCGAGCGTTTCCGAAATCGGGTGTCGGGTACCGTCGGGGGCGTAAGCCCACGTGATACGGTCGATGCTCTCGAGGTACGCGACCCTGGCCACGGGGAGTGGGACCAACTTCGTCCCAACGCGGCTCAGTAAGCGTTCCCGGTACACGACGCGCTGTTCCTTCACCGCGGTGAGTAATTGCTCCAGTACTTCCGGACTGAAACCGGCGGGCGTCGCCGGTGCAGCTGTCCCGGATCGCGCGGGCAGGCTGTCGCCAAAACGATCGAGGGCCGCGTACAGCTCGGTGGCCCGAATGGGCTTGAGGAGGTAGTCGATGGAGTTAACCTTGAAGGCCCGCAGCGCGTACTGCTCGTAGGCCGTGGTGAAGATGACGGGCGCTTTGACCTCGACGCGCGAGAAGATATTCAAGCTGAGGCCGTCGGCGAGGCGGATGTCGCAGAGCAGTAGATCGGGGTTCCACCCGGGGATCGAGCGGATCGCTCCCGAAACGCTGTCCGTTGTACCGACGAGTTCCACCTCCGCGTTCGGGTAGTCCGCCAGGAGTCCTTCGAGCCGCTCGGCGGCCAGGGGTTCGTCTTCGATTATCGCGATGCGCATTAGCGGTAAAGTACCGGGAGCCAAACTTCGAAGCGTTCGGTGGAGTGTTCGATCCGGATCTCCCGGCCGGCGGCGAGGCGGTAGCGCTCGCTGATGTTCCCGAGGCCGACCCCTTTGCCCTCGGCCGGTTCGAAGAGGGGGGAGACGTTGTTCGCTACGACCAGCCACTCCGGTTCCCGGCGGAGGCACACCCCGAGCGGTTTGTCCCGGGTAGCGCCGTTGTGCTTGACCGCGTTCTCGACCAGCATCTGCAGCGCGAGGGGAACGACGTAGACGTCTTCGCCCGACTGCGGGCCGATCTCGAGTCGGAGGCGATCACCGAAGCGGGTGGTGAGCAGATTCGCGTACGCGTGCAGCATGTCGAGCTCGCGGCCGAGCGGTACGAGCGTCTCGCGGCGCACCTCGAGCACGTAGCGGTAGACCGCGCTAAGGCCCTGAATGAAGGATTCGGCCCGCTCCGCGTCACTCCGGATGAGGGCGCTGAGTACATTGAGCGAATTGAACAGAAAGTGAGGGTTGATCTGCGCGTTGAGGGCCTCGAACTGGGCGGCGAGGTTGGCGACTTTGAGTTGCTCGGCCTGGACGAGGCTCGCCTTCCAGGTGTTGAGAAAGTAGGCGCTCTGGTAGATCGCCGTGATGAGTAACGAGATCGTGATAGACGTGATGTAACTGCTACGCGAGATCACGTCCGGAAACCTCGACGCCTCGATGCCGAGAATACCGATGACGTACACGGCGAGACAGAGTGTGGTGATGAGCGCGACGGTAACCACGTTGGCCGCGAGCGAGATCAGGAACCCTCGCCGAGGCCGCTCCAGCCAGTCGACCTGGTGGGTCAGCCAGGAGTTGAGGTAGCCGCCATTCAACCACAGCGAAAAGCCGATCATGACGCTGATCGACATGTCGCGGAGCATTTGTCCCGGATGCGCTAAGTCGATGTTGCCACCGAGCGCGGCGATCGTCGCTGTAATCAAGATCGCGCCCACCAGTGCGGTGAGCGCGACCTTCCAGAACGCGGCGGTCTCGATGTCTCGGAATACGAGCAGCTTCATCGGTTCGCTAGTTACTCGCCGTCGCCTCGGCGAGCAAGGTCTGTGCCCGCTCCGCACCCCAGGTGGGTAGCAGCTCGCGGTCGGCGTCGGCCTCCTCGGTGAAGAGCTCGATGGCGCGCTCGAGGTGCGGCCGGGCTGCGTCGGGGCCCCCGCCGAACATGCTCGGCGTGTAGTACAGGTTGCTGCCGAGCGTAGCGGAAGCCCGCGGATTGCTAGGTTCGGCCTTCACGGCGGCTTCGAGGAGGTTCGTGGCTTTCGGTCCGTAATAAGGGGACTTAATCGGACTCTCGCGAAGTAGCGCCTGGTAGTAGGTGGCGCGGAGGGTCATGACCTCCGAGTTGTTGTCGGCAGCTTCGGCTACGCCGAGGTAGGAGTCCGCTCTGTCGAGGCAGCCCTCGCAACCCGCCTCGCCGCTGGTCCAGTACTGTAGTAGGGCGAAGTGGGCAGCGTAGTAATTGGGCAGCCAGGCCTCCGGATTGGCGGCGGCGATGCGTTCGGTGGCCGGACCGACCCGCGCCAGTATCTCCGGACTGGTGCCGGCCGCTAACGCTTCGAGTTGTGTACCGAGGGGAGCTTCCCAGCCGGCCTGCGCGAACGCGCGGTTCGCGCTGACGGTAATGAGGCTGAATGCAATGAGTAGGGGAGCGAAGAATTTCATGCTGAGGTGAATTTGTGGGTGAATGATGGATCAAATGTGGGGGGGGGGGCGAGGGATCGGCGAGCCGAAGGGACTGAACCGTAGGATTGGCTCACTGAATCGTAGTCTTTAAATGTCGTCGACCGTGCCGGTGCGATCCTTGTCGCCGATGTTGACGAACACGCCCACGAAGGGGAAGCGGGGGAAGACGTTGTCGACCTCGAGCCGGCCGTACTCCCCCCGCGCGTCGGGCGTCTGCGCGAAGCGGTACTGGTGTACCTGCCGGGCGCCGGCTACGTTGCTGAAGCTGGCGAAGATCACGGTGAAGTGTCCGCGGAGCTGGGTGACGTAGGTCACGTTCACGCTCAAGTCATGGAACCGGGGTGTAGTGCCGCCGAACCGCGTCGATGCGTCGTTCGGGTCGTCGTAGGGCCGACCGCTGTGGTAGCGGTACGTGGCGCTGAAGCCGAGGCCCGGGCCGGGGAAGAAGCGTTTGGCGACCACGGCCAGGTTGTGCCGCGCCGCGAAAGGCACGGGTGCGCGCTCGGTGAGGGTCCCACGCAGTCGGGCGGCGTCGGTGTAGGAGTAGCTAACCCAGAAATCGGCGTTCTCGACGGTCTTGCGGTCGCGAAAGAATAGGTCGAGACCGCGGGCGTATCCATTGCCTTCGGTCGCGTACCCGCCCGCCTGGCCGGTCAGTACGTTGTCGTATCGTTTTGCGTAAGCTTCCGCCCGGAGCACCCGACCGTCCCAGCTTTTGGAGTAAGTGAGGCCAACGTGCGCGAGCGACGCGGGAGCGAGGTTCCGGCTCCCGCCGAAGAGCTCGTCCGCCCGTTGGCGCTGGCGGTACCGCCCGACGGAGAGGGCGAGTTGGTGGTCGGGCGAGAAGAGGTGGGAGAGTTGGAGGCGTGGCGACAAGCCAAGATCGCCGTCGCTGCTCGCGCTCCGAAAATCGCGGTAGTAGTCCGCCCGCAAGCCCGTGCGCAACACCCACGAGGCGTTTAAATACCAGTCCGCTTCCGCAAAACTCGCCGTGTAGCTCCGACTGACGCTAGCGACCTCTTCGAGTCGATCGGTGCCGACCTCCACGCGTTCTCGACTGACATTTTGTTCGAGGCCCGCGCGCCAGAGGGCGCGCTCGGCGAAGTTGTCGCTGTACTGCAACCGGACCTGCAGGTCGTTCCGGTCGAGTGCCTTGGCCGAGCTATCGAAGGTGAAGCGGTCGCGGTCGGCGGCGAAGGAGGCGCCGAGCTCCCAGAGGCCGGTGCGACCCCGCGGTTGCTGGTAGACGGCCTGAGCGTAGAGGTTGCGGTTGGCGAGCGCGAGGTCGGTCGCTCCGTAGAAGATCGCTTCCCCGGCGTTTTCGCCGGCGTAGCGCTGGGTGCTCGCCTGCGCGAAGGTGCGCAGGTTGCGGCCGTCTTCGCCGGTCCACCAGTAGGCGAGCTGGCTGTTCAGGCCCTGCGGAACGGTGGTGATCTGGCGGGTGGCCTCTTTGTTGAGGGCGGTGTAGAGTCCGAGGTGTGTGCCGCCGAAGTTGAAGGCGATTGCCTCCCCGGGACGCAGCGTTTGGGTGTGACCGACGTCCGCGCCCACGGTCAGTAGGCTTACCGAGGTGATGTCTTCGGTGGGTACCGCCTGGGTCTGTAGGAGGAGTGCACCCGACAGCGCATCGCCGTAGGCGGCGGAGAAGCCACCGGTGGCGAAGGTGATGCCGCTGAAGGCAAAGGGACTGAAGCGAGTACGGCTCGGCACGTCGGGTAGGCCACTGGTGTAGAGTTGGGGTACGCGTAGGCCGTTGATGTAAGCTTGGGTCTCTTCGGCGCTGCCGCCGCGCACGAGGAGCTGACCGCTTTCGCCGGCGGGCGTGCTACCGGGCAGGGTGGAGAGCGCCTCGGCGAGATCGGCGGTGGCGCCGGTGGTGGCTACGTCCACGCTCGAGAGGACGGCGGTTTTGCGGGTATCGCTCGCCTCGAAGGCCCCGGCCGTGACGACGACCTCGGCCAAGGCGGTGGCGGTCGGCCTGAGTTTTAGCGTAAGCGACCCGGCGTTGGAAGCGGTAACGGCGATGCTGTCGCCGCGGAAGCCGACGTACTGCGTGTGGAGTTGGAAGGGGGGCGCTTCGGACGAAGTGAAGGCAAACTGGCCGAGGGAGTCCGAGCTCGCACCTTCGTAGGTAGTGGCGTGGTAGACGTTGACGCCGGTGAGCGGTTGGCCGGAAGCGTCGGTTACGGTACCGGCGACGGGGGTTTGCGACCGAAGGAGGTCGGCCTGACCGAGGAGGAGGGTCACGAGGGAAAACTGAACCAGTCCGATGGATCCGGGGGTCGAAAGGCGCATAATGGGTAGTTTGATACCCTAAAGCTGCCCGCCGATTCGGTCGGCGATCGTTCCGTTCTTTCTGAGTCGTAGATAATCCCGCTTGAATCGTAGGCGTCGTCGGGGACGCGGCGCGGCTACGGCCAGTGCACCCTCTCCGTAGTGCCTCCCGTTTACTACCGGCATGCGTATTGCTGCCGCCATCCTGATTTTAATTGCCGTTTCGTCGATCGGATTCGTTGTTTACATCAATACCGCCACTCCCGTTGCGGGCGGTTCGAGCGCCGGCGGGACGGTCGATTCTCTGGCTGCCCCCGTGACGCCGGTACCGGAGCTGCGCGATCCGAGCGTCAAAGCGACCCCCGCATTGGGCGACGTGCCGACCCTGGCGAAGGCCCCGGCCGATGTGTACGACCCGAACGCGCTGCTCGCCGCTACGCTCGACAGCGTGCGCGCCGATTTCGCCCGCCACCTCGTCGACCGTGAGATCGCCTTCCGCAAGATCCCCCGTCTGGGTTCCAAGGACAAGCGCGCGCTCAAGCGTTCGCGTAACGCAAAGCACGTCGAGTTCGCGAAGCGGCACGGCGTGAACGGCGACATCTCGGTCCACGAGCTGACCACCGGAGGGCTGTTGGTTCGGATGCCGGACACGACCGATTTGTACGTACTGCAGAACAACGCGGGCCTGTTGACGCCGAACGCCGTCGAGGTGGTCGAGTACATCTCGGAGCGTTTTCGCGAGGCGACCGCCGAAGCCGGACTGCCCCCTTACCGCCTCACGGTCTCGAGTACCTTCCGGAGTCCGGCCGACCAGAAGGCGTTGCGTCGGCGCAACACGAACGCGACGAGCGGTCAGTCGAGTCACGAGTTCGGAACCACGTTCGACCTGGCTTACCAGCGCTACGCCAGCGCGCCCGAGGGAGTGCTCGACTCCCTGGCGTTCGTGGTACCCGATTCGATTCCGGCCCCGGCCCGCGCGGAGCTAGCGCGCGAGCTCCAGGTAGCCGAACGCAGCTGGTCGGTGGAGGCCGCGGCGCGCTATCCGAGTCGGATGCAGGCCCTGCTCGGTCGGGTTATGATCGACCTGGAGGATGAGGGGGTGCTGCTCGTCGTACGCGAGTGGCGCCAGCCCTGCTTTCACGCTACGGTAGCTCAGTCTGCCCCCGCGTTCGCCAGCGGGCGCCCGGGGCGCAAGCACTCGTAGTGGGCCGCTTCGGGGGGCCTACTGTACTGCGTCAGCGTTACTGTGTTCCAGAGGTCCGGCTTACGGCTCGGGCTACTCGGGGCAAGCGGCGCGCGTAGACCCAAACGACGAGAGCAGCAGCGCTACGGGGCGCTGCTGCTCTCAGTAAGTAGTCCTACGGAGAAGACCGCCTTACTGGCGTATACCGCGTACGAGTCGAATGACGGATCCCCGCTGAAGGCGGAAAATAACGGGTCCGCGCGGGTAATCGCGGGTATCGAGGCGTACGGACTGCTCGCCGGCGGGGAGTGTCATGTCGAATAGGTTCTCGACGTGGCGACCCGCGGAGTCGTAAGCGTTCAGGCTTACGCGGCCCCTTGCCCCGGTGGTGAAGGTGAGTTGCGACCAATCGTCGAATGGGTTCGGGGAGAGACCGAGTCCGTCGGTGGTGACCGGTTCTTCGCCGCCGCGCTCGCCGATGGATTTGTCGACACAACCGCGGATGATCGGAAGCCTGGTGTAATCGTCGTAGAGTAGTTCACGGACGTCGCTCGCGTCGAGGTTAAACCAATCCTCGAGGATGCTACCGTACACATCGCGGAAATCGTACTGCATCGCCACACCCTCGCGATCGTCGATCGCTTTGTCGATGTAGGGGTTGGAACCCGTTACGCCGCCCTGCACGCAGGAGCCGAAAAGAAACAGCGGAGCCGCCGTCCCGTGGTCGGTGCCCCGGTTGCCGTTCGAACGGATCTGCCGTCCGAACTCCGAGTAGGTCATACCGACCACACGCTCCGTGAGGCCCTGGGCGTTGATGTCGGCCTGGAAGGCGGCGATCGCGTCGCCGACGAGCTGCAGGCGATTGGCGTGTGCACCCTTCGTGTGATCGCCGCTGTCGACTTGATCGTCGTGCGTGTCGAAGCCACCGAGGGTAACGACGTAGAGGTTCGTGCGCAGCCCGCCCGAAATCATGCGAGCTACGTGGCTCAAACGCTCGGCGAGCTCGTTCTTGACCGGGTATTCGACGGTATTCGTACCCCGATCCGCGGCGGTCTTCACGGCGTTGCCGTAAGCGTTCGCCGCCGTGATGCTCTCGCGGATGAAACTGAGTTCGCGCCCGTACGCCCGATCCGGGGTCGGGCCGGCACCGGAGTCGAGCAGCCCGGAAGAGCGCGAGGGGTTAGGTGTGGTGAAACCGAAGTTCTGACGGACGCCCTGGCAGGTTTCGCTAACGGAATAGCCGACGGTAACCGCGATCGGGTCGGGCCGGGCTGCGGAAGGGTAGCCCTTGGGGTAGCTGGGATATTGTTTGTCGAAGTTGCGCCCCATCCAACCTTGGGTCCACACGTCGTCGGCGGGGGAACCCGACTGCCAGATGTCCGTCGAACGGAAGTGACTGCGGTTTTGGTCCGGATAGCCCACGCTCTGAATGATGGCGAGCTTGCCTTGATCGTGGACTTCGGCCAGCCCGCGCAGGGCGGGGTGTAAGCCCCGGTTGGCGTCGATATCGATGAGCTTGTTGCGCGGGATGGCGATGTTGCCACGCACCTCGTTGAGGTTGTCGAGCTGATCGAGTGGCACGACGGTGTTGAGTCCGTCGTTTCCGCCGGCGAGCTGAATGAGTACCAAGACCCGGTCAGTCGGGTTGACGGTGAGCGCGTGGGAGAGGGTTCGGGCGGAGAGTCCGATCGGTACCCCGCTCAGTACGGGAACGGCGGCGGCAGCGGAATTGACGAGGAAGTCGCGACGCTTCATGCGGGAGAATTTGCTCCGGACGCTTGGGCCGGGGGAATACGGGAAAAAGGCGGGTGAGCTAGTGGGGGAAGAGGCTTAGTACAGGTGGAACTCGGCGCTGTTCATGATGGCGCTAACGAGGTTAGCGACTTTGTTACGGACGCTGCGCGCGATCATCTTGTCCCCCGGATTACGGAGGTAGTTGCCGTATTCGGCCGTCCACTCGAAGTCCGGTAGGCCGGGGATGAGTACGTTCTTCAACCCTTCCAACTGCTCCGGCGTGAGGGCCTCGTAGATGAGCCGGCAGCTGATCCGCTGTACGAGCTTGTTCGGGTCTTCGGCGTCCGGAATGCTCCCGACGAAGGCGAGCAGGTCCGGAACCTGCTGATCGTAATCCCGACTGTCGAACCCATTGGTAGTCGCCTGCTTAACGATTTTGGCGCGTTCGGTAATCGTACTGGCGTTGATCCAGATTCGGTTGTACTGCGGGGCCTGGTAGTAGGCTTTCCAACCCGCTACACTCGGTGCCACACCGATGTCCTGTTCGAGTCGCTTGGTGCTGTAGTCGATCTTGCGGGCAAACCAGTAGAGGGTCCTGTTGTCTTTAGGCAGATCGTGGCCCAGGCAACGGAACGTATCGATCTGGAATTCGAGCGGGCTTTTGATTAGGCCCGTGCGATTGACGCGCGCGAAAAAATGCTCGCTCTCCAACAACGTCCGCAGAACCGGCTTAACGTTGAAGTCGTTTTCGCGCAGCATCGCCCCTAAAGGCTTGATGATGTCGCGCTCTATCGCGGGTGTGATCTTGTGGTAGACGAAGTAGCGGTAGAGCTTACGGCACAGGTAATCCCCGATCCGGGAATTCTTGAAAATCGTATTGATAACAATCTTGTACTCGTCGGCACCGGCATCCTTGATCACGGTGTTCCCGAAGTAACCGCTCAGCTGCTTGTCCGTATCGTCGTGAAATTTGGGATCGAACTCCGAGCCCGGCATCACGCCGGGTACCTTCGAGTGGATATCCCGCAACCGCCAGCCGGTTAGAGCGCGGGCGAAAGCGCGAATGTCGTCTTCGGTGAAGTTGCCGTAATCCCCCTCTTCCCCCTGCTCGCCTTTACCGAGCGTAAAGAGTTCGAGGAGCTCGCGGGCGTAATTTTCGTTCGGACTGTAACCAACGCTCTTGTCACCGTTGAGGAACCGAAGCATAACCGGCTCGACGGTGACCTCCGTAATGAGCTTACGGAAGTTGCCGATCGTGTGGCGGCGTAGTGTCGCTAGGTAGTTATAGTAAGCCCGCTGGTCGAACTCGCGAACCGCGGAGAAGTGATTCTTCCAGAACAGCGACATCTTCGCCGCGATGGTGGAATCCTCGGCGAGGTACATGAGCATTTGGTAGGCCCGGATGCTGTCGTCGCGGTAGTTGTCACCGTCGACGTGCGGCGCCTTGGCCCAAGACTTCCCGATAGGAACGTAGGGATCGTCCTCGGATTCGGTGTTGAGCGGCTCGCCTAGATCGGGCGGTGGGGCTAGAAGTCCGTCGAGCGTAGCGCTGAGCCCGGCCTTCGAGGCAGCCTGGGCTTCCTCGTAGCGCACACCGTAACGGGTGCGCCTGAGCAGGTAGAAAGCATCATCCGGATCAAACGTGCCGCGGTAAGGTGCGAGCTCGTCGACCGTGTAGGCAGACGAGGAGAAAGTAGGTGTTGTTATCATGAAAGTCTACTTCAACTTGAAAAGACCGGCGAACCAAGTATACAATAATTCGTTGAAATCAAACAAATATTAATTATCTATAATAATGAGGACCCTAAGGAGTTTGCAAACAATTTGTTACACCAGTCGTATGCCTGTATTTATAAATTATCAATAATTCACCTGTCCAATGACACGCTAGTATACGCGAAAACAAATCGAAGTCCAGAGGGGAAGATTTCTACACTTCGTTAACCGCGCCTTCACGACAACGTACGCTTTAGGTACGGGTCAAGAGGCAGTGAGGGTTGTCCGCGGTTTGTAAGTGAAATGCAAGATCAAAATTTACGTTGACGCTCCGCCGATACACGTAAATCGAGTGTTTACGTGTATTCTGGGGCTTATTGTCGTTCGGACGGGAAGGGGGTGAACGGGAGGCCAGTGTAGATACATGGTTTTAAATCATATTCGTTAATGCTTGTTAGTGTCATAGTTACGCTATCGACGTGTTGTATTTTTACGGGTTCGCGAAAGCATTACCGAGCTTCTGAGCCTTATATACTACGCGTTTGCTTAAACTAACTATGCAAAAAAAAGCTACACGGCACCGGTCGGTCCGTAAAGGCACGCCGTGGTTCTAGACTCGGTGGTCCAAGCCAAAATCGCATACGGATTAAGTTCTATGCGTTACGCCTATTCAATTGAGAATCCCCGTTCGGCGTACTTAAATTTCGTTTGAAAAGACTCAACTCCCGAGCGAACGTCGTCCGCAATCCGGGCGAGCGACTCACATGTATGATTTTTACAATATCTGTGCCGGGTCGCCGCTAACCCTCCCCTCGGCACCCACGATCGGGTCAGTTTCGGGGTTAACGATCTCACAAGGCGCACCGGAGTGGTCCGCCGGACCCAAACGATCTCCATCCCCGTAGCGTCGATGCGCGCCCGCTTATCCGTCCCGCCGGAAGCAATTTCCGAAACCTACTCGGGCCGACCGGCAGAGTATTTGTAGGCCCTTCTGCGTGCGCGTGATTTTGTTCGTTCTATCCGTAGGCTTTGCCCTCTCCTTCGTGTATCCCTGGGCCGCGGAGGCCCCCGAGCGTGAGCTCTCCTCCTTCTACGTACCTACCGTTTCGCAAGTCTCCCTCGATAGCTTCGAACTCGCCTTCCGGCAACACCTGGTTCGGCGCGGACTTCGGTACAGCCGGGTCAGGCGCCTCTCCTCGCGGGAGAAGCGTCTGCTGCGGCGCAGCCGGAACGATCGCCACTTGGAGCTCGCCGCCCGTATCGGGCACCACCACGAAGCCGAGCCCGCCGTTTTGCAGCAGCAAGGCGTCCTCACCGAGTTGGCACGGGAGACGCCGTACTACACGATCTACGATAACCCCGGGGTACTCACGCCCGACGCTGCCGCCGCGCTCGACCTGATCGGCGCGGAATTTCAAGTAAAGCTCATCGAGGCCGGGCTAGCGCCAGCCAAATTCACGATATCGAGCACGTACCGTTCGGCCGCCTACCAGAAACGCCTGCGGCGACGCAACCGCAATGCGACCCGCGGGACCTCCAGTCACGAGTTCGGGACGACCTTCGACCTGGCGTACCACAGGTACGCAGCGGCCGCACCGGGTACCGCGGACCCCGGGCGGTACCGGGTGCCGACCCACTTGTCGTCGGTTACGCGCCGACTGCTCGACGCGCGGTTTGCGGCCCGGGAGCGTGCCTGGGCGGGTAAGCGGCAGAGCCGACACCTCAGTCGGATGGAGGCGCTGCTCGGGCGCGCGCTCATCGCGCTGGAGGACGAGGGGAGGTTGATCGCGCTGCGCGAATGGCGTCAGCCCTGCTTCCACATTACCGTAGCGGAGAAGCTGGCCGAAAAAAGCCCGGCAACCACGTAGGCGCCGGGACTCAAAAGAAATTCGTGTTCGTGGGCCTACATGCCTTCGAGCTCGGCCCCCGAACTCTCGAGCGCGGTACCTAGCTGCTCGAGGGAAGCGTCCGATGCGCCGGCCTCTTTGGTGGCCACGCCCAGCTTCGAGAGGGTCGCACCCACGGCCTTACCGTCGATGGTCGACGCGGAGAGTTGGGTTTTGAGGGTACGGAGATCGGTCTGGATGGCCGATCCGCCGGGCACGCCGTCGAGTTTGCCGATCCAGGCGTCGATGTTGGCGATCGCGTCCTCCGGGGAGAGGTTGGTGAGGCCGCCGGCGGAGGTGGCGGCTTCGAGGGTGGCGTCGGCGGTCACGTCCGCGGCACCTGCGACGTCGGAGGCGCGGTCGCTCACGTCGTCACTCATCTCCGTGGCGGCGTCGGAGGTGTCCGAGGTGGTGTTCTTGGTGGTGTTGCAGGCAACGAGGCTGCCGGCGAAAAGGGTGGCGAAAAGGATGCGGGTCATGGGGTTTAGTTTGAGTTCATTAGCCTAACCCCGTTTGCCCAATCCTGTTCGTACCGGCCGCGGCTACGCCTCGGGCACGTTCGCCCGTAACTCGGCGAGCCAAACTTCCGCCCCCGCGTCACTCGGCGCGCGCCAGTCGCCGCGCGGACTCAGGCTTCCCCCCGAACCGACCTTCGGTCCGTTCGGCACCGCCGAGCGCTTGAACTGACTGATCCGGAAGAACCGCCAGCAGAACACCTCGAGCCACTTGCGGATCGTGGCCAGGTCGTACTTCTCGCCCCAAGCGTGCAGGCTCAAATAAGCCACCTTACTCGGCCGCGAGCCGTAGCGCGTCGTGTAGAACGTATTGAAGTCCTGCAGCTCGTAGGGGCCTATCTTCTCCTCGGTCCGCTGCGCGGGCTGTCCGCTTTCGCTAAAACCGGGGACCAATTCCGGGGAGATCTCGGTGGCCACGATATCTCGGAGCGTCGCGCTCGCTCCCTCGCCGAACTCGCCGGTATCGGCCACCCAGCGGATGAGGTGCTGGATAAGCGTTTTGGGCACGGAGGCATTAACGTTGTAGTGGCTCATGTGGTCGCCCACCCCGTAGGTCGCCCAGCCGAGGGCGAGCTCGGAGAGATCGCCCGTACCGAGCACCATAGCGCCGTGGTGGTTGGCGAGTCGAAACAAGTGACTCGTCCGTTCGCCCGCCTGCACGTTCTCGAAGGTGACGTCGTACTGCTCTGTGCCGGTGGAGTAGGGGTGGCCGATGTCGCGCAGCATCTGCTCGCTCGAGGGGCGGATGTCGATCTCGGAGGCGCTCACCCCGAGGGCGTGCATCAACCTCCAGGCGTTGGATTTGGTGCCTTCGCTCGTGGCGAAGCCGGGCATCGTGTAGGCGAGCACGTTGGTGCGCGGCAGCCCTAGCCGATCCATGGTTTTCGCGGCGACGATGAGGGCCTGCGTGCTGTCGAGCCCGCCGGAGACCCCGATCACGAGCTTGTGGATCCCGGTCGCCGAGAGGCGTTTGGCCAAACCGGCCACCTGGATGTTGTAGGCCTCGTAGCAGCGTTCGTGGCGCCGGGCGGGGTCGCTCGGTACGTAGGGGAACCGCTCCACGTGTCGGGCGAGCGCGACGGGTTTTAGCGGCAGCGGGAGGGAGAGGGAGACCCGCCGAATCTTTCCAACCCGCCCGCGGTGTGCCCCCGCGGTGTCGTTGAAGCTGGTGAGGCGCATGCGCTCCTGCGCGAGGCGTTCGAGGTCGATGTCGCCGAAGATGAGCTGCTCTTCCGACGAAAACCGCTCGCTCTCGGCGAGCAGCTCGCCGTTCTCGTACACCATCGCGTGGCCGTCCCAAGCGAGGTCGGTGGTGGATTCGCCCGCTCCGGCGGCGGCGTAGCAGTAGGCGGCGAGGCACTTCGCGCTCTGTTGGGCGCAGAGGGCGCGGCGGTATTCGGCCTTGCCGACGGTGATGTTGGAGGCCGAGAGGTTGAGCAGCACCGTGGCCCCGCCGAGGGCGGCGTAGGTACTGGGGGGGATGGGCGTCCAGACGTCCTCGCAGATCTCGAGGTGGAAGGTGAAGTCGGGGATTTCGCGCAGGACGTACACGACGTCGTTGCCGAAGGGTACCGTCTCGCCGAGGAGTTCTACTTCCGTAAAAACGGCGTCCCGCCCGCTGGTGAACTGTCGCTTCTCGTAGAATTCGCGGTAGTTGGGTAGGTAGGTCTTCGGCGTTACGCCGCGCACCCTACCCTGGGCGACGACGACGCCGCAGTTGTAGAGGGCGCCGCGGAACCGCAGGGGGAGGCCGACGACGAGGGCGCAGCTCAGCGCGTGGCTGGCCTCGACGACCGCCCGCAGCGCCGCCAGCGCCGCATCGAGCAGGGCGTCCTGGTGAAAGAGGTCTTCGTTGGTGTAGGCCGAGAGCCCGAGCTCCGGGAAAAGGGCGAGCACCGCGCCCCGCTCGGAAGCCTCGCGAGCGAGACCTAGAGTTTGATCGACATTGAAGCTCGGATCGGCGACGCGCACGTGCGGGACCCCGACGGCGACGCGGGCGAAGCCGTGGGTGTATAAGGAGTGGAAGTTGGCCATACTTGCTTGCCGGGAAGGTAAGCGCGGCGATCCCCCGGTACGGGGGGGGGAAGCCTACTGCCTCAGGAAGCGCCCGACAACCGTATCGACCGGTCCTCGCCCCTCGAGGACGTAGCTCCCTGCCGGAAAATGGCTCACGGTGAAAACGAGTCTCTCGCCGGAGTTACCGCTGGCCTCAACGGGAGTGCGGCGGCCGCTCACGTCGGTCACCGACCACGATCGCGCTGCAAATCCGCCACCGGCCAGGCTCACTGTAACCTCGTCGCCCACCGGATTTGGCGAAAGCGAGAGCTGAGCGAGTGAGCGCTTACGCGGTGTCGGGTCGGAGATGGAGGAGACCCGGTCGGTCCCTAACGTGTAATCCGAAGTGGGCCAGAAGCCCACGTGGAGGATGGAGGTGAAGGTCTCGAGCTCCCTGTCCTCCGTGAAGAGCTCCACGGTATCTCCTACGGGTAGGGTAGTGGTGGTATAGAAGAGTTGCGGACGCTGACTGGCACGCAACTCTTCCTCCTCGACGAAACCGAAGGTCAACCCTACCGAATCGTCGACTAGGGCACCGTCGTAATCGAAGCGGAGGCGGTGGGCGAAACGACCTAAACCACTGGGTGGGTCCGGTGTAAGGCTGTACTCAGTAAGGCCGGTGGCCCCCGGCGTGAAGGGGCGGGGCTGGTAAAATTCGGCGGGCGTAGCGGCGGTGATCACGAAGGATGCTGCGTTCGCGTACCGAGGGGCTTCGAGGGAGTAGATGGGTGGGTACGGGACGTTGGTCTCGTAGAAATCATCCGGCGAAAACAGAGCCGTCGCCGCGTAACGGCCGTCGGGGAGGATCTGAAGCGAGGTAATCCGGTTGGTGGCCCCTTGGTACCACGGGTAGGCTTCGGCGAGGGTATCGCCTTCGGAGAAAACGAAGAGCGAGTCCGGGTCCCCCTCCTCTCCGTAAGTACCGCCCGTTACGACGATCGTTCCGTCGGCCGCGACTTGCGGGGCACCGCCCGCGCTGAGTAAGTTGGTGGGCATCCGGTAGGTAGCTGTCCCCGTGTCCCTCGTCACGGTGTAGCCCGGGAAGGCTGGGGCGGTGACACCGAAGGCGTAAAATGCTTCGCCGGTCACCGTTTGGGTACTTACTCCTTCGATATAGCTAGCGGACTCGACCTCCCCGGTTAAAAGGTCGATGAGTGTGTAGCCTCCTGTAGACATAAGGACTGCCTTATCCCCGAATACTCCAAACGTGATGCTCTCCGATGAAGCGTAACCGAAGGGCCTATTGTAGGTAAACGTCCTACCGTCGTCCAGCGCTCGGGCCGCCATGTCGTAGGTGTAGATGACTAATTCGCCCGGATTTGCGTCGTCCGTAGCGTACGGGAGATCATAGACGACAACGTAAAGCTTGGATCCGTCTGCCGAGAAAGCGAGGCGGGCATTGAGTAGTTGGTTTCGGGCGCTCTCCACGAGTTCCGTCTCGGCGGTGTCGCTTCCGGTCAGTCCGCGCAAATAGAGCCGGAAGAACCCTGGAGGAGCATCAGCGATCCCCGGTTCCCCGTAGACCCCGTAGAGATCGCCATTCGGCGCGTAGGCCACGTCGTCGACGAGCTCGCTGGAGGTCAACAGCGGCTTCTGCGTTCCGAGGTCGCCGTCACCCTGGTCGCGGTAAACAGCGAGATCGTTGACCGTGAGCACGGCCCGCTGCTCGGCGTCCACCGGATTGAAGATTACCTTCTGGAGGTAGCACGGTATGCAGGCTTGCGAAGTGGCCGAAGTCTGCGCTCGGAGCGTCGCCGCAAGCCAGAGAACGGAGAGGAGGGTGAGGGTTATGGGGCGTAGCATTAATGCAAAGTAGAGAGCTTTCAGGCGTTTTTTAAGCTCTTTTTATGTAGCTCTCAGGCTATCGGTGCCAGGGTAAAATTGCTGTTTGCAAGCGGTTGGAGTTTGCACAAAACGAAGGTCCGGTTTGGATACCGGCGGCCTAAATCGAGTTTTAGCGAAAGCGAACTGTTCCCCCGCCTAGCCTCTCCGGCGGCTTATGCTCGCAACCCCCCCGCCTCCCGCTCGATGAACGCCCCCAACCCCCCCGGCGCCAGTCCTGTGAGGTAGGTATAATCCGCACTAATCCGCAACGGAGCCTGAAACCTCGTCGTCCAGTGGATGAGCGTTTTCGCGAGCGCGAATCCCGGCGCCTCTCCGCGGCGGATCTCACCGATGGCGTAGGTGATCGGGTTCGGACTTCGGTAGCGGATACGTACGGCGAGTTTTTGCGAAAGCGACCCGGCCACCTCCTGAAAGTCGAGCAGTTGCGTGCCGGTGATCGTGTAGGCGCGTCCGGCGTGCCTGCCGGGATCCGAGAGTACAGCGGCTACGGCGCGACCGATGTCTTCGGTGTCTACCCAGAGGAACTTTGCCCTCCCGGCCGGTACCCGGAGGAGGTGACGCTCGCGGATGTCGTCGGCGAAAACTTCCGTGAGGTTTTGCATGAAGTAGCTCGGCCGCAGGAAGGTGAAGGGGACGCCCGAGGCGCGGATGACCCGCTCGACGTGGGCGTGCGGTAGGTAAGAAGCCGACTCGGCACCTTCGACGGACATAAAAATTACGTGCCGGACGCCTTCCCCCCGCGCTACCCGCAGGAGCTGGGTGTAGCGCTCGGTCACGGCTGACAGCCCGGGCGGAAGCAGGAGGAACGCCGTGTCCGCCCGTCGGAACGCGGCGCGGGATTCCAGCGGGTCCTCGTAATCGAAGAACGGGTGCGCGGCGTCGACCTCGCTGCGGTGGCGCGTACCGAGCAGGAGCTGCGCCTCCGGCAGCGTGTCGGCGAGGGCCCGAGCGGCCGCACCACCGACGGTCCCGCTGCTACCGGTGATGAGGGGGTGAGTAGCCTTCATGGTTTCGGGTGAAACCGCGTTGCCGGGAGATTGTGCGGCATTACCGTATTGTGCCTCGCCGACGGGCCCGGCCGTCGATCTTGGCCGCCGTGACGAATACACTCAGTCCCGACCTCGGCAGGTCCGCTTCCGCCGCCGGCACGCTCGGCACCCCACCCGCGCTCGTACGCCTCACTGCGCTCTGGGCCCTCGTAGAATCGGCGCTCGGTGGCCTCATGCACGCCTTCCACATCCCGCTCGCGGGCATCTGGATGGGGAGCGTGGCGGCGGTACTCATCCTGCTCATCGCCTACTTCGCCGCGCGGCCGCGCGACATCCTGCAAGCCACTCTACTCGTGCTCATCGTCAAGGCGGTCGGCAGTCCGCACACCTCGCTCGGCGGGTACACGGCCGTGGCGTTTCAGGGGCTGTGGGGCTTCGCGGTGTTCGGGTTCCTCGGGCGCTCCCTGCCGGCCTGCCTGTTGTACTCCACGGTCGCGCTACTCGAGTCGGCCGTGCAGCGCCTGCTCATGCTCGCGCTGCTCTACGGTCGCCCGCTCGCCGAGGCCATCGACGAGTGGGGGGAGTTCGTGCGGCGGTGGGCGTTCCCGGAGCGTTTTGCGGAAGCACTCTCGCTGTCGGGGCTGCTCATCGGCGTTTACCTCACGGCGTACACGGTGGCGGGTCTGCTGCTCGGCTACTTCCTTTACCGCCTGCCCGTTTTGCTCGAGCGAGAACGAGTGGCGATGGCGGAGGAAACGCCGGCTCGGCTTGCGCCAAAACAGCAGGCATCCGCTGTCGCTAAAACACCCCGCGCGGCCTGGCGGCGCTACCTGCCGCTGGTCGCGCTCGCGGTACTCGTCGCGGTACTGAGTTACGCGGACAGTAGCTCGCCCCTGGTGTCGGGCGGTATGTACCTCGCGCGCACGGCGCTGATCTTGGCGGTTTGGTACGGCGTGTTGGGGCCGCTGCTCGCGCGTTTCGTGCGGCAATATTTGCTGCGCAAGCAAGGCGAGCGCGCCGGGGAGCTGCGGGAGGTGATGGATTGGTTGCCGCAGTTGCGGGGGCTGGCGAGCGGACAGTACGCCCAGCTCGCGACACGCTACAGCGGACTCGAGCTGTACCGGCGCTGGTTGCTGCGGACCTTGGTGGTGGCGTTGGGGGCTGCGTCTCTGTCGCCTCAGCGTACGTAGTAATTGCTAATTCCATTGCCGCCGGTAGCACCGTCCAACTTCGAGGCTAATTGCTAGTGAAAGCTCACAGCCGTACCGGCGCAGCACGTAAGCTCGTCGTTCGCGAAGCGGTACGCTCGATAACATACGTGAACCAAAGGGCCGTCTCGAAGGAGATAGCCCTTCGTAGTTGATGAGGCTGTATTCAAACCGGTCGAGCGAGCAGCTCTAGCCCGACCGATGTTTTGCCCCGAGCAATCACTTTTCGAAAACTTGCGCGCCGGAGACGGCGACGCCCGGCAGACTGAGCGACTCGATCCGGGGGTCGTCCTCAAAGCGAGGCTCTTGCCGTACGTACACCTCTTCTACCAGCAGATAGCGCTCGATGGAGACGTGGAGTGGATCTACCACCCAGTATTCCGTGACGCCGGCTTCTTGGTACAGGGCAAACTTGTCGTGCATCTCGCGCTTGGAATTGCCTGGACTCAAGATCTCGATTACCCAATCCGGGGCGCCTTCGCAACCCTGGTCGGTCAGTTTCGACTCGTCACAAATCACGCACAGATCGGGCTGGACCACGGATTCATGTCCGCTCGTCCTGGCGAGTCGTACGTCGAATGGGGCAAAGAAGAGCCTGCACGGACGTTCGATTTGGCCTCTTACTCCAGCAAATAAATTCCCCGCCACCGTCTGGTGAAACCGGCTAGGTGCCGGATTCATTTTGGCCACCCAACCGCGCAACAGCTCCACGCGCTCGTCGAACTTCCAGGTGAGGTAGTCGGCGTAGGTGTACTGCCGCGAGAGGTCGAGGTCCTCGAATCGGGTAACGGACATGGTTTCAAAGGTAAGACGGGTACCGAGGCACTCTCCGGCGGAGTAGAGATTCCACCTTCTGCCAGCAGAAGCGTTGTCCCAGCGTGCCCGCCGCTTTACCTCCGCTACTCACCTTTCGCTCCACGCTGCAACGCTTCCCCGGAGTCGGCGCGCCGCACCACTTCGCCGTCCCGGCTGATGTCGCCGAGGCGCTCGGCGGCAAGCAGGGCATCCGCCTCGCGGTTACGGTCGATGCCAAATTCACCGACTACCTCGGACTGCGGCGGCGCAACGGGGTCTTCTTCGTGAGCGCGGGCGTCGCCATGCGCAAGCGCTGCCGCCTCGTACTCGGGGCGGAGGCAACGCTCTCGCTCACGCCCGACGACTCCCGCCACGGGATCCCCCTGCCCCGCGTGCTCGCCACCGTCCTCAGGCACGACCCCGCCGCCCGCCGGGCCTTCGAGAGGCTGCCCGTGGGTGCGCGCCGGACCTTGATCACGCAGGTCCGCAAAGCAGCCACCCGGGAGGGCCGCGAGCGCAAGGCACTCAGCGTCGCCGACGAGCTCGCCGGCCGGCCCGCGGGGAGCAGCCGGGTGGAGTGGCGGGGCGGGGTGGGGTAATCCCGACTTGCGATCCCGGTCCCGCCCGCTGTTCTTCGCAGCTCAATTCAGCACGTATGCTTACCCTCGCCCGCCGCACGACGCTCGAGTTGTGCCTCGTCCTCGCCCCGGCGCTCGCTGCACTGACGACAATCGCGCAGTCCTCCGAAAGCGTGATCAGCTACGCCGACCGACCCGACCTCGCTCCCGACTTCTTCCTCGCCAGTATGCCGGCCGATTCGCTTCCGACTTTTCAGCCCCAACTCCAGTACGGGACCGGGCTCGGCTCCGACAAACGAAGTCAGTTCGGCATTCCGGCCTGGGAGGCGCGGGCCATCGCTTTCCCCCGTGTCAATTATACCGGAGCGAAAGGGCGCGACAGTACCGAGGCCATGGCCTACTTCGAAGCCATGTGGCAGATCGCGGGCTACCACGGGCTGCTGCTCAAATCTCGACTCCGTAGGGAGGTGGGCGCGCAGGGTTTGTTCGCCGCGATCGGGAATGCCTACCAGGCGGAAGCAATCCAGTCGGCCGTAATGGCCGAGTGGAACGCTGCCAACAAGAGTTTTTCCAAGCAGGCTGACTACGGACAGGATTACATGCGCTCCCTCGCCTTCGCGGATGAGTACCGCCGGGCGGCGGATACGGTGACGTTCCCGAGCGTGGTACTCCGACCGAACGGCATGGAGGTGCATTTCCTGCTCGGTCCGACCTTCCCGCTCGGTGAGCTCACCGACGGACTCGACGCCGGCTTCGGGATGGACTTGGGGATCGGCTACACCTACGATCGCTGGTTGGCCCTGCTGTTGGGATCCGTGAGTCAAACGCCGGTGTCGGGCGCCGCCTCCGAGCGCGAGCCCGGCATTACAAACGGACGGTCGCAGTGGAACAACGTCGGTCTCGATCTAGGCTACCGTTGGCTGCGCACCCCCTCCTGGGAGGCTACCGCGCGTTTGCGCACCCTCAGCGCCACGCTCCACTCCGGATCCGGCGACAACCAGGAGGATCTCCGGGAGGACTTCGCGCTAGGGCTCGCGCAGTCGCTGAGCTACAGCTTCGGCGGCGGCTACGGCGGGGAGCAGCCCGGCTCGCAACGCAGCGGACTCCAGGCAATGGCGCTCGTGGGCCTTACGCCGCAGAAGTGGCTCGGTGCGCTTCGCGGGCCCGTACTGTACGTTGGCCTCGGTTTGCAGGGGACCATATACGGGGTAGGGTACGAGAGGGAGTAGGAGGCTTGCGCTAAAACACGCATGTCCACTACTGCGCACACCGCGCCTCCACGTAAACCGCCCCAATGCTGAGTCCCCACTCGTCCTTGTACTTCGACCAACTCCCGTCCGTCGATTTCGTACGACCCGGATACGCCGTCGGATTACAGGGCATGTTTACAAATAGGCCTTCCCCAGGCTCGCTTACATCAACGAGCTCTATGGATACGGCAAAGTCTCCTTCGGTCCGCACGCCCTGCTCCTGGACATCGAGCGCTAGGGTACGCCGCGCCTCCCGCCTCGTGATCGGCCACACGATCGGGGAGCGCTGAATGGGCTCGTCCGGTAGCCCCTCCGTATCGATCGTATAAAAATTCACCTCTAGGGTAGCCTCATCGGCCGTCAGGTGGTTGGACTGTACGTACACTTTATCGATCCGGCACCGGCGGTCGGATTCGACGACCACCGCATTCTCGGTACCGAGTTCGCCCATCTGGTGTACGGCGTAACACAGGAAGGTTTTCTTGGCGCGCTCGCCCAACCGTTGCGCTTTACCCCAGGTGTAGGCGTCCACCACCTCGGCCTCCGCTAATTCGTAGGTGGCTTTCGCCAAAACCAATTGTGGAGCGCTACGCGCTGCCCGCACGCTGAGCGAGGTATCGCGGTAGCCGATGGCACTGATGCGGAGCTCGGTCGTGGCGTGTTTTGCCGTGAGCAGAATTTCCGGAAGCTCCACCGATCCGTCGAGCGTGCCTACCGCGCCCGCGTTCGCCCGTAGCGCGTACACGTTGACGTAAGGGATGGGGCTGCCATCGATATCGACGATGTGGATGGTGGAGGCTTGTGGTTGGGCAAACAAACTCAGGAAGGGCCAGCAGAAGAAGGGGAGTAGCAGGAAGGGCCAGCAGAAGAAGGGGAGTAGTACGTAGCGCATTTTGGGGCGACGATTCAGCTGGGCGTAGGTTACAGGCTTTATGATTACAATCGTCTTGCGACTTCGCTAACTTTCGGCATAGCGATCCGTCAACTACTTCCTCCCGAAGTGATACCTGATCCCTACGCTCGGCCGCACGGTGAGCCCAAAGCCCCGCCCCGCGTACTGCGGCCGGATCCCGAGGTCGAGCTCGAGCGGCGCTCGCTTAAGCGCGTAGCGAAAGCCGGCGACACCCTGTACGGTTAGGTTGGTCTTCGCGCCTAAAGACTCACCGTCGGACGTGCCGCCCGCGTTGCGGCTACTGTAGTTCAGGAAGCCCAGGCCTCCGCCGGCGTAAAACGTCCACTGCGGATTCTGCATCCGCCAATCGCGCTGCAGCGTCACGGTCGCCTGAAACCGCCTCGACTGCATTCGTCCGGGCAGCATACGCGGGAGATCCACAACGCTCGTGCGCCAGTACCCCGCCGTCGCCTCCGCGCTCCACCGGTCGCCGATGGGCATTCGGTAGGAGAGGTCGAGGTTCTCCAGTAGCCGATCCGCCCCGCGCGCCGTCTCGTACTTCGGGTTGAAGCGGATGCCAACGGCGTGCGTGCGGTCGACTTGCGCAACGAGGAGCAGGGGCGTTACAGCCAGGGTAGTCGCGAGGAAGAGCACGCGCCATAGCAGCGCAGGTCCGCTTGCGCTAAAACGCATTGATCGGACGTAGGCGATAGCGGTAATGGACGTGGGTAAGCCGCAGGGCTCCGCCCCGACGCCCCGGTGAGGGTAGCTCATGGTTGGGATAATGGATAAGTAGATGCTGCCTCCGTGCGTAGGCGGTGGACGCGCGGCGCGCCCAGTCACGATTCTAACGGCGCACATAGCACGAGCGCTGCGTGGCTGGCGGCGCGCGGGCTGGGCATTGCGCCTCGGGCTACTCCTCGATGAGCTGCCGTATTTTAATAAACTGCTGCCAAGTACTCGTTCGCCAGTAGGGCTCCATAGCTGATCTGCTCATCTTGACAACCTCACCGGGGGGTGAGCGGATGCAAGTCGAGATTGAGGCATTATGGGTAGTATCCTTGAAGATCAGGAACACTCTTTACGCCAGTGCCCCATCGTGCTAAGAGCCCAGGAAGCGAATTTCATCCTTGTAATCTGAAACCACAGCTTTCGGATTACAGGGATAAAGATGCTCCGTCGGTTAAATGCGACCAAAACTGCACGTGCGCGACAGCGGCCTACTGCACGCCGTCAACTTCATCGAGGACCAGCTTCAGTTATCAAACAGCCTATTGCAGGGTGCCCGGCTACGCGGAGGCGGTCCGGAAGCCGATCGTTCGCTGAGTCGACCTACGCGGTTAAGCCTACGAGGGGCCGCTCCGAACGGGGCGACCCCTCCTGTTTTGTGGCAACTGCGTCCAAGGGCTTCCGCGGAAGCGGCGGTACTGCCGGTTGATACGTAGCGATCGCCTTGCGGCAAAACTTCCCCTAGCTCGTACCTTACCGAACATGTCCAGGCCCATCCTCGCAACTCCCCCCTTCGTGGTCGACCCCCGGCGCCGGTACACGCTCGCGGAATGGCAGACCGTCGAGGAGATCACCGGCGAGCGCTACGAGTACCACGAGGGCAAGTTGATCTCGGTACGCGCGATGGCCGGCGGTAGCGGGGCGCACGCTTTGATTGCTGGCAACGTCACAGGCAGCTTATTCAAAATCGTCACCAAGAACGACAATGGCTCCGTAGGCTCGCGGTGCGGGGTTTATTCTAGCGACTTGCGACTCATGGTCGCTCCCGACGATCGATACGTGTATCCCGACGCAGCCGTCGTCTGCGGCCGCCCGGTATACGATAGCTCGGTACCGACCGCGGTCAGCAACCCGAAGGTGATCGTGGAGGTGGTGTCGCCGAGTAGCGCGGGCTTCGACGCCGGAGAGAAGTTCGATTTTTACGCCACGTTGGAAAGCCTGCGCGATTACGTGCTGGTCGCACAAGATCGACCCCGCGTGGAGGTGCGCTCCCGCGAGCACGCCGGTTCCCCATGGACGATCGCGGTCAGCGAGGGAATGAACGCCCGGGCTCACCTCGGCGCACTGGCAGACAGCCTGCCGCTGGGGGAGGTGTATCGACTCGTGGAGTTCGGGTAGCCGACCGCGCCCGGGCTCGCGTTGCGTGCGCCCGAATCCGAAGCGACTTTTCGCCTGTAAAACGTTGTTGGAGCGTGCCCGCCGCCGTGCCCCAGCCGCTTTTGTTCCGCTCCACCCTGCAGCACTTCCCCGGGGTGGGGGCGCCGCACTACTTCGCGGTCCCGGAGGAGGTCGCCGCGGCGCTCGGCGGCAAGCAGGGCGTCCGCCTCCAGAGCGTCCGCCTCGCGGTCACGGTCGACGCCAAGTTCACCGACTACCTCGGGCTGCGGCGGCGCAGCGGGGTCTTCTTCGTGAGCGCGGGCGTCGCCGTGCGCAACCGCTGCCGCGTTGACCGCCGCGCGGGCCTGCAGCAGTGCGTGGGCTACGGGCTGGAGGAATGGTGGCACGGCCGGCACGGGGCTGCGGAGCCAGGCTTCGGGGGCCGGCATGGTGGGCCGGCATGGTGAGCCGGCGAGGTCGGTGCTGCCGGGCACACCTGGCCCCCGCCAGTCCGTAGGTGGCTTTCGCCAAAACGAGTCGCAGAGTGGCGCTGCCTCAGCGGTAGCGAGGCGCGCCGCCTCTTCGAGCTGGCGGCCGTCCGAAAAAATTGGTCGCTAGCAAATCGACCCTATCCCATCGTCTCGGAGGCTTGCGCCACGTGCCGCTCGTTGTGCCACACGAGTGTATACAGCATGTCGCCGAGCCGTAGGCGAACAAGCGGGAAGGCTGAGACGGGTATTCGCGAGCCGTCCAGCCGTTTGTCGCGTAGCGCGCGTAGTACGGACCCGTAGCTACACTGATTGGCCACGAAGCTGGTCACCACCCGCCCGGCGTCGAGTGGGGAGCCCAGCGGGTTCATGTTGCCCGGACTGCGCACCGGCTTCGTGCGCCCGCTCACGTGCATGGTCCGCGCGAAGGGTTTGCCGAGTAGTCCGGGGCGGTACGGGGCGTCGGGGTTGCTGCGGATTTTGGCGGAAGCGGTGCGGGCTTCTAGGCGGGGGAGGTAATGGTCGGCGTAGCGATTCAGGTGCTCGAGGCACTCCAGGGCGCTCCACTTCCCCGCGCCCGGTCGGCGATTGAGCGCGGCGTCGCTTTTCTCCGGGAGGCTTTCGCCAAAACGAATTAGGCCCATTTGGATGGCGAGCAAATCTTCCAGCGCTTGTTCCTCCGTTTTGGCGAAAGCGGAACGGGAGTTGGCGGGGTGCATGGGCGTGAGGGTTGGGGGCCGATCGATGACGCAAGGCTAGGAGATGTGGAATGGGCGGACCTTGATCAGACTCAAGATTTCGCCCGCAGGCGACTCAGCGTCTCGGGCGTCATCCGCAGGTACGAGGCGATGTAGCGGAGGGGGACGTGCTGGAAGAGCTGGGGGCTGCGCCGCAGCACGGTTTCGTAGCGGCGCCTAAACGAGGGTTCGAGTAGATCGAGCTCGCGGGTTAGGAGCTCGCAGGCTAGAACTTCCAGCATCGAGGTGTAGGCGGCCTGGTGCTCGGGGCTCGTGGCGAAAAGTGCCTGTAGTTGGGACCGATCGAGCCTGTAGCCGGTGCAGCGGCGGATGCACTGCAGGCCTAGGGGCGAAGCTGTGTTTAGGAGCAGGCCCGGGAGGGCGGCCAACACCTCTCCGGGGTAGCCGAGCCGGATGGTCTGGCGGCCGCTTTCGGTGTCGAGGTAGGCGTGAGCCGCTCCGGATCCGAATAGGTACAGGGAGCTCGTCGGGGCCAGAGGCGCCTGAATGAGTTGCCCGCGCGCTACTTCGAAGGGGGTGCCTACCCGGTGACCGTGCTCGAAGATCGTCTGTCGATACACTGGGAGGGCGCTTCGCGGTGTACTCCCTTTATGCATGGCAAATCGACCTTCGAACACTGCTTCCAAACAACCCCCGCCAGGTTTCAGGCAAAAGTTAAGCCCCCAACCCTCACGCGATGTAGCTCGTGTAGTTTTTCCGGGTGGGCACCCCCCGCGCGGGCTTCCCGTAAGCTGAGGCGAAGGTGCGAAGTAGGCGCTCGGGCCGGCACACCGTCTTTATTTGGAGTGAGGTTGCAGTGGCCGCTAGCGTGTCCCAAATCGCAGTATTACGCAAAATTTGGCGATTACAATCGCAAGAATTAACTGAATCTTGCGATTAAGCCTCCGCCAAAACGGATTTCTGACTACCAGACTGACCCCTAATCCCCAGTTGGGACGAGTCAAGGTCAGTCGAGATAGTGGCGTGGCTGGAGAGTGAGCGTCGAACTATCGGACGGGATTCACCGCGCCGGCAGCACCTCGTGCTGGCACGGGTGACCGCCGATAATCGCGTCCGCGGGCGAACGTGTTTTGGCGGAAGCCTTGCCTGACGCTGGAAGTTCCTGCTCGCAGTTACGCAACTCACGCAGTACCCAGTACCACATCAGTCCGCCGGCGATGACGTAGGCCGCGTTGAAGGCGACGATGCTGACCACCCCGGGGAGCATGGGTACGGCGAGCTCGACGAGGGTGCGCGCGATGGGGCCGCGGGGGAGGCCATTTGGGGGAAGATCGAGTCGCTACCTCACAAACCCCGTAAAATTCTCCCGCGTCACCACCTCCCAGGTATGCTCCGGGTAAGCCGCCGCGAACGTCCCCGGGAGGCGCTTGCGCCGCCGCGGATTCCAAGTAAACTCAAAGGCCGCCAGCCGCCCGCCGGACTCCTCGAGGTAATCGATCTCCTGCCGACTGTGCGTTCTCCAGAAATAGGAGTTGGGTGCCCGCCCGCCGTAGTGATTGGCCTTCAGGCGCTCCGCTACGAGGTAGTTCTCCCACAAAGCGCCCGTATCCTGTCGGAGGTCGAGCGGGTTAAAGTTCGAGATGAGGGCATTGCGCACGCCCGTGTCGTAAAAATAGATCTTCCGCGAGCGCTTGAGCTCATTGCGTAGGTTGCGACTGAAAGAGCCGAGGCGAAAGACGACGAAGGTCTGTTCGAGTAAGTCGACGTAACGCTCGACGGTTTGGTTGTCCGCCCCGAGTAGCCAGGCGAGCTCCCCGTAGGATACCTCGTTTCCAACCTGAAAGGCCAGTGCTTGCAACAACTTACGCAGCAGCTCGGGTCGCCGAATGTCACTCAGCGCAAACAGGTCTCTATAGAGGTAGCTGTCCGCTAGGAGTCTTAAAAGCTCTTCCGCGTCGTCCGCGGCAGTCACTACCTCCGGGTACCCCCCGAAAAGGATGTGTCGCTCGAGGCGGCGACGCGCTTCCAAGACACCGTAGTAGCCTTCGAGCTCGGCGTACGAGATCGGGAACAGCCGAAACTCGTATTTCCGACCCGTGATGGGTTCGTTCGTGAGGTCCGAGAGCTGAAGCGAGGAGGATCCGGTCACGATGAGCTGTACCTCCGGTAGCTGATCGACGATGAGCTTGAGGGTGAGACCAACCCCAGGTACGCGCTGGGCTTCGTCGATCAGTACGGTACCGTGAGATCCGAACAACACGCGAAGCTCGGTGGAGGTCCGGCGCGTCAGGGCATCCCGAACGTCCGGCTCATCGGCATTCAGGTAGAGCATCTTACCGTGGCCACCCTCGAGGAGCAGCCGCGCCAGCGTCGTTTTCCCTACTTGCCGCGGACCAAGCACGATGAGCGCTTTCCCCGCACGCATTCGCCGTTCGAGACGGGGCTGTAGTAGTCGCGGTATGTTGTCTAATCGCAGGATTAAGCCAAATCTAGCGATTACGATCGCAAGATTTATAGAAATCTAGCGATTAGGCTTGCGCCAAAACAATATAGGGCTCCCCGCAAGGCCCTCTGAAACCACGCTACGACTGCGTTTCGGCAAAAGCCAAATCCATTCGGTAAAAGGTCACCCTATTCTCGTAGTCCCGATTAAGCTGACCCTGCCTCTCATTTGGAGTAATGCAACCGAACCTCCGGTGGGAGCCGTCCAACTGCGCAACCTAGAGTTCGAGCAAATCGATGCAGGGTCGAGACAGTGTTTAGCGCTGCAGCTTAACAAATTTACCGCGCGCAACCACGGTACCTTCGGCATCGGTGGCCAGTGCCGTGTAGACCCCGACGGGGAGACCCGCGGTCGACAACTCTCCAAGTCGACCCGCACCGTGGCACCCTACCGGGATCGAGGGCCAAGGGCGTCCCAACGCGTCGTAAATGGAAACGCTGAACCAGGGCTCCGTTAGACCATCAGCCCGCAGGAACGCTCGTTCGCCGACAGGATTCGGGTAAATCGAAAGCGAACCGATCGTGCTGCCGCCCGCAGGACTCAACGCGGGGGCAAATTGGGCTTCGAGCCGATTGATGCGCGCGACATCGATCTGGATTCGCGCATCATTCGCCGTAGTGTCACCCCGCCAACAGATAAACTCGTAACCAGGCATTGCCTCGGCCTCGACTTCCACGGGTGTGCCAGCGAAGTAGGTCCCCGTCCAGCTCGTATCGACGCCGAGGGGGTGTTCGCGGTTGATGCGTACCGTACCGCTGGCGGACAGGGCGTTTACTAGCGTTAGGGCACCATCTGGTCCCAGTCCCAAACCGACCCGCAGGTGTTCGCGGAGCGTATCGCCCCGCACTGCGGCGAAGTGCCGCATGTTCGCCAGCTCGCGGTCGCGGACCTCCGGCGCGCGCGACCACCGATTTGCGTGTCGCGGCCACTCGGCGGCCGTTAGGCCGGCCAGCGAGTCGATGACGGACTCAACCCGTGCCACGCGGTAGTGGGTATTGAGCAATCCGGCCACGCGGTTGGCGAAATCGGCGGCGAATCGAGGGTTAGCGAGTAAAGCACGAAACAGCGCCGTCGATGCCGGCGGATTGGGCCAACGTTCGCCATCGACAGCCGTCGCTAGCGCGAGCGTGTTGTTCCCTACCCACGCGCGCCCCCAGCTCGCGAATCCGAAATCGGTGTCGAAGAGGATGAAGCGCCACCGCCCGTCGCCACCGCGGTCGCGGAACCAGCGTACGTTGTTCCCCGGCCAATCGTGGTTGGCGCAGTAGATCTCGGTCGCCTGGTAGTCGATGTAGTTGGCCAGGTCGAGGTGGGCGGCGGCAAAGTCGTACGTCTCCTCGGCGGTAGGATCGCGGGCGAGAAGCTCTTCCAAAAACTCGGTGTACGCCCCGGCCGAACCCGCGGTGGCTCGGTACCCGTTGTCTTCGAACTTGAGCAGGTCGATATCGTCAGAATTGCCGCCGGAACGTGCCGCGGCGTAGTGTTCGTTCGGCTTCTCGCGTAGATTTAAGATACCCCAGTACGTACCATTGATGTAGGTAACAGTCGGTTGGTATCCTAAGGTAAAGTTGGAGGTCGGGCGTGCTAGAGCATGGGTGACGGCGTCGCGGAGGTGAGCCCCAGAATTGTCGTTGCCGGCGTTGCGGAGTACGAACGACTTTAGGTCGCGGCCCGCCCCCGGTGAGTGGTCCCCAGTCTCCCGATCGACGGGGGGGGGGACGCCCGTGAACAGATTGGACCCGTAGCGCGACCGCGCGATCACTGCGAACGACTTTTGCGGGAACACCCGGCTCCCCGAGCCGGAAAGCCGTAGTCCGGCCTCCTGTCCGACGAGTCGGGTACCATCGCTGCTGTAGATGGCGACGTGCGCCCTCACTTCCTCGTCGGAGTAATAGTTAGCCGCGCGGGACGGCTCAGTAGGCGAGGCGTTTGGCCCCAGCACGTAGATCCCGGTATCGACGTCGAAGAGCTCAGCCGGCGAGACGGTGAGGCTGACGATCGGGAGGTCGTGAGGGAGGTCCTCCGGGAGGGCTGTCGCGAAAACCGGTGGCGAAGGAAGGTACCCCGGTCCGAATCCCCGAAACCGCAAGGCGGTAACGGTGTCGAAGTCGCGTGGGGACCATAGGGGTGAATCGGCCGTAACGGCACGCCCATCGGTCGTGAACCGCAAGGCATATCCCCTGGGGGCGTCTCGCGGGGGAGTAACGTCGAAGGTCGCTCCCCCGCGTTGGCGGAGCACCGGCGGAGCCAGAACGCCGAGGTAATCGGGTTCACCGTTGGGGCGACCGGGTGTGGGCGCGGTGTACATGCCCCACCCGCCGTCCGGACCGCGACCGTAGCTTACGTCCCTCGGGAGCGCCGGGAAACGAATCGAGTCGACGACCCCGCCCCCGGGTCCGAAGAGGGTCAAGCGTTTCCCCTCGCCGGCGAGGCGAAAATCGAGCGAGCCGCTTCCGGATCCATCGGCGGTGACCACGAGCCGCTCACCGCGCCCGAGGAGCCCCGCCCCGAGCACCTCCGTAAGCGGCATCGCGCGGTTTGGTTCGTCGCAGTCGCACAGTGAGAAGTCTCCGAGGTCTACGCTCGCTACCGCGCGCAACTCGATCCAATCCGGCGATTCGGCACCGTCGACGAGGTAAGAGCGATCGTTCCGCGCGACGATCTCCTCGATGAGCAAATCTTGCGCCGGTAGGATGCCGGCCGTGAGGGAGAGCAAGAAGGCCACAAGGATCTCACGACCCTGCGACGAAAAGGAGCGGTAGTGCCGAAGGTTAGTAAGAAGGACCAAGCAAGAAGCCGTTGAGTGAGAATCTTCCACCGGACAGACGGCGGTTCGCGAGGCACAACCCGGGATTTGGCGGTATTGTAAGGTGGGGCGTAACGAATGTACTAACTAACCGCACCCCGCCAGCTGTCGTGTACTCCACCGTGTACAGTCCAGTCACAAGTTCTTCCGCCGCGAGCTCGACGGAGCCGCCGCGCGCCTCACGTGCGAGTACCATCTGTCCGGAAGTATTCAGCACGTGAATCGTAGCGGGCCCACCCGCATGCGTTGCGGGAACGCTGAGTCGGAGCTGGCTTGTAGTGGGATTGGGGTACGAAGCAAAGTAGATCACCGCCGGAGTAATGTTGGCTAAAGTCGTATTCGTGGAATACACGTAATTCTTATCCAGGACGAGGCTTTACAGTTGATCGCTCCTGTCATTTTGCGTAGAGCTAGACACTTCGAAGTAGATAGGTCTCCATCTCGGGGAGTACAACTGGATAGGCGACGGCGACACCGGCGCGGATCGGTTGCCAAGCCTTTGCGCGGGCGGATTTGAGATTTCCTAACGCTCAAAGGTCTGCGCACGTACGTAGTAGCTCCGCCGCCGCGGAAAGGCTGCTCCAACGAGCGTCCCTATACCCGCACCGATCCCCGTCGCCAGCGCCACGATAGCTCCGGAACTCGTCCCCACGTTAGACTCGCGATTGAGTATCACGGGTAACCCGATGCTCAGTCCCGCCGCCGCACCAATGCCGAGACCCCGGCCCACGTTGCTGCCCTCGCGAACTCGGATGTAGCTGACCTCGTCGAGGTGTCTCGTCTCCCGCTTGCCCTCCGCGGAGTAGGCAACGCTGTCCCCCGCGATACGGAGATCCGTCACGGTTACGCGTCCAAGATCTTCAAAGCCGATGAGCGCGGAGCGGTAGGTAGCTAGGGGAGGGAGGTTGTAACCGCTTTGCGCTCGCGTAGATAAGCTAGCGGCGAGGGCCAACGCGAGCAGCATAAAGCGCCAATACACCATCATTGGATGTGCTTTGCGAGTTCCTTCGCCATCATCTCGGATAGCACGGGGAACTGAGCGAGTTGTCCGGTATACTCGGTGGTTTCTTTACCGGAGATCGTGGTCGGTTTCGTAAAGCCGTACACCTCAATGATCTCTTGGCCGCTTCTCGCGAAAACGAAGAGGTGAGTTTCGAGCCGGAGGGTTCCGATGGTTCCGAACACCTGGGCGCTCACCACGGCGAGGCGGTTGTACGATACGATCACCGACTCCGCGTTGGTCGCCCGGGCGATGGTGCGAACCCGCTCCTGGAGCGCGGGCGTGGACTGGAAAAGTCGTTCGACGTTCTTGGCGTTGTCGAAGGCCACGACGTTCAGGTCGTTCGGTGCGAATAAGGCGACGGGGAAGTTCTTGTTCTCCGTTTGGACGGTGCCCGCCGTGCGCAGCGGCTCCACCTCCGGGTCGTCCAGTTCGCCAACGGTCACAAAGGTGGCCGGCACGTGTTCGCGGAGGTCCTCGAGTAGTGTCGCGCGAAACTCCCCCACGAGCGCCTCCTCCTCGGCGAGCAGGTCGTCGGCGATGTCGTTGGTTCTTTTATTGAAGGCTGCCGCATCAATTAGCGGCAGAACCGGCTGAAACACCGGGCCGATCACGGTAGAGGCCAGCGCGATCGTGTCGACGGCTACGGGGCCGGCCATATCCGTGCGGACGCTGACCTTCGTTGTGGCGCAGGATGCTAGGAGAAGGGTAGCAACTAATAGGCCCGCGAAGCGCAAACCGAGCGAACGGGTAAAGGAGAGGTACGGGATCATAGCGGAGACTTAGCGGGCAAATGTCGCCCGCGGTTACTCCACTATGACGGATGATACTACGTAAGGTCGCGGGCTCGACTTTTCGCGTCTGTGAAACGCCTATTGCGAAAGCTCATCCCCGCACTAGACTGGCCCTTGGTAACATCAGTCGCTTGAGTAATCGGCTGACTTCTTAAACACACCCCGAAGTGTTCGTTTGGACTCTATCCAAACCCAATTGAAGCCCAAATTTTTCTAGATAAAGTCATCACTAATTCACGCCTAAAAACCCCTCAGGCCGGCACCTGAGGCTTCTTGCCTTTAACCTCTTTCAACCCCACAAAACACCGCCTTTTCTCCCCACACGTCCCCGTACAAGCTAAGCCCCCATCCGGCCCCATCGGCAAGCCCGTCTGGATGCACCAGTACGTCGTCGTACCCGACTCCAGCGGCAGAAAGGGATCATCCCCCCCTTCCATCGTCCCGTAGGCATTCTTCGCGCGGAGAAATTTGCAAGCCATCATCACTCTTTTTGAGGGGTTTCTAAAATTTAAGCGGCGTTCAGTAAGCACTTGCTCACCACGGCGGCGAGCATCGGGACCTTGTACTTGTTCTTCGACAGGGGGGTAGCGCCCTCGGTGGCTAGTTTTCCGGCTTCCCGCGCGGTTGCCTCGTCCAGGGTTTTGCCGACCAGGTACCGCTCCGCCGCCGTCGCGCGGTAGGGGACCGGCGCCACCGCCCCGCACACAATCACCGCCGCCGCAATCCGATCGCCCTCCAGGGTGAGGTTGACGGCCGCATCCACCAAAGCCCAGTCGTAACTCTCCTTGGCCGCCTGCTTGTAGTAGGCCGTCTTCGAGCCTTGCGGCAAAACGGGTACGTCCACGCCGACGATCAGCTCGCCGGGCTGCAGGGTCGTCTCGCGCGTCACGTCCGTTTCGGGGACAATGTAGAGGGAGGCAAGTGGTACGGATTTACCGTCCGTTGGGGCGCCGCTAGGTTGGTTTTTGCTCGCGACGCGCACCGTGGCGTTTAACGCGACGAGGGCGGTAGCCACGCTCGTGGCCGGGACCATCGCGCAGGTCTGGTTGCCGAAGATCGCGTGGATCTCGTTCTGCCCTTCGAGCGCGTAACACGTATCGCCGCCGCGCTTCAGGCACCGGTATTCCGAAGAGCGGAAGTACCAGCAGCGCGGGCGCTGGGCGAGGTTGCCGCCGAGGGTGGCCATGTTGCGGATCTGGGGGGTGGCGGCGTGACCCGCCGCTTCGTGCAGCGCGCGGTAGCCCATACGGATCTGTTCGTTCTCTTCGAGCTCCGCCAAACGCGTTAAGGCACCCAGTTGCAGGCCCTTCGTTTTGTCGAAAGCGATCTCGTTCAGGCCGGGTAAGCCCAAGATGCTCACCACCTTATCCGGCGCACAAATGCCCTCCTTCATGCTATCCAGCAGGTCGGTGCCGCCGGCCTTGAACACCGCCGTCGGCGCCGGTCGGTCGAGGGCTGTTTTGGCGGAAGCCCGCTCGGCCATAACCTGCGGCACGGTCGCGTTGGCGGCATCGCGCGCCTCGTCGAGGGTGCGGGGGGAGACCCATTCGAAACGATTCATGAGCTAGACTTTTCCGAGTGCTTCCAGCACGCGCGCCGGAGTGATGGGGAGTTCGTAGATGCGCACGCCGATGGCGTTGTACACCGCGTTGGCGACGGCCGCGGCGGTGGCGATGTTGGCCGGCTCGGCGATGCCGAAGGCGTCTGTGCTCGACAGCGCCGAGTACTCCTCGATGTTGTACACCTCGATCTCGGGGATCTCCATCGAGAAGGCAATCTTGTACTGGTCGAGGTTCGGGTTGAGCTGGTTGCCGGTACGCTCGTCCATCACGCGGTCCTCGTAGAGGGCGTAGGAGAGGCCCTGGATGACGCCGCCGTTGACCTGACTCTGGATCTGCATCGGGTTGATCGGCCGACCGCAGGAGTGCACCGCGCACACGCGCTCCACCTTGACGAAGCCCGTTTCGGTGTCCACGCTCACCTCGACCATCTGCACCGAGCCGAGGTCGCCGTGCGAGACGAAGGTGCCGACCTTGAATCCGCCGTAGTCGTCTTCGCGACTTGCGCTCGCGGTGAGCTGCTCGGTGCGCATGCCGGCCAGGGCTTCCTTAAACTGAAAGGTCCGCTGCTCACCCACCGTCACGCCGTCGAGGCTTTCGCTAAAACGGCCTTCGCTAAAGCCGACCCGCTCCCCCTCGACCTCCCACCGCTTGGCCACCTCGTCGCGGAGCAGGAGACCCGCTTTGTAGGCGGCGTTGCGCGCGGCGGGGGTGATGGAGCCGGTGACTTTCGATCCGCCGGAGGCCGGACCGGCCGGGTGAATGGTGTCGCCGATGCGGACGGTCACGTCCTCGGGCGCGATGCCGAGCTCCTCGGCGACGACCTGCGCGAGGATGGTCCGCGTGCCGGTACCGATGTCCATGACCGAGGAGCGGATCTCGACGGTGCCGTCGCGGTACAAACGCACCTCGGCGGTCGAGTCGATCTCGATGAGGCGCGGCCAGGTGCTCTGGGCGACGCCGAGTCCGCGTTTGACGGTACTCGTATCGCTGTTGGCGGGCTTGCGCTCGTCCCAGCCGAACTTCTCGGCGGCCAGCTGGCGCTCGGCGCGGCGGACTTTGCTCTCGTCGATCTTGTCGCGGTAGGCGAGCGGATCGAGCCCGAGCTTCTCGGCGAGCTCGTCCACGAGTTGCTCGAGGGCGAAGGCGCCCTGCGGGTTGCCGGGGGCACGCCAGGCAGCGCCCGGCCCGGTGTTCGTAAATACGTCGTACTGCTCGGTCAGGAAATTGGGACAGGGGTAGAGCGCCTGCGCCACCCGCCCGACGCCCGCGCCGAGTCCGATGCCCGCCGAGCCGTAGCTCTCCTGCTTGATCGACACGAGCGTACCGTCCCGCTTCGCACCGATCTTAAGGAACTGCTCCGTGTTGGGTCGGTTGCCCACGGAAAGGTGCTCCTCCTTGCGGTCGAGCATGAGCGAGACGGGGCGACCGGCCTTGCGCGAGAGTTCCACGGCCATGGTGCCGAAGGATCCGATACCGTACTTCGCGCCGAAGCCGCCGCCCATGTACTCGCAGATCACGCGCACCTTGGCCTTCGGCAGGTCGAAGCGGGCCGCCAGTTCGCCGCGTACGCCCTTGGTGTCCTGGGTGGAGGCGTAGACGGTCAGGCCGTCCGGCTGCCAGTCGGCCACCAGGCCGTGGGTTTCGAGGGGGCAGTGGGTCTGGACCTGCGTAATGAAGGTCCCCTCCACCGTGAGGTCGGCGTTGCGGAAGCCGAGATCGGTGTCGCCGCGCGGGCCACCGAGGAAGCTCTCCGTGTTCGGTCCGCGCACGTTGCCCTGTTGGGCGAGACCCTCGGCGCCGCCACCCCCGCCGCCGTCTTCGGCCTGCTCCACTTGCTCGGTGTAGACGAGGGGCGCGCCTTCAGCCCTCGCCTGGGCGATGGTAATAACGTGTGGTTGCGGTTCGTACTCGACCCGGATCAAGGAGATAGCGCGTTCGGCGGTCTGGTTGTCGACCGCGGCCACGCCGCAGAGGGCCTGGCCGGCGAACTTCACGTCGGGAAAGCCCCGCTCGTCGTCGGGCAGCTCGCCCTCGTCGCCGGTGGCGGCACCGGTGAGGCGGTTGTGGAGCACGTGCACGGCGTACACGCCCGCCAGTGCCTCGGCTGCGGACACGTCGATCGACCTCACCTTCGTGTTCGGGTGGGGCGAGCGCAGCATCTTCGCGAAGAGCATGCGCGGCAGGCGTACGTCGGCGGTGAAGCGGGCGCGACCCGTAACCTTCAGCGCCGCGTCGAAACGCTTCGTCGACTTGCCCACGTGCTTGAGCTTCTCGTTGATCGGCCAGGCGGGCGGCTCGGTGTCGGGCACCTCGCGCTCGCGCTCGGTGAGGTCGACGCCGGGGATGCCAAAGGGGAACTTCTCGGTGCGGGTTGCCATGGGGAGCGGGCTGGGGTTAGGCTAAGGGGGGCATCGGGTCACTTGCTGGCCGCCGCAGCGCGCAGGGCGGCTTTGTACACGTGGGGGTAGGTGCCGCACCGACAGAGGTTGCCGCGGACCGCGTCCTTGACGTCGTCGAGCGTCGGGTCGGGGTTGCGCGCCAGCAGCGCCTCGCAGCTCATCACCATCCCGGGCGTGCAGTAGCCGCACATGCTGGCGTCTTCGTCGATGAAGGCCTGCTGCACGGGCGTGAGGGCCTCTCCGTCGGCGAGGCCCTCGATGGTCTCGATCTCGACGCCTTGCGCCTCGAGGGTCAGCGTGAGGCACGAGCAGACGGTTTTGCCGTCGAGCGTGACCGTGCACGCGGAGCAGGCGCCGCGTCCGCAGACGATCTTGGTGCCGGTCAGGTCGAGCCGGTCGCGCAGGGTCTCAGCGAGCGTCTCGTCGGGTCGCGCGAGCACCTTAACCGACTGCCCGTTGACGCGCAGCGTGGCGGTGGCTTCGTTCGGTCCGTAGACGGGCGCCTCCGCGGCGTAGTTGCCGCGCGCCAGCAGTCCGGAGTTAATGCCGACCACGCTGGCGGTGGCGAGTCCGGACCCCTTGAGGAATCCGCGGCGCGAGAGCCCACGCTTCGGGGTGCGATCGTCTGGTTGGTCGGCCATGGTGGGGGGGGGGGGGGGGTTGGCGGTCCCGCCAAGCTACGGGTTCGCGGGCGGAGTGCGACCTTGTCGGCTAACAATGACACCCGGTAGAGTTGCGGCGATCGTATTGGCGGCGGGGGAGGGGCGGCGCATGGGGGCCGTCAAACAGTTGCTGCCCTACGTACGCGCAGACGCTGATGCGAGCGAATCTGCGCCCTTGGTCGCGCACGTCGCCCGCCAAGCGCTCGAGTTTGGCGCGGGTACCACCCTCGTGGTTACGGGCGCGCACGCCGAGCGCGTCGGGCGGGTTTTGCCGCAAGGCGCTCGGGGGGTACACCACGCCGGGTGGGCGGAGGGCCAGGGCAGCTCCCTGGCCGCCGGGGTGCGCTACCTCCTCGGTGCCCCCGGTGCCGGTTGTGAGGCCGCCTTCGTGCTCCTCGCCGACCAGCCTTTCGTGAGCGCGGCGCTACTGCGTGAGATGAGTGCCGCTTTCGCTAAAACGCGCCCCGATGCGGTAGCCCTGCGCTACCCGAGTGGGGCGGGCGTGCCGGCGCTGTTCTCGCGGGCGATGCTAGAACGACTCACCGGGGGGGGCGGCGGGGGCGGGGCGAAGGCCGTGCTGCGCGATGCGCGCTTTCGGACGGTGGTCCTGGAGCGGGCGTGGGCGACGCGCGACGTAGATACGCGGGAGGATTACTTGCGTTTGGTGGGACCGTGGGTCTTCTAATGCCAGCCGGCCTCCACCCCGGGAGTCATCCCGTACCGCTCCCGGTAGAGTTTGATGAAGTGACTCGTATTGGTGTAGCCTACCGCCGCGGCGACTTCGGCCACGCTGAACGTATCCGCGAACAAGAGCTCCCGGGCGCGTTCGAGTCGCCTGTCCACGAGCCAACGTTTGGGGCTTTCGCCAAAACGTGCCTTAAAATCCCGCCGGAAGCTTCGCTCCGAGCGCCCGGTGAGGTAGGCGTAGTCGACGAGCTGCAGGGGCTTGTCGAAGTGGGCTCGCATGAAGTCCCGCAGCGACCGGCGACGGTTGGTTAGCAGTCGAGCGAAAGCCCCGGCCGTACTCGGCGAGGCTACGCAGAGCGCGCGGATCAACGCGAGAAAACGAGCGTGCGCGGCGCCGTCGGTGAGCTCACGCGCCGGTGTTAGCCGGAGACGCACGTCCGCGAGCAGCGCGAGTTCGGGGCTTTCCCCGGGTGCGCCCGGCGGGGTCGCAGCGTCGAGCGCCCGCCGCAAGAGCGGATCGGAGAAGAAGAACAGGGTTGTCTCGAAGCACCGGCTCGGTGCGGCCAGCAGATCGGTCACGGTGTAGAGTCCGCGACGGATCAGTCCGGCACTGCCCGCCCCGACACGAATTTTCCCACCCGTACTGCCGTAAACCACTTGTTCGCCCTCCGTTACACAGCTGAGCGCGTGCATGCTCACGTAACTCGGTCGCTCGTGTACGCGTGCGGTGAGCCGTTTGCGCAGTACGATCAGCTCCGTGCCGCGGTAGAGTACGTCGACCTCGGGCAGCCCGAACAAACGGTGAGGGATGGTGACCACGGAGGTAAGCTAGGGTATGTCTGATAACTCATGCCGTGGCGAGAGCGAGCGAATCTTCCCCTGAGCCGCGACCCAATGGAGTCTCGGGCCCCGGTGGGGAGCAGTGACGAAGGGCGACGAGGGAGCATCGTTCGAACCGCGCGACGGCGGGCGGCGCGACGGCGCGACGGCGGGCGGGAATCTAACCGCTTGCAGTAGGTGAGGGGTTGGTTAGACACAGCCTGGGGGAGTGGGGTGCGCAGTGCCGTAAAACGGCCAGGAAGGGGTGGTTGGGCATTGCACGTCGGTGTTATGGCCGTTTTACGGCATTCGGAGGCAAACTCTCCGCCCCCCTACTACCTATTTACGGGGAACGGCCGTTACGGAAGAGCGCCCTTCAGAAATTGCCCCGCGCTTCGAGTAATCCGTATCTCTCGCGAGAGACGGTGGTCACGAAGGACGACAGGACTAGAGAGGCGAGCGGGACGTAATGCCGCAAAACGGCCAAACTGTGGGACGGACTCCGTCCGATCTCTTTAAAAGCTGGCCGTTTTACGGCATTACGGCCTGCGCCCCCGCGCACCTTTGCCTTCATGAATGTAGCTTTCTTAGGACTCGGAATTATGGGCGGCCGCATGGCGGCCAACTGTATTGCCGCCGGCCACCACCTCAGCGTTTGGAACCGCGATGTCGGCAAGGCGAGCGCGCTGGTAGCGCGGGGTGCCCGACTCCCCGACTCCCCCGCCGAGGCCGTCGAGGGTGCCGCCGTCGTTTTCACGATGCTCACCGATCCCGCCGCCGTAGCGGCGGTCGCCTTCGGCGCGACCGGTTTTGCCGAAAGGCTGACTCCCGGACAGCTCTGGCTCGATACGAGTACGGTCGATCCGGCTTTCGCCAAAACCTGTGCCGCCCGGGCTGCCCGGGCGGGCTTCGGCTACGCCGATGCACCGGTGGCCGGCACGAAGGGGCCGGCCGAGGCGGGCGAGCTGCTCTTCCTCGTGGGAGCACCCGCGGAGCGGGTAGCCGTCGCCGAGCCGCTGCTCGGGGCGATGGGCGAAAAGACGCTGTACCTTGGTGCACCCGGTGCCGGTGCCTCGGTGAAGCTGCTCGTCAACGGACTGCTCGCGCAGGGCACGCTCGCCTTCGCCGAGGCGGTGCACCTCGGGGTAGGACTCGGCCTACCCCGTGAAACCGTCTTCGACGTACTCCTCGCCACGCCCGTAGCGGCCCCGTTTTTGAGTAGCGTCCGGAGCAAAACGGAGGGCGACGATTACGGCGTCAATTTCCCGCTCGAGCACATGCACAAAGACCTGCACCTGGCCGCCTCCGCCGCCTACGGAGTCGGTCGGCCGGCGCCGAGCCTGAACGCGGCGAAGGAGGTCTACGCGCTGGCGCGAGCACGTGGGTTCGCCGGGGAGGACTTCACGGCGATCTACCGGTGGTTGGCGGGTACTGGATCGGTTTGAGGGGTTTCGCAGAACGGTCGGGCGCCCCCGCCGAGTACCGCGCTCCCGACCGAGATCGAGCCGGAGGGCACGTCGGGCGGTCCCGCGCCGCGACCGTTCCGAGTTCCGCGCACGCCGTTTCCGGAAACGGCGGTACACCCGGCACGATCTCCGCAAGGGGTTAGGGCATGAACACGCTCCCAATAAACGCCGCCCCCCGCACCAGCCCGAGCCCGAGCCACACCCCGGAAGACGCGAGCCCACTGTGGAGCTTCGTGCAGCGTTCGGACGATCCGGAGGAGGCAAACGACCTCGCCGAGTTGTGGGCGGAGGCGGAGCGCGCGGTCGCGGCTCAGATCGGTGCGGCGGGCGAGTGCCGCGCGTACTACAACTAGCGCCCCGCGGCGTACCCGGCCCCCGCGGGGCGGCTTTCCGTACTCCTCGAATTATCGGATTGATGGAGAAGACTACCCTAATCCGGGTGGCTCCCGTATACCCGTCCAACCAAGTCGAACCCCTCATGCCGTACGCCCCCCCCAATGATCCGACTGGTATTCAGCCTCCTGCTCTGCGCCCACTCCTTTAGTACGCAAGCCCAACGGACCGACGTCCGCCTCGACCTCGACGAGCTCACCCGACGACTCGCAGCGACCCGCCGACCGCTCGGCGAGTCGGGGGCTACGCTGACGGAGGCGGACGCGGTAACCGTCCCGCTCCCCTGGTTCGGGGACCGAGCGGCGGTCGTGGCGGTCGTTGAGGCGAGTCAGTTCGCGCCCGAGCTGCAGGCACGCTACCCGGAGATTCGGAGCTACCGGATCGTGGGCGGGGCCGGACCGATTACCGGCGGCCGACTGAGCGTCAGTCCCGCGGGCGCCTCCGGACTGTTTTACGACGCCGCGGGGCACCCGGTGAGCCTCCTCCCCGGTGCGGATGGGGCGGGGGGCGCCGGGCGGGTACACACCCTACAGCGGCTCGGTGCGAGCGCCCTCGATTTCGCCTGCGGTACCGACGGGCTGCCGAGCCCGGGACCCGCGCCACTCGCCGAGGTCGGGGCGGTGGCGAACAGTTGCTTCCGGGTCGGCGACGAGCTGCGCGCCTTTCGGATCGCGCTGACCAACTCGGGGGAGTTCGCCCAGCTGAACGGCGGTACGGTCGCCTCGGTCAACGCGGCCTTCAACGCCCGACTCGGCGAGCTCAACGCCGTCTACGAGCGGGGGGCGGCCATCACGTTCGAGTTGATCGCGGGCAACGACGTGCTCGTCCAGCTGGATCCGGCAACGGATTCGTACCCGCTGCCCGACGAATCCGGGCGGGCGGTCGACGAGACCGGCGTGTTCATCAACAGCCGACTCGCATCCGCCGATTTCGACATCGGACACGGCCTGCACGAGAAAACCGAAGGGGGGATCTCCGGGGTAGCTTACGTCGGTGTGGTATGTCAGGAGGACTACAAAGCCCGGGGCTACAGCACGCTTTACAACGACCGGCCGCTCGCGATCATGCCGCACGAAGTCGGCCACCAGTTCGACTGCAACCACACCAACTTCGGCTGTTCGAACACGGGGGAGCAGCGCTACGAGCCCGGTGAGGGCGTAACCGTCATGGGGACGGGGGCAGGTTGCACGAACGCGGATCGCGTCGGCTCCGACATCGGTAATCTCTTTCACGCCGGTTCGCTCGCCGCCATCAACGCGCACGTGCGGGACGTCGACTGCGCCGCCGCGCGAGCGTCCGGTAACCTGGCCCCGACGAGCGAGGCGAATCCGGGCGACGCCACTTATACCATCCCGGCCAACACGCCCTTCGTACTCGGGGGCTCCGGCAGCGATCCGAACGATCCCGCCGCTCAGCTCACCTACAGCTGGGTGAGCTTCGACACCGACGACGGCACGAGTCTAACGCCCGCCCGGAGCGCCAACAGTACCGTGGCGCCCCTGTTCCGCTCCTTCGCACCGAGCGCGAGTCCGGTCCGCTACTTCCCGCAGCTGACGACCATCCTGAATGGCCCGGCCGACCCCGTAACCGGCGAAACCCTCCCCGCCGTGAGTCGCAGCCTCAACTTCCGCCTTACCGTGCGCGACAACCACCCCGGGGCCGGCGGCACGGCCTGCGACCAGATCGCGGTGCAGGTAGCGGACACCGGTGATCCCTTCCGGGTGACCTCCCAAAACGCAGCGACCAGTATCGAGGCCAACGGCGGCCGGACGGCGAGCGTCACCTGGGACGTCGCGGGTACCGACGCGGGCGACTGTTCGTGGGCGCGATCACGCGGACGTAGTCACAGTCCCGCTACCCCCTCGAACGTCATCACCACCGGCTCGATCGTACCGTCGGCGTTGAAGTACAACTCGTCCAGGCAGGTTACGCGGTGGTCGCGATCCTCGTTGGGAATAGGGCGGCGGTGGTACACCATCAGGTAGCGATCCGTGTTCGGCACTGCATCACCGAGTGGTGACCCGCGCCGGTGGCCACCGCTTTGTCCGAGCCGAGGATGGTCCCGATGCGCTCGTAGGGTCCGGTCGGCGCACCGGCCGTCGCGTAGGCCACCGAGTAGCTGTCGTCCCCCCAGTTGCCCTCCGACCACATGAAGTAGTAGGTGCCCCCGCGTTCGAACATGAACGGACCCTCCACGTACCCCTCGGGCGTTATCTCGTGGAAGGTTTCGCCGTCGTCCCAGGGGATAAAGCCCGTAAAATCATCGTTCAAGCGGGCGAGGTTACAGTGACCCCATCCGCCGTAGAACATGTAGTACGTACCGTCTACGTCTTTATACACAAACTGATCGATGGGCTGGGCACCGTTGTGAAAGCCGTCGACGAGGGGCTCGCCGAGGTAATCTTCGTAGGGTCCGCCCGGTGAGTCGGCTACGGCCACTCCGATGCCGCCTACCTCCTCCGGGGTCTGAATGTCGTTCGCACCGAAGAAGAAGTAATACTTACCGTCTTTCTCCACCGCCGAAGGCGCCCACATCGCTTTATGCGCCCACGATACCGCCGAACTGTCGAGAATGCGCTCGTGCTTTTCCCAGGTGAGTAGATCCTTCGAGGAGAAGGCGTCGAAATAGACTTGTCGCTCGAACCTGTCCGAATAGGTCGGAAAGATCCAGTACTCCTCTCCGAACACGATCCCCTCCGGGTCGGCGTACCACGTATCGGAGATCGGATTGAGCGAGGTTTCCGCTTCGCGCGCAGCGGGCTCGGACGGTTCGATTCGGCTTGCTTGTTCCGAAGTGCCGCAGGCGTTCGCCAGTACCATCAGAGGCAGGAAGTGTAGCGTTTTGATGGTCGGGTTATTCGAGCCGGATAGGCCCGGGATTCGGTGGAAAGATAGCCGCGTGAGGCCCGCGAACACCTTGTGGGAAAAGAGGTTAAGCATGGCCAATAAATCGTAATATGACGAACATAGAGAGTCTTTACCAGTACACCACCACGCAGTACGAAGCCGTACAGCATTTCCTGGCGATGGGTGTGGGGGCGCATTTCGGTTGTCTTTTGTTTTTCATCCTGATCGCGCGCTTCGTAGCGCCGCGCTACCGCAGCGCTACGGCTTTGTCTTGCCTCGTGATGGTGTCGGCCGGTTCGATCCTTTACGGACAGTCTACCCTCTGGCGCGAGGCGTTTAGTTTTAGCGAAAGCACGGGACTTTACGCAGCGGGCGACCACACGTTCAGTAACGGCTTTCGGTACGTCAACTGGATGGTTACTATTCCCGCACTGCTGGCCCAACTACTCATCGTACTTAATATTCGGGGGACTAAGCTGTACCGCGACGCTACCGTTTTGATCTTGGCCGCCTGGGTGATGATTATTACCGGCTACATCGGTCAACTTTACGAAACCACCGACATCTCCAAGCTGCTGCTCTGGGGGGCGATCTCGACGCTGCCGTTTATCCTCATGAATTGGATCGTGGGCCAGAACATCTTCCGGGGCGCCGTGGCCATGCCGCCGCGGGCCGCTCGGGCCATGCGCGGTGTGTTCTGGCTCATGATGTTCGCTTGGACGCTCTACCCGCTGGCCTACCTCGTGCCCTGGGTGGAGGCTTCGGCGACCGGGGTGGTTTGGCGTCAGGGGCTCTTCACGGTGGCCGATGTGTCGAGCAAGGCGGTGTACGGGATCGTGATCGCTTACATCGCGGTGCACCGGTCGGCCGCGGAGGGGTTTCAGCCGGCTATGCAGGTGCTGGATATGGCGCCTCCCAGCAGCTCAGTCTAAAGCCGGATGGGCGGTGGCTTCGTGGGTAAGACCTGAGCTGAAGCCTGCCGTGGGTGGGGTAGTGGGTAGGCCCCCGGGCTTCAGCCCGGGGAAACCGCTCCGTAGGTAGCGTGAGCGGTGTGGGCTAAGTTAGCGGCACGCCTATGCGCCGCCGCCAAGCCCTTCGCACGCTAGCCACTACCGCCCTCGGCACCGCCGCGGGGGCGCCGCTCGCCGCCGCGCGCGCCGAGGGCCTTGCCGCCGCCAACCCCCGAGGAGGCAATCTCCCCGGGCTTCAGCCCGGGGAGATTGCCCCCCGCCCCCTCCGCCACACCTGGACCGGCCTCGGTAACGTAGACCAACTCCGGTGGGTGGCACGTGCGGACATGCAGGCCCAACTCGAGCTTTGCCGCGACGAGCTCGGCCTGCGACACGTACGCGCCGTCGGCCTCTTCGACGATGACCTCTACGTGCAGTCGCTCGACCCCGCCAACTTCTTCCTCGGCGAGGAGAAGCGCGGGCAGCTGCGCCTCAACTGGCGCACCCCGCTCTACATCTACGATTCGCTGGTGTCGCTCGGCCTCAAGCCCGTGGTCACGACCTGCTTCACGCCCACGGCGATGGCCTCCGGGGATACGACCGTTTTCCGAACCGAAAATAACGTTACCCCGCCGCGCGACTGGACCGCCTGGGCCGCCCTGATCAACGACTTCGTCCGCACCCTCGCCGACCGCTACGGCGTCGCGGAGCTACGTATCTGGTACTTCGAAGCCTGGAACGAACCCAATCTCACCAGCTTCTGGACGGGCGGCCCCGAGGGCTACTGGCGGCTCTACCAAACCCTCTACGACGCGGTGAAGGCCGTGGACCCGGAACTCCGCGTCGGCGGTCCGTCGACCGCGCGCGGCGAGTGGATCGGCGATTTCCTCGACTACACCACGAAGGCGGATTCGCCGCCCGATTTCATCGTGGCACACTGCTACAACAACGATTCGGCGGATGCGCCACTGAGTCCGTTCTTCGGTCCGCAGACCGACCGCGAAAACGCCTCGCCGAATTTCTTAACCGGCGTGGTGAGGGGCGTACGGGAGGTTTTGCGGGAGCGAGATTACGCGGGCGAGCTTCACTTCAACGAGTGGGGGGCGAGCTGGCACCCCTTTGCCCCCGTGCGCGAAACGGCCAACGAGGCGGCCTACATCGTGAAAACCATGCGGGAGGTGTGGGACCAGGCCGACTATTTTTCGTACTGGGCGCTCTCTGACATCTACAACCAGGTGGGCTACGGGCGGGAGGCCTTCCACGGAAATTACGGACTGTTGTCGATGGACGGATTGCGCAAGCCGGCGTACTTCGCGCACGTGCTGCTGAATCGGTTGGGGGATGAGTTGATCGAGTCGCCCGACGTAGCTGACGACCCGAGCAGAGGCTGCTTCTCCAGTCGATCGTCCGAGACTGGAGCGGTTCAACTGCTGTTTTACGCCTACGATATCGACTTTGCGATTGGGGATCAACCGACGGGGTCTTCCACGGACGTGGGACTGCCCGAAGGGGCGGACGTACGTCGTGCGCGAATCACGCGCGTCGACGAGCGAAACAACAACATCCTCACGGAGTGGCGGGCGCTCGGGAGTCCGGCCATCCCAACGGTGGAGCAGGTGACGTTTTTGCGGAAGCGGAACGAACTGCGGAGTCAGTCCCTGGAGCCGTACGTTGGGGAGGTGAACGGAAAGTTGGTTGCCAGCCTCGATCTTTTGGTGCCGGGGATCGCCTTGGTCGAATTTCCGATGCTCGACGATTGAACCCGCTCAATCGCGTATTCAACCTAGAGCGTTTTGCGCTCGCCTTATTCCGTGCGGCGAAGAGGCTTCCGCCAAAACGCGGGGTGTAGGGAATCGCTTCGCCCAGGGGCAACGTCCTACCTTTAGGGCATGCCCGTAACCCGCTTCGAAGACCTCGACCTCACCCGGCAATACACCTTCGCCGACTACATCACGTGGAACTTCAATGAGCGGGTGGAGATCTTCCGTGGATGGGTGGCGCGCATGACGGCGCCGAGCTCCTACCACCAACGCGTGAGTACGGAGCTGCAGGGGGCGCTTTACAACCACCTTAAGGGCTCTCGCTGCCTGCTCTTCGCGGCACCTTTCGATGTGCGGCTACCGAGCACCGACGGCGGCGAAAGTGTGGTGCAACCCGACCTCTGCGTCGTGTGCGACACCGCCAAGATCGACGAGCGCGGTTGCGTGGGCGCGCCGGACTTCGTGGTGGAGATCCTGAGTCCGAGCAACACCAAGCGCGAGCTGCGCGACAAGTATGAGCTCTACGAGGAGTCGGGCGTGCTGGAGTACTGGATCGTCGACCCACGGGGCCGTACCATCATGCGTTACGTCCGCCAGGAGGGTCGCTTCATTGGGCTAGCTCCGCGCACCGAGGAGGATACGCGTATCGAGGCCCAGGCGCTACAGGGGTTCGCGGTGGACGGGGCGGAGGTGTTTCCGTAGAATGGCTACGGGAGGACTTAGCTCGCCTGCCCCGTTTACATATTTTCGTCCCGCCAAGCCCCCACACTTCGCCGCTCCGCATCGAAGACCACGCCTACCGCTACACTCTGGCGCGCGTCGTCGCCGTACCGTTCGAGGTAGCCGCGCTCGCGGATCTGCTCGGGGGCCGTTTCGACGTTCCCACCAACCTTGAATTCGAAGGCGTACACGCGCGCGGTCGTCTCGACGATGGCGTCGGCCCGACCGCGCGCGCTCGAGACCTCGGACCGGACGTAGGCGCCGACCGTGCGGAAGAACACGTGGACGATCATGTGGAAGGTCACCTCGCCCTGTCGCCAGAGCTGATGCGGTACGTCGGCGAGGGTGGCGTCGACGAGCGCGATGACGCGGGTGAGGTCGCCGGCCTCGAGCGCGGTCCAGAGGTCGATGGCGCGGGAGCGCGGGTCGGCGGTGGCGTAGCCGGTGAGAGCAGCGAGTAGTCCGAGGTCGAAGGCCTCGCGGACTTCCTGATTGGGGTAGTCCAGGCTGAACATCCTGCGCTGCGGCGAGTAGTCAACGATGGTGAGGTAGCCGGTCTGAAAGAGGACCGAGATCGGCAAGATCCGTTCGAGGTCGAAGCCGACGAGGAGTTGTTTGCCGGCCTGCACGCCGGACAGGTCGACCTGTCCCTGACCGGCGAGGCGCTCGGCGAGCCAGGTGGGCGTACCGGTTTCGTACCAGTAGCCCTCGAGCAGGCCTTCCTGCAGGAAGCTCTGTAGCGACCAGGGATTGTAGACGCGCTCGGCGCTCGGCGCTCGGGGCGAAGCGGTAGCCGTTGTACCAGCGCCGCACCTCGGCCGGGTCTACCCCCGTCGCGGCGAGGGGCTCACCGTAGGTCGCGGCCAACTCCGCCTCCGTAATCCCGACGAGCGTTGCCGCCCCCCGGTGGAGACTCAGGTTGGTGACGTTGTTGAGGTCCGCGAAAATGGACACCTTGCTCAGGGCCGAAACCCCGGTGATGAAGACGAGCGCCAAGTGCGGATCGGCATCTTTGAGCACCGAGTGGAAGCCTTTGAGCTGGTCGCGGTGCGCACGTGCTTTCGTCAGTAAAAGCTCACCCTCGGCACCCTCGCGTTCGCCGATGTACTGTACGATCGGTTTGTCGTACTCGTCGACGAGGAGTACGGTTTTGCCGGAAGGCGAAGCACGGGCGGCGGCACGGAGGAGAGCCCCGAATCGAGTCGGGTAGGTGGCTCCTTCCCGGGGGGGGATGTGTAGGCCCAGGTGCTCGGCGTTTCGCTCGAGCATGTTGTGCATACCCGCTTCGAGCCCCTCGGTCATGAAGCCAGAACTCGCGAACTGTAACCAGACCACGCTGTGCTGTTTAGCGACAAAATCCCAGTGGTCGTAGGCCCACAACCCGCGAAACAGCTCGCGGTCGCCGGAGTGTAACTCGGCCAGCGTCGAGACGGTGAGCGACTTCCCGAAGCGCCGCGGCCGCGCGAGGAAGAGGTACTTGTTGAGCTCGAGGACGCGCGCGATCGCCTCCGTTTTGTCGACGTAGGTGCGGCCGTCCTCGCGGAGGGTGCGGAAATCCTGGTAGCCGAGGGAGTAGAGCACGGCGGTTAAGGTAGGAGACGTCCTGTTCGCGCTCTTCGAGTTTCTGCGAAAGCAGTTCGCGGCCGATGCCCGTCGACGGGCTAAGCGGCGGTGAACCTAGCTTTACTGCACATGATTCGAGCTATCGTCTTCGACCTCGGCAACGTTATCTTCGATTGTAGCATCGATCCGGCAGTACGGTATTGGTCGGGGATCACCCGGAAGCCACCGGCGGTACTGAATGATCTACTGGACCTCGATCACGAAGTGCACCACCGCTTTGAGCGGGGAGAGATTCCTGAAGAGGAGTTCAGAATGTTTATATCAGAGTCCATTCAACATGCATTATCGCAGGAAGATTTTCGATTAGGCTGGAACAGTATATACGCAGGGATTAGACCTGGTATCGGGGAACTCCTCGATCGCTTAAAACTTAGCTATCGTATTGTTGGATTGACCAACACAAACAAAACGCACGCCGCCGTCTGGACGGTTAAGTGCGCCGAAGTACTACGCAAGTTTGAAGTCGTTTCGAGCTCGCACGAACTAGGCTTCCGGAAGCCGGAGTCCGGAGCTTACCGGGCTTGCCTTGACTACCTGCAAATCCCTCCCCCGGAGGTAGTATTTCTCGATGACAAACTCGAGAACGTAATGGCCGCGAAGCGACTCGGTATGGAGGGGCTCCTGGTTACTACTTTCGAGCGGATGGAGTCTGAGTTGCTCTCCGCAGCTCCTATTAGATAACCCTCGCCCGGTGTTACCGAAGCGTGGTGAGCAACGATTGGGAGAGTCCGGAAAGCGGCGATGAGCGTACACACCGGCGTAGCGCAGCTCACGTGGGCGAGTTTCGAACGCCCCGGGCGCTGACCGATCGGTAATAACTTCGCCGACGAGATGGCCCCACTCCAGTACAGCGTCCTGTTGCTCGTCGGTGCACTCCTGGCCCCACCCCTCCACGCCCAGTACTCCGCCGCGCCACCGCCGACCTTCACCGCGGAAAGCGTCGACACCGCCGCCCTCGCCCGCTACGAACGCGCCCACGCCGCCCGCCCCCGCGATTACCCGCGCGCCTACGCCCTCGCCCTCGTGTACGCCCAACTCGACCGCCACGCCGACGTGCTCCGCGTCCTCCGACCCTTCGCCGGGCGGACGGTCACGAACAGCACCTTCTACGAGGTTTTAGCGGAAGCGGAGCTCGGCTCGGGGGACGCCGGCGCGGCGGAGGAAACGGTGAAGGCCGGACTGAAACACTACCCCTACGCCCGCGACCTCCAGCGCATGCAGGCCGAATTCGAGCGCCGCCGCGGGAGGTACCAAACGACCCAAGAGATCTTCGCGAGCGAGCTGCCGAAGGCCACCGCGCTCGAGCTGGCCGGCCTGATCGGCTTCGAGGAGAACGACGTCGTCAACGGCCTGCTCTACGCCGAAACGGCCGCCCTCGAGGACGCCGACCGCGACTTCGCCAGCATCGGTCGGCTTTCGCCAAAACTCGCCGCGGCCGTCCGGCGGGCGTACCGGCAGCTACTCGATTCCGCGGCCGCGCTCAAAGTCTACCCCGCAGGTTCCTTCGAATCCGCCTACGCCGACGCACTCCGGTCGGCGAGCAACACGATGCGCGGCCTCGGCACGACGTACGCTTCCGAGGTCGAAGCCTTCGCCGACCTCCGCGTGGCCACCCTCCGCCTCTTCGCCGAGCGCGGCAACCTGACCCGCTACCGGCACCCCCTGCTCGACGACGTGTTCGTGCTCGAAACCCGCGGCTACCTCCGCTGGGTAACCCTCGCCGCCCTGCGCGCCATCGACCCGGAACCCTTCACCACGCAGGCGACGCTGCGCACCGTGTACGCCCAGGAGGTCGACCAGTACCTGCAGACCACCTGGGGCAGGGACATCGACGCCTACCTCGGGGCACTCGGCGAGCCGAAGGCGAACTAGCTACTCGGCCAGCGAGGCGAGCACCTCCGCCACCTTGTCTTCGTCGCCCGGCGCGTAGCCGGAGTGCTCGTACACCACCTTGCCGCTCGCGTCGACGACGTACACCTGCGGGATGCTCTGGAAGCCGAGCGCCTGCGGCAACGCCATGCTCCGGTCGGCGAGCACGGGGAAGGTCCAGCCGAGCGACTCCACCATGGCCGGCACTTTTTTGAGTCCGCGCGGCTCGTCGATCGTCACGGCCAGCACCTCGGCGCCGAGCTCCTCGCTCCAAGCTTCGTACTCGCCCGAGTAAGCGGTGAGCTCCTGCTTGCACGGCGCGCACCAGGAAGCCCAGAACGAAACCACCGTCGGCTTGCCCTCGGTAGCGGCGGCCAGTTGTACCGCATCCCCGTCGAGGGTATGTAGCTCCACGTCGGGCAGCATCGTACCCTGAGCGGCGGCGGCGACAACGAAAAGAGGAAGGGCCAGGGCCAACGTGAGGAGCTGCTTCATGTCGCAAAGAACGCGTTTCTCGTCCCCTAACGTGTCGCCCCCGCAGCTTCCGCGAATTTGGTTGCTTTGCAGCCCGTTATGAAAGCCTCCCTGCTCTGGCTCCGCCAGTACCTCGACCTGCCCGCCGATCCCGGTAAAATCGCCGATATGCTCACCGCCCTCGGCCTCGAAGTGGAGGGGCAGGAGGCGTGGGAGAGTGTACCCGGCGGACTGGCCGGCCTCGTGGTCGGCCGCGTGCTCACTTGCGTAAAACACCCCGGTGCCGACCGCCTCTCGCTCACCACCGTCGACGTCGGCCAGCCCGAGCCCGTGCAAATCGTCTGCGGGGCACCCAACGTGGCCGCCGGGCAGTACGTGCCCGTGGCCACCGTCGGGGCCACCCTGTACCCGAGCGACGGGGAGTCCTTCAAGATCAAACGCGGCAAGATCCGCGGCGAAGTTTCCGAAGGGATGATCTGCGCCGAAGACGAGATCGGGGTGGGGGAGAGCCACGCCGGGATCATGGTCCTCGAGGGGGCGCCCGCACCCGGGACACCGCTCAGCGAGGTACTCCCCGTGACCACGGATACCGTCTTCGAGATCGGCCTCACGCCCAACCGCTCCGACGCGACCTCCCACCGGGGCGTCGCCAACGACCTGCGCGCCTACCTCACCGTGCACGAAGATCTCCGGGGCGGCTTGCGCGAATCGCCGTTCTCGACCGGGCGGGAGCCGGCCGCGGCGAACGTCGACTTCACCGTCGAAGTGCTGTCCCCCGAGCTCGCTCCGCGCTACGCCGGGGTCGTGCTCACCGAGCTGAAGATCGGCCCGTCCCCCGACTGGCTCCGCGACCGCCTCGCCGCCATCGGGGTGCGCAGCATCAACAACGTCGTCGACGCCACCAACTACATCCTCCACGACGTGGGTCAACCCCTCCACGCCTTCGACCTCGACAGGCTCGGCGGCCGCGGCATCCGCGTACGCACGCTCCCGCAAAACACGCCCTTCGTTACTCTAGACGGCCTAGAGCGCAAGCTCGACGCGGGCGATCTCGTGATCTGCGATGCGGAGGACCAGCCGAAGTGCCTCGCCGGCGTGTTCGGCGGCTTGCGCTCGGGCGTCAACGACCGGACGACGAGCGTCTTCTTGGAGTCCGCTTACTTCGAACCGCGCTCGCTGCGGCGGACGGCCTCGCGGCACGACCTACTCACCGATGCGGCAAGGACCTTCGAGAAGGGCGTCGACCCGAATCGGGTGGTGACCTCGCTACAGCGCGCCGTGAGTTTGCTCGCGGAGGTGGCGGGTGCACGCGTGAGCTCGGAGGTGTTCGACCTCGTTCACTCCAAGCCTACCCAGGATTCGACCCCGCTCGTCGACATCCTCGATTCGAGCCGGGCCGACTCCTACTCCAACCTCCTCCAGCCCGCACGGGTGCGGCTTAGCTATGGCTATCTCTCGGGTTTGGCGGGACTGGTTTTGCCGAAAGGCGAGGTCAGGAAAATTCTGCTGGCGCTCGACTTCGAGATCGTCGAGGAGGCGGAGGATGCCCTCACGGTGGACGTGCCGACCGACCGGGCCGACGTGACGCGCCCGGCCGACGTAGTCGAGGAAATCCTGCGGGTGTACGGCTACGACAACGTACCGCTGCCGAGCCGCATCACCTTTACCCCGACCACCGAGCGCTACCCGAGTGCGCACGGCCTGCGCCGCCGCGCCGCCGAGTACCTCCTCGGGCGCGGACTCGACGAGGCGATGGGCCTCTCGCTGGTGCCGACGAAGGTGTACGAAGCCCTCGAACCGGAGCGGGTGCCCGATTTGGTGCGTATCCACAATACTTCGACCGTGGAGTTGGACGCCATGCGGGCGGATTTGATCCCGACCGGACTCCAGGCTATCGCCTACAACGAAGCCCGGCAGCAGCGCGACCTACAATTCTTCGAGTTCGGCCGGGGTTACGCGAAGGGTCCGGTCGAGCGGGAGCAAGTGGCCCTCTGGGCCACCGGCGCGCGGCACGACGAGCGGCACTGGTCGCGCGGGGCCGGGGGGGCGCGGGCGAGCTACGGGTACGTGCGCGGACTGCTCACCGGCGTGCTGGCGAGCGTGGGACTAACGGCCGACGGCGAGCGGGGTGTGGAGGCGCCCGGGTTTGCCTACGCGCAGGAGATCACGCTCGGCGACGCACCCCTCGGCCACGTGGGCCGCATCGCCCCCGCCTACCTCGAGTACTTCGACACCAAGAGCGCGGAGGTGTACGCCGCCCTCGTCGATTGGGACGCCGTGCAGGCACTCGCGAGCGCCGGCACCCAGCGCACGGCGCGGGAGATCAGCCGCTTCCCACGTGTGCAGCGCGATTTGGCCGTCGTAGTTAACGTTTCCGTTACATTTGGCCGGATCGCCGAACTAGCGCGTGAGCCCGCCGGGCCACTCGTGACCGCGGTGGAGCTGTTCGACGTGTACGAAGACGCCGAGCGGCTCGGCGCGGGAAAACGCTCCTACGCTATCCGGTTCACCTTCGAACGCCTAGACAGAACGCTGAAGGACAAGGAGGTAGACCGCGCGATGGCGGCCGTGACGAAGGCCATCGACGCGCAACCGACCATGGAAGTCCGCCGTTGACTTCCGTTGCCAAAACGAGTCTCGAATCTTAAAAAACCTCCGCCCAACCCGGCGGCTCACCCTACGCTGAACCTACGATGCGGCGCCGCCGCCTCACTCAGACTGCCCGCAATCGCACCTCCGTAACAACAGCGTAGCCAATTAGCTACGAATCATGGAAATAATTATCGGCCTGGTCGCCCTCCTCGTGGGCATTGCCGCGGGCTTCTTTTTCGGCAAGGGGCGCGCCTCCAGCGAGGCCGCCCAACTCGACGCCGCCGCGCAGTCGCGCGCCCAACAGATCACCGCCGAGGCGGATACGCGGGCCCGCGACCTCACCGCTGATGCCGAAGCCCGCGCGCAGGCCATCGCCGAGAAGGCCGAGCGCCGCAACGAGGACATCAAGCAGCGCAAGATCAAGGAGAACAAGGAGCGCGTGGCGAAGGCCCGGGAGGAGGCCAATTCGATAAAGCGCGAGGCCGAGGCCGCCGCCAAAGCCCGGGAGGAGGAGATGCGCAAGCTCGAATCCAACTTCCAGAGTCAGCGCGATAAAATCAAATCCGAGCGCTCCGAGCTCACGCAGCTGCAGGCCGACTTCGAGGGCGAGCGCCGGGGCGTCGAGGAGGAGCGCAAGGCGATCCAAACGCAGCTCTCCCTCGTCGAGGAGCGCAAGCAGCGCCTCGAGGCCGCGAGCGAGGAGCACATCCGCGCCCTCGAAACCGTGGCGAAGCTCTCCGAGTCGGAGGCCAAGGAGCAGATCCTCACCGCCGTGCGCCAGAAGGCCGAGACCGACGCGCTGTCCATCGTCCGCGAGTCGCTCGAGGAGGCGAAGAACTCCGCCAGCAAGGACGCCCGCAAGATCATCATCCAGACCATCCAACGCCAGGCCGCCGAGACGACCATCGAGAATACCGTGAGCGTGTTCAAGATCGACTCCGACGACATCAAAGGTCAGATCATCGGTCGCGAAGGGCGCAACATCCGTGCCCTCGAAGCCGCCACCGGCGCCGAGCTCGTGGTCGACGACACCCCGGAGGTCATCGTCATCTCCAGCTTCGACCCCATCCGCCGCGAACTCTGCCGGCTTTCGCTAAAACAGCTCGTCGCCGACCGGCGCATTCAGCCGAGCCGCATCGAGGAGGTCGTCACCAAGGTCCGCAAGGAGCTCGACGGTCGCATCGCCGAGATCGGCGAGCAGACGATCATCAAGCTCGACATCCACGGCCTCGATCCCTACCTCGTGAAGATGGTGGGGCGCATGCGTTTCCGCTCGAGCTACGGGCAGAACCTCCTGCGCCACTCGATCGAAACGGCCAATCTCTGTTCCACGATGGCCGTGGAGCTCGGCCTGAACCGCAAGCATGCCCAACTGGCCAAGCGGGCGGGGTTGCTCCACGATATCGGCAAGGTCGTCGAGGAGGAGACCGAGCTCTCGCACGCCCTGGTCGGCATGGAGATCTGCAAGAAGCACAACGAGTCGGCGGCCGTTTGCAACGCCGTGGGCGCGCACCACGACGAGATCGAGATGAACAACATCCTCTCGCCGATCATCCAGGCCTGCGACGCGATCTCGGGCTCGCGCCCGGGCGCACGCCGCGAGATCCTCGACAGTTACCTCAACCGCATCGGCGAGCTCGAAACGCTGGCGCTCAGTCACGAAGGCGTGGAGCGCGCCTTCGCGATGCAGGCGGGTCGGGAGCTGCGCGTCATCGTCGAAGCCGAGCGCATCAGCGACGCCGAGGCCGACGACATGTCCTTCCGGATCTCGCAGAAGATCCAAGACGAGATGCAGTATCCCGGTCAGATTAAAGTGATCGTGATCCGCGAGAAGCGGGCAGTCACCTTCGCGCGCTAGGTCGGGCGGTCGGGGGGGTGCTATCCTCGCACTCCTTCGGCCTCGCCGACATTAGGAGCCTGCGCGCGGTGGGCTCGATCCGCGCTGCCGCTTAGCCTATGTCTACCCTCGTCTACGTCGTCGTTTTCGTTGTGGCCCTCGTGGTGCTGCTCAAGTCCTCCGACTGGTTCGTAGAGGCGAGCGAGCGGATCGGGCTGTCGCTCGGCGTCTCGCCCTTCGTTATCGGGGTCACGATCGTGGCCTTCGGTACGAGCTTACCGGAGCTGGCCTCGAGCGTCGTGTCCGTGCTCGCCGGCCACTCCGAGATCGTAGCCGGCAACGTGATCGGCTCGAACGTAGCCAACGTCTGCCTCGTGCTCGGGCTGACGGCCATCGTGGCGAAGCGGATCGACATCGACCTGTCGGTGCTCGACATCGACGTGCCGATCCTTTTCACCTCCGCGCTGCTGCTCTGGGTGTTTTCGCGTGACGGCCTCATCGACGTGTGGGAGGGCGTGCTCCTGATCGGAATGCTCGCCATCTTCCTGCTCAACTCCTTCAACACCCACAGCGCCCCCGAGGGCCACGAGCGGACTGCCGTCGGCTGGCGCACCTACGCCATGCTCGTCGGCGGTGGGGTAGGGGTGTACTTCGGGGCGGACTACACGGTGACCAGCATCACCGAAATCTCGACGGCCGTAGGGATCTCCCCCGGCATCGTCGCGATGAGCGTGGTGGCCCTGGGCACGAGCCTGCCCGAGGTGTTCGTGAGCGTCGCCGCGGCGCGCAAAGGGAAGCCCGAGCTGGCGATCGGCAACGTGGTGGGCTCCAACATCTTCAACTCCTTCGGCGTGATGGGCATCCCGGCGCTGTTCGGCGAAGTGTACGTCCCGGCCGACCAGCTCGCCTTCAGCCTGCCCTTCATGATCGGCGTGACCGTGCTGTTCGTGTTTCTCTCGGCGGCACGCAACGTGAGCAGCTGGGAGGGGGTGACGTTGCTGGCGCTGTACGTGATCTTCGTGGTGGAATTGTTCCGATAAGCAAGACGGCAGGCAGCGAAGCGTCGAACAACGACGTTGACATACCATTATTATGCTATGTGTGGGCCGTGCAGCACGCTTGTGTTAGCTTGGCCTCTCCCCGGGGCTGAGCCCCGTGTTTTCTGAATTCCGCTACTATGAAAAGACTCGTACTCAGTTGTGTTTTGGTTTTGCTGACTGTTTCGGTTGGCTTCGCGCAGGACGGAGGGCAGGTGCTCATCCAGTACTCCGCACTCGCGAGCGATTCGACGGCGAGTGACACGACCTCCGGTGTGACCTTTACCGCAAACGGTGTCTCCGGCCGGGGCGTTACGCGGGTCGGATTACTCCCCGCCCCGGGTGATTTCTTCTCGAGTCAAGGCTTCAGCTCCGATGTTTTTGTCGAGGGAGACCGATACTTGGAGTTCTCGGTGACGGGGAGTGGGCTCCCTTTCGAGGTAAACCGAGTTAAGATTCAGTACACACGGAGTAGCACGGGGCCAGTTGCGCTAGCGCTACGATCGAGCAACGACGGCTTTGCGGCGGATCTGCGATCGGACCCCGACATAGATTCATTCGCTGGAGAGTTTACCGTTAGCGATCTAGTAATCCAAAGTTCTGATACGTTGACGTTTAGGTTGTACGGTTTTAGAGCTGGCGACTCCGCCGGAACTTTTTCGTTGGATCCAATAACGAATGACGGACCTAGTGGGATCATAATCCGTGGGACGATAGACGCCAACCTACCCGTCGAGCTTACCTCCTTTACAGCAACCCCGGCAGTAGCCGGCGCTCGTCTCGAGTGGGACGTAGCCTCCGAACTCAACAATGACTTTTTCTCCGTCGAGGTATCGCGGGATGCTGAGAACTTCAAGGAAGTCGATCGCCTCGCGGGCCGCGGGACTACCGAGACGCAGGCTGCCTACGCCTACGATTACAAGGCCTACGTTTCCGGTACCTACTACTTCCGCCTGAAGCAGGTCGACTTCGACGGCACCGAGACTTACTCCCAAGTGGTCCCCCTCGAAGTACGGGGGCGGAAAGGCTTCCAAGTCCTCGGAAATTCGTCCCAATCGACACTCGAATTGGAAGTAGAAGGTCAACGCGACTTCCGGATCGTCAGCCTAACCGGGGAGGTCGTACAGACGGTGACCGCGGTGAGCGGCTTGGTCACGGTTGACCTCTCTCGGCTCTCGAGCGGGATGTATTTGCTCACCGACGGAGTTACGACGACTCGTTTCGTGCGTCAGTAGTCCGCCGGTCTCACTTAGCTTTTTGCTTGTTTAAGCGGCCCACGAGATCTTCTCGTGGGCCGCTTAAACATTGAGCCTAAGACGTAATCGAACTGCGTAACGGCGTTTTCTTGCCAGTTTCGTCCACCGCGACAAAGGAGAACTCCCCGCTCCCCGCCAGGGCCCGCCCCTCCACGTACATCTCTTCGACGTACACTTCGACGGCCACCCGGACGCCGGTGCGTCCGACATTGATCTACTTTACGTAAAACCTCCTCCGGTCGATCCGGGGGTATTTAAAGAACGGAGCGTGAGGCTAGGGCGGGATTCGGGAATCGAGAGCCCCCCTACCGCGCCGAAGCCGAACGCTTTACCCCAGCCGCCTCGGCTACGCGCGCCCGAAACTCGACCAGGCCGAAGGGCTTATCCACGTAGCCCACCCCGAGCCGCTCGGCGATGGCGGCGATGTCCACATTCGCCGAGTGAAGTAGGATCGGGGTCTCCGTCGTGCGCTCGTCCGCACGAAGCAAGCGAACTGCCTCTTCACCGCCCACACCCGGGATGCGAAGATCCATGAGGACGAGGTCAGGCGTGAAGGCAACAACGTCGTCGACGATGCTATTCGCGCTCTTGATCGCGTGGATCTCGTAGGGTCCACGACGCAGCGCCGCAACGAATAGTTCGGCGTTGACGGCACTGTCTTCACAAATGAGGATGCGCTTCATAGACGGTGGTGATAGCAGCCTGTGCGTACGAACTCAGAGTAGCGCCCACGACGAGTAGAGATTCTCTCCCTTCCGCTTCCCCGGGGGGGAGAGCGATCCGAATCGGCTACGCGCCCGTGGGAAACGCCGCGCTCGAAGGTAGCCCCGCCGAGGGGTCGAGATGGTAGATCGTATTGGAATGAGACGGTGATGTGATCGAGCGGGGGGCGGACTCGGCTACCCGCTTCCCTAAACACCTATTCTGGTATTTGTAATACCAGATAGGGTATTTTGTTGAGATTGTAGCCCATTTATGCCAAACGATATACATGTATAGTGCTAGCTTTCAGGCTGTACACTCCAACCACACCAAACTTCTACGTATCGTGAAAATTTTACTTCTGACCGCCGCCGCCCTCCTTGCCTCCAGCTCCTACGCCGAGGCGCAGTGCGACAAACTGCTCGGCGCATTCAATTCTTGCCCGAACCTACGCGGCAACTCGGGGGTAGTTTTCGAACCGGATTACGTGATTGCGAACGGTGCGGACCGTGGGCCGGGCGTGGTGGGCGTGGCGCCGAGCGCGGTCGCCGATAGCTATACTACCACCGGCTTTACCACGGGCACCGAGCCGGATGCAGGCGACTACATCGAGTTCCGTGTCGCCGGAAAAGACGGTAACCAGATCCAAGTTACCGGACTCGACCTCGCCTACTCCCGCAACGAAACCGGACCGAAGCAACTCGTTATCCGCTCGAGCGTCGACGGCTTCACCGAGGATCTCTTCGTGGATACCGACATCAGCACCGAGCTCGACGGCGAGAAAAACTACCCCCGCTTCTTCCCGCAGGCCGGGGAGGAGATCGCCTTCCGCATCTACGCGTTCGAGTCTTTCCCCGACAGCGCCATGGGCTACTTCTACCTCGAGGGCCTCACGAGCAACGAGCACCACCGGTTCGAGAATACCTCCATCCAGGTGAAGGGCTGCTCGGTGGACCCACTCCCCGTGGAGATGACCTCGTTCGTGGCCAACGCGAAGACCACGGGTGCCGACCTCGTTTGGGAGGTAGCCAGCGAGCTCAACAACGACTACTTCGCCGTGGAGGTAAGTCGCGACGGCAACACCTTCACCGAGGCGGGACGTATCCGTGGCGCCGGTACCAGCAACAGCACCGCGAGCTACACCTTCGACTACGCTAGCAACGCTGCCGCCGGCACGTACTACTTCCGCCTCCGTCAGGTAGACTACAGCGGGGAGGAGAGCCTCTCCAAGATCGTCGCGCTGGAGCTCGACGGTCGGGCCGGACTGAGCCTGCGCAGCAACGTCGTTCAACGGGATCTCCAACTCGAGCTAGCTGCACCTGCTACCCTCCGTATCCTCAACCAGTCGGGTCAGGTGCTAAGCGCAACCGCGCTTGGCGAAGGCTTCCAGCGCCTCGACGTAGCCGGGCTCGCCCCCGGTATGTACGTGGTCAGCGACGGACTCACCTCACTTCGCTTCGTGAAGTAGGCCGCCGAGCCGCACTCGGGCTCAGGGACGCAGTAGCCGCAAGGTGTGTGCCTGCCCCGGTCCGCGAACCTGGAGCAGGTACACTGCGTTTACGGTATCCGTGGGCCAGGTCAATTCGTTGCGGCCGGGTACCACCGTAAACTCCGCGATCCGCCGCCCGCGGAGGTCGTATAGCTCGGCCCCGTGCGCGCTACGGGCTCTCGAGGTCAGGTAGATGGCGGCCCGGGTCGGGTTTTGCGAGAGCACGACTTCAGGACTCGCGGCACGAGCTCCCCGTGCCGGACCTCCCCGGGCGGGGGAGCTCGTGCCGGACACCGTGGCGAACACGGTGCTGTCGGGGGGCGCCTGCTCGACCGGGCGGAAGTGCTGCGTGACCTCGGAGTGAGTGACCGTGCCATCCTCGGCGGTGTGCTCGATCCGGTAGGCGAGTCGCTCTACGTTCGGGGGGTTGGCGTCCTGGAAGGAGTAGCTGGCGCCCCGGGCGGAGCCGCCCTCGTGTTCGAGGAGCGCGAGCTCCGTCCAGTCGGGGCCGCGGAGCTCGGCCGCTGCGCGCTGCACGGCGAAGGTGCCGCGACCGTGTTCGCTGCTCGTCGTCCAGTCGATCTCGACGGCGTGCAAACCGGTTGCCCCCAGCGAGCGAAACTCGACGGCGGGCAGGTCCCTGCACGCGATCACGTCAGTCGTCTGAAAGTCGACGGCCGCGGCGCGCTGGCCCGCCCGCCCGTTTGCGTCGATGGCCGCCACGCTGAAGTACTGGCGCGTGGGCCCCGCGGGTGCGGGCGCGGCGTAGGCGGGGTCGACGACGTCGTGCAGCGGTCGCATCGCGTTGCCGTCGAAGTGGAAGATCCGGTACCCCGCGGCGCCGGGTACGGGCGCCCAGTCGAAGTAGACGTCGCCGCCGCAGAGCTGCTCGCTCTCGATGGCGGTCGGGGTACCCAGGAGGCGCGCCGGGGCGCTGAGCCCGGTGGCGAGTTGCGTGGCGTTGTTGGTCACGCGAATGCGCAGTTCGCCGGTCTGGTCCGCGGTCCCCGCCCAGCGGTAGCTCCGCTCCGCGTTCGGCACCGTGGCGAGGGGTCGCCAGGCGGCGTCGCCGAGGGCGTAGTCGATGGTCCAGTCGCCGGTTTGCCCGGGCGAGGCTTCCCAGGCTACGATCAGGGGCTCGTTCGGGACTACGGCCTGCGCGGCGAGGGGGGCGGTAAGCTGGATCTCGGGCGCGAGTAGCTCCCAGGTGAGTACGTAACCGGTCGCCCCCAGCGGCAGCTTGCCCCCGCTAATCTCGAGGGTGTAGCTGCCCGCTTCGGGAGACGTCCAGGTAAGCTGTTCGATGTTGTTGAGGGTGTCCACGCCCCGTACGGCCGGGAGCTCCGGGCGGAGCGGGTCGAGGATCCAGGGCCGGATGGTTTTGCCGGAAGGCGTGATCAGGCGGAGGTCGAGGTCGCTGACCAGCGTCGCGTCGCCGCGCGTCGAGCCCTTCGCGTCCGTCCAGTAGAGGAGCGCTTTGCCGAGCTCGAGGCCGTCGGGTACCCGCAGGGTGTGCCGCTTCGTCTGACCGACGCCAAGCGTATCGAGCAGGTAGTCGCCCCGCTCGAGCGCCGCCACGCCGTGCGTGCCGCTGATGAGCCCGAAGCCGAATCGGTAGTCCGGACCGGGGTTGCCGAGGTCTTCGGCCGTGTTGCAGGCTACCGCTTTGAGCAGCGCGCCCGGGGGCAGCTGACCGGGGTGCAGTTGCTGGAAGCGCTGCGAGAACAGTCCGAGCAGCGCCGTTACGCCGGGGGAGGCGAAGCTGGTGCCGGTGCCCCTCGTGTAGCCCGCGGCGCGGTCGTTGCTGATGACGTCCGAGCCGACGGCGACGAGTTCGGGCTTCACCCGACCGTCGGCCGTCGGGCCGGCGGAGCTGCTCTCGCGCAGCGTGCGATCGAAGCGTAGGTTACCGACCGTGATGGAGTTCTTGGCGTTCTGGGCGCCCGCCGGGATGGTCGCGTAGCCGGCCGGTACGTCGGCGCAGTCGTTGGTGCCGCTGTTGCCGGCGGCGTACACGTGCATCAGGTAGGGCTCGCTGGCCAGCTGAGCGTCCACGCTCGCGCTCGACGAGAAGTAGCGGCCGGCCACCCCGCAGCGGAAGCTCGGTCCGTAGGAGTTGTTGGTGAGCGTCATGCCCAGCTCGCGGAGGTACTTGGGGGCGTGGTACACGATGCTCGAGCTGCTTTCGACGACGAGCTCGGCCTCGCAGGCCACGCCGCGGCGTGTCGGGTCGAGGATACCCGCCCCGCCGATGATGCCGGCCACGAAATCCGGGTGGTTCCCCCAGCCGGCGTTGTAGTACTCGGTCGATTGCACCACGCGGTCGCCGATGTCCGGGTGGCCAGCCAGCTTGCCGCCGTCGCCGATGCCGATGGTGATGCCGGCGCCGTTGAGGTCGGGGGCCGAAGGTCCCGCTCGGTTGAGTACGCTGGCGCCCTCCAGGATGCGACCCTCCAGGTTGTAGGGCTCGTCGGCGCCGGGCGACACGTTGGCACCGACCACGAGGGGGTGGGCGAGTAGGGCGTCTACCCGGCCGAGGGCTACGGTGCCGCGCAACATGACGCCGCCCATCATCTGCTCCGCCGCCGGGGTAAAGTCGGCTTGCGCCAAAACGCCCTGCAGCCGGTCGGCGGCTTCGGCGTAGGCGAGGGTGAGGTCGATCGAAACGCGGGTCCGGTCGGTCGCGCCGGGCGGCAAGCCGAAGTCGTCGAAGGCGGCCGCCGGGATCGTCGGCGGGGACGTAGCCGCGGGCAGCGGACCACCCGAAACCGTTGCGGAAGCGAGGTAGACGCCGTTGCCGTAGTGGTGCAGCAGCTCGACGCCCTGGGCGTGCAGGCGCTCGGCGGCCTCGGCGCTGAGCGGGTGGGCGAGCTGGATCTGGACCGGGGCGGCCGGATCGACCCGAATGGCCCGCGGCGTCTGCGCGGAAGCGCCCGCCGCGGCGAGGCAAGCGGCGAAGAGGAGGTAGCGGGCGAGCGCTCGGGGAGCCAGGGTCATAGGAGGAGCGTGCTAGTGTCCGGAGCCAGCGTCCACCCCGTACCGGGTACCGAAGTACAAGCGGCGTGCCAGCCTCGCCGGGGTGAACTTCTCGGCCGCGGAGCGGGTGCCTTGCGGCGACTCCCTCGCTCTTCGATCTCTGGTTTGGCTGACCGTACCCTCCACCCGCTCGACGAGAGTGCGCTCGTGTCGCACGTCACCCGAGACGTAGCCAGCCCCCCGCTGTTGTGTTACCGGGTGGCGCGGCGGATCGGGACGGGTCCGGCCGGTATCTCCTCGGGGTAGGCGGCCTTACGGCAAAACGGTCCCCGCTAGCCCCACGCACGCACCACGTCGATCCCCGCTCGGATCCCGAGGAGTGTGATGTCGTCGCTGAGCGCCGCGCGCGTAGCGGTCGGCGTGACGACGTAGGTGTGCCCGGGATCGACGTCGGCGGCAGCGTGGTAGAAGCTCCGCACCGGGTGCCCGAGAGCGAGGGCGGCGCCACTACTTTGCGGACCCTCCCAAGCTCTTCGAAAACCCACCGGTTTGGCCGACAACACCCTCTACCTACTCGACGGACACGCGCTCGTGTACCAGTACCACTTCGCGTTTCGCGACCGGCCGCTCATTAACTCGAAGGGAGTAAATACGAGCGCGATCGTGGGCTTTACCCGGATGCTGTGGGACCTGCTGCAGAACTCCAATCCGAGTCACATCGCGGTGGTCTTCGACCCTTCCGGCGAGACCTTCCGCACGGCGCTTTACCGGGAGTACAAGGCGAACCGCGAGGAGCAGCCCGAGGATATCCGGGCGGCGCTGCCGAAGATTCGCGAGATCGTGGAGGCGATGAATATTCCGGTCAAGGTGGTGCCCAACTACGAGGCCGACGACGTGATCGGGACGCTCGCCAAGCAGGCCGAGGGGGAGGGCTACGACGTGTTTATGGTCACGCCCGACAAAGACTACGGGCAGCTCGTGAGCGATAGGGTGCACCAGTACCGACCCTCGCGGATGGGGAGCGGCGTGACGGTTTTGCGGAAGCGGGACATCCTCGACAAGTGGGACATCGAGCGCCCGGAGCAGGTGATCGACGTGCTCGCGCTCCAGGGCGACTCCTCGGACAACATCCCCGGCGTACCCGGCATCGGACCGAAAACGGCGGCGAAGCTCCTCAAGGAGTTCGGTAGCCTCGACGGGATCTACGAGGGCATCGAGCGGGTGCGGGGCAAGAACCAGGAACGCCTGCGCGAATTCGAGGAACAGGCGCGCATGAGCTACAAGCTCGCCACCATCGACGTGGAAACGCCCGTGAGATTCGACGCCTCGGCCTTCTGCGTGGATCCGATGGACCGCGATAAGCTGGCCGCGCTCTTCGGCGACCTCGAGATCCGGAGTCTGGCCAAGGCGATGCTCGGCGCCGCCGAAGCCGGCCAGACGGTGCCGAGCGCGAGCGGCCAGATCAACCTCTTCGACACCGGCAAGCAGGTGGCCCACCCCTCGGCGGCGATCGTGAAGGCCCGCGGGGTGCCGGAGGCGCTGACCACCCTCGCCACCTCCGACGCGAAGTACCACCTCGTGCAGACCGAGGAGGAGATCGCGCGGCTGCTCACGCTGTTGGGCGGCTACGCCGACGTGTGCTTCGACACCGAGACCACGAGCGTCAACGCCATCGACGCGGAGCTCGTCGGGTTGGCCTGGGCCGTAGAGGAAAACGAGGCTTACTACGTGCCGGTGCCCGCCGAGGAGGCCGCGGCCCAGGCCCTGGTCGATCGCTTCAAGCCCGTTTTGGAGGATGCCGCTGTCGCGAAAACCGGTCAGAACCTGAAGTACGACGTGATGGTGCTCGCCAGGTACGGGGTGCGCGTGGCCGGCCCGGTGCGCGACACGATGCTGATGCACTACCTGCTGAGCCCGGAGCTGAAGCACAACCTCAACTACATGGCCGAAACGTACCTCAAGTACGCGCCGCAACCCATCGAGGAGCTGATCGGGAGGAAGGGGAAGGACCAGGGGACGATGCGCGACGTACCGGTGGAGAAGGCCGCGGCCTACGCCGGTGAGGACGCCGACATTACCCTCAGGCTGGCTCGGCTGCTCTACCCCAAGCTCGAGCGCGAGGGCATGATCGACCTCTACGAGCGCGTGGAGGCGCCCCTGGTGTACGTGCTCCGCGACATGGAGACGAACGGGGTGAAGGTGGACAGCGGTTTCCTCGTCGATTACGCCGGCCAGCTCAAAGAGCGGATGGCGGAGCTGGAGCGCAGATTTCGCGAGGAGACGCAGGTGGGGCCGGACTTCAACATCGGCTCCCCGAAGCAGATCGGCGAACTGCTCTTCGACCGGATGAACATCCCGTACAAGGGGCGCAAGACCAAAACAGGCGCCTACGTAACCGACGAGGCGAAGCTGACCTACCTCGCGCACGACTACCCGATCGTGAGCACGCTGCTCGAGATCCGCAAACTCAAGAAACTACTCGGCACCTACGTGGAGGCACTCCCGAAGCTGGTCAACGAGCGCACCGGGATGGTGCACTCGAGCTTCAACCAGGCGGCGGTGGCGACCGGCCGGCTCTCGTCCTCGAACCCGAACCTGCAGAACATCCCGATGCGCACCGGCGACGGGCGCGAGATCCGGAAGGCCTTTGTGCCGCGGGGACCGGGGCGCCGGATCGTGGCGGCGGACTACTCGCAGATCGAGCTGCGGCTCATCGCGCAAATCGCCGGCGAAACGGCGATGCTCGAGGCCTTCGGCGACGGGCGGGACATCCACCGCGCCACCGCCGCCCTCGTGTTCGGCGTGCCCTTCGAGGAGGTGAGCGACGACCAGCGGCGCCAGGCGAAGACGATCAACTTCGCGATCATCTACGGGGCGGGGGCCAACCGGGTGTCGGAAGAGCTGGATACGACGCGCCAGGAGGCGGCGGACCTGATCGAGCAGTACTTCGAGACGTATCCGGGGCTGCAGAAATTCATGGAATCGCAGCGGGAGTCGGCCCGGCGCCAGGGGTACGTCGAGACGGTACTCGGGCGGCGGCGCTACCTGCGGGACATCAATTCGGCCAACAACAACCTCCGCGCCTACGCCGAGCGAAACGCGGCGAACACGCCGATCCAGGGCACGGCCGCCGACCTGATGAAGCTGGCCATGATCCGGCTGCACGACCGGATGGCGGCGGAGGGGATGGAGAGTTTGTTGACGCTCCAGGTGCACGACGAACTCGTGTTCGACGCACCGGAGGGGGAGGTGGAGCGCCTGCGGGCGATGGCCGCCGAGGAGATGGTGGCCGCGATGCCGGAGGTGGAAGTGCGGCTGATGGTGGAGAGCGGGGTAGGGGAGAATTGGTTGGAGGCCCACTAGTACCGGCCGGTAGCGTGCGGTAAGGACGGAACGAAAATTTTATTTGCGCGATTCGTGAAAGTAGGTTATCATTGTGGTGTACTAGTTAAGTAGTACACCAATACGAACGACATGGTCCACCTCGACAATTTCTCTTTCGGCTACGGTAAGCGGGAGCTGTTTCGCGATCTCGACCTCGACCTCACGGCGGGGGGGATCTACGGTTTGCTCGGTCGCAACGGCGCGGGTAAGTCCACCCTATTGAAGTTGATCGCCGGCTGCCTCGAACCGACGGGCGGTACGGCGCTCACCTTCGGGCGGCCCGCGTTCGCGCGGCGGGCCGAGGTGCTCCAACGGCTCTACTTCTTGCCGGAGCAGGTGTACCTCCCCGCCAGGAGTTGGCGCGCGCTCGCGGCCGCTTACGGTGGTTTCTACCCGCGCTTCGACGAAACGAGTTTTGGCGAAAGCCTCGAGCTCCTGAAGGTACCCACCGACCGCAAGCTCACCGAGCTCTCGCTCGGGCAGAAGAAAAAAGGGCTCATCGCCTTCGCCCTGGCTTGCAACACCGAACTGCTCATCCTCGACGAGCCGACGAACGGACTCGATATCCCTTCGAAGGCCCTGCTGAGGAGTATCCTCGCCGCGACGGCCTCCGAGTCGCGCGCCATCATCGTGTCTACTCACCAAGTGCGGGATCTCGCCGGACTGATCGACCCGATCCTCGTCGTCGAAGACGGGCAGATGATCGCCAACGTCGACCTCCAGCGGGTGAGCGAGGCCTTCACCTTCGAGCTCGTTTCGGCCATGCAGCCCCCCGCCGACGCGCTCTACTCCGAACGCGTGCCGGGTGGCCACTACGTGGTACGGCATAATACCGCGGGCCGGCATACCGAGCCCGATTTGGAGGTGCTCTTTAATGCCCTCGTGATGCCGGACAGTCCGGTGCTGCGCAAGCTCGGCGCCCCTACTCCCTCGTTTACCACTCCCGTTTAAAGCCTAGTCTCATGCAACTCAATCTCAACCGAGTCGGCCTTCTGCTGCGGCGCATGGCCATTCTTCACTCTCCCAAACAGTTACGCTCTGCCGGCCTCTGGTTCCTGCTGCTTATTGCGGCGAGCTTCCTAGGCAATGTCGACGAAGCCGAAGGGCAGTTCTTCGCGACGTGGTACGCCGTGCTGCTCTACATCATCGGAGCTACGCTAACCGTCAACTCCCTGCCCGAACTCCGCGACGCGGATGGCCGCCAGGCATTCCTTACCCTGCCCACGAGCGACGCCGAAAAGTGGCTCGCGACCTGGGTGTATACCGGTCCCGTACTGGTGGTTGCCTTTTCGCTGATCTACTCGGTTTTCTGTCTGATTTTCAACGCAGTGCTCTCCATTTGGGGGGGCTCCTTCGAGTCTTTCGCGCTCTTCGGAAGTGCATCGGCGTGGGAAACCATTCGTACGTACCTCGTTTTCCTCCACCCGGCCCTTATACTAGGAGCGATCGTGTTCAACCGGAGTCCCGCGCAAAAGACAGCGGGCACCGTGGTCATCGTATTCCTCGCGCTCGCAGCCATCCTCGTGCTCGCGATCCGGATTATCCACTACGACCAGTTCGAAGGCTTTTTCACCCCAATTGGCAATTTCAACTTCACCCTCTTTAACGATACCGAGCCGCCCACCGCCATTGCCTGGACCATCGGCGCGCTCTTCTCCCTGGCGTTACTCGCCGCCTCTTACTTCAAGTTTCAAGAAAAGGAGGTATAGCCATGGATTTCAAAGCAACCACCACCATCTACGAGCAGATCGCCGGTATGATAGAAGATAACATTCTCTCCGGAAGCCTGCCCGAGGGCGAACGCCTCCAGTCGGTCCGCGAGCTCGCCTCCGAAGTGCAGGTCAACCCGAACACCGTGCAACGCACCTACGCCAGCCTCCAGGATTCCGGCGTGATCCGCAACCAGCGCGGCATCGGCTACTTCGTGGCCGACGACGCTCGCCAGCAGGTTTTGCGGCAGCGCCGAAGTCACTTCGAACGCGAGGCCTTGCCCGAATTTTTCCACCAATTATCGCTGCTCGGGGTAACCCCCGCCGAGCTCGCCAGCCTCTTCAGCGACTACGTCGCCGAGAACCCAACGCCCGTCACCGCCACAAGTGCCCAATCGTGAAAATCTCCAACGTCATCCTCACCGCCGCCTTCGCCGCCGCGGCCCTCTTCCTCATCGCCGCCACCATCAACGAGCGCGGGACATCCGCCGACGTCGTGTCGCCTTCCGGCAAAACCGTCGTCGACACGCGGGAGGCGTTCCCCCTGAAGCACATCCGGGTGGATATCCCCATCATGCTCATCCTGCGGGCCGGGCTCCCCGAACTGAGCGTCGAGGGCGACGAGGCCTACGTGAATATCATCGAGGACGTCGACGACGATCCGGCCGTGCTCGACCTGAGGGTCGTGGACGGCGCTAAGCTTCCGGACGAGAACGGGGTCGTCGTGCGCCTGTCGACGCCGGAGCTCGACGGCATCGAGCTCGCGAACTCCTCGAGCGTACGCTCCGAGGGCGCGCTGACCTTTTCCGATCTCGGGTTGCGCACCGCGGGAAACTCCGTTGTGGAGCTCGAGCTGGCGAACGCGAACTCCCTCTCGATCGACGGCTCGGGTACCCTCAACGGTACGCTCCGCGGCTCGGTAAAGGACCTGGTGGTGAACACGGCCGGGAGCACGGAGATCGACGCGCTCGAACTGAGCAGTAATACCGCCGAGGTCGAGCTGGCCGGTTCGGGACTGGTCCGCGTCAACGCCGACAGCACCCTATCGCTCAAAGTGGCCGGCTCCGGGGATCTGGAGTACAGGGGCGACCCCGAGCTATCCGTCGAGATAGCGGGTTCGGGCCAGGTGCGCAAGGTGAAGTAAACCCTCGCGCGACCCGACCCGGGAACCTGAACGCTGATAAAAGAACTTAGGCTGCGGCGCTCTGCTCGACGACGACGCTGTCGAGGGCTTTCTGCAGGGCTTGCGGCTCGAGCGCGGGCTGCGCGGTGCCTTCGACCCGGACGATGTCCACGTCCGTCATGCCGAGGAACGCGAAGATGGTTTTCAGGTAAGGGGCTACGAAATCGTAGGAGGCGTAGGGACCCTCGGAGTAAACCCCGCCGCTCGAGAGCGCCACGTAGACCTTCTTGCCTTCGATGAGTCCGACGGGACCTTTGTCGGTGTACTTGAAGGTGACGCCCGCGCGCGAGATGTGGTCGACCCAGGCCTTCAGCGTGGAGGCGATGCCGAAGTTGTAGAGTGGCGCACCGACGACGATGACGTCGGAGCCGGTAACCTCGGCGATGGCCTCGTCGGAGTGGCGCATCGCCTCCTTCTGGTCGGGCGTACGCTGCTCTGCGGGGGCTAGGAAGGCCTGGATCTTGGCTTCCTCGAGGTGGGGGAAGGGGTCGGTGGCGAGGTCGCGGGTTACCACCTTGGCGTCGGGGTGCTCCTGCTTGAGCTTATCGAGGATGCCGTTGGCGAGTTTGATGCTGTAGGACTGGCCCGCGCGGGGACTGGAGATGACGTTGAGGATCTGCATGTTGCGATTTGGGTTGAAAGGTCAGCCAACGTTTGATGTAGGTACATGGTTTTTGTCGGAGACAAAAGTTTTACGGGTGGTGCATCGACACGGAGGCTGAATCGGTCCGTTTACGTAGCCCAGTCCTGTTCTGTATGAGGTTTATCGTGGTCGCGCTTTCACTCCTAGTTGTTGGCGGGACGAGTGCCGTTTTAGCGCAAGCGACTCTACCGAATAGCCGAAGCGCGAGTACGTAGCCGCGCGCGCGGCGAGCGCGCCGGTGATCGACGGTGCGTTGGAGGCCGAGGTGTACGCGGGGGTTAGCCGCTTCGGCGGAGGTTACGCGCTGGCCGGGAGTACGGGGGCATCGAAGAATGGCCGACGCGGGTGCGGGTGCTCTACGACGACAAGGCCCTTTACGTAGCCGCCGAGCTTTGGTACCCCACGGCGGATTCGGTCAGTCGGGAGATCCGGCCGCGGGACGATATCGGCAACGCCGATTTTTTGGGTGTCGTCAGCGATGGGAAGGGGCGCTCGCGCTCGACCCCGGTGGCGACGGCGACGCGGCGGCCAACCCGTTTGCGAAGTACCGCGCCGGCGCCTTCGCGCGCTTCGGCGACGACGCCTACGGCTACACGTTCGGCTACCACGCCGAGGATTACACCCCCGTCGGCGGTGGTGCCTTTGCGGGGGAGCAGCCGGCGGTGACGACGGCGCCAAATTTGGAGGCCGGCGGCAGCGCGATCGCCCTCGGCGGCGCCCTGTACAACGGGAATACCGGCTGGATGCGCACGCGTCTGGCGGAAGCCGACGCCGGGCGCGGGGGTCACCTCATGCGCTACGGGTACGATCAGCTCCACCGTATTCGTGCTGGCGTCGGCTGGATTGGCGGTAAGCCCTCCGGGGTTGAGGTTGGATACCGCTACGATGCGAATGGTAACCTTCAGCGGCTGCGCCGTCTGGCTGACGGGGTCGCCATCGACGACCTGACCTACGTATACGGGGACGACAGCCGCTACAACGACATTGATGCGAGTATCGTCGGGCCGAATCACGCGACCCGAATTGTGGACGTGGCTGCAGACGTTGCGGGCCTCGGCGACGTGCCGCGGGGGGAGCAAGACTTCCAATACAACGGTGTCGGAAATACTACGATCCGCAATCAGAACGGTGTACGTCAGCAATTCTCGTTCTTCAACCACTACGGCACGATCCGTAACGTCAGCCAGCGCACGAGCTTCCTGCGTTACGGTTACGCCGCAGCGGGTCACCGGATCTGGCGGCGGGTCAGCGACCTGACCTCCGCCCCCGAGGCCGAGGACGAGCTCAGTTTCGCGACGCTGTACGTGCGGGGCGCGGGCGGGGAGCTGCTCGCGCTCTACGAACGCGACGAGGAGCGGTTGATGCGGCAGCGGGAGGTGAGCCTGTACGGCGCGGAGCGCCTCGGGTTGTGGCGCTACGGCTCGGAGGAGCGCGTCGTACGTAATGCCGGGCGGCCGGTTGCGCGGGCGTCGGTCCCGGCGGCCCTGGAGCGCGGCCGCACGGAGTACGCGCTGTCGAACCACCTCGGCAACACCCTGGCAACGGTGAGCGACTATAAATTGGTTACGGGCAGCAGTAGCTCGCCCGGCCTTCGGGCGCACGTGCTATCGGCCTCAGACTACTACCCGTTCGGGCTGCGAATACCGGACGCGGCGCGGGGGACGGGAAGCGTGGCCGAGGCGTATCGCTACGGATTCAACGGCAAGGAGGACGACCGCGCGATCGGGCTCGGGGGGCAGTGGTCCAGGACTACGGGTTCAGGATCTACTGGCCGGCGATCGGGCGGTTCATGGATACCGACCCACTGACGAGGAGCTACCCGTGGTATACACCGTATCAGTTCGCGGGAAATCGGCCAATTGATTCGCGCGACATGGATGGATTGGAGGAGGTGGAGAGCGTCACCGCGGCTGGCGTCTTAAACCTCTTCGGTGTCGAGAACACCGCACGCAAGATGACCGCGATCGAGGTCACGTACCGGCAGAACGTTCGCGCCGTTGCCGCAGCGGGTTACTCCACGAACTCTTCGGCTAAGGCCGCGCAAATCCTCACCCAGGGTGGGAGCGACCCGATTACGCGAGCATTGCGTGCGCATCTGGCGAGTTCCGCTGCACCAATCGAGTTAACGGGTAATATCTCTATTCCGGTAGCGAAGGGGAGCTCGCAGATGGCGAGTGACGTGAGCGCGTTTGTCGCTCTCGCAGTCGGCGCGCCGCTCGCGCTACCGATGGCCGCCGAGCTCGGTGCGTCCGAGGCGGGGCCAGCGCTGCTGCAGGCCGCCTCGCGGACGGGTTCGCTGGCGTGGTCGGGGACGAAGTACAGCTACAACTTGGTTAAGGCGCCGATTACTAAGGCAATCACCTGGCTGGTCGCTGGCTCCGGCACGGAGAGGCTAGCCGCTGGCGGCGCTGATGTTGTTGGACAGGTGCTGTTTAATTCAGTGAATGGCGATGATTACGATGTCTCTTCCACGTTGTCCGCTGTAGCAGCGCCGAATCGATACTTCTTGTCTGGACTCGGGGCCGGAGTAAACTTGAGTAGAAATGATGGAATCACTTTCGATATAGAGCAGGGGTTAACGGCTGGGGTGTTTAATACGATAGGTGGTCGAGGATTGGGGGCATTGGCTCCGGGTGCCGCATCACAAGCCGGACGGGCGTTAGGGGGTGGTGATGCAAGTGAATTTCTTCAGCAGTTACCTAATCTACCGCTGAAAGCTATGTCAAGGGAAAAAGCATAATGATATAGCCCGCGAACTGTTGTTAAGGATGCCGGTGAAGGTAATAGTTAGCAAGTCGGATCCGACTATGTCATACCCCTTAGTTGCCCCAGAGGACTACGCGGCCGTTGGACTGCCGTACCCGGAGGGGATGGACATACTGTACCGTAAATACATCGAGTGCGAAGGGGAGTGATTGCGACTAGATGATGAGATTAATATTGAGTTTATCCGCTGTATCAGTACTAGTTTATATGGCGCTGTCACACTATCGTACCTTGCAGAGGCACACTGTACATTCTCTTGCGCGTCGCGCAAGGATAAACAAGTATTGAATGCAATAGTGAGTAGCAAAACTCCAAGGCAAGATAGAATCGTATAAGCTTGTGAGCGGCCGAGGGTGTTCGATGAACTTCGTGTGTCGTATCCCCAAAAATTCCTATTCTATCTTGCTCTTAAAGCAGGTCTTCGAACTCACCGAGATCAAGACTAAGCGGGGGGCGGTCGGTCTCGGCCTGCGGGAGCTAGTCCGAAAGGCGGCTCAGTTGAAGATTCGTGAAATGAGAGGTACGGCCGAGTTCTGGCCCGGCTAACCTCGAGGAGATGTGGACTGAACGCGACGATGTTTAACCGTTGACCGCAGTCTACCGCGCAGCCTAGTAGTTTGGGTAGGTGTATATTAGCACAAATGCGTACACCATGGCCCGGACGAACATTGTGATCGATGACGCCATCATGGCCGAGCTCCTAAAAATCACCGGGATGAAGACTAAGCGCGAGGTCGTTGATCAAGCGCTTCGCGACCTCCTCCAGCGTACCCGACAGTTGGAGGTTCGCAAGTACCGTGGGAGACTGCACTGGAGCGATAAAGACGAGGATTGGCTATCGCCCTCGTGAGTGTGGCGATGGTCGACGCCTCGGTGCTCATCGACTACTTCAACGGACGCACCACCTCACAGACGGACGCCTTCGATGAGGCGCTTTCGCTCCGTACCCTTCTTGTCGGCGACCTGGTACGCTTCGAAGTGCTCTGCGGCTTTCGTACCGATCGAGCGCGGGCGACTGCTCTTAAAATTCTCGACATCTTCCCGACCGTCTCGCTCGGCGGTGAAGCACGCGCCGACCTGGCCGCAGACCGCTATCGTTTCCTGCGCCGGCGAGGGATAACTACACGTAAAAGCATAGATCTCCTGCTGGCGAGCTACTGCATCGACGAGGAGCTCCCACTCCTGTTCGAGGATCGTGACTTCCTCCCATTCATCAAGCACTTTGGCCTGCGCCGGGTAGGTAGTTAATGGCTACACATTAAGGGACTGCGCTATGAGCTTATAGGGAAGTGCACTGATGTACGTGCTCATCCTCTCCCGGGCCACGGCACTGCTGCGGGGCGCATTCGTGCAATCTTTACGGATCGATTGAGCGCAGATCAATTGAGAATCGGCGGAGCTGGCCACGCTACAGCGCGGCGAAGAGGCACCGCACGAGCCTCGCGGCGCTCCTCACGCGCGTCGTCGGCGGGGAGTCCGTAGCCGAGGCGATTACCAGCGTCGAGGCCGGTCCGTTCGAGATCCAGTCCCTTCGCATCGGCGAAGCCACGGGCACGCTGAGCGAGGCCTTCGGAAGTTTGGCCGACTACTACAAACGACGTCTCTATTACCGAAGCCTGATCGTGAAAGCGATCTCTTACCCCGCCTTCGTCAGTGGCTTCTCCGTCCTCGTGGTCGGTTTCATCCTCCACTTCATCGTCCCGCTCTTCACCGATATCTACGACCGGCTCGGCGGGGAGGTCCCGGCGATCACCAGCTTCGTGAACAAGGCCTCCGCGCTCGTTATCCGCTTCGGTCCACTCGCTTTGGGAAGTGCCGTCGTGGCGTTCGGAGTAACATTCTACTTCCGTAAAACAGTCCGTAAAACAGTACGCGCCCGCCAGCTCTACGCGGCGATTGTACTGCGGATTTCGCTAGTCGGACCAATTATCCGGGATACCTACCTGGCGCGACTATGCCCCACGCTCCGGTTGATGCTCGCCAACTCCATCCCCATCGACGAAGCCCTGGCGCTGAGCGCGGAGGTCATCGATCTGTATCCTTTGCAGCGATCGCTTAGCGATGCGAGTACGGCCGTACGAGAAGGGCGGAGCCTACAGCACGCCTTGGCGGATGCGAAGCTGCTGCCGGCCTATTTAAAATCGCTGGTGCGAGTCGGGGAGGAAGCCCACCGATTGCCCGAGATGTTTGGGACTGTAGCCGAAGATTTAGACCGACGCGTGGAGCTGCGCACCGAAACGCTGGGTAGCTTAATCGAACCCATCTTGATTATCGGATTGGGCTTCGTAGTTGGATTCATCTTAATTTCGATGTACCTGCCGCTGTTCAAGTTGGGGACGGCGATTGGGTAGGATTGGTTTCGAAAACCCCACTGGCCGGCACGACTCCTTCGAGGTGGGCGTCCGCTGCTCAGACAGCGCTTTCGTTGACGGTCGTGAGTCTGCGCTAGTTCGGCTCCAATACCCAAACCGCCCGCGCAAGAACTGAGCGAAGCGCCGGAAGCTCGCGATCTACTACCGCAGCAACGATCCGCAGATCGGTCTCCTGATACTCATGTATGGCCAGGTTGCACTCCCCGAGAGTACGTTCGATCTCCCCAGTTGTAGAAAGACCTCCTTTGTTAACGCAGAACTTCCTACGGTCCCCGGGCAGACCGCTGAGCTTAGCCTGTTGCCGGGTTATTTGAGTTCACTACCTAAGTCGCTCACCGGCTACTCCCCTTCGATCGCGATCGTCTCCTCCGTCACCGTTTCGACCACCAGATGCGCCACGAGCCCCTCGACCTGAGAGGTAAGGGTCACCGGCTCGGCGAAGAAGTTACCGTCGGCTACGAGCGCGCGTTGGAGGTCGGTGTAGAAGTCAACGGTGGAGCGGGGCAAGGTGGCGAGGGTGAGCTCGATAACCGAAGAGTCTACCGCGTTGCGAGGGTCGCCGGGGGCACACCAGGTGCACTCGTGGAGGTACCTGCGGAGGCCCGTCAGCGAGAGCGTTTGCGTTAGCGAGTCGGACGCCACGCGCTCGTCGCTGAAAATGTCGGCCGTGTAGATCCGAACGTCGTTCGCTTCGAGCTCGGGGTACGCGTAACCATCTTGAGCGACGAGCGCTTCGCCGAGGCTGTCGTAATAGGTCTCCCGCACCCGGAATCGGTAGTAATTCAAGCCGTCGGCTGCGGGACGACTGACGGCAACGGTGACCTCGTCGTTCGTGGGGGAGCCCCCCAACCGACCGCTGTTCCCGCTGCTGTCGGAGTCCACCGTGTCCCGGCGCGCCGGTTCGTAATCCACCAGGCGCATCCCGGCCGCCGGGGGGAGGTTTTGCGAGAGCGAGAAGGTCGTACCGCCGGGCAGCGCTACGTCCAGGCTCACCGACTCCCCGGGGCGTAGCGGCTCGGCGGCGGCCAGGCTATACACCCCGCGCGGAGCGAAGGGCGTGGTGAAGGTGTCCTGGTTGATGGGGAAGCCGGTGTAGATCCGTTCGGGCTCCAGCACGAAGGGGCCGTAGGTGCGCTCGGCCACCCGGAGCCGGATGTCGGCACCGGCGAGCGCTTCCGGGAACCGGTCGTCGTCGGATCGGGAGCCCTCGGTGAGGAAGACCCGCCATACGGTATCCGCGGTCGAGAGATTCGCGAAGAGGACGGGGGGCGGGGTCCCCTCCTGCTCTACGTCGACCACCTCGGAGAGCAGGGTCGATTCGCAGGACCAAAGCAGACTGCAGCCACAGAGTAGGAGGGGTAGAGGGAGGCGGTTCGACATCGTCAGAACTTGAATTGGTAGGAGACGGAGGGGATGAGCGGGAGGAGGCTATACTCGACGTACTCGGTCGTTTCCTCCCCGGTGGACTCCTCGTAGCGGTCGGTCGAGCGCACGTAGACCGGGTTGCGGTGGAAGTACGCGTTGTAGAGTCCCCACACCCAGGTGCGTTCGCCCATACGCCCGCCGAATCGTTTCGGCTTCGTGAGCGAGACACTCAGGTCGAGGCGGTGCGTGGCCGAAAAACGGTAGTCGTTTTTCTTGATCGTCTGGTCTAGGGAGGTTGGGACGTAGCCCTCGCCGTACGATTCGCCGAAGGTGTTAAGGGCACCGTAGCGGTAGTCGGTATTCACGCGGTACCGGGGCAAGGAGTAGGCGTTCCCCGTGGCGTAGATCCAGGAGCCCGAAACGCTCACGTGATCGTTGAACTCGTGGGTCACGAGCGCCGAGAAATCGTGGCGGCGGTCGTAGCGAAAGGGAAAGGCTTGCCCGGCGTTGATCTCGCGGAAGGTCCGTTCGTTCCAGCTGAGCGTGTAGCCGAGCCAGCCGGTGGTGCGACCGACCTTCCGCTGGGCGAAGAGCTCGAGTCCGTAAACCTCGCCCGTGCCCTGCGTCACGAGGTTCTCCCAGGAGTCCTCCGGTTGGAAGCCCGCGAAACTGGCCCCCGGCAGGTAGCTCACCACGCCGTCCATGTGCTTGTAGAACGCCTCCGCGCTCAGCTCGTACCTCTCGCGCCACACCTTCGCGACCCCGAGCGCGGCCTGCCAACTCCGCTGCGGCCGCACGCGGTCGGTCGTCGGCACCCAGATGTCGGTCGGGAGGCTGAGCGCCTCGCTGCTGAGCAAGTTGACGTACTGCGCCATGGTCGCGAAGGAGGCCTTTACGGCAAAACCGCCGTCGGTCCGGTAGCGGGTAGCGAGGCGCGGCTGCACGCTTCCGTAGGTGCGGTTCGCGCTCGCGAAGGCGCTGGCGTGTAGCCCGACGTTGGCGGTGAGTTTTGGCGAAAGCCGCCACTCGTCCTCGACGTAGACGTAGCCCTCGAGGCCGCGACTCGGCCGGCGCCCCGTGAGGGTGTCGAGCGGTTCTACGTCGGGCAGGTCGAGCGCGAACTGCGTCGCGCCCGGCCGGTAGGTGTGGTGGGTGAGGCCGGCGCCCGTGCGGAGGTGGTGGCGGGGATTGGGCGCGAAAGAAAAATCGTAACGGAGCCCGAGGTCCTCGATGCCGCTGCGGTAATTGATTTCGACGCGCTCGAAGTCATCCCCTTCGAGGCGCTCCAAGCCGTTGTCGAAGCGGATGCCGTAGCGGCTGTAGGTAGCCGTGAGGTTGGAGAAGGCCCGCTGCCCGATCTCACGGTTCCAGCGCAGGGCGGCGATGCCGTTACCCCAGCGCGTTCCGCCGTCGAAGCTCTCGTAGTCGGTCGAGTCGAGGTCGGTCTCCACGGAGGTGCCGAACGCATCACCCCCGAGGTAACCGCTGAGGTAAAGGGTGTTGCGGTCGTCGAGTCGGTGGCGCACCTTGGCGTTTAGGTCGTAGAAATTGAAACGCGTCCGCGTTTTACTGTCTTCGGCCAGGCGGTTCCCGAGGAGGGCGAAGGGCGCCAAAACGAGGTCCAGGTAGCTGCGTCGTCCGCTGACGAGCACGCGGGTTTTATCGCCGACGGGGCCGTCGAGGGTGAGTCGGCTCATCAAAACCCCGATGGCGCCCTCGGCGTGCCACTCGTCCTGGTGACCGTCGCGCATATCGATCTCCATCACGCTCGACAGGCGGCCGCCGTAGCGCGCCGGAAAGCCACCTTTCGTGAGCGTGACGTTCTTGATCGCGTCGGCGTTGAAGACGCTAAACAGGCCGAGGACGTGGCTCACGTTGTACACCGGCACACCGTCGAGCAAGACGAGGTTTTGGTCGGGGGAGCCTCCGCGTACGTAGAGTCCGGCCGTGCCCTCGGTACCGCCCGATACGCCCGGTAGAAGTTGGAGGGTTTTGAGGACATCGGTCTCCCCGAGCAGAGCCGGCGCTTTTTTGATTTGCTGGGTCGAGATATCGATCTGCGACATCTGTACCCGCTCGTCGATCCGTTCGGCCTGCTCGGTCGCCCTTACCTCGACGGCGGCGAGCTCGTTGCCGTCGCGGAGGCGGAGCACGACCCCGTCCGCCGGTGGCCCGACGAGGGTCGTGTCGAGCGTGCGGTTGCCGACGTAGCTGATGCGGAGGTGCAGCGAGTCGGTGGGGTAGGTGTAGCTGAAGAAGCCGTACTCGTTGGTACTCGTGCCGAGTCGCCGGTCGACGTCGTAAACGGTCGCGCCGATGAGGCGTTCGCCGCTGCCGGCTTCCTCGACGTAGCCGCGGAGGGTTTGGGATGTGGAGCTAGGGGCTGGAGCCTGCGCGGCGCTCGACAAACTGGTCAGGATCAAAAACGGTAAGCACATCCGATAAAGGAGTGCTCGGCCTGGGCGTACGGGTTCCGGCATCGAGATCGTGGAGGGTTATGGATCACGAACGGCTGGGGTAGGGGTAATGTGATTTTCTCCCGAGCCCCTTTCTCTTCCGAGCTCGAAGATCATGGCGCTCGTTATCTGCCGAGGTTGCGCGTCTCTGCGTCCGACTCGTACGAAGTATTCGGTTACCTCTCACCACCTTATAACCGTTGTCACGGACACGGCGATGGAGTCGGGTGATCCAATTGCCCCTTTTTGAGGTGTATACCCGGATGACTACTTCCGAAGCTACGTGCGCCAGTTTTGTGGGCTAGTGTTCGACACCGAGATAACGAAACGGCTACTCCCCCTACCTTAAGGAGGGAAATTCTTCGGAACCGGTAAGCTGGCCGAAAGTGACTTATATATAGGTGTATACATACACTCAGGGATTGGTCGGCTTCCTGCCAAACGGTAGAATACCGTTCATTAGGTTTGAGTCATAATTGAGCTATAGAGTTTGAATCTCTGGTTTGCTTGTCCTCTACGATGGCTGAAAGCAATTAGCCAAACCTATGTCTCCTAAGTAAGTCTCCAACCAGGCTCAGTGATGAATTTCAAAAGTTGGCTGGCGGCGGCCTGTGCTGTTTTAGGCGTTCAGGCTGCCACTGGAGGCTCCGTGCACGCGCAGTGTGATTACGCTGCCGTTCCCTACAATAATTACATCTCTGGACTGACGATCGGAGGTGCCGGAAATTTACAGCAGCCCATTGACGAGATTAAGTCTGCTGCACCACCGATAGGCTACCAAAACTATTCGAGTCGAGTTGCCGCCGTTGCAGTTGCTGCGGGAGCGTCCGCGCCTCTGGTGGTGCGCGTAGTTACCCGCCACTGGATGCCCGAACCTATTCAAGGGCAGGTCACTGCGTGGATTATCCCCACGGGCGGTGGGAGCTGGACGCAGGTTTTGAATGCGCCTATCACTGTTAATTCCCAGGCGGAGATCCCGGCTGCACGGGCGACAACGAGCAACGATAAGTACACGGAGGGTCGCTTCGAGATAGCTATTCCGGCAAGTGTTGCCCAGGGCTCCTACCGGCTGCGCGTCGTTTATAACCACGGTCAAGCCGCAACCTCCTGTGCCGGCGACAACGGCGAAGGGGAAGATTATCTACTCACCGTGACCGGTGATGCCCCCGACGATAATCCTGATCCGGATGATCCGGATGACGGTGGCGACGGGGATCCAGACCCCAACCCGGATCCGGGCAACGGCGGGACTTACCTCCCCCCCACGAGTGCACTGACTCCTTACAACGACTACATCCTGGGTGTCCAGCTCGAGCAGATCGACAACTTCCCCCAGCCGGAACCCGAGCGTAAATCGGCAGATCAAGCCCTGCTGGGCTACCGGGTGTACAGTCAACCGCAGGCGACCCTCGAGCGCGGCAAGACTTACGAGCTCACCGTACGTCCCTTCCACGCCCACTTCGATCCCAACAACTTCAGCTCGACCAACCTCGGCGTCTGGCTCGACTACAATGGAAACGGGACTTTCGAAGCCGCGGAGGAAGTCTTTTTGAGCACCGTTCAAATTCCCGCAGCAAATCCGAATATCCTCCAATCTGGATTGGCTGAGATACCACTGAGCGTTCCTGCGGAGGGTTACACCGGAAGCGTTCGGATGCGGGTAGTCGTCAACGCGGACGCGTTACCTAATCCGCAGAGCGGAGGCATCCTCGGTGAGATCGAGGACTACGCTATCGTACTTCTCGCGGCAACTGATGACCCGGATCCTGATCCCGACCCGGACCCAGACCCAGATCCCGACCCTGGTTCTGATCCGATAGCTGGGAATGACGACGCTGATTATTACGTCGCGGCAGATGTCCTCCCCGGCGCCTGGTTCCACCAGTTACTCGACGGCGAGGACCTCCCCATCACCTTCGAGCACCGCTACTCGACCGAAGGCGTGAAGGACGCCGTTGCTCCGTACAGTATCACAGACCTCGGCACTGGGCGTGTAGTAAAAAGCGGAAGCCTCCAGTTGCGGCGCGGGGTAAATCGCCACGTAATCGATTTAGGAGCCGAAATAGGGTATGAGTTCTATCTGCTCGAACTAGATGGAGTAGACCTCGACGAGCGGCGGTACCTGCGATTTAGAGGATGGAGCCTTCTCCCCGAAACAGCCCCTGAAGGCGCACTCCCGGACGCTGGCAAGAACCAGGCTTTACCGGATTCAACTGGAACGCCATGAGGTATTTATCGTCAATGACTAAATGCCTAAACGTACTGGGGTGGTGCACCTTTCTTTCTCTAATCGCTTGCGGCAAATCGGAGATCGCGTCAGCGTTCCAGGCGGAGGATGCGCTGAGCAAAGTCACACTGCTCAAGCTTCCCCCCTCCGAACGCTTCCCCGCGAAAGCAAGCTACTTCAAGCTCCTCCTCGAGAGCAAGGAGATCCAGGCGCTGAAGACGGGACTGCGGACGAACGATGCCCTCGCCGACCTGCAGACGGTCGACTACTACCTCAATTTTGAATTACGCCGGGATGCCCGCTTGATCCAGGGATCGGACACGCTCTATCCCACCACGTTCTTCCGCGAGGATTACATCGCCGAGCGACCGCACGAAACGATCTTAATCGGCTTCGATCTCCCCACCAGCGAAGCGCCCAAGTTTAGGCTCGAAGGTCCGCTCGTGGCCGAAGCTCTAGAAATCGATTTGTCTTCCCGTACCGAAAATTCTGCCCGTTGAAGTCTCCCCTCCTACGCGCCTGGGCGCTTTCGTTCGTTTTCCTCATCCTGTTTCAGGTCGTAGCGCCGACGGCTGCCTACGCGCTTACCTCAGGACCCTCCCAGCCTGAGTTTACGGCCTTCGAGCCGGTAGGCGCATCGAATAATGTCGACTTATTCTCTGGAGACTTCACTTACAACATTCCGCTCTTCGAGCTGCCGGGTCCAGATGGAGGCTATCCCTTCAACCTCGCCTACCACAGCGGGATCTCCATGGAACAGGAGGCGAGCTGGGTCGGGCTCGGTTGGAGTTTGAACCCGGGGGCCATCAACCGGACGGTGCGCGGGATTCCGGATGATTTTAATGGGGTGGATCAGAAGGTAGAGCGCTATACCTCCATGAAGAAAGACTGGACGGTACGCGGCGGCGCCGGCCTCAATGGAGAAATCTTTGGCGTAAGTAGCTTTTTTAACGGAGGATTCGGCTACGACCTCGCTTTTAATAATTACCGGGGTTGGACTGGGGGTCTGAATCTCTCGGTGAGTACGGGTGGTCCGTTATCGTTTAGCTCTAACCTCGGCCTCGACTCCGGTACCGGAGCATCTTTCAGCCCTGGTATAGGCTTGAGCAAGGAGATCGATGGCACAGATCGTAGTCTCCGAATTGGGGCAAACTTTGGCTCGCGGGAGGGGCTTTCTGGCCTGTCTTTAAGTACGTCGGCGGCAAGAGATCGGGAGAAACCAAGCACGAGAAAGTATTATAGTAAGAATGCATCTGGAGTAGGCGCTGGCTTCTCGTTTAATAACGCGGGATACACCCCTACCGTCACCCAACCTTACGTAGGTTTCAACGCAAGTGGAGCATTTGAGGCCGGTGTATTTGCTGGTGTTAGTCTAGGGGCTAAAGTCAACCTCGCCTACTCCGAGCAGGCACTCGTCAACAACGGGAAGTGGGTATCCGCGGTAGCCAGGGGCTATTTCCACCACCGCGCCGGATACGACGAAACAGGTGTCAACACGTTACTCGATTTCAATCGGGAAAATGAGTTAGCCGCTCGACAGTCCACCCCGAACCTCGCCCTGGCGAATGCCACCCCCGATGTATTTAGTCTAACTGGCCAGGGCACAGGTGGGCAGTATCTTCCGATGCGATCGGCGCCAGTCCTGGTTACCGATGCGCGCTCCACCTCCCGAGTCATCGGTGGCGGGGCCGGAGTTCAAATCGACCCGGGGGGATTAGGTTTGGTCGGTGGTGATTTGAGCGGGAACTGGTCGATTGCGAAGACGAAGTATCCCGATTCTCGTCTAACCGACGCTATCAATGCCGCCCAACTTCCCGTAACTCCGCTGAATCGATTGAGCGAGCCGGTCTACTTCAAGGCCGCGGGGGAGTTAACCGCCGGCACCAAGAGTTCCTCGGAGCTTACCCGGTACCAGCTTTCGGGAGAGGATGAGCCGGTATCCGTCCGGTTTGACGGTAACCAATCGCAAAATCTTCCGGCCCCACTCGCGATTGAACAGGGCCAGACTAGCGGGCGGGTGTTCGGTACTTCCGGGAGCCTCAACGACTTCGCTAACTACGCCGGGATAGGGCGCGAGAAACGTGCACAGTCGGTGCTCGCACTCACGACTGCGGACCTATACGGTCCGGGGAGCGTCTTTAGCTCGACTCCGTTACTCCCCGAATTCCGAACGCGATTTTACGATGCTGTCAACCTAGCGATTATCGAACCTGGTGCGCTAACGAAATCCGTGGCACCTACGAACGGACGCTCGGCCGTGCTGGGCGACGATCAGCGTTCCGAAGACTACGTCGTCGGATTTATCGCGACAAATCAGAGCGGCCTACGCTACAACTACGGCATCCCGCTTTGGAACACCTTCCAACTCGAAGCAGCGTACTCCGTGCCGGTAAACGCCACCGCCTGTGGGAACGTCAGTGTACCACCCATTACTAGCGGAGATTACACCGACATAGACGTATCGGGTACGAATGAGCAGTACAAGAACTTCGTAAAGACCCCGCCTTTCGTCCACACCTACCTTCTTTCCAACGTCTTAGGCCCCGACTACATCGACCTCACCAACAATGGGGTCACGCCGGACGATTCGGGTTACTGGGTCAACTTTAGGTACGCGGCAACTTCCTTCGGCCGGGACAATCTCTATCGTTGGCGAGCCCCGTACACGGGGGCTCGGTACATCCCCGGACTCGCGAGCAACCCCGACGACGACAAGGCGAGCTTCATGTACGGCGAACGCGAGCAGGCGGTGCTGGCGGAGGCGAGTACCAGCACTCACGTCGCCCGCTTTTTCTCCCGTGCGGGAGCCGGATCAGATGCAGGGGGCGGCGGCCGTACCGACGGACTCGGCGCCTCGGGGATCGTCGCGAACGATCCGAGTACCAGTGCCGCGGACGGCCAGGGTTCTTACCGCTTGGATAGCATCGAGCTTTACTCCAGGACCGGTCTCGACATGGGTGAACCCCCCATCCAAACGGTCGTCTTCGAGTACGAGCGCACCGGACTTACCCTCGAATCGCCCAATGCACCGGACGGTAAGCTTACGCTAAAACGCGTTTACACTACCTACAAGCGTAACCAGCGAGGCAGGACTACGCCCTATGAGTTCGATTACATAGCCACGACTGCCGCGGGACTGGACGCGCGCTCCGGCCGTTCGGCGGCGGGCTACGCGGAGTACGGCGACTATACCGAATCCGGCCAGGACCGGTGGGGAGGCAGCATTCTCCGTCCGGACGATACAGGGGACTACGACTACTGCTACTCCGGGAAAGATCCGTACGCGGTGCAATCGATCGACCGTATTGCGTCCATGTACAACGGGGCGGCGAACGTGCCGGCCGGCTACAGTGTGTCCGCCGAAACCGATGCGGCGGCTTCGGTCTGGAATTTAAACCGGGTGACGCTTCCCTCGGGTGCGAGTCTCGACGTCCACTACGAGAGCGACGATTACGCCTACGTGCAAGACCGGCAGGCCCTACAGATGATCCCCATCGCCGGCATCGGAACCCCCGGTAGCGCATCGGTGCCGACGGGTGCCCAGTCCGGAGAAGACGTGAGGATCTACTTCGATCTCGAGCGAGACCGGCGCGGGGAAACACTCGGCCCCACTGATCCCCGGGCATCGGTAGTAAACTACCTAAACGGACTGCACGGCGTCGCATCTGGACAGGACCCCATCGGCGCTCAGCTACTCTTCAAGCTAGAAAGTAGCTTGGGCGGAGACGGTAAAAGCTACGACCCGGTTACGGGGTACGCGACCATCTCCGGTTACGGGGTCACCCCAGACGGGAGCCAGGGCTACGTAACGCTCAACACTGTAGCGCTCGGTAAGGCGGGCAAGCAGAAGAGCTACCATCCGTTTGCCGCGGCGGCCTGGCAATACGCTAAGGCAAACTACCCGAGTGCCGTAATCGGCAATGACTTCATGGGGGCAACCCGTACCGACGTCCCCGCGATGATTAAGCGCTTCGCCGGATCGATCCTGGACATCAGCAGCATATTTCGGAACTACTACGTCCACGCCTCCAAGAAAGGACTGGGCAGTTCGGTAGACTTGCGGCGTAGCTACTTAAGACTTGCCTCCCCGGACGGAAGCAAGTACGGCGGTGGCACGCGGGTCGCCGCCATCGTCGTCCACGACAATTGGGACCACAGTACCGACTTACCGGCAAGTTCACCGGACGCCGCCGCAGTACCGGTCGTGTATGGCCAGGTCTACGACTACACTACGTTGCGCAACGGGGAGCGTATCTCGAGTGGGGTAGCGACCAACGAACCGGCCATCGGCTACGAGGAGTGTGCGCTTCAGTACCTCAAATCCGACATCGTCGAGGAGGCGATCTTCCGCAGCGACCAACGCTACACCGTGGAGTTTCCACTCAACCGCAGCGTACTTCCGGGCGCCTCGGTCGGCTACGGCGAAGTTACGGTCCGCTCCCTGGCGGGGGCGGCACAGCAGCTGCTTTCCGAGGGGCAGGAATTGCCGAGTTACCTCCAGTCGTTCAGTAGGTTCGACGGGAGTGATTACGCCACGAGCGGAGAAACGCAGCACGACTTTTACACCGCACGTGATTTTCCGGTGATCTCTCGCGAGACTCAAATTCAGAAGAGTACGCCGGCGCAAACGGTCGCCAAAACTATCTTTTTCAATAAAACAGATTTAAGCTTTACTGCGTCGCAAGGTTATTCTACCGTCCTCAACGACATGCACGGCCGGCCCCGGAGCTCTACGCACTACGGGCTCACCCCGCTCGGGAGGCGTGGGGTGCAGGTCAATCAAACAACCTACAACTACCACGCGCGCCCGGTAAGTCACGACGTAGCCGGAGTAGCCAGCGAGGCGCTCGAGGTTACCTCCGAGGTTCCTACCGTCGAATTTCCCGAGGACGGGAAACCACGGATCGGCGAGACTCAGACGCTCGGGGTCAGCGAACAGGTTACGTGGGACGCGCGACGTAGCGAATTGGATGCCGGCACGGCAACACTGGAAACCAACGGCTGGCTCGTGTTCCTCTTCCCCGGAGCGATTGTCTCCCCGTCCGGTTCCGCCGAGGTGGGCAACACGAATACCGCCGTCTCGAATAAGGTCATCCGGAAAACCGGCATCCTGGCGAGCGTCGACGTAACCGATGGCCAGTCGCGTCAGCGTACGGAGAACCTAGCTTACGACCCGTTAACCGGTCAGGCCGTGTTGACGAGTGTCTCGAACTCCTACGACGACCCCGTCTACGCACTCGATATCCCCGCACACCCTTACTACGAGGGGATGGGGGCTGCCTACGCGAATGCCGGCGTCAGGTGTGTGCTCGACGTAGATCCCGAACCGCTCGAAGACTGTGACCTGTTTTCCGCAAAGGTGGCCAACGTGCCGGGTAGCGGTAGATCGGACGCGGCTTCCACGCTGTTTCGCGTAGGTGACGAGGTGCTGGTTTCGAGCGTGGCGACAAACCAAATAACGAGAACGATTCCGGGCTTGACGTTGACTGTAGCCGAAGTTTCGGACAGCGAGATCTCCTTGGAATCGTCGCTACCTCCGGACGAGACGTTTCCCGCATCGGCTACGGGTGTTTTAAAGGTCGCGGGGATTATTACCCGCCCGGGAGCCCGCAATCATCTTTCGACAAATGTGGGCAGCTTGCAGGCGCTTGCCGACCCGACGGCCGCCGCCCAGGAGTCTGGGTACGCAGATGTGTTGTCACTTTCGGCGAACACGTATAGCGATAATTGGGGAGGAATGCCTCCGGCCGTTACTGTAGACGATAATCCGGACCCCGGCCCCAAATCCTTCTGCTACGAAGAGAAGCATGAGATATTTACGTCTTCGAATACGCCGCAATCGATTGATTGTCAGAACGATGGGTACAAAGAAATAGTCGTCGCGTACAACTTGTCTACATCGGGATCGAGTCAGGCGTCATTCGACGAAAATCGAATAAACGACGATCCGATAGTTATCGGTGAGCCACTAATTAACCCAGTGGTAGCGACTGTAGATAACGGTGCAGAGTATGCTGGTTTAGCCGTTATCCGAAAAAATATCAAGGAAGGCGAGTCATTGTACTACCAGGTCGTTTTTAGTCTGTACGATCGGGCGGGTAACCTGTGTGGTCAATATCGAGACGATGACAAGGATGGTCCACCCCCGCACGAATTCGTAAAGCGTGTCCCCGGTACGTCCTGCGAAGACGAGATTGAGCTACTGCCAGACGCTCCCCCGGACCCCAACGATCCACCCGAACCTGATGATCCAGAAACGGGGTGCGATTTCTACGCTGATGGATTTCTAGATATATCCGGATGCGAGATCGGCACTACGGTAGACTGCCTCCCGTTCGCTAACCTTCTGTATAGATTCCCGGGCGCAGTCGAAAGGCAGGTGGTTATACCCGTTGGCCTCCCATATAAGGTGGATGCCGCACCCAGTGGAACTGAAGTGTTTCTGGTCGTGGACAATAGTTGCGCTCTCGCTTGTCTCCCCCGCTCCGGCGCCTATCTGCTCGAACCAATTAGGAGCGGGGCCGGGGACTGCGAAGGAGGTGATGCCCGCGCCATTCAGTTTGCCGGGGGCAAACCCGTCCCCTTCAAACTCGCCGACAGCGATGAGAGCACGCTCATCTTCGGTGACCAACGACCTACGCTCGCCACCCAACTCAGCGCGAGAAGTTTTGCCGCATCCTCGAGCGCGAATGCCGGTGCTCCCACCTCCCGTGCCTACGGCTACGGCGCGAAGGGCATCTGGCGACCCCACCAGTCGTTTACGTACGTCGCCGACCGCACTCCTTTGGCGGATCAACCGGGGGACGAACCGATTGCCGTAAGCGGTAAGTTGGAGGCATTAGGCGTTTTTGCGGAAGCGGCAGACTCTAGCGTGGCCAACCAGTCGGTTGCCCCCTTCAATTACCTAGCACCCTTCTCCAACATACAGCCCGGTACGAACGAAGGGTGGAGACTCACGAGCGAAGCCACCGCCTACGGCGACGCACTCGCCGACGGAGAGCCGACCGAAGAGCGCAGCGTCTTAGGGGTATACTCCTCGAGCCAGTACGGCTTCGAGGGCTACCTCCCGGAAGCCGTGGCCGCCAACGCACGCCAAAGTGAGATGGCGTTTGCGGGGTGGGAAGATCAGGGCAATATGGTTTTTTCCGAGCCGATCGGGAGGCTAGACTTCGGTACGCCGAGTCAGTCGTCCGACTACGAGTGGTCCGAAACCTATAATCTCGTTCGTAGCGCTTCCGGAACCGGTCAGTTCGTGTTCGACTACACGGACCGCACGGGCCGGCTCGCTCCCGAGCCGTACGCCGCGACGGTCTCCGTACGTAGTACCTCCGGCGCGCGCGCCGGTGAGAAATTTGCAGTTTACGTTCACGGACCCGCTGGCGCGAGACTACGCAAGTGTGAGTCCGTACACTTTCAGCGCAAATTCTCCTATCGCTTTCACTGATCACCTTGGGCTTTCGCCTCGGATGTCTATCACTGATCCACCGATTCTAGGACCTCCAATTGCCCCGATGATTTACATGCAACAGGCGTGGAATTGGTTGACTGGAAAAGTAGACGATGCAAATACCGCTTCAGTCGGGATGGTCAATGCCTTTGAACACCTTACGAAAGTTGATGCCACGTTCGTGCAACGGAGCTCAATCTATGCTTCAAACTATGTCGATGAGTTTGGAGACCTTGTATCGCAGAACGATGTAGCTGTTCTGGTTGACGGAGCGCACTTGAGCGGTGAACAGGCTTCCCTTGGCGATAAAGTTCTAGCCGGGGTATTTGTGCTTCTGCCTATAAGCGGATCAAAGGTCAAGTTGTTGAGTGGAGCGGGAGGCGAAGTCCTTCAGCGATATGTAAGTAAGTTTAAGAACCAGACTAGCGCGCTAGATCAGAAGCATATAACTGCCGCGATCGGCGATATTCAAGGGAACCCGATTGTAATTAACGGTAGAACGTACGACCACCTTGACGAGGTGTCGAATGCACTCAGAGGGTTAGGGAAGAAGCTAGATGAACTGAATGTGGACATCGAGAAAGGGGCTTTCTCGGGAGAGGTTCTAGAGTCTGCGAAAGGATTGCGAACTTCGCTTCAAAAGCAGAAGGATCAGGTTACTGATGTTCTGAATCGAACTAAAGCTGAAGAAGGTAGATGATGATTGACGAGATAACTGCGGCGATTGAGGAAGGTGACGAGGATGCAGCGTACAGGTTGATCAAATCGTCCGCTAAGACAGATGGGGCCACTAAAGATATCGATTTTTATGAAAGAATGCTCTCCTCTGAGTATGACATGGTCAAGGCGGGGGCATTGCACGCTCTCCTGTTCGCGCTTAAATTAGACAAGCGTAGTTATCTAGAGGCCGCAGTTAAGTATTCGCTAGACGAAAGCGTGGAGTACGAGTTGAGGCAAGAGGCAATCTCGGGTATAGGGCAGGCGTATATGGGCACGCGTAATAGAGAGGCCTTAGAATGTACTTCTAGCTTGAAGTCTGATCCAGATAGCGATGTGGCTGCCTTGGCGTTTAAATCAATGCTGATGATCGTCGGATTAAGCTCGGTAGATATATTCAAGAGGGTCGGCTACTTAGATAAAGTGAACGATGACGTTAGATCTCACTTTAATTCAGAGATAAAAGAGGTGGAAATCTTGCTACAAGCTTAAAAGTGTGTTCCCGTAGGTCTTACTAAACAGGAACGATTCAGGCTCTTGATAGACCTTGACAGTACGCGAGAGTCTGATATTGAATGTGACGAAGGAAACCAAGTATATAGAAAATAGTATCTTTGAGGTATAAAATCTAAGATATTATGAGTTACTCCTTAGTTATTGACTACGCTTACCCCCTGAAAAGGGATAAGCCTACTCTTCGTGGACCTCGCCTCGAGATGCGCCGACTGACGCCCAAAGGGTATAACGAATCCGATCTCGATGATATGGGCCTTCCTCCCGTCGTGTACGTACAATTAACTCGCGATCCCTCAACCGGCAAAGAGGTTGAATCTTTCTACAGCGTACCGAACGGTGGCAGGGAGTTGTTTTATTGGTCTCCTGCAACCCAGCCAGCCCTCAACAACGATTGGGCTCCAGCGGAAAATGGGCCTTTGTTCCAGTACTCGATTGGTCCCGGGGGTCAACGACGGGATGGTCGGATCGCGAAGATCGTTGACGAGGGCGTTCCCAAGCGTCTACGCATAGCGATGGTATCTCTTTAAGTTGATGCTCAGGGCTTCGATGGGGTTTAAGCTAGCGGTGACTCGCTGCGAGTAGTGCGCGGTGTAGATATCACGATATGCCCGCCGGATACGGATGTCCCGTGTGGAGCTGGACGTGGCTTACGCTGGCAACGGCTAGGCTCTGACGGCCTCCTCGATGTAGGAGCGGAGCTTGTGGCGGGAGACGAGGGCGTCGACCATGCGGAAGATGGCGGCCTGGTCGTCGTCGGGCAGCGACTCGATGAGTCGGGCGCGCTCGATGGTCCCGGCGGCGGCGCTGCGGGGTTCGGGGGGTACGGCGGCGGTGCGGGAGGCCGTGGCCCCGGCGATGATCTCGTCGACGGTGACCCCGAAGTGCTCGGCGAGGGTGGCGACCATGCGCACGGACGGCTCGCGGGTCCCACTCTCGACCTTGGAGTAGTTGGAGGGGTGGATCGCGAGGAGGGCGGCGACCTCTTTTTGGGTCGCGCCGCTGGCCTTGCGGAGGGCCTTGAGGTTATCGCCGAGGTGCATGCGTGGAGCGGGGTGGTGGGTGGTTCCGAAAGGTAAGCGATAGCGGCAAGAAGTGCCTAGCGCGCAAGAAGCTTCGTGCCAAACTTGCAAGTATCGCACGTGAAGCTTACGTTCGTGACGTGCAATATCGGCAAGTTTAACCCCGCGTTCATGACCATCCCCCAGATCAAGGCCAAGCTCCCCATCGCGCGGGTCCTCGCGCACTACCACCTCAAGCCGGACAAGAAGCTGCGGCTGTCGTGCCCGTTCCACGAGGATACCACGCCGAGCATGCAGGTGTACTACAAGACGCAGACCGCGTACTGCTTCTCGGGCAACTGCCCGACGCACGGCAAGTCGTTGGACGTGATCGACTTCGTGTTGCACAAGGAAGACTGCGGTAAACACGAGGCGATCGAACGCTGTAAGGCGATGATCGGCGGCGCGGTGACTGGTTCCGAGGCGGTGCCGGAGGCGTACAAGCCGGTTCCGACCACGGAGCTCCCGCGCTCGGCGGTACTGCTGAAGGTGTTCACCTACTTCGCGAACGCGGTGTCGATGACGCGCACGGCGCAGGGCTACCTCGAGGGGCGGGGCCTGGACTACCGGGAGCTCGCGGCCCGGGGGCTGGACGTGGGGTATAACTCGGGCCAGATGCACCACGGGGAGCGGCGTGACGAGTTCCTGATCGCGAGCTGCGTGCGCATCGGGCTGATGACGGAGGCGACCGGCGGGCGTAAGTCGCGCACGGGCGGCAAGCAGTATCAGGTGTTCGGTAAGGGCTGCGTGGCGTTCGCGCTGCGGGGGCAGGCGGGTAAGATCGAGGGCTTGTACTTCCGGAACGCGTCCAGCGGTAGTACGTCGGGCGGGAACAAGGGCGGTCGCCACTACTACCTGCGCGATCGGCGCGGGTAGTACCCGCGCTACCCGGCCGCGGAAACGAAGCGACTGCTGCTGACCGAGTCGATCGTCGACGCGGTGAGCGTGCTGCAAAACGAGTCGACCGCCAAGGGCTGGTCGGTGCTCGCGCTGTTCGGGACGAACGGCTACACGGCCGAGCACGCCGCGGCGCTGGCCGCGCTCGCGGAGCTCGGGGAGGTGTGTCTGTTCCTCAACGGCGACGGGGCCGGGCGTAAGGCGACCGAGCTGGTGGCCGCGAAGATCCGGGCGGCGCATCCGGGTGTAAAGCTGTCGGCCGTCCCGGTTCCGGAGGGCGAGGACTGCAACAGTCTGCTCGTGGCGCAGGGTCCGGAGCTGCTCGCGCACCTCATCGAGGAGCGCCAGATCATCGAGGAGCGGACGGCCATCGGGGAGCAAATCGAGACGGAAGTGGGGGAGGTTTTTTCTTCAACTGAGAACGGCGCGAGGGAGGTCGCCGCGCAGCGAACGGAGCCCGGATCTGCCGCGCCCGCGAAAGCGGTGGAGCTGCCACCAAAAAGCGACGCCCCCGCGCTGGACACGTCGAACGCCTACGACCTCGGCTACCGGGCGTCGAGCAGCGAGCTGCGCGTTAAAGGTCTGCGGGTCGAGCAGCTCGACACGCTTAAAGTCACCCTGCAAATCCGGTTGGCGTGAGCGCCGGGGACGGCGTGCGGTCGATCACGTTAAAGGTCGACCTGTACGACTACCGCGAGGTCGAGCGGGCGTGCCGGCTGGCGGCCGAGCGGTTGGGCGTCGACGCGGGGGCGCTGCACCGCGACCTCGACGGCCTGGCCGGGGCGCTCGAGGGCTACATGCACGCCGAGCGCGAGCGGCGCAGTGGGGGACGCGTTTTGGCGCAAGCCGCGCCGACGTTGACGGCGGCACAGACGGCGGAGTGCCTGGCGGTGCTCAAGGGTCCGAACCTGATCGCAACGCTCGGCGAGTCCCTCGGGCGCTGCGGGATCGTGGGCGAGGAGTCGACGCGGTTGCTGTTGTTCGTGGCGGCGAGCTCGTACAAGATGCCGGAGACCCTGCACGTCCTGATCCAGGGCTCGAGCGGGTCGGGCAAGACGCGCCTGCTCGACGTGGTCGCGCGGTGTATCCCCGCCGAGGACGTCAAGCGCTTCACGCGCGTGACCGACAACGCGTTCTACAACCAGGCCGAAGATTACTTCACGCACAAACTGGTGTGTTTGGAGGATCTGGACGGCCTGCGCGAGGAGGCGGAGCTCGCGTTCCGGGAGCTGCAATCGAGCGACGTGTTGCGCACCGCGACGAGCGTCAAGGACGAGCGCGGGGGGATCACCGGGGGGGAGCGCGTGGTCCGCGGGCCGATCGCGAGTCTGGCGTGCACGACGCGCGGCGAGGTGTACGAGGATAACGTCTCGCGGTGCTTGGTGGTCGCCGTCGACGAGTCGGCCGCGCAGACCGCCCGGGTGATCGCCTACCAGAACGCCCGGGCGGCGGGGCGGTGCGCGCGGGCGACCGAGGAGGCGGAGCGGGCGCGGCTGGCCAACTGCATCCGGCTGCTCAAATCCTACGACGTGGTCAACCGGTACGCCGATCGGATCAAGTTGCCGGACGGCGCGCACAAGGTCCGCCGGCTCAACGGGCTGTACCTCTCGTTCGTGCGGCAGGTGTGCTTGCTCAATCAGTACCAGCGGACCCGCGACGAGGAGGGTCGGTTGGTCGCGGAGGTCGCCGACCTGCGCACCGCGTCCGAGATCCTGTTCGCGTCGATCGTCCTGAAGGTCGACGAGCTGGACGGTTCGCTCCGGCAGTTTTACGAGCGGCTGAAGGGGTACGCCGAGGCGAGCGACCGACCGGAGTTCACGCAGCGGGAGGTCCGCCAGGCGCTGGGGTTGAGCCGCTCGCAGTGCTCGCGGTACATCATCCAGCTGGTGGGCGCCGAGTACCTCACGAGCCAGTACTCGGGGAACCTGAGGAAAGTGTGCTACCGGATCGACTACCGCGACGACTACGGGCGGCTGACCGCGGGGATCCGGCGGGGGATGACCGCGCAGATCGAGGCGTTAGAAGCGGACGCAAATGGGTAGGTGGGACGGTCCGGGACGATCCCGGGACGATCGACCGGCTGACGCTCAGTGGCTTAGGTGCGCGAAGGCCCGATCGTCCCCGTCCCACCGAAAGGGTGTGCCCCCCGGATCGGGCGAAAGTGGCCTACGTCATCGTAACGGTAAAATCCGTGAGTAGGCCGCGCGCGGTGGAGGTCCGCGGCGACGGCTACCGTCGCCTGGCCGAGCGGCTGCAGCGCCACCGGCGGGCGCTCGGTTACGGGGCGGAGGGTTGCCGGCTGTACTACCTGCAGGCCACCGAGCTGCTGGCGTGGTTGGAGGATCGGGGCGTCGGCGAGATCGCGGCCGTGAGGGCATCGCACATCCGTGCTTACTACGTGTACGTGGCCGAGCGGCCGAGTCGCGGCGGCCGGCCGGGCGCGCTGACGGGGCAGTCGGTCGCCCACCACGTGCGCGTGATCCGCGATCTGTTCGCGTGGCTGGTGGCGGCCGGGGAGCTGGCGAGCGACCCGACCACCGCGGTGCGGTGGGCGCAGTCGGGCAGGGCGGGCGCGGGCGAGCGGGCGGCGTTGACCCAGGACCAGGTGGCGCGGCTGTACGCGGCGAGCGAGACGACGCGGGAGCGGGCGATGCTGAGCCTGGCCTACGGGTGCGGGCTGCGGGCCGGGGAGGTCGCGCGGCTCGACGTGGCCGACGTCCGGTTGCGCGACGGGCTGCTCGTCGTCGAGCGGGGCAAGGGCGGGCGGCGGCGGACGGTGCCGCTGGGCGGGGGCGTGGCCGGGGACCTGGGCGCGTACCTGTACCGGGATCGGGGCCGGTGGCTGCGCTTCGGCGACGAGCGCAACCCGGCGCTGCTGATCGGGGACCGCGGGGAGCGGATGCAGCCGTGGACGTGCAACAAGCGCCTGCGCGCGCTCGGTGAGCGGGCGGAGATGGAGGTGGGGTTGAGCTGCCACCTGCTCAGGCACGCGATCGCGACACACCTGCTGGAACGGGGGCTGACGATGCAGCAGGTCCAGCTGTTCCTCGGGCACCGGAACCTGGAGACGACGCAGGTCTACACGCACGTCAGCGGGGCGATGCTGGCGGCGTTGGTCGACGATGACGACGATATAACCGAGGGAGCGTGAGCGGGCTGGGGGTGAGCTGGGCGGACTACTTGCGGCGCAACTACCGGGACTCGGTGGTCCGCAGCTACGGGAACGCCGTGGAGCAGTACCTGCGGGAAATACTCGACGCGGAAACGGCCACCTACACGGAGATCCTCGACTACGTCGACGGCCTGCGCCGGCGGGGGCTGCACGCGAAGACGCTGCGCAATCACCTCTCCGCGATCAAGGTGTACTACGACTGGCGGCAGCGTTCGGGCCGGCGTGAAGACCACCCGTGCGCGCGGTTGCGGTTGCGCGATCCGGTCGACCGCCGCGTGCGACTCGACGGGCTGTACGCGGCCGGGGAGCTGGCCGCGTGGCTGGCGGCGAACCCGGAGCGGCGGCGGCGGGTGGCGGCGGGGCTGCTCGTGCACCAGGGGTTGATGAGCGCGGAGGCCGTCCGGCTCGACGTGGGGGACGTCGACCTGCACGCCGGGACGGTGTCGGTGACCGGGGGCGGGAAGACGGCGAGCCGGGAGCTCGCGCTCAAGGCCTCGCAGGTCCTCGAGTTGGACGCGTATATAAAAGGTGAGCGGCGACAGCTGCACAAGCTCGCCGCGCGGGGCGAGCGGTCGGAGCGGCTGCTGCTGACGGCCGCGGGGCGGCCGCTGGCCACGGCGGGGTTGAGCGCGCTCGTCAACGCCGGGTTCGGGCGCGGGGACCGGCTGCTCCCGCTGCGCGTGCGGCAGTCGGTGATCGCGGAGCTGCTGGCGGCCGGGCACGACGTGCGCGTGGTACAGGCGTTCGCCGGCCACAGGACGGCCACGGCGACTGAAGGATACCGGCGCAGCGGGCTCGAGGAGCTGGCCGCGGCGGTGCGGGCGTTGCATCCGCGGGGGTAAATCAGACAGAATCTTGAGGTCGCAGAATGCGACCTCAAGTTGGACGAAGCAAAAAATACCTTTAAGACATGGCTGGGGGAAGAGTGAATGAGGGGCTGTTGATCAGTAAGATCCACGTGTTCCGAGACCAAAAGGTGATGCTGGATGCAGATCTAGCGGAGCTGTACGAAGTGACCACGAAGCGGCTCAACGAGCAGGTCCGACGTAACGAAGGCCGCTTCCCGGAGGACTTTATGTTCCAGCTCTCCGGCGAGGAGTTCGAAGACCTGAAGTCGCGGAACGAAAACTCGAGTTGGGGTGGCCGCCGCTACGCCCCGTATGCGTTCACCGAGCATGGGGTGCTGATGCTGTCGAGCGTGCTGACGAGCGACAAGGCCATCGAGGTCAACATCCAGATCATGCGAATCTTCACCCGGATGCGCGAGGTATTGATGAACAGCAAGGAGCTCCTACTCAAGGTCGAGCACATCGAACGGGAGCTGTACACTCAGGGCGAGGACATCGCCACGATCTACGCGTACATCACGAAGCTGATCGAGGAGCCGACCCCGGAGCGTCGACGGATCGGGTTCAAGCAGGGCGATCAAACTTGAGGTCGCAAAATGCGACCTCAAGTTGAGGGCAGAAACGGCGGTTATACTGGGCTCAAGCGGGGTGATCGAACTTGAGGTCGCAAAATGCGACCTCAAGTTGGATGGATCGAAAGGGTAGGCAGACTGAGTTCTACGAGACGATCGACCTCGAGTCGACTAACGCTCGGTTGAGAGGTCGCGGTGAGCGGTCGGACCGAGGATCGAAGTGCGTTGTGGTGTGCAGTCGAATGGCGTTCGTCGAGTGGTCGTCGGCCACCGTCGCGCCGGGACGCCTCCGCTTCGTTCGCCCGCTCGTGCCTCGCTGCCTCCCTCGCTGCGGGCGCCCGTCACGCCGCCGTCGCTCCGCCCAGCTCCTCACCCGCGGCTCCCGCCCCTGACGGGGCGGCGGACCGGGGGTCGAAGTCGCGGCTGACATCGATGTATGTAGCCCCCGGCCGACCGCCCCGGCAGTCGCTACGCCGCTTCGGGTCGCGGCGGGCTGCTGGGCCCCCTGGGCTGCGCTTCGCTTGGCGCTGCGCGCGGCACCCGGCTGGCCTTCCTCCGCTCCGTTCGCGGGCTCACTCGCTGCGTGCAGGCCCGTCGCCGGCCGCCCGGCGGGGGCACCCGCGGGGGCCTCCGGTCGTTCGCTCCGCTTCCTCCCTGCGGCCCCTCGAACGCCCGCCCCGTAGGACGTCGGCACCGAGATCGAAGGGGTGAAGTGTAGAGGTCGGAAGGTTCGGAGCGCCTACGGCGCGACGTCGCAGTCGGGGGCTCCCTTGTCCGCCCCCAAACCCCCGCCGAACCCGCTCGCCGCCAGCGAATCAGCGGGGCTGATCCACTGGCGGCGAGCGGGAGATGAACTCGTGCGGTCGATCGAGACCACACGCGCGTGTGAAACCGCGGGTGCGCGGGATCTGCGCGAGAAGGTGAGTGCGCGCTCCTCCTATTTTTTTCTTCAACTGAAGCCCCGCAGGGAGTCGATCGCGGTGCGGTCCGTCGGTGCCTCCGGCGGTCGGTTGAAGAAAAAGGGAACCGGCTACCTTGGCGACGGTGACACGGGCGGGCACATACACGTACGGGCTCGCGGTAGATCCTGGATCGTGGAGTGTGACGCGGGCGCGATCCAGCTCGAAAGGTGTGCAGGAGTTTATAAGTACCGACCCGCTGACGAGGATGTACCCTGAGTTGACGCCCTACCAGTTCGCTAGTAACAGTCCGATCATCAACATCGACTTAGACGGATTGGAAGCGTATTCAATCCACCTAAGGAGGTTCGCGCCATTCTCATGGTTCGGGGGCGGCTTCAAGGGAGACGGAGCCAATCGCGGCTTTAGCACCTACAGCGATGCGGCAGCCAAGCTGAGCGTAACCACCACCTACGATATTGCTAGCAATACTGTGAGTAGCCCCTTAGCTCGGGACGTCACCAGTGTAGGAGGATTTGGACTATGGAAGGCGATTTCAGACTCGAAAGCCACCAGCGGCATTACGGCGGACGGTTCGATCTTTTTGAAGGCTGAAGCTGGGAATGATGCTGCAATACCGTTTACAGACACAGATTTCACAGACTATGTAGGCGGGAACATCGACTACCGCGCGCAGCTTGACTTTACGCAGAATGGCGACATACTTTCTATAGAGGGAACTTTAACAGGAGATCTATTTCCTTCTGGCGAAGCTTTGGTTGAGGATGAAAGCGGGACCGTTCTTTTCCTCGGCACCAACTCCATTCCTGAAGGGATTAACAACATTGTTGGACGACAAATAGCGCCATATACGATGTTACTCGGTGACTTTGGGAACCACCTCTGTGATGTAAACATCGAAATTGCGGTAGACGGCGACGGCCAGTTCCTCGGCGTTTATGACCAGCGCAACGATGTGATCCTAAGTCCAGACGCCTACAATCAGCGTTTCGAAACTGAGAGTCCAGTCCGCAACGGCATCTTAGACCAGCAACCATAATGCGCCCATTTCTTTGGCGTCTCACGTTCGGATTAGGCGTTACGTGCTTAGCAGCATGTCTCCCATCCGATCACGTCCAGTACGTCATTTATTCAGAGAGCCCTCGGGTGTACACAGTAGTCTATCCGACGGGACCGGAAGACGTGAATCGATCCTCAGATAACGTTGTCCCACTTGACTCTAGCTTTATAATGCTTGACTTCTTATCGGCACCAATCGGGTTGGTAGATTTTGAGTACCAGTTAGTCGATGGGACCATTTTGCCATCCTATGACTTCTACGATCTGCAAAATGGCGAGAAGGTTCATGATGCACTGTTTGTGATAGATGGGGCGCGCTACACAATTCACGGCAGCAATCCGGTCACAGTGCAATTAATTGGGATAGCCGATGAAAGTAACCTCGGTGGTGTTCTTGCAACTATGTCTAGCAAGGCCAGAAACGTATCGAGGACGGTAGACAGCTTGAAATCCGGCACTTTCGGTAACTAGCGGATTTCGAATTCGCATCATAGAAAGCGAATATGTTCGGACTCATCGCAATTCTTTGGTTCTGGATACCACTCGCATGTGGTGTTGCCCACCTCCTTTGGGTGACTCATCGAGTCCGGATGGCAGGAGCTTCATCTGGGTTATGGATCGGCGCGGGCGTCATTGTCATCTTGGAGCTGCTCAGCCTTTATGGTATAGCGATTCAGCTAACTGGCAATTATTGGCCTACTTTCTTCTACCACATCATATTGTCCATCGATTGGATCGCGTCACTCGCTCTATTCAAGCTTGTACCCAGCAGGTAATCATCTGCTGACAACACGCCCTCGTCACCTTTTCACCTCTACAGTTCATTGCTCCGGTCTCAGTGCCGACGTCCACGGTGCGGGCGTTCAAGGGGCCGCAAGGAGTTCGCGAACGGGTGCCCCCGCGGGGGCACCCGCCGGCCGCGCGCAGCGCCAAGCGAAGCGCCGCCCAGGGGGCCCAGCAGCCCGCTGTGACTCGAAGCGGCGTAGCCACTGCCGGGGCGGCGGTCCGGGGGTACCAACTTCGAGATCGGCCGCGATGTCTACCCCGTCCGCCGCCCCGGCAGGGGCGGGAGCCGCGGGTGAGGAGCTGGGCCGAGCGACGGCGGCGTGACAGGGGCCCGGAGCGAACGAGTGAACGCCGCGGATGCGTCCCGGCGGGCCGGTGGCCGAGGCCCACTCGACGAACGCGATCTAGCTGCGCCGCGACGCGGTGCCCTGCAGCGTCGGCGCGGCGCAGTTGGATCGCTGGTGCGTGCCGCCGGCCTCGCGCCTCCTACCCCTAATCGTTAGGCGCCACGACGATCCACCGGACGACGCCCCCGCCGAAGGAGGCGAACCCGGCGATCGTGGCGAAGAACGAGAGCTTGTACATCCATTTGGCCTTCGCGTAGTGAACGGCCCCGGCGCCCGTGAGCTCGTCGAGCCTGAGGCCCTCGCCGTCTAAGACTTCCTGGACTCCGGCGGTGAGGTCGAAGACCTCGGCGACGCCGTAGAGGCTACAGGCCATCAGGAAGAGCCCGAGGGCGACGGCGAACTTGTGGCCGGGCTGATTGGGGGAGGGGATCGAGGGCATGGGGGGAGGTTAGTAATAGAGGCGTCTTGGGAGGGGCGACGAGGAGCCACCCCGTCAGGCGAGGGCTCTGAGCTTACGCTTCGTGACGAAGGCGTCGATGAGCTGTTTGACGGCGGTGCATCCTCGGGGGTGAGTAAAACAAATGAAATCTTGATATCACAATTTGTGATCTCAAGTTGGGAGACCACAGAAAATACATTTACGACATGGCTGACGGGCAAATAAGCGAATGACTAGTTGCTACCGCTGCGCATCTGGTAGTCGCCGATCGTTCGGCTACCAGTTACAAGCAACAAGACTGCTACAGCGACCAAAGCGTACAGCCCGTAGCACGCTCCAAGAGCTAGCAGAGGCGCTTAGCGTATTGCATCCGTGGAGCTTGCGCTGACAATCGATTGGAGGTCACAGTCTGTGACCTCCAATCACCACTAACTAATCTTGACAATAGCAGTTGATGGCCAAATCAGTAAACGTAGCGGACGAGCGGATGGTCAGTATAAACTACGGAGCCAAAGGGTATAAACTGCTGTTTTCCAGAGATCTAGCCGAGCTGATCAAAGTGAAAGCGGAGGCACTCAGGTAGGCCGTCCGGCGTAACGCTAAGCGCTTCCCGGAGGACTTTATGCTCGAGATGACGGATGCAGAGTTCTAGGATTGGAGATCACAATCTGTGACCTTCGATGTGGATCGGATGGGCTTACGGTACGCGCCGTTCTGCTCAATGAGTAGGGAGCAGCGATGCTGTTGCGTGTGTTGAACAGTGATGCGGCCATCGAGATGAATACTAGGATCATTAGGGTCGGAGTGCAGCTTGAGCGCATACTAACAGCCAGTGGCGAGTCGAACGAGAGGCTAACTGAAATTGAGGATTGAGTCGCCGATTACGACGAAATTATCTTCGCCTACCTAAAATACTAATCGAGAAACCTAGTTCCGAGCGTACGCAAATCGACCTAAAGCGCGACGGTGAGCCTTGAGGTTGCATTTTGCAACCTCAAGTCAGTCGAACTCGAGTTGGGCAGGGTACAGCGAGCTATTGGTCCCCGAATGGTCGTGTGGTGTAGTGTTGGTCCCCAACTCCCAGCAACTACAAGCCCACCCCTACCTTCACTACCCGTGCCCAGCCAACCCACCCTCCGTCAAACCGCCCTGCTCCTAGGCGCCGCCGCAAGCCTGATTCTACTCTTCGCCCTCCGCCCGGCGATCACGAACCTCCTCGACTACCGCCGATTAACCTCGACCGTGGAGCACAACGCAGCCCGCCTCGCCTCCAGCCGATCGCAAGCCGACTCCAATTCAGGCAAGCCCTCCGCCCCGACCCCCCAAGCCCTCGTCCCCGCCATCGCAGCCCTGGCCGCCGAACACGAGCTCGCCGTCGACGATCTGCCCTCGGCACGCACCTTCTCCCGCGCGAATGCTTCCCTGCAACTGCAACCCGTCACGCTGCGCGGAAATGCCGCGGATGCGCTGAACGTCGCCTACGCCCTCGAGCACCGCCGGCAACTCGCTCGCATCGCCAGCCTGTCGATGCGGCGACACCGAGATCGGGAATTACGCCGCGAAGTGCTGCTGACCGACATCGTATTATACCAAGCGCCCCAATCTTCGGACTGATGCCGTTCCTTCGTCAGTCCGCTATGCGCTTGTTGCTTCCTAGATCTTACCAATTTCTTTTCGCGTGCCTACTCGGCGTAGCCTCGTTCACCAGTTGCGCCGACTTCGAAGAGCGCGATCTCGCCGCCGATCGCGTCGCCCTCGTGGCGCCTTCGGACGGCATCCGGACGAGCCGCGAGCTCCAAACGTTCGTTTGGGACGCCACCCCGGGCGCCGACAACTACCAACTCGACGTCGCCTCGCCCTCCTTCGATACGCTCGAAGAGCTAATTGCCCGGATCGAGACTTCCTATTTGCAGCAGGAGGTATCCCTCTCACCGGGGCAGTACACCTGGCGCGTCACGGCCTTTAACTCAACGAGTAGTGTCGCTTCGGAAGTGCGCCAATTGACGGTCGGTGGCGACAGCAGCGAAACCGGCTTTTCGGGCCAGCGGATTAGCCTGATTGACCCGGAAGAGCGGGCCGTGGTGAGCGACACTTCGCTGAGCCTAAGCTGGACGCGCCTATCAGCCGCCGACGAGTACCAGGTACAAGTGGCAAATCCGAGCTTCGCGGATGCGGCTTCGATCGCTTACGACGAGCGCGTGCAGACCACCACGACCACGGTGCCGCTGAGCAGCGACGGCGAATACCGCTGGCGAGTCCGGGCGTTTAGCGACGGCGTGGCTACCCCCTGGACGGAGCGGCGCTTCACCGTCGATCGCAGCGGTCCGGAGCGACCGACCAACCTGCAGCCCGGAAACCGGCAGAGCTTGCTGCCGCCTGTGGAACTCACCTGGACCTCCGAAGGCGGTATCGCTTACGACAGTTTGTTTCTGCGCGCCGACTCTACGAACGGGCGATCGATCGTCAACTTGCGCACAAACACCTCCTCGTACTCCGTAGTCGACACATCCGCCACGCAGTACGCCTGGCGCGTACGGTCTTTCGATGCCGCCGACAACGGCTCGGGCTACTCCGACTGGCAGACTTTCACCGTACGTCGCTGATGAGGGATACCCGCATCCGCCTGCTGCTCGGCGTCGTGCTGTTGGGCGTCTGGGGCGTCGTAATCTATCGGTTCTTCACGCGACTGAGCGGTCCGGCGCAGAACGCCCCACTCGCCGCAGCGAGTGTTGCGCCACCCGTTGCGGAGTTCGACTACGTACTCGATTCGATTCCGGACAATCCCTTCGGCGTCGGTAAATCACGCCGTTCGCAAAGGGCGCCGACCGTTGCAAGCAGCGTATCGGCACCGCCACGAAGTCCCGTCCCAAGCCAGCCGGAGCCACCCCCGACTCCATTCCCCGATCTGAGCTACGTCGGCTACGTCGATCCCGACGGCGGTCAGCCCACCGCACTCATCCGCCACGGCGGTCAGCTCCTGCGGATGCAGCCCGGGCAGGAAATCGCCGGGGCGCGTATCCAACGGGTGACGCCCGAGGGCTGCGTGATCCGTTTTGCGGAAGCGGACTCCGTGCTGCAGCGGGCTACGGCAGCGCCTCCGGGGGGGGGAGGAGAGAGCTTGGGGCAGGCCGGTCAGGTTATCGACTCGCAGCGGCGTTGAGGATTCGAACGGATTGATCCCTGGGGCGCGTCTCCGCGAGAAACTATTCCTGCCAAACCGTGACCGCTCCTTCCGTAGGGGCACGCGCTAACGCGGATCCGCGAGCGTAAGACTCGCCTCAAAAGTTACCTCCCCATCCTCGGTGGTCCGGTAGCCCCGATCCTCGAAACGGGCGACGATGGGTAGGTCCGAGAGCGCCCCACGGTAGATGAGGTAGGCCGCCACATCTTCCGCCGAACCCGCCAGCTCAACGGTGTTGCTCGCGTAGCTCGGGAGCTCATCGGGGTCCGGGCGGCCGCCTTTCGCCTGCCCTTCCGGGAAAACGGTTAGCGCACTGAGGGTAACGCCCGCAGGCAGCGTAGCGAGCAGTTGATTGGCGTAGTAGGGCGCGAGCGACTCGCCCCCGAGCCCGAATTCGTTGAGGTAGGCGGCGCCATCGTCGCGGAGGCGGTCGGCGCTCTCCAGCTCGAGGAGGGCATCGCGCTGGGTGAGGGCGGTTTGCTGGAGGGCAGCGGTGCGCTTTTGGAAGTAAGCCGAGCCGCCGAGACTGAGGAGGAGCACCAACGCAAGGACCGGCGCCACCCGCAAGAGCAGACGGTGGGCGCGCGACGCGTCGGTACGAACGCGGGTGGTCTCCGCTACCTGCGCCACAGGACCATAGTCTCCGACCGTAGCGCCGAGGGCGAGTGCGATGGCGGGCAACAGCACGCTCGGGAGCTGCTGGCCGTCGAGGACGAGCTCCGGTGTAGGGGTGGGGGAGAAGCTCGTGGCCCCCACGCGCCCGAGGGCGCCGCCGCTCGTGTCCACGACGAGCACCTGGTCGCCGATGCCGTACCTACCCTCCGGCACCGAGCCGGCCAGGTTGAGCGCCCGCCCGGCGCCGAGGGCGAGCGCGTCCACGCGTAGCACGGTGGCTTGCAGGCGCTCGAGGGCGGCCTCCGCGGTTTCGGTACGGGCGGCCGTGATGAAAGTCGCGCCGTTCGCCTGCGCGCGCGCTTCGGTGTAAAACTCAGCGGCTTTCGCCCCGGGCAGAACGGCCTCGAGCAAGTTGCTGGGTAGCGCACCTGTTAGAGCCACCGAGATAATTCCCGGACCGCTCACCAGCACCACGGCGAGCAGGTCGGGTTGGATCAGCTTCCGCAAAACGTCATCCGTAGTGCCTTCGCGCAGGGTATTTCGATCCGGAGCGTAGTCCCCGTTCTCATCGCGGACTAACGTTACGTAAGCGGCCTGCCCGTCCTCACCACCGGTGAGCGCGAGCGCGCCCAACGTAGCCAAGGTTGGCGTCAAGGCGGCCAGAACTCGCTCCCGCAAACGCTCGGCGAAGCCTCCGAAACCCGACATCAGTACGTGACCTTTGGTCGCACGAAGATGAGCAGGCGACTGTCCCGCTTCGCGCGCCGACGGCTGGAGAAGAGGTACTTGATCACCGGCACCCGCGACAGAAACGGCACGCCGCGCCCGCCGTCGTCGACCTGGTTGCTCGTGAGGCCCCCTAGTACGACCATCTCCTCGTCGTTGACGCGGATCGTGGAGTTGAAGGAGCGGCGGACCTGCGCCGGCGGTGCATCGTTAGTAATCTGACCGATGAAGTCGTTCTGATCCACGGTAATGTCGAGCGTCACGCCCCCGTCGCCACTCACCACGGGCAAGATCTCGACGGTGAAGTCGGCGTTAACGCTCTGAAAGTCGCGCGCCTGCAGCGATATTGGGTTGTTGACCCCTTGCAGCGTCGTGCGCTGGACCTCGTAGTAGCGCGTTTCGCCGAGTGAGAAGTTGGCCGTCTGCCCGTTGATCGTACTGAGGCGCGGTTTGGAATGCACCTTCACGTAGCCGTTGTTTTCGGCGGCCTGGAGGCGGGCGTAGAAGTTCGGATTCACGCGCCCGAGGTTCACAATGCCGTTGCCGGCGAGTAGGTCGATGATGTCGTTGAGGCCGCGGGAGGAGAGCGTCAGGTCAATCTCCGGAAATACCGTGCCGCCCGCCTTCACCGGCTCCTCCCCGATTCCTATCTCTACGCCCGTGCGGACCTCCGCGTTCTTCTGCACGTCGACGATCAGCAGCTCGATGGTGATCATCGGCACACTCCGGTCGAGTTCGTTGACGATGGCTTCCACCTTCTCGATCTTGTCCGGCGCGCCGTCGAGGATCAAGGAGTTGAGCTCAATGAATTCGAGCACGCCCAGCTCGGTCAGTAGCTCCGGGGGGAGGGCGGCCACGAGCTCCTTCACGCTGCGGTGCTTGAGTTGCATCACCTTGGTTTGCCGCATCGACCCCGTCTCGGGCGCGCCCACCATGAGAAAACCATCCTGCATCGTGTAGGTGAAGCCGTTGGAGACGAGCGCTCTCCGCAAAACGTCCCCCAAGTTCGCGCCCTCGAGCATCAGATCGACCTCGGCCACCGGATCGTCGGTGAGGTAGTAGTTGAGGCCGTTTTCTTCGGTGAGCGCATCGAGGAGGTCGACGAGGCTGGCGCCGCGGGCCTCGACGTTGTAGATCTGGCCGCGGAGCGTGTCTTTTTCGAGCGTCACGGAAAGGGTGCTCGTCGCGCGCCGGCGACTGCCGCCGATCGTGGTCCCACTTCGGGTGCGCGGGATGGTGGAAGAGCGTAGCGCTCGCCGGCCATTCGTGTTCGGAGCCTGCTGGGTTGGATCCGGCTCGGTGGGCGCAGCTAAGTCGCCGGGACTCCGGCCAAGCGGGTAGTCGAGTAGGTAATAAGCGTCGTTTTCGGAGCGAATCAACTCCAGCCCGTTGCGAACGGCGAGTTGCTCGAGCGCGGACTCGAGGTTGGCCGCCCCAATAAAGCCACTGGCCACGACCCGTGAGGCATCCGGGGTGAGTACGATGTTCTTGCCCGTCGCCTGGGCGATCTCGCGCACGACGTCGGCGAGGGTGTCACGATCCAGGTCGAGCGTGAGCACCTGGCGGTAGTCGTTGTACACCACGCCGAGCACCTTTTCGGGGGCCTCCACTTCCTGTAGTTCGTAGGGGACGAGTGACAGAATGGTGCCGTTGAGCACGAGATCCAAATCGTAAAACCGGACGAGGTAAGAGAGGATATCCCGGGGCCGCGTGTCCGTAAAGTTGGCCGTAACCGTCTGGTTGAGCTGCGGGTCGACGGCCAAGTTGAGCCCGGTTGCCTGCGAGAAGGCGAGCGCGAACTCCGTCACCGAACCCGTCATCGCAATATCCACCTTCCGCTCGATCGCGGGGTTGTCGAGCGCGTACTCGTCGAGCGCATCCTCGATCATCTCGAAGCGATCGCCGGTGGGAGGGGAGGCGGATGCAGGTGGCCGCTGCTGGGCGGCGAGACTGCCCGCGAGAAATAACGCGAACACACTCAGACCGTGGCGAAGTAGAAAGGTCAAGCGCTGGGGTTGGTAGTGGCGGGGGCGCTCCGGGTGAGTAGGATGGGGTAGGCCTCGGCGATCGACGTTCGGCCGGCGTGCACCGCTGCCTCGGCGCGGTCGCCGAGGGTGACGTAAGGTTTGGGCGCCTGATCGCGACCGGCCTGGATGGCGCTACGCTCGGCGGCGTCCACGCGGATGACCTCGTGGATGGCGAAACGGCCGCGGTAGCCGGTGTAATGGCAAACGGGGCAGCCGGCGGGCTCGAACCAGACCTCGGGTACCCGCTTCCACGGAAGAGGCAAGCCCTCGTGCGTCGATGGATCGCCTCCACGCGCGGCGCGCTTGCAGGTGCAAAGGCTTCGTAACAGGCGCTGAGCGACGAGTGTGTTGAGCGTGGCCGAGAGGAGGTAGGGCGCCGCGCCGATATCGCGCAGTCGCCCGACAGTCCCCCAGGCGTCGTTGGTGTGGATGGTCGAGAGCACGAGGTGCCCGGTGAGACTCGCCCGCACGGCCGCCTCGGCGGTGTCGCGGTCGCGGATCTCCCCGATCATGATGATATCCGGGTCTTGGCGCAGGAAGCTGCGCAGCGCGTGCTCGAAGCTGAGTCCGATCTCGCTGTTGAGCTGCACCTGATTAATGCCCTCGAGGGTGTACTCGATCGGATCTTCGATGGTAAGGAGGTTGCGCGCCGGGCTGTTGAGCGCGGTTAGGGTCGCGTAGAGCGTGGTGGTTTTGCCGCTGCCGGTCGGCCCGCTCACGAGCACGATGCCCGAGGGTTTGGCTACCCCTTCGCGGAAGTCGAGTAACTGCGTATCGTCCATGCCGAGGTCGGCTAGGTCTAAAGTCACGCCGTCGCTGTTGAGTAGCCTGAGCACCAGCTTTTCGCCGTGGAGGGTAGGCAGTACGCTGACCCGTAAATCGAGCGGTGTGCCGCCCTCTCCGGGGAGGGTGATTCTCCCATCCTGCGGTAAGCGGCGCTGCGAGATGTCGAGGTTCGCGCGGACCTTGACGAGGTTGACGTAGCGCGGGTAATCGGCCGGGTCGAGAACCCGGCGTTCGATGAGGGCGCCGTCGACGCGCATGCGCACGCGGCAGCGGTCTCCGTAGGCCTCGAGGTGGACGTCGCTCGCGCCGAGCTCCCGGGCTTCGCGGATTAAGCCAGCGAGGAAGTCCTCGCTCGACGGCGAACCGGCGACCGGCTCCTGATTGCGGTAGGCTTGCGCCAAACCGCGTTGCAAGCTCTCGGCGCTCACTTGCTGGACACTCACCCGCAATCCGAGCAAAACGCTCAGGGCTTCGCGCACCCCCCGCCCGTCGGCCGTTTCGTCGACGAGCACACTCACCTCGCCGTGCTCGAGCGAAACGGGCAGCGCGCGGTAGTGCCAAGCCTGCTGCGGACGCAACAGGCGGAGTGCTTCTGGACTTGGGTTCGGGAGTTGGATCGTTAGGGGAGACTGGTGAGGGTAAAGTAGGCGAGCACCGCCGCGATCGTGGTGGCGAGGGGGATGGTTGCCAGGCTACGGCCGAGCCGTTTTGCCGCAAGGCTCAGGACGATTCCGCCGAGGGAGGCCAGGATTATGGTTAGTAGGTACTGGTTAGTGGATAAAGTGGGCGCTGCTACGATGAAAAGCAGGATATCGCCCGACCCGAGGAAATTGCGCGTGAGCGGTTCGGTACGGCCGGTAAGCAGTAGGTAGGCCTGGCAGACGGCCAGAACGGTGGTGAGGCAGGCGAGGTTGAGGTAGGTTTCGGTGCTGGGGAAGGTGTAGGCGAGCAGTACGACGGCAGCGTAAGCCAGGAGCCACCCGACGTGAAAGGAGCGTCGGCGCCAGTCTTGCACAGCGATGGCGAGGAGGGGGAGGAGGGCAAAGAGCTGGAGCGGCACCGGGCGAGAACTAGTCGGGCACGACCTCGACGGGCACGCCCTTCGTGTCGATCTCCCAGACGTTGATGATGCCATCTCCGTCGAAATCGGCGATGGCCGTGGCGCGGGCGATATATTCCTGCTTGGAAGCGGAGATGACCTCGTAGACGTAGCGCGCCGTGCCGCCCTCCTCGACCGTTTCGGGTTGCGTGTAGCCGATCGCGCGCAGGTCGTCGGAGTAGGTGAAGGATTGCTGGCGGTGCCCCTCCTCGCGGGCGTGGAGGTAGACGAGTTGATTCTTCGCTTCGAGCGAGTAGGCATCGCCGAATAGGTCGTCGAAGACCGGTAGGGCGATGAGCATGATGACCCCGATGATCACGAGCACCACCATGAGCTCGGTGAGGGTAAAGGCCTTGAGTTGATGCAGATTGGTTGCCGGCTGCGCTGATCTTACCCTTCGCAACAGCTTCGTTTTTGGATGCATTCGCACGATCGTCGCGGATTGATTTTGCGCGGGTTGTCATTCAACCAGATGCGCGCGCTAGTGAGATTTCACGAAGATGGGTTTACTTTTTTAGTAGTCGGTGTGCTTACCCGAATAGGGTCATTTGAGCGACTATAAACTGAAACCTACGGTTTGTTATATATATAAATTTATCGATCGTTCATATTTGATAATTTTGAATCGCGTATACAATTAACTATTAAAGGTTTATCTGATGATCTAATACCGTAGCGCGGATTTGTCAAACGCCTTCCATTGTTCATTGGAAGCACTCCAATCATCATGTGAGCTTAGACTCAGACGAAAGTGCAGGTGTACATTAGCGCAAACTCGTACACCATGGGCCGCACCAACGTCGTCATCGACGACGAACTCTTGAAACAAGTCTTCGAGCTCACCGAAGTTAAGACGAAGCGAGAGGCAGTCGATCTCGGCCTGCGGGAGCTAGTCCGAAAGGCAGCTCAGTCGAAGCGAAGCTTCGTGAAATGAAAGGCACGGTCGAGTTCTGGCCCGGGTACCTAGAGGGGATGCGGGACGAACGCGTCGACGTTTGACCACTGAATGTAGTCTGCCGCGTAGCCTAGTAGTTTGGGTAGGTGTATATTAGCACAAATGCGTACACCATGGCCCGGACGAACATTGTGATCGATGACGCCATCATGGCCGAGCTCCTAAAAATCACCGGGATGAAGACTAAGCGCGAGGTCGTTGATCAAGCACTTCGCGACCTCCTCCAGCGTACCCGACAGTTGGAGGTTCGCAAGTACCGTGGGAGACTGCACTGGAGCGATAAAGACGAGGATTGGCTATCGCCCTCGTGAGTGTAGCGATGGTTGATGCCTCGGTGCTCATTGACTACTTCAACGGGCGCGCCACCTCACAGACGGACGCCTTCGATGAGGCGCTTTCGCTCCGTACCCTTCTTGTCGGCGACCTGGTACGCTTCGAAGTGCTCTGCGGCTTTCGTACCGATCGAGCGCGGGCGACTGCTCTTAAAATTCTCGACATCTTCCCGACCGTCTCGCTCGGCGGTGAAGCACGCGCCGACCTGGCCGCAGACCGCTATCGTTTCCTGCGCCGGCGAGGGATAACTACACGTAAAAGCATAGATCTCCTGCTGGCGAGCTACTGCATCGACGAGGAGCTCCCACTCCTGTTCGAGGATCGTGATTTTCTCCCGTACATCGAGCACTTTGGCCTGCGCCGGGTGTAGCTAGCGGCTACAAGTGAATACACAGCGCTATGAGCTTAAAGGGAAGCGCTTTGATGTACGTGCTTATCCTATCGCTCGCTACAGCACTGCTGTTGGGCGCCTTCGTACAATCCTTACGGATTGATTTAGCGCGGATCAACCGCGAATCGGCGGAGCGGGCCACGCTGAGGCTTCACGAGGACGGATTTACTTTCTTAACTGTCGACACGCTTACCCGCAGCGCATCCGCCGAGCGAGTCTATCCGGAGGCTCCGCAGCCGCAGGACATGTGGAGGTATCGATGGGGGCTGTTTACGGTTCTCGGGGTACGTACCTCATTCGACAATAACGATTTAGTGAGTGCCCGTCTGTACGGTATGCTTCCGCAAAACGGCTCCCCGGCCCTCGTTTTGCCGCAAGCGCACGGCTCGGCGTACGCCACTGGAGATGTCCGGATAGAGGGACCGATCATGGCGACTTCCTTGCGGGCTTACACGGGGCGCGAGTTCTCTGCGGAGGGGGCGCCGGACATCTCCCGGCGAATGCAAAAGCCTCCGGCACGTATATCGACCGCGACTCCCCGTTGGGGAACTATCGATCGTGCGATCTCGGCGAATGGATCAACCGCTGCGACAACGGCAAATTTTCTCGAAAGAGCCTCTTACCTCGGAGATCCGGTCCTTGTCGAAGGTGAGCGCATTGTGCTAAGTCGCGGGGATTCGCTGATTGGACACGTCCTACTCCGCGCCAGCACCTCGATCGAAGTGCAGCCCGGGGCAGTCGTACAGGGTGCCCTTTTGGAAGCTCCGCAGGTTATGATCCTGCCCGGCGCCGAGGTGGAGCTGCAGGCGCGAGCGAGCGAGCGGATCGAGGTGGGGGAGGGCGCACGGCTTCGCTACCCGAGTTCGCTGCTGTTGGTCACCGATGGTACCCCGGATACCGCACGCATCCGCCTGCGACCTGGCTCGCGGGTGATGGGGAGCGTGCTTACGTCGCACCGGCGGGCAACTGCCATCTCCGTACTCACGCTTGATGCCGGCTCGACGGTGGTCGGACAGGTTTCCGCGGCCGGCTACGCCGATGTTCGCGGCCAAATCGACGGCGAGCTTCGGGCCAATAAGCTGTACGTGGAGACCCCGGGCGTCCGGCGGACGGGCATTATGTGGGGCGGCCAAATTCAACCCTCCCGCCGTGATTCGGCGATGGTGCTGAGCAACGTCACGTTCGTTGGCGCGCGGGCCGTAGCCGACCTGCCCGGTACGTTTCCCCATTTAGTCAAACGACTCCCGTGAGAGTCGCCGGCTCCTCCATCGTCGAAGTGCTCGTCGCGCTCGCCCTCAGCACGATCGCGATCGGCGGCGGAGTCGCGGCGGTCGCTACGCTAACCTCCCAGATGGATGCGCGCGCCGGCGTCGTCGCCGAGCTAGCGCTGGCCAATACGCTGGCCGATCCGCTCCCACATGGTGATCGACTTCCGGCGGGCGGCTTTCGCCAAAACGACACGACCGCCACCGATCTCATCATCGCCCAGCGCCTGCGTCCTCATCCTCGCTTGCCCACGCTCGGCGTGCGCGAGGTCCGGGTGTACAGTTTGGCCAACCCAGCTATTTTCACCGAAGGTCGCAAGCTGATCGTGCTCTCGTCCCCAAGCCCAACCCAACGCGCCGCTAGATGAGGACGTCGCCCCGTCGGCTGAGCGCCTTTACCCTCTACGAGCTGGCCGTAGTGCTGGTGCTGAGCAGCCTCGTGATCTACGGCTCGCTAACGGCCTACGGTTTCGTGGCCAGCCTCATCCGCGACCAGCAAGCGGATCGCGAAGTGTATCACCGGCTCAACGAGCTCGACGAGGTGATCCGAGAAGATCTCGCCCGCGCCGAGGTGCTCGCCGTAGCGGGCGATGGCTCCGGTTTAACTACGAATACGATTGCCTACACTGTGCGCTACGATACGCTGTGGCGTTTGCGCGCGAGCGACGGAGAGGTAGGTGGGCGCTGGCCTTGTCCGGCCTGTAGCTTCGCGAAGGCGGGTGAGCGGCTACAGCTGCACCAAGGCGGTACCGCGCCGCGCAGCCTCCGCTACGAGCTTACCTTCGGACCAACCCCAAAGTAGCATGGCGCTCCGCCTCGATCCCGATCCCTTACCTACAGTCACGCCGCCGCAGGCCGACGCGCGGCCGGCGGTGGTTGTGGGTTCGGTAGACGGCGACAGCCTTTGGAGCCGAGACCTCCGCATCGGCCCCCTGTGGCGTTCCGCCGACAAGCAGCAACTCTACGGGCAGCTGCACACCCTCGTCCGGGCTGGTCTCGACGTTCGCTCCGCCCTCGAGCTGCTCGTCGACGGCGCGGCGAAGAAGCACCACGCGAGCCTCGGGCTACTCCTCACGCGCGTCGTCGGCGGGGAGTCCGTAGCCGAAGCAATCACCAGCGTTGAAGCCGGTCCGTTCGAGATTCAATCCCTCCGCATCGGCGAGGCTACGGGCACGCTCAGCGAGGCCTTCGGCAGTCTAGCCGATTTCTACAAGCGGCGCCTCTACTACCGAAGCCTAATCGTAAAAGCGGTCTCTTACCCCGCTTTCGTCAGCGGCTTCTCCGTGCTCGTGGTCGGTTTCATCCTCTACTTCATCGTCCCGCTCTTCACCGATATCTACGACCGGCTCGGGGGCGAGGTCCCGACTATCACTAGCCTCGTGAGCAACGTCTCCGAGGTCATTATCCGCTTCGGCCCGCTCGCCCTAGGGACAGCCGCCATCGCCCTCGGTACGGCCTTCTACTTCCGTAAAACAGTCCGCGCCCGGCGACTCTACGCGGCGGTCGTGCTGAGGATTCCACTGGTCGGACCGATTATTCGAGACGCCTACCTGGCGCGACTATGCTCCACGCTCCGGCTAATGCTCGCCAGCTCCATTCCCATCGACAAAGCCCTGGCGCTGAGCGCGGAGGTCATCGATCTGTACCCACTGCAGCGGTCGCTCGACTCCGCGAGTACGGCCGTGCGCGAGGGACAAAGCCTACAGCTCGCCCTAGCCGGTGCCACTCTTCTGCCGGACTACCTGAAGTCGCTAATCCGGGTGGGGGAGGAGGCCCACCGGTTACCCGAGATGTTCGGGACGGTAGCCGAGGACCTCGACCGACGCGTGGAGTCGCGTACCGAAACGTTGGGTAGCCTGATCGAGCCGGTGTTGATTATTGGGTTGGGCTTCGTAGTGGGCTTCATCTTGATCTCGATGTACCTGCCGCTGTTCAAGTTGGGGACGGCGATCGGGTAAGGTCGGCGCGTGGCGCGCACCTCCTTGGTCGCTGTCGCGAGAGTGGTCGATCAATTGAGTTTTGGAAGAGTCTCCCCCGAACGGGTTTAGGTATAGTTCGTACGCGAGCGAAAGGCAATTTTAGTAGTTCTGCTACACTGAGATGTAATTTTATTCTGATTAAAAGGAGGATAGCTATAATCAACGTGGACTAGCAGAGCTTAACCCACAGAAATAAAGTTCAAGACACCTCGCAGGATACAACTCACTTCCGGTCCGAAAACTTAAGTCACGGCGATCAAAAGTCAACGTTCAGACTCCTGACACGTCGCCTACAGCGAAAATTCGCTAACCTGAAAATAGAATACTCAAAAAATAGTGTACTGTAAATCAGTGCCTTACGATTTAAGATTTGCTAATTTTGTACACAAGCAACCGTGTCGCTACAACTTTAGCAAGTTTGTTCACTACGTTTACACCCGATCTCAGGGCGCTGCTCGGGCTTGGAATGCAGATCCCTCCTCATCGAGGTAGAAGGACTTCGCGGCTACCTAAGCCTTTCTGAAGATCGCCACCAGAATCGTCTACACACTCTTTAGTACCAGCTCGGCATCCCCCCGCTGAAGTAGATTCTGTATGCCGTTTTCAGACGCTTAATTCATTGCGCTTTTACCCGACCTTCGCTCACTTATACGTCTCACGGGCCGTAAATGTCGAGCTGAGGTCCGTGGAGCACCTTCTCTAAGACCCCAAGTACACAACATGTTACCCTTTACGCAGATCTCGCCCACCGGCGAGCAGGCCACCGCATTGTCTCGCACGAATATTCTTGAGCGTATCCGAGTCAAGCCCCCTTACTACGCGCTACAGAACGAGCGGATGCTCGGTGCCACCTTTTGCGCGGAGGCAACCGCCGACCTCGCCCAGCACCGCGCCGCGGGTGCCATGCGGGCGGGGGAAGTCTCGCGTCACGGGGCCATCGCCGGGTCTTGCGCGCTCGCGCTGGCCCAGAAAGACGCCGCGCCGCGCTTCTACCTCGCGACTCAGGCTTCCTACACGGGGTATCCCGTTGCGGCTGACTACGGTGTAGCCGTTACGTTCGAAGCGGAGGTCCGGACGCTCGGTCGCCGCCAGGCTACGGCTACTGTTCGGGCGCACATCGGGGGACAGCTTCTCGCCGAGCTCGAGGTCACCTACAGCGTCGTCAACCCCGCCATCTTCGCCCGCCTCAACGGCGATCGCCGGCAGAACACCCTCACCACGGACACCCTGCGGCCGCTGGTCGGCTACCCGGTTAGCTGGCGGGACAACGTCGGGGTTTGCACCGTACCCAACTTCCCGCTCGGGACCTGCGCCGGACACTTCGACGAGTACCCGGCTGCCCCGGTGGCGTTGCTCATGGACCAGCTCGGTTACGTGGTCGACTCTTCGCTAGCTCGCGCGGCGTACGTAGCCGAGGTGGAGGTGAGCGCAGACCAGCTCTGTTGGGCCGGTGAGGAGGTAAGCTTCACCATGGAGAAGTGCATCGACGACTCCGAGCAAGCGCGCTTCGAGGGCGGTATCGAGAGCAACGGGACGACCATCGGCACCATGAAGCTCCGGATGCAGTACGACGCCGGCGGTACCCTCAGCGTAGACCGCGCCGCCTGGAGCGATACGTCCGCCGCCGAAGCCCCCACCGACGCCGTAACGTCCGCGCGTAGGGTAGCGGCTTAAGCCTCGGCACTTCGAGCGGGTAAGGCCCACTTCACCGGACAGCGTTTGCAGTACTTGCCTTTCTTCTCGTATTTGAGGCAACACTTGCGTTTGAGCTTCTTCGGCGCTTTCGATTCGTCCCCCACGTCGACACAGCAACGGATTACACGCGGTAAGCGTGCGCGGTAGTGCGCGGTGTGACCCCGCGTCGACGAAGTCGCCGCGTCGATCCGTAAACGAAGCTAACTTCGTCCGCGTGCTCAGCTACCGCACCGCCACCGCCACCGACGCACCGGCAATCGCCGCCCTGCACGCCCGCAGCTGGCGGCGGAGCTACCGCGACGACTACGATCCTACCTACCTCGACGTTCACGCCCCCGCCGAGCGCCTAGCCACCTGGACACGTCGGTTTGCCGAAGAACCCGATGCCTTCCGGGTGGTGCTCGCCGAGGACGAATCGAGTCGATTACTCGGCTTCGCTTGTACTTTCCCCGATCACGACCCCGAGCGGGGGAGTCTGCTCGACAACCTGCACGTAGCCCCCGAGGCGCAGGGGCTCGGAATCGGACGCGAGCTGCTGCGGCGATCCGCGCGCTGGGCCCAAGCAGTAGCCCCGGGGCGGCCATTCTACCTGATGGTACTCTCCTCCAACACATCCGCCATTGGCTTCTACGAGCGTTTGGGCGGCAGGCGCGGTGAGGAGTCGCCGCGCGACAATCCGAGCGGAACCCAAACCCCGGGCTTCGACGTGCAGTGGCCGCCTACTGCCTTCGGCTAAGCGCGGGCGGCGTGCACCGCCGCCACCAACCGCCTCACCTCCTCGACGTCCGTCACCCGCCGCTCGTATTCGGGCAGGCCCGGCACCCCCATGTACACCCGCTCGTTCTGGTAGATCATCGGGCTCGGCGACCGACCGAAAGCGGTAGCGTGCACCTCGGTGAGTCCCGTTTTAGCAATGAGCTGAGCGACGTTCCCCACCTCAATGCCGCTCCCGGCGAGGACGACGATGCGACCGCCGGCTTGCTTCACGAGCCTGGCGATGGTCTTCGCTCCTTCGGGCGCCGTGGCGGCCTGACCGGAGGTGAGTACGCGCTCGACGCCCAACTCGACGAGGGTCTCGAGGGCGGCGGCGGCATCAATGGTCATGTCGAAGGCGCGGTGGAAGGTGACGGGCAGCGGTCGCGAAGCCGCCACGAGCTGTCGCGTGCGCTCGGCGTCGACGGTGCCGTCGGGCAGCAGTACCCCGAAGACCAATCCATGCACCCCGGCCTTTTTGTAAGCGGCGATGTCGGCGAGCATGCTCCCGAACTCGGCGTCCGTGTAGCAGAAGTCCCCGCCGCGCGGGCGCACCATGCACATGATCGGGATGCCGGCGGTGGCCACGGCGAGCTCCACGGCGCCCGGACTCGGGCTCAGCCCGCCCTCGGTCAGCGAAGCGCACAACTCCGCCCGGTCGGCACCGCCCCGCTCGGCGGCTTGCACCCCGTCGGCTCCCTCCACGCAGGCTTCGAAAAGCATCGCTACTCGAGTTTCGCGGAAGCGGGAAAGAGGCCGCCCCGGTCGCGCTCGGTGGCCAGCGCGTACTCGAAGCCGGGGGCGATACAGTAGGCTCCGTGGCGGCCGTCCTTGGCGAGGGCGATGAAGCCGACCTGGATGTCGCGCCAGTCCGGGTTCTTCGCGATCACCCGCGCCACGGCCGCCTCGCAGGCCTCCTGCGGGCTCATGCCGTTGCGCATCAGCTCCACGACCAAAAACGACCCGCAAGCGCGAATTACCGCTTCCCCCCAGCCGGTGGCCGTGGCGCCGCCCACCCCGTTGTCGACGTAGAGCCCGGCCCCGATGAGGGGCGAGTCGCCCACGCGCCCGGCGTATTTGTAGGCCGCCCCGCTGGTGGTACAGGCGCCGGCTACGTCGCCGTTGGCGTCGAGGGTGAGCAGGCCGATGGTGTCGTGGTTTTCGACGTTGATGGGCGGGCGGGCGGGCGCGTTCTCGTCCGCCCGCCAAGCCTCCCACTCCGAGCGCGATCGCTCGGTGAGTAGTTCGGTCCGCTCGAAGCCCTGTGCTTCCGCAAAACGCTCCGCGCCGTCGCCGACCAGCATCACGTGCGGCGTTTTTTCCATGATCGCCCGAGCGACGGAGATGGGGTGGAGGTAGTGCTGGAGGTAGGCCACCGAGCCGCAGTCGCCACTGGGGCCCATGATGCACGCGTCGAGCGTGACCCGCCCGTCGCGATCCGGCCGGCCACCGAGGCCGACGCTCTGGCCTTCCGGGTCGGCTTCGGTAACGCGTACGCCCGCCTCGGCGGCGTCGAGGGCGGCGCCGCCCGCGGTGAGGACCCGCCAGGCGGCCGCGTTGGCGGCCACTCCGTGGTTCCAGGTAGACAGGACCGTAGGGTTGCCGACGCCCCGGTGCTCGGGGACCGGGGCGGCCGCCACTTTCAGCGCGGCTGCCGCAGCGGGTAGGGTCGCTAAGAATTTTCGGCGAGGAAGCATTCGTGCTAGGTACGGTGGAGTAGTCACCCATCCGCCCCCACACGCTGATCGCGAGCTTTGAACCGCGGGCCGATCCGCCGGCTCGCGGGGCGCCGGGGAATCTTCGGGGGGCGCTATCATTGCTCTTTATGACTCAGGAATCCGTGCACGGTTCAGCGCACTCGGGCCGCTCCCTCAGGGAGATATTCGACGACCACGAGGGGCGGAGGATAGACAAGTGGCTCCACTACTTCGAAGTCTACGAAGCCCACTTTACGCGATTTCGCGGGCAAGCCGTTACGGTGGTGGAAGTGGGGGTCTCCCAGGGGGGCAGCCTGCAGATGTGGCGTGAGTTCTTCGGCGCCGAGGCACGAATCATCGGTATCGACATCGATGAGCGGTGTCGCGTGATGGAGGAAGAGGGCTTCGAGATCTACATCGGGTCGCAGGAGGATCGGGGCTTCTGGAACTCCGTTCTCGAATCCGTCGGACCGATCACCGTCTTCATCGATGACGGTGGCCACCGGATGCGGCAGCAGATCGTCACCTTCGAGTGCGTCTACTCGCACGTCGTGGATGGTGGCGTCTACCTCTGCGAGGATACGCATACCTCGTACTGGATTACCTACGGGGGGGGCGTTCGCCGACGCGGGACCTTTATGGAGAGGGCAAAGCGATTGGTCGACGAGCTGCAGGGCTACCACTCCGAGCAACACAAACGGTTACCGGTCTCTGAATTCACACGAACGACCAAGTCCCTGCATTTCTACGATAGCATCGTCGTTATCGAAAAGGGTAGGCGAACCCAACCGGAGAAGGAGAACCGGGGCAGCGAATCCTTCCACCGCGTAGGGTGGGACGGTTACAAGGATCAATCCCTCAAGGCGAGGAGCAAGCGGTTCGTACTGTATTCGATCAACAGTAGCCTCCGGTACTTCAAGCTCGGAGGGTACAAATGGCGTTGAACCCTCGCTAGATTCATAGTCACCAGCTAGTCCCTTCCCCCCCATCCAATCGTCCATGCGCTCCGACACTTTCGCTCTAGGCTTTCTGCTCTGCGCTCTGCCACTCGTTTTCGCGCAAGCGCAATCCGCGGGGCGTGTCACCCTCAGCTTTACCGGCTCCACCGCTCCCGGCTGCGGCGGCGGTGACGTGCGTACGAGCGCGGAGCTGGACTGGTACCTCGACGGAGACCGGTGCGTCGACGCACTCCTGGGGAGCGATAACCAAACGTTGACCTTCAAGGACGTAGCCGGCCCGGGCGGAACGGACTTCGTAACGGCCTTCGGCAACCTGGAGGTGACCGTCCCCGGGGATTCCACCGCGCTCTACACCGTCGACGCGGATTTTACCGCGCCGGTGAGCGAATTCGACCTGCGGCGTCCCGCGCAGATCGAATTCACCGGGGGGAGCGAAGACCGTCCCTTCCTGCTATTTTCTATTTTTCCGTTCGGCGGCGGTGACGGTTGTCCCCGGCTACTCCGCGGCGGTAGCACCCTCACCGTCGAACGCGTCTTCGCCGCCTTCAACGAGGGTACCGCCGGTCCGCGGGACGTGAGCACGAAGTTGACCGTGACCTTCGCCCCGGCCGAGGGGGCCATCTTCGTAGCCCGGCTGGCGGTCCCCGACACCGCCGGCCGGCCTGGGCAGGGATACAGCTACGAGCTTCCCCCCGGGACCGTCGAGGTGGCCGGCGGCTTCCTGGTCGTCGATACCGAAACCCCACAGTCCGAGCCGCAGGACATCACCCTCACGAAACGCGGCGGCGTGGTGACCGCCGAGGAGGGGACCGAATTCGTGGGGGCGAAGGCCGAGGGCTCCGAGTTGCAGCACGCCGTAAGCGTCGACTTCGACAGCCTGGTGCTCTGCCTCCCTACGGTAGTCGAATTTCCGGCCCCCGCCAACGGGCGTCTGGTGTTCAACGACGTAGACATCCAGTACGGCGGCCGGGAGTCGTGCGTGATGACGCCCACCGGTACCACCCTCGAAGTCGCCCCGGGGGCGACTCAGGTTTTCGGCAAGCGCGGCCACGGCATCCAGCAGTGGCGGGACGGGAGCACGTTGCTCGTCGAGGAGGGTGCCGACGTGACGTTCGAGGGTACGTTGTCGATCCCGGACGGGGAGGAGGGGGGGCTCGACATCCGCTACGGCGCCAAAGTGCGCGTCGCCAACGCGGCCCAGGCGCTGGAGACTTCCCCCGGCCAGATTCGCGTACGCGTGGCCGAGGGCGCCACCTTCGACCTGAGTGAGGCCAGTCCGCAGGTGAAGTCGCTCTTCGTCGTCGAGCGGCTCGAAGATCCCGCCCGCGGGCTAGACGTCGGCGCTTACGAGCTCGCGCAGAACCCGGTGCGAGATGGCGAAGCCGTGCTCCGGGCCAAACCCGGCGCCCCGCGGCTCACCCGCATCGAGCTGCTCGACACCGCCGGTAGGGTAGTGAGCGGGCTAGCGCCGACGGCCGCCAGATCGGAGTACCTGATTCCCGTGCCGAAGGCGGGCGTTCACGCACTCAGGCTCGTCGACGCCGAAGGTCGCGTCGGTACCCTCCGGGTGCACGGCGGCAATTAAGCCCGGTCGGGGACCACGAATTGCCGTAGGTAGTCGTGGCTCTGCCGCAGCGCGCGAATGCGGAGCGTTTCGCTGCCCTCGTAGGCGCGATCCTCCACCTCGACGCACACCGGACCGTCGTAGCCCGCCTCGGTGAGGTAGCCGAAGAACTTCCCCCAGTCCACATCCCCCAGCCCGGGTAGTTTCGGCGTGTGCCACAGGCCCGGGTGCGCCCACACGCCGTGCCGGTCGCGCGCGGCCGCGTCGATGCGCAGGTCCTTAGCGTGCACGCGGACGAGGCGTTCGGGGTAGTCGCGCAGGGGCGCGGCGTAGTCCATGTGCATGAGTACGAGGTGACTCGGGTCGTAGTTCAGGCCCCAGCTCGCGCTCGGGATCTCGGCCCACATCCGCTCCCATACCGCCGGACTTACCGCTAGGTTGTTGCCGCCCGGCCACTCGTCGGCCGTGAAGCGCATGGGGCAATTTTCGATGCCGATCCGCACGCCCCTGCGCTCGGCGTGCTCGACCAGCGGACGCCACACCCCGAGGAAGCGGGACCACTGCCCGTCGATGGTCTTGTCCTTGTCCCGGCCCACGAACGTGGTGACGGTATTTACCCGCAGGCTCGCCGCGGCGTCGATGAGGGCGTGCAGGTGGTCGGCGTACACGCGGGCCAGTCGCTCGTCGGCCACGAGTGGGTTGGGGTAGTAGCCCAGCGAGGAGATCGATACGCCGTATCCCGCCTGCAGCCGCTCGATCTCCGCGACGCCGGCGTCGTCGAGCCCGGACGTATCGACGTGGGTTACCCCGGCGTAGCGCCGCTCGGCTTTGCCCGGGGGCCAGCACATCACCTCCACGCAGTCGTAGCCAATACTGCTCGCCGTGGCGAAAACCTCCTCGAGGGAGAGTTCCGGTAAAATGGCACTCACGAAGCCGAGCTGCATGCCGGCAATTTAGCGGCACGCTAGCCATTCTCCGCCGGGTCCCAGAAAAGTCGTTTGAACCCCACCACCCGGTCGTCCTCGACCCGTACGCCCTCGCGCTCGAGGGCCTCGGCCATCGCGGTCTCGGTGGGGAAGGCGAGCTTACCGCTCAGGCGCCCGAGCCGGTTTACCACGCGGTGGGCCGGTACCGGCGGCTCGGCCCCGAAGCAGTGCTTCATCGCGTAGCCGGCCATGCGCGCCGAGCCGAGGGTTACCGCGTCGGCCAGGGCGCCGTAGGTGGTTACTCTGCCGGGTGGGCACAGCCGCACCAGCTCCCAAACTTGCTCGTAGTAGTGCGGCTGCCCCCCCGCGGGTCGGGCGCCGGCATAGTGCGCGGGTTTCACGCCCCCAAAGTAGCATCTTGCCGCCATGGACCAGCTCCGCACCAAAGTAAAGGCCGCCGCCGTGGCCAACCTCACCGACGCGCGCTACTTCGCTGCCCTCGGCGTGGACTACCTCGGGTTCGCCCTGGAGCAGGGGGCACCCGGCGCCGTCGGGCCGGAGCTCGTGGCCGCCCTGCGCGACTGGATTGAGGGCCCGCTGCTCGTCGGGGAGTTCGGTGGTACGCCGGTCGAGACCATCGCACGCCTGAGCGCGGAACTCGACTTGCAGCGGGTTCAAGTGGGGCCTTTCGGCAAAACTGCGGAAGTCGCCGCCGCCACCGGGCGTCCGGTGCTGCAGGAGCTCTTCGTGGGGACGGACCTCTCACCGGACACGCTGCAGACCGTGGTGGAGGTAAGCGCGAACTCGGTCGATACGTTCGTCGTCAACGCTACGGCCACTAATTACCCCTGGGCGGAGTTGCGGCGCGACGAAACTTGGATGCGTTGGCTCACCGAGCTGTGTACGCACCACCGGGTCCTGATCGACATCCCCGCGCCCGCCGCTCAGGTAGACGAGCTGCTCGCGGCCACGGGCGCTTACGGCATACAGTTGCGCGGGGGGGAGGAGGAAGCGGCCGGGGTCAAGAGCTTCGAGGAGTTGGATGCTTGGTTTGATGCGCTGCTGCTCGAGGGGTAGGCCCACCGCCACGATCGCGCTCTAAGCATCCCACTCGAGCAACGTCGGCCGGTCGATGTCGATCATCCACAGGTTTTCGCGGACGCGCAACGTGCCGTCGGAGGAGTGACCGACCAGTTGGGTGATCCCCTCCCGCTGGAGTGCGCCCGTGTAATCCTGCGGGCGCAGCCAGAGGGGGCCATCGAAGGAGTCCCGGCCTCCGTTTTGCCGCGAGCGGAACAGGCACTCGGGGGGATGCACCAGGTTGAGCTGAGCGACCACCCCGGCCACGGCTTCGGTCTCGAAGCGCCGGGCGAGGGTGCGGAACAGGGGGCGGGAGAGACCGGCGTGACTCAGGAGGTAGCGGTCGACGAGCAGCGCGTAGCGAAAGAGCCGCCGGTACTCCTCGAACACGGCGGTGACCCGGGCGGCCGTACCCGCCTCGAAGCCCGGCACACGCAAGTCGTGCCGATCCGGATAGAGGTAGGCTACATCGTGGTTGCCGAGCAGCGGGATGCTCCCGCTCGACGCGCAGAATTGGAGTAGCTCCCGGAGGAAGGCGGGGTCGTTGGGGACCGGCCCGTTGTCCAGGTAATCGCCGAGGAACACGACCTGCCAGCCGCGCTCCGCGTAGGCGACGGCCGCGTCGAGGAACCGAGTCCGCATGTGTATGTCGGGGATGACGGCGAGGCGGAAGGCGTGGGACACACCGCGGAAGGTAGTTCAACCGTATACCCCATCCCCGAATCTCACGTTGCGTATACCTTACGCACCCTCGCGAACGATATAGGATTTGAACGACGCCCCAACGCACGATCGACCCCGCAAAGCAGCCTCCGACCACGAGCTGGAAGCGGAGAATCAGCGACTTCGACGGGAGGTCGCCGAGCTGCGCACCCAGGTGAATCTGGACGAGCAGGAGTCGCTGCGCGAACGGCTCGCCTTCGTAGCCGAGCGCCTCGAGCGAGTCGTGGACAGCAGTGGCGTAGGTATCTTCGATTGGTTCGACGCCTCCGAGGAGGAGGTGTTCTTCTCCGAACGTTTCTTCACGATGCTCGGCATCGAGGAGGAGCGCAACTCGACCACCCGGAGTGAGATCCTGAGCCTCCTCCACCCGGACGATCGCGTGACCGCGATCGAGGCGGTGGTAGCGTGCCTGCGCGAACTGTCTACCGTGTCCGCGGAGGTCCGATTCCGGACCCTCAAGTCCGGTTACCGCTGGACGGAGGTGACCGGGACGGCCACCCGCGACGAAGAGACGGGTCGCTTCAGGCTCACCGGTGGGGTGCGGGACGTCGACTCCCGCAAGCGCCTCCAGATGGCCAACTCGACGCTCGCCGAAACCCTCAACCTCGTGGTCGCGGGCGCGCGCGCCGGCATCTACGATTGGATCGACGTACGCGATCCCTACCTCGAGGTCTCCGATAGCCTTCGCGACTTTCTCGGGTACGAAGAATCGGAGGTCGAGCACACGGTAGACTTTTTCTTCTCGATCATCCATCCGGCCGATTTGCCGAACGTTCGGGCGCTGCTCGAGCGCGTTTTCGCGGGGGAAGCCGACTACGACATCGAGTTTCGGATACGCTTCAAGAACAAAGGCTACCGGTGGGTCCAGTCCACCGCCACCTGCGTGCTCGATCCCCCGAACGGCGCACACCGCCTGATCGGGTCCGTGATCGACGTGCACGAACGCCACGTGATGGTTCAGCGCTTGGAGCAACTCAACACGCAGCTCGATCGCTTCGCCTACTTGGTAGCGCACGACCTGCGCGCGCCGATCCGCCACATCGGACACTTCGCGCAGGTGATTACCGAGGATTACACCCACGAGCTCAATCCGGAAGTACTCCACCACCTGAGCGTGATCCAATCGTCGGCCCACGATATGGAAGCGATGATCCAGGACCTACTCGAGTACAGTCGCACCGGCACCGCCAAGCTCGATCTCGCCCCGGTGAACCTGACCCAGACGGTGATGCGCGTGCGCGAAGTGCTCGAGTCGCAGTACGAGGGCGAATCCATCGACTGGCGGATCGGCGAGCTGCCGACCGTGTGGGCGGACAGTGCGCAGATGCGGATGCTGTTTCAGAACCTACTCTCCAACGCCATCAAGTTCACGCGACCCGGGGTACGGCCCCGCATCCGGGTTGATTGCGTAAAGCGGCAAGACGACTGCGTGGACATCGAGGTGCAAGACAACGGCGTCGGCTTCGATCCCGCCCACCGCGATAAGCTGTTCGAGGTCTTCACCCGCCTCCACGACGCCTCCGAGTACGAGGGCACCGGGATCGGTCTGGCCAACGTAGCCCGCATCGTGGACCGTCACCACGGTAGCATCCGGGCGGAGGGCGAGGAGGGCGCGGGGGCCACGTTTACGGTCCGACTCCCGGCCCTCGACTAGCGGCCGCGCGCTACCGTTCGACCCAGCGCAGCAGCACCGGGATCAAGAGCAGATCGGCGACGACCGCGCTCGCGAGCGTAACCGAGATCAGTAGGCCCACCGTAACGCTGGGCGGGTGCACGCTAAACAGCATCACGAGAAAGCCGAAAAAGAGAATCACACTCGTCAGGATGATGGCCTTGCCGCTCTCGCGAAACGTGGTGGCCATCGCCTCGTCGACGCTCTTGCCGCGGCCCCGCACCAGTCGGTACTTCGCGAGGAAGTGGATCGAGTCGTCCACGGCGATCCCGAAGATGACCGCGAACACGATCGAGATGCCCGCCTCGAGGTCGATGCCGAGGTAGCCGAGCAGGGCGCCCGCGATCAGTAGCGGCAGCAGATTGGGGACCAGCGCCACGACCAAGATCCTGAAGTCGCGAAACAGCAGCGCCATGAGCGCGCTGATCATGAGCACCGCTAAGCCGAGCCCGAGGAGCAGCGAGCGGCGTACGTACTCGGAGTTTTTGTCGAGCAGCAGCCCGGTGCCCGTCTCCCGCACCGTCACGACCGAGCTGTCGAGGTTCGTTTTGGCGTAAGCCACGATCCGGTCGGCCATCGAGCGGATGGAGTCGCTGCCGATGTCGAGCACCCGCGAGGTAATGCGGGCCTTGTCGCCGGTTCGGTTCACGAGTACGGCCGTGGCGCTCGAGGGCGCACGGTCGAGCAGCGGGCGCAGTTTCGCGTAGGCGATCGTGTCGGCGGGCAGGGCGTACTGCCCGGCGATGGCTTGGTTGACGGACTTGATCAGCGCGTTCTGACTCGCGATGGCGCGCAGGGCGGGCTCGCGGCGCATCCGGTTTTCGACCTTGTCGATCTGCCGGAGCACCGCCAGGTCGTCGGATCGGTAGCCCGGCCGAATGAATACCGCCAGCTCGAAGGGCCGAAAGCCGGTAAACTTCCGCTCGAAGAACTCGAAGTCGGCCGTGATCCGGGCCCCGCGCGGCAGTTGGTCGGTGATCTGGTAGTTGGTCGTAATGAGCGCCATGCCCACGAAGCAGACCGCCGTGAGCGCGGCCCCCCCCCAGGCGATCCGCCGGGTGTTGTCGCGCACCCAGTTGTTGAGGCGCAGCAACCAGGCATCCCAGCGCTCCACCGTGCCCCGGGTTTGCATGATCTGCTCCTGGGTAAAGAGCGTGAGCAGCGCCATGGTGAAGGTGATCACCGTGACGTAGGCCATCAGCACCCCGATGCCCGCGTTGAGCCCGAAATCGCGGATCGGTTGCACCCGACTGGTGAGGAGGGTCGCGAAGCCGATGGCCGTGGTCGCGGAGGTGAGCAGGGTCGCGAGGCCTATCTCGCGCAGGGTCGTTCGGAGTGCCCCGGGTCGCGTCTGCCCGGCGCGCAGCTCGTCGACGTACTTCGTCATGAGGTGCACCACGTCGCTCGTCCCCACGATCACCATCAGCACCGGGTAGAGCGCGGCCATGGCGTTGAGCTCGCGGCCGAGCACGGAGAGCAGCCCGAGGAAGAGCAACAGCGCGAGTCCGACGCTCGACATCGCGATGAACACCCCCCAGAAGCGCCGGTAGATGAACCAGAGGATCAGGGTGACGAGCAGTCCCGAGACCACCGTGCTGATGGCCACCTCGCGCTTTTGCATGTCCACGAACTCACTCTGGAAGAAGGCCCGGCCCAGGTAGTGCACCTCGCTGTCGCTAAAACCCGAAGCGCGCGTCGCGGCGTAGACCCCGTCGGTGAGTCGGTCCGAGGCGTCGAGCGTCATCTCCTCGTTGGTGCGCACCACGATGGCGAGGGTCGAGGCGTCCGGCGAGATGAGGTTGTAGACGAAGCGCTCGTCGGCCATCAACTTCACCGAGTCCGTTGCGAGTCGCGCCGGGTCGTCGCGGTGCAGGGCCGGTACGCTCGTGATGCCGAAGGGCGTGCGGAGCGGGTAGCGGATCTTGGTCAGCGACATCGTGCTGCCGGTCTCGGGCAACGCCTGCAGTCCGAGCGTGAACGCGTGAAACCGATTGAGGAAGGCGGTATCGAACACCGACCCGTTCTCCGGGGCCTCCACCGCGACGAGCAGGAAGTTGTCGTCCGACTCGAACTCCTCGACGAACTCCTCGAAGAAGGCGAGGTCGGGGTCGTCCTTGGGGAAGAAGCTCGAGAAGTCGAACGTGAACTGAAGCTGGAAGCAGGCGAAAACGGCCCCGACGGCGAGCAGGGCGTAGGTGGCGAGGATGCCGTTGCGGAGGGTTGGATTCAAGGGGGGGGGGCGTCGCTAGGGATGGGTTACCAAGGCGAAGGCTTGGGCGGGCGGTAAGGTTTGGACGGCCCGCAAAGCGTGATCCGGGGCTGGCGAAGCTAAGAGCGGGTAGGAGCCAGCGGGGTACGGGGGTGTCTTTTGGCGTAAGCTGACAATATGCCCGTTACGTATGGCGTATTCTTGGACTCGTGCGCTTTAGAGCCCATAGGACCGTAGGGTGTATCGCTCTGTCGCTGCTCGTTTGGGGCGGGGCTGAGGTTTTCGCGCAAGCGGACAGTGCGCGCAATTTGCTGCCCAACCCGGGCTTCGAGGAGTTTCGGGTCCGGCCTATCGGCTGGTACTACCGCGGCGAGCAGTTCGACCGCGTGATGCGCTACTGGCGCTCGCCGACCGCCGCCTCCCCGGACGCCTACCGCCCGGGGGTCCGCGTGCCGGTGCACTGGTTGCGGCAGGGCTTCGGCGAGCGCGCCGCCCACGGGGGCGGCGCCATGATCGGGCTCACCCTCTACGGCTGCGCCGAGGGGAAACCGCACTGCCGCGAGTACGTGCAAACCCAACTCATCGAGCCCCTGGTAGCCGGACAGCGTTACCGCTTCTCGGTGTGGGTGGCGACCCTCGACGGCGGATTGCACGTCGATCAGCTCGCCGCCGCCTTCACCGAGCGGGCGCTCGGCTACGCGGACGAGCGGCCCCTCGACCTCGCCCCGGAGGTGGCGTTCGGGGGCGTGCGCCAGACGGCGGGGGAGTGGATCGAGCTGAGCCGGGAGTTCGTCGCCACCGGTGACGAGCACTACATCGTGCTCGGCAATTTCGCCGACGACGCGCACACCGTAACGGGGGAGGCGACGATGGTGCCCGAGCTGCCCTTCGCCTACTACTACCTGGACGACGCGAGCTTGACGAAGGTGGATCCGATCCTCGCGGTAGAACCGGCCGAAGGCGACCTCGCGCGAAAATCCCTGCGGCGCGGCACTTCGTTGACGCTCGAACACGTGTACTTCGACCGTGACTCCGATGAGCTGGAACCGCGCTCCTTCGTCGAGCTCGATAAGCTAGCGGCGTTGATGCGGGCCGCCGCGGGGCGCAACGTGCGCATCATCGGCCATACCGACGCCGAGGGCGACCCGGCCTACAACGACGATCTGTCGCGCCGCCGCGCGGCGCGGGTGGTGGCCTACCTCCAGGCGCGCGGCGTGGAACCGGTGCGACTCAGTTCCGAAGGTAGGGGCATGTCCGAGCCGGTGGCCGAGAACGACTCGGGTGAGGGGCGGGCGCTCAACCGCCGCGTGGTGGCGCTGGTGGAGTAGTGAGATGGCTTAGCTTTCCCGGGTGAAGGAAGCCCCCGCGAGACAGCGTTTGATCAGTCTGGACGTACTGCGTGGGCTTACGATCGCGCTCATGATTTTGGTGAATAATCCCGGAACGTGGGAGCACATTTACGCGCCCTTTAAGCACTCAGCTTGGCACGGGTGCACGCTCACGGACTTGGTGTTTCCCACCTTCGTGTTCATCGTGGGGGTGTCGATCACGCTGTCGCTGTCGCGCTTTGGCTGGGCGGGGGAGCCGACCGTGGATGGGCTGCCGCGCCGCGTCGGCCCGGCGCTCGCGAAAATCTACCGCCGCGTCGCCCTCATCTTTTTGGTGGGCTTGGCGCTCAACTGGTTTCCCTTCTACACTACCTCCATCGGCGATTTACGCATACACGGCGTACTCCAGCGCATTGCCCTCGCCTACGGCTTCGCCGCGACGATCTGCGTCCTGCTCCCGCCCCGCCGCTGGCTCCCCGCCGCCGGCGCCACGCTCGCGGCCTACTGGGCGCTGCTCTACTTCGGTGGCGGCGCTGACCCCTACGCCCTCGCCGATAACCTCAAGCGCGCCGTCGACCTCGGCACCGTGGGCGAATCCCACATGTACGGTGGCTTCGGGGTCCCTTTCGACCCGGAGGGCCTAATCGGCTTCCTCCCCACGGGCTGCACCGCGCTGTTCGGTGCGTGGGCCGGCCTCCTCGTACAACGCACCCCCGAGCGCGGCGCCCTCGTGAAACGCCTGTTGCTCTACGGCCTCGCCTTAATCGTCATCGGTCTCGCCTGGGACCTCGTCTTCCCCATCAACAAACCCCTTTGGACCAGCAGCTACGCCTGCTACACCTCGGGCATCGCGGCCTGCGCACTCGGGGTGTGCATGGAGTTGCTCGACGTGCGGGGCCACAACGCGTGGGCGAAACCGTTCGTGGAGTTCGGCTCCAATCCGCTGGCGATCTACGCGCTGTCGGGCGTGCTCGCCTCGGCGTCCTCCACCCTGTTCTCGTGGACGAACGGGGCGGGGGAGCACGTATCTCTATTCGAGTGGGTATACGAACACGTGTTTGCGTTGATCCCGGTGCCGGAGTTGGCTTCGCTGGCGTTTGCGGTGAGTTTCGTGCTGGTGTGTTGGTTGCCGGCGCACTGGCTTTACGGTAGGGGGATTTTTATTAAGCTTTAGAGGCCGTCGATTTGGACTTAATCGCGGCAAGCTGGAAAGCGTTAATTTTGGTAAACCGAAAAGTATATTTATGGAAGGCATCCTCTATTTGACGGACGAGAACAACGAGCGTCGTTTCGTTCAGATCGATCTCGAGAAGTACGGCGAAGAACTCCAAGATTTTTTAGATGGCCTCGTCGTCGATGCGCGTCGAAACGACGAAAAAGTACCGCTCGAAGAAGTTGCTGCCGATCTTATCGCGGCTGGCAAGTTGGAAGCAAACTGGAACGAGCCGGAGAAGGCTTGAGGCGCTATACGGTTCTGCTCGGAAAAGCCGCCAGCAAAGAGCTGAAGCGGCTTCCGGCTGCCGAGGCCAACAAGCTCTTCAAATCGATCGCACGCCTCGCCGAAGACCCACGCCCTACAGGCTGTAAGAAGTTAAAAGGTTACCAAAACGCGTGGCGAATCCGCCGGGGGAACTACAGAATTCTGTACACCATCAACGACACCGAGATCGTAGTGGAGGTGCTGTCGGTCGCTCACCGGAAGGACGCTTACCGTTAGCGCTGCGACGCATGAATTGTGCTGTAGCATTAATCGCTACCGCACCCAACGCCCCAAGCTCCGCTCCTCCAAGCTCCCCAAGTACACCGTATCGCCCCGCCAAACGGCGTTCGTAACGCCCGCAAAGCGCTCCCCCTGGAGCGTCTCCACCACCCGCCCCTCCGCGTCGAGTGCGAGTACGTAGCCCTTCCTTTCCCCCTGGGGCTGAAACTGACTCGGCGTCCGGTAGATCACCTCCCGCCAAAACGGATACGGTCCGAGCGCATCCAAAAGGCCCTCGCGCGGGTAGGGGAGACTTACCCACAGCTGCCCACGCTCATCGTAATTCAGTCCATCCGGAAAGCCGGGTAGGTTGTCGGCGAATACACTCACCTCGCCGCTGTCCGGGCCGGTAAGCTGATAGCGCAGCACCCGGTACGTCAGCGTCTCCGCAATAAGAAGCGCGTCCCCACTCGGGGTCACGGCCAGTCCGTTCGGGAAGTCGAGCGTATCGAGCAGCAGCTCGAGGCGCTTCGTTCGGGGGCGGTAGCGGAACACGCGCCCCGTTCCGTGGTGCTCGAGCGTGGCGCCGTAGGTACCGTCGAGTCCCCAGTCGCGCGTCGCGCTCGTGAGGTACACGGTGCCGTCGTCGGCTACGGTAAGGTCGTCGACCAGGCCGAGGTCTTCGCCGTCGAAGGTGTCGACGAGGCGTTCGAGGTGACCCTCGCGGTCGGTTTTCATCAGCCCCCGCTCCCCGTCGGCGACGTAGAGCCAGCGGCCGGTCGGGTCGAAGGCGAGGCCGAGGGGGCGGCCGTACGTGACGGTAATAGGGCGCCAGTCCTTGGCGCCGGGCTCGAGCACGAGCACGTGGCCGTCCGCCGTGCCGGTGTACAGGGAGCCGTCGGCCGCGATCGCGACGTCTTCCGGACCGTCCCCGGCGGTTGCCAACTCGCGTACGGAATCCAACAACGTGTTTTGCAGCAGCACGCCCTCGGCTAGCGGGGCCTCGGGTACCTCGAAGGATTCGAAAGTGAGGCCTGTCGGCCAAAACAGCAGGTAGGCGAGGGCGCCGAGGGTGAGGAGCGAAACGATGTAGCGGACCCGCATTGGCGGTAAGCTAGGGCGGGGGCGGAGCCTCTTAGAAGATAGCAGCGCGATAATTGATCCTCCGCAGGAAGCGCGTCAGTGGAACAGACGAATATCAGATAGCCATTGACTTGTCAGCTGTAGCTAACAGTAGTTCAGAAGCCAGTAACTTGGTGGCTAACCTCGAAAGCTCACTCATGAATCTCCAGGCCGAAAAGCTTCGCCTCATCGAATGGCTCGTCCAGACTCAAGACGTACACATCATCAGTCGGATTGCTGAGTTTATGAAGCAAACCCAAGCCACGGGGCCTGAAGCCTCACTCAAGCCAATGACAATGGATGAGCTACGCGCAAGACTGGAGGAGTCCGAGGCTGATCTCGCGGCCGGTAGGGTTCGCGACTTGGAGGAGGTATGGCAATCCTTCGGTGAATGAAGCTGCCTATCCGGCTAACCGCGCTCGCTGAGCGTCGACTCCACGATATTGACGCCTACTTCAAGTCCCGCGGAAACTCCAAGAAGGGAAGAACCACTGTTCACAATGTTGTAAAGAACCTGAGAAAGCTTGGCGAGCACCCAATGCTAGGGCCAAAGCAAACCGAGCTCGATATTCTCGGTCGTGAATATCGTTTCCCCGTCGTTTCAAAAACTTACAAGGTCTTGTACCGCATCGAGCCCACAAGCGTGGTAGTGTTTGAAATATTCGATGTTCGCCAGGACCCTAGCAGGTTAAGCGTTTAAGCCGGCGCCAAACCACCTTGTGCACTACCAGCATCCCAACTCGATGTAACCACCGCCACCGTCTCGCTTTGCGCCCCCGCATCCCGCTCCCTAATTCCGAAGAGCAATTTGTAAAGCACCGGCACGAACACGAGCGTAATCACCGTCGAGAACAGCAAACCCATCATAATCGACACCGCCATCGGCTCCCACATCAGTCCGCCCCCGAGGTAAAGGGGTATGAGGCCGAGCGTGGTCGTGAAGGTGGTAAGCAAGATCGGGCGGAAGCGCTGCTTAGCGGCATCGACGATCGCGCGGAACTCCGTCTTGCCGGCGCGCTCCTCGATCTCGATGCGGTCGACGAGCACGATGGCGTTGTTGATCAAAATACCCGCCAGCGAGATCACCCCGAGGAAGGCCATGAAGCCGAAGTAGCTGCGGAACAGCACCAGCCCGATAATTACGCCGATGATGCCGAGCGGAATCGTGAGCAGGATGATGAGCATCTTACGGAAGCTATTGAACTGAATAATGAGCAGCAACACGATGATGAAGCCGGCTAGCGGCAACTTGGCGCCGACCGCCCCCATGGCCTCCGCACTGGCCTCGGCCTCGCCGCCGAGCTCGTAGCTGTAGCCCACCGGCCAGGCTGCGGCCAGGGCCTCGAGCTGGGGGGTGAGTTGCTGCGTGAGCTCGGTTGCCGTCACCCCGTCGCGGGCGTTGGCGCTCACGCTGAGGGTCCGGTTCAGGTCACGTCGCGCGATGTTGGCGTACTGCCACTCCACCCGCACGTCGGCCACCTCCTGGAGCGCCACGCTCGTGCCCTGGCCCTGCGAGAACACGTTGACGCTCTCCAGGTCCTGCACGCGCACGTTCTCGGCGTTGTCGCCGCGCATCACGATCGGGATGGTTTCGTCGTCTTCGCGAAAACTGCCGGCCGTGTACCCGCTCAGGGCGGTGCGCAGGCTCACGGCGATATCTTGGTTGGTCACGCCCGCCCGGTCGGCGCGGTCCTGATCGACGTCGACCACGACCTTCTTTTGCTTCTGGCCCCAGTTGTCGGTGATGTTGGTGGCGAGACCCGAGGTGTTGATGGTGGATTTGAGTTGCTCGCCGATCTCGAAGAGCGCGTCGGCGTCCGGACCTTGCACGCGCACCGACAGATCGCCGCCACCGCCCGCGCCGGCGAGCGCCTTCACGCTGATATCGGCCAGGGGGAAGTTGCGGAAGCCGTAGTCTTCGAGCGTGGCGATCACCCGGTTGTTGGCCTCGAAGCTCGTGGTGTTGATGAGCAGGTGGGCGTACCCGGAGTTGGCCTCACCGGGCTGGTAGCCGAGGTCGTAGGAGGCCGGACCTTCGCCCACGAAGCTCGTGAAGTCGACGATACCTTCGGCGGCGAACTCTTCGTCGCCCTCCGCGGGTGCCACCTGCAGACTATCCCGAATAAACGCCTCGATGCTCGCCACCGCCTCGTTGGTCGCCTCGATCTTGGAGCCGAGGGGCAGGTCGACGTCCATGGTGATCATGTTGCGGTCGGAGTCGGGAAAGAAGATGTTGGGCAGCAAGCCAAACATCGACAGCGATCCGAAGGAAGCGACCACGATCAGCCCGATGATGAGCCAGGGGCGCTTGAGGCTCCAGTAGATCAAGCGACCGTAGTCCTCGCTGAAGCGCTCGAAGATGTCGCCCTTCTGCTCGTCCTCGGCCGTTTCGGTACCTTCTGTTTTGGCGGAAGCCGCCTTTTGCTTCACGCGAATGAGCGAAGCGCCGAGCATCGCGACCACCGTCATGGCGAGCACCCAGGAGCTGAGCAGGGCAAACGAAATGACCACGAAAAGCGGTCCCATCATTTCGCCCATCGTGTTCTCGGCGAGGAAGAAGGCCAAAAAGGCGGCCGAGGTAGTGAGCGAGGAGATGAGCAGCGGCACGATGAGCTCCCCGGTGGCCGAAACCGCGGCCTCGCGCGGGGACTCCCCGTTTTCCATGTTGACGACCATGGCCTCGGAGACGACGATGGCGTTGTCGACCAACAGACCGAGGGCCATGATGAGGGCGGCGAGGGTAACCTGATTGAGGCCCACGTCGAATACGTTCATGAGCATGAGCGTGGCCACGATGGCGAGCGGGATGAGGCTCGCCACAACCAGACCCGTGCGCCAGCCGAGGAACAGGAACATGACCGCCAGCACGATGCCGACCGATTGCAGCACGTTGCTCACGAAGCTGTTGACCGAGGCCTGCACGTAACCATCCTGGGAGGCGATGCGCTCGATGGACATGCCCACGGGTAGCGTGGTATTGTACACGGCGAGGCGTTCGTCGACCTCCTCGCCGAGTTGAATGAGGTTGGCCCCCTCCTTCACCGCGATGCCGAGCACCAGGCCGCGCTCGCCACCGACGCGGACCATGCGCTCGGCGGGCGTCTTGTAGCCGCGCGTAATCTTGGCGATCTCGGAGAGCTTGGCGGTGTTGCCCTCCCCGAGGGAGATAATCACTGCGCCTAGGTCGTCGACGCTCTCGAAGTTACCGGTTGGCTCCAGCACGATCCGCTCGTCGCCGAGGGTCACGTCGCCGCCGGGGAACACGATGTTCGTGGCCGCAATGCGCTGCTGGAGCGTACTCGCCGAGAGGCCGTAGCGGGCGATGAGGGCGTTGTCGAACTCGACGTAGATCTGCTCCTGGCGCAAGCCCATCACCTCGACCTCGGAGGCGTCGTAGAGCTTCACGAGCTCGTCGCGCAGGTCCTTGGCAACGTCCTCGAGCTGGGCGAAGGTGTAGTCGGCACCGCTCAGGCCGAGCTGGATGCCGTACACCACGCCGAGTCCGTCGTCTTTGAGCGTGACCGAGGCCACGCCCTCCGGCAGGGTAGGGCGCACCTCGTCGATCTTGCGGCGGAGCTTATCCCAGACGGGCTGCATCTCGGCCTTCGATACCGAGGCGTCGAGCTCGACGCTCACCACCGACAGTCCGGTCCGACTCTGACTCGTCACCGATTTCATCTCGGGCAGCTCCTGGGCGATGCGCTCCATGCGCTCCGAGACGAGCTCCTCGACCCGCTCCGGTGAGGCGCCGGGGAAGGCCGTCACGATGCTCGCCACCCGAATCGTGAAGGGCGGCATGGCGTTGCGCGAGAGGCTGCTGTACCCGGTGAGGCCGAGGATCACGACCATGGCCACGAGCATGTACGTGACGCGGGAGTTGTCGAGGGCGAGTTTGGTGATGTTCATGAGCGGACGGTTGTTAAGGGTTGAAGGCCGGGACTACTCTGATTTCGCGACTGCGCTCGGTGCGGCAGCGTCGCCTCCGAGCAGCCGGACGGGCATGCCGTCGAGCAGGTTGCCGAGGCCGGCGGTAGCGACGTATTCTCCGGCGGTGAGGCCGTCGGCGATCTCGAAACCCTCGTCGTAGAGTTTCCCGATCTCAATCGATCGACGCTGAACGGCGTAGGTGGCGGCGCCGGTCGAATCGTTGCGCGCGAGCACGAACACGTAGTGACCGTTCGCGCCCTCGGCGACGGCTTCGACCGGAGCGATTAGGGTGCGCTCACGCGCTTCTCCTTCGGTGATGCTAAAGCCCACGCTCGCCGCCATGCCCGGCCGCAGCGTCGCGGGCGCATCGGCGATCTGCACGACCACCGGGTAGCTCGGCGAATCGCCGGAGGCGAAGGCGACTTCCGACACGCTGCCGCGCAGCCGCATTTGCGAGAGCGCAGAGAGTCGCACGTCCACACTGTCGCCGGGGGCGATGCTGCCGATCAGGCCTTCGGGTACCGACACGCGTACCTCCGGGTGCCCCGCCGAGGAGAGCACGGCGACGGATTTACCGCTCGCGAAGTACTCGTTGCCCTCGGCCATCAGCTGGGTGATCACCCCGTCGAAGGGGGCGACCAACTGCGTGTAGCTCACCTGATTGCGGGCGGCGGCCACCTGTTCTGCGGAAGCGGACGCCTGCGCTTTCGCGGCGGCGAGCGAGCTCTGCGCGGCTTCGAACTGACTGCGGGCCTGTTCGAATTCGCTCAGGCTCAAGCTGTTGTTCTCGTAGAGTCTCTCGATGCGTCGGTACGTAGCGCGGGTTGCGATGAGCTGCGTCTCCGCATTCGCCACTTGGGCCGTCGAGCCCTCGGCCTGCGCGGAGGCCTGCCGGGCCTGCACGTCGAAGTCGGCCGGATCAATCGAGGCGATCAGCTGTCCGCGGTTGACCCGGTCGCCGAGCTTCACCTTCACCTGCCGCAGGGTTCCGCTTACGCGAAAACTCAGGTTCGCCTGCTCGCCGGCGTTGACAACTCCGGTGTAGGACTGCTTCTCGACTCCGTCACTGGACTCGATGGTCGCGTAGCGAATCGGTCGGACGGGCGGTTCGGTGAGCGCCGTTTCGCCGCCGCCACAGCTCGGTAGAGTGAGCAGCAGGAGGAGGGCCGTGGCGAGGCCACCGGCGTGGAGGAGGAATGCATTCATGAGCGGTAGATGCGGACTTGAGGTAGGTGCGGCAGTCGGGAGCGACGGTACCTAGCGGTTGACTTGAAAAGTTTGGAAGCGGTCCACGAAGTCCCGCTGTTCCTGCGCGCTAGAGAGAAACTGGTAGGAGCCGGTGGCGCGCTGGAGTCCGACGAAATCGGCCACGAACTGGTAGGAGATGGTGCGGGCGTTGATCTCCGACTGGAGCGCCACGTTCTGGGCGTCGACCAGGGAGGTCACGTTGCCGATGCCCTGTCGGTAGAGATCCTGGACGATCTCGTAGTTGGCGCGGGCGCTGCGGGCGGCCTGGCCGGCCTGGGCTACGTTGCGGTAGGCGGCCACCGAGTTGGCGAGCTCGGAGCGAAGGCGTGTTTCGAGCTGGTTCTCCGCGGCCCCGCGCTGGGTACGTGCCTGGAGAACCTGCACTTCCGCGCGCTGGGTCTCGAGGCGGCGCGCGCCACCGGTGAGGATGGGGAAGCTGAGGCTCAGCCCGACGTTCCAGCGCGAAGGGTTGGCGCCGCCGAGACCGAAGTCTCCGAGCTCCGGCGGGAGCGCCGTGGTTTTGTAGTTGCCGATGTTGTAGTCGTACTGACCGCGCAGGTTGAGCTGCGGAATGAAATTGGCGCGTTTTCGCGAAAGCGCCTGGCGTTCGCTGGCTTGGATGCTGAGGTCGAGCTGCTGCAGGGTGGGCAGGGCTGCGAGGGCTTCCTCGACGAGGAAATCGCCGAGTGTTTGGAGGTCGTCGGCATTCACGACCAGCGGGAGCACCGTGGCCGCGACCAGCGTGGCGAGCGAGTCGGCGCCCATGCTCTCGGGCAGCAGGTACTCCCGCTCGATGTCGCGGTTGAGCAGCTGGTTGACGTTGTAGCGCGTTGCCTCGAACTGGGCGAGGGCGTCGTTGACCTGGATGCGGCCGAGGGCGAGCTCGCTCTCCCAACGGTACACGTCGGTCTGGCCACTCTCGCCCACGGTGGCTTTCGACTTGGCGAAGGCGTAGTTGGTGCGAGTCTGCGCGAGGTTTTCGCCGCGCAAATCGGCCTGCGCGCGGGCCTGAAGCATGCCGAGGTAAGCGTCGGTGATCTCCAAGACGAGGTCGAGGCTCGAGCTGGCGAGCGAGGCCCGTTGCGCCGCAACGAGTAGTCGCTGAATCGTGACCGCGGCGAAGGCGGGCTCGGACAGCACGACCTGCGTTGCGGTGGCCTGACCCGTCCAGTTGTACAGCCCCTGCTGGCCGAAGGACGAGGCGGCGGTTTGTGGGTCGATCATCGTAAACGACGAACCCACGTTGGCCTGCGGGTACAACTGTGCCTTGGCCAGACCTGCATCGGCACCGGCGAGGACTACGTCGTAGCCCGCCGCCTTCAGGTTGAGGTTACTGGCCAGGCCTTCGAGGATGGCGGCCTCCAGGGTGAGGGTATCCGCGTCGGGAATCGCGTTCGCATTCAGCACGGCCGCGCCCGCCAGCAGCTCGAAGTTGGGGTAGATACCCGTACGCCGCACCGTCTCCATATTGATGATCAGCTGGGATACGGACTTCGTGAGGGCCGTCGGCAACTCGGCGGCATCGCGGCCGTCGGTTAGCTTGAGCACGTCGAGCGCGACGCGGCGGGGCAACTTCGCGATGTCGTCGCTGGCTGCATAGGCGGCGTATGCACCCAGCTGCAGGTCGGGCTGGTCCACGAGCGCAAATACGGGCAGTCCACTGGCGGCTAGCCCAGCGTACAGCTCTCCGGTAGTTTCCACCGACACGTCGGCGCCGGCGGGCAGGGCGTACACCGCATCGGTACCCTCTGGCAGCGCGGCAAGCGTAGCCTGCGCATCCTCACCCGCGGTGATGAGCGAATACGCGCCAACGGTATGCTTTCGCAAAAACGTGTTGAGGGTAGCCTCGGAAGTGGCGAGCTCGGGGCTGATCAGTATCGCCAGCCGTTCGTAGGGCTCGATCTCGGCGAGCGTGCGCAGATCCCGTTCGATGTCGAAAGGACTCTCGACCCAGGTGAGGTTGCGGATGCCGCTGCCGGGCTGGGTCGTGTCGCGTCCGGTCGGCAACAGTCCGTCGATGACCACCGCCGCGATGCTCGGTTTTGCGTGCTCCGTGAGCTGTAACAGGTGCCGACTGGTCACGAGTCCGCTCGCCACCACGATATCGCTGGCGGCGTAAGCACGCTCGGCTGCGGCGACCACGCGCTCGGCCTCCTGCGCGGTGTAGCTCACGGCCAGATCGAGCTCGAAGCGGGAATCGAGTAGTGCGTTCAACTCACCGACGATGAGCGAGTCGAGCGAATTGCTGGTCGGCGCGGCGGCGTCGGACAGCACCGCAACGCGGAGGGCGGGAAGCTCACTCGTCTGGGCGCGCAGTCCTAACGTAAGGACCGGCAACGCGAGTAGGAACGAGAGTGAGAAACGCGAGGAAATAGCGTGAGGCATGTGAAGTCGAGCAGTAATACCACGTAAAGGTAGTCGAAATTCTTTTAGTTCACTAACTAAAGAACAAAACACTTATTTCCGCTACGGCTCTCCTTACTTGCCCCTCCCGTTCTGAATTTCGAATCACAGTAGCCCCTCGATAGCCCACAGCTCAATGCTGGCTTGCCGACCGTTTAGATCCGTCGTGCCCAGGGAGTAGAGATTCAACTTACCTCAGTCTCCAACTCGATCGATCACGTCCTCCGAAGCAATCAGGAGAGCCCCGCCCGATCCGCTGGGCGATCGATCGCGGTCTACGTCGGGCGAAGGCTGTAAGCAATAGCCGTGAGCCCGTCGGCAAACCAGGGAGAGTCTACTTCGCTCGCTGCTCGTTATCCCAGGCGGACATCACCTCGAGCAACCCCTCATCGAGGTGCTCGAAGAAATCGACCATGGTCTGGAGCTTCGCGTCGAACGCCTCGTCCTGATCGCCGGTGCGCAGCTTGAGGATTTGCTCGAAGAGCTGCTTGGTTTGTGAGGTAGCGGCGATTTGTTTTCGGGTGTCTTTCATCAAACTGTCGAAGTCGACGTAGAAGTAGCGCTTGCGGTCACCCGGGAAGGTCCGGTAGCTAACCAAGCCCCGCTGCTGGTGCAGCATCGATATAGCATTAGACACCGCGCTTTTGCTCGCTTGCAAGGCATTCTGAATTGCGAAGAATTCGAGGTAAGGCGGCTCCGCGAGCATGAGTAGCGCGAAGACCCGCCCGGCCATCGGCGTGAGCCCGGAGCGCTCGAAAAGCTGACCCATCTCCTCGACGCGCAGCAATTTCTCAGGCGTGAACGTGGCCGTTTGCGCTTCGAAGGTCTGCTGTTCGAGAGTCGGCGTGGTCGGAGTCTGGCTCTCCTGGTCTTGTGGATCCTGTACCATGGGGCTGGGGGATGAGTTTTGTGAGGAGTTCTTGGGTTTCGGCGGTTAGGGAGAGGGTGCGCTGCGGGAAGGGGATGCCGATACCCTCCTGGTCGAAGCGGAGCTTGATCTCGCGCAGGAGGTCGTGCTTCATCACGAAGCCGAGCTGGAAGTTGCTCGCCCACACGCTCGCGCGCAGCTCGATGGCGTTGTCGCCGAGGTCCATCACCCGGGCCACGGCCTTCGAGGTGCCGGGCACGCGGTTGAAGCGGGTTGGTTCTTCGATCGAGTAGGGGTGAGCGTTGGCCAGCTCTTCGAGAATAGAAATTGCCAGCGGCAGATCCGCGTCGTAGGCGATACCGACTTCGATCCACTCGCAGACCCGCCGGTCGGTGAGGTGGTAGTTGGTCACGTCCGCTTTGTTGATGTTCGCGTTCGGGACCACGACGCGTTGGTTCTGGAAGTTCTTGATCACGGTGTGGCGGAGGGTGATATCCTCGACCCGCCCCATCGCGCTCGCGTCGATCTTGATAACATCGCCCACGCGGAAAGGTCGGAACGCCACGATCAGCATCCCGCTCACGATGTTGGCGATGCCCTCCTGGGAGGCCACGCCGATGACGAGCGCGAGTACGCCGGCTCCGGCGAGCGCGGTTTGGGCCATCGTGCGCAGTGCCGGGAAGGCCGCCGCGGCCAGGGCTATCCCGAGGCCGTAGATTATGAAGTTGGCGAGGTAACTCAGGAAGCGAAGGGTGGTGGCGTCGCCGGGCTCAACGGCGCCCTCCGGACCCTCTACGGTTGCCCCCGCGATCCGCGCCGCGATAAAGTGCTGCGTGATCGCCGAGACGACGATGGCGGTGACGGCCACGACCCCGCACCACACGATGCGCTGCAGGTTGGTATTAAGTGTGTCGTAGTGCGCTTTGTCGATGACCCCGTAGCTGATCAGAACCACCAGAATCAGCAACCAAAAGCCGAGCAGTACCCGGCGTAGGATGCCTACGGTATGCGCGCTGGCGTGACCGCGCGCCTGCAGTTTTGCGCCTATCAAGTGCAGCGATTTGCGAAGTCCGAAGTAGATCACCCCACCCACGAGCACCACGAGCGCGATCCAGGTGCTGTTGGGGTAATCTTCGAAGAGGTACTGCATGCGCTACTGTCGGTTGATTCGGATTGGTGGACGCCATGGGGGGGCTCCCGGTGGTATGACGCGGTCTACAGAGAGAGTGAAGGTAAGACCTACGGTTCACTTAGTTCTTATAAATATGAACTACTAATAGTTTTGCCGCTGTCCCGCTAGATCGGTGCGACGTCCTTCAGGTTAGTTGGACTTGATAGCTCTTTCGCTAAAGACCTTAAGTTCGCCCCCGAACCCACCCCATGCCCCCCCGCCGCCAACTCCGCCCCGGGCGACTCGAGATCGGACTCGACGAGGCCGGGCGCGGCAGCCTCGCCGGACCCGTTTTCGCCGCCGCCGCCATCCTGCGCCCCGGCAAGCGCTCACCCACCGACCTCAACGACTCCAAGCAGATCCGGCCCGCCCGCCGCGCCGTTTTACGGCAGTGGATCGAGGAACACGCCCTCGCCTGGGCCGTCGCCTCCGCCTCGCCCGAGGAGATCGACCACGAAAACGTGCTGCAGGCCACCATGACGGCCATGCACCGTGCCATCGCCGAGGTACAGGCGCAACTCGCCCGCACGGGGTCGCTTGCGCTAAAACCCGATCCGCCCCACCTCCTCGTCGACGGCCATTACTTCCGTACCCACCCCGACCTCGAGCACACCTGCCTCGTCAAGGGCGACACCCGCTTCCAGGCCATCGCCGCGGCCAGTATCCTCGCCAAAACCCACCGCGACGCCCTCATGCGCGAACTCGCCGTCGAGCACCCCGGCTACGCCTGGGACTCCAACAAGGGCTACCCCACGCCGCCGCACCAGCGCGCCCTCACGCAATTCGGCCCCACGCCCTGGCACCGTCGGTCCTTTCGTTTGGTCTACTAACCGTAGAGATCTATCGTACTCGAAGTGCGATCCCCAACATTTGTGGCGCGCTTTCGGTATACTTAGTGTACACGCCGACCCGTTCTGCGGCCACGAAACCTTCCGCGCTTGAAACTTCTCCTGCTCACTGCCTCGCTCGCTACCGGGCTCCTCTCCGCAGTCGCCTTCTATCCCGCCCCCGATACGCCCGAGAAGGAGCGCGCCATCGTTTCGACGACGGTCAACGCGCTCAACGGACTCCACTACGAGCCGGTCGACCTCGACGACGAGTTCTCCGAGCGACTCTTCCGCCTCTACCTCGACAACATAGACGCTTCCCGGCGCTTCTTCACCCAGGAAGACATCACGCTCTTCACCCAACACGAGCGGCTGCTCGACGATGAGCTCGAGTCGGCCGACCTCGCCTTCTTCGACCTCGTCGAGGGGCGCTTCGCCCTCGCCATGGCCCGCTCGCAGGAGATCTACCGCGAGGTCCTCGCCGAGCCTTTCGACTTCGAGCTCGACGAATCCGCCGAGCTCGACGGTTCTAAAAAACCCTTCCCCGCCAACGAAGAAGCCCTCCGCGAGAGCTGGCGCCAGGCCCTCAAGTGGGAGACCATGACGCGGCTCAACGACAAGATCGAAGCCCAGCAGGCCGAGGAGCAGGCCGACACCGCCAGCGCCGCCGGGGTCGACCGCACCCCGGAAGACAACTTCGACATGGACGTCGACGAGGCCGCCATCGAGGAGGAGATCGAGGAGGAGCTCGACAGCGTCGCCGGCAAAACCATCGAGGAGCTCGAGGCCGACTCCCGCGCCGCGGTGCTCAAGAGCTTCGACGACTGGTACGTGCGCATGGCGAAGCTCAAGCGCAGCGACCGCCTCAGCGATTACCTCAACGCGATCACCGCGATCTACGACCCGCACACCGGCTACTTCGCCCCGGTCGACAAGGAGAACTTCGACATCTCGATGTCCGGTCGCCTCGAGGGCATTGGCGCGCGCCTCCAAACGGACGGCGATTTCACGAAAGTGACCGACATCGTCGTCGGCGGACCGGCCTGGAAGGGCAAGGAGCTCGACGAGAAGGACGTCATCATGAAGGTCGCCCAGGAAGACGAGGAGCCCGTCGACATCGCCGGCATGAACATCAACGAGGTCGTCAGCCTCATCCGCGGCCCGAAGGGTACCACGGTCACACTCACGGTAAAACAAGTCGACGGTACCATCGCCGATGTCGCCATTCTACGCGACGTCGTGGTGCTCGAGGAGGGCTTCGCTAAGTCGCTCATCCTCGACACCGAGGAGGGGGATAAGGTGGGCTACATCCGCCTGCCGCGCTTTTACGCCGATTTCCAGGACGACGAGGGCCGCAGCTGCTCCCGCGACGTGGCCGTGGAGCTCGAGAAGCTCAAAGCCGAAAACGTGAGCGGCGTGATCCTCGACCTCCGCAACAACGGCGGGGGCAGTCTGCGCGACGTGGTCGACATGACCGGCCTTTTCATCGACAAGGGCCCCGTCGTGCAGGTGAAGTCCCGCGATCGCAGCCCGGAAGTCCTCGAAGACGAAGACGGCCGCGTGCAGTACGACGGCCCGCTCGTGGTTATGGTCAACGAATTCTCCGCCAGCGCCTCCGAGATCCTCGCGGCCGCCGTGCAGGACTACGGTCGCGCCGTGGTCGTCGGTACCAAAACCTTCGGCAAGGGCACCGTGCAGCGCTTCATCGACCTCGATCTCGCCGTGCAGGGCGCCCGCGAGGTCAAGCCCCTCGGCAACCTCAAGGTCACGACCCAGAAGTTCTACCGCGTCAACGGTGGCTCCACCCAGCTCGAGGGCGTAACGCCGGACATCATTTTGCCCGACAGCTACGCATACCTCGAGACCGGCGAGCGAGAGAGCGATTATCCGCTGCAGTGGGACAAGATCAAGCCCGCCCGCTTTACCCCAGTGCCCAGCTACGTAGCCAACCTCACCAACGTACGCGACCACAGCATGGCGCGCACCCAGCAGGATTCCGCCTTCCAGGCCATCGATACCTACGCCAAGGAGCTGCGCGCCGACCGCGACGAGACGGTGGTGTCGCTGCAACTCAAGCGGTACATGGCCGACCAGGTGATCCGCAGCGAGGAGTCGAAGGCCTTCAAGGAACTCTTCCAACCCATCGAGGATCTTTCGGCCGATAACTTGCGCCTCGACAAGGTCGGACTCGCGAACGCCGACGAGGGCAAGCTCGACCGCAACCAAGATTTCATCGACCGCGTGAAGAAAGACCTCCAGCTCTACGAAACCGTGCGTATCCTCGACGACATGATCGACGAGGAGGCACGCGTGGCCGAGCGCCGGTAGAGGATCCTACTAGAGCACACGCTAAAACACCTTCTCGTACAGCTCCCGCTCCTCGGGCTCGATCGTGTACCGATCTTCGAGGATCTCGAACACGTTGAGCTTAATCGTGTGCGCGATGTCCCCGGTGGGCAGGTCGTTGCAGTCGAGCCCGAAGGGGTCCTCGATCTCCTCGCCGAGCAGCTCCACGCCGAGCAGGGCGAAGGTGATGAACATGCTCACGAGGACGGTAACCCAACCGAAGGCCGCCGTCAGCGCGAACGGCAGGATGAGTACGTAGAGCGTGATGAATATCTTGAGGTAGGTCGCGTAACTAAACGGGATCGGCGTCTTCTTGATCCGCTCGCAGGCACCCAGGATGTCGAGCAACGATTTGTGCAGCGGACCGAGGTTGATGAAGTCGGCATTCGAGATGCTGCCCCGCCGGTGCGCGTCGGCGAAGCGGTCGTAGAGTCGCCGGGCGATCAGGTTGGGTACGTGGTTCGCCGCCCCGAAGCGCTCGCGCTCCTCCGGCGAGAGGTAGATGAGCTTCTCCGGGTCGACGCCGTCGCGCAGGTGCTCGGCTAGGGCCAGGCAAAAGTTGGCGATCTGCTTGCCGCAAAACCGCCGAACCTCCACATCGTCCGCCGGGAAGGACGCGTGTACGTAGATGGCCAAATTGCGGCAGTTATTCACGAGCGCGCCCCACTGCTTGCGGCCCTCCCACCACCGGTCGTAGGCGGTGTTGGTGCGGAACACCAGCAGGATCGAGAGCACCAGGCCGAGTAGGGTGTACACCGTGGTGTCGAGCTGGGCCGCACCCATGATTTCGAAGTTTTGCAGCAGCCAGACTAACACCGCGCAGTACACCCCGACGACGGCGGTCCACCGCACAATACGCCGCATGGTGTAGGAGCGGTAGAGGTGCGCGATGTCGCCCAGCCAGCTGTCGTTGGATTTGTAGAGGATCATGACCGCTAAGCAAACACGGCGACGTTGATCTCGCGCGAGCACCTGCGGTTTCTAAACTTTCAATAATTATTGAAACTACCTGTATGTGCCGGCGTTTCTGAAGGTATGCGTATCACCCTCCGCAAACCCAGCGCTTCCGCCGTTCGCGCGATCCTGAGCGGGCTCCGCGGCCTTCCCCTCAGCTACTGGGAGCGCGGGGGTACGCGCTGGCAGCGGATGCCGCTCGGCTACGCGCACGACGAGCAGCGCGCGCAAATCGGGCAGGGGGAAGCCGACTGGCGGGCGGCCAAACGGGCCATCGCCGGTTGGCGGATGTTCCCGAGCGACTGGGCCGACGTGTCTCCGAAACCTGCGGTAGCGGAGGGTGTGCAGACCGCGGTCGTGGCCCGCGTTTTCGGCTTCTACGTCACCTCGCCAACGCGCGTCGTTTACACCGTGGACGAGCCGGACGTCTACGGTTTCGCCTACGGGACCCTCGCCGGCCACGCCGCGCAGGGCGAGGAGCTCTTCAGCGTCGCGCGCGACGAGGCGGGCCGGGTGTACTACCGCCTCCGCGTTATGAGTCGGCCAAGCAACTGGCTCGTTCGCCTCTTTGAGCCTATTTTTCGCAAACAGCAGGCCCGCTTCCGCAAAACGTCACTCGCCGCCATGCGCACCGCGGTCCGGCAGCTCGCTCCCGAGCATCTACCCCTACTGAATCGCCCGGTCGGAGAGCGCCTCCATGAAGGCGACCAGGTCCGACCGCTGTTGGGCGTCCAGGTGTAAGCTGTCCGGGGGCAGCGTTTGGTAAGGCACGTCGAGACCGATGCCCGTGCCGCCGCCCGCGTCGTAGAAATCCACCACGTCGTCTAGCGTCGCGAAGGCCCCGTGGTGCATGTAAGGTGCGGTGGACGCCACGTTCCGAACGGTCGGGGTCTTGAAGCTGAAGGTGTAGAAGGGCGCGGTATCCTCCGGGCGCCCGGAGGCGTAGCGCCCCGCATCGTGGTGCAGCTCGGCGGTATCGACCACCGGCCACCGCGCGGGGGTGCCCAACACTTCCGACTCGCTCTCCCGAAAGTAGGGTGGGACCAATCCGGCGAAAGTGGGCGCGAAGTGGCAGGTACCGCAGGCTGCTTCGCCCATGAATAGGTTGGCCCCACGCCGCACGCTGGCGGCCAGCTCGTCGGTTTCGCCGCGGAGGTAGGCGTCGACCGGGGAGGAGTTACTGTGTAAGGTGCGCACGTAGCTGGCCAGCGCGTCGGCGAGCGAGTGCGTGGAAATGCGGTAGCGCGGTTCCAGGTCCGCGTAAGCGCTGTCGAAGGCGTCCGCGTACGCGGGCTCCGCCGAGATGCGGGCCACCAGGGTTACGAAGTCGTTGGCGAACTCGTGCTCGTCGAGCATCACCTGCCGGATTTGACCGGCGAGCCGCGACTCGCGCAGATCGCCGAAGTAACGCTCCGCGAACACGGCGCCGAGCAGGGTGGGGGTGTTGCGCTTGGTGAGGTGTCCGTCTTTGCCCGGACTGTACTTCCGACCGTCGGTGAAGGCGCGGTCCGGCTCGTGGCAGCTCGCACAGGCCAGCGTCCCGGAAGCCGAGAGCTTCGTTTCGAAGAAGAGTCGCTCGCCGAGGTCCCGCTTTCGCGAAAACAGGCTGTCCTCCGCCGGCTGTCCCGCGAAGTAGGCTTCGTCGAGGAAATCGTCGGCAAACAGTGACGTACTCAGTGGATTGTGCGCGGTATGCTCGCGCGGCTCCCGACCCGATTCGCCCAGGATCGCCTCGCGCAGACGGGGTAAGTCGGCGTAGAGCGGATCGACCACGTCGCGCAGGAACTCGATCCGGTCGAACTCGGCGAAGGAGGGTGCCGCACGCAGGGTCTCCACGCCGCGCGCGAAAGTTCGGTCGATCCGGTCGCCGAGTGCCGGTGCCGCGGCTGCCTCCCGCCCGTACACGCGCACGGCCCGCCGAATCGCTGCGAGCGCCACGGCGCTCTCGGTTACGGCCTCCCCGGAGGCCGGTGCGTCGAAGCCGGTGATGCCCAGGGTGGCCACCCGGATCACGCCGTAGCGCGCCGCGTCGAGTACGAGTCCGGTGGTGAGGGTGCGCGAGCGGGCCGCGCGGATCTGTCGATCCGCGTCGCGGGCGAGCGCGCGGGTGAGTCGACCGACCTCCGCCGCGTCCAGCGGTTCTTCGTAAACGAGCTCCTCGAGCCGCTGGAAGCCCATCGGTTCGAGAATCCGGACCTCGGGTACGCGCTGTTCGACGCTCGGTAGGGGAGCGCCGTTGATCCCGCGCTTTACCCCTTCTTCGTCGAGGTGGGCGAGGAGCCATTCTACCCGTTTGAAGGCGCGGCGCGCGGTGCGGTGCGCGTCGCGGAGCGCGCCGGCCGTCGGTGCCGTACGGGCGGTTTTAGCGTAAGCGGCGGTGTGCTCCTCGAAGGCCCGGAGGGCATCATCTACCTCGAGCCTGACGCGAGCGAGCTCGGGGCGGAGCGCACGGGCCGCACCCTGTTGGCCGGGCTGTGCGAAAAGGGGGAGATCGGTGCCGGGCGCCGAGCTGCGGATGGCGAGTAGGCCGAGCGCGAGTAGCGAAGTGGAAAGGAGGAGGGTGCGCATGAGGGTGCTTTCCGGATTCAAAAAAGCCCACCGGCAGCCATCTGTGTAGACGGACTGCCGGTGGGCGAATAAAGGGCAAGGTGTCGGCTTACTCGACGACGAGGCGTAGCGTCTCGCCCTCGCCATTCCGGACGAGGTACATCCCGGCGGATAGGCCGCTAACATCCAGGCGATCGGCGTCCCGGCGCTCGAGTACGCGCCGGCCGGTCGCCGCATCGTACACGGCCACGTCCTGCGGCTTGTTGAAGCTCACCGTACGGGTAGTCGGGTTCGGGTACACATTGAAGGCGTCGTCGCCCTTGACGGAGGTCGGAGCCAGGCGGCGGGCTCGGGGCGCGCCCTCGTCCGACATGTCCGCGTACGTCACCTTGTCGAAGCCGTGGATGGCGAAGGTGAGCGAGTGGTTGTAGGGGAAGGGATTGGTGGCGCGGGGGTGCTGTACGTTGAGCAGCAGCGACTTGCCGTCGGGGGTCGGCTGGCCTCCGGTTACCTCGGCGCCGGCGGGTACGGCGGTGAGGCGGATGAGGTCGTCGACGCTCGGGCGCTCGATGGCGAGGTCGAGCAAGTAGACCTCGCAGGTTCGGTTGGTGACGCCGTCGGGGACGCGTCCCTGGGAGGTACCGTTGAGGTCTTCCTGGATCACGAGAAAGGGCTTGCCGTCGATGTGCATGAGCACGAGGCCGTCGGGGTTGGAGAGGAATTTCTCGGGGTAGGTCGCCGAGGAATCCATGCTCCCCGGGCCGCCCTCGATGAGGACCGTGGCCGTGTCGAGTACGGGGTCGTACTTCCAGATGCGTCCGTAGTAGTCGGTGTAATCGTCCGAGTTCGGTCCGTCGACGCCTTGCTCCGCGGCTTCGGCGAGGTGGTAGGGGTCGTGCACGCCCCCGAGGCTTTCGCCGTACGCGAATCCGCGACCGGGATTATCGCGACCGGTCTCGGTGAAGTACACGTCGTTGGTTGCCGGATCGATGGTGACCCACTCGATGCGGTCGAACATCGTGGCGCCCTTGCGGGCGGCGGCGGCGGGGTGGTCGAGCAGATCTTCCTGCCCGTAGATCGGGACCCAGTTGTAGCCTTCGGCGTCGTGCTTGTAGGCGAACAGGGTTCCCTCGGTGAAGTCGCCGGGCGTTTTCGCGACGAACTTGCCGAAGAAGCCGGGGGTATTGTCGGGACCGAGGTAGACGACTTCGTTGGAGGCCTCGACCGCGCCACCTTCGAAGGGCTGGCGCCCCCAGTTGTACTGCTTGCGGATGGCCTTCGCCTGACGCGGGTCGATCTCCACCATGTAATTGAAGTTCTGGTACTTCTCGAGGGTCAGGCCATCCCAGCCGGGGATGTCGGACGAGATCGTCCAGTCGGCCGTATCGCGCACGCCCTGGTTGGTCGGTGAGCCGGGCGCTTTGGGGTAGGCGGCATCCGGCTCGAAGGAGTCGGAGAAGTTACCCGAGTTGATCGACTCGTTCGACGTGCGGAACCACTCTTCGGCCGACCAGATACGTCCGTCGACACCGCTCACGATCCCGCCGCAGTTCATGCCGGTCTCGCCGACGGTATTCACGAAGTCGACGCCGAAAAACTCGCCGGTCCGCCCGTCTTCGAGGGTTTGCTCCATGGTTTCGAGCGTGCCGTCGGCGGCGCGCTTCACGCGAAATACCGTCATGCCGCCCCCGTCGCCGAGGAGGTCACTGTGGTAGATCATCTCGTGGTTGATCGAGATCCACCCGAGCGACTCCCCGGTGGTGTCGGGCGTGATGCCGATGAAGTCGTTCCACTCCTTGCCGACGGCCGGTCCCTGCGGGTTGCCGTAGGTAGCGGGTGCCTGCACGATGTCCACGCCGCCGACGTAGAGTACTTGCGTGGTGAGGGGGCTCGGCGGCATTACCACCTCGAGGGGGGTGAAGTCGGCCGGCAGCTCGATCGTCTCGTCGAAGAGCGTTTGCGCGGTTAGCGCGGTCGGAACCAGCGCGACTGCCGCGGCCGAGAGGGCGAGCGCGAGTGCGGGCGTGGTCTTGATTGGTCGGAGGAGTACAGATTTTGGCATAGCAGGATCGCGGTTGGTTGATTTGGTTGCGAAGCTGCTGGAGTAGGGTTAAGGCGGTGTAAAGGGATAATTAGTGCTGATGGTGCGGCGTCTTTTGGGATTGGACCAGCTCTAATTATTTACGGTTTGATAAAACCTGCTAGAGATTATTTAATAGCAATGCCGTAGAATGTTCACAGACCGATGCTCGGACGAGGGACTCTGCTCGCGTGTTCCGAAGTATCAGACGTGGAACGCTTTATTTTAGGTCGATGCCCACGACTCGATGGAAGGTTGGGCTTTTCGTGAAGCAGTCCGTATTCCTTCGCCTTTCCCACCGGTACCACGTTCTTTTTGGCCAGCCAGCCACCCACACTCGCCATGAGGTACATCTACCGCTCGAACACTGCCTCTCCGCTCATGATGATTTCGGGTAGACTTAGGGCGGCAATCTCCTCATCGTCAATAAAATGCGGGGCGTGTCGGACGTAGGAACCGTCCGTGAGCAAATAGCGCTCGACGGAGTAATGGAGTGGGTCGACGACCCAGTATTCGGTTACCCCCGACTCTTCGTACAGCGCGTACTTATCACGCATCTCACGCTTGGAATTACCGGGAGAGAGAATTTCGATAATCCAATCCGGTGCGCCGTCGCAGCCTCGTTCGGTAAGCTTCCCGGGGTCGCAGATCACACACAGGTCGGGTTGAACGACGGACTCGTGACCGCTCGTTCGTTGCAGCCGTACGTCGAACGGTGCGAAAAAGAACTTGCACGGACGCTGGACATGCGGTGCGATAAGCAGGTACAGATTGCTCGCCACCGTCTGGTGGTACAGGCTCGGCGCCGGACTCATCTTCGTCACCCATCCACGTAGGAGCTCTACGCGCTCCTGGAATCGCCAAGTCAGGTACTCGGCGTAGGTGTAGCGGCGTGAGAGATCGAGATCCTCGAAGTGAGTGATCGTTGGCTCGGAAGTCATAATTACGAAAGTACGGTTGCCGCGCGTTTGGAGCGCGTTCAGTCCGATGAGACCTACCTTAGACCTCAGGGTGCTCGTCCGACCGTGCAGCTCTTCCCCCCGATAGGAGAGGGGGCTGGGCGCGAGTAGCGGATTTTGTTTGGTAAGTCTCCCTTCTCCACCCCCGCACGTCCCGCGTGTACCGTTCCCCATACTCCCGTGCACATGCACAATCTAGCCTTCTGGGAACCTCAGAGAAGAACCGCCGGTGCAACCGAACGCGGTGTGCCAAGTCTACGTCCAAAGGGTCTTCTTTCCCGTGGAGCCAGTACCCAATGTTGACGAGGGGCTCATGGAGGGGCGGTCGCCAGCCGTCGTAGAGGCATAGTTCTGCATGGTAACGGATGCCTAGGCCCAGGATCTTCTCGGTCATGAAAGTCCGGCGCAGCTCGGTGTACCCGCTCGCTTTGAAGTCTTCGATATCCCGAAGGGCCTTTTCATAGCTGAGGGCGGCACCTGCACAAGCTATGAGTCCAACAGTGATACCCACTACGAAGTACCGCCGCGTACCTAATCGCGCCGGGCGCCACAGTCCACAGTAGAGCAGTTGGCCCACGAATATCATCGGTACATAGGCCAATAGTCCAATCCCGAACAATATGATTAACACGATTCCCGCCACCATGAGGAACTCTAGAAAAATCATGCAGTACAGAAAGACCAGGAGGGCCACTCCGTTAACGAACTGTAGCAACGGGAGCCACCGATCGTAGCGCTGCAACACTGACGAGAGCGCGGCGGACGTAAAGCAAATCGCCAGCACGATGGTCGCCCAGGGCGTCGGTCGGCAGAACACTTGAAAGTAGGCGTTAGCCGCGATGCAGCAACAGAGTGCCGCGATATTGAAACTCGTTAGGCGCCACGGCCTACTAAGCCAAGCTGATCTGCTGTAGACCAAAGAATGAAGTCCCATTTGGTAGATGCTATCGTCCAAGAAGTGACGTGTGCTGCGTCACCTCATCCTTCATCCCCACAAACACTGTCGGCGTTGCCCCTTGCCCAGGCGTGAAGCACTCTGCTAAACGACTGCACGACTTGCCGAGTACTACATCCAATCGGCGCTCGGGGTATCCCGCCCAAGTAGTTCGGCGATACGTATAGTGTCCTATGTCTACTCAGGGAAACGCACGAGGTTCACGGGGCTTTCGCCAAAACGCACGACGAAGCTTCGCATGGCCAGCACGCGCCCGATCGGCTGATCCTCTAGCTACTAACTATCGAACGACGATATGGCAGAATGGGTAAAGGCTTGCGGTAACCGCGCGGGTAGCGGACTTTGACGACGCCTTTGACGTCTTGCTAGTACTGCTCAGTCAATGGTAGCCACCCGTGGAGCGATCCAAACGGTTGCACGTGGCGACCACTCCCTGCCGACAACCGGCAAATACGACTTGAGCGCATTGACGAGTTTTGGCGAAAGCCCCTTCCCGTACATTAGCCACATTAATCCCACTCCCTCCCAACTCCGTGCAAGAATCTCTAAACATCGAGTGGAAGGAGTCGTGGCGCGACGAGCACCTCAAGTGGGTCTCCGCCTTCGCCAACGCGGAGGGCGGACGTCTGATGATCGGGAAGGACGATGACGGCCGCGTCAAGCACCTCGCCAACGCCCGCCGTCTGCTCGAAGAGCTCCCCAACAAGATTCGCAACTTGCTTGGACTCGTGGTGCCGGTTAACCTGCACGCCGAAGGCGACCAGCAGTGGATAGAGATCGTCGTGGAGGCGGTGCCTAACCCTGTGAGCTATCGTGGCGAGTACCACGTCCGTAGCGGGAGTACCAAGCAACAACTACGTGGTGCGGCGCTCGATGCCTTCCTGTTGCGGAAGCACGGCTTGACCTGGGACGGGGTACCGACTCCCGGCGTGCGTATTGAAGACCTGGATGCGGAGGCCCTGCGCATCTTCCGACGTAAGGCTATTCACAGCAAGCGCGTCCCGGAGAGCGTTGCCGAGGAGAGTGACGCCGAGCTGCTAGAGCGTCTCCAGCTCACTTCGGGCGACTACCTCAAGCGGGCAGCCGTGTTGCTCTTCCATCCCGAACCCGAACGCTTCGTCACGAACGCCTGGGCGAAGATCGGCTTCTTCAACACCGATGCCGACTTGCGCTACCAGGACGAGATCCACGGACCACTCGTAATGCAAATCGACGCGATCGTCGAGCGTCTCGATACCAAGTACCTCAAGCGTGTTATCTCGTACGAAGGCATGCAGCGTGTTGAGACTCTGCAGGTGCCGGAGCCAGCCTTGCGGGAGGCGCTCGCGAACGCCATCGTGCATAAGGACTACAGCTCCTACAACACCATCCAGATTTCCGTTTATCCGGATCGACTCCTGATCTGGAATCCGGGACAGCTGCCGCCTACCTGGGACTTGAAACGGCTGCTCGATAAGCACGCTTCCGTCCCGCACAACGCAGACATAGCCAGGACCTTCTTCCGCTCCGGTCAAATCGAGGCCTGGGGCCGTGGCATCCAGCGGATCAAGGACGCGTGCATTGCCGCCGGCGCCAAGTCGCCGGTCATTACGGTTGAGGCTACGGGGGTGTGGGTGGAGTTCGAGCTGTTGCCGACTGGGGCGGAGGGGGTACAGGTCACCCCCCCCAGTCACCCCCCCAGTCACCCCCCCAGTCACTCCACAGGTGAAGGCGCTTTTGGAATCCTGGCCCAACGCATCGAAAGATTTCTCTCGCGATGAGCTCCAGACCAACCTAGGGCTCGTCGACAAGCGAAGCTTCCGGACGCTGTACATCAATCCGGCGCTGGCAGACAACCTGATCCAGTATACCATTCCCAATAAGCCCACGAGCCGTCTTCAACGCTACCGATTGACGGCAAAAGGAACCAGTTTTAGCGAAAGCTACCGAGGGCGCTAGGGCCCCGCCGCTATTCGCGCGGAAATCCATTCCACCAGAGGCCGACCGCTCTTGTGGCCTAAAACACAATCCGGCTCGCACCTACGCATCACTACGATCCAGCGGGCCGAAGGTCCGCCCGCCTCAGAGCCGCGGCTTTAGCCGTGACTCTTCCAAACGACCAATGCCTAAACCGACCGCCGAGGAATCAGAAACGAGTACTGCCCGATGTTCTTGAGCGCGAGCCCGGTACCCCGCACCACGGCGCGGAGCGGATCCTCGGTCACGTGCACCGGGAGCTTCGTTTTCTTGGAGAGGCGCTTGTCGAGTCCGCGGAGCAGCGCGCCACCGCCGGTGAGGTAGAGTCCGGTCCGGTAGATGTCGCTCGCGAGCTCGGGCGGCGTAGTTTCGAGGGCCTTCATCACCGCGTCCTCGACCTTGGAGACGCTCTTGTCGAGTGAGCTCGCGATCTCCTGGTAGTTGACCGTGATCTGCTTGGGGATGCCCGACATCAGATCGCGCCCGTTCACCGCGTAATCCTCCGGCGGGTCTTCGAGCTCCGGGAGCGCGGAGCCCACCTTGAGCTTGATCTGCTCGGCGGTGCGCTCGCCGATGAGGATGTTGTGTTGGCGCTTCATGTACGACATGATGTCGCTCGTGAACTCGTCGCCGGCGATGCGGATCGACTGATCGGCCACGATACCGCTCAGGGCGATCACGGCGATCTCGGTGGTGCCCCCCCCGATGTCGATGATCATGTTGCCGATCGGCTCCTCCACGTCGAGGCCGATGCCGAGGGCGGCGGCCATGGGCTCGTGAATCAGGTAAGTCTCCTTCGCGTCGACGTGGTCCGCGCTCTCGAAAACGGCGCGCTTCTCCACCTCCGTGATGCCCGAAGGGATGCAGATGACCATCTTCATATGGGAGAACAGGCGGCGGCGGCGACCGATCATGTTGATCAGCCCCTCGATCATGTTCTCCGCCGCTTGAAAGTCGGCGATCACCCCATCCTTGAGGGGGCGAATGGTTTTGATGTTCTCGTGGGTTTTCTCGTGCATCTGCATGGCACGGTGTCCGACGGCGATGGTCTGACCGGTGCGCCGGTCGATGGCCACGATGCTCGGCTCATCTATAACGATCTTACCGTCCTGGATGATGAGGGTGTTGGCGGTACCCAGGTCGATGGCGAGTTCCTGGGTGAAGAAGCTGAAAAATCCCATGCGGGTGTTGGGGCTGGAGGTAAGGCGAGCGTAATTCTCCGGCGGGGCCGGGGAGGGGAGGATGCGATGTGGTACGGGACATCGGCGTAGGTAGTTACCCGCCTCCGGGGATGGTATACAGGACTTTTGCACGTGTTAACGCCGAAAGCGTGTACAATCCCCGTACCTGCCAACTAGTATACATTAGGATGTATGGTGACATATCCCTTACTTTAGCATAAATTCACTTCTTCATTCCCCAAACAAGCTCAGCCATGTACACCAAACCTGCCATCGGGATGCTGCTCGCCTTCGCCGGCGCCATTACCCTCGCGTACGGTGCTCTGCAGCTTCTGCTCGACAGCATGCCTGTCGACGGTCTGTTCATCGCCATAGGCGTTATGTCCGTACTCGCCATCGCGGTGGGCGCTTACTTCCTCATCCAGGCCGAACGCGCGCACTAAAATACGAGTAAGCTCCACTCATACGGCCCGCATCAAACGGGGCCAAAACCGTCGCCGCGCGGGGGAGTGCAATCGTTCAGGTTGCACTCCCTGTGGCCAAACCCCATCCGCCCCCCCCTGGTCTTGTCTATCTCCAAACTCGTGCTCGTGCTGCTCTGCATGGGCTTTTGCTGTCTTAGCGCGAGCGGGCAGGCGGAGCTGGCGGACGAGCTCGGGAGCTACCCCGTGCGGCGCTTCGACCTCACCGAGCACGGCGCGCAGCGGCAGGCCTGGGACATCGCGCAGGCCGCCAACGGTACCGTGGCCATCGCGAACGGGGCCGGACTCTCGCTATTCGACGGCACGCGGTGGCAGCTGCTGCCCTCGCCCCAGGGGCACCCGCTGCGCTCCGTCGTCTACCGACGGCCGGACAGCAGTTGGCTGGCCGGGGCGTACAACGCCTGGTACCGGTGGCCCCTGCAGCCGCTCAGTTGGTCCGCTCCCGCCGCGGAGGCCCTCGACCCACCGCCCGGAGAGCGCGAGGAGTGGTGGGGCGCTATCGCTCACCCCACGGAACCCGGGACCACGGTGTGGCAGACTTTCTCGCGTATGGCCACGCTCGACACGGGTGGGGTGACGAGGGAGCTGCCCCTGCCCGGTAACATCCTGTTCGCCGTGGCGGATGGCCCGACTTTGCTCCTGCCGGTGATCGACAGCGGCCTGTACGTCGGCGGGAGCGCCGGATGGCGGGCGCTACCAACGCCCAACGTACCCCCCGACGAACCGGTGGTCGGCATGGTGCGCGCCGCGGACAGCTCCCTGCTCGTGGCGACGAAGGTTGGACTGTACCGGCTGGACCCCGATGGCGTCCGACGGGTAGCGGCAAACGAAGCGTACGCCAGCGCCGAACCGAACGCCCTGATCGGCTTGCGAGACGGGACCTTCGCGCTCGGTACGATCAACGACGGCCTCTACCTCATCGACGAGCTCGGCGCGGTGAAAGCGCACTTCGGCACTACGCAACTCGGAGACGCCACGGTGCTCTCGCTCTACCAAGATCTAGCCGGCGACCTGTGGGTCGGTCTCGACAATGGCGTGGCCTTGATCGGGCTGAGCTCCCCGGCCAAACTCGCCTTCGGGGAGCTCGGGGCGGTGTACTCCGTGCTCGAAAGCGGAAACGGACTTTTGCTGGGGACCAACCAGGGCCTGTACCGGGCAACCGACGAGGGCACGCGCCGGATCGACGCTCTGGCTGGCCAAGTGTGGCACCTGCACCCGAGTCACGGCGGCGTGATCGTCGGGCATAACGGGGGTACGTCGTTCCTCGACGGCCGCGGGCAGCTCCGAGAGATCGGCGACCAGCCCGGCGGCTGGGACTGGATGGAATTGCCCGATCAGAACAACCTCGCCGTTGCGGCAACTTACACGGGCTTGGAGTTCTTCGAGCTGGACCCGGCTGGGGGGTGGACATCGCACGGCCGAGTCGCCGGTTACGAAGGTCCGGCCAGCCAGGTCGTCGCTCTCGCGAACGGCACGTTACTCGTGGTCCATCCCCTCGAAGGCCTCTTCCGGTACGAGTACAGCGTCAGCGCGGATCAAACCATCCTGGCGCTCAGCGACATCGGGACCAACGACGGCGTGCCGGGGCGGTTGCTGGGTGAGTGGCCGGGGAAGCTCTGCTGGTACACGAGTGCCGGAGCCTGGTCGGTCGCGCCCTCGGGGGAGTTGATGCGGCTTCCGCCGGAAGAGTTCGAACGCGGTCGCCCGGTGCAAAGCGTCGACGAGTTCACGATTTACGTGCGTTCGGATCGGGTACGGGTCTTCTCCGGCGCCGACGCACAGCCCTCCTTCGAGCTGGCCGCGCGCCCGAACCTCGAGTACCCGGCCGCCGCCTGGCTCGACGATCGGTACTTGGGCATCGCCGATACCCGGGGGCTGGCCCTGCTGGACGCCGAGGCGTTTCGCCGCCGGGAGGCGAGCGGCTACAAACCAACGCCGGTCGCCGACGTGCGGCAGGAGGGGAGGAGTGCGCAGGTCGACCTCGCCCTGGCGAGCTTCCAGCGCACCCCACTGTGGAGGGTCCGCCTCGGAGGCACGGACACCACTTTCTCCAATTGGTCTACGGTAGCGAGCTACGCCTTCCCCCTGCTGCCGACCGGTTGTTACTTCCTCGATTTCGAGAGTTCCGACGGGCAGCAGGGTACGGTATCGTGGACCGTCCCGGAGCACTGGTACGAAACGAGCTGGGCCTACCTCACGGCCGTCTTGTTGCTGCTCGGGGCGGTCTTTGCGGTAAGGAGCTATTACAACGCGCGCTTGAAGGCCCAGCGGCGCGCCGCCGACGTGGAGCGCGAGCGGGAGCTGCAGGCGCAACGGCTCACCGCGCGGACCGAGGCACTCGAGGCCGAGGTAGCGTTCTCCAAGCGGGAGGTCGAGGTGCAGCGCCGGGCCGCCGAATTACAGACCGAGGTCGCCGAGCACCGCACGCGTGAACTGGCCCGCTCTACGCTCGCGCTCGCGCGGCAAAACGATTTCCTACTCCGCGTCCGCGAGGCCTTGCAACCGTTGTCGAAGTCGGGGGATTCGGGCCGGATCCGGCAGACGTTAGCGCGCCTCGTCAACGGTCAGGTCGAAGACGAGCGCGAGTGGGCGTTTTTCGAGGAACACTTCGACGCGGTGCACGCCGGCTTCGTGCACAAGCTCCGGCAGGAGCACCCCGAACTAACGCCGGGGGACCTTCGGCTCGCGGCCCTACTCCGGATGGACCTCTCGAGCAAGGAGATTGCGCCCTTGCTGCACATCTCGGTACGCGGCGTCGAAAACAAACGCTACCGGCTGCGCAAGAAGCTCGACCTCGACGCCGAGATCAACCTGCAGGAGTGGATCCTGGGGTACGGGGCAACGGAGTTGGGCGACGCGGAAGTGAGTGCGGTCGAGCGTCAGTAATCTGGCCTGGAGGAGTAGCAAAAATGAGTTCTCCAATCTTCCCGGTATGCGTCTCCGCTAACGTGTAAGTGGTGCCGGGTCGAAAAGCTGCCGGGGGGTTACCAAGGAGCGAGCGCATAGGTTTGGATTTGTCTTGTACCCCAAGGTCGAGGGGTTAGGCGCCCGACCCCCAGGCAGGTTTCGCAACTTCGTAGCGCCCAGTTGCGGGATTCGGGAACCCCGTGCACCCGTACGGCGGATCGCGGACAAAAAGGAGATAGTTTCCGACTCGGTCTCCGCCCGCCTTCTAGCTTAGCCACCGCATGGAATGGAATCACCTGAACCCCAGTCAGCAGTCCCTACAACTCGTACAGATCATGCGTTCTATGTCGCTTTCGGACGGGGAGCTAAGCGGAGCGGAGTACGCCTTCATCGTTCAATTGGGCAAGCAACACGGGCTCGCCGCGGAGGCCGTCGACGAGGAGCTTGCGCTAAAACGGGAGGAGGTAAGCGCCTACCCCAAATCCGAGCAGGATCGAATGACGATCCTGTATTACCTCACGTTCTTGATGCAATCGGATGGGACGGTGAGCGAGGAGGAAGAGGCTACGATCTACCACTACGGCCTGAAGCTGGGGTTTCGGGAGGGGTTGATTCGGGACTTCCTCGGCGTCGTGACCAAGTACGGGGATACGCGAATCCCACCTGGGGCGATGATCGATCGGATTCGGGCTTATTTGAATTGAGCCGATCGCTGATCCTGCGTGTGTCGATCGAGATCAGCCGACAATCTACCCGTACCCGTACCCGTACCCGTAAGCCGGTCGCGAACCGGCGCGCCCCACCCCGAGGGGTCACTCCCCGTTAGCCTCGGCGAGGAAGGTTTTCGCGAAAGCCTCCACGTCCTGCGCCCCCAGATCGCCTTCCCCTTTCCGCCGCACGCCCACCTGCCCGACCGCGGCTTCCGTCTCGCCGACGATCAGCATGTACGGCACTTGCCGCAACTCCGCGTCCCGGATCTTGCACCCGATCGTCTCCGAGCGATCGTCCACCTCGCCGCGGATGTCCCGCTTGGCGCTCTCGATCCTTCTGCTGCTCGTTTTCGCGAAAGCGGCGGCCCAACAGCCCACGCAGCAAAGTGAGCGGCGTCCCAACCTCATCTTCATTCTCTCCGACGACCATCGCTACGACGCGATGGGGTTCACGGGGAGGTTTGCCGGACTCCAGATTCCCGCTCTGGACGAGATGGCACGCGACGGTCGACACTTCGCGAACCCCTTCGTGAGCACCTCGCTCTGCGCCCCGAGTCGCGCAACCATCCTGACCGGCCAGTACGCCCACGAGCACGAAGTGGTCGACAACCAATCGCCGAGCGACCCGAGCCTGCGCTTCTTCCCCAGCGAGCTGCAGGGGGCCGGCTACCAAACCGCCCCCCTCGGGAAGTGGCACATGGGCGATTCGGGCGATGAGGCGCGCCCGGGCTTCGACCACTGGGTAAGCTTCCGCGGTCAGGGCGACTACTACGCGCCCACACTCAACGCCGACGGCGAGCGCAAGAAGTACTCGGACACTACGTACACGACCGACTTACTGACCCGCCTCAGCCTCGATTGGGCCAGAACGAAAGGCGATAGCTCGTACTTTTTGTACCTGAGTCACAAAGCCGTCCACGCCGAGTTTAATCCCGCGCAACGGCACCTCGGCAGCTACGCCGGTTTACCGATCAGCTATCCGCCCACCATGTGGCCGCCGAGCGAGCGGGACTTGCTGTAGACGCGCACGGCCAATGGCGGGGAGGAGCCGATTACCTGTCCGCCCGACGACCCCAAACACCGCGAGGCCGCGCGGGCCGTGGGCTACGACTACGCCCTCGTGCCCGACTGGGTCAAGGCGCAGCGCTACTCCTGGCACGGTGTCGACTACATGTACAACGGTCAGATCCGCTTCGACAGCTTCTACATCGCCTACCCCGAGACCCTCCGCGCCCTCGACCAGAGCGTAGGGGTCGTGCTCGCTTTCGCAAAAACGGAGAACGCGGCCGGGCGGCCGACGGTGGTCGTGTAAATGGGCGACAACGGCTTCAGCTTCGGGGAGCACGGCCTCATCGACAAGCGGCAAGCTTACGAGGAGTCCATGCGCGTGCCGCTGCTCGCCTGGGGCCCGGGCATCGTGTCGCCCGGCAACACCGAGGCGCTCGCGCAGAACACCGACATCGCGCCCACCAACTTCCCAGACCCACTTCTCCAACGCCGGGGAGTGGTCCATGCTCATCCACCTCGTACGTGTCGACTACACGTACTCCGATCGCTACATCGTGACGGCCTCCGTGCGGGCGGACAGATCGAGCTGCTTCGGGGCTAATAACCGCTACGGGTATTTTCCCAGTGGCGCGGTGGCCTGGCGGATCGACCGCGAGGCCTTCTTCGCGCGAGGAACGGCCCTCAACCGGCTCAAGCTCCGCGCCGGCTACGGGGCGGTGGGCAACGACAAGATCGGGTTTTACCCGAGTGTGCCCACGGTGACGACCAACTTCAACCCGGTGTTCGGGCGCTAGGAAGCGCTGGTCTACGGAGCTAGTATCGTCGCACTCGCCAACCCCGACCTCCGGTGGGAGTCCGTAAAGAGCGTAGACTTCGGCGTGGAGGCCGGACTGCTCGACGATCGGATCAGTCTCGAAGCCGAGTATTATTCCAAAACCACCACCGGCATTTTGCTCCAGGTGCCGCTGCCCAACTACATCGGGGTGGAGAGCGTGCCCTTCTTGAACGCAGCCGACGTGCGTAATTCCGGCTTCGGATTCGACGTGGGCTACCGCGATAAGGCGGGTCCGGTAGCGTTCAACGTGAGCGCGAACGGCTCGACCGTTGAAAATGAGGTGCTCGGTTTGGGCGAGGGCTGCGAATTTTTGCTCGGAGGCGGCGTGGGTGTCGGCGGGCTACTGGCTACGCGCACCGAAGTCGGCAGCTCGGTCGATCAGTTCTACGGGTACGACGTGCTCGGCGTGTTTCAAGACCAGGCCGAGGTAGAGCGCAGTGCTACCCGCGGCGTTCAGTAACCGGGCGATCTGAAGTTCGCCGATACCAACGGCGACGGCGTCATCACCGACGACGACCGCGTCGATCTCGGTAGCCCGATCCCCGATTTCATCTACGGAGCTACGCTCGGCTTTACGGTCGCGGGCTTCGATTTTTCCGTGGACTTCAACGGACAGGTCGGCAACGAGATCCTCAACGCCAAGCGCATGGCGCGCTTCAATACCTACAACTTCGAATCCGTCTACCTCGACCGTTGGAACGGTCCGGGCACCTCGGGCTCCGAGCCCCGCGTCACCAACGGAGGGGTCAATTACGAGGTCTCCCAACGGTTCCTCCAGTCTGGTGACTACTTCCGGCTCCGCAACCTCACGCTCGGGTACACGCTTCCGCAAAACCTGCTGCAGAAGGCTCGCCTCACGAATCTCCGCGTGTACGCGAGCGCGACCAATCTCGCTACCTGGGACAGCTACACGGGTTACACCCCGGAGGTGATCTCCGGCGACGTGCTCGCGAGTGGGATCGACCGTGGGGTGTACCCGGTGCCTCGTACCCTGAATGCCGGCGTGCAGCTCGGGTTCTAGGTTGCTGACCTGTTAGCGTTTATGGGCTTTGTCTTTTCACTTCCCTAGCCTTTCAAGTAAATCGATCATGAAACTCGCCTAAGGACTTCTTCTCGGTGTAAGCGCGACCCTGCTTGGCGCATGCTCCGACGTCATCGAACAAACACCGCTCGTCACTCCGACCACGGATACGTTCTTCCAGACCGAAGCGCAGGCGGTGCAGGCTACGAACGCGACCTACGCCATGCTGCGCGAGTGGCAAGTTTCGGTGTTCAGTTATATCGGAATGACCGACATCGTGAGCGACGATGCCGATAAGGGGTCGACGCCAAACGACGCGACTTCTCTTCAGGAGATCGATGACTTTACCCTCGACGCCGGGAACACCGGTCCGTCTTCCGTGTGGCAGGGATACTACCGTGGGGTGTACCGGGCCAATACCGCTATTCAGAACATCGCGGATATCGATATGGACGTGAGTCTGCGGGATCGACTGCTGGCGGAGAATAAATTTCTGCGGGCCTATTACTATTTCAACCTCGTACGCTGGTTCGGGCCGGTCGTACTGACCGCGGCACCGCTGAGGCCAGACGACTACGAGCGGCCGCGCGCACCGATCGAAGAGGTGTACGCACTAATCTTTCAGGATCTTGAGGAAGCTGCGGCGGTATTACCCGAACGCAGTGGGTACGCGGAGGAGGATCTGGGTTGGGCTACCCGCGGTGCCGCGCTTGCCGTTTTGGCGAAAGCCCACCTGACCCAACAAGACTGGGAGGAGGTTGCCGCCGGCCTCGACGTCGCGGAAGTAGGCATAGTCGCGCGAGCGGATACAGAAGTCTAAACCGTTGGCGTGGAGGTAGTTGAACCAGGCCACCCCGACGTACTCCCAGTCGGCTAGCAGGCACATCCCCCGCAGGTCGTAGCGAGCCAAGGCGCGGTCGAGGAGGGCCTTGCGCTCGGGCAAGGACGAGGCGCCCTTCTTGGCGAGGTCCTGCCAGAGGATGGGGACGGCGACCCCGTCGTAGATGACGCAGAGCACGAGGAGGTGGATGGGGCCGGCGGGCGTGTGTCAGGAGGTCCCGTCGAGCACGAGGTGGGTAGCGCGGCGGCGTAGCAGCGAGACGGCCGCGGCGAGCAAGTCTGCGTGGAGATCGGAGTCGGCGTGGGCGTCGAAGAAGCGTACGAGCCGTTTGTAGTGCGAGGCTGGGAGCGTGGCGTGGGCCCCGGTGATGGCTCCGACCTCGGTCTTGAGGGCGTTGAGGCACGTGATACGTGCGCGCAAGAGCGCGAGCGTGAGGATGAAGGCGTTCTTGGCGGTGGTGAAGTGGCGGTCCGCGGAGGCGGGTGTAAGTTTGTCGAGCAGCGGCTTGAGCATGGGCTTGTAGGAGTAGTTATCCGCAAGGTAAGTGTCTCAGGCTGTTGCGTTTAAGTGGGGATGTCTAGCGGTTTGTCCTTTTTGGAAGTTGTTAAAATCGTCACCACTGTTGTGTAATCCGCAAAGGCAAATGATATTTGACTCGATAGTTACAACCAACTATCAGTTTCAACCATGACGTACAGATACAATTTTACCGTAAGCAGGCTTTACGGCCCAAGTCGCAGAATTTCTGCGATAACTACTATCGCTGCTTCATTTGTGGGAATAGTGGCCTGCGATAAAGCCGATCTGGATGGTGAGATTAGCCCCAATGAGGCTTACTCTAACGACATATCAGCTGGATATTCTTCCGAGGTAGAATTTGAACCGAGAACGGTCATCGTAGGCTACGAGTATGACGATGTTCCGGTATCGGAAGACCTAATCTCGAACGATGCAAACGGCGTACCTTTCTATCAAGGCAATCCCGGTACACTAGCATCGCGTAGTGGTACTCAGCAACTTATTGCTGACGCGGTAGTCGTTAGCGATCAAGTGCAAGTCACTTTAAAGTTCTATAGCAGCGAGGAAAAGTTGTTAACAGAACTCGCGGTCACTAATGATATTGCCTACATGCAGAAGTATGAGGCCGAGGCCGTCGCTACAGCTTCGAAGTATCCTGAATCACAGGATGAATTCACGCAAAAGCAGTTTAACGATATTCAAGCTATTATAAAATCTAAATATCCATCGGTGGCAACGCCGGACGGCCCGATTGCGCCGGCGCCGGGTGATAGAGTTACGTCTTACGTCTATCGTACCGCTCCCCGGTGGATCTGCCGTACAATTCCGTAACGTCGATCCAGGGAGCGGAGCTAACGTCGTTCTAGGAGGTTTCGGTTGGATCATGCCTCCCGGTTGGAATAATAGGGCCGATGCACACTACCCTCTTTACATTGCTGGGGCTGTCAGTGTTTACGACCGTTCATTCTTTCGTAGGCGCATGGCTACTCTACGGGGATGGGGATGGCAGTGGGCAGTATATGAGGGCAGGCTCGGTTTTTTACGGAACAGGGTCTCTTCATATCTGATCCACCCTTAACCCCCAACAAAGTCAACGGGCGGCAGAGAGGCCGCCCGTTGTTTTTTCATGTAAATTTATGATACGCTACAATCTTTCCTGTCTACTCTTACCGCTGTGTCTTAGGGTATCAGCGCAGGATTTGGAAATTCCATCGGTTTCTGTCGCGTTTGAGGCGTATCATACGATTAGCGATCGTGGTACCGAGCTTATGAATGGCAAGACTTGGTACGCTCCAATAAATAGGCGATCCTCTTTGGTGATCGTTCCTGGGATCGACGATACGCCACTGGCAGTGGAACTCCAGCCAGCATATAAGAGTTATTCCGGCCTTTTAGATTCGGCGACATTTTCTACAACTTTGCTGCCAGGTAGTGCAGTAGCGCTCTATAATTCTGAGAGTGGTAGATTCGCAACATTCTCACCTGTAGATTTAGATCTTTGCGACCGCGGGATTGGCCTCGGCATAAATGAAGGGGTGAGTCCTATCTATTATCTCTTGGACACCGTTGGCGGCGAAGTTGTCCATAAGTTCGAGTGGCAGAATGCAGGGTTAGCTGCAGAGCTAGTGTCACTTAATGGTTTGCAGTCGGATACCGGAGTCTATTTTGTAAATGTTCAGGTCTACTTATACCCTGAATCAAGGAATGTAGAGTTCCGGTACGGGAGAAGTAACCTACCCAATGATTTAAGTGAATATAATTTAGTCGCGCTCACACGTAATGGTATTGCCCCGTGGATCGACTTTGGAACCGATGGGCTTGTCCCCTCTAATGTAGATACGAGTTTCCTCATGGTTTCAGATCGTGGTGAACCTACAATGGTTAAGACTGATTTCTTTGAGATCTTCGAGCGCCGTGCACTTGTCGGCCGGCAAGTATTGGATTATCCAGGTGAAGGTACTGTGTACTCCATTCAGCTCCCTCAAACAACATCCGCCTCACAACCTCAACAATCAGAACAATCTTCAGTCGGCCTCGCTCCTGTGAATACTTTAGTCAGCGATCGACTAATTTTAAAAGAAACATGGGAAGGTCCGGCAACGTGGCAGTATGCATTACATGCAACGGACGGCCGAGCCGCTTTGAAGGGGTTGTTTGAGGGAGACTTTACCATCGATGTGTCGGCACTTGCATCCGCTGACTACTGGCTGGTTGTAAACAACCTTATGAATCAGCAAACCGCCTCATTCCGTATCAGCATCCTTCACTAAACAACAAATACCTACTCTTAATGAAAGTACTTTCCTCAATCCGCTTTCAGGATTTAACCTTCGTTGGCCTTATCGCCTGCGTGCTTATTGCACCACAGGGGGTCGAGGCACAAGTAAATTTGACTTTGGGGGGTGGTATTGGTTACAGTAAAATATCGCTCACTTCCCGAGATGTGCCTCGGCGGCCAGACCTGATTGCGACGGATTACCCGTACAAAGCTGCGGGGGTTAGTGGATCAGCGATCTTGACGTTCGACCCTTGGCCGCAGCGTACCATCGGCCTCGCGGTGGCTACTCGACTCCAACTTGTAACAGATGCCATCAAGGTGGCACCTGATGATCAACTTAACCGTGCGGCAGTCACGACCACCTACGTCGGGATCGATCCGAGTTTGCGGCTTCAGCGCGGGATGTTTGTCGGTAAGCTCGGATTTTTCGTAGAGTACAAAATTGGAAGTTGGAACAAGGTTGCCCCAGAAGGCTTCGCAGAGTTTCCCCCTTTCGATGCAGCCCGCTATGAAAGTGTAGCGTTTAATCTTGGTCCAACCGCCAGCCTTGGCCTCCGGCGTGAACGCTTCACTGTAGACTTAGTGACCCACCTTCGAACGAGAGATGCTTACGCGCAGCCGTTGGAGCTGTCCTATAGTGATGGAGAAACGTACATCGCGGGTGGGCACCTAGCGTCTATTCAACTCAGTATGGGGGTGTCCCTAGCCCGTAGAAGCGACGAGACAGATGGTGTCGAGTAGTAATGATAGTCGGCAACGTGATTAGCAAAATGGGCTTAGCTCGTTCAACTAGAGGTAGGATACTCAGCAAGGTCAGCGGCTATGTTGCTAGCGAGCATTTTTGGGAAATCCATCCTTGTAACTCTACAGACGGCCTTACGATTTGCAAGGATAGTTTGTCAAAATAGGAACTCTGCTCGGGAGAAGTCTAGGCTCTGCTCGGCGCGCGCCATGCCGTCGGAATACTACCCGTTCGCCTCCTCGAGGAACGTTTTGGCGAAAGCCTCCACGTCCTGCGCGCCCAAATCTCCTTCCCCTTTCCGCCGCACGCCCACCTGCCCGGCCGCGGCTTCCGTCTCGCCGACGATCAGCATGTACGGCACTTGCCGCAGCTCCGCATCCCGGATCTTGCGTCCGATCGTCTCCGAGCGATCATCCACGTCGCCGCGGATATCGTGCTTCGCGAGCTGAGCCTGGACCGTTTTCGCGTAAGCGTTGAACTTGTCGCTGACGGGGATGACGGTGTACTGCTCGGGCGCCAACCAGAGCGGGAACTGCCCGCCGGTGTGCTCGATGAGGATGCTCGTGAAACGCTCCAGGGAGCCGAAGGGCGCACGGTGGATCATCACCGGACGGTGGGTCTCGTTGTCGGAACCGATGTACTCGAGCTCGAAGCGCTCGGGGAGGTTGTAGTCGACCTGTACGGTGCCGAGCTGCCACTGGCGGCCGAGGGCGTCGCGGACCATGAAGTCGAGCTTCGGACCGTAGAAGGCGGCTTCCCCCAACTCGGTCACGGTGTTCAAGTCGATCGTTGCGCAGGCATCGATGATGGCTTGCTCGGCTATCTCCCAGTTGGCTTCGCTCCCGATGTACTTCTCGGGCTTCTCCGGATCGCGCAGGGAAATTTGGGCGGTGACCTCGGTGAAGCCAATCTTATTGAGCATCTCCTGGGTGAGTTGGACCACGTCGAGGAACTCCTGCTGCACTTGCTCGGGCGTGCAGAAGATGTGCGCGTCGTCCTGCGTGAAGCCGCGGACGCGACTCAGGCCGTGGAGCTCGCCGGACTGCTCGTAGCGGTACACGGTTCCGAACTCCGCCAGGCGCAGGGGAAGCTCCTTGTAGCTCCGCGGCCGGAACTTGTACAGCTCGCAGTGGTGCGGGCAGTTCATCGGCTTGAGCAAAAACTCCTCGTTCTCGCGCGGGGTCCTGATCGGCTGGAAGCTGTCCTCCCCGTACTTGGCGTAGTGGCCGCTGGTGACGTAGAGCTCCTTTTTGCCGATGTGCGGGGTTACGACCTGCTGGTAGCCGAGGTCCTCCTGCCTACCCTTGAGGTAGTTGACGAGTCGCTCGCGCAGCTGCGCTCCCTTCGGTAGCCACATCGGGAGGCCGGCACCCACCTTTTCGGAAAACATGAAGAGCTCCAGCTCCTGACCGAGCTTGCGGTGGTCGCGCAACTTCGCTTGTTCGAGCAGCTCCAGGTGCGCTTTGAGCTCCTTGGCCTTCGGGAAGGTGACCCCGTAGATGCGGGTCATCTGGCGGCGGCTCTCGTCGCCGCGCCAGTAGGCGCCGCCGACCTTCATGAGCTTCACGGCCTTGATGGGCGCGGTGTTGGCGAGGTGCGGACCGCGACACAGGTCCGTGAAGTTGCCCTGCTCGTAGAAGGTGATCGTGCCGTCTTCGAGGTCCTGCAACAGCTCAAGCTTGTACTCATCGCCTTTCTCCGTGAAGTAGGCGACCGCTTCGGCTTTACTGACCTCCCGGCGCTCGTAGTCGTTCTTCTGCCGGGCGAGCTCGAGCATCTTGTCCTCAACGGCTTTGAAGTCCTCGGTGCTAAAGGTGCGGTCCTCGCCGAAGTCGACGTCGTAGTAGAAGCCGCCCTCCACGGCCGGTCCGATGCCGAGCTTCACGCCCGGGTAAAGGGCTTCGAGCGCCTCGGCCATAAGGTGTGCCGAGGAGTGCCAGAAGGTGGCCTTGCCTTCCTCGTCGCGCCAGGTAAGGAGCTGCACTTTGGCGTCTGTATTGATCGGGCGCGCGGCCTCCACGATCTCGCCGTTCACTTTGGCGGCGAGCACGTTGCGCGCCAGGCCTTCGGAAATATCCGTAGCCACCTGCATGGCGGTGGCGCCGGCGGGGTAGGGCTTGGTGGTGCCGTCGGGGAGGGTAACGGTGATCTGGCGGGCTGGGGCGGCAACGTCGTTCGGCATAGGAGGCTAAAGGTATTTTTTAAGGAAAAAGAATGTACCCGTCCAGAAAAAGTATACTGCCCGTTTAAATTTTCCGCTCGCCCACAATTCGCGAAACCGCACTCGCGTGGAACTCTTTCTCCAGCAACAGCGCCAGATTCACCGAAACCAGCTCGCCCATCGTCCGGCACCAATCGAAGCGACGCGTAGCGTGGTGCTCGTTGAGCTGCTCGGCCAACTCACGCACCTTCGCCGGGGTCGAGAGATCGTCCGCCCGCATGCAGTCCATCAGTTCGCCGAGCCGGTCCGAGATCGTTTTAGCGCGGACGCCGATGAGGCTGCGCTCCTCGAGCTGGTACTGCACCACCGATTCGCGGTTCATGTGCTCCATGCCGACGTTGATGATCGGCAAATTGTCCTTGAAGAATTGGGGGAGGTAAAAGCTCTTGCGCCCCTCGTAGCTCTGCTGGTCGAAGTCGATCGCGCGTAGGCGATACTGGTTGCCCTCGATATCGGGCGTGATGTCGACCACGTAGTTGTAGGAGCGCATGTCGCCGAGTAAGCGGACGAAGCAACGCTCGTTGAACTTCACGAACTCCTTGGCCACCCGCGTCTGGTTGATGACCGAGGTGTTGAGGTGGTGCGCCATGAAGTCGTCGCCCGGCACCCCCGCGATGTGCTCCTCCACGAGCGTGCCCGCTTTCACGAGATACGTGATGCGGTTCGGGCTCAGGATGTGCTCCAGCTCGAGGCCGTAGAGACGATTCGCGTCCGCCCGCTTGAGGTAGTAGTGGTCGTAATTGTCGTTGAGCCGGTTGCGGACCCGCACGCGAAACGGCATCGTGTTGCCGAAGGTGCAGAAGTCGACCCGCGCGATCTCCAGGTGCTCGAGCACGTCCTCGTCGCCGTCGGTCTTGAGTTGCGCGTAGATGCGGCGCAGTCCCAAATTCAACTCCCGCCGCTCGCTCTCGGCGTAGTAAACGGATTCCCAGAGGGTATCCTCGCCTCCGGCGTCGAGCAGGGGGACCGACGAGGTGTAGTGAGCCAAATCAGCGTAGCTAAGCGGTAGATCTACCGTGCGCCCGTAGGCCCGGAGGTACTGTGCGAATCCGGCGGAAACGGGTTGAGCGGGTTTCTTGCGGGAGGGGATGCGCGGCATTCCGTAAAGGTGTCGTGTAGATGCTTACCTCAATCGTACGCGATTTGCACGCACCGGAGGCCGCAAGCGGGTGTTACGATCGGCAACGAGTTAAACCTATCCACCCCCTTATGGCCACGCCAAACCCGCAAGCGATCACCGCCGAAGACCTCCGCCCCACCACCGATTCCTTTATGTTAGCCGGCTACGAGTTCGCCGTCGACCGGGAGGGCACCACCGCCGACTTCGAAGGCGAGCTGGTCAGGACGCTCGTGGTTAAGGGCGACGCGAAGGTGTACGAGCAGATGGCGGGCGATTCCGCCTTTCCCTTCCACTACGCCGGTGTCGCCCCAACGCTCTACGCCACCGGGATCCTCAGCGACGGGAAGGGCGGTGCCGCCGAGCACATCAGTACCGCCGACGGGGACACCGACGACGGCACCGTGCACGGCGCCTACCTCGACTTCGGCAAGGAGTACCCCGTCGACCTCGCGCTGATCCACAGCGAAGGCTGGATCATCGTGGAGGGAACCGCGGTGATCGAAGGCAAGGAGTACGAGATAGAAGTCCGCCTCGGGGTCGAATAGGCGCTTTCGACCGGAGGATAGGTGACGGGGACTAATCTTCCTCCGCGACCTCGAAGGCGTGTACTTCGCCCTCGAACTCGTAGTTGCCGAAGTCCTCTTCGCTCAACCAGTAATCGGAGGTCACGATGCGGTAGCCACCGTCGCCGGTGGGCTCGAACTCCCAGAGGATGTGCTCCGCGGTCGGAAACGCCTCCTCGCCCTTGAGCTGCGCTCCGAGCAGGCGCGGCATCACCGCGTGGTCCACCATGCCGGCGCTCAGGACCTGTAGCGCGGCCGCTTCGTCGAAGGGGTCGGCGGCCTCTCTGACGGGTTTTAGCGTAAGCGTGATGACGCTGGCCTTCGTGCTCGGAAACTTGCCGTTGTACGCCTTGTACAGGAGTTGATTGACGTGCCAGAGGCGCTCGTGCAGCGCGATCTCGGGGTACTCTTCCACGATTTTGTCCTCGAGCATGTCGTGCGAGATCTGCTCGATCTGACCCTCGGTCAACCCATCGGACAGCTTGTAGGTGAGCACGATCGCCGCGGCCTCGGCGGGCTCGAAGTCGCTCACGGCCAGCGCGAGGTACTCGCGCAGCTCCCCGGCGGGGATGGCCGAGACTTCGTCTACGTCGAGCCCCTCGAGGAGCGCGCGCAAATCGGCCTCCGTCCAGTAATCGGGAAGCACGTCGACGGTCTCGAGATCGGTAATCTTAACGGCGTACTTCATGGGGTAAAGGTGGCCCCAGGGGTTGGAAGTAGGGCGGGCAAATGACGTAGGCCGCGACAATCCGATCGACGCCCCCGCGGGCTCGGAGTAACCGTGGGTACGACGGTGCAACGCCCTGACATCTACGCCCGCACGCGGTTGGCGAGCAGGAGGCCCACGCCGAGGACCGCGAGCACGAACCCGTAGCCCGCCCGCAGCCCGAAATTTTCCGCGAGGAATCCGATGGCGGCCGGCCCGATGAAGAGGCCGAGGTAGCTGATGGTGGTCACCATGGCCAGGGCCACGCTCGGTCGGAAGCCGGGTAGGTTGCCGGAGAGGCTGAAGACGATGGGCACGACTACCGAGAGCCCCGTACCCACGAGCGCGGAGCCCGCTATCGTGGACCAAGCCCGCGGGTAGAGTACCGCGAAACCCAACCCGACGAGGGCGAGGGCGGTCCCCGTTCGCAGGAGGCGCTCGTCTCCGTAACGGTCCCGGAGCCGATCGCCGAAGATCCGCCCCACCGTCATCATCGCCGAAAACGCGAGCAGGCTCATCGGGGCCACCGCGCCGGCGCTCCCCACCACGTCGCGCATGTACTTGGTCGTCCAGTCGGCGATACTCGCTTCGGCCATCATCGAGCAAAAGCCGAGCAGGCCGATCAGCCAGGTCGCGCGCGCGGGCAGGCGGAAAGCGGGTCCGTCGTCGACGACCGGTGCGTCTTGCGCCGCTACCAGGCGCGGATGCGCGAACGCCAGCAACGCCAACGCTACCCCGGATGCGAGCAGGAAGTGAGTTTGCAGGCTCACGCCCGCCCAAATAATGAGCGAGCTCAGTCCCGCACCCACGATCATGCTGCCGCTAAAACCGGCGTGGAAGGAGCTCATGACGGCCCGGCCGTAGCCACGTTCGACCTCCACCGCCTGAGCGTTCATGGCTACGTCGAGCAGACCGAAGCCCACGCCGATGACGAAGTACGTCGCGAACAGCAGGGCCGGAGTCTCGAAGACGGCGAGTAGCGGGACGCACGCCGCGTACAGGAGTGCGGGGAGCACGCACATGCGCACAGGCCCTAGCCGCTCGCTGATGTAGCCGGCGAAGGGCATCGACAAAAACGCACCCAAGCTCGAGGTGAGCAACACGAGCCCGATGGTACCGTCGCTCACCTCGTACCGCGCCTGGATTTGCGGGATACGAGCCGCCCAGGTTGCGTACAGCAAACCGTTGAGCCCGAAGAGTGCGAAGACGCCGAGGCGTCGGGCGGGCAGCGTTACTCCTGCACCCATTCGGCGCGGATTGAGTCGTAGAAAATGTCGTCGTTCGGTACCCAGAGCCGAAGCTGCAGTCGGCCGTCCACCTCGCTCGTCCAGGCGAGGGCCTCGTCGAACCAAGCGCTCGGATCGACCCAGGTCAGTCGGTAGTGATCGCCGCCCACGGGGGTGAGCGTAGCTCGAAGTCCGGGCGCCGCCGGGAAGTCGAGCACGAATCCCTCGCCGTCGCGGCCGACCAGGAAGTCTCCGAACGTCGAGTCCCGGTAGGTGCCGACCTTCAGCGCGTGCGCGTCCGCCTCGCCGGCGCGCGCGCCCAACCTCCGCTCCACGGAATCCTGGCGGGCGGTCCACGTCGCGTCGCCGTCCCGCTCCGAGCCCACGGCATCGTCTAGCCAAGTCGCGCTGGTGTCCACGCCGAGGTACACGTCGCGGATGCGGTCGGCGAGGGCGCGCGGCAACCCCGTCATGGAGTTGGTCAACACCACGATGCCGAGCCGCTGATCGGGCACGGCGACCACGCGCGAGTACATGCCGTCGTAGCCGCCGCCGTGGCTCACCACCCCGTGTCCGGCCACTTCGGCACAGCCCCAGCCGAGGGCGTAAGCGCTAAAATTATCGATGTCGCCGAAGGTGTTCCGCGGGCGCCACACGTTGTTTTGGACTTCCTCACCCCAGAGGCTATCCCCTCGGAACGTACCGCCCCCGAGGTGGCACTCGAGCCAGCGCAGCATGTCGCTCGCGCTCGACCAAACCCCGCCGGCGGCCCCCGAGGCCTCCCAGGGCACCGCGGCCAGGGGGCGGTTGTTTTGGCGGGTCACGTGGCCGCTCGCCACGTTGTCTGCCGGTAATCGCGAAGTCGAGGTTACGGTACGCGCCATGCCGAGCGGATCGAAGATTCGCTTGCGCAAAAACTCGTCCCACCGCATCCCGCTCGCCGCGCCGATGACTTCGCCGGCGGCGATGAACATGAGGTTCGAATAGCCGTAACCCGCGCGGAAGGGGAAGCGCAGCGGGAGCGTTTTCACGGAAGTGAGCACTTCCTCGGCGGGTAGCTCGCGCCTGAACCAGAGGTGATCGCCCTCGAAGGTGCCGAGGCCCGTGCGGTGCGTGAGCAGGTCTTCGACGATGGCCAGCTCCGTGACCTCCGGACTCGACCACCGCAAGTAGGGGAGGTACTTACCGACCGGATCCTCGAGGCTCAACTTGCCCTCCGCCTCGAGCATGGCTACGGAGGTGCCGATGAAGGCCTTGGTGTTCGAGGCGATGGCGAATAGGGTAGCGGAGTCGACGGACGCACCGCCGTCCAGCTCGAGCTCGCCGTAGCCACGCGACAGCACCACTTCGCCGTCTTTGATAACGCCCACCGCGAAGCCCGGTACGCCGAAGGCCCGCCGCGCCGCCCGGGCGAGTGAGTCGATTTGATCTGCTTGGGCCGTAACGTCCACGCTCACGAGGAGTAGCGAGAGGGCCAAGAAAGGTACGGTGGGTAGTTTGCTCGCTACACGGTGTCGCATAAGTCGGGAAGGTAGCCGCCGCCTACTTTGCGGCCAATGGCTTGGCTAACGCTACATCGAGAGGAGTCCGGCTCCGATGAGGCCCTCGTGGCCGCGAGTCGCGGGGACGGCCACGGCGGCGAGGTGGCCTTCAGCAAGCTCTGCGGGCGCTACCTCGAGCTTACCTACGGACTGTGCCTGCGCTACCTGCGCGATGCCGGGCTGGCCGAAGATGCGACCATGGAGATTTTTGGGACGCTGCGCGAGAAGCTGGTCGCGCGGGAGGTACGCCGCTTTCGGCCCTGGTTGTACACGATGGCGCGCAACCACTGCCTCATGCGCCTACGCCGCCCGAGGAGCGCCGCGCCGGACACGCTCTCGCCGAGCGATGTGGATTTCGACGACGTTACGCATCATCTGGAGGAGCGTGGCGGGGAGGAGGCCCGATTCGCTGCCCTCGACGCGTGCATGGAGAAGCTCCCCGAGGGTCAGGCCACTTGCATCCGGAAGTTCTACCTCGAAGGACTGAGCTACGCGGAGCTCGCTACCTTACTCGACTGGACGGTGGGGAAGGTGCGTAGCTCCATCCAAAACGGGCGTCGTAACCTACGGCGCTGCATCGAACGAAATTCGAACCATGAGTGACGACGGCGCCCCCTACGATTCGCAACCCGCGCGGGGTGATGCGTTCGGCGAGCTCTCGGCGCGCGGCTACACCGAGGTCCCCGGGGATCACGGTACCCGGCTCGCCCGCATGGCGGCCAGCTTATCGGTTGCGCCTAGCCCCGCTTCGAGTAAGCCGAGGCCCGGTCCCACGCTCTTGCCCCCCGAGCGCCTGGAATCTCCGTGGGGGATTTGGATCGCTCTGGCTGCGTCAATTGCGGTCGCGATCGCGATCGCGATCTATTACCAAACCATCTTTCCGGCGCCCCCCGAAGCGGAGATAGCCCAGGTGCCCATCGAAGTGGAGACGTTACCCGCGGACGGCACCGTGGAGGCCGGGGCCGAAGGCGGTCCGACGGACGTAGCCGACGGCGAAGCGCCGGGCGCCGGAGCGACGGGCGCCGGAGCGACGGGCGCCGGAGCGACGGGCGCCGGGGCAGCAGCTCCCGTAACCGCGGATCCGGAGGCCACTGTGGCCGTTGCACCGGCTGGGGATTTAGCGGCAGCCGAGATCGAGCGGCCGGGCGAGGGATCGGACTACGCGGCTAGCCCGCGCTCGACCCCCGCGCCCGAGCGGGCAGCATCCCTCGCTGATACGCCTACGTCAGCGCACTCCACCGCCGCCCGCGGCACTTCCGGGACCGAGGATTCTTCGGCGTCCACCCCGGCGGTTGCAGCGCTGAGCGCGAAAACGAGTGATCTGAGTACGGTCGAACCGCCGGGCGCCGCCGAGCCGGCCTGGAGTCTGGAAGGCGTCCCCCTACTCCCCGAAACCCCCTTCGGCAGACGTATCCGCGTGGAACGCCTCACCGCGGGCTGCGTGTCGGACTCCGGTGAGCGTCCGGTTGTCGCGGCCGAAGTCTGGGTGGAGTCGGTAGGCGTGCACGTAGCGACCGACGAACGTGGCTGTTTCGAGCTACCCACGCCCGCCGGCGCGCTCGTCGCCCAAATCGCGGCCACCGGCTTCGACACCTTGCGTTTCGATCTCACCCGCGGCAAAACCTTCCAGCTCACCCTCGTGCAGGCCGGGGACGAAAAAGACGCCCGTATCCGCTTGAGCGAGCAGACCGAGGAGCTCGACCCCGTCGATCCACTGGCACCGACCTTCCCCGCATTCGAGCGTTACCTCGACGAACAGTTATCGGGACTGGCCGCGGAGACCTTGATCGTCAGCTTCGAGGTCAGTCGGGGAGGTCGACCCCGCAAAATCGATGTTGGGCCCGGGGGGTATCCGGATTCGAGACTGCGCGAAGCGCGGAAACTGCTGTCCAACGGTCCGGATTGGCCCACCGCCTACCGCCGTGCCGGGTGGCGTTACCCCGTTCGTATTGGTAAGAGTGGCCCTAAAAATGACTAGGCCGAATACGGAGTAGGGCAAACAAGCGCGCGTTCGGCCGTCGTTGTGGAAGAGAAACCCCTACCCAATGAAGTGCCGCTCAATCCTCTCGACGGCTACGGCACTGCTGCTACCGCTGGTGAGCCTATCCGGCTGCGCTGGTGCGGAAATTCTAGGCGCCTCGGCGCTGCTCATCACGGTAGGACTTATCGTCTACGTGGCGCTGATCATCTTCGCCGTTATCGACATCCTGGGCAACGGCACGGCCATCGTCCCCAAATTGCTGTGGATCGCGCTGATCGTCTTCGCCCCGTTCATCGGGGCGGTGCTCTACCTACTCATCGGCAAGCGCTGAGCCGCGGCCGGGGCTTACCGATGGGTGGCTACTGGCTAAACGGCCTCGATGGGTTGCGAGCGAAGCTGCTCGAGCTCCCCGTTTACTCCCTGGTTGTAAGCTTCCACGACCCCGCCGAACTCCTTCTCGCCGACGTACTTGTGCTCCCCGAGTACGCCGTCTTCCTCGAGCTTGGCAACCAATTTGAGGTTGAGCAGGCCGTCGGTCATCTCCATGACCTGCTCGCGCTTCTCCAGGAGGTTCTTCTTGAACATCGGGAAGAACTGCTCGCGGAACTGCTCGGGGTCGAGTCCCATTTGGCCGATCTGCTGAACGTAGGATTTCTCGATGCCCCGGTCGATGTCCTCCGCGTCGAGCTCCACCTTGTGCGTTTCGAGCAGTTGCTGGCGGAAGGCCATCCACTTGAGCCTGCGCCCGAGCCCCATCACGTCGGCTTCGGTGAGCTCGTGGTCGACCTCCGGTTCCTTGCCCTCCCCCTCGGCGCGCTCACGCTCCTCGGCCTGCGCCTGGAAGAGGCGACGGACCATAGCCTTGCGGGGGAGTTCGACCTCGTTATCGGCCGAAAGCTTGTCGATGACCTGCTCGAGGGCGAAGTCGTCGAGGTTCTCCTGGGAGTTCGCGGCGAAGCGGCGCTTGAACTCTTCGCGCGCTTCGGCCTCGTCGCTCACCGCGGTGTCCTCGCCGAAGATCTTCTTGAACGTGTCTACGTCGAGCTCGGGCATGGACTCCCGGTCGACCTTGGCGATGGTGAAGGTGGTCGTCTCCCCCGCGGTGATCGCCTTGTCGAAGCGCTCCTTGACGTCTTCGTTTAGGTCGTCGAGCGAGAGGATGATCTCGCCTCCCCGCTGCCGGTCGATCAGCTTGTAGCGCTGCTCCTCGGTCAGGTCTGCCGCCCGGAGGAAATACCTCTGGCGGGGATCGGTCTTCGCCTCCTCGGCGTCCGCGTCCGTTTGGTCGGCTGCGTCCGCTACGTCACTCGCTTCGGTCGGCGCCAGCTCGGCCCCCCCCTCGGCGCTCGAGGAGCGGGTCTCCTGCTCCGCCTCGCTCACGCCGGCCTGCGGCTCTGCGTCGGAGCGCACGTCGGAGATAAACTCTTCGTCCAGCTTGGGGTCGGCGACCACGAGGGTAGCGAAATCTTCCTCCGTCTCGATGGTGTCTCGCTCGGTGTAATCGACGAAGCGCTTGCGGGCGTTGTCGAGTTTTGCGGAAGCTTCCTCGTCGGTGAGCTGCACGCTGTAGCGGTGCACCTCCCTGAGGCCGTCGATGCTCACGGACTCGACGCGGGGCAGCAGGCCGCCCTCGTAGACGAAGGTGAGCGTCTCGTCGATGTCGGGCGAGAGGTTGCTCATGTCCGGCTCCTCGACGGGTGCGAGCTGACCGAAGATGTCGAGCTTCTCTTCCTTGATGCTGGAGTTGATCGCCTCGTCTACGGCCTTCCCGATGGCGTCGGCCACCGCACCGCGACCGTACATCTTCTTCATGTAGCTCGCCGGCACTTTCCCCTTGCGGAAGCCACGGATGTTGGCGGTGCTGGCGATCTTCTTGAGCTGGGCCTGGGCGGCGGGGCGGTAGTCTTCGGGCGTGAGCGTGACGGTGAGCTTGACCTCGGCGCCGTTCGGGCGCTCTAAAGTGGCTTGGGGCATGGTGCGAAGTAAAACACGCTTCGCGGTTCGCGGTTAGGTCGCGTCGGCACGAATCACACTCGTGATGTGTTCCAGACCCGAAAGCTTGCGCATCGCGATGGTGAGTTGGTCGGTATTCGAGACCACGATCGAGAGTCGGCACTCGAAGTAGCCCCCGTCGCCGTCGATGTGCATCGAGCGAATATCGAGTCCGAGCGTCCGCGAGATTTCGTTCGTGAGCCGCTCGATGAGACCGATCCCGGCGTCGATCCCCTTGATGAGTAGATCGGCCACGAAATCGCGCGCCACCGGCGACCCCCACTCGGCCTTCAGCACTCGGTACCCGTAATTGCTCAGCAAGTGCTCGGCGTTGCGGCAGGTGGTACGGTGGATCCGCAGGGTGTTGGACCCGGAGAGGTAGGCGAAGATGGCGTCCCCCTGCACGGGGTTGCAGCAGCTGGCCAGCTCGTACTTGTACTGTTCGGCGGGTTCTCCGTTGACGAGCAGGGTGGAGGGCTGGGTGGTCTTGAGTCGCGGCCGGCGGACCTCGCGGGACTCCGGACTCTCGGTGGCCTGTTGGAGCTCCGTGCGGCGCGGGAGCAGCTTGCCCGAATCGGCGACAAACTCCTTGAAGACATCGGCAACGGTCAGCTTGCCGGTAGCTAGGGCGTAGTAAAGGTCGACCCGGCTGTCCAGCTTGTAGTGGCGCACGAGGCGGTCGGCCGCCTGTTCGGGGTGGACCCGCTCGCGGCCGAGCCGCCGCTCGAGTTGCTCGCGCCCGAGCTCTCCGCGCTCGCGGCGTTCCTCCTTGAGGGCACTGCGGATCTTCGAGCGCGCCTTACCGGTGACGACCATCCGGAGCCACGATTCGTTCGGTCGCTGCTGCTTGTTGGTCACCACGCTCACCTGGTCGCCGCTCGACAGCTCGGTCCCCATCGGCACCAGGCGGCCGTTCACCTTCACCGCCTGACAGTGGTGGCCGACCATCGAGTGCACCGAAAAGGCGAAGTCGAGCGCCGTGGCGCCTTTCGGCAAACTGACCAGATCGCCTTTCGGCGTGTAGACGAATACTTCCTCCGCGAAAAGATTCGTCTTGAAGTCGGCCAGAAACTCCGCGGCATCGCCCGAGCCCCCGTCGAGTAGGTCGCGGATGCCATCGAGCCAGGTCTCGTAACGATCGGGCTGGCCGGTGACGCCCTTGTACTTCCAGTGCGCGGCGAAGCCCCGCTCGGCGATGGCGTCCATGCGCTCCGAGCGGATCTGAATCTCCACGTAGCGCCCCTTCGGTCCGATCACCGTGGTGTGTAGCGACTCGTAGCCGTTGGCCTTGGGCGAGGTTACCCAGTCTTTGAGCCGCTCCGGGATCGCTTGGTATACGTCGGTGATCAGCGAGTAAATCTGCCAGCAGGTAGTCTTCTCCGAGGTGCGCGGCACGTCCACGACCACGCGCACGGCGAACAGGTCGAAGATCTCCTCGAAGGTGATCTCCTTGTTCGCGATCTTCTGGTGGATCGAGTAGATCGACTTGGGGCGCCCGAAAATCCGGTAGGAGACGCCCGTCGGGTCGATGAGCCGCTGGAGGGGCCGGATGAAATCGGCGATGTAGCGGTTGCGCTCGCGCCTGGTCTCGCGCAGCTTCCGAGCGATATCCCGGTACTCGACCGGCTCTTGTACCTTGAGGCACAGGTCTTGGAATTCCGTTTTAAACGCGTACAGGCCCAGGCGGTGGGCGAGGGGGGCGTAGACGTAGGCCGTCTCCGCGGCGATCTTGAGCTGCTTGTGTTGCGGCATGCTGCCGATGGTGCGCATGTTGTGCATGCGGTCGGCCATCTTGATGAGCACCACGCGCACGTCGTCGAGGAGGGTGAGTACCACCTTGCGGAAATTCTCGGCCTGCGGACTCTCCGAGTCGATCGAGCCGTCGAGCTTGGTGAGCCCGTCGACGATCGTCATCACCTTCGGACCGAACTCCCGGCGGATCTCGGCGAGGGTCACGTCGGTATCCTCGACCACGTCGTGGAGCAACGCGGCGACGATCGCGGTCGGACCGAGGCCAATCTCCTCGGCGCAGATCGTCGCGACCGCGATGGGGTGCAGGATGTAAGGCTCGCCGGATTTGCGCCGCTGCAGGCGGTGCGCGCGTACGGCAACCTCGTAGGCCTTACGGATCTGCAGCCGGTCGGCGCTGTCGATGGCCACCTTGATGCTGCGCAGCAACTTGCGGTAGGCCGACTGGATGAGGACGACCTCATCCCGGCTTCCCGTGGCCGCGAGTGCGTCTTTGAGTTGGGGACACATGTAACCCAAGTAACGCCGGAGTAGCACAATCGGCTTAGAACAACTCAAGTGCGCGACCTACATTCGCACTTCCCCATGCGGATATGGTGAAATTGGTAGACACGCTGGATTTAGGATCCAGTGCCGTAACAGGCGTGAAGGTTCAAGTCCTTTTATCCGCACAACTACGCGCCCAGGCAGCCGGTTAATACCCACCCATGGTCGAGACCGCAAACGCACTGGAGGAGATTATAGCCCAGGTAAAAGAGCGCTTCGCTCGCCACCTGGAGGGCACCAAGCAGCGCAAGACCCCCGAGCGCTTCGCGATCCTCGAGGAGATCTACCGGCGCACCGACCACTTCGACGCCGAGGCGCTGTACATCCACATGAAGAACCAGAACTACCGGGTCTCGCGGGCGACGGTGTACAATACCCTCGACCTGCTGGTCTCGTGTGATCTGGTTACCCGCCACCAGTTCGGGCGCAACTTGGCGCAGTACGAGCGCGCCTTCGGCCGGCGCCAACACGACCACATCATCTGTCTCGGTTGCGGTAAAGTGCTCGAGTTCTGCGACCCGCGCATCCAGCAGATCAAAGACATGATGGGCGGGCTCATGAACGTGGACATCATCTCGCACAGCCTCAACCTCTACGGCTACTGTAAAGAAGGCTGCGTGCAGCCGGACATGCACCAGGGCCTGCCGCTCCCAAGCTGAGTCGTGGAAGCAGCAGCGCCCAGCATCTTGGTGGTGAGCTACTACGGTCACTACCGTTCCGTTCGCCCCGAGGCAGAAATCTACCTGGCTCTCCGCCGGCGCGGCTACCGCATCGGCGTGATCACGCACGGCGATTCCGAGTACGTCGACCGCTTTCGCGAAAACGGGATCCGGGTGCTCTACGGCCACCCCACCCGGCGGCGCGATCCGGGGGCGACGGCCGTGATCCGACGGGAGCTCACCGAGGGAGACTACGACGTCGTCATCCTGTACAACAGTCGCGCGATCGCCAACGGGGTGCGCGCCGCGCGGGGCATCGACGTGAAAGTGGTCGCCTACCGCGGTTACGCCGACGATCTGCGTTGGTACGATCCCTCCAACTACCTCAAGACCTACCACCCCCGCGTCGACGCCATCCTGTGCAACAACGTGGGCGTGCAGCAGCACATTCGGGCTAATCTCTTCGGTCGGCGCGATCGCACGTACGTGATCAACAAAGGGCACGACCTGGCCTGGTACGACGACTCGGCTCCGATAAGTCGCGAGCGGCTCGACGTGCCCGAGGAGGCGCCCTTGCTGGTTTGTCTAGCCAACGCGCTGCCCTTTAAAGGGGTGCCGTACCTCCTGGAGGCGTTCAACCGCCTCGATCCGAGTCTGGGCGCCCACCTCGTGCTCTGCGGTCGCCACATGGATACGCCCGCCAACCGGCGCCTCGTGTCGCGGGGTACCTACCCCGAGCGGGTGCACTTCCTCGGTTTTCGCGAAGACGCGTGGAATATTATCGCTGCGGCTGATTTGAAGGTCCTGCCCTCCATCAAAGGGGAGTCGCTCACGAAGGCCGCCCTCGAGGCCATGGCCATCGGCACGCCGGTGCTCATCACCGATATCCCGGGAAACGAGGAGCTGGTCGAGCACGACGTGTCGGGTTGGAAGGTGAGACGCCGCAGCGAGGACGCACTCAAAGGGGGAATCGAGCGCCTGCTCAAAGAACCCGCGTTGAGGGACAAACTCGCCCGCGGAGCTCGGGAGCGCCTGGCCGGCCCCCTGAGCCATGCCCGTACGGTGGAGTCGATGGATGCTTTCTTCAGATCTCTGTTAGCTAACGAGGTCCGATAAACTTCGCCACCTCCGCCGCACGTTGGGTTTATTTGGAGTTGTCCTCGATCAATCTTACGTATGCGCCCTGTTCCCGCCTCCACCTTTGCCTTTTGCTGCCTCGCGGTCTGGTTCGCCGCCTGCTCTCCGTTGGCGCGGCTCGATCAGCCCGAGGTGACGCTGGATACGGGGTTAGACCTGATGCGGAAAGCGAACGGCGACTACGTGCTCACCAGTACCGACGGCGGCGTGCAGCCCATTTACATCGGTACGCGACCCGTCAACATCGACTGGTCCGAGCCCTACGGCCAGCGGCAGGGTAAAAAAACCCTAATCTCCAACCCCGGAGCGGCCGATCGCTATTTCGTGGGCATGACGACGCAGGGGGGGGATACCCTGATCGTGGGTGACCGCCGGCTCGCGTTGGAGGGGGCGAACAACTTCCGTGACCTCGGCGGCATCCCCACGCGCGACGGGCGCTACGTGCGCTGGGGCGAGCTGTTTCGCTCGGATAGGCTCAGCGCCCTCACGCCTTCGGACGAGGCGTACCTCAAAACGCTCGGGCTCAAAACGATCTACGATTTCCGTAGCGAGGCCGAGGTGGCCGAGGATCCGGACATGCTCCCCGAAGGCGACGAGGTAGAGTACATCCACAAGCCGATCTACTTCGACGTGGAGGATACCTCCAACCTCAAAGAGCGGATCGTGTCCGGCGAGATGTCCGCCATGGAGACCGAAGACATCCTGGTCGAGGGCAACCGACTGTTCGCCACCGACATGGCCGATCGGTTTCAACCCTTCATCGACTGCCTGCTCGACAACAAAGGGCCGATCGTATACCACTGCACGAGCGGGAAGGACCGCACCGGCTTCGCCACGATGCTCCTACTCAGCGCGATCGACGTCGGGCGCGATACGATCGTCGACGACTACATGTTGAGCAACTACTACCGCTACGAGATGAACCAGGCGCGACTCAAGAAGATTCGCTACGCCTCCCTCATCAAGCGGAAGCTCGACGGCAAAACGATTGCCCCGCTCATGGTCGTCGACGAGCGCTACATCAACGCCGCCTACGACGCCATCGAGGAGAGGTACGGTACCGTCGATAAGTTTCTCGAAGTCGAGTACGGTCTCGATGAGGAGAAGCGCGCCCAGCTGATCGAAGCGTACACCTACGGTCCCGCCGTCCGGATCGGAGACGAGGTGGTGCCCGCCGACGAGGGCGATGTAGCGCCGGACAGCTCGGACCCCGCGGCTCCACTGGAGGCGACCACCCCCGGCGCCGGTGCTGCCACTCGCGAGGGAGAGCCCACGCGGACCACTACGCGGAAGACCCGTCGTTCGGGCCGCGCTAGGGAAACCCCAAACCAAGTGTTGGACACCGTTGTCGAAGGCGTTCCGACGAAATCGCGGGCCGGCGGGTCGGCGGCGGATACGACGGGCGCGAGGGCGGGGGAGCTCGAAGGGGGAGCGCCCGAGTAGGGTAGTCGGTTACCCAGCGTTCACGCCTTACGAAAGGGCTCCTTCAGCAGCGCCTCGAACGTTTTCTCGACCTTCTCCACCTTCGGCCGGCTCACGTTCTGGATGTACGGATTCTCTGGGTGTAGATCGTAGTAGTGCTGGTGGTACGCCTCGGCGTCCCAAAACTTCTCGAAGGGTACCACCTCGGTTACGATGGGATTGGGGTAGGCACCCGCGGCATTCACGGAGTCGATCACCGTTTTCAACAGTTGCTCCTGCTCGGGGCTCTGGTGAAAGGCGATCGAGCGGTACTGCGGGCCGCTGTCGGGACCTTGCCGGTTGAGTGTGGTGGGGTCGTGCGCAACGAAAAACACGTCGAGTAGGCGTCGGTAGCTGATTACCGCGGGATCGTAAGACACGGCTATTGCCTCGGCGTGGCCTGTTTTGCCGGTATTACTCTCCTCGTACGTCGGGTTGCGGGTATGCCCCCCGCTGTAACCGCTCACCGCGCCGGCCACACCCTCGATGCGCTCGAAGCTGGCCTCCAGGCACCAGAAGCAACCGCCGGCGAAGTAGGCTACCGGCAGGTCCGCATCGAACTCGGCGGTGCGATCGGGACCGAGGTCGAGATTTGCGGCAGCGGCATCCGTTGCGGCGCCCGGGCCTTGCGAGCAGGCGGAAGCAGCGCAGAGTAAGGCCAGGGCTACGATGATTAGGGTACGCATAGCGGAGCTAGTTAGACCGCACTAACGCCGGGTCCTGCGCCCCGGTTGGCCGCGCTACGGTAGCCACCAAACAGAAGTCGCCCACCCAGCGGTAGTATCCATCGGCCAAGATTTGCCGCTGCGCCACAACGACCCGCGCCGTAAAGGTGCCCCCCGCCGCGGTGTGTTCGAACCGCTCTACGCGCAGGTGCTCTACCCAATCGACGCCGCGTAGGCCCCAAAGCTTGTAGAGTGACTCCTTCGCGCCCCAGAGCACGTGCAGCGCGCCCAGCTCATCGGCCTGCTCCCGCACGAAGGCGCCCTCGTCGGCCCGCTCGAACCTGCTGCGCAGGCGGCCAATCTTCTCCACGCGTAGCTGTAGATCGACTCCGCACGTACGGGGGCTCACCAGTGCCGCCCCCTGGCCGTGCGAGTGACTCAAGGAAAAATGCACTGTGGGTCGCGCGTTCACGAAGGGCTTCCCTTCCGGCGATTTGCGCAGCGCGAGCCGCTCGAGGCCCGGCTCCAGAGCCAGCAAGGCACGCCTAGCGGCGAGCGTTTCGCGTGCCCGCTGCTCGTGCCGGGGTAGGTGGTGCGCCCAGGTCGGCGGTAAGCCCCCGGCTAGGATTTCGGAACTTTCCGACCCCGCCCACACGAGCGCCCGCGCAGCATCGCCGAGTCGGTCGTATCGTAGGGGCGGCATGAGCGAGCAAGCTAATTTGGATTTTGATGCACCGCGCACCCTCACCGGACACGAAGCCGCGGTCTACTGCCTGGCTCCGTGGGGCGCGCGAAGCGTGCTCTCGGGCGGGGGGGACGGTTGGGTCGTGCGGTGGGAGCCGCGCGTCTCCGCTACCGGTAAGCTACTCGCCCGTATCGACGACCGCGTCTTCTGCCTCCTCCCGCTTTCGCGAAAACGAGAACCCGCTGGCCGGCCCGACACCCTCGTGCTGGGTACGTTGACCGGTGATCTGTACTGGGTGAGCCTCGGACGGGGCGACGGATCCGGGGTCCCCAAACGCTGGCAGTTCCACCGCGATGGCATATTCGATTTCGTACACCACGGAGGCGTCGTGCTCGCCGCCGGCGGGGACGGGCGGCTGTCGCGCTGGTCGGTAGCCACGGGGGAGTTGCTCGACTACGTTCGGGTGGATACGGTACGACTGCGCTCCCTGGCCTACCTGCGCTCCCCGAAGCTCATCGCCGTCGGCACGGCGGGCGGCGATATCTTCCTGCTCGATCCGGGGAGTTTGCGCACGGTGCACGTGATCGAGCGCGCCCACGCGCTGACGCCCTTCTCGCTGCTCGAAGCGAGCCACCCCGCCGACCGCTTCTTCTCCGGCGGGCGCGACGGCCGGCTTCGCGCCTGGAGCAACGCGCGCCCCTGGCGACAGCTGTCGCACGTGGCCGCGCACGGTGCCACCGTCAATCAACTCGCCCTCTCGCCGGACGGTAGGACCTTGGCTTCCGCCGGGCGCGACCGGGAGATCAGGCTGTGGACGGACGCGGGAACCGTTTTGGCGAAAGCCCTCATCCCCGTACGCGACGGGGGGCACGTGGCGAGCGTGAACGCCTGCTGCTGGCTGGGCGACGGCGGCGGACTCGTAACCGGCGGCGACGACCGCACGCTGAAGTACTGGGCGGTGAAGGGGTAGATGCTACTTTTGGACAACTGAGCGACGTTACTATATTCTGTTTGGGTGCATCTTACGCGAGCCCACAAATTGAAACCGACATGCGCTATCTTTCTATGTTCATACCAGCATTCATGTTGGTATTCCCCGCCTCCGCGCAGACGCTGGTAAGCATCGAAGAACTCGAAGTCGCTTCGTTAAACTTCGTAGAGGCGGGCTACCAAGCTTCACCGAATATTCCATTCGAACTGGTGCCCACGAATGGGTACGATGCTTACCTCGTGATCTATACGATGGATAATATCGAAGGTGAACAGGTAAATGTGTCGGGCCTTTTTTTACGGCCGCAGGCGGTTGACGCTCAGGGAGAAAAGTACCCTTTGGTCGTATCCATGCACGGCACCACTGCTAGCAAGTACGATGTACCGAGTACGAAGACGCCGATCGCGGATTTTTTTCGGACCTCACCGGACGAAATAGGTTTCGACCTGAGTCACATCTTTTGTACGCAAGGATACGTAACGATCGCTCCCGATTTTCTGGGCATGGGGGAGTCGACCGAAGCCTTCCACCCGTACGTCCACGCGCGCTCCGAAGCCGAGTCCGGATTGGCGATGATGATGGCGCTCCGAGGCACGCCTGAGTTCGACGAGATCGTAAACGAGGAGCTATTTCTTACCGGTTATTCGCAGGGCGGTCACGCGAGCATGGCCCTACACGAGCTACTCGTCGAAGAGTATCCCGAGATCGAGATCACGGCCGCCAGTCACATGAGTGGCCCTTATTCGATCAGCGACGTGATGCGCAACGACGTTATCCTCAAGGACAGCACCTACGGCAAGCTAGGCTTCCTCCCGTATACCATCCTGAGCTACCAATTTGCCTACCCGGAGCTCGAGCAAGACGTAGGCGCGATCTTTCGCTCTTCTTACGTTCCGCTGATCGAGGCCTTTCGTGATGGTTACTCGGGTGAGTCCACGGATCTCAATGTATTTAACGAGGAACTAAAGCGCCTCTACACACTCGCCGAAACCGACGAGAGCTACTACCCCTCACGACTCCTCAACCCAAAATTCGCCGAAGAGCTAGCCGGCGATCCGGATAACCCCTGGCTCGAAGTACTTCGCGACAACGACACTTACGATTTCGTGAATCCGACACCGACTCGGCTGATCTACTGCAAGGCCGATGAGCAGGTGAGCTTTCGGAATGCCCGGGTAGCCGAGGATACCCTCAGGCAACTCGGCGGTGAGCAAACGCTCGCGATAGACGTAGATCCGGATGCAGATCACACCGGATGCTTACTACCGGCGATCACGACGACACTCGATTTTTTCGCGGAAGTTCCATTGGTAGGCACGCAAGAGATTCCGGGCGCGGGCAAGTGGCGCTGGCTACGGACGGAGCGAACGTTACGCGTGGTCGCCACCGATGCGACCACCACCGACTACACCCTTACACTGAGCGATGTGCTCGGTCGTACCAGCCAGCGGCAGTCGTACCGATCCGGCGAGCTCATAGACCTGAGCGGGCTCACATCGGGGACGGTAGCCGTCCGCCTCACCGACGAGTTCGGCCGGTCTACAACCAAGATCTTGGTACTCCCGTAAAACTGCCCGTCGTAACCTCGCGGGCATGATCCTGACCGACCGACAGATCCTCAGCGCTATAGAAGCGGGGGAGATCGTGATCGAGCCCTACGACCGGAAGTTTCTCGGTACGAACAGCTACGATGTGCACCTGGGAACGACACTCGCCACCTACGATGCGAAGGAGTTGGACGCGCGGCTGCACAATTCGATCAGCTCGTTCGAAATCCCCGAGGAGGGAATCGTGCTGTACCCGAACCGCCTTTACCTGGGCGTAACCGAGGAGTACACCGAGACCCACTCCACGGTGCCTTTCCTCGAAGGTAAATCGAGCGTCGGGCGGCTGGGCATCGATATCCACGCTACGGCCGGGAAGGGCGACGTAGGCTTCTGCAACCACTGGACCCTCGAGATTAGCGTGTCGATGCCCGTGCGCATCTACGCCGGAATGCCGATCGGGCAACTCATCTACTTCACCGTCGACGGCGAGATCGAGCGCCTGTACAACGTAAAACCCGGGGCCAAGTACAACGAGCGGTCGACGCAGCCGGTGGAGAGCATGATGTGGCGCAACGAATTTTGAGCTTCCTACCCGTAGCCACTCAGCCGGCGTGCTCATCGGGCCAAACCAAACGGATGTCCTGCTTCACCCGCTCACCGAGCGATCGGGCCACCGGGCACGCCTCGGCGGCTTTCGCGACCACGGTGCGCTCCTTCGCGTCGAAGGGGCGATCGGGCATGAAGAGGCTTACTTGGATAGCGGAGATGAAGCGGGGTGGGCCGCCCATCACCTTGGTTACTTCGGCGCGCATACCCACAACATCGATGTCGCGCTGCTGGCACGCGATCCCGATGATGGTCATGGCGCAGCTGGCGAGCGCGGTGGCGGCGAGGTCGGTAGGACTAAAGGCTTCCCCCTTGCCTTGGTTGTCGACGGGTGCATCGGTTACGATCTCCTGGCCGGAGCGTAAGTGGCGCGCGCGCGTGCGCAACCCGCCCTCGTAAGTAACCTCACTCATTACGTGTCCGGGTGCTTCTTGCATGGTGCAAACGTAACGGCGGCGAGCTATTTTCGCCGCCGTTCTCGAAGCCGGAGGAGTGGCGGAGCGGTTGAACGTGCCTGATTCGAAATCAGGTGTACCCGCAAGGGTACCGGGGGTTCGAATCCCTCCTCCTCCGCAGCGTACAGGCGCGTGTCGGCTCAAGCCGGCGCGCGCCTTCTTTGCGTAACGGCGGGTAAATTACAAAGCCCGTACAGTGCGGGTGCACTGTACGGGCTGCAGTCGACCGAGAGAGCAAGTCCGTTTACGACTCGAGCTTCTGCGCGACTTCGATGATCTCGTAGGGCTCGATGATGTCGTCGACCTGGATGTCGTTGAACCCCTTGATGGTGATCCCGCACTCGCGACCGGCGGTAACCTCCGTCTTGTCGTCTTTGAATTGCTTGAGCGAGCTGACCTCCCCGACGGCACCCTCCTTGAGCGGGTAGACCACGATGCCGTCGCGGATGACGCGGAGCTTGTCGTTGCGGTTGATGCGACCGCTGTCGACGTAGCAACCTGCGATGGTACCGATCTTGGAGATCTTGTACGTTTCGCGCACGATGACTTGGCCCACGACGTTCTCCTCGCGCGTTGGCTCGAGCAGGCCTTCGATGGCGAGCTTGATGTCGTCGATGACCTCGTAAATGATCGAGTAGGTCTTAATCTCGACGCCTTCGCGTTCGGCGAGCTTGCGGGCATTCGGGCTCGGGCGAACCTGAAAACCGATCACGATCGCATCCGAGGCGCTAGCGAGCAGGATGTCCGATTCGGCGATCATCCCCACCGCTTTGTGGATCACGTTAACGGCTACCGTCTCGTGCGACAACTTAATGAGCGAGTCCGAAAGCGCCTCCACCGAACCGTCCACGTCACCTTTGACGATGAGGTTGAGTTCCTTGAAGCTACCGAGGGCGAGGCGGCGGCCGATCTCGTCGAGCGAGATCCGCTTGGTAGCGCGGTTGGTCTGCTCACGCATGATCTGCGCGCGCTTCGAGGCGAGTGAACGGGCTTCGGTTTCGCTCGTCATGACCTTGAAGCGCTCTCCGGCCTGCGGCGCACCGCTCAGGCCGAGCACGAGCACCGGGGAGGATGGTCCGGCCACCTTGACTTGCTTGCCGAGGTGATTGAACATGGCCTTCACCTTACCGGAAGCCTCCCCGGCCACAATGGCGTCGCCGATCCGGAGCGTACCCGTCTGCACGAGCGTACGGGCGACGTAGCCGCGCCCTTTCTCGAGCGAAGCCTCGAGTACGGCGCCGATTGCCTCCCGGTCCGGGTTGGCCTGAAGCTCCAGGATATCGGCCTCGAGCACCACCTTCTCGAGGAGTTCATCGATGCCCTGACCGGTCTTGGCCGAAATGGATTGCGACTGAATCTTACCCCCGTAATCCTCGACGAGTACATTGAGTCCGGAGAGCTCGTCCTTGATCTTATCGGGATTGGCGCCCTCCTTATCGACCTTGTTGATGGCGATGACGATCGGTACGCCGGCGGCCTGGGCGTGGCTGATCGCCTCACGGGTCTGCGGCATGATCGAGTCGTCGGCGGCGATCACGATGATCGCGATGTCCGTCACCTTCGCACCACGCGCGCGCATGGCCGTAAAGGCTTCGTGACCGGGCGTATCGAGGAACGTGACCGAGCGCTGATCGTCGCCCACCTTGACCTCGTACGCGCCGATGTGCTGGGTGATGCCACCGGCCTCACCGGCGGCCACTTTCGCGTCCCGGATGTAGTCGAGTAGGCTCGTTTTACCGTGGTCGACGTGACCCATGACGGTTACGATGGGTGAGCGTGGTTTGAGGTTCGCCGGATCTTCGATGATCTCCTCGACCTCCTCGTCGATACCGGTTTCGGCGGAGATAAACTCGACCTCACGCTCGTACTCCTCGGCGACGAGCTCGATGACCTCCTTGTCTAGACGCTGGTTGATCGAAACGATCACGCCGAGGTTCATACACGTGAGGATCACGTCGGTGATCGGTACGTTGAGCAGCGACGCGAATTCGGCGACGGAGATGAACTCGGTCAGCTCGAGCGTAGAGGTATCGAGGGCGGCTGCGGTGCGGTCGCGCTCGTCGCGCATCCGGTCGCGGTTGCCCCGGCGGATCTTCTGGCGGCGACCTTTGCCCCGACCGGAGAGCCGGGCCATGGTGGCCTTGATCTTGTCCTCGATCTCCTTTTTGGTAACCTCCTTGGTCTCGTCACCGCGACGGGCACCCCCTCGATTGCCACCCCCGCCGCCGCCGCGCCGGCTACTCGGGGCGCCGCCGACGGCGACGCGGGTACGGGTGCGCTTGCGCTTGGCGTCCTCCCCGCGGGCGGGGCGCTCAAACTTCTTAACGTCGATCTTGCCGAGCACCTTTAAGCCACGAAGCTGCGGGGCTTCGGGGGGTTTGACCTGGCCGGTAGCCTCCGTACCGGCTGCTGCGGGCTGATCTGCGGCGGGCGTAGCCGGGGGCGTCGTCGCCGCGGGCTTGATGCCCGGGGCGGGGGCGGTTTTCGGGGTCGCACCGGCCGGTTGGGCCGCGGGCGCGGTACCCGTCGACGCCGGTGCCGCCTTAGCCGCGGGGGCGGGAGCCGGCTGCGCCGCCGGTCGGGGTTGCGCGGATTCGACCGGCTTCGCGGGGGCGGGCTCGGGTGCCGCCTTAGCCGCGGGGGCCGGCTTGGGCTTAGGCCGCGGACGGTTGCGGGCGTCGAGGTCGATCTTGCCCGTTACCTTGAGGCCGGGAAGCGAACGCTCATTTTGGCCCGTCGGTGTAGCGCGTGCCGCGCCGGGGGCCGGTGCCGAAGGACGTACGGGAAGCGGGGCGACCTTCGGTCGGGAAGAGGGGATAGGAGCGAGTGGCGCTTTTTGACGGAGCTCGATTTTGTTGGCCGCCGTCTTCGTCTCCATCGACGCGGCAAACTCCTTTTCGAGGGCGGACACCATGTTGCCATCGAGCTTTGTCGTCGGCTTATTCTCGACCTGGAAGCCTTGGGACTGCAAATACTCGACCACGCGGGAGGTCCCCACGTTGAGTTCTTTGGCAACTTTGATGAGTCTTTTCATGTAGGAATCTGTCCGCGCCACACCCCGTGGCTGGGTTTGGGGGGCGCTTACAACCGAAAGGAAGGCAGCGGAACGGGTGCAAAGATAGAGCAGACCCCGCGGAACGAGGTACGCAAAATTTATCCCGATACGCTGCCTGTAGCGCCGACTACGCTACGCCCGACTAACCTCCCGGGGATAGCGTGGTTCAAGCGCGTCGCGTTTATTCCTCTTCACCGGCAGCGGCGTCGGTGGCGGCGGGGGTTTCGGTCTCGATCACGTCGGTCGACGTGGCCGTCGCCACCACCACTTCGCCCGCCTCCGCCTCGCCCTCCGTAGGCGTGCTAGCTTCCGCGACGGCGGCGGCGGCGGCGGCGGCGGCCGTAGGGTTAGCCCCTTCCTCGGGACTGACCTCCTCGTCGGAACTGACCACCGGTGCCGCGGCGGCCGCCCCGGCGCGGGCGGCCGCGGCCCGCGCGGCGATGTCCTGCGGCGTGTGGGTCGCCAACGACGGGCGCCCCGCCACCGGTTTCTCCTCCCCGGCGAATTCGTTGGCGAAGATCTTGAGCAACTCGTCGATGGTCTCCTCCTCGAGGTCGGTCCGGCGCACGAGCTCCTCGGAGCTGAGCGCGAGTACGCTGCGAGCGGTATCGCAGCCGATATTGCGCAGCTCGTCGATGACCCACTGCTCGATTTCGTCGGAGAATTCGGCGAGATTCACGTCTTCCACCTCGTCGTAGGTGAGGTCGTTGCGGAACACGTCGATCTCGTAGCCGGAGAGGCGGCCGGCGAGCTTGATGTTCGAGCCGCCGCGGCCGATGGCGAGCGACACCTGGTCGGCGTCGAGGTACACGCTGGCCCGCTTGGTCTCGGTGTCGAGGTCGACCTGGGTCACCTTCGCCGGTGTCAGCGAGCGCTGAATGAGGAGCGTCTCGTTGTTCGTCCAGGGTACGATGTCGATGTTTTCGTTCTTGAGCTCGCGCACGATGCCGTGGATACGGGAGCCTTTCATGCCGACGCAGGCGCCGACGGGGTCGATGCGCTCGTCGTAGCTCTCCACGGCCACCTTCGCCCGGTCGCCCGGGATGCGCACGATCTTCTTGATGACGATGATGCCGTCCTCGATCTCCGGCACCTCCTGCTCCATGAGCTTGGCGAGAAAATCTTCGGAAGTGCGCGAGAGCCAGATGCGCGGCGTACCGTTCTCGTTCTCGACGGAGTCGATGATCGCGCGGATCATGTCGCCCTTGCGCACGAAGTCGCCGCGGATCATGGCCGTACGCGGCAGCAGCAGCTCGGTACCGGTCGCGTCGTCCACCACGAGGATGTCGCGTTTGAGGACCTGTTGCACTTCGGCCAACACGAGCTCGCCCGCGCGGTCCTTGTAGCGCTTGTAGATCTCGTCTTTCTCGAGGTCGCCCACGCGGCCCACGAGGGTCTGGCGGGCGGCCATCACGGAGCGGCGCCCGAAATCCTCGAGGAAGAGCTGCTCGTAGCACTCTTCGCCGACCTCGTAATCCTCGTCGATCTCGAGGGCCTCCGAGGCCGCGATCTGCGAGAGCTCGTCGGTGACCTCGCCGTCCGGTACGATCTCGCGGACGCGCCACAGCTCGAGGTCACCCTTCGAGGTGTTCACGATCACGTCGAAGTTGTCGTCCGACCCGTACTTCTTCTTGATCAGTTGGCGGAACACATCCTCGAGCACCTTGACTAGGGTAGGGCGATCGAGGTGCTTGACTTCTTTGAACTCGGCGAAGGTTTCTACTAGGTTCATGAGCTGAAATTTTGAAAGCGCGGGGTAGGCGGTCGCGCGGGCGGGGGGGGGCTTGTTTTAGCGAAAGCTGACTTGAACGACGGCGCCGCGGAGGTCTTCGAAAGGTACTTCGTGAACGAGGGTCTCCTTGATTTTCTTCTTGCCCTCCTTGCGGACGACGTCCTCGGAGAGGGTAAGGCTTTCCTCGGAGGCGGCTTTGAGCTCGCCGGTGACGGTGGAGCCGTCGGCGACCTTGACGGCCAGCGTGCGGCCGAGGTGTTTGGTGAACTGACGGGGGAGGGTGAGCGGGCGGGTTACCCCGGGGCTCGAGACCTCGAGGGTGTAGCGCTCCCCGAGGCGCTGGCCCTCGTCGAGGTGCTCCTCGAGGTGCCGACTGATCTTGCGGCACAGCGCGAAGTCGACCTGCGTGTCGGAGTCGATGAATACCTCCACGCGGTTGTTGGCCAGCACGTTGATTTCCACGGGAAACGCGTGCTGGTATTCGGGCTGGTCGAGCAGCTCGTGAAGCCAGGCCCGGATGAGGGTTTTCGCGGAAGCGTCGGTCATGGATGCAGAAGAGGGAACCTGTCGGGGTTCCCTCTTCGAAGCGTTTGCTTTGTGGTGGGCCGAATATACGCGGCAATCAGAAATTATGTTTACCGGCCATGCGTGCACTGCCCCTAATCAATCTGCTCGGCCTGCTCGCCGTGCTGGCCGCTAACGCGGCGGCGGTGTTGCTGCCCATCAACGGCTATACGACCGGCAAGCTCAGCGCGCTGTACCCCAACCTGTTCGTACCCGCCGGATACGCCTTCTCCATCTGGGGTCTCATCTACCTGCTCGCCGTCGCCTTCGTGGGGTACGGCTTCGTGAGTGGGCCGGGTGGCGACCATCCGCCCGGCGCGGTGAGTCGGGTGGGGTGGCGCTTCGGGGCCGCGTGCGCCTGTAACGTGGCCTGGATCTTCGCCTGGCACTACCGCATCGTTTGGCTCTCGGTGGCCATTATGCTCGCCTACCTGGGGGCGCTGATCTCGGTACACGTCGCCTTGCGGCAAAACAGATCCCGCCCGACCACCACCGGCGAGGGCTGGTTCGTGTGGCTTCCGTTCGGCGTGCACTTGGGCTGGATTTGCGTGGCGACGGTGGCGAACGTAACGGCCGCGCTCGTATCGTCGGGCTTCCGGCCGGAAGATCGCGTGCAGGTCTACTTTACCCTGGCCGTGATCGTGACCGTGCAACTCCTGGGCAGCTGGTTTATCCGCCGGGGAAACGGAGACGTGGCGCTGGTCAGCGTCTGGGCCCTGACCGCGATCGCCGTAAAGCAATGGGGGGTCGAGACCCCGGTGGCCATCCTCGCTTCGGTCGGGGCGATCATGTTGCTGTTCGGAATCGTCTCCGCCTTTCGCACGCAGTGGTTCAGCCGGGGGCTACAGTCTTCGTGAACACAACGGCCGCGGGGTGTACATTGGCGGGATGAAGACCTTCTTCCTTACTATTGCGACCTGTTTTTGCGTGAGCGCCTACGCCCAAGAGGCCACCCCGGATACCCTCTTGCAGCCGCGCCCCGATCGGATTACGGCCAGCGAGCCCGCGGCCAAGAAGAGTCCGATGAACTCGACGAGCCTGCGGACCCCGGCGGGCTACGCGCGGCTCGTTTACAGTCAGCCCATGCTGCGCGGCCGCAAGATGCTCGGCGATCAAAACCCCTTCGGTACCATCTGGCGCCTGGGCGCGAACGAGGCCACCGAAATTTTTACGACCGCAGACATGACGATCGGCGAGGAAACGCTGCCGGCGGGTGCTTACGCGGTGTTCGCCATCCCTACGGAGGAGAGCTGGACGCTCGTGTTCAGCAGCGACCTCGGGCAGTGGGGCGCCTACAACTACGACGAGGCGCTGGACGTGCTGCGGGTCGAGGCGCCGGTAACCGAGGGCGACGAGTCCTACGAGGCGATGACGGCCTACTTCGAGCCGGACGCGCTGAACTTCGCCTGGGGCAAAGCCCGGGTGACGGTGCCGGTTGGCTTCTGAGCTAGCCCCTACCGCCGCCGCAAACCGTCGGCCCCCTTCAGCAAGCTGTCCGGCTCGATCAGCCCCAACCGGATCTCGTTTTTCGCGAAGGAGCGGTAGCGCGAGGCCACGAAGGCGACCGTACCGTCGGGGAAGAGCTCACCGCTGTCTACGTGGAGGAGCATTTTATCGGCCTCCCGGCGCTCGAAGAGCGGACTGCGTACGAGTTTGCCTCCCTCGTCCGTGTAGGCGAGGATGGCGGTAGCCTTAGAGAAATTGGTGCCCTTCGCGTTCTTGTCGATGGGCCGGAAGAGGTTCTTCGCGTTGTCGTTGTAGACCATGCCGAAGCCACCGTTCAGGCGCACGAGCCCCACGCCGAGGTACGGGTTGTTTATCTCCCGGGCAATCCGTTGGCGCTGGCGGCGGCTCACGAACCCGAAGCCGGTGCCCCGCACGGAGATCGTCTGCGACTTGGGGACCATCGTGGCGCCGGACAGGCTACCGCTCGCGTCGAATTCGAGGAGGACGTTCTCCCGGAAGGTAATCCTCGTCGACGGGTTCGGGTTCCCCGGGGTAGGCGCAGACGAGCTCACGTAAAAGTCTTCGAGCAGCAGCGCGGCGGTACCGTCCGGGCTCTGCGCCGCGGCACGGAACTCGAAGGTGCGCTCGATGCCGGCGGGTGCCCCGCCGCGGTTGGTGGTTACGCGCCGGCCGAGTTGCTCGAGGATCTCCGGGGAGAAGGGCTGCGGCACGAGCTTGGTGTTGGCCGATAGGTCGTTGGTGGCGAATACGCCGCGGATCAGGCCATCGAGCCGGTCGCTGTAGAGTCCGAGGATCGAGGGCTGACCGCCTTCCTTGGGGACGGCCGTGATCCCGACGATGAACTCCCCGCCGAGCTGGAGGCGGAACGTCTGAATCTTGTCGGCGCCGGGCGCGGCGGTGTACACCGTCATGTCGTAGCGCGAGTTGCGGCGACCTTCGCGCTTGCCCTGGTTGTCGTAGACCTTCGCGAGGACGTAGGCGCGGCCGTCGTCGCCGACCGTGGCGCTCGTTACCTCGAGCTGGTCGCGGGGGATGCCGACGCGTTTGCGCAGATCGGTAACCACTTCGCCATCCGGGCCGATAACCGATAGGCTGAGCGTGGCCTGCTCGTCGTCGCGCTTGGAGAGCAGGCGGTTGGCGCTTTGCTCGTTGAAGACCTGGAGCGTGTAGTCGAGATTGGCGCTGCGGGCGGACTCGTAGTAGAGGCCGTTGTAGTCGCGCGGGTTCACCCGGGCTACGAGGTGACTGGCCGTAACTTTGCCGCTGGCCGGATCGATGACCTCGGTGACGAAATCGTACTCGTCTTTCTTCCGTCCCTCGGTCACGTACGTCCAGAGTAGGTCGTTGCGGCTGGCCGACATCGCGTAGTGCCCGCGGGCGCCCTGCCAGGTTGGGGTAGCGGGCTCGGTGGCGCGTAGGTCCCGATCGTAGGGGTAGAGGTGTAGCGCGTCGGTGGGTACGAAATCGTTGCGCATCATGCCCCTGCCCAGGGTGGTGCGCGGTGCGTCGTAGGTGTAGAGGAAGATCCCCCGATCGGTACGGAGGATGCTCTCGCCGACGATTTCGTAGTTGCGGAAGGTCTGGACCTCCCCGAGGCGGACGCCGGGGGCCTGCGCGCGGGCGGCGAAACCGGCGACGAGTAGGTAGGCTAGCGAGAGGAGTAGGATTCTCATGGGCATAGACAACGTTTCTACGCGCGTGGGTTACTGTGCCTCGAACCCGACGCGGGCGCCATTTAGGCTAACGGTAACACTTCGCGCTACCCGGCGCTCGGTACGAACTGGACACAAACCGGCAGCGGTACGGGGTCCGCTTCGCGAGTCAGCTTTGGGATACCGTCCGCGTCGGTGGCGTCGAGCACCGTAAGCGAGCCGCTCCCCTGGTTGGCGACGATGAGGTACCCACCGTCCGGGCTCACGTTGAAATTTCGTGGCGTCTGGCCGCCGATCGGACTGTTGCCCGCGAGCTCGACGCTGCCATCTTCTGAGACCGTAAACACCGCAATAGAGTCGTGTCCCCGGTTCGAGACGTACACCCGGTCGCCACTCGGAGATACGCGTACCGCCGCGCAGTTGGTATCGCCTTCGAAGTCGGCGGGCACGGTGCGCAGCGTTTGGAGGTGGCGCAAATTGCCGTTGCTGACGTCGAAGGCGAATACGCTCAGCGTGGAGGCCATCTCGTTGGCGCTGTACACGTACCTATTGTCCGGAGAGAACACGAGTTGGCGCGGTCCGGCCCCACCGGGCATGTCCGTACCGCCGGCCACGGCGAGTTTTCCCGAAAGGGGGTTGAACTTGTAGACGCCGATGCGGTCGATGCCGAGGTCGCTGACGAGGGCGAATTTACCGGTGCGGTCGAGGGTGACGCCGTGGGCGTGCGGATCCATCTGGCGCGAGTCGTCCGGCCCGGCGCCGCGGTTGGTGATGACGTCGGTGGCCTCCCCGAGACCGCCGTCGGCGCGGACGGGTAGTACGCTCACGTTGCCGCTCGAGTAGTTGGCCACGAGGACGTACTCGCCGGTCGGGTCGACGACGATGTGGCAGGGGTCTTTGCCGTAGCTGGGCCGGGTGTTGACGAGGGTGAGGGCGCCGGTGTCGCGGTTGAGGGCGTAGGCGCCGACGCCGCCGGTGGCCTCGCCGCCGAAATCGCCGACCTCCATCACGGCGTACACGTGGGTACCCGCCGCGTTCGGGGTGAGGTAGGAGGGATTGTCCATCCCCTCGGTGATCGCCTTGGGCGTGAGCTCCCCCGATTCGGTATCGAAGGTGAAGGCGTAAATACCGACGCCCGCCTGTTGCTTGGGATCGGAGCTTTTGGTGTAGGTGCCTACGAGTACGAGCGGAGTTGCCATACGGCAAACATTAGCCAAAATGCGCGTTCCTTCCCTACGCAAGCCCTATGACCGACAAACAGTACCGCGAAATCTTGCCCCTGCTACCGGATCAGCCCGGGGTGTACCGCTTTTACGGCGACAACGAGAGCGTGCTTTACGTCGGCAAGGCGAAGAGCCTGAAGCGACGGGTGGCCAATTACTTCACGGGGAAGGTCCGCGCCCACTCGCACCGCACGCGGGTGATGGTGAAGAACGCGGCGCGACTCGAGTTTACCGTCACCGATAGCGAGGCCGATGCGCTCCTGCTCGAGAATTCGCTGATCAAAAACTACCAGCCGCGCTACAACGTGAACTTGCGCGACGACAAGAGCTACTCCTACGTCGTGGTTACCAACGAGCACTTCCCGCGGGTATTCCCGACCCGTAAAGTCTTTCGCGACGGCTCCACCTACTTCGGTCCGTACACCTCGAAGACGCGCATCAAGATCATCCTCGACCTCACCAAGCAGCTCTTCCCCCTGCGCACCTGCAAGCTTCCGCTAAAACCCGCTTCGATTGCCGAGGGGAAGTTTAAAGTGTGCCTGGAGTACCACATCAAGAATTGCATGGGGCCGTGCGTGGGGGAGGAGTCCGAGCCGGCCTACGACGCCAAGATCGAGGCACTCAAGAATGTATTGAAAGGCCACTTCGGTCCGGTGCGCCGCTACTTCGAGGCGGAGATGCAGACGCTGGCGGAGAACATGAAATTCGAGGAGGCGCAGCGGTTGAAGGTTAAATTGGGCGCACTCGAAGATTACCAGGCGAAGAGCACGGTGGTTAGCCGAAACATCCGGGACGTCGACGTTTTCGCGGTCTCCATCGACGACAAGAGTGCGTACGTGAATTACGTCAAGATCGTGAACGGAGCGATCATCAATACCTACACGCAGGAGCTCGAGCGGGGGATCGTCGACGAGGAGTTCGAAGACGACGGGTCGGAGATCGACGAGCGGGCTTCGATCCTGAGCTACGTCATCCCTATCGTACGGGATAAGTTTAATTCGGTAGCGAAGGAGATACTCGTGCCCCTGCCCGTCGTTTTGGCGGAAGCCGAACTGGAAGCAACCGTGCCCAAGATTGGCGATAAGCGACGGCTAATCGATATGGCGCTGAAGAACACCGAGTACTTCAGGCTGCAACGAAAGAAGGACAAGATCAATCAGATCCGCAAGCAAACGCCGGCCGAACGAATTTTGAAAACGATGCAGCACGACCTGCACATGGACGTGGCGCCGATGCACATCGAGTGTTTCGACAACTCGAACTTCCACGGGAGTTACCCGGTGAGCTCGTGCGTGGTATTTAAGAATACGCGTCCGAGCAAGAAGGATTACCGGCACTACAACATCAAGACCGTGATCGGCCCGAACGACTTCGCAAGTATGCAGGAGGTAGTGCGGCGGCGCTACACGCGGTTGCTTGCGGAGGAGCAGCCCTTGCCGCAGCTCGTAATTATCGATGGGGGTAAGGGCCAGTTATCTGCTTCCTACGAGATTCTGCTGGAGTTAGGCTTGGAGGATAAGATTCAGCTCATTGGTATTGCGAAGCGGTTGGAGGAGATCTTTTTCCCGAATGATTCGGTACCGCTGTACATCAATAAGAAGTCCGAGAGCCTCAAGGTGATCCAGCAGGCTCGCAACGAGGCGCACCGCTTCGCGATCACGTTTCACCGCGACCAGCGGAGTCGGGGGCTCACGCAAACGGAGTTGACCGGTATCCCCGGGGTCGGTGAGAAGACGGCCGATAAGCTCCTGCGGGAGGTAGGCTCGGTGAAGAAGGTGCGCCGGAGTGATCTGGCGAGCTTACAGGCGGTGGTGGGCAAGAGTGCGGGGCGGAAGGTGTACGACTACTTTCAGCGGCAGACGGTGGAGGTGGGGGAGGAGGAGGAGTAGTACCTTTAGCGAATGCCAGCTATAAACCGCTCCGATTTCAGTTCAACTGATTTTGATCCCGACCGCGTTTACACGCTCCGAGAATGGCAGAATCTCGAGCGAACTTTCGAGCGACCCTTGGAATTTTGGAATGGCCACTTGGTTGACATCCGGAGTATGGCGGGGGGCACCTTACCTCATACCAGGACCGTTGGAAACGCATTCCACGAGATCCGCAATGCCCTCAAGCAAAGCGGATCGAATTGCGAGGTCTTCACCTCCGAGCTCAAGGTCGAAGCAGAACGCGAGGGTAAGTACTTCTATCCAGACGCCACGGTCTCCTGCGATCCCGAAGAAGGAAGTATAACCGGCTCCATCACCAATCCAATTTTAGTCGTCGAAGCACAGAGCGATTCGTCATTCGAACGTGACGCCCGGGGCAAATTTCGGGCGTACGCTACACTCCCGAGCTTATTGGAGTATGTCCTCGTCGATACCTGCGAGGTAGATGTCACCGTTTACTCTCGGCGTAACAGCGATCGCCAACTCTGGAGAATCGATGCCTACACCTCACTCGATGAACAAATAACCCTCCGCTCGCTCGGGATCACACTGTCTATGAGTGAGCTCTACGCACGGGTCTTCGATGAGCCCCAGGGGCCAAATCTCGTAGCCGAAGACAGGGTCAGGTACAGCTGAGCTCCCCATCAAAACCGGTGGCGATGCGTTCCTAACCCGTGCCTACCGACCCCCGCCCCTTCATCCGCCGCAACATCGTGCGGCGCGGCGCTCGCGAAGATCGGGCACGCCGGATGCACGAGCTCGGGCACACCCCCTGGGGCCAGCGGTGGCTCGGGGCACTTCACGCCGTGGATCGCGAGAATCGACTCGGTCGCGGACTGGAGCTCGCCCGCCAGGGCGCCGTCGAGGATATCGTATTTGGCGAGCCGGGGGTGATCAATGCCCGCGTGCGAGGCTCCCGGTCGGCGCCTTACCGGGTGACGTTGAGCCTGCGCCCATTTGACCGAACTCAAATCACCGCCCTCGTCACCGAGGTCGCGCGGCGTCCGGACTGGCTCGACCTACTCCTCGTCGGTCGGCTACCCCCCGGCATCGAGCAGGCCCTCGCCGAGGTGCGGGTCCGTCTCTTTCCGAAGACCTGGCGGGAGCTCGGTATGGCGTGCACCTGTCCCGACGACGCCGTTCCCTGTAAGCACATCGCGGCGAGCCTGTACCGCCTCGCTCAGTACATCGACGAAGATCCCCTGCTCCTCTTCGCCGTCCGCGGACTCGACCTCGCGAATCGGGTAGGGGCGCTGGCCGGCGACACGGGACTACGGCCAACGGTCCTCCGCGAACTCACGGTGCCCAGCGCGAAGCCGATTGGGGCACAGCCGCCCCCGGTTCGCGACCATCGAGACCCCACCATCGGCGCCGACTTCACCGGGCGCTGGGCTCGCCTGCTGCCCTCGAACCCGCCGTTCTATCCCGCCGGCGACTTCGCCGAGCTCTACCTCGGCTACCTTCGGACCGCGAGTAGATTTTGGGGCTCCCCGACTGACGATCCGGACGAAGACGGCAGCTCGAAAGTCCCGAGTTTCGAGCTGCCGTTCTTCCCCTGGGAGGTTCGCGATCTCCGGCTCACCCTCGACGCCGGCGGAGGCTTCCTAGCCGCCGAGGTCAAGGCAGATGCCGACCGCACGTTGCACGAATTCACCCGCGAGGTAGCGCTCGTCTCCTGGCTCGATACCCTCGACGAGCGCGCGCTGCCCCGTGCGGCGCAATCCGTGCGGATCGCCCGGCTCGCCTACCGATTGAGTCGCCAGTTCGCCGTACGTAGCGCCGTACTTCCCCGCCTGCTCGACCTCGGTGACGAGCGGTACCGGGTTCGCTGGGAGGCCGCCGTGCAGGATCCCGACGTTGCCGCCGCGGTGCTCGAGCTCGCCGGCGGTCTACCGCCGACCTTGCTCCGCTACCGCCACGCTCCTCTCGCCGAGGAGTCGGACTCCGACTACCGCGCGCGCCTAGGCCGCGAGATCGGGGCCGAGATGAACGGCGAGGTCACACTCGACCCACCCCCGGCCGAGCCCGAGTACACCTTTCCCGTCGAACACGACGCCGTGCACGCGCTCCTCGGCGTATTTTTGCGCCCCCTGCTGCTCGCCGGCGTAGACGCCGTTTTTGCGAAAGCAGAACACGCCGCCGTGCAGCTCCTCTTCCTCGGTCGCCCGGTCTCGCTCGCCAACACCGGTGACGCGCAGCTGGCGCTCGGACTGCAGCTCTGGCTCCGCCGGCTGCACCTCGACCAGCCCGATTTCGGGCTCCTCATCCAAGTGTCCGAACGGGAGGGTACCCTCGGCGCCTACGGGATACGCCTGCTCCTCGTGCCCGAGCACGCTGGGCTGCGCGAGCCCCTGCCGCTCGCGGATGCGGCCGCGGGCCAGCTCGGGGAAGTCTTCCGCCTGCAGACGCTGCGCGACGTGAGTCTGCTCGCCGAGGCCTACGCCCCCTTCGCCGCTTTCGCGAAAACCGATCCCCCCGAGTCGATCACCCTCTACGGCGACGATTTCGCCGGCTTCCTCTTCAACGTCGCCCCCGCACTCCGCCTGCTCGGTGCCCAGTTGCTCCTCCCGCACGGACTCGACCGCGTGGCCCGCCCCAAACTTTCGGCGGCGGTGGAGGCGGTGGCCGGACAAACGCAGCGAGACAAACCGCGCGGGCTCCTCGGCCTCAACGCCCTCGTCGAATTCGACTGGCAGGTGGCGGTCGGGGAGCAGCGGCTGAGCGCCGACGAGTTCGAAGCGCTCGCGAGCTCCTACGAGGGCATCGTGCGCCTGCGCGACGGCTTCGTCTGGCTCGAGGCCGCCCAAACCGCACGCCTCCTCCAGCGCCTGGCCGATCCACCCCGCCCGAGCGCGGCGGTCGTGCTCCAGTCGGTGCTCACGGAAACCTTCCGGGGAGCGAGTCTTTTCCTCAGCGAAGAGGCGCGCCGCTTCCGCGAAAACTTGCTGCGCGTACCCGCGGCGAGCGCGGGCAATTTCGACCGGCTACGGGCGGTGCTGCGCCCCTACCAGGAGGTCGGCTTCAGCTGGCTGCTCCGCAACGCCGAAGCCGGCCTCGGTAGCCTCCTCGCCGACGACATGGGCCTCGGCAAAACCCTCCAAACCATCGCCCTGCTCGAGCACTTCCGCGCAACCGACAACCGCTGGCGAAACGCGCCCGCGCTCCTCGTTTTGCCGACGAGCTTACTCACCAACTGGCGCCGGGAGATCGAACGTTTCGCCCCCGAACTAAGCGTGGTCACCTACCACGGTCCAGATCGAAAACTGGCCCAAACGCGGCGGGCGGATGTGGTCCTCACCACTTACGGCGTGGTGCGGCAAGACGAGCGGAAGCTCGCCAAACCCGACTTGTGGGGCGCGATCGTCATCGACGAAGCGCAGCAGATCAAAAACCCGGACGCGAGCCAGACGAAAGCCGTAAAAGCCCTAACCGCCCCGCTCCGGATTGCCCTCTCGGGCACCCCCGTCGAGAATCGCCTGAGCGAATACTGGTGCGTGCTCGACTTCGCTAATCCCGGCTACCTCGGCCCCCTCGAACAGTTTAAGGCGCTCTACGCCGATCCGATCGAGCGCGATCGCGACCCGGAACGACTCGAGGTGTTTCGCCAGGTTACCGCGCCGTTCATCTTGCGCCGCCTCAAAACCGATCGGAGCGTCATCTCCGACCTGCCCGATAAGATTACCCAGGTCGAGTTCTGCAGCCTCGAACCCGAGCAGGCGGGCCTGTACCAGCAGGTCGTCGACACCCAACTCCGCGAGCTCGCCGCCGCCGAGCCGTCGATGCGCCGCGGCCGCATGCTCAAGTTCATGACGGCCGTCAAGCAGGTCTGCAACCACCCCCGCCACTACCTCAAGCGGGGCTCCGGCGCAGCCTCGGCGAGCGGGAAGGCCCTGCGCACGTTGGAGCTCGTGGAGCTCGCCGTGGTCAACGGGGAGCGCGTGCTGATCTTTACCCAGTACCGGCAGATGGGGGAGCTGCTGGCCGGGATCATCAACGACCACTTCGGCTGGCGCCCGCCCTTCTTGCACGGCGGACTCACCCGCGAGGAACGCGACGGGATGGTGGCCGGCATGCAGGAGGGTTCGGCCCCGCCCGTACTGCTACTCTCCCTCAAGGCCGGCGGTACCGGCCTCAACCTCACCGCCGCCAACCACGTGATCCACTACGACCTGTGGTGGAACCCCGCCGTCGAGTCGCAGGCTACCGACCGCGCCTTCCGCATCGGGCAGTCGCGCAACGTGCACGTCCACCGACTCATCACCGCCGGCACGTTCGAGGAGCGCATCGACGCCATGCTCGCGCGAAAACGGGAGCTGGCCGACCTCACCGCCGGGGCGGGTGGGGCCTGGCTGGGCGACCTCGCCGAAGAATTGCTGCTCGAGGGTCCGGCGGAGCCCAGGCCCTAAACCAAAGCGGCCGCTGTGTCTTATTCCGCTGAGTGCGCGCTTTTCTTAGTGTTCACTGCACACTTACCTTTGTTGGGCGCACCTCACCCGCGCCTTCGTACGTAGTATCCGCCTGGCACCCCAGCCCCCCCCCTTGTCCTTTCTTGTTCTCGGCTACCGAAGCCGGGAGTATGCTGCCCCCCATCCATGCAACGAGTCATCAACTTCTTCGACCTGCGCCAGGAGCTCGACTACCGCACGGAGATCCTCTCCGGCCTCACCGTGGCGCTCGCGCTCATCCCCGAAGCCGTCGCGTTCGCGCTGATCGCCGGCTTGAGTCCGCTCACCGGACTCTACGCCGCCTTCGTCTTGGGGCTCATTACGTCCGTCTTCGGCGGCCGCCCGGGTATGATCTCCGGGGCTACCGGCGCCGTAGCCGTGATCCTCGTCGCGCTGGCGGCCAGCCACGGGGTGGAATACATCTTCGCCACGGTCATTCTCGCCGGCCTCATCCAGGTGGGCGCCGGCGTACTCCGGCTCGGCAAGCTCATGCGCCTGGTCCCGCACCCCGTCATCTTCGGCTTCGTCAACGGCCTCGCCATCATCATCGGCATGTCGCAGCTCGACCAGTTCAAAGACGCCACCGGCGCCTGGCTCACCGGCGGCTCGCTTTATCTCTTCGGCGGACTCGTGCTGCTCACTATGTTGCTCATCTGGGGGCTCCCCAAGTTGTCTAAGGCTATCCCCGCCTCGCTCGTCGCCATCCTCTCCATCTTCGGATTGGTCGTTGCCCTCGGCCTCGACACCAAGACCGTCGGCGACATCGCCTCGATCTCCGGCGGCTTCCCCCCCTTCCACCTGCCCGTCGTCCCACTCAACCTGGAAACCCTCCGGATCATCTTCCCCTTCGCCATCGTGATGGCGGGCGTCGGCCTCATCGAGAGCCTGCTCACCCTCAACATCGTCGACGAGATCACCGAGACCCGCGGCAGCGGCAACCGCGAGGCCGTCGCCCAGGGGGCCGCCAACATCCTCTCCGGACTCTTTAGCGGTATGGGCGGCTGCGCGATGATCGGCCAGAGCCTCATCAACGTCTCCTCCGGCGCCCGCCACCGCCTCTCCGGCATCGTGGCCGCCGTGATGCTGCTCGTGTTCATCATGTTCGGCGCCGGCCTCATCGAGCGTATGCCGATGGCCGCCCTTACCGGCCTCATGCTCATGGTCGCCATCGGCACCTTCGAGTGGGCCTCCCTGCGCACGTTTACCCGCATGCCGAGGTCGGACGTATTCGTGATGGTCCTCGTTACCCTCGTCACCGCCGTGCTCCACAACCTCGCCCTCGCCGTGATCGTCGGCGTGATCATCGCCGCCCTCGTCTTCGCCTGGGACAGCGCCACCCGCATTCGTGCCCGCAAGCGCGTCGACGCCGAGGGCCACAAGCACTACGAAATTTACGGTCCGCTCTTCTTCGGCTCCGTGGCCGCCTTCAACGAGAAGTTCGATATCCCCGGCGACCCCGATCACGTGGTCATCGACTTCACCGAGAGTCGCGTCGTGGACATGTCCGCCATCGAGGCCCTCAACAAGATCACCGAGCGCTACGGCAGGCTCGGTAAGCGCGTCGAGGTCACCAACCTCAGTCAGGACTGCCGCCGGCTCCTCAGCGACGCCGACAAGATCATCGAGGTCAACGTCGCCCCGGAGGGCAACCCCGAGCTCGTGCCCCTCGAGACGGGCGTGCTCAATTAACGCCCACTCCGCGGTGCCGCGGTCCGAACGAGGCGCGCACCCGCCGTCGAGTGCGTTCTTACCGCCATGGCCAAGCCGTACGTCTCCAGTCCGCTTCCGCTAAAACTCGCCCCGCGTCCCCGGCGCTACCTGTTGCGCTTCATGCGGGAGTCCGGCCCGGTGGATCGACTCGTCGCCGCGGACTCGGCCACGGGGCTTCCCGCGGGAGCCCCCGTGCTTTTACCGTCGGAGTTGACGCCGCCCGAGCTGACTGCCCCGGCCGGACTGCGCTACCACTATTTCTGCGAAAATTGTCACTTCGAGCTCCTTGCCGGCACCTCGGCTGTACCCACTCGAGCGCTGAGCTGCCCGCACTGTCTCAGTCTCACGCGCTTTACGTAGCGATCCGTTTCGAGTCGTCGACGACGAGCTGTATTCCCGCTATCCCACGGTATAACTCCGCGGCTATAATCTACCTCCGCAAACTCCGTCGCGGCCTGAATAAACCCACGCGCAGTCGGTCGCTTCAAAAGCAACCGACGCTGATACCTTTCGCCCTGCATGCCCGACCGCATCTACTTCGCGAGCGATTTCCACCTCGGCGTCGATGCCAAACTCACCAGCGCCGAGCGCGAGCGACTCATCGTGGCCTGGCTGCGCGAGGAAGTGGCCCCCAACGCTTCGGCCCTCTACCTGCTCGGCGACCTCTTCGAGTTCTGGTTCGAGTACCGACACGTAGTGCCCCGCGGCTACGTACGCTTACTCGGCACCCTGGCCGAACTGCGCGACCGCGGCCTCCAGATCGACTACTTCACCGGCAACCACGACCTGTGGATGGGCTCTTACTTCGAAGAGGAGCTCGGCATCGCCACCCACCGCGCACCCATCCGCCGCGAGCACGCTGGAATGCATTTTCTGATCGGCCACGGCGATGGCCTCGGCCCCGGCGACAAGGGCTACAAACGCATGAAGCGCGTTTTCTCCAATCCGGCCGCCCAGTGGGCGTTCGCCCGATTGCACCCCGACTTCGCGGTTGGCCTCGCCCGCTTGTTCAGCGATTCGAGTCGCGCCGCCACGCCGGAGCACGAGCGTACGTTCTTGGGGGCCGAGCGCGAGTGGCTCGTGCAGTACGCCGAGCGCAAGACCGCCCGGGATCCGGCCCTCGACTACTGCATATTCGGGCACCGCCACCTCCCCATCGAGTATCTCCTACGCAACGGCCGCAGCCGCTACGTCAACCTCGGCGATTGGCTCGACTACCAGACTTACGCGGTTTTCGACGGACTCGACGTTAGCTTACGGCAGTGGCCTTCCAAAGCAACCGTTTGAATAGCGTCCGGTACGGCCTGTTCCTGGCCGCGGGCCTGTGCCTGCCCGTATTCGTCTTCGCGCAAGCGGACACCTTTCGCCTCCGGGCGGGCGATACCCTCCTGCTCGATAACCTAGGCCAGGTTTATCGCTGGTCCCTGCGCAACGGTGCCTTCGATCGGGAGCGCTCCGTAAATCGGTTGGCGGGCAGGGACACCCTGCGTTACCGCTACCAGAACGTACGGCTCGGCCGGGTTCAGAGCGTCGATCTCACCGACCCGCTGCGGCCGCTGCTTTTCTACGGCGACGCCCAGCGCGTGATCTGGCTGGATCGAAGCCTGGTGGAGCTCCGCGGGCTCGACCTGATCGACCTCAACTTCGGCGCCATCGACGCGGTGGCCTACGCCCCCAACGAGGGCCTCTGGGTGTACGCCCCCGACCGACAGCAGCTGCTGCAGATCGACCGGCAGGGGAGGGTGGCCTACGCGAGTCCGGACCTGAGCCAGGCCTTCGGTCGCCGTATCCGCGCTACGGAACTGGTGGCCACGCCGCAGCAGCTTAGCCTAGCCACCTCGGACGGCCGGATTTTGTTCTTCGATCCTTTCGGGAGCTACCGTACCCAGCTTCTCCGCGCAGGCCACCACTTGATCGCTACGCAGCGCCAGCTACTCTTCAGAGAGGACGGTACGTGGTGGAGCTACCGAGGAGCTGGGAGCGCGGTGGAACCCGTTCGATCGGAGACGAACCTAGTGAGTGCGCGCGGGGGAGTAGCACTCTACCGGAACGGGCGCAGCGTTTGGCTCACCACCATTAGATAACTAGTTCGAGTTGCTCCCTGCAAACAGCTCGGCGATGATGGGAGCGATCCGTAGGTATCTTCCTCCCTGGTAGGTTACAGAACGTAGCTGCCGACCCGTACTCGGATCGACGAGCTGGACGGTCGCCGATTGCAGAGCACCTACTTCGAAAGCCCCCGATCCCGTAACGATCACGCGGTAGTCGATGTCCGGAGTCGAAAACACGCTGCGCGTCGTTACCAAATCCCCCGGTGTCGTACTGGCGGCTACCCCAGTCCCGCTCGGTCCGCGCTGCGAAGGGTAGCTAACTAAACTGTCGCGGTAAACTTCTACGCCGATACGCACGAGCTCGGTGGCGACGAGACCGTACATCCGCGCCTGCGACGGATCGTTTTCGATCAGCATAACTGAAATACGCCCCTCTTTTGATTCGGGCGGAGGACCACTCGTGCGAAGGCCCGGAGCGCAAGCACCCAAGAAAACGACGAAAACTGCGAGCGTTAGTGAGAGGTAAGAATCGCGCATGGCTAACCGGCGTAGGAGGTAACCGCGAGCAAGCTACGTGCTAGCGGACTGTCGAGCTTTCGCCTTACGTATAGTTTAACTTTCCACGCTGTAGCCGCCATCAGAGCAGCACCCAACGCCTGACCCCATCCGCGTCGAGCGCGACGTAGTCGGCGATCAGGCGCGCGTAGCGCTCGCGGAGCTTCGACTCCGTGGCCAACAGATCGAGTTGGTCTCGCAGGCTCCGGCGTTCGAGGCGTAGGACGGCCTCCGGGCGCGTTAGTTGGGACTTTAGGTAGGCCTTCCGCAGCCGCTCACGTTGGCTAGTGCGAACCGTCGCTTGCTCTTGCAGTCGGTCGAAGCTCGCGAAGGCGCGGCGCATTTCGGCGATGTCGGAGCTTAGGTTGCGGATCCGCTCGGCCCGTTCTAACTCCACTTCGTAAGTCGCCTCAGCGCGCTCGATCGCTAGCTCGTCGAGGTCGCGGATCGTACGCAGTCGCTGCGGTAGACGCAGTGAGGCCCCCACCGAAACTTGCTGGGGGAGCTCGTTTCTATCGCCGCGGTAGTCGACCTGCAAGAAGTCGATGAGCTGGAGGTTCTCCGCGCGCTCCAGGGCCGCTTCGGCGTCTATCTGTGCGAGCTTCAGGCTGCGGTCCGCTGGACTGGGTCCGGCGGATTCGAGCTGCAGGAGCCGTTGCCGCATCTCCGCGGTCCCTACGAGTCGATCTAACCCGATAGGGAGTTCCGTCTCGGTGAGGTAACCGGCGAGATCCGCCCGCCTCAGGTCGGTTTCGGCGAAATCCTCCTGCGCGTCGAGCGCGCGCTCCACGTCGTAGTCGGGTTCTACGAGGCGGCGCGTGGTTACCTCCACGAGCCGTCGCTGGACCCGTTGCAAACTATCGAGCGCGCGCAGCTCGAGGCCGGCGCCGACCAGGTCGAAGAGCAACTCGAGCGCGTCTCCGCGGGCTTCGCCCAGCTCTTCGTCGAGGAGGGTACCGAGCCGTGACCGTCGTACGCGCTGCAGGTCCCTTTCCGCCCGGCGGATGTACCACAGCTTCGGTACGGCACGCAGGGCGTAGCGTTGTTGGGCGAAGTCGAATTGATCCGTTTCGGTACGTACCTCTACACGACTCAAGTAGCTCGGACGAAATTCGCCCGCCCCCCCCGCCGGGTCTGTTGCCGGTAGCGCGGCGTAGCCGTCCATCCAGCTAACCACGAGCTCCGCGTCGACGAGTTGCGTTTGTAGCACGGCGGGTTCTTGAGCCTGTAAGCGGTCGTTTTGAAGGAGCAGGCTTCCGCAAAACACGCCCCATACCGCCAGCCAGCTAGACGCCTTCCCGACACGCACCGCTCGCCTTAGCGAATCGGCGTCCGGGTTTTCCGTAGGGAGTGAAGTCGTCGATCCGCACTTCGTAGCGTCTCTAACTCTCATCCCTCGGCTCGGTGAAGGTGAGCTTGACCTTTTCGTGCTGAATGAGGTCGTTGTTGTCGGGTACGCGGATTACGACCTCCCGGCCGTAGGTTTTGAAGTCGGGCATCTTGCGCAGCCGGGCGGGGATCTCGATGATCCTCGAGCCCAATCCGCTGATGGCACCGCGTTGGTGCACGTCCGGATTTCCGACCGAGGATACGATCACCGAATCGCCGAGCTGGGCGAGTAGGAGGTGATCTTCGTGGATGTACGCCTTGACCAGCGAGGGGTTGGGCTCGTAAAAATTGAGGAGGGGCGCGAAGGAGTTTTTGTGCTCAGCGAGCTTCACGCCCACGCTGCCGATCACCCCGCGCCCGGGGGCGAGGATCGCGAAGGTTTGCTCGGCGTTGCTCACGTTGAACTCGCGTTCGGCCGACAGGCGCTTCACCTCCGAGCGGTAGGGTGCGCGGGCGAGGTCGCGCTCGTTCGTCAAGTGGCGGCGGCGGTCTTCGTACTGCGCGCGCAGACGTTTCATCTGGCGTTTGATGGCGTCGGCCTCCTCCGCGAGCGGGTCGTAGTTACCGCCTTCCAGGCTCGCGTCTTTCGGTCCTACGTTTTGGCGAAGACCGGCCAGCAGACTCTCCCGGTAGCGTGCCTCCGCGCTCACCTCGTCGAACTCGCGCTGGAGGTCGGCGAGCTCGGCGGCCTCCGCGAGGTCGAGATCGGCGAGCTCGTTGTTCGTCCGTTCGAGGGCGAGTCGATCCTTGGCGTTGAGTTCCTCGATTTTGAAATCTTCGATCGGCAGCGACTCTTTGGGGCGCGCGCGACTCACGACCAAGAGGGTGTCGCCGGCCTCGACGAGTTGGCCGGGTTGCACGCGGATCTCGTTGATCTCGACGGGGTAGTTGAAGTTGATCTCCGTTTCCTCGGTCTCGGCGAAACCGAAGAACTCGTCGACGCTACGCTTGTCCTGGGTGTAGCCGATGACGGCGAGGGAGAGTCCCCCCAGCACCGCCAGCACGTAGTAGGGCGTGTAAGTAGGCATAGGTTCGGTTAAAGCTTCTCCTCGCCGCGGCTGAAGCGAAGTCGGTGATCGACGACGCCGCTCAGGGCGACCAGGCGGCCCTGCAGGGCGGACGGGATAGCACCCCGGCGCAGAGAGAATTCGAAGTTGAGCTCCTGAGTAGTTTGGGGTGGTTGGGAGGGCTGTGGTGAGTCGAGGGGGATGGGCTTCGGGTCGATGAAGCGGACTTCGTAGAGGCGGTGGCGGCGTGCGTACTCCGCTACGATACCCTCGATGACGCTGGTCGTTTGGGGGGCGCGGTCGTCGGCGGGGATGTTGACGCGCAGATCGCCGGTGAGTCCCTCTACGTCGGTACCCGGTCGTGCGGCCAGCGCGAAGGCCACCGTACAAAAAGCGGCCGTGCCGATGAAGGCAATCGTGAAGCCGAAGACCCCGCTGGCGATCCCGACGCCGAGACTGGCGAACATGAAGGCCATATTGCGCGGATCCCCGAGGGTAGTCCGAAAACGGATGATCGACAGCGCGCCCAGCATACCGAGGCCGCGGGCGAGCGAGTCGCCGATCGCCTGCATGACCATGGTGGCGACCACCGAGATGAGGGCCATGCCCTGCGTGAATCCTCTGCGCTCCACGACCTCCCGGCTCGTAAACCGGTAGGTGAGGACCAGCATAAACGACAGGAAGATGGAGGAGAGGATGGACACCGCGATGGCCAGCGCCGTGGACTGATTAGCCTCGTTGGTACGGAAGAGGATGTCGAACATGCAGGAAAACTCAAAAGCGGCCCCCACCGAAGCGGTAGGTAGCGCAACGCCGAAGATCGTGTTACTCGTGTGTTACGGCTACGTTATCCGAGCGCTTCTTGTTATCCGAGCATCTCGTCACGCTTCTGCTCCCAGGCCCAGGCGGTGCGCATGATCTCGTCGACGTCGTACTCCGGCTGCCAACCTAAGAGCTCTTGCGCCAGGCCGGTGGCGGCGTAGATGGCCCCGACGTCGCCGTAGCGGCGGGGCACGATCTCGAACTCGACCCGCTGTCCGGTAGCCCGCACGAAGGCCCGGATCGCTTCGAGCACGCTCACGCCCTCGCCGGAGCCGAGGTTGATGACCAGCGGATTCTGGGTAGCTCCGCCGTCGAGGGCGTACTGCACGGCGAGCGAATGTGCGCGGGCGAGGTCGGAGACGTGGATGTAGTCGCGCACGCAGCTGCCGTCGCGCGTGTCGTAATCGTCGCCAAACACGGTGAGTTTCTCGCGTTTGCCGCTGGCGACCTCTACGATGAGGGGTACGAGACGGGTTTGGGCGAGCTTCGGTGCCTCGCCGATACCGATGCTCGGGTGCACGCCGGCCGGATTGAAGTAGCGCAGGTTGACGGCCCGCACGTTGGGGTTGGCTCTGACGAAATCCTTGATCACGTGCTCACCCATTTGCTTGGTGCGGCCGTAAGGGCTCTCGGCCTCCTCGAAGGGCGTTCGCTCGGTGACGGGCAGCTCTTTGGCGTTGCCGTACACCGAGCAGGAGCTCGAGAAGATGAAGCCGCCGATGTCGTTGGCGGCCACCGCCTCCAGCACGTTGATGAGGGAGTTGAGGTTTTGACGGAAGTAGACCAACGGCTTCTCCACCGATTCGCCGACGTAGATGCGCGCGGCAAAATGGATCACCGCGTCGGCATCGGCGTGTTTTGCGAAAGCCGCGGCCGTGGCGGTCGGATCCTGTAGATCGGACCGTTCGAGCTGTACTTTCTTGCCGACCAGGCGCTCCAAGTGCTCCCACATGATGGGGTGGGAGTTGAAGAAATTGTCGATGCCTACGACCTCGTGGCCTTTCTCGATCAGGTCGACCACGGTGTGTGAGCCGATGTAGCCCGCCGCGCCGGTAACGATAACTTTAGCCATATTGCAAGTTTAGGCCACTAGGGACATGTGCGCCACGCCGACGGCGTACCCGAGGAGGGCTAAACCCGTGCTCCCGCAGATGATCCAGAGCAGACGCACGCGTCCGGTGATGAAGATGCGGTCGGTGACGACCTGGGAGCCCCGGTGGGCGTCGACGAGCTCCACGATCGTCATTGCCGCCATGAGGAAAAATAAAATCTCCGCAATTTCTCCGACGTGTTCGAGGAGGGTGTGTTCGAGGAATCCGATGCTCTCCTCGAGGTGTCCGGCTACCCCCGGTACGTCGGTAAGGAGCGTGGAGCGCCCGAACTGGAGGATCGTCCAACAGGCAACCCCGGTGATCAGGGCGGTCGCCGCCTTGTCGACGCGAACGGTGCGCTCGAGGGCGATGAAGACGTAACCGAGGACGAAAGTGACGAGAAGTAGCCAGTACATGGGCGGCGCTGTGCTTCGTAGTGGTGTAGGTACGCGACGGCTTACTTTCTTCGCGGCCGTGAACAGTACAAAGTCCCTCGCAGATCTCGCCCACGCCATCGAACCCATTGCCCGAGAAGCCGGCAAGGTGATCATGAGCATTTACCCACGCGCCCACATGGCCGTCGAATTCAAAGGTGACGAGTCGCCCGTTACCGAAGCCGATCGCCGCGCCGAGCGCGTGCTCAAGGAGGGGATGGAGGCGCTCGACGTCGATTACCCGATCGTGAGCGAGGAGGGTCGCGAGATCCCCTTCGACGAACGCAAGAAGCTCGCGGCCCTGTGGCTGGTCGACCCGCTCGACGGCACCAAGGAGTACGTGAAGCGCAACGGTGAGTTCTGCACGTGCATCGCCCTCATCGAGGGCGGGCGGCCCACCCTGGGCGTGATCCACGCGCCGGAATCCGGCAAGAGCTGGCTCGCCTGGAAGGGTGGGGGCGTGCACGTCGTCGAGCGGGAGGGCGCCGAACCGAAGGCCGTACCCGCCCGCAAGCCAATCGATTTGGGGGCGTCCGGCCTGCGTTTTGGCGTAAGCCGCTCGCACCTCAACAAGGCCACGACCGAGTACCTATCCAAGTACGAGGGCATGGAGAAGGTAGCCACCGGGAGCGCGCTGAAGTTCTGCGCGATCGCCGAGGACGAAATCGACGTCTACCCGCGCCTCGCCCCGACCATGGAGTGGGACACGGCCGCCGGGGAGTGCATCCTCACGGAAGCCGGCGGCTCGATCACGCAACTCGAAAGCGGGGAGCCGTTGACCTACAACAAGGAGAAGCTCGTGAACCCGAGTTTTATCGCAACGGCCCGGACGACCGGCAAGGCGAAGCCGAAACAGCGTTGAACCCCGCCCTCACCGCGCTGATCAGCGCGCGCGACGAGCGCGATCGCATCGTGGCGTGCGTGGCCGCGGCGAAGCGGGTGGCGGGGGAGGTCTTGGTGGTAGACAACGGGAGCACCGACGGCACGCAGCAGTTGGCCGCGGCGGCGGGCGCGCGCGTGCTGAGCACCGCGTGGCTCGGCTACGGGGCGACTAAAAATTGGGGCGCCGAGCGCGTTTCGACGCCGTGGGTGCTGAGTCTCGACGCCGACGAAGTGCCGGACGCCGAGCTGGCCGCCGCCCTGCTTGCGCTAAAACCGGTCGAGGGGGAGGTTTACGGTTTGCGGCGGCTCACCGAATTTTGCGGTCACTGGGTGAGGCACGGATCGTGGTCGCGGGACACCGTTTGGCGCGTGTACGCGCGCGCCGAGGCGCGTTGGTCGGATCGCGCAGTGCACGAGAGGCTCCAACTGAGCGACGGCGTCGAGCGCAGGATCTTACCCGGCCGACTCTTGCACTACTCGTACCCCGACCTAGAGGCCCACCGCCTCAAACAGCAGCGGTACGCCAGACTCGGTGCACGGGCCCTGTTTGCGGCGGGTAAGCGCGCGACGCTCGCCAAACGACTGTTCGCGCCGGGCTGGCGCGCGCTGCGCGGCTACGTACTGCGCGGCGGTTGGCGCGACGGGTGGGCCGGCAGGCAGGTGGCGCTCGGGGAGCTGCACGAAACCCGACTCAAGTACCGACTGCTCGCCGAACACTGGCGGGCGGCTGGAGCGTAGCCAATTTTAAGTAGGTTGGTTGAGTTATGACTTTTCAGCTTCGAGATCGATTGTACGGTAACCAAGCGGCGGTCGGCGCGTAACCGGCCTCATATTTGAAGATTAGCTATGCGTGCGGTGACGCCCCCACTGCAAAACCGGTAGTCCATCGACAATTAGCGTCGCGGTGCACTAACTTTGAAAGTAAGCTTCGCCGCGCCACCGCCCAGACGAGCCCGCCCATGATGAAGAAAGTTACCCTTTTCTGCGCCCTGGCGCTCTGTACGCTTGGCGGCGTGGTAGCCCAGGATATTCACTTCTCGCAGTTTTACATGAGTCCGCTCAACCTCAACCCGGCGCTCACCGGGGTGATGAATTGCAACGTGCGGCTCACGGCCAACTACCGCAACCAGTGGGCGAGCATCGTGCGCTCCGGGGTGTACAACACGTTCTCCGCGAGTTACGACCAACGCTTTACGGCGGGTCGGTACGACTACTTCGGACTCGGCGCGACCGCCTGGGGCGATCAGGCGGGGTCGGCGAACTTCGGCACGAAGACCTTTAAGGTTTCGGGTAGCTACGCGAAGCGTTTGGCCGGCTCCCGCAGTACGTCTCACTACCTGTCGTTCGGGCTCGAAGGGGGGATCGCGCAACGCTCTCTCGATTTCTTGGAGCTGCGCTGGGGCAACCAGTACGACGGCGAGGGCGGCTTCGATCCGACCATCGACCCGCTCGAACCCGGCTTCGACAATACCAGCTTCCTGTTCGCCGACGCGGCGGCTGGCCTACTCTGGTTCTCCAACTTCGGCAAGGGGGCTAACCTCTACGCCGGTGCCTCCTACCACCACCTCAACCGCGCCAATCAGTCGTTTAGTTCGGGGGGGACCGACCTCATTTATAGCCGCTTCACGCTGCACGCGGGCGGTGAGCTCCCGTTGACGAACAACGTCGCCATCGTACCCGGGGTGATCACGATGCTCCAGGGGCCCTCCGTGGAGGTGAATTCGGGGGCGAGTGTGAAGTTCATGTTCGGCAACAACCGCTTCAACCAACAGGCCTTTCACCTCGGGGTGTGGACGCGGATCGGTAACCGGGTCAACGAAGGTCCGGTCGCGGACGCCGTAATCTTACAGACGCGGTTCGACTACAACGAGTACACGATCGGCTTCAGCTACGACGTCAACGTGTCCGAGCTCAGGGCCGGTTCGAACGGCCAGGGTGGCTTCGAGCTGGCGCTACAGTACAAGTTTTGCGGACGCGAAAGTCGCGGCGTTTACTGCCCGAACTTCTAGGCGCGTAAAGTGGTGCGTGCGGTAACCCTTAGCGCCGCATTCCGTACACAGTGGTCAAGCACCACACTACCATGTTCGGAGGAAAGCAAAGCAGCCCCAAACCACAGACCAGCAGCTCCAACCGCCCTAGCGCAGCCCCGGCCGCGGGGGCTTCCGGACTCAACAGCCTGGTGAAGGGGACCCACATCGAGGGTAAGATCAAGGCGGCGAGCGACATCCGTATCGAAGGGGAGCTCACCGGCGACCTCGACTGCCAGGCGAAGGTGATCATCGGCCCGAGCGGCACGGTGCAGGGTACGGTGACCTGCCGCACCGCCATGATCGAAGGGCACTTCGACGGCAACCTACACGTGAGCGACCTGCTCGAGGTGCGCGACAACGCCAAAGTGGAGGGTGAGATCCATTACGGACAGATCAAGATAGACGCGGGTGCTATCTTGCTCGGGAACATGAAGATGATGACCAAGAACAACGGTGCACCTTCGAAGTCTGTCGGTGGGCAGGCCGCCCCCCAACCCGTGAAAGCCAAGGTTGCCTAAACCGAACCACAAACCCGACGACCGGGACGAGTCTGCCCGGGGGGCCGCGCGCGATTACGCGCGCTACTCGGGCATCGCCGTGCAGATGATCGCGATCCTGTTGCTCGGTGCCTACCTCGGCACCTGGCTCGATGAGCGTTTCGCCACTCCCACCCCCTACTACACGATAGGCGGTACGCTGCTGGCCATCGCGCTGGCGCTTTACGTTCCACTCAAGGGGCTGTTGAAGTAGGTCGGCGTCCGGCTGTGGACTAGCTTGGGCCCCGGATGACCACGCGCGATTTTTACGGTGGACTCGCACTCACGACGGTCGGCTTGGCGCTCGCGCTGGCGGCCCTCGCTGCATTGGTGACCCCCGTGCGGACCCAACTCGGCTTCGGCTCGGCGTCGGCGGGGCTGTACGCGCTGCTGTGCGTGGCTATCTACTACACGGCCAGTCCGGTGGCACACTCGGCGAAGCGCGTACGCCTCGCCCAGTACGTGATGCTACTCACTTGCGTGAAGATGGTCTTGAGCATCGGTTTCGTGTTGCTCTATTACTACCTTTGGCGCCCCAGCGGCACTAGCTTTCTGTATCCCTTCTTCGCCGCTTACCTCGCCTACACCATTTACGAAACCTACGTACTGCTGCGCCTCAACCGCGTGGGCGTACAAAGCCTGAGCACATGAATACGGACCGTACCTGGCAGGTACGCGTCGACGGCGCCGCCGCCGTCGATGTAAGCGATCGAGAGCCAGATTTACGTAGGCTCCCCGACGGCTCCTACCACCTGATCACCGCCGCGGGTCGCAGTATCCCCCTCGAGGTGCTCGAACTCGACGAGCGCGCTAAGCGACTCGTACTGCGCGTTGACGGACAGCGCCACGAAGTGAGTCTGCTTTCGCCGCTCGATCAGCTCATCGCTCGGCTCGGGCTGGAAGCGAATCCCAAACCCGTACTCACCGAGCTCCGCGCGCCGATGCCCGGGCTCGTGCTCCGGGTGGAGGTGGAGGCCGGTCGGCCGGTGGAGGCCGGCGATACCCTCCTCGTACTCGAAGCGATGAAGATGGAAAACGCCATCAAGGCACCGGTCGCCGCGGTGGTGAGCGGCATCGACGTGGCGCAGGGGCAGGCCGTGGACAAGGGCGCGCTACTGGTGCGCTTCGAGTACTAGAACTCCGTAGTATCTACCGGCGCGGTATCTTCACCGGCCGGGAGGCTGAATTCGTCGCCGAACGAGTCGTCGCCCAAGCCGCCGCTACCGAAAGCATCTTGGTCTCCGAAGCCACCGACGGGGAAGCCCGCATCGTTATCCTCGGTCGAGTCGGGAGCTATTCCACTCGGGCCTGCGTAAATACCCTCGCTATCCTCACAGGAGAAGTCGAGGCCTTTGGCCGCGGCTGGTGCGACGAACTGAGCCCCCTTCACAAATTCTACGTCCTCGGCCTTGGCTTCGAGCTTCTTGAGCAAGGTCGAGAAGAACGGCCGGGCCATGTACCCCCCCTGACCGTAGCGCAGGTTGGTGAAGCGGATGTAGCGCTCGTCGCCACCTACCCAAGTTCCGACCACCAAGTTGGGGGTAACCCCCATAAACCAGCCGTCGACGTAGTCGTTGGTGGTTCCCGTTTTGCCGCCGTAGGCGGTTTCGACGCCCTGGAATCCACGGGCACCGGCCGCCGCGTACTGGAGCATCCGGAGCATGGTGTAGTTGCTGACCGCGTCGAGCGCCGAGCGCTCCTCGGGCATCGCCTGGTAGAGGGTGCGACCGTTTTTGTCCTCGATGCGCTGGACGATGATCGGCTTGACGTAGGTACCGTTGTTGGCGAAGGTGGTGTAGGCGCCGCTCATCTCCTCCACGCTGAGGTCGGTCGCGCCGAGCGCGATGCTCGGGCTCTGCGGTACGACGAGGCGGCCGCTGGAGTAGCGCGCGCTGGAGTCGATGCCCATGTTATTGACCAGGCCACGCACCGGCTCGGTGTCGCCGAGCTGCTTCATGAGGTAAACGGACACCGTGTTTTTGGACTTGCGCAGCGCGTTCATCAACGTGAGGTACTCCCCGGTGAACTCGCCGTTGGCGTTGTTCGGGGCCCAATCTTTTTGAAGGTGGAAGCCGCCTTCACCCACGCGGATGGTTTGGGGGAGGTCCGCGACACGGTAGCACGGACTGATCCCCTGCTGGGCGATAGCCGTTGCGTAAATGAACGGCTTAAACGTCGATCCTACCTGGCGCCGCGACTGCACGTGGTCGAAGGGGAACCACCTGTAGTTGACGCCGCCGATCCAAGATTTAACGAATCCGGTCGTCGGATCGACGGCCATAGACCCGATCTGCAGGAAGGAGCGGTGGTACTTGATCGAGTCGAGCGGACTCATGACCGTGTCGAGCTGTTGGGCTTCATTGTAGCCGAACACCGTCATCGCGACGGGCTCATCGAACTCGGCCTTCAGTCGGCGATCCATGTCGAGTCGCGCGTTTTTTACCTGCGTCCAGAGTTTGGCATCTCCGAGTAGCCCGCGGTAGCGCCCCTCCAGGGTTTCCCCGATGGAGTTGCTGCGCTTGAGCGCGCGGATGGTCTTGCCCCCTTTCTCCTCGGCCGCCACGCGGTCGATGTCCCGGTCGCTGATGTCCCAGCCGTCGAAGGTTTCGCCCACTTGCTGCAGTACAGGACCCATGACGCGCTTGCGCAAACTTTCGTACCGGCTGGTACTCCGGATGAAGCTCACGAGCCGTCGCTTGCGGTAGTCTAGCTCCTGCTCCGTCGTTTTCTGCTCCTCGCCTTCGTACTCCACGTAGGTCCAAGGGTCCTTATCCGCCCACTGCTCGCGGTAGGTGGCCTGCAGCTGGCTCATGTGCTCCCAGGCGGCCTCCTCGGCGAGCTCCTGGATCCGCGGGTCGATCGTCGTGAAAACCCGTAAGCCGTCCCGGTTCACGTCGTACGGCTCGCCGTCCACTTTGGCTCGGGTAGGATCGGCGAGAATGCGCCGGATCTCCTTCCGGAGCTCCATCCGGAAGTACGGGGCGAGTCCGTCGACGTGACTCTGGCGCTGCATCTTGACCTCGAGAGGAGCCTGGCGCAGCGAGTCGTAAAGACCGGCGTCGAGGCGGCCGGCGCGTACCATCTGCTTGAGCACGACCTCGCGGCGGCGCCGCGCGTTCTCGGGGTTGCGGTAGGGGTTGTAGTACGTCGGGCTCTTGAGCATGCCTATGAACATGGCCGACTCGTTGATCGACAACTCCGACTGGGGCTTACTGAAGTAGATCTCCGAGGCCGCCTCGATGCCGTAGGCGTTGTAGTTGAACTCGAACTTGTTGAGGTACATCGCGAGGATCTCCTCCTTGGTGTAGTTGCGCTCGAGGCGCGTGGCGATGATCCACTCCTTGGTCTTCTGCGCCACCCGTTCCACGAAGGAGCTAGACGCAACCCCCGTGAACATTTGCTTGGCCAACTGCTGCGTGATCGTGGAGGCCCCGCCGTCTTTCCCGAAGCGACCGACGGCCCGCGCCAGGCCCCACCAGTCGATGCCCGCGTGCTTGTAGTAGCGGATATCCTCGGTGCTGAGCAGCGCGTCCACGAGGTAGGGGTTGAGGTCGGCGTAATTTACCGCCACCCGGTTTTCGACGTAGTAGCGCCCCAGCGTAGACCCGTCGGCCGCGTACACCTCGCTCGCCAGCTCCGACTTGGGATCTTCCAACTCCCTGAGCGAGGGCAGGTTGGTCAGGCTGAGGCCATAGAAAAAGACGATAGCGCCGACCACGAGTACGGCGAAGGTGACCCAGAGGGCAATCGCCCAACGGCGGTAAGCACGCTTGGTGCTGGCGGATGGAGTAGGCAAAGGAATAGCGCTTTTGCGGCCGGATGGTGAAGCTACCACCACGAAGGTACGGAGCGCTAACGCCCCGGGTTCCGATCACATTGGCCGCCGAACCATTTGGCGTGTATCAGGTAGTGTTATCATTGCCCGCTTTCGCGAAAACTCATCGCACGTCCATGAACGTTTACAACATTCTCCAGCACCTGCATTCCATCAACCGTTGGTTGGTATTGATCTTTTTGGTGTGGGCAATCGTATCCGCCGTGCAGGCGCGCAAGGGTGGGGGGGCTACGCACCTGCCGAAGGGCGCTCTCCCGGCCTTTATCACGACGCATATCCAGCTGCTGCTCGGCCTCATCCTCTACGGCGCTGCACTGGCCGACTTGCCGAACGTGGGGAGCCCGTACGTGGTTATGGACAAAGAGGCCTGGGCCGATCCGTTGTACAAGTTTTACTCCGTCACGCACTTCAGCTGGATGCTGCCCGCCATCGTCATCGTTACCGTGGGCTACATCGTGGCCAAGCGCCGCCTCACCGACCAGAGTGCCGCCAACTGGATTCTATCCAGCTATGCACTCGGGTTACTGCTGATCTTGATCGGCATCCCCTGGCCGTGGCGGGCTATCGGGGGAGGCTGGTTTTAGCGTAGCGCGCGAGGGCACGACCGACGGCTCGATCGTCGACGCGTACGCCCAAGCGCGGCTCACCGATCCGCCGCAGCAAGCTCATCCGGGTGGCTCCACCCCGGTTCTTCTTGTCGTTCGCCACTAAAGAGATAACGGAAGCGAGTTGGTTCGGCGCGATGCGCAGCTTCCCGTAAACGGCCAGCAGCGTCCGCTCGATGTCGAGCACTTCGGCCCCCGAGAGTCCGGTAAGCTCCTCGCTCGCGTACGCTTCGCAAATCATGCCGGCGGCCACGGCCTCACCGTGTAGGGCCGGATTGGTGCCCGTGAGCAACACGCTCTCGATGGCGTGACCGACGCTGTGTCCGAAGTTGAGGGACTCACGCACGCCGCGCTCCTCCGGATCGGCCCGTACCACGTCGAGCTTGATGGCCTGCGAGCGGGCGATCAGCTCGGCCCCGTCGTCCTGCCCGAGCAGCTCCCCCCGGGTACGTTGGAGCCGGAACCAGTGCGCCGGGTCGGAGATGAGGGCGTGCTTGTACATCTCGGCCATGCCGCTGCGCACCTCGCGCGGGGGGAGCGTCCGCAGGAATTGCGGATCGGCGACAACGGCCTCCGGCATGCGGAACAAACCGACCGAGTTCTTCACGCCCCCGAAATCGACCCCGGTTTTGCCGCCGAGCGCTGCGTCTACCTGCCCGAGCACGGTGGTCGGCACGTGCACGAAGCGGATGCCGCGCTTGTAGCACCCGGCCGCGAAGCCGCCCAGGTCGGTCACGACGCCCCCCCCGAGGTTGAGTAGCAACGCGTGGCGATCGGCGCGGGCGGTCACCAGGCGTTCCCAGACCGTCGACGCGGAGGCGATGGTCTTGTCGAGTTCGCCGGCCGGAATCTGTATGACCTCCGTTTTGGCGAAAGCCGGCACCTCGCGGCGGAGGATCGGCAGGCAGGCCCCGGCCGTATTGCTATCCACGAGGACGAACGCGGCGCTGGGCTCGAGTCGGGCGAGGAGGCCCGGGAGGTGGTCGGCCACCGGACCGACGTGCACGGGGTGGGGCAGGGGAGGAGTGGGCGTCACTAGGCGAATTCGAGTTGCACGAGCTGATCGCGGCTGAGGCCAAACAGCGTGGCGGCCCGACCCATATTGACGGCCAGCTCCACCCACCCGCCGCTGTTGTAGCGGGCGAGCAGCTCGCCGACCGGCGCCTCGTGGTAGTGTTCGTGGATCCCGACGATCGGGTCGGAGTTGCTGAAACGGGTGTGGATGATGCGGCCGCGGCGCATGCGCTCGATGTCCTCGCGGTGCACGTTGAGCACCGCGTTGTCGTAGCGGTCGATGTGCACGATGGTCCCGCGGATGAAGCCCGGACTCGTGACCGGGGTCGGGCGGATGCTACGGACGAGGTCCGTTTCCACCTCGCCGAGGTGGTGGGGGTCGAACCCGAGGGTCAATTTGGCGACCGCCCCGGCCAGGCAAGCTTTGCAGGAGCCGTCGTCCGCGGCCGCGATGCGGAAGATCTTTTCCTCGATTTGCTGAAAGAGCAGAAAAGCGAGTCCGTTGTTCGGGAGGAGGAAGGTCTGCGCCCCGCGGCGAAAACACAGGAAGGGGGTCTCCTCCTCGCCCTGGTTGTTGACCGTACAGATGTGAATGCTCCCCTGGGGGTAGTGTGGGTAGGCGTGCGAGAGGAAGTAGGCGGCCTCTACGAGGTCGTAGGGGGAGATGTGGTGGGAGATGTCCACGAGGGTGGCCGAAGGGCAGGCGCTAAGCAACGAGCCTTTGAGCTGACCCGCGTACGGATCGCGCAAACCGTAGTCTGTTGTTAGCGTTAGTATCGGCATTCGGGCTCGGGCCTTCACACGTGAGCGATGGGCGAAAGTAGCTATTCGTTACTAGGGGCTCCGGCTTTAGCTTCCCCGTCCAATTAAACCAAACCGATTGAGCGATATTCAACTTCGCGTCGAGGACGTCGACCTCGTCGATTTGCTCGGAGAACGTAATTCTAAGCTGCAGGTCCTCAGCGACGCGTTTCCGGAAGTAAAGATCTCATCACGCGGCAACACGGTGCGCCTGTCCGGGGAGCGGGCCGGCACCCAGGCCGTCAAGCAACGCATCGAGACGATGCTCCGCATCCTGCGCGAGCGCAACGAGCTGCCCATGGATACCGTCAAGGAGATAGCCGCCGGCGGGCAGCCCTGGCAAACGCAGCTCTCCACGGCCGAGGCCGCCGGACCGAGCTCCAACGGGCAGGGCGCCACCATCGTGACCACCGTGAAGGGCAAGCCGATCCGGGCGCGCACGCACAACCAACTGCGGCTCGTGCAGTCGAGCGGCGTCAACGATGTCGTCTTCGCCGTCGGCCCCGCCGGTACCGGCAAAACCTACACCGCCGTGGCCCTCGCCGTCGCCGCGCTCAAGGCAAAACAAGTCAAGCGCATCATCCTCACCCGCCCCGCGGTCGAGGCCGGGGAGTCGCTCGGCTTCCTGCCGGGCGACCTCAAGGAGAAGGTGGATCCCTACCTGCGTCCCCTCTACGACGCACTCTTCGACATGATCCCGACCAAAAAATTGGAAGATTTCATGGTGAATCGCACCATCGAAGTGGCGCCGCTCGCCTTCATGCGCGGCCGCACGCTCGACAACGCCTTCATCATCCTCGACGAGGCGCAGAACTGCACCACGATGCAGATCAAGATGTTCCTCACGCGCCTCGGTCCGACGGCGAAGTGCATCATCACCGGCGACCTCTCGCAAATCGACCTGCCGTACGCGCAGAAGTCGGGCCTGCGCCACGCGCTCGAGATCCTCCCCGACATCGACGGCATCGACACCATCAAGCTCACCACCGAAGACGTGGTGCGGCACCGGCTGGTCAAGAAGATCATCATGCGCTACGACCACGACGACGAGCGCCGCCGCCGGGCGCGCGAGGCGGGTGGGGACAGGGACCGCGGCGATCGCCCGCGCTCCCGGGAGCGCGGGCGACGCGCCGAGGAAGAATAGCGGGAGATTCCCGCCCCGCGCCTACTTTTCGGCCATGGCGAGCTTCGACACCACCACCCAGGCCAACATCGACAAGTGGCTGCAGGGCGATTACGATCCCGAGACCAAGCAAAACGTACAGGCGCTGCTCGACGCGGGCGATGCGGAGGCGGTGACGAATGCCTTTTACCAGGACCTAGAGTTTGGCACCGGCGGCCTACGCGGCATCATGGGCGTAGGCTCCAACCGGGTAAACCGCTACACCCTCGGTGCGGCGACGCAGGGGTTTTCCGATTACCTCAACGCCGAGACTTCGACGCCGAGCGTGGCCGTCGCGCACGACAACCGCAACAACTCCGTCCACTTCGCCACGCTGGTGGCCGACGTATTTTCGGCTAACGGCATCCGGGTGTACTTCTTCGAGGGCATGCGGCCGACGCCCGAGCTGTCCTTCGCCATCCGTGAGCTCGGCTGCGCCGGTGGGGTCATGCTCACCGCCTCGCACAACCCGCGCGAGTACAACGGTTACAAGGCCTACGGCGCGGACGGCGGGCAGCTCGTGGCCCCAGCCGATGCGGCGGTAATGGAGGCGGTACGCAGGGTGAGCAGCGTGAGTCAGGTCAAGTTCCGACGCCGTGGCGAATTGGTCGAAACCATCGGCGCCGATATCGACAAGCGGTACATCGACGCGCTCGCCGGGCTTTCGCTAAATCCGGAGGCCATTGCCAAAAACGCCGACATGCCGATCGTCTTCTCGCCGATCCACGGTACGGGGGGCACGATGGTGCCGCCGACCCTGGAGCGCTTCGGCTTCGAGAACGTAGTCCTCGTCGAGGAGCAGATGAGCGCCGACGGTAACTTCCCCACGGTCGTCTACCCCAACCCGGAAGAGCACGAGGCCCTCTCGATGGCGCTCGACAAAGCGCGCGAGGTGCGCGCCGATCTCGTGATGGCCACCGATCCGGACGCCGACCGCGTGGGCATCGCCGTACGCGACGCAACGGGCGAGCTCAGCCTGCTCAACGGCAACCAGACCGCGTCGCTGCTGGTGCACTACGTGCTCTCCGCGCACAAGCGGAAAAAAGAGTTGCGCGCGAGCGACTACGTGGTCAAAACCATCGTCACCACCTACCTCATCGACAAGATCGCCGCCAGCTTCGACGTCGAGTGCTTCAACACCCTCACCGGCTTCAAGTACATCGGTGAGTTGATCACCCGCACGAACGGCGAGCGCCGTTTCCTCGTGGGGGGCGAGGAGAGCTACGGCTACCTCGTCGGTGAGCACGCTCGCGACAAGGACGCCGTGATCAGCTGCGCCATGATCGCCGAGATGACGGCCTTCCACAAAGCCGAGGGTCGGACCCTCTTCGACGCGCTCGTCGAGCTTTACGACGAGTACGGGTTCTACCTCGAGCGCCTCGTCTCGGTAAAGAAGGAAGGCAAATCGGGCGCCGAAGAAATCCAGGCCATGATGCGCCGCTTGCGCGAAAACCCGCCCAACGCGCTCGGTGGATCGCCGGTGGTCACGATCAAGGATTACAAGTCGCGCGAATCGCTCGACATCGGCAGCGACAAGCGCTCGGCCATCGACCTGCCGAGCTCCAACGTGCTCCAGTTCTTCACCGAGGACGGTACCATCGTGTCGGCCCGCCCCTCGGGTACCGAGCCGAAGATCAAATTCTACTGCTCGGTGAACGCCGGACTCGCCGCCCCGGAGGACTACGTGCGCACCGAAAAAGTACTCAGCGACAAAATAGATCGCGTCATGCAAGATATCGGCGAATAATCACTCCCAGCTTACACTCACATTAAGGTAATTGTGCACTTAGTCGGCCATCCGATCAAACCCCGGCAACCCATCAGGGCATATTTGACCTTTATCAAGTCGTATGCCCCAAATCACACTCACCCTCGCGCTCTGCTTCACGTGCGTCGCCACTGGCCTAGCCCAGTCGGATGGACACTGCGGGACCGAGCTCTCGCAGGAGGCGGCTTCGATACGCGATGCCTACAGGGCGCACCTCGCGGAGGCGGGTCACGCCGATCCGGCCGGGACTAGCGAGACGACGGCGGCGGATACGCTCTTCCTCCCGGTGGTCATCCACCGGATTGCGAAGAGCGACGGCACGGGCGGTGTATCCGCCTCGGTCGCGGACGACGCGCTGCGAACCGCCAACCGCGCCTTCGCCGCGGGCAGCATCAAGCTGGTCGCCTGCGGACCCAGTCCGCTCATCCGAGACGATGCGTTTTTCGTCATCGAATCCCGGGACGAGGATCAGATCGGCAGACTGCGTGAGAGGTACCAAGTGGAAGGCGTGCTCAACGTATACGTGCCCAGTGGCCTCGGGAGCAAGGATGTCGAGGTGTGCGGATACACCGACTTCCCTTTCGAGGGTGAGCCCAAAAGAGACGTACTCTTCGTGGCCGCCAAGTGCTTCGGCTTCGGTTTTACCTTCCCCCACGAGGTGGGGCACTACCTCGGTCTGTACCACACCCACGGCAAGGGGGTCTGCGACGGCACCACCGAGCTCGTAGACGGCTCCAACTGCGAAACGGCCGGCGATAACCTCTGCGATACGCCCGCCGATCCCAACCTGAGGGGCATAGATTGTAGCACGTCATTCGTGGACGAGGATTGCAACTACACCGGTACGGTCCTCGACGCGAACGGCGATGCGTACGCGCCGGACGTGACCAACATCATGTCGTTCACCCGGGAGGGCTGTGCGAAAAGCTTCACCCCCGAACAACTCGAAGTCGCCAGGTTCTACCTATCCAAAGAACGTAACTACCTCACGGGTTGCGGCAAGGGCGGCGGCGGTGGTACACCGAAAGTCTGCGGGGGTGCAACCCCGACGCTCGCCGCGGGTAGTATCGACTATACCTCGGTTACGCTCGAGTATCCCGCCAGCGACAGCTTCGACGCCTACGAGCTCGAATACACCGTCGGCGGTGGAAGCGCCCGGACGCAACCCGCAAGTAAGACCGGGGAGGTGAGTATCACCGGCCTGCAAACCTGCACCGAGCTCAGCGCACGTATCCGCGGAATATGCAGCAACGGAGTCCCGGGCAAGTGGAGTGAAAGGCTCAACGTCGAGACCGACGGTTGCGATCTCACCCACTGCGTTCAGGTCAACGGTAAATCCTTCGTATACGTGTCCGCCCTCACCGTGGGCGGCATCAAAGTACCCGAGGGAACCAGCGAAGTCGGCTACAGTCTATTCGAGGACGTGATCGGGGTTTCCGCACCCCCGAGCGGGCCGTACTCCTTACCGATCAGCCTCACCGTCGCTACCGACACCGGCGCGGGGGGGGACGAAGCTTACGTCGGCGTCTGGATAGACGCCAACGTAGACGGCGTATTCTCCACCGTCGAGCGCGTTCTTACCCGGACCGTCGACTTGGACAAGACGAGCAACTTCACCGTTGGGGTTGCCCAGAACCTGTCCCGCGACGTGGAGTTGCCGATGCGCATCACCCTGGGCGACAAACCGATCACCGACCCCTGTGCCGCCGGCGGTGGCGAGACGGTGGATCTGCGCCTCAAGATTTCGAATGAAGAGGCGATCGTAGTCTGGAAGCCAAGCTCGCTTCGGCTCGGTCCGGAATCATCCACCGGAACCGTCGAGCTGAGCGCCGGAGGCGCCTGGTCGATCTCCGAGACACCCACCTGGTTTACGCTCGACCCGGCGAGCGGCAGCGACTTCGGTGAGGCCACGCTCAACTACACCGTGTCCGCCAACCGGGGCTGCACCCCCCGGGAAGGCGTGATCCGCTTGAGCAGCGCGGGCAAAACGGCGAACCTCGTCATCAGTCAGGCGACCAACGCCGATGGCATCAGCGTACTCTCCGAAAAAGTGATCGCCCTCCCCAGCGGGGGTGGCGAGGTCCGTGCTCAGTTTCAGTCGTTCGCGTTCTTCGGCGTAACCTCCAGCGAGTGGGTCCCTCGCTTGGATACGACTAAAGTTAGCGGTACCTACACCAAGGTCGTTCGGGTAGGGCCAAACACTTCCGCCTCCGAGCGCCGGGGCTTCGTTGCCGCCTCGGGCTGCGGCGAACGGGTGCAGGTGTCCGTGGTGCAGGCCGGCCGTACGGCGGCTAAGGTGGCCTGGGCGGAAAGCCAGGTCTCGTTCGAGGCACGGAGTAGGCCTAAACTTATCCGATTCACCGCGAGTGGGGCCTGGTCGATTACCGACGTACCCAACTGGCTCCTACTCGATACGGTGAGCGGCAACGCCAGCGGCGGCCAGAAGCTATCGCTCGGCGTCCGCCGCAACGTGAGCTGCTCCAACCGCACGGCACGGATCAAGTTGAGCAGTGGCTCCTCGACCGCCACACTCGTAGTATCGCAACGAGCGCCAGCGCCCAAAGTCTCGCTCCTTACGGACGCCAACATCGTACTTCCGGCTAGCGGCGGCACGGTGAGTGCGGCCCTCGTGAGCACCCACCGCTACAACGTAACCGGCCGGAGCTGGCTGTCCGCGATCTCGGCCACCGAACGCCTGGACACTAGCTCGGTCAGTACCACGGTACCCGCGAACCCGGGTACCGGAGAGCGCGTCGCCACCGTGATTGGCTTCGGTTGCGGAGATACCACCACCCTTACCGTAAGGCAGGCCGCACCCGATATAGCCACCGTGCAGTGGAGCAGCGACACGCTTCGCTTCGGGCCGAGCTCCTTCCAGAGCATCGTTTCCTTCGCGAGTTCCGGGGCGTGGACCATCGACGGCACGCCGAGTTGGTTTACGCTCAACGGCGCCGCGGGTGCGAGCACGACCAACTCGCTCGACTTCACGCTCGTCCGCAACAGCAGTTGCGCACCCCGCGTCGCCAGACTGGTGCTCGACGCCGAAGGCATCTCCGACCAGCTCACGATCGTCCAAGAACCCGCCGAGCCCGCTATCGAGGTCCTGTCGTCCGACACGGTCACCGTCGGTCCGCTCGGCGGGGGCTTCGAGGTCGTGCTCGACAGTGAGCACGAGTACAGCATCAGCTCCGACGCCTGGATTAACGTAAACCCGGTTGCTGCTGCCCTCGATGAAACTGAGCTCCCCATCCTGATCCCCACCTTCGCCGAAGGCACCGAACGGAGCGGTTTCATCGAGGCGAGCGGCTGCGGCGAGCTGGCGCGTGTCACCGTCATCCAGGAAGCCCCCCTTACGTATTGGAACAACGTATCCGAAGTACAGCTCGCCCCCGGTGTAGACACTTTCTCGCTCGCCGTGGCGAGCAACGTGGACTGGGAGGTTTCCACCGATCGGGACTGGTTGGACGTGCAAACCGACGTCGGTTCCGCCGACGGGCGCGTCGTGTTACAGTACCTGGGCGGGGCCGACATCGGCGACATCGCCCGCGTTCGGCTCGCGCCCGAGCTCGGCGTCGTTACCGGCTCGGAGCTGATCGTGGTCAGTGCCCCCGATTCCACGACTACTTCCACTACCGAAGCCGTACCGCTTGCGCTAAAACTCGTGGGCGCCAACCCGTTCGGCGGCGAATTGAAACTTCGCCCGACGTTGCCCGGTCAGTTCGAGTGGACGGTACACGACCTTACGGGCCGTGTTTTCGCGCGAGCTAAAGCAACCGAGCTCAGCCTCGACAGCTCGACCTGGCCGGCCGGTCTGTACCTCGTCGCCGTACGCGACCAGGAGGGCAACCGCAGTATCCGACGGGTCGTGCACCAGTAGAACCTCGTGCAATTCCGGAAGGAATAGGCGCGCAGCGACTATTCGCTGAACCATGCTCGCCCCACGGCGCTCATTGTTGTGCACTTAATCTACAGCAATGGTTTACCGTCAGGCGTCTGAGGAAACGGAGCCCCGATCGAACGTCGGCGTCGCACTCGATCAGGAGTTACTGGCTCAACTCGATAACTTCAACCCCGATAATTACGACCCACGTGGGGTCAGTCGCTCCCTCGCGGTACTGCGCGAGGCGGGCGTGTTGCAGGCCGCGGCTACCGCCGAGCTGCAGTGCGAGGGCCACGCCGACGCAGCCAGCGCAGCCGCGGCCTTCGCGCGTCAGCTCGACCTACTCTACGAGGTCGGGCGGGGTAGCTTACCCCTCGGGCGCATCTTCGAGGGTCACGTAAACGCCCTGGAGTTGATCGCGCGGTTTGCCGACGGAGAGCAGAAGGAGCGCTGGTACGCCGATGCCGCCGCCGGAGAGTTGTTCGGGGTCTGGAACACCGAAGCCGGAGACGGCTTGCGGGTCAAACCGACCGACGACCCGAAGGCGTACCGCCTCGAGGGGGCCAAGACCTTTTGCTCGGGCGCCGAAGACGTAACCCGGCCGATCATCAGTGGTCAGCGTTGGGACGCCGAACGGGCCACGGGGTGGCAAATGCTCGTGTACCCCATGCAGCGGCTACCGGGTAATCGGGTCGACGCGAGCTTCTGGTCGCCGCTCGGCATGCAGGCCTCCGCGAGTCACCGCGTCGATTTCGACGGACTCCCGGTCGCTGATGTCGACCTGCTCGGCGAGCCGAACGACTACCACCGACAGCCTCATTTTAGCGGGGGAGCCGTGCGCTTCGCCGCCGTGCAACTCGGGGGCGCTCAAGCCCTGTACGAGCACACCCGCGCGTTACTCGTGTCGATGCGCCGGGAGCGCGATCCTTACCAGTGCCACCGCCTCGGCCGCATGGAGATCGCCGTGCAGAGCGGGCGCAATTGGATGGCGATGGCCACCCAGCGCGCTTTACCCGCCTGGCACGAGCCCGGGGAGGTAATCCACTTCGCCAACATGATGCGCACCGCGACCCTCGACCTGTGTACCGAAATCCTCGACCTCTGCGAACAGGCCGTGGGCGCGCGTGGGTTTTTGGCGCCGAAGCCGATCCAGCGCATCTATAGCGACCTTCGGATGTACTTACGTCAGCCGGCTCCCGACAACGCGCTCGCCGCGGTCGGGCACTACGCAAGCTCCGCGGCGAACCCCGCGGGAGGACCCCTCTAACGCATCCCCGAACCCATACATGTCGACAAGTACCCTCCGGCCCCCCGCGGAACGCCTCTTCGCCCACGCCAAACCGATTACCGTCGGCGACCTTCCGGCCCCCTGGCTCGTACTCGTGCCGCACGCCGACGACGAAACGCTCGGCCTGGGTGGCTTACTCGCGCAGGGATTTGACGCCGGAGTAGAAGTAGACCTGCTGTTGATGACCGACGGCACCGGGTCGCATCCGAACGCCGTAGAGTACACCGCCGAACGGCGCCGCGCGACGCGCGAAGCCGAGCTCGCCGAGGCCATCGACCGACTGGGCGGAAAGAACGCCCGACTGCAGTTTTGGCGCAAGCCCGATACGAATCTACCCACCCCCGACGATACGGAGGCGCTCGCCTCCCTAGCCGGTATGCTGACCCAGAAGCCCTACGGCACGGTGCTTACGCCCTGGCGCGATGACCCGCACGGGGACCACCGCGCGACGACCGCGCTGCTGTACGCGGCCCTAGCCGAACGCACCACGAAGCCACGGATCATCGAATACGCCGTTTGGCTCGGACACCAGGGCTCGGAGGAGGATTACCCGAGCACCTCCGAGGTGAAGGTGTACGAGCTCGACGTGCGCGAGCAGATCCCCGCCAAACGTCACGCGCTCAAGGCGCACGCCTCGCAACTCGGGCAGGTGTTCGACGACGTGGACGGGTTCGTCGTGCCTGACGCCCTGCACGCGACCGTGGACCTCCCGGTCGAGTACTTCTTCGAATCCATCCGCCAGCTTTCGTAGCCCATGGAGCCCTTCGAGCGCCCGGACGAGAGTTTGGACTCCGCCTATTTCGAAAAGATTTACGCGACCACGGATGACCCGTGGGACTTTCGCAGCAGTGGGTACGAGCGCGCGAAGTACGCCGATACCCTCGCCTCGTTGCCGCGCGAACGCTACCGGCGGGCCTTCGAGATCGGTTGCTCGAACGGGGAGCTGAGCGCCCGCTTGATCCCGAGGGTGGGCGAGCTGCTGTCCGTAGACCTAAACGAGCGCGCACTCGCGGCCGCCCGGAGGCGGAATGCACGCGCCGATTCGGTGCGTTTCGAACGCTTACAATTTCCGAGCGAGCTGCCCGAGGGCAGTTTCGACCTGATCGTGGTGAGCGAGGTAGCGTACTACTGGGGGCGTGCGGATTTCGAGAAAGCACAGCGGTTATTACACGGACTCCTCGAGCCGGGCGGAGACCTGATGCTCGTGCACTACACACCGGAGGAAACCGACTACCCCATGACGGGAGACGAGGTCCACGAAAGTTTCCTCGGCCTCAGCCGGCAAGCGGGCGGTGCGCCCTGGCGGCACCTAACGGGTCATCGACACGCGCGCTACCGCCTCGACGCGTTTCGGCGGTGTTAACGCCGGAAGCCGTCCGCCGCAGGGGCCGAATGGCCACGAGACCGGCCGAAGGGTAGTGGACTTCGAGTTCGCGCACCGCCTGCGGCAACGGTACTTGAGCGTAGCGTGCTTCGCGCCAGTGCGCGAAGTCGGCGTCGGTCCAGAGGGCTCGCCAAGCCAGCTCGTAGCTGGCTCGCGCCCGCGCCAACGCCCACGCGGGCCGGGCGAAGGCGGGAAGCACGTCGGCGTGCGGGGCCTCCGAGCCGTCGCCTTCGTACGAGCGGCGAAGGGCGGCCTTGAGCTCGTACTTGAATAAGAGTCCAGCGGCGCCCGGCACGATCGGCCAGCGGCCGTGCGCGTAATCCTCGTCCCAAACCGCGAGCTGACGCGCCATGCCCCAGGGGGTGCGACCCTCGGTGCGGGTAGAGGTGTAGACGATCACGTCTCGGGGGTGGTTCACGCGGTAGCCGGCGTCGAGGAGCCGGCGCCGCATGTGCTGATCTTCGTCGAAAGCGAGCCGGGGTACACCCCCCACCGCCTCGTAGGCGGCACGGCTTACGCCAAAACCGGCCCCCCCGAACACGCCGTGGGGTGGATGGCGCTCGAAGGCCTGCGCGTAGTTGTCGAAACGCACCCGGGCGAGCAACGTCGCGTACCGGTTGATGACTTTGCCGATCCGGGAGGGATCCGGTTCGCCGGCGATAATGTGGGCGCCGAAGGCGTCCGCGCGCTCCAGCTCGTCGAGGCCGCGCGCTACCGCGTCGTGCGCGAGGCGAGAATCGCTGTCGGTCGAAAACAGCAGCTGTCGGGTCCGCGGTACGGACGACCCGGCGAATAGCGCGCAGGCGTACGCGAACCCTAGGTGCCGGGCACTCCCTACGTGCGCCATCGCCTCGGGGAAATCGACGTCGACGATCGTTACGGCTAGCTCGGGATGCGCCGTCGCCCACTGCAATGCCTCGTATTCGGTAGCGTCGTTGCTGCCGTTGATGACGAGTACCGTAGCGAACGCACGGTGCAGGTTACCGTGTTGCGCCGACCACTGGCAGCGGAGCGCTTCCAGGCAGGGGAGGATACGTTCGGCCTCGTTTCTGGCGGGTACGACGACCACGGCGCGTAGCTCCTCCGGGGAGGCAGAACGTCGCTCGTACACGAGTCGAGCACCGGCGGGTAGGGCGGGGGGCGGGATCAAAATCTGGGTAGCGGATCAGTCCCTGTCCAGATGTCGAGCTTCCAACAATTGTTTTACAGGCGCTGCCGCTTTTCGCCCTGAGCCCCGATCCAATGGGGTTGGGGGGCGCTGGGAAGCGGTGACGACGGGCGGTGCGCGGGCATCGTTCGAGTCGCGCGACGACCGACGGGCAGGGGGGAACCTCGCCGCTCGCAGTGGGCGGAGGGGTTGTCAGACACAGCCTAATAGAGGGGCACGCCGTTGCTGTCGGTACCGAGTACGGCGCTCATGTAGTCGAGAAACGGGCGCATGTCCACGAACGTCCGTACCACCTCTTCGGAGAAGTTGGGGGCCGCCACTTCCGCCGCGCCGAAGGGGCGGATGAGTACGAAGTTCTTATTGCGGAGTAGGTCGATGGCGGGGTGGTCTTTCGCGTAGCCCTTGGGGGCGGTTTTGAGCCTGTCGGACGGATGCAGTGCACCACCGAAGGTGGTTCGGGTAGGCTCGGAGGCGAGTAGCTTGCGGAAGGCGTCGTGATCGACGGCGAGCTCCTCGCGGATGCGGGCGAGGTCTTCGCGTTCGGGCGACCAGAAGCCGCCGCCCACGAAGGCCTCCGCGGGGCCGTCGATCGACATACCGCTTACCCCGCCCGGCTCCACGTGCCAGTAGTAGCCACCGCGCAGCGCCCGTCCGGCTCGCTCGCAGCCGCCGCCCCAGTACTTCTTGTAGGGCGTTTTATCCTTGGAGAAGCGCACGTCTCGGTAGATGCGCATGATGGGCTTTTTGCCCTCCACGAGGGTATCGTATTCGGCCAGTCCGGCCTGGACGGTTTTCGCGAAAGCGGTGGCCTGCTCGTTGGCGGCCTTGTACCGGTCTTTGTTGGCCTCGAACCAAGTACGGTCGTTGTTCTCGGCGAGCTTGCGCATAAATGTGAGTGCGGGGGCAGGAAATCGCATCCGCGGAAAGTATCATCGGCGACCTTAACCCGGGGCCTCGGTCCCAAAATCGAATGTCTTGAAATCTGCTTTCCTCATCGACGGCGTGCGCACCCCCATCGGGAAATTCCGCGGTGCGCTCAGCCCGGTACGCGCCGACGACCTCGCCGCCCACCCCATCCGCGCGCTCCTCGACCGCCACCCCGGGCTCGACCCGGCCCTCGTCGACGACGTGGTGCTCGGCTGCGCCAACCAGGCCGGCGAAGACAATCGCAACGTAGCGCGCATGGCCCTGCTGCTCGCCGGGCTACCCTGGAGCGTGCCCGGCGAGACCGTCAACCGACTCTGCGCCTCCGGGCTCTCGGCCGCCGTGCACGCTCACCGGGCCATCGGTACGGGGGAGGGGGAGGTTTTCGTCGCCGGTGGCGTGGAGCACATGACGCGCGGACCGTACGTGTTCGGTAAGTCGGCCCGCCCCTTCGGTAACGACGGTGAGCTTCACGATTCGAGCTTCGGCTGGCGGTTCGTAAACCCGCGCATGGAGGCGCTGTACGGTACGCACGCCATGGGCCAGACCGCCGAGCACTTGGCGGAGGAGTACGAGATCAGTCGCGAGGACCAAGATAAATTTGCCGCTTGGAGTCAGGCGAAAGCCGAGCGCGCGCGCCGGCGCGGGATCCTCGCCGAGGAGATCGCCCCGGTGCGCATCCCCCAGCGTAAGCGCGACGAGCGCCTCGTGGACGCCGACGAGTTCCCCCGCCCCGAAACCACGACCGCCGTGCTCGCCGGCCTCCGCCCCGCTTTCGCTAAAACGGGCAGCGTGACGGCGGGCAACGCGGCCGGACTCAACGACGGTGCCGCCGCACTGTTGATCGCGGGCGAATCGGCCGCGACGCGCGAGGGGCTCGAACCGCTGTGCCGGATCGTGAGTAGCGGCGTGGCGGGCGTGGAGCCGCGCGTGATGGGCGTCGGGCCGGTGCCCGCCAGTCGTCTCGCCCTGAAGCGTGCGGGCATCTCGCTCGACCAGCTCGACGTCATCGAACTCAACGAAGCCTTCGCCGCGCAGGCGCTCGCGGTAACGCGCACGCTCGGCCTCGCCGACGACGACGAACGCGTTAACCCCAACGGCGGAGCCATCGCCCTGGGGCATCCGCTCGGCATGACGGGGGCCCGGATCCTGCTCGCCGGCGCACGGGAGTTGCGGCGGCGCGGCGGGCGCTACGGCCTGGTGACGATGTGCGTTGGGGTAGGGCAGGGCTACGCGGTAGTCATCGAGCGCCCGGCCTAGAGGGTTTCTCCGTTACGTTCGCCGAGCTCCCGGATGACGCCGCTGTCGTCGATGGCGAGCCGGATCGCCGAGCTGTCCACGGCGCTGCCGAGCCTCTCGGTGAGTTCGGTCTGCCCACTGACGATGTACACCACGCGGTCCTCGGTGAGGGTCGCGGCCGAGGCGGTCACCTCCGCCCCGTCCATGTACTGTCCGGCGAGCACCCGGTTGTCGACCGCGTTGCCGAGCTTGTCGAAGGTGGCCAGGCGGTAGTGGTTGTGTAGCAGTCCGGCCTTCCAGTAGATCACCGCCGTGTAGTCGGCGTGCTTGAACCGGGCTACCGGCAGCACCTCGGTGTATTCGTCGAGGCTCGGCTCGAGCGGGGCTACGTACGCGCCGAGGTCCGCTTCGGGCAGGAGCTCGGCGAGCTTTTCGAAATTTCGGTAGCTGAGCTCGCCGAGTACGAGCGGGAATTGCGCCTTCGGGAAGCGCTTCGTGAAGTCTGCAAAAGAAGCCATAGGCGCGAAGTACGCCCACGACCTACGGGTGGTTTTGGCGTAAGCGGGATCGGAATTTTGTATTGATTCTAAATAACTTGCGTAGCGCTTATGCTGGTCGCTCGTACTAGACCTTTACATTGTCTGCGTGTTTTCAAACGAGTATCCTCCCTTACCTCCCGCACCGAAGTTTTTCTATGGATTGGTTCGTACGTTTTATAACCTCCAGCATCGGACAGAAAGTGGTGATGAGCCTCACGGGGCTATTCCTCATCTCTTTTCTGGCCGTCCACCTGGTCGGTAACCTCCAGCTGCTGGCCATCGACGAGGGTCAGGCCTTCAACGAGTACGCCTACTTCATGACGAGCAATCCGCTGATCGGCGGACTCAGTTACGGGCTCTACGCTGGCTTTCTGCTACACGCCATCCAGGGGTTGGCACTTTGGTACAGGAATCGGAAGGCTCGCGGCAAGACCCGCTACGCGGTCAGCGCCGTGCAGACGGCGGGTAAGGGGCAGCTCGGCTTCGCCAGCTCGCACATGGCCCTGCTCGGTACGATCATCCTTGTGTTCATGGGGATTCACCTCGGCGATTTTTGGTATTCGATGAAGTTTACCGAGGACATCGAGATGGTAGCCTACGCCGGTGGTAACGCCGAGGGCGTCAAAAACCTCTACTACAAGGTATCACAGAGCTTCTCTCAGTGGTGGATCGTGCTGATCTACGTGGTGTCGATGGTCGTGCTCGGCCTGCACCTGCTGCACGGCTTCTGGAGCGCGTTCCAGACGCTCGGGCTCAACCACCGTAAGTACACCCCGCTCATCAAGGCGTTCGGCGTGCTCTACTCCGTGCTGGTGCCGCTGGCTTTCGCGTTTATCCCGGTGTACATGTACTTCCAGCTCAACTAAACCTAGACCGACATCCAACCGTCTTCACCTAGGTACTCCACTTCCGTAAAACCTCACCTATGAAACTCGATGCCCACGCACCCGCCGGTCCGCTCACCGAAAAGTGGCAGACCTTCAAGAGCACCGGTCCGCTCGTAGCGCCGAACAACAAGCGCCGCATCGAGATCATCATCGTGGGCACCGGCCTGGCCGGTGGCGCTGCGGCGGCGACGCTCGCCGAGCAGGGCTACAAGGTGAAGGTGTTCACCTTTCACGACTCGCCGCGGCGGGCGCACTCGATCGCGGCGCAGGGGGGGATCAACGCCGCCAAGAACTACCGCAACGACGGGGACTCGGTGTACCGCCTCTTTTACGATACCATCAAAGGTGGTGACTACCGCAGTCGTGAGAGCAACGTGTACCGTCTCGCCGAGGTGAGCGCCAATATCATCGATCAGTGCGTGGCGCAGGGCGTGCCCTTCGCCCGCGACTACGGCGGACTGCTCGACAACCGCTCGTTCGGAGGCGTGCAGGTGAGTCGTACGTTCTACGCCCGCGGTCAGACCGGTCAGCAACTGCTGCTCGGGGCCTACCAGTCGCTCAGTCGCCAGATCGCCAACGGTGGGGTAACGCTCTACAACCGCCACGAGATGGTGGACGTGGTGAAGGTCGACGGCGTGGCCCGCGGCATCATCGCCCGCAACCTCGTAACCGGGGAGCTCGAGCGCCACGCCGCGCACTGCGTCGTGCTCGGTACGGGGGGCTACGGCAACGTGTTCTACCTGAGTACGAACGCGATGAACTCGAACTCGTCGGCGGCCTGGCGTGCGCACAAGCGGGGGGCATTCATGGCCAACCCTTGCTTTACCCAGATCCACCCAACGTGTATCCCGGTATCGGGCGAGTACCAGTCGAAGCTCACGCTCATGTCGGAGAGCCTACGCAACGACGGTCGGGTGTGGGTGCCGAAGAACATCGAGGACACCAAGAAGCACCCGAACGAGATCCCGGAGGGCGAACGCGATTACTACCTAGAGCGCATCTACCCAGCCTTCGGGAACCTCGTGCCGCGCGACGTGGCGAGTCGGGCCGCGAAGTACGTCTGCGACGAAGGGCGCGGCGTAGGAGAGACCGGTCTGGCCGTGTACCTCGACTTCGCCGACGCCATCGAGCGCCTCGGGCAGAGCACCGTGGAGGCCCGCTACGGCAACCTCTTCGAGATGTACGAGAAGATCACGGGCGAAAATCCGTATAAGCAGCCGATGCGCATCTACCCGGCGGTGCACTACACCATGGGTGGCCTTTGGGTCGATTACAACCTACAAACTACCGTACCCGGCCTCTTCGCCACCGGCGAAGCCAACTTCTCCGACCACGGCGCCAACCGCCTCGGCGCCTCGGCGCTGATGCAGGGGCTCGCCGACGGCTACTTCGTGCTCCCCTACACCATTGCGACCTTCCTCTCGAAGGAGATCCGCACGGCTCAGTTCACCACGGACTCCCCCGAGTTTGCGGAGGCGGAGGCGAGTGTGCGCGGGCGTATCGACCGGGTGCTCGGCATACAGGGTAACCAGAGCGTGGAGTCGTTCCACCGCCGCCTCGGCAAGATCATGTGGGACTACTGCGGTATGTCGCGTAACGCCGACGGCCTCGTGAAGGCCAAGCGGATGATCCGCGAGCTGCGCACCGAGTTTTACGGGGATGCGTTCGTGCCCGGGACCAACGAAGAGTACAATCCGGAACTCGAGAAAGCCCTCCGCGTGGCCGATTTCCTCGAGCTCGGTGAGCTCATGTGCGAGGACGCCCTCGACCGCAACGAATCCTGCGGCGGCCACTTCCGCGAGGAGTACCAAACCGAAGAGGGGGAAGCCCTGCGCCGCGACGAGGATTTCGCCTACGTTGCCGCCTGGGAGATGACCGATCCGGACAAGGTGGAGTGGACGCTCAACAAGGAGGAGCTCACCTTCGAGAACGTGGAGCTCAAGACCCGCAGTTACAAGTAGAACTCTGACCAGACTCCCCCAAGCAAATCCAATGGCCGAAATACTCGAAGCTACCGACCGCGACACCGCGACCTCCGCCCACGGGGGGATCACCCTGAACCTGAAAGTCTGGCGCCAGAAGAGTCCTACTGCGAAGGGGGCTTTCGAGACCCACGTGATCGACAACGTGAGCGAGCACATGAGCTTCCTCGAGATGCTCGACGTGCTCAACGAGCAACTCATCGGTAAGCGGCAGCAACCGGTAGCCTTCGAGCACGATTGTCGCGAAGGTATCTGCGGTACGTGCTCCCTGGTAATCAACGGTCGACCGCACGGACCGCAACAGGGTACGACTACCTGCCAGCTGCACATGCGCCACTTCAAAGACGGCGAGACGGTGTACATCGAGCCCTGGCGATCGACCGCCTTTCCGGTGATCCGCGACCTGGTTGTAGACCGCAACGCCTTCGACCGTATCATTCAGGCGGGAGGGTACATCAGCGTGAACACCGGCTCGGCTCCTGACGCCAACGACATCGCCGTGCAGAAACACAACGCTACCGCGGCCTTCGACGCGGCGTCGTGCATCGCCTGCGGCGCCTGCGTGGCCGCCTGCCCGAACGGCTCGGCCATGCTATTCGTCGGTGCCAAAGTGAGCCACTTGGCCCTGTTGCCGCAGGGCGAGATCGAATCCCAGCGTCGCGCCCAGGCTATGGTCGCACAGATGGATTCGGAGGGTTTTGGCCGCTGCTCCAACATCACCGCCTGTCAGGCGGAGTGCCCGAAGAACATCTCGGTCGACAACATCGCTCGACTCAACCGGCAGTACATCGGCAGTGTGTTCGGTGCGCAGGAGGAGATCGAGGTACAGCACGAAGCGTAAGTTTCGACCCACGTTACTGCCGGAAAAGCGTAACCTCTCCGGCTCTTTGTATCTCACGGCCGTCAGTGAGTCGGAGCTGAGCGAAGTAGGTGTACACGCCCGCATTCACCTCCGTTCCGTCCGCGCCGGTGCCATTCCAACCGCAGGCGGCTAAGCTATTACCGGGCTCACAGTTCCCGGAAGCGTAGAGTTCGTTGCCCCAACGATCGAAGATGCGTAAGTTCTGTACGCTCCGGATCGCTGGATCGGCGACTGCGTTGAATACGTCGTTGCGATCGTCGCCGTTCGGTGAGAAGGCGGTCGGGAAAAAGGGTTGGTCGACGGACTGGAGGCGGATTGACAGTGTGTCCGTACTGCTACAGCCGGTTTGGTCGGTCACGCTCGCAACGAGGTCGCCGGCTTCCCGAGGTTTAAACCCGGCGGGAATCGCACCGGCGATTGAGTCGATGGGACGTCCCCGGTAGGTAACGGAGACGAGGGCACCACTCGGCTCGATCTGCAGGCTGTAGGCGGGCTCATCGACGAGTCGGATGAAATCCGGACCCCGTATCGCGACGGAGGGGGGGTCCGGGGCACCGATGCTTCGTCGGTCTTCCAGAACGCACCCCTTACTGTCGGTGACGAGTAGGGTGTACGTACCGCTGAGTAATTGGGTCGGATCGTAACTGTCCGCCCCCCGTTTTGCCGCGAGCGCGTACGGCGCTGTGCCACCTGGCCCTAGGTAATTGAAGCTTCCGTTGGGTTCGTCGGCGCAGCGAGCGTCGATTCCCACGAGCTCCTCCGCCCGCAGCGGCCGCGGTTGCGTGAGTACGGTAGCGGCCCGGGCCGAGCAGCCGTTGGCATCCTCGATGCGGGCGCGGTAGCTGCCCGCGGGCAGGCCCGCCCGGTAGGCGCCGCGGGCGCCGTCGTCCCACACGAACGAGAACGGAGCTACGCCCGCTCGCGGGCGTAGCTCGAGGGTACCGGAGGCTTCGTCGGCACAGCGCGGCTCCTGCGAAGAGATCGAAATAGCCTCCGGTCCAAAGAATCGAAACACCGTGCACCGGAAGGCTTCACAACCGAAATCCGTGGCGACGGTGTCGCAGATACTCGTATCGGCCGCTATGACCAATCCTCTGAACGTCACCGACTCGCCGAGGCAAAGTGAGTCGATGATGCGCGCGCTCGGCGTAGAGTCGATGGCCACGGTGCTGACGTTGATCGTGGAATCGCAACCGCGCTCGGCGCGAAGCGTGTACGTACCGCGCTCACCCGGACCCAGGTCGAGCCTGCCCTCGGTGAAGCGTTCTCCGGGACACAGGTAGGCTTCGATGTCGGTGACGATCCTCGGTCCGACCTCCACGCGAAAACTGTCGACGCTCGGCTCACTGAGTCGGCCGAGGGATAGGTCGTCGACGCCGAAAGCGTAGGCGTCGCCGGTCGTTCTCGCGTTAATCAGGCAGACTTCAACGGATACGGCCTGCGTCTCGTTGGTCCACACCGCCCCGCTTACGCCCCGCCAGGTACAGGTTTGTGGTTCGGAGGACAATACGTTCCCTACGACCTCACCGTCGAAGGCCACACGCAACCGGGCCGTATTACGGGAATCGAGCGAGGCCACCCGTCCTCGGAACAGGTAGGAGGCGCCCGGCACCACGGTTACTCGCTGGCACCACACCTTTCCGTCGGCGCGGAGGTCCCCGCTCACGGCCATGAAGTCACCGTCCTCGGTATCCTTGGCGTCCGGACAGTCGTCTACGGCCCCGAGGAAGTCTTTACCGTGCGAAACCACGGCGTTCGTGTACTCGCTGCTGTACCCGGTATTACCCAGCGCGAAGCTCGGATTGTAGACGAGGTTGTCACCGATCAACCTGCGGCTGGCAACAGCGTAGGTCGTGGTCCTCGTGGGGGACGCGATCACGCGCTGCGCGTTGGTGTTGTCGAGCGACTCTCCGGGCGACCACTCGAAGGTAGCAGCGGAGGTGGGACCGGTGAGCGCCACGCTGCTCCCGACGCACGTTTGCCTCACCCCCTGGGCGCCCGCAGGGGGGCAATCTGCCATCAAGGCGGCGAATAGCAAGAGAAGAAACTCCCCGAGCCGCCCTCGATTTGCGCTGTGTTTGCCCACTCACACCACAAGGTACGGACCCGCGTGTGTGCTGGGAGTCTTTTGTGCGACCGGGCGCTTTGGCATAGTAATCGGACTGCTTAGCGCGCTAAGCAGTCCGATTCAATCATGAGTAACCGTTCATCTTCCCTGGCTCCGTCCGGTTCCGTCGTGGGGGATTACGTCCGTGCCGACCAGGACAGAGCGGTGGAGGTCGCTTACGAAGCGATCAAAACGCTCACGTGGGGGTCGAGCGCCCTGGTCTGTTTTTCGTTGTGGCACGGGCACCTGCCCGGCGTCGCGCTGGGTACCTGCTACTTAGCCTCCTGCCTACTTGCCTCGACCTTACACCACCTCAACTACTACACCGTCGGGCGGCTGTTCATTTACATCGCGTCTACGTCTATTGTCGTGTTCGAAATCGTGCACTACGGACCTCACTCCTGGGCGTTCTTCATTCTGCTTCCACTGGCGTTCGCCTCGCTCTCCGGGTTTCAGTCGCGCAAACTCCGCTACGGACTGTTTGCGGGCGTCTGCCTACTGGCCGTCGGTTACTTCGTGTTCGTGGATCGCTTAGAGGCCGGAATTTCGGTAGCGGACCAACGCGTCCACGCTCCGTTCTTCCTCCTGCTCGCCGGTGGGATGACGGCATTCCTGGTCGAACAATTTCTGCGCGCCAACCGGAACTTCCGGCTGAGGTCGCAGCGCCTAACCTCCCGTATCCGCGACCGCACGGAGCGACTGGAACGTGACGGCGTGCTGCTGCGCGAGCAGGCCGAGCGGCTCGAGTGCGCCAACACCGAGCTCGCCCGGCGCGTGGAGCGGGGGATACTCGTCGAGCGGCAGCTGCGCGGCAGTAACGAGGAGCTCGAGCAGTTCGCCTACGCGGCCAGTCACGATCTCAAAGAGCCGCTGCGGTCCATCTCGAGCTTCGTCCAGCTGATCCGCAGACGCCTCGCCGAGGAGCAGGACGAGGAGCTCGAGGAGTACTTCAACTTCGTGGTGTCCGGCGCTGGGCGTATGACGCAACTCCTCGACGACCTACTGATCTACAGCCGGATCGGCCGCACCGAGGAAGTGTTCGAGCGGGTGGCGTTAGCCGACATCGCGACGGTCCTCGGGTACGGACACCGCTCGGCCCTAGCGAAGATCGGGGGTACGCTCACCTTCGAGCCCCTGCCCGAGGTCTACGGCAGCCGCAAAGGCATCCGTCGGATCCTGGACCAACTGATCGTGAACGCCGTGCGCTTCCACGACCCGACCCGACCGCTCGAGGTCCGGGTAAGGGCGAGCGTCGCCTCCGATCGGCAAGCCCGCATCACCGTCAGCGATAACGGTATCGGCATACCGCCGGAGTATCACGAGCGGGTGTTCCAACTCTTTCAGCGCCTACACGGCCGGGAGGAGTACGAGGGCTCCGGCATCGGGCTCGCGCTGGTCCGCAAGCTCGTCGGTTGTGCGGGGGGAGAGATCGAGATTTTACCCACCGACGGCAGCGGCACCACCGTGGCCTTCACCCTTCCCACTCAGGCACCGCCGAGCGCGAGCTAATACCAGCACTCCCCTTGTCGAGCGCCAACGCCATACCGCAACCAACTGCCCCCCGGGGGGAGGGAAGGGTCACGCGCATGATCAATGCGTACATCATCGGGCTCTCGGTGTTCGGGAGCGTCGTACTGGGGGTTACGTCTTATTCGGTCGGCGATAGCCTGCAGGTTGGAGCGAACCTCGCCTTCCTCGTGCTTTACGCGGGACTCTTCACGCTCAACGTTAGGCGCCAGCGGGGTATCGGTAAGCACGCCACGCTCCTCGTGCTGTTCGTGCACATGAGCTGCGCGGTCTTCCTGTCCGAATACGCCGTACCGCCGGTTTACTGTTACGTGCCGAGCTTCTTCGCGTGCATGATGATGTACCACCGGCCGCGCGTCCGCTACGCGGTGGCCTTCGTGCACGCCTCGTTCGTGATACTCGGTTGGCACTCCGCCGCGCGCGGTACGCAGGAGGTCGATCTGCTGCCCTGGATCGATTTCGCGGTCGTAATGGCGATGCTGGTCGTCTCCGCCGAATTCGGTATCCGAACCAACCGCCGCTACTGGCTCCGCGATCGGACCATGGGCGACGAACTCGCCGCCCTCGAGCTTTCGCTAAGGCGACAAGCTGAGCAGGTGCGTGCCCAAACGATCGAACTCGAACGTACCAAAGCCGAGCTCGCCGCCCGCGACGCCGAGAATGCACGCCGGATCGACAAGCTCCGAGCCCTCAACGAGGAGCGAGCCAGTTTGGCCAGCGCCGCGAGCAGCGACCTGAAAGAACCGCTCCGCAACATGGGCTCCTTCGTGCAACTCATCGGTCGCCGCCTCGATAAGCTCGGTCTGGCCGACGACGTGAGGGAGTACCTCGGCTTCGTGACCGACGGCACCACGCGCATGAATACCATGGTGGACGACCTGCTCCACTACAGCGATCACCAGGGCGAGCGAACGGCGACGACCGTCGACACGGGTGTGGCGCTCGCGGGCATTCGCGCGGGTCTACGCGACCTACTCGAACGCGAGGGGGCTACACTCGGCGTCGCCGATGACCTGCCTACGATCAAGGGGCAGCCCACGCAGATCACCCAACTTTTCCAAAACCTGATCTCGAACGGCATCAAATTTCGCCGCCCGGGTGAGGCGCCGCACTGCGAGGTCGGTTGGGCGGCCGTGGACGGCGCCACCGAGTTCTTCGTGCGCGACAATGGCATCGGTATCGCGCCGGAGCGACTCGGTGACGTGTTCGGGCTCTTCACGCGGCTCCACGAACGCGGCAGCTACGAGGGCACCGGCATCGGCCTCGCGCTCTGTCGGCGTATCGTGCTCGCGGCCGGCGGCGACATCTGGGCCGAGAGCGAGGGCGAGGGTCGCGGCACAACGTTCCGGTTTACTTGGCCACTCGCCCTCGTCGACGCGCGCGCCCACCTCGCCGAGGGCGCTCGTACCTAGTCGGTACCCTCGAGCGTATGAGTCCGGGAATCGCGTACTTGCCCGTCCATGCCTCCCGAACACTACGGTATCCTCTCCCTCGCGCCGCCCATCCTGGCCGTGGTGCTCGCCATCGCCACCCGCCAGGTGTACATCTCCTTGCTGGTCGGCATTATCGCCGGGCAGATCGTGATCGGCGGCGACATCGTCGAAGTGTTCCTCGCTACGCTCGGGCGCTTCGTGGACGTGTTCGCCGACGCCGGCAACACGCGCACCATTCTGTTTTGCACGCTGGTGGGGGCGCTCATCGTGCTCATGCAGCGCTCCGGCGGGGTGGCCGGTTTCATCGAGGCGGTACAGCGCGCTGTGGCAAAACGCAGCGCGCGGGGCGCGAATCGCCAGGTCCAGTTGCTCGCCTACCTCACGGGGGTACTGGTGTTCGTGGAGTCGAGCATCTCGGTGCTGACGGTCGGGACGCTCTTCCGGCCGCTGTTCGACGAGATGCGGATCTCGCGGGAGAAGCTCGCGTACATCGCCGATTCGAGCTCGGCGCCCGTTTGTATCCTGTTGCCGCTCAACGCCTGGGGGGCATTCGTGATGGGGCTCGTGGCGCAGGAGGGGGTCGACAATCCGCTCGGGATGTTCCTCAGCTCGATGCCGTACAACTTCTACCCGCTCATCGCGCTGGCGACGGTGCCGACGGTCATCTACTTCGGCTTGGACTACGCCGGGATGCTGCGCGCCGAGCGACGGGTAACCGGTGGGGGGCCGGTGCTCTCACCGGGTGGGGTAGCGATGACCTCCACCGAGCTCACCGAGACACCCCCCGAGCCCGGCACACCGCTGCGGGCTTGGAACATGCTCTTGCCCATCGTGACGATGGTGCTGCTCATGCCCACGTTCCTCGCCTACACCGGGTGGGAGAGCGGCGTCGAGCGAATGGGGGCCGACGCCGACTTCTGGTCGGTCTTCGGTTCGGCCATCGGGCAGGGGAGTGGTTCGACCAGCGTGCTCTGCGCGGTGACGGGGGCGCTGTTGGTCAGTGTCACCGCTTACAAAGCGCAGGGCATCCTGGGCGTCCGCGAGATGGCGGATCTATCGCTCAAGGGACTCTCGGCGATGCTCCCGCTGGCCCTGCTCATGATGTTCGCCTTTGCGATCAGCGCGCTCTCCAAAGAGCTCGGCACGGGCCTGTTCGTGGGTGAGTTGGCGAGCGATTACGTCGGTGGGTGGGCCGCGCCGGCGCTCATCTTTTGCATCAGCGGCTTCATCGCCTTCAGCACCGGCACCAGTTGGGGCACCTTCGCGATCATGGTGCCCATCGCGCTGCCGGTAGCCGCGGCGCTCGGACTCGATCCGGCGGTCGGGTTGGCGGCGGCCCTGGGCGGGGGCGTGTTCGGCGACCACTGTTCGCCGATCTCGGACACGACCATCCTAGCGAGCATGGCCGCCGCCACCGATCACATCGACCACGTGCGCACGCAATTGCCCTACGCCCTGGTGGGGGGTACCCTGGCCGTGCTCGGCTACTTGACGATGGGTATTTTAGGGTAAGGTGTTTTAGCGAAAGCGGACCTATTTAAACAAATCGCACCTTCACGGCAAGTCCCGCGTTAGGTCAATCTAATATGAGTGATAAGAAGCGCCGCAAGCGAGGCGGAAACAAAGCGGGCGATAAGCTCACGACGAAGCAGCTCCAGAAATCCATTCTCCAGCTTTTCCAGCAAAACCCGGATCGCCGCTTCACGCCGAAGCAGATCATCGTCGAGCTCGATCTCAAGAACAACAAAGATGCCGTCCGCTACGCGATCGAGCAGCTGCAGGCGAACGGTAGCCTGAAGCCGGTACAGGCCTTCCGCCTGAAGGACGGCGCGACCAGCCGCCCGCCCCGGGCGGAGCGCGAGGTAACCAAAGCCCGCAAGGAGGAGAAGCCGGGCCCGAAGAAGTACCCGGAGAAGAAGGAGCGGGTAAAGCACGTTCGTGCGGGGCGGGCCGACGACGAGGAGGTGAGCGGTCGCGTGGACCTCTCGCGTTCCGGCTCCGGGTACCTCGTGGTCGAAGGTCGCGAACAGGACATCTTCATTACCGCGCGCAACCTGCACGGCGCCATGAACGGCGACACCGTAACGGCCCGCTTCTGGACGCCCCGCGGGCGCAACAAGCCCGAAGGCGAGGTGCTCGAAGTGACGGCTCGCAAAACGGAGCACTTCATGGGTACCTACCGCGAGGGTGGGAAGTACGGCGTGGTGATCCCGGACCGCGTGGAGTACCAGTTCGACATCGCCGTGTTCCCGGACGACGCCGACGCGGCCGAGGACGGTGACAAGGTGGTGGTCGAGGTGTACGATTGGCCCGATCGGCCCGGCCGCAATCCGCGTGGGCGCGTCACGCAGGTCCTCGGCGCCCTCGGTTCGACGGACATCGAGATGAAGGGTATCCTCGTGAACCAAGGTTTCGAGCTGAAGCACTCGCCGGAGGCGATCGCCGAGTCCGAGGCCATCTCCGAGACCATCTCGCCCGCCGAAATCCACGCCCGCCTCGACCTGCGCGACGTGACGACCCTGACCATCGACCCCGTCGACGCGAAGGACTTCGACGACGCCATCTCCTACCGACGCCTCGAGAACGGGCGCCTCGAGATCGGCGTCCACATCGCCGACGTGAGTCACTACGTGCGCCCGAACACCGCGCTCGACCGGGAGGCCTCGAAGAGTACGACCAGCGTCTACCTCGTGGACCGCGTGCTCCCCATGCTCCCCGAGCGCCTCTCCAACGGCGTTTGCTCCCTGCGGCCGCACGAGGACAAGTGCACGTTTTCGGCCATGTTCGAGTTCGACAGCCGCGACATCATCCGCCGCACCTACTTCGCCAAAACGCTCACGCACTCCGACCGGCGCTTCACCTACGGGGACGCGCAAGACCTCATCGAGGGCGGTGAGCACGAGCTCGGCGACGTAATCCGCGACCTCAACCGCATCGCCGGTAAGCTGCGGCAGCGCCGCTTCCGCAACGGCTCGATCGACTTCGACTCCGAAGAGGTCCGCTTCAAGCTCGATGCCGACGGCAACCCCGTCGACGCCTACGTGAAAGCCCGCCGCGCCTCGAACATGCTGGTGGAGGATTTCATGCTGCTCGCCAACCGGAGCGTGGCCACCTTCATCGCCGAGAAGGGCAGGGACCGCGAGATCCCGCTGCCGTACCGCGTGCACGACGAACCCGATCCGGAGAAGATGGCCAACCTCGCTACGTTCGCCGCTAAGTTCGGGATCGAGCTCAAACTCGACTCGCCGGGCGCCATCGCGAAGAGCTACAACAAGCTCACGAAACTAGCCGCGGAAAAGCCCGAACTCGCGGTGTTGAGTCCGCTCGCCATCCGCACGATGGCCAAAGCGGAGTACACGACCGATAACATCGGACACTACGGCCTCGCCTTCGAGAACTACGCCCACTTCACGAGTCCGATCCGCCGCTACGCCGACGTGCTCACCCACCGCGTACTCGAGCGCAACCTCAACGGCGCCGAGTACCGCATGGATAAGGAGGCCCTCGAGGCCGAGTGCAAACACATTTCGGTGATGGAGCGCGCCGCGGTGAAGGCCGAGCGCGAGAGCACGAGCTACTTCCAGGTGCTCTACCTCAAGGACCACATCGGCGAGGAGTTCGAGGGCAAGGTCAACGGCGTGATCGACCGCGGCGTGTTCGTACAACTCGACGACAACTACTGCGAGGGCATGGTCCCCTTCGAGCACATGGAGGAGCGTTTCGAGCTCGGCGCCGACCGCCTCGTGGCCACCGGCAAGCGTACCGGTCGGAAGCTACAGATGGGTACCGGGGTGCGCGTACGCATCGTGAGCGCCGAACCGGCTACCCGCCGCATCGAGATGCAGCTCGTCAATATCGGTGGTGGACAGACTGTAGACGGGCGATCCGAACCCAACCCCAAGTCGCGCGGGTCTGCGAGCGCCGGCGGCAGGGACGATCGCCGGAGCCGCGGGAACGGACGCCGACACAGCACGAGTAAAGCGGCCGCGGCGGCCGAGGCGATCGAGTCTCCCTCGAACGGGCGGACCAAATCGACACGCGGGGCCGGCCGGCGCAGGGCGCGTAAGAAATCCTGAGCGACGCACCGACCGTCGGACGGGCGGTTGGTGCGTCGCTCCCGCCGGGGGTCATCTCCAGAGCGACCGGTCGAAAGCGTGGATCACGATGCTGCGCCGCCCCTCGTCGATCGAGTACACGATCCGGTAGTCGAGCGCGAAGAACTGCCGGTACTTGTGCCGCCCCGTATTCGCCGCGTGAAACCGCTCGTAGCGCTCCGGGAACCGCGCCACGGAGTTTACCTTTTCGCGTAGCTCCTGAGCGACCCTGCGCGCCTGCAGTGGCGACTCCTGCTGCGCCACCGTTTTCACAACGCGCTGGAAATTGGCCTGCGCCTCCGGCGTCAGTAGGATGCCTAGGACACTACTCATACGTCTATGCCCAAGGTTTGCATCGCCGCGATGTAGGTCTCCTCCATCGAGCGCAGCGAGCCGGTTTTGATCGAGCGCTCGTAGTCCATCTCCCAGCGGCCGAGGGTCTCGTTCATGTACTCCGGCTCGCCGTCGATGGTGTAGCCGATGATCCGGTCCTCGCTCTGGGGCGCGGTGGGCGTGGCCTGCGTCACCGCCGTCGTGGGTGCCGCGGGCGGTTCCGGCTCCTCGATCACGGCGACGAGCTCGGTCTCGGGAGGCACCGGCCCGCTAGCTTTCGCCAACCGAGCCGCGAACTCTTGCAGCAGCTCCGTGTCGTCACACCGGACGACCTCCGCCACGATGGCGGCTTTTAACTCCTCCAAGCTCATGCGCGAAAGTTAGAACCTTCGCGGTAGCCGGCAATCAAGTTCGCGAATCTAGCTTTGCGCCGTACCCTAGCCAACGACCCGAATGCCTCACCACGCACGCCTCATCGCACCCGGCTGCTTCGAACCCGAGGCGCACTGGTACCCCAAGGCGCTCAACGCCACCATCCACCCGATGGTCAACTTCTTCCTCAACCTCGAGGAAGACCGCATCGTGTCGCGCTATTGCCACCTCAATCCGACCGTCGACGCCGGGCGCCTGCTCGGGGTGCTGCGTACGCCCTGCAAGCACTTCCGGTGGGCCGGAGCTGACCTGATCAACGTAACCACCGCCGGCGGCAAGCGGCAAATGGTCGTAATCGAGAACAACTCGTGCCCCTCCGGTCAGAAGTCGATGCCGCTGGCCAACGACCACCAGGAGCAGGGCGGCTACCGACTCCTCATGGAGCGAACCGTAGCGCCCTACCTGCGCACCAACCGCAACGTGCGCGAGGGAGGTGTCGCGGTGCTCTACGACAAGAACGCGATGGAGGCCTCCGGCTACGCCGCCGCCCTCGCCGATGCGCTCGGGGAATCCGTGTACTACGCTCCGTTCTACGAGGACGACGAGGATCCGCCCGCCCGCTGGACGAGCGAAGGGGTCCTCGAAGTCCGCGACGAACGAGGCGAGTGGCTGCCCGTGCGCGGCCTGTTCCGCTACCTCACGCAGCGCCCCTGGTCGCGCCTCCCCCTGCAAACCAAAACCAAAGTCGTCAACCCCATCGTGGCCTGCCTCGCCGGCGGGCGCAACAAGATGGTGGCGGCGAAGGCTTACGACTTCTACAACGGCGACCTCTCCGGCTCCGGCCTGCGTATCCGTACGCCGGAAACCATCCGCGACGTCACCAAGGAGGAGATCCCCCTCTGGGTCAGCCGACTGGGTGGACACGCCGTGGTCAAGGTGCCTTACTCCAACGCCGGGCAGGGCGTGTATACCATCGTGAGCCCCGAGGAGCTCGAGGCGTTTATGGCGCGCGACTACCCCTACGGCCGCTTCATCGTGCAGAGCCTCATCGGCAACTACCGCTGGTCGAGCACCACGAGCACCGGCAAATACTACCACGTCGGCACCATCCCCAACCAGAAGGGCAAAACCTTCGTGTCCGACATCCGCGTCATGGTCTCGAGCACCACCGAGGGCATCCGCCCCATCTGCGTGTACGGCCGCCGTTCGGCCAAACCACTCGCCGATCACCTCGTGGAAGGCGTCAACTCCTGGGAGATGCTCGGCACCAACCTTTCCTTCCGGCGCGAGGACGGCGGGTGGGATACCGACTCCAACCGCCTCCTGCTCATGGACCGGCGCGATTTCAACCGCCTCGGCCTCGGCCTCGACGACCTCATCGAGGCCTACATCCAAACCGTGCTGTCGACCCTGGCCATCGACAGCCTGTGCCAACAGCTTTACACCAAGCAGGGCCGGTTTCGCACCCGCCTGTTCCGCAGCCTCAACGACGACCCTACGCTCATCGACGAGATCATGCCCGTGCCCAGCAAACCGGTCGAGGCGTGAAGGTCCTCGTCCTCACCGACCACAGCGGGCACACGGCCAGCAACTCCCTCTACGCCCTCACCCGCGCGCTGGTAGCCGCGCCGCAGGTCACTGAGGTGCGCGTGGCCTCCCGCACCACGCCGGCCAATCGCGCGTTTTTCGCCGCCGATCCCACCGCTGCCACGTCGTCCTTATCCACCCTTCGAGCGGATGCGGACTTCGCCTACGAGACCAGCTTTCGCGAAAACGAGTACGCCGACACCGAGCTTACCTGGCCCGAACTCGTACTCCTGCGCGTACCACACCCCATCCCGAACACCTGGTTCGAGTGGCTCGACGCGCGTTTTAGCGACAGCGTAATCCTGAATGAACCGGGGGGAATCGCGGCAACGACCTCCAAGGCCTGGCTACTCAACGTGCCGGAGCTCTGCCCGCGCATGGCGCATTGCCGCACGCCCGCCGAGGTACTCGCTTTCGCGAAAACGGGGGATGCGGTGCTCAAACCCCTACGGGGCTACGGCGGCAAGGATATTTGGCGCGTGCGCGCCGGCGTGTTCGAACGCGGCGACGACCGTGTGCCGCTCGCGGCCTGGACCGAGCACCCGGATAGTCGGCAGGAGTTCCTCGCGATGGAGTTCCTCACCCGGGTAGGGGAGGGCGACAAGCGAATCGTGGTGGTGGACGGCGAGGTGCTCGGGGCCGTGCTCCGCGTACCGGCGCCGGGCAGCTGGCTCTGCAACGTCGCCCAGGGCGGCCACGTGGAACCCTCCCGGCTGAGCGCCGCCGAAGAGGAGATCGTCGCCGCCCTCTCGCCGCGGATGCGAGACCTCGGCGTGGCGATGTACGGCGTCGATACGCTCGTAGGCAACGGTGGTCACCGCGTGCTCAGCGAGGTAAACACGATGAGCATCGGCGGCCTCCTCGACCTGCCCGCCGGACCGCGCGGACGAACCGCCCCCCAGCGCGCCGCAGTCGGTCTGCTCGCCGTAGCGGAGCAATTGCTCCTGGCCCGCACGTTCCAACCCCACAACGGTTCTACTCAGTCAGCTGTCTAAACGCCACCCATGACGCCTCTCCCCACCACCGCCACCGTGTTTCCGAACGTCCCGGACGCCACGATCATCAAGGAGCTCGACGTTGCCGCCACTCCGCGGGGTACGGTAGCCAAGTACCTACTGCACATGGTTACCGACGGTATGGGGATGCCCATCTACGTACCGGTGATCGTGGCGCGCGGCGCCGAGGACGGCCCCGTGGTCGGCCTCACGGCCGCCGTGCACGGCAACGAGCTCAACGGCATCCCGGTAATCCACCGCCTCATCGCGAGCCTCGACCCCAAAGACCTGCGCGGCACGGTAGTGGGTGTGCCGGGCATCAACCAGCCTTCGATCCTGCGTAAAATGCGTCGGTTTATCGACGGTACCGACCTCAATCACATCATGCCCGGGCGCGAAGACGGGACGGTGAGCCAGGTGTACGCCTACCGGATCGTCGACCGACTGGTGAAGCACTTTGACTTCCTCTTCGACCTACACACCGCGAGTTTCGGGCGGGTAAACAGCTACTACATCCGGGCCGATATGGCCAGCGAGGCCGTGCGGAGCATGGCCCTGCACCAACGTGCCCAAATCATCGTCCATAACCCCCCCGGTGACGGAACCCTGCGCGGCGCGGCCGACGATCTGGGCATCGCCGCCATCACCCTCGAGGTCGGCGATCCCAATACCTTCCAGCGGGGCGTCATTCGGTCGACGGCTACCGGCATCCACAACTTCCTCATCGATCAGGGGATCACCGACGGCGAGATCGAACCCGTCGAGGCCGCCTCGGCGCTCTGCGCCAAATCGTATTGGCTCTACGCCGACACGGGCGGACTGCTCAGTATGCACGTGAAGATCGCCGAGCGGGTGGAGGCCGGCCAGGAGATCGCCACCCTACGTAACGCCTTCGGCGACTTGATCAAGCAGTACTTCGTGCCGGAGGCCGGGGTCGTGATCGGTCACTCGGTGAGCCCGGTCTGCCAAACCGGTGGGCGCCTGCTTCACCTCGGGATCGAGTAGTGATCCGCGAGGTAGGCCTCGGTGACGTAGCGGATCGTTTCACCCACCGCGCGGTAAGTCGCTCCGGCGGCCAGACTCTTGGTGTTGTCGTACACGGACTGCGTAAGCGAGCGCCGGGCGGAGTCTCGTGTGAGCAGGGGCTCGCGGCGCGTGAGTACCGCGCGTGCCGCTTCCGTGCGCCAGGCGACCTCAGCTTGCCAGCCGTTGACTTCGATGCCCGGTGGCTCGACGCCGAGGCTCGTGGCGACCGCATCGAAGAAGTGCCGGTAGCTCCAGTTTTCGGCGTTGAGGATGTAGCGCTCGCCGGTGAGGCGTTGTGCGAGACACGTTTTGGCGAAAGCCGCCACGTCGCGCGCGTCTACGTACCCGGTGGTGCCGGGCGGGTAAAAACGTTGACCGGCGGCTACCCAACCGAAGAGCCGGCAGCTGCTCTCGGCCCAACGGCCTACGCCGAGTACGACGGAGGGATTGAGGATGACCGCGTCGAGCCCTTCCTCGATCCCACGCCACACGGCCAGTTCGCCCCGGAGCTTGCTCCGCGCGTAGGCCGTGGTGCTGGAGGTCGGATGAAAGGTAAGTTGCGACTCCCGAACGACCGGGGTACCCGGACTCGGACTGAGGGTCGCGATCGAGGAGACGTAGACGAGGTGAACGCCCGCCCGCTCGAGGCAAGCATCGACGAGCCGACCCGTGAGCTCGCCGTTGACCTCGTCGAGCAGCGGCGCATCCCCGGGGCGGTAGCTCACCAAGCCCGCGGCGTGCACGACGGCCCCGGTGCCCCGCACCGCGCGGGCGAGTGCGTCTTCCTCCCGCAAATCCCCCTCGATCCAGTCGACTCGGGCGGCGACGTCCGCGAGCAGATCCACGCGACTGCCGGTGCGCCGCGTGGCGCGGACGCGGTAGCCAGCGGCGAGCAGCGCGCGCGCTAGGTGAGACCCGACGAGGCCGGTAGCGCCGGTGACTAAGACCAGCGCGGACGCGCTCACTTGACGACGGTGCTAGGCTTGACCTCGATGTCGAACTCCCGCATCTCGTCGATGAATTCCTGCAGGCGGGGCGTGGTTACGTTTACGTGGGCATCCTCGTCCTCGGCGATATTCTGCACGGCCCGGTAGGCCTCTTTCGTGGCGAGATACTGCGAGAGGGTGGTGGTGAGGGGCGCGAGATCGTCCCAATCGTCGTAAAGCGAATGGAGGGTGACCTTCGTGGTATCGGCCACGGCTATTGCTTGAGGGTTAGCGAGTACGCGGCTACGGCCTCGATCTCGTCCGGGCTCAGGATGTTCTTGAAGGCCGTCATCGCCTTGCGGCCGTTCACGATCACCTTCACGCGCTCGGCCAGCGGGAGCTCACTTTGCTGAAGGTTGGCCGCTCCGTTGGCGCCCATGTTGCCCTTGGATCCGTGGCAGGTAACGCAGCGCGTTTTGAAGATGGACTCGCCGTCTATCCCGCCGGCGAGCGCCTTGGCGGCGGCCCCCCCCGCTTGAGAATCGCCGGCACCTTCGGCTTCGGCATCGCCCCCGCCACACGCGAGCAGAAAGGCGCAAAACATGCAGGGGATCCAGAGGTAGCGTAACATGTCGCGAAACTACATTCTGGCGGCCTCTATACCAACGTTCTGACCGATGATCGGACGCGTAGCTTACCTTACGCACGCGTATGCAGGTCTGGAAATCATCCACTTTACTCGTGTTGGCGGCCTTTGCCGTGTCCGTGTTATTGCTGTTCGCGAAGGCCAATCTGGTGGACGAGCGCGGCTCGACCACCGACTTCAGCGTGTCGAGGGAAATTTACAGTCCGGCCGCCGCCGATCCGCAGCTCCGCGATCCGGAACGCGCCGAGCTCGTGCGCCAACGGCCGCGCAGCGACGGGGGCACCGCCTCCGCGAAAACCGTTGCGCGTACCACGTCAACCGAAGCGGGCAACAACAAGGTCAGCGCCGCCGCCACCGAGACGCTCGCCGGCAAACCCTTCGTCAACCCGTTTCCCGAACAAAAGGTACCCAAATCGCACGTGTACTACGTGGTGGCGGCTACGTTCTCCAGCCCGGACAACGCGCGGCGCGGACTCGGGGACCTCAAGAGCAAGGGGCTCGATAAGTCTTTCATCGGCACCTTCGACGAGGGCAAGTGGTTCAGCGTTATCGCCAATACCTTCGCGAAGGAAGAATCGGCTCACTATATGGTCAAGGAGCTCGAGCGCAAGCACGGCGTCAAGGCATACGTGTACCACCGCAAAGGCGACTAGCCGAACTGCTTGCGCCAGTCGAGTACGCCGCCCTTCACGTTGATTACGTTCGTGTAGCCCTGGCCCGCGAGGTAGCGTTGGGCTTGGCCGCTGCGGCCGCCGCTGCGGCAGTGGAGTACGATCTCAGCGTCTTTGTCGGTCGGTAGATCCCCGAGTGCGTCCGGGAGCGTACCGAGTGGCACGAGCTTGGCGCCGAGGTTGTACTCTTCGTACTCGTGCGGCTCGCGCACGTCGACGAATACGAAATCTTCACCTTGGTCAAGCTTCCGCTTGAGCGTCGTCACGTCGATCTCTTTGGCCATGGCGACAAGGTAGGTTACCGCACCACCACGCGGAAGCTCGACTCAGCTCCGGATCGCGTGGTGAGGCGCAGCACGTACAGGCCCGGCAACTCGGATACCCGCAAACTGTTCTCGCGGAGGACACCCGCGCGCAGCCGGCGCCCGGTGGCGTCGTAAACCTCGAACCGCGCACCGACGAGTGCTTCGGCGTCGCTGCCTATCCACCGGACCTCCCCACTCGTGGGATTGGGAGCCAAGGTCAGTGAAGGCACGGGCTGATCCCGAGTGGGCACCGAGCTGTCGATGAGCGTTTCCCGCGAGAACACGGGGCGCAGCATCACGCTCCCCCGCACGTTGGGTTTTAGCGAATCGAGGGGTTGCCAGCTGACCCCGGGGTTGGTGTAGATTTTATCGGTCGAGCTGGTCGCGATGTCGAAACCGACCGGCACCGAAGTGTTCGCATCGCTGGCCTGTTGCCAACCGACGAAAAACGGACCGGGCGGGATGACCAAAAACGAGGCATCGCCCGTGCTGTCGACGAGGGAGTAGGTGGTGAGGGCCTGCAGGGTATCCCGTTGGTCGGTCGGGTAGTACGGGCGCACCAGTACCTGCTCGTAATCGGGTGTATCGTCCAGGGTCCCAATCCAGACCCGCAGGTTGATCAGCTGGCGGTCGGCATCGACCGGACCGAGCCGCGGGAACGAGAAACGCAGTCCGCGGAGAGTATCCGCCACGAAGCTTTCGTACTCCACGGCGATCTGCGTGCCCACTCCCCGGGGCGCGATACCTACTTCGGCGGTGCCGTCGTCGTAGGCGTAATAATCCCCTATAACCGTGGTGGTACGCGCCGTATCGTTGCGGAGTACGCCCGGGATGCTACGGTCCTGCTCGGCGTCCACGTTGAGGGTGTACACCAGCTGCAGATCGCTGGCCGCCGATTCGTCGAGTCCGCCCGCCCGCCCGCGGAGTGTGCCGAGTTGCGCGTCCGGGATGGTGTTTTCGTATTCGGATAGGCTCTGGGCCGGAAGGTTGAACTGGGAGCCGGTCAGCAAGCCCACCGAAACGAGTTCGTCGCTACCGCTGTCTTCCACCGAGGCCCGCGCGTCGCTCACGTTGTTCTCCCGGTCGAAATGATTGAAGATCGACACGGAGTAGTCTTCGCGCAGCAGCTCCGGTCGGCCGGCGAACTGACTGTAAGGCAGCGCGGAGTACGGCCGGGTAAGGAAAGGCGGTGGCTCCGAGAGCGCGATGTCGGGAAAGGCGCTCGCGGCCGAGTTGGTCTGCTCCACGACGACGTAGTCGAGGTTCCACACGTCGAAGGCGCCCCGCCGGTTGCCCTCCGTGCGGAAGCGGACCTGAAACTCGTCGTGGAAAAAGATCGGATCGTCGAGCGGGTAGGCGAGGAAGCTGAAGGCGGTATCCGGATCGTTGGGACGCGGGGTACCCTCGCGTACCTCGAGCTCGACCCACTCCCCGTCTTCGCTGCGCGCTTCGATGAAAAACTGATCGCCCTGTCCGTCTTCGGGTACGAGGCCCCGCCCGCCGCGTTGGATGTACAGCTTCAGGTAGCCGGGGAGGGTGACGTCTAGCGAGCTCAGGTCGATGTAGGTGCTCGTCAGCCTGTCCGTTTCGCCTTGGTCGTCGCCGTAGGGGCGCCCCCCGGCGTCGAGTCCGTCGAAGGTCGCTACGCCGATGCTCGGGGGGCGCACCCCGAAGGCCGTGTTCACGTACACGTCGTCTTCGAGCCAGAGCCCGGCGTCGGGCCGGGGACCGGCGTAGCTGAAATCGTCGAAGAAGGGCAGTTCCACGGTCCGACCGATCACCGACACGTCGACTTGCACCGTGTCGCAGGTACCGAGCACGTTGCAGATAACCACGCACAACCGCTCGCGCCCCGGGGTGCGAGCGGCCCGGTAGAGTAATCGGTCGCTCACGCGGCCGCCCGCGAAGGTAGCCGAGCGCCGATCCGAGGCCTCGTACTCGTTGTCGTCACACACCTCGATGCTCCCGCAAAACAACTCCCCGGGGGGCAGGGGGAGCCGCACGCTCGCCGTGTCGCCGCCGTCCACGGTAACGCTGACGGAGTCGCGCCGACCGGCTCGGCCCGCCGCGAACACGAAGCTGTCTACCCGCGTGCCGCCGTCGGCCAGCGCCGTGGTGAGCGCCACGGTATCGAACCCGCCCTCGCCGAGCGTGGCCGAGGCTTCGTACTGGAGGGAGTCGTTGCTCACCGCCGCCAGGCCGTAGCGTAGCTCCGGCTCCTCGCCGATCGTGAACCCCGTGGCCCCGAAGGTGTCGATGAGCACCCCCGTCGTCTGTCCGGGCCGAACCGTGCCCTCCGGCGGTAGGCAGTTCATCTGCAGAGATTGAATACCGGGGGCCGCGACTCCGGGGCGCGCGATCTCCGGGAAACGATCCGGCCAGGCGCTGAACTCAACCTGCGCGAGACTTTGCAGGCTGCCCGCGAGGGCCAAGATGCCCACCAGAAGCTGCGGGAGTCGGATACGGTCAATCATGCGCTACAAATCGTTACAAGCCGACGGGAGCTGCGCGGTCAGGTACAGAACCACTTCCGTGTCGAAGGGAAGCGATTCCCCCGGCACGTAGGCCGGATCCTGCTTCCAGACGTACGCCAGGTCGCGATCGCTCACCGAAGCGTCCTCGACCACTTTCCCCTGTCTGAGCTTGTAGCTGTTGAGGGTGAAAGAGGCCTCTTCGAAGGTGCGACACACCAACTCCGGAACGGCGACTTCTCCGCCCGCCTTGCTCGTCACGGTAAACTCCAGCACGCTTCCCTTCGGTATGCGGACCCCGGACCTTAACCTTTCTTCCGAAAGCTCCTTGTCGTCGTAGTAGACTTTCAGGATGGTGTTCTCCTGGTACTTGTTCGAGAAGGTGCGATCGCGCACCCGCCCCTCGATGTCGAGCATGTTGAGCTTGCGGCGGTAGCGATCGAAATCGTAGGTGCCGGCCAGGGCGGGCAAGGTTACCTCGTCGGGTATCGCCTTGGTTACGGTGAGGTAGATGCGGCGATCGGCCTTCACGTAGGAGCCCGGCTCCGGATCTTGGCGCAAGACCTCGTGCGGGGGCTTGTCGACCAAAAAGACCGAGTCGATCACTTCCGTGCGAAACGAAGCGCGTTCGATGTCGGTACTCGCATCGGCGAGCTTCAGCCCGACGTACTCGCCCACCTCGAGGCGCTGGCCGTGCTTGGTGTAGCTCGTCATCCAGAGGGTGAGCAAAAAGAACAACAGGCCGCCTACGAGCACCATGCCCAACAGACTGAGCCAGAGTTGGGGGCTCTTGAAAAAGCCCAGCACCTTCTGCACGAACGATTGCTCGGCGGCTCTGGCGGCCGGCGGCTGCTTTTCGGAGGTGGTATCTTTGATAATCGCCATGGCTTACGCGGTGGTTGCGGCGTGTCTTTCGCTTCGGCTGCGCCCGAAGGCGAGGATGCGGTCGATGAATTGGTAGGGCGTGTAACCCTCGAGGGCGGCCTGGTGGTATATGCAGGTCGCGGGCGTCATGCCGGGCAGGCTGTTGACCTCGATCACGATCGTCTCCACGCGGCCGTCGGCCCAGGCGCGCACGAAGGCGTCGACGCGGGCGTAGCCCTCCACGCCGAGCAGCTCGGCCGCCTCCCCGAGGGTCGCTTTCACGCGCTCGGCCACGTGGGCGTAGCTCACCTCACCGAAGGCGAAGCGGGCGGGCGTGATGTTCTGGCCTTCGCCGGCTAAAAACTTCTCTTCGAGCGTCAGTACCTCACCGGTGCTCAGTGCCTCCGAAGGTTCGAAAACCTGGTACTCGAGCGCCCCGCTTGCGCTAAAACTCGTCAGCAAGCCCCCGGTAATCTCGAGGAACAAATCGGCGTCACGCCGGTCGATGAGTTGCTCCACGAGCGCGACGGACTTCACCGGGATTTCGTCCTTGGGGTGAATGCCGAGTCGGGCGCGGATGCCGGCGGAGCGTTCGGGGGCGAGGTCGAGCAGCAGGGTCAGAAACTCGGCCAGCTGCTCCCGGGTACGAATCTTCTGGACGGCCGAGGAGCAGCCGTCGTCGACGGGCTTGACGATGAGCGGGAAGCCCATCTCCGCGGCGATGTCGTCGAGTACGCCGTCCGCGTCCGCGACGAACTCCCCCGCGCTCACGAGCCGTTGCTTCGTGACGGTGAGTCCGGCCTCGCCGAGGCGCCGGAGGGTGTCGTACTTGTTGATGGTAAGCTGCGAGCTGTCGTAGCCGCTGCCGTTGTAGGGCATGCCGACCGCCTCGAGGCGACGTTGTACCTCGCCGTCTTCCCCGGGGCGACCGTGCAGCGCGATGAAGACCTCGTCGAAACGCTCGGCCAGCTCCGCGTAGCTCAGCTCGCGGGCGGCGTAACCGAGGTGGGAGTCGGCGTAGCGTTCCGTCATCTCCCGCGCGGCCTCGCGCACCTTGGCCGTAGAGGGGTGCGGGGACTGCTCGCCGAGGATGGCCGCGCGGATGTCGTCGGCGTTGTCCTTGAGGAGCAAGCTGACGGGCAGCTCGAAGAGGCGGTGCCCCCCGGCGTCGCCGAGCACGAAGACGGCCGTGGGGGCGTAGGCGCCCGAGCTGGCCAGCTTCTCCACGATGTTGCGGCCGCTCTCCACCGAGATGTGTCGCTCGGAGGAGTAGCCGCCGAGCAGGACGGCGACGCGACTGCGATCGTCGCTGCGGTCGCTGAGCTCGCGGAGTTGGCCCTCCAGCGTTTTGGCGAGCGCAGCGAAGCGGTTGGGCGTTACGGCGCGGCGGTGGCGCTCGCGCAGGGATTCGGCGATGATGTACGTGAGGAACTCGCGCGGGGCGAGGCCGATCTCGGCGGCCTGGTGGAAGAAGAAGGAGGAGGGCAGCATACCCGAGGTCGTGTTCGGGTCGTTGAGCGCTACCCGCCCGTCCTCGCTCACGAAGCCGTCGATGCGGGCGTATACGTCGAACTCGAGCTCGTCGAAGAGGCGCACGGACTCGGCGCGCACGGCCTCGAGCTGGGCCTCGGGGAGGTTGGCGGGGGTTTGCTTGCGACTGAGTCCCGGGAGGTACTTCGAGCGGTAGTCGAAGACCTCACCGCCTTTCACGATCTCGGTGGGGAGCAGGGCGAGGGGCTCGCCGCTCGGGCGGCGCACGACGATCGTGCTGACCTCCTTGCCGGAGAGGAAACCTTCGAGCACGACCCGGGATTCGCCGTGGAGGCTCGCGAGCCGGACTTCGTCGGCCGTGGAGGCATCGAGCAGAGCCTGTAGCTCGCTCGGCTGGCGGAGGACCCGGCCTTCGACGCGCATCGGGAAGCCGATGCCGTGGCGCAGGTCGGAGATATTGGCGACGAAAGCGCGGCGGGAGTCGCCGTCGAGGGCGCGGTAGAAGAGCGCGTCGATTCGGTCGATGAACAGCGCACGCTCGACGGCCGCGCGGAAGCTCTCCGGGGTAGGCTCCTTGAGGATCGTAACCCCGATGCTCGAGCCCTGATTGGCGCCGCGGACCACGAGGGGTGCCCCGAGTTTTGCGGAAGCGGACTCGTAGAGCGCCCCGATGTCGGCGGCCTCGAACTCGGCCCGGCGTAAGGATACGCTCGGCGGTACGAAGAAGCCGAGTCCGGCCATGAGCCGCTTCTGCAACACCTTGTCCATGCCGATGGCGCAGCCGGGGATCCCGGAGCCGGTGTAGGGGAGGCCGAGGGTTTCGAGGGCGCCCTGGATGGCCCCGTCCTCGCCGCCCACGCCGTGGAGGGTGAGAAAGGCGAGGTCGATGAGGTCGGGGAGTTCGTCGTAGGCTACGGGGCGGCCGATCTCGCGGGCCATCGCCTCCCACTCGCCGCGGGTGAGCTCGCCCAAACTCTCTTCGGAGAGTTGGTAGGCACCGGCGTCGGCGGGGTAGTGACTGACCGGCGGCCAGAAATCCCGAATCGTCCCTTTGTACACGAAGGACCAATCGAGCAGGATCAGTCGCCGGTGCGCGTCCATAAACAGCGGCACGGGCGCGAAGAGGCGCTTGTCGAGGTTATCGTAAACGGTACGCCCTCCGGCGAAGGAGATCTCGCGTTCGCGGGAGGGGCCGCCGAAGATGATCCCGACGCGGGTGGGTGACATGGTGCTAGATTTCAAACTATAAAGGAAAGAAACGGGGCATGTCCTGTCGAGGGTGCATCCGATCGGCTACCGGCTGACCAGAATGCGTAGCGTACGGCTCACTCGTTCGCTGCGGTAGGTAACCGAATAGAGTCCGTTCGCAAAACCGGTGAGGTCGACTTCCGATGCACGGGAACCGGCCGCCACCGCCTCCACGGCCACCTGCCGGCCCCGTGCGTCGAAGAGCTGCAGCGTTCCGCCCGTGCTCACTTGCGAGTACGTGATCACGGTCGTCCCGCGCGTCGGATTGGGCGCGGCGCTTAGCTCTAGGGTAGCCGGTTGGGGCTCGGCGGTACCGACCAGGGCGTCGTCCTCCACGCTGAAATCGAGCCGCGGGGTCGCGATCAGGTTCCCCCCTCCGTCCGAGAGTACGAAACGCATAGAGTCCTGACCTTCACCTCCCCCGTCGTCGACGTAGGTCACGCCGCCGTCGTAGAGGCTCGACTGCTTGAAACGTCCCCCGACGGTAAGGGGAGTCCCGTACCAGTCGATGTGGCCGCGCGCCGGTGCTTCCACGATGATGTACTCCAACTCGTCGCCGGTGTTGTCCGCGTCCGAGGCCTCGAGGTAGGGCGCGGCCAAGAACTGGAAACCCCCGGTGGGTACACGCACGGTATCGGTCTGTAGCTCCGGCGACTGACTCACGACGTTGGCGCAGAACTCGATTTCGAAGGCGTTGAACTCGCCTCCGTTGTTGTTGGGTTCGAGCACCTCCACCTGGAGGCGCCAATCCCCCTGGATGTCTTTGCCGGTAAAGGTGTCCAGCGGGTTCTGCGGTCGGCGCAGGGCACCATCGTTGGGCAGCGGGGCGCAAGAGAACTCGACGGGCGATTCGTCGTCGAAGCCGGTGAAGAGCCGATCCACCCCGCCGCACCGGCGTGAGTAGAGGCGCTGGCTCGTGCCGTCGGGTGCGACGAGCAGAACGCGGATCGCGTTGATGGACGCGTAGCTAACGTCGACGATGGGTAGGTTGAGGTCGCTAACTGCCCCGGCTTGGGGGATGTTGATGACCGCTTCCACGGTAGTGGCCACGCTCGGCGGAATACGGATCGGATCTTCGTTGGTAAAGCTCGTGCAGCTGGAGGCGAAGGTGCTGAAGGCATTGATCGGTACGTCGAACGTTTCGCCGCAGCGGTTGCTCGGCAGCACGCGCCAGAAGTATACGGTGTTGGACTCGAGCAACGAGGCGAGTTCGGTGCCGGCCGGATCGGGATCGTCGATCTCGATCGTCCCGAAACCAAAGTTCGGTTCGTCACTCACCTGAAGCACGTGGGCGCTCGCGCGCTCCGAGGGCACGTACACGAAGTTGGGCACGCCGGCTACGTTTTCCTCCCCGTTGGCGGGGAACACGAGCTCGAGGTCGGTAAAGTCTTGGCTCACTACGTCGAGCAGGATCTCCCGGCGGGCGGTGTCCACCCCGTCGCCGTAGGCTTCCACCCGGATCGAAACCGAATCCGTTTCGTTGAAGCCCGCTAGGTCGAGGCCGAGTACGGCCGCCTCGCCGGGCTCGACGGTGGTTTGCTCGAAATCCGTCCGGATGCCCTGCGGCAGATCGCCCGCTAGCCGGATGGTGATGTCCGCGTCGTAGCCGAGGAAACCGGAGGTGAACAGGTCGATGTCCAGCCGCGCCGAATCCCCGACGGACCGGCACAGGAACACCGTCGACTCGGAGGGTACGAAGGTGAAGCCCGGCTCAGTAGGCTCGATGATCGTGAACTCGGAGGGGGAGAGGCTGTAGAAAACGTTGCCCACGGCCCTGACCATGATCCGTGCCTGCTCGGTGTTGACGGCCGGCAGGGTTACCCCCTCGCTACCGTCGTTGCCGGTAGCCTCGGCGAGGGTGTAGGGGAAGGTAGCGCCGTTGTCGAGCGAGAGCATGATGTCGACTTGCCGCACGTCGATCGGGGCCTCGTTGGTGGTGGCCACGTCCCAGTTGACCTGGGTGAAGGAACCGGCGACGAGGGTGACGCCACGACTCGCTTGGCTCGTAACCCGAAACGGCGCCGGCGTCTCGACCACTCGCATGCGCAGCTCCTCCCACACGGTGCCGCCGCCCTCGGGGGAGCGGTCGCGGGCGGTGAGCCGGAAGGTGAGGTCGCGCTCGGATTCGGGCAGGAGTTCCTCGGGGTCGATCTCGCCGTCGCGAACGCTCGCGAAGTTGGGGAGGTAACGCGTACCGCTGGTGTCGGGGGGCACGCTGCGAAACAGGGGCGCCGCACCGAGCCGGGTACCGAGCTCGGTGGCTGGCCCGAGGTCGTACTGCTCCCAATTGTAAACCACCGCGTCGCCGTCGGGGTCGGTGGCCGAGGCGGATAGTACGAAGGGCGTTTGGCTGGGGATGGCCAGCGTATCCGGGTAGGGCCAATCGATTTCCGGTTCCCGGTTCGCCGACTCGACCACCTCGGCGCAAGTCTCCCCGAGGCCTTCGGTCACGAAGTCCCGAAACTGCTGCAGCGAGCCCACGTGGTAGTACGCGGGTCGGCTGCCGAGTACGTTGCGCACGTTGTTGTCGGGGCCGCAGGCGCCCTGGTAGCTCATGATCGTGGAGCCGCTCCCGGGCTCGAAGGCCGAGCCGCCGGCGCGTTGACCGTCGTTGCCGGGGCAGTTGTTCCAGGAGTGTCCGACGCTAAACTGGTGGGCGATCTCGTGGACCATGATGCTCTGCACGATGGCCTCGACGCTCCTCGATCCGTGGCAGGTTACGCCGCGGGCCTTCCCGGTGCTGGTGCAGGCCAGACCGCTCACCACGCCGCCTAGTCCGCCCAGGCAAACATTCGTGAACACGTGTCCGAGATCGTAACTGTCGATCGGTATACGGTTGTTGATGGCCGGGGGATTGTCGGCGAGGAGGTTGGAGCCCTCGGCGGCGTTCGTGTAGGGGTCGGTATTCTTGTTGAGGAAGACGAGCGTATCGTTCTGCGGGTGCAGCTGGAATTCGACGGCTAACTCCGTCATGGTGATCGAGTTGAGCTCGTTGACCGCCCGAGCGAAAACCGCCATCACCTCGGCCTTCGTCGACCCGTAGCGCGCGCCGAACTCCCCGGTGCAGGCCAGGGCGAGGACGTAGCGACGCGGGGCAACCTGCGCCCGACGGCCCTGCAGCCTCCCGGCGGATTGGGCGCTTTGCGGGAGCAGGTCCTCGTCGAAGCCGCAGGCGAGCGCGGAGGCTTCCGGGTGGTCCTCCCCGGGTAGGGCCAGTACCGAACCCACGCGCGCGCGCCCCCTGCCGATCGGCTCGATCATCCACGGGTCCGCGGCGTCGAATACGTAGGCGTGGAGGCCCAGCGGATCCTGGGTGATCGCCACGGCCGCACCGTTGTCGGCGACGCCGCGGAAGGTGCGGATCTCGGGGTAGCGGGCCTGGAGCGGGGCGGGCATGACCGCGACCTCGCGCAGGCGCACGCCGAGCTCCGCGCCGTGCGGGGTGGGGAGGGTGAGGGCAAATTTTTCAGTACCGCCTTGCGGCAAAACCAAGCCCGCCTCCACGTCGAGAAAGCGAATGTCGGCACCGGTGGGCGTAGACGCTACCCGCCAGGGTCGGGCGGACTGGGCGGCCGCGAGCACCGGTAAAAGGAGGAGTAGGACGAAGGTGTAGCGGGAGCGCTGGCGTGGGGTAGCGGTCTGCGGCATACTGACTGGATTGGGATAAGTAGGGATGAGTTCGGTAAAGCTACGTTCTGAAACGCAGGCCCGGGGAGCGGGCTCCGCGTTGCGACCGTAGCCCCGGCGCGGGGGGCTTCTAGTGCGCATCTTTGCCGCCCGTGAATCGACTGTTCGCAATCGCGCTCGCGCTAATCTGGGCTGGTCTAGCCGCTGCGCAATCCGGCAAGACGGAGCGCGAGTTCCGCCTGGACGCCGCCGCTGTACCGGCCGCCGCGACGAATTTCCTGGACAGCGCCTTCGGCGAAGTGCGGCGGCTGAAGTTTTACAAAGACATCGGGCAGGACCTGACCACCCTGGAGGCGAAGTTCCGGGAGGGCAAGGCGCGTTACAGTGTGGAGTTCGATACCACCGGGCGCTGGTTGGACACGGAGCTCGAGGTGCCGCCCGGGGAGGTGCCGCGCGAGGTTTGGGCGAAGACGTGTGCCGCGTGGGCGGACAGCTTCGAGCTGTACCGCGTGGTGCGCGTGCAACACCACGTGGGGCGCGGCGGGGAGCGCTACTACGAGGTGGAGCTGCGCGGTCGCCAGGATTTTGAGTGGTCCGCCTACCAGGCGCGCCTCGGCGAAGCGGGCCGGTTGCTCGAGCAGCGGGAGATCGAACTTAGTCCAGGACACCTCCAACGATGGTAAAGCAGCTACTCGCGGCGGTACTCCTACCGCTGTTTTGCGGGAGCGCGCTCGCGCAAAACGACTGGGCCGGCGGCGTGGCGGCGGAGGCCACGAAGAAGTGGAGCCTGCCCCGGGCCTGGGCGGTTCGGATCGGTCCCGGACTCGAGTCCAGGCCCCTGTACGCCGGGGGCGACGACGCGGTGGACGCACCGCCGGCGCTGCGCAACCTCGACCTGAACGCCTCGGTAGACCGCCGCTGGCTCGAGCGTTGGCGCTTCGGTTCGGCCCTGCGGCTGCGCGGTCGCTACCTCACGAGTGAGCCCGAGCGCGAGGCGGAGATTCGGACGTGGTTCTACGCCGAGTCCTTCGCCGACGTGCGCTACACGCACTGGTCGCAACGCTTCCGTACCGAGCAACGCTTCCGGGGGAGTTTCGGGGGGCCACTGGAGCTGAGCTACCGACACCGCTACCGGATCGGCTTCGAGCGCGCGCTCGCCGGCCAGACCGTCGATCCGGAGGAATGGTTTTTCACCGCCTCGGTGGAGCTGCTGCTGTCTACGGCGGGTTTTGCCGCAAGGCCGAGCGACATCGACTACCGACCGAGTGTAACGGTGGGTAAAGGGAGGTACGAATTTGGGCTGGAGTACCGCTCGGGTCGGGAGTTGGACGGGGAGGACCCCAACGCCTCGCGGGTGTTGTTGGGGGTACTGCAGTTGTCGTTGTAGGACGCGCTCGACCGACCCCGGTAACGGCGCTCAGTTCCGGCGGTGATATACACCCCCAAAACGTAGTTGAGTCGATGCTGGCACGGTTTTCATGTCGGACATATTGCAAATATAAGCAATATGCAAACTCAGAGAGTTACCGTCCTACCCCTGATTGCTCTGTTGAGCTTGCTGGTAAACGTCGGTCTGTACGCACAGCAAGTTATCACCGTAAGTCCCGGAAGTAACCTGCGGAACGTCCAGGCCGAGGTCCGCTCGAAGATCGAGGACATGACGCAGGATATCGTCGTGAAGCTAAAAGACGGTACGTACCGATTCGACGAGACGCTCACGTTCGGTCAGGCCGACGGAGGAACCGGGCAGCACAAGGTGATCTGGAGAGCGGAGAACCCCGGGCGCGTCTCGTTTAGCGGCGGTAAGCGCGTAACCGGTTGGACGCTCCACGACTCTAAGAAGAACATTTGGAAGGCCAAGGTCGGAAGCCGGGAGTTTCGTCAATTCTACGTGGACGGGAGGATGGCGACCCGTGCGCGGACCCCGAGCGCGGACGAGAACAAGTACTACAGTCCGTACTACGAGAGGGACCTGCAGGTGGATCTATCGGACAATACGGTGCGTATCCCGACGGCCGAGGTCGGAAATTGGGCTCGGTTAAACCAAGTTGAATTGGTGATGATGCCGCACTGGTACCACCAGCGTGTCCGGATCAAGTCGATTACGCCCCGTGGTCCCTACGTGACGATTACGCCTATGGATCCCGAGCGGGACAACACCTTCAACCGGAATAATGATAGCTTTTACAACGCTAACGGGGATACCTTCTATTACTTCGAGAACGCCTACGAGTTTTTGAATACGCAGGGCGAGTGGTATCTGAATACGGACAACGAGACGCTGTATTACATTCCTTACGCGGACCAGGATATGAATAAGGACTACGCGGTAGTCCCCGGTAATATCGAGACGCTGGTCCGTATCGAGGGATCCGAGAGTAGTGCGGTGAAGAACATCACGCTAGAGGGTATCAACTTCGTGTACACCAACTGGCTGCAGCCCTCGAGAGTGGGCTTGAGCATGACGCAGGGGAACCAAATCGTACGGTCTTCCGGCAAATCCGCCGAGGGAACGGTTGCCCCGGGCGCGGTGGTGTTGAGGTACGTGAGAAACATCTTGCTGGAGAGAAATAACTTCAGTAAGCTGGGTGGCGTAGGCGTTCACTGCGTAGCCGGAACGCGCAATACGTACATCCGTGGCAATACTTTCTACGACATCGCGAGTACCGGACTGGTGCTAGGTATAGGGCTCGAGCCGAAACCGATCTTACCGCGGAGGGTCACGCGTATGAATGTATCCAACAATTACTTCACGCGGACGGGTAGAAACTACACCAATGCGAATGGGATACTCGCCGGCTACGTAGACCATAGCGTTTTCGAGCACAACGAAATTCACGATATAAATTACACGGGCATGCAGGTCGGCCAGCACGCCGGTTCGAAAGAGAATCCGGACGTCGGCATGGCGGACAATCATATTCGGTACAACGAAGTGTACGACGTAGGTCAGTTGCACGATGACGCCGGCGGCATCTACACGCTGGCCAAGCAGCCCGGAACTCACATCTTCGAGAATTACGTACACGACCACCGGAGAGGACCTTGGGCGGGTACCTACTTTCACGCCGCCATCTTCCTGGATAACCTCAGCCGGGGCATCACGGTCCGCAGGAACGTACTGGAAAACAACGACCTCGATTTCATCGAGCAGGCGGACGTGGAGACATACTACAACGAAACCGACGAGTACAAAGCCCAGAGTCGAGGCATAAAGAACAGGGCCGGACTTCAGTCCGCCTACAAGGCCATCAAAGCGGGAGTCCCGCCGGAAGCGGTCCCCGTTCCCGAGCAGCCGAAACTACGGAGCAGCGGTCCTCGTGTCGAGGCGGAGGACATGGACGTGCGGGGCGCGACCGTAGAGACCGGCCGAGCGTATTCCGGGGGCGCGGGCGTGAAGCCCAATACCCCGCGAGCGAATACGGGGGAGGCCAGTTTCATCTTCTCCGGCGAGAGCGGGAGCTACACCGTTGTCGTCGGGTACGCGAAGGAGAACGACGGGCAAGCGCAACACAAGTTATTCGTCAACGGGAAGATAGCTGACCTCTGGACCGCGACGCTCGCGCGTAGTGGGGGACTGGAAGCGGCGGAGAGGGTCGTTAGTGCCGTTACGGTGAACGAGGGAGACGTAATTCGGGTGACGGGTACCGTCACGGGCGGCTCACACGGCCGCATCGATTACGTAGAGCTACACAAAACGGTCGATCGGATCGAGGTCGAGAATATGCGACTCTCGAACGTAGCCATCGAAACCCGGTGGTTTCACTCGAACCGGAAAGTAGTGAAGCCCACCAAGCGATTTAGGAAAGGGACGGCGAGCTTCACCGCGCAGCGCACGGGGACCTACAACTTCGTGCTGGGGTACCTCCTGGAAGACGACGGTCAGGCGTTCCACGAGGTATACGTGAACGACGTGCCGGTCGACTCCTGGACGGCCGATCTCAGTGACGGGCGCGTCCTCCAGGAGGAGGCTCACCTCACGAGGAACGTCGCCGTAAGGCAGGGCGACGTGATCGAGGTCACCGGTGCGCTCGGCGGGAGCTCGCACGGACGCATGGACTACGTGGAGTTCGTCGCGAGCTCCGCCGTAGCCTCCCGGAGCGCTTTACGTGAGCCGGCTCCGCCGACGGCGACCGAGGGGGTCGCGGTGCATCCCAACCCCGTAGTGGGTGGCGAAGTATCCTTCGCGATCTCCCTGCAGGAGTCGGGCAGCGCCGAGATCTCGATCTACGACACCAGCGGGAAGCTCGTAACGACGATTCGCCGTTCGTTCGGGGCGGGCGGTACGCACGAGGTGGTGCTGGACGCCCGACGCGACGCGAAGCTGTCGCGCTCCGGTCTGTACACGTTCGTAGTCCAAACCGACGAGTACGTGCGAACGGGCAAGCTGATGGTGCTGGGGGAGTGATCGAGGGAAGCGAGTAACGGTGACTGTCGGGGAGCCCACGCCGTGTAGAATCGGAGTGGGTTCCTCGGCTTGGGTTTAGCGAATCCTTCCGGCCGATCGACCTCGTGTCGCTCGATTGGAGTCCCGCCCTACGTCGTAGTTTCCGCGGGATCCCAGGTAACGCTCCGAGCTAAACGCTTCTACACCCTTGCGCCTCGCCTATACCATCCTCTACGTCGATGACGTCACCGCCACTGCCGCCTTTTACGGGGAGGCCTTCGGCTTCGCCACCCGTCTCCTCACCCCGGAGGGCGACTACGCCGAGCTCGCCTCCGGCGAGACGGTCCTCGCTTTCGCAAATCACGCACTGGGTAGTGCCAACCTCGGGAGCGACTTCCGCACGAGCGACCTTGCCGCGCGACCTACCGACTTCGAGCTCGCCTTCACCACCGAGGCGATAGACGCCGACTTCGCACGAGCCGTGCGGGCGGGGGCAGCGATCGTACGCGAGCCGGAGGCGAAACCCTGGGGACAGCGCGTGGGGTACGTCCGCGACCTGAATGGGTTCTTGATCGAGGTGTGTACGCCGATGCAGGTAGGAGAGTAGCGCCGACCCTAGCTCACACCCCCCACCCGCCGAACTACCTCAACCGCGTCCCCCATCGCCTGCACGCGTGCCGTACCCAAGGCCACTCGACCCTCCAGCGTCCTCGTGTAGATCAAGTCGGCCGGACCGACCCGCCGGCGCCACTCCCCGCGGAAAACTTCGGCTTCCTTAGCGCTCCGGCCGAGCGCCTCCGGGACCACCGCGTAAGCGTACCCGCCCCAACGCCCCAACCAACCCGACCCACGCCAACGCAACAGGTACCGCGGTCGGTCCGGCACCGAAAAGAGTTCCAGGAGTGCCTCGGTGAGCCGCTCGCGCGAGTGGCGCGTACCTCCGTAGAGCGCGAACTCCATGGTTTCACCGTGCGGGTGGACGTCAATCTCCAGCGTCTTCACCGGTCGGCCACGACCCTCCCCGAGCAAGCCGGTTTTCCTCAGGCCGGTCAGCGTCGCGCGCGCCGCCTTCACCTGTACGCGCCTGCGCCGCCGCCGCGCGGCATCGAGGTTGTACAGTTCGCGAAGCTGCCTACCGGCGTAGATCAGGAAGCACCCCAGCAGCAGGAGGGCGAAGGCCCCCAAGCTCACGTCGGAGGCATCTTCGTCCGCCAAGTTGAAGTAGAGCCGTCGCAGTTGGATGGCCGCGAGCACGAGCCCCACCGCGAGCGCCGCGTTGGAGGCTACACGCGTCCGGCGGGGCTTGAGTTGGGTGGGCGATCGCCAGTCGGGGTGCCCGCCCGACTCAATCCTCAAGCTCGGCACCACCTCCGTACCCGCCCGGAGGGCCCGGTTCCACCGCTCGCGCACGCGTTCGCGTTCTTCGCTGCGCACGAGACTCGTCCGGTTGTAGTTCGCTACGGCAGCCGTCGACAGGGTGACCGCCGGTAGGTCGAGCCGCTCCAGTCCGTCGGTAAGCTGGGGGGGTCCGGTGTGGGTCGGACCGAGGAAGGTGTGGAAGCGCCGCCGCACGCGATCGAGGTCTACGCCGCCATCCGGGGCGGAGGGATCCACGCAGGCGAGGTGCCAGAGGTTGGCCACCTTGCCGGGGCGTTGGCGCAGGACCCGACCGCGGAGTTGGTTGCTCGTGACGAAGCTGCTCACCGCGCTCGCGATCACCAGTACGTTCGCCGCCGGAGCATCCCAACCCTCACCGAGCAGCGCGCGCGTGCCGACGAGCACGTGCAGCTTCCCCGCCGAGAAGAGGGCGGTGAGGGCGGCGACGATACCGGGGCGCAACTGGTCCGTAACGGCGAGCTCGGCGTAGGCGGGGGCGTGGGGGAGTGGTTTTGGCGTAAGCCCCGCGAGCGTCTCGTCCGTCGATCCGTCGTCGAACAATTCGAGCGGTACGATGACGAGGCTTCCGGTGAGCACGGCCAACCGAGTTGCCGCGGGCAGTCGACCGCGGAGTCGTTCGAACGCCGGTACGGTGCCGAGCGGTGTGGTAGCCTCCGGCGCGCGCCCGAGCCAGGCGCGCTGGATGTGGTCGGTGAGCACGACGAGGCGTAGGTCGGCGCCCCGGGAGGCGAGCTCGGCGACGGCGATCTCGCCGATCGCCCCCAGGCGTTGTCCCCCGCGCGCGAGCTGCTTCAGGAAGGCCGAACGCTGACGTAGATCCACCCGGTCGCCACGCAGGACGTGGAGGCGCCGGAGCGTATCGCGGTAGGCGTCGAGTAAGTCGGTCTCGGCGAGGTGGAAGCTCAGGAAACGCTCCGTCCAACCGTAATCGAGTACGCCGGCGGTGAGTACGGACACCCCCAGCCAGTCCGTGGTCTCGCGGGGGACCTCGCGGCCCGCGGCGTGGAGGAAGACCGTGGTGGCCGCAATCCCCTCGACCGCTTCGGCGGCGGCATCGGGGAACGCCTCCGGGTCGGCAAACGGGGGCCAGGCGAGGAGCGCCTCGGCGAGGGCTCCGTCGGCGAGCAGGCGGTCGAGGAGGGCGTCGATGCCTTCGTGGCGTTCGCGCAGCGCGGCGGCCTCCCCGGGGTGGGGCTCCACGAGGTAAAGGAGGTCCTGGTGCACGGCCAGCTCCCCGCTGGCCACGAGCTCCGGTACCGTGATCTCCGCGTCGATCGGGCCGTTGAGCTCGCGGTAGCGCGCCCACTCCCGAGCGCTGACGTCGTAGGGCGGGGTGGCGGTGAGGGCCACGATCGTGGGGTCGAGCTGCTCGGCGAGATCGTCGAGGGCATCCCACCACGCGCGTTTGAGGTGGTGGGCTTCGTCGAGCACGAGGGTCCCGCCGCGCAACGCGTCGAGGCTGCCCCAGGCGCTCGCGGCCACGCCGTCGTCCCACTTGCGTGAAAACAGCTGGTACGCCGCTTGGTAGGTGGCTACCGTGAGCAGCGCGGGCGCCTCGAGGTCGGTACTGATCCAATCCGGCCGTGCGGCCCCGTCGAGGAAGTCCGTACACAGACGCGCGATCCACTGCCCGCGCAGCGCGATGGTCGGGACGAGGATGAGCGTCGGGCGGCCCAGGCGGTGGACGATCTCGAGCCCGAGTGACGTCTTACCGGCCCCCGGCGGTGCGACTACGTGCGCGCGCCTGTCGACGAGGTGATCGTCGAGTGCACCGAGCGCCGTCGCTTGGTAGCTGCGCCAGGGGTGCCGGAAGCGGAGCTGGGAGAGGGGGAAGGCGTTGATGGCCAAGCGTGCAAGCTAGCTGCCATCCGTCGATCCTAAGCTTTCAACAAGCGGAACGCCACGAAGGCGATAAGGGAGCCTGTTACACCGAGCGCGACCCAAATCCAGGCGCGTTGCCACTCCCAGCTTCCGTCGCTCGGGCGGGCGCTCCCGACGGTCTGCTGGGGTCCCGCGCTCAACGTCGACAGCGAATCCGGGATCAGCTCCCTACGCCGAGCTAGATCGTACTCCGGTGCTCGTACTCCGTCGCAACCGTAGGCCAGCCAAAAGGTCTCGCCCTCGGCAAATCGAGCGTCGACGTGGCGGAGCGGGCCGAATACGACAACGGAATCGAAGGCGAGCGGCTGGTCGTCGCCGTCGCGGACGGTAAGCCGGACGTGCTTGGTGAAGAGCGGCCGCGCGAAATTCGCCGCCTGCGCGCCGCCCGACGTGAGTAGGGTCGTTGTAGCACCCAGTCGCTGCGCACGGTAACGCTGATTCGCCGGGTTGACGGAATCGCGTAATGCGACCGCCTCGACGAAGCGGGCGTAGGGGGTGCCCTCAGCTACGTAGAAGGTAAGCTCGTCCACGAGTCGGGCTTCGGGGAGGGTGATGTCGAAGGTAGATCGCTTGGGCTCTCTGTCGGTAGCCGCGGCGAGCCGACTGCCGAAGCGTTTGCGCGCGGGCTCGACGCGTTCGGCGCGGGCCGAAACGCCGCGTAGGGTAAGCGTGTCCAAGCCCGATACGGTAATGCGGTAGTAGGCGAACACGGATCGCGGGAAGCGTAGGCTGGTGTACGCGTAGCCGTCGTCCGAGTGCTCGAAGGCTAGGATTCGGGCGTCGGTGAGGACGGTCTGCCAGTCGCCGAGCCTGTTGGCACCCTCGAGCCGTACCCGCGCGTCGAAGTTGGTCTCGGCGATGTCGAGGGTGATCTCCGCGAGGGGTCTGACGCGGGGAACCTCGACGGTGTAGCGGAAACTCGCGCCGACTTTCCCGGGGCTGCTTACCTCCAGGGCCACGCGCGACTCGTTTTGCCGGTAAGGCTCCCAGACGTACGGGACTTCCAGCGTGTCGCCGGCGGCGGTGCGCGCGTAAACACGCAGGTGCGACGGCTCCAAATCGCCCCGGAATGCTCCATCGGGAATCTCGATACGGTGGTACGTATCGGTCGGCGGCGAGAGGGTATGGACGTACCGACAGTCTTGCCCACGAGCGCCGACCCAGACGCCGAGCAACAGCAAGACAAGTGTTGGACGACACATGCGGGGTGGGCTAGGGGAGAGGGTCTTCGGGGATGTCGCTTTCGGCGGCTTCGGTACGACCTCTAAATTTGGTGTACAGAAAGCTCATCACGAGCAGCAGGATGCCGAGGATAACGAGGACGATCGTTTTGGCGATGGTGGTCAGGGAGGCGAGGTCGTACACGAAAAGTTTGACGAGCGTGGCCCCGAAGAGGACCATCGCCGCGACGCGGAGGTGTTTGCGGCGCCAAAGCAGGCCGAGGCCGATGAGCAGGAGGGCGTAGCTGCCCCAGAGGATGCTGAGGCCGAGCTTGTACTGCGCGCTGGAGCCGGCGAGGGTGAGCCACTGGATGAGTTCGCTGCTGAGGAGAACGAGGATGACGACGTGCCAGAGCAACTCGAAGAAGTTACGGCGATGGCCCACGAGCTCCGCGAACCGGAGTCGTCTGTGGAGGAGGTAGGCACACAGAGAAAACAGCGCGATGCCCAGGTACCGAAGACCGATACCAACACCGTGCGACAGAACTGGAGCAGCGTCTCGGTGAACGAGGGCCAGATCGCGCACCTCGCTTAGGGCGTAGAGCGCTTGGACCAAGAAACTACTCGCCGCATAAGCGAGCAGGGCGCGTACCATCCAGTTTTTACGGCGTCGGCTGAGCTTCCGTTTGCGGATAAGGAGTTCGAGACTGAGCCACGCGAGCAGTGCCAGGCCCATCAGATAGTAAGTCTGCCAAACCCTCGATACATAGCGGTAGTAATTACGCGCTCTATCGTAGTTCGTACGGACTTCGTCGGTGGTGCGGTCAAAGTCCCAGGGTACCGCAGCGTGGAAGTACACAGATATCTCCTGCGCCCCACCCAAGTATAGAAAGCAGAAGCCAGTTACCGCCAGGAGCCAAACCGGCCACCGGCCAGTGCGCCACGGCATACTCCGGTAGGCAAACCAAGCGCCGAGGCCGTAGGCAGCCGCCACAAACACCTCAACGAAGAAGTAGGCGTTCCAAAACGGGGGCAGTTCGTAGCCCCGATTCGTGATGGAGAAAAACAAGCCCGCTAGGCTCAAGGCGTAAAGTGCGTACGACCCGAAACGCAGGATCCGCAGCCCGAGCCGCCCGGCCAAAAACATCGCGAGCGCGCCGAACGCCGCCCACGTGGCCATGAGCCAGGGTCCGTCCAACTGAACCAGAATAGCTACGGCGACCAGCACGATGGCCAGCGCCGCCAGCGTGGAGACTACCTGCGCGTCGGCGCCACGCTGGCGTAGGAGTACACCGAGAGCTAAGTAGAGGAGAGCGTTTGCGACGGCAAACGCACCCAGTAGATACTCCGTACCTACGGTATCCAAAAAAGCGTAACCAACGAGGAAGTAAGCGAGTGCATTTAACACGAGCGTAATCACTTCCCCACGCTTTAACCCCTCATCGACGCGAAATTTGTACGCCACGGTGGCCGCCACGAAGAGCAGGAAATTGACCGTCGCGAAGCCGAGCGAAAGGCCCCGCCCCAGCGCACCTTCGAAGTTCGACACGACCAAACTCGCGTACACCCCCCAACTCAGCAGCAGCGCTACGTACACGAGCGGCCGCCAGCGCCGCAGGTAGCTCACCACCAAAATCCCGGTGTTGAGGATGGTGATGTAACTGAGCCAGACGATCCAGTTCGGCTCACCCCGCCCGAGCAGAATGGGTACCGCGTACGCACCGATTAGCCCTAAATGCGCAATGACTTGCAGGTTGTAGCGCAGCGCAGCCAGCACGGTGAAGGCCGTAAACAGTACCATCAAGCCAAAGGCGAGCGGCAGCGGGATGAGCCCGTACAGATCGTGGGCGGCGTAGGTTACGCCGTAGAGCACCGACATCCCCCCGCCCAGCAGGATCGCGCTCAGTTGCGCGTACTTCGACCGCAGCCTTTCGGCAAAACCCAGCAAGGTGACGCCCGTCGCGTAGCCCATCACGATGCGTGCGACGGGTCCGATGAAATCGTTTTCGATGGCCCAGCGTACGCCGATGCCAACGCCGAACACGAGGATGCCGATGCCGATGAGGGCGAGTAGGTGTCGACCGATCCAGCGCTCGAGATTGGCCGTGCGGCGGGGGCGGGGTGGTGAAGGTGCCTGGGGTTCTGCGGGTGTCGTATCGACCTCGTCCGCGAGGGGTGCGAAGAGGCTTGCCTCCGGCGCTTCGCCCGCGGTCTCCTCCAACCCGATGCGCCGGCGCAGCTCGAGGAGCTGTCGTCGCTGGAGGTCCATCTGCTCCTGCGTACGCTCCTGCACCCGGGCGAGGGCCTCCAGTTGCTTGCGCAACATGGCCAAGCTAGCTTTGAACATAGGCAGTTTGCTGGCGAGGAATGTACGCTACCTTAGAACACCGCCTGCAACTGCGCCTGCCCCGAGTGCACCACGCGCCCCACGCCCACCTGCCGCCCCTCGTAGCGCAAGCTCAGCTGCAGCGCCTTGCCCAACTGCTGGTCCACGTTCGCCGACCAAATCCAACTCCGCCCCGGCCGCAGGCCCTCCAGCAGCGCGAAGCCGCTCGGCGAATCCGCCTCGCCGGAGAAGCGCTGACTGATTCGTTCTACCTCCGCCCGGACGCTCGCGCCGGCAAACGGATTGCGCCGCGCGTCCGGACTCCCGCCCTCGGCCACCGTCAACGCCGAGGGGACGCGCAGCTCCAGTAGCGTCTTCAGACTACGGGCACTCACCCGTTCGGGCAGCCCGAGCGCCTCGCCCTCCCGGTAGCCCGACTCCACCCCCGCCCGTACGTTCGGCGTCGGCTGGAAGCTGAGTCCCGGGCGAACCTCCCGCGAATCCAACACGAAATTGCGCGCCGCCAACCCCTCGCTCCGCGAGCGCCGCCGCTCCCTATCTAGGGCGAGCGTAAGTCGCCAGGCCTGTCCGAGCGGCTGCTGCACGTTGAGCCCCTGCCCGGTGGTACGCAGCTGCTGCAAGCCCTGCAGCGAGATCGATCGGTCCGCCAGCTGTCGGTGCTCCAACTCCGCCTGGAAGGCATTGCGCGCTCGATTCAAGTACAGTGCACTGCGCCAGCTCAGGTTGTCCCCGACCACGGTGGTGTCGGCCTCCGGCAAATTCACCGCGAGCAGCCGCCCGTAGCCCGCATCCTGCACCGCGCGCCGACGCAAGCTCGCCGTGTTCAGCGCACTCAGCCGACCCCACCAGCGCTCGCCGCCGCCTTCGATCCGACCGGCATCCAGCTGCACCGTCTGATTCAAGGCCAGGGTGTTCGTCGCCACGAACTCATCGGTCAGGAGCACCGTCTTGATGTACGAGGCGCTGTCCGCAAACACGGCCACCTCAAACTCGTCGAGCTCCTCCACGCCGTCACCGTTGTAATCGCGCCAGATGTACTGGCCCAGGCCCGGTTGTACCTTCAGGTACTGCACCGACACGCGCCGCTCCTGCCCGCTGCCCGCCTCGGCGGTACTCTGCGTGCGCAACCAACCCCGCGTGGTCGGCTGCCAGCGGTGACTCACCCGCCCGAGGTAGTAATCCTTCGCGTCTTCGGGACTCGCGCCACTCCGCACCCCGTCCGTGCGCCGGTACGTCGCCGTGAGCTCCAAACCCTGGCGCGGGTTGAGCGGGCTCACCGAGCTCACGTCCACCTGGTGCGAAATCCCGTCGCCACTCAGGCCCTCGCTGCCTCCGCCCCCGTCGCCGCGCGCGTCGGCCCGCCCGGTGTAGCTGAGTCCGAGCGCCCAGGTCGAATCGGTTTCGGCCCGCTCCGTACTCGCCGCCCACTCGCTCACGCGCCGGTCTACGGCATCGGCCGCGTCGAGCACGGCGTCGTAGTTCTGCGTCAGGAGGGTGCTCGCGGCAAAACGTTGCGTCCAGCGTGGGCCCCGCCGCTGCGCGGTGCCGCCCAGGCGGGTACGGCCGGTTTCCAGGTCGCCGCGCGTAGCGGCGAGCCGGTCGCCGTCGTGTCCGAACGTCCAGCGCCCCGTTGCGTAACCCGCCCGCCAGTTTTGGCGGAAGCCCGTAAAGCGACCCGCCTGGCGGTAGTAGCCGAGCTCGCCGAACAGGTTGAGGGCGTGCTCCCCCCCGCTCGTCCAGCCTACCTCCGCGTCGGCGAGGGTTTCGGCGCCGGGATCTTCGGTGGCCTGCTGGGCGAGCGTACCGAGGTTCCAGGTGCGGTTGAACTCGGGGGAGCGCCAGGGGGCGATCGCCCGAAATCCATCCCCGGTGCCCTCGAGGTGGGCGCCGGCTGCGAGTTCGCCGCCGCTGGCGCCGAGCTCCCAGGATTTGGTGCCCCCTGCAAACCCGGCGAAGCTTTGCTCGGCCCCCGGCGCGTACCGATTCGCGTCGGCCGAGCTGCCCGCCAGCTCCCAGACCACCGCCAGCGAACTGTCCGGCACGAAGCCGCCGCCGAAGCTCACCAGCCGCAGGGCGCGTGGCGTCTGCACCCGCCGCTCCGCACGGTAGCTCCCGCGCGGAGCGCAGTTCTCGTCCGGCGCCACGTAGCTGTAGCTCGCCCCGTTCGCGCCGGTGGTAGGCGCCAGCTGATAATCCCCGTTCCCGATCCCCACTTCCGTAAAACCCACCGAGTACGCCTCCCCGAACGCGGCTTCCGGTTCGTAGCGCCAGATGGAATCCGCGGTGCAGTCCGGGTCGGGATTCGGGAGTCGTACGTAGCGCAGCGGATTGGCCGACCCCTGCTCGATGAGGGCCTGCGAAGGGACGAGCACGCCTTCGCCCGTACCATCCGACATCCGCAGCACCTCCTCCGCCTGCTCCGTGAGCGGGCTGCCCGTGCGCCGCAGTCCGTCCTGCTGCTGCAGACCCTGGGCGTGGAAGCTCCACGGCCCCGCATCGTGCGTGGCTTCCGCCGCAGCGAGCGTGCGCAGGTACTCCTGGTCCACGTACTCGTACTCGACCAGGATCCGCTGAAACCGATTGACGAGGAGCCGCGGCTGAAAGGTGATCTCGCCGCGGTTGTAGTCGATCACGTAATCGCGGTCCAGGCCGCGCTCCAGCGGGCGCCCGTCGAGCGTGAGGCGCTCGGTACCGGAGAGCACGATCACGAAGGGTTGCCCCTGTGCGCCGGTGAGGCGGTACGGACCCTGGTTGCCGTCGGCCACGGGTAGCTGGATGCGTTGAAACTGCCCGCGCGCCGAGGCCACACTCGCGCGGCCGCGCGTCGCGTCCTGCGGCAGCCCGTATTCGTAGGTGAGTCCCTGCAAGTTTTTGTCGAAGCGCAGAAAGTGGCCGCGGTCGCTGCGCAACGAATAGTCACCGGCCGTCAACGCGTGCTGATCCTTGCTGATGCGCACGAACACTCGGTCGAATTCGCGCAGCTGTACCGTGTTGCCCTCGGGTTGGAGGGGGATGTTTTGGTCCGAGACCACGGCCGCCACCTTCAGTCCCTCGCCCAAGTCTCCGTCGAGTTGGAGGTCGAGCCTACTGTCGAGCACCAAGCTCTGCGAGTTGCCGAAACGCAGTCCGCGCCCGAAGGTCCCGCGGTAGTCGACCGCCCCGAGCTCGCGCCGCAGCTCGGCCACGCTCGTGCCGGTTTGCTCGGTTTCGTCGACGTAGTTCTGCGGGCGGCGGTTCTCGAGGCGCAGCGAGTCGAGGCGTGCGTAGGGTTCGGTAAACCGGGCGACGAGCACCCGGTAGCGCCAGGCGATGCGGGCGTCGGCGGGGAGTTTTAGCGCGACTGTATCCACGCTCGCCGAGGCGTCGGTAAATCGGAGCCGGCCGGCCGGAATGCGACTGGTATCTCCGAGCACGCGGACCTCGAGGGTGCGAAGAAGCGGCGTTTCACCGGCGGGAAAGAAGAGCGTATCGCCCGCCGCGAGCGTGTCGAGGCGCAAGTTGCTAAGCGGGGCCAAGGTCGGCGTCTGCGCACGTGCTGCGCCCCATCCAACGACCAGGCCCACTGCGAGGGCGAGGGCCAGGGTGCTTGCCGTCGTCCTCACTACAGCGTGAACGTAAGGCTGCGGGCTAAAGGTGTCACCGCGGCGATGTTACCGCATTATGGTATAGACACCCGCCCCGCCCCCTAACTACATTGCTGGTACCCCCTTAACCAACGCAAGCCAGCAATTCTATGGGGGTTCCTACACTACACGTCCGTCTTCTCCGCCCGGCGCTCTACGCCGCGGCCGTGCTCGTTGGCGTTGCGGCCCAGGCGCAGAGCGGTACGCGGAGTATCGACGGACACGGGAACAACCTCGACTACCCCGACTGGGGAGCCGCCGACGGCTGGCTCGTCAACACCTGCCCCACGGGATTCTCCGATGGCGCCTCGAGTCCGGCCGGAGCCACGCGCGCCAATCCGCGTGCGATCTCGAACGCGATCTTCGCGCAGGACGCGGAGCGTTTTAGCGCGAGCGGACTGAGTGACATGTGGTGGGCCTTCGGGCAGTTCGTGGATCACGACATCACCCTCACCGTCGACGGCCGGCAGGAATTTATGGGTATCCGCGTGCCGCGGGGCGACCGCTTCTTCGACCCGGACTCCACGGGGCGCGGGATGATTCCGATGATGCGCTCGGCCGGCGAGCTCGGCGAGCGCGGCGTGCGTCGCTACCGCAACGAGATCTCTTCCTTCCTGGACGCTTCGAACGTGTACGGCTCCACGGCCCAGCGGGCGGCGTGGCTGCGGACTGGCGAGGGCGGGAAGCTGCGCGTATCGAGCGGGAACCTACTTCCCTTCAACACCTCCGACGGCCAGTTCGAGACCCGTATCGATACGACGGCGCCCGGGATGGACGGAGGTCGTGACGGGCGGCACCTCTTCGTAGCCGGCGACGTGCGAGCCAACGAGAACAGCCTCCTAACCAGCGTACACACGGTTTGGGTACGCGAGCACAACCGACTCTGCGACAGTCTGGAGAGCACCTTCTTCGGCGCCAGCGACGAGCAAATCTACCAGCACGCCCGCCGCCTCGTGGGCGCCCAGCTCCAGCACATCGTGTACGACGAGTGGCTTCCGGCCCTCGGCGTCGACTTGCCCGCGGCCGCCGCCTACGACGCCACGGTCGACCCGCGCGTGAGCAACGAGTTCGCGGCGGCCGGCTTCCGCTTCGGCCACTCGGTGGTGGGCACGGAGCTGTGGCTACTCGACGCCAACGACCAGCCACTCCCGAATTCGCCCCTCTCCCTGCGCGAGGTATTCTTCGACCCGGTCGGCGTCATCCAGCGCCAGGGTATTGGTCCGATCCTGCGTGGTGCCTCCCGGCACCGCCAGCAGGAGCTCGACTGCGCCGTGGTCGACGACCTGCGCTCTTTCCTCTTCGGTGCACCGGGGGCCGGCGGCCTCGACCTCGCCGCGATCAACATCAACCGCGGTCGCGATCGCGGGGTAGCCAACTTCAACGCGATCCGCGAGGAGCTGGGCCTACGCCCGTACACCTCCTTCGCGCAACTCACCGGGGAGGCGGAGCTCGCGGCCCGCCTCGCTACGGTCTACGGCGAAGTATCCGACCTCGACGCTTGGGTAGGCATGCTCGCCGAGCGAAAGACGAACGGGGTGGGGGCTACCCTCCGCGCCGTTCTCTCCGAGCAATTTCTGCGACTCCGCAGCGGCGACCGCTTCTTCTACACGCACGACCCGGCCTTCTCCCACGACGAGCGCGCGTGGATCGAGCGCCAGAGCCTCGCCGGGGTCATCGGTCGCAACTCCGCGATCAGCGCCCCCGAAAAGTCTTTTTTCGTACCCAACACCTACACCTCGCTCGCTCTCGCGAAAACAGCGGGACGTGGACCAATCACCGCCGTGTTGCAAGATCGCGGTATCCGCGTCGCCGGACTCGCAGCCGGCCGATCCGCCGTAATCACGCTCGTCGACGCCCTGGGGCGCACCCGGAGCCGGGCCGAGGTAATTGCCGACGCACGCGGCGAAACCACCTACCAGCTACCCGGCAGCATCACTACCGGGGTCCTCTACACGACCGTCAGCCAACCGACCCGTCAGCCCGCTTCACTCGCCGTATACGTCCGTTGAACGAGCTTGGCACGAAGTTTACCTGACTACGTGTAGAGAAAACATCACCTACACCATGTCCGCCGAAACAATTACAGTCCTCATTGCCGAAGATCACCAGATCTTCTCCGAAGGACTCAAGTCCGTGCTCGAGTCGAGCCGGAAAATGCGCATCAAAGTGCTCGGCGAGGAGTCGAGCGGTGTGCAACTGCCCGAAACCGTCAACCAGCTCAAGCCGCAGGTGCTGCTGCTCGACCTCAACCTCTCCGGCGACGACGGACTCCTGCTGCTGCCCCGCATCAAGCGCGAGCACCGCGGCGTTAAGGTGATCGCGCTCACCATGTACGACGACCCCAAGATCGTGGCCGCCGCCTTCAAGGCCGGTGCCAACGGGTACGTGCTCAAGGGCTACGCCATTCAGGACCTGTTCAAGGCCATCGACTCGGTCATGTCCGGCGAGGAGTACATCGGCCAGGGCGTGGAGGCACCGAACGACCGCACCGAGCTGCCCGCCGTGCTCACCACGCACTCCTACGCCGACCGTTTCGTGAAGCGCTACCAGCTCACCAAGCGCGAGATCGAGGTGTTGCGCCTCATCACCCAGGCGCTCTCCAACAAGGAGATCGCCTCGGAGCTCTACATCTCCGACCAGACGGTCAGCGTCCACCGCAAGAACATCATGCGCAAGCTCGGCGTCAACAACACCGCCGGCCTGCTGGCCATCGTGTACTCCGACAGTCTCGTCTAGGGTCGATCGGTCTCGCTTGCGCTAAAACCGCGGGCACCCCGAAACCCGAGTTTCGATCCCACCCGTCCGTTTCGGACAGCGGTGCGGCCGAAGCTCGGGTTTCCGTCGTTTGGTAGCCTCGGGGCGGCGGGTCTGGGTGTAAGAGAACGGGGAGGGCCGGTTTAACGACCGGCTATCCGGTGGTGGGACGGTGGGTCTGGATGCAGAAGCGGGAAGTGGCGGCGCGATGGGTTTTTCCCACGTTGTGGCTGGCGCCGGACTGACGCCCGGCGAGACTACTGAAGGGGGGTAGCGAGGATTGCGGGTGGGCCGGCGGCACTCCTAAACGGTAGCTGAACTCGTGCGGGTAGGCTGTCGCAGTCCTCCCAACCCAATGCGGGTAGCCGCGGGCGAAGAGTCCGACTCCCCGCGCCTTACCGGTTACTCGACGGCCGATTCGAGCGGGTCGCACCGCGGCGGGTCCCTAACCCCCGGAGGGTATAAAAGGCTGAAGCCCAGCGTACAGCGGTACACCGGGCTACTTTTGAATGCATCGACAGGAAGGGCGAGAGCGCCCACAGCTGAAATGCAACTGTCGTGCCAATCGCCAAAAGTCGCCCATGCCCTCACTGCCGCTCAACACCCTCAGCTTCTTCGCTTACGCGCTGCTCCTCGCCCTGAGCGGTCCGGCCCAAAGTTCCGACGTAGAGCTGCCGGCCAACGCACGGGCGCTGCTGGCGCGTTACGCCGATCCGGATCAGAACGCCTTCGACGCGCCCGCCTTCGCCGAGGCGGGCGAAGTGATGCGCCTCGCCGGGTTGCGCGACGAGCGCGAAGACTGTGGCGTCGGCGCCATCGTCCGCACCTTCGAACGGATCGATGCCGGTGGTGCGGTCGTTGGTACTTACGTACAGCGCGTCTCCGCGGCACCCGGTCACGCGTACAGCGTCTTCTTCCCGAACGATCGCGACGTGGTGCACGCCTCCCAGGCCCTCCCGGTGAGCGGCCGTTTCGTGGATGCGGACGGACAGGACATCCACACGCTCACCCACGCCAACGATAAGCTCGATGTTACGGTGACGGAGCGCCGCCTCGGTCCGAACGAGGATGCCAGCGACGACGCCTGCGCTACCGTGATCCGCGTCTACGACGTGATCAACTGGTGCGAGTGGGACGGTGCGAGTGAGGGCATTCTCGTCACCAATCCCGCCGGTACCTCCGCCGGCCCGCGCCTCGACGTGAGCGTGGACGCGCAGGGGGCCGTCGCCGTGCAGCTCGACTTCGTACCGGTGAGCCTGACCTCGGTAGGCCGCTGGCGCTACGAGCAGAAGATCCGCACCTTCGACGACCGCGCCCCGCTCGTCATCCCCGGTATGCCGCGGCCGCGCGAGGCGCAGCCCATTGGCGTCAGCAATCGAACGCTCGCCTCCGAAGACACTGCCCGCTCGCTGCAAATCCCCTTTCAGGTCCGCGACGCGACGGGCTCCGACCTCGACGTGAGCTACTACCTCGTGCTCAACACCGGCAGCCGGCAGCCGCCGGCCGACGAGCTCCCGGGGGGGGAGAGCTTCCGCCAACGAGCGGCCGACCCGTACGGCGCGCTCGAGCAGCGCGGCGACGGCCGCTACGCGGTAGTGGGCCGCTACCCCGCCGGTGACCACGCCGTGGTGATCCGCGCGATCAACGCCTGCGGTAACCTAACCGAGCGTACCGTGGGCTTTTCGGTGAACGCAACGCGAACCCTGCAGACGGCCCCGCAGATTGGTGCCGTGATCACCCTCGATCAATCCGGATCGTACCGCCTGCGCGCCGATCAACTGCGCGCTGCATCGCCCGAGAATCGCGGACGCAACGCCTTCAGCTTCTCCTTAAATCCGGCCGACAGCGTTCTCGCACTCGACTGCTCCGACGTGGGTTCGGTGGCGCTCCGGGTCTTCATGACGGATGAGGCCGGCCACCGCGACTTCGAAGAGCGCTACGTGCTCGTGCGGGGCTCGAAGGAAGGTTGCGGCGCCTTGAGCCTCGTCGGCGGAGACGACGGATTCACTTTCGACGCCCCTCGCCCCAATCCGGTAACGAACGTCGCCGAGCTTCACTTTTCCTTACCGACGGCCGGTGAGGTAAAGCTCGCCGTAACCGACATGGCTGGCCACCGGCGCTTCGGGATGCGCGAAACTTTTGAGGCGGGGCGCGCGACGCTCACCATCCCGGCGCTGGAGCGCCTCGGCGTCGGCACGTTCGAGTGCACCCTGCGTTTCGGCGAAGAGATACTCACCCGTACGTTGGTGGTGGTCGAGTAGCAGTAACCCCGCCCTAAGTTTTCGCGTAAGCGTGGCCTACTTACCACGACGCGATGAAGTTATGTATCTCCATACTTGCAATAGCTAGTTTAGCTTTCGGCAAAGTAGCGGCTCAGGGCGCGTGCCCGGACTTGAGCGTCGCGGACGCGATCACGATCCCCTCCTGCAACGGGGCTAGCGACGGCATCATCGAGTTGGAGATCACCGGTGGCGACGGTATCTACGAAGTGCGTTGGTTAGACGGCGCACGCGGCGCAATCCGTAGCGGCTTGGCCGCCGGTCAGTACGAGGCGACGATCTCGTCGTGTACGGGCGCCGACGAGGTTACGACGAGTGTATCCGTTTACCTCTACGAACCGGACGCACTCACCGGCCCGGGCATCGTCGACGACGTACCCTGCGGAGCCAGCGTCGGCGGATCGATCGACCTGCAACCCCAGGGCGGGGGAGGCTCCGGGGTCTACACGTACGTCTGGAACGGTCCGTCGGCGACGACCGACTTCCAGGATCAGTACAACCTCGTGGAAGGGGTGTACAGCGTGGACATCAGCGACGACAACGGCTGCACCGGATCGGCGGCGTTTACGGTGGGCGCGGCCACCGCGCTGACCCTGCGCGCGACCACCGTGGAACCGACCGGCGGCGGTGGCGGCTCGATCGATCTGCGGGTATCCGGCGGGACCGGGAGCTACACTTACGCCTGGACGGGCCCCGGTGTAAACGCGATGTCCGAAGACCAAAGCGGATTGGGGTACGGCGAATACAGCGTATCCGTACAGGACGGCGGCAGTTGCGCCGGGACGGCAACCTACACGCTCGCGCCACCCGTCGGCGAGCTGGTCGTCGGTACGACTGCCGAGGCGAGCTGCCCCGACGCGAGCACGGGCGCCATCGCCACTTCGGTGAGCGGAGGTCGGCCCCCTTACGCCTACACCTGGACCGGTGGGCTCGCCGCCACCGCATCGCCGCAAGGTGTACCCGCTGGTACCTATACCGTAACGGTGACCGACCAAGACGGTACGGAGGCGCAAGAGACCGTGGCGGTGGACGAGCACCCCGAACTGCTGCTCACCGCGGAGGTCCGGCCCGCTAGTCAGTCGGCCAACGGCGCCATCGACCTGACGCCCACCGGCGGATTCGGCGGCGAAGTGCGCTTCGACTGGTCGAACGGAGCTACCACCGAAGACATCGACGACCTCGCTCCCGCGGATTACACCGTGCGCGCGCTCGACGTGGAAACCGGGTGCAGCTACTCCGCCACGTACACCGTGCCGCAGGTGGACACCGCGCTCGCGCTAGTCAGCGACCTCGCTACGACCAGCTGCAACTCCGCGAACGGTGGGGAGTGCGACGCCGCTTACACCGTAACGGTCTCGGGGGGTACCGCACCCTACGAAGTCGCCTTCGTGGGGGGGTCGAGCGTAGGGCTGCCGGCCTCGCGGAGTTTTGCGGAAGCGGGCTCGGCGAGCTACACCGATCTGTGTCCGGGAGACTTCGACGTCGAGGTGGTGGACGCGAACGGCGTACGTTTTAGCGAAAGCGGACTCGTGCTCGCGGAGCCAAGCCCGGTGGAGATCCAACGGTCGATCGTCTCGCCGGTCACGTTTAGCGGGGGAGACGACGGCGGGGTGAACATTACGCCCGTGGGGGGAACGGCGCCCTACACCTTCGCGTGGAGCGGCGGACCCGACCCCGCGCGCGAAGACTTGGTGTCGGTGCCGACCGGAGACTACCGCGTCGAGATTACCGACGCGCGGGGCTGCGGCCTTCGGTCGCGAAATTATACCGTGCAGCGGATGGAAGTGCGCAGCGCCACGGTGAGCGACGTGACCTGCGCGGACGACCCCGCCGGTGCGATAACCCTCGAGACCACCGGCACGAACGGCCCCCTCGAGTTTGAGTGGAGCAACGGCGACAGTACGCGAGACCTGACCAACGTGCCGGCCGGCACCTACTCGGTAACGATCACCGACCTGCCGAGCGGCGCGAACATCGAGGAGAGCTACACCGTGCGGGCGCAGAGCTACCTCAACCTGACGGCCGCGGCGAGTTCCGATTACCTAGGCAGCGCGATCAGTTGCGTGGGCGCAGAAGACGGCACCCTGCGTGCGACCGCCGCGGACGGCGTAGGCGAGGTAACGTACCGCTGGAACACGGGGGATACGAGCGCTGAGCTTACGGACCTGGGCGCCGGGCGCTACAGCGTTACGGCCACCGATGCGCTCGGTTGTCGCGTTAAGACCAACGTCGAGCTGACGGACCCCGAGCCACTCACCGCCGAAATAGACGCTACCAACGCGCGCTGCGCCGGTGAGGAGAACGGCCGGCTGAGCGCCACGGTACGCGGAGGGGCCGGGGGCTACGCGTACCTCTGGTCGACCGGCTCGGAACGACGGGCCGCGGCCCGCTTGCGCGAGGGTAACTATACCCTCGACGTGGTGGATGGCAACGGTTGCGAGATGACCTTCAACGCCGGAGTCCAGGAGCCGGTACCCCTCCGGCTCACCACGGAGGCTACCCCCGATAACGGAGACGTAGGCGGGACGGCCACCGTGGGCGCCACGGGCGGTACGCCGCCGTATACCTACGCTTGGTCTGGTCAGAGCGAAACCTCCTCTACCCTCACCGACGTACCCGCCGGCACCTACACCGTACTCGTGGTCGACGACAACGGCTGCGACCCGGCCTCGGCCTCGGTGGTGGTTCGCAGCGGCGAGTACGCCTGCCTCCAGGCCACCGAAGTGCTCACGCCGAGCCTCGAGGACGGCGTCAACGACTACCTCGCCATCGACTGTATCGACCAATTTCCGGGCAACTCGGTAGAAGTGTTCGACCGGTACGGCCAGTCGATCTTTAGCGTCAGTGGCTACGACAACCGGGGAGCCGCCTTCGCGGGCCGCGGCCGCGGCGGCGAGCTCCTCGCCGAGGGACCCTACTACTACGTGATCACCTACGACGACGCCGACGGCCAACGCCGCCAGCGACGGGGTTCGCTCACGCTCCTGCGCTAAGTGCCCGACCAAAGCCCCAAACCATGAAGCAAGCCTCCTCCCTGCTGTGCCTACTCCTCGTCGCAGCCTGCGCGCAACTCCCCGCGCAGCGCAGCGCGGCTATTTTCACGCACTACACCGTGTCGCCCTGGCTCGTTAACCCCGGCATGGTCGGCTTCGAGGGTACCCACGAGGTGCGCGCCAACTACCGCGCGGCCTTCTCCGGTTTCCCGGGAGCGCCGAAGGCCTACGCGCTGAACTACAGCGGGCCGATGGGCCGCAACTTCGGCATCGGTGCCGAGGTACTCGCCGAGCGAAGCGCGCAAGCCACGCTCACCGAGGTGAAGTTATCGTACGCTTTTCACACGGAGAGCGGTCCGTTCCAGTGGGCCGGCGGCTTCTCCGCCGGCATCAACAGCTCGCGCCTACAGGCCGGGCGGATGCGCCCGGGTGATGCGCCGGACCCCATGATCGTCGACGCGCTGAGCGGGCGGGCGGGCTTCGAGGCCGCCCTCGGACTGCGGGCGCACTACCTCGACCAGACCTTTTTCGGCGTCACTTTCCCGGCCCTGGTCGCCGCCCGACTCCAGCGCAGCGAGCAGGCCGATCCGGAGCAACGGGGCGGCCTCAAGTACTACATGGTGCAGCTCGGCCACAAGATCATCGTCAAGCGCCTCAGCTTCCAGGTTACGCCCTCCGTGCTGCTCGCCCGAACGTACGGTGCGCCCTTCCGCGCCGACCTCAACGTGGTGGCCAGCTTCCTCGACGAGCAGTTCGTGTCCGGACTCAGCTACCGCGCCGGCGCCGGCGACCAGCTGGGTATGCTGCTCGGCACGAAGGTGAAGAAGGTGAAGTTCTACTACAGCTACGACATCGGGTTTAGCGACTTCCAGAGCTATAACAACGGCTCGCACGAGGTCACCATCGGTGTCGATCTGCCCTCGGCCGTCAGCGTGGCGCGCGGGGCGAAATACCATCAGTAGCCCGGCTACCTCGTAGCGGGTAGAAGCGGTCGCTCGGCGGTTCGTGCACCGGGGGCGTGACAGCTTGGCAAACGATTTGCGTTGTCTCTTCCAGCAAGCGACGACTATGAAGAAGGTACTGGTAGCCGAAGACAACATGCCCGATCAGGAGCTCATCCGTATCACGTTTGCGAGTATAGACCCGAACTTCGAAGTCATCTGCGTATCCAACGGGGAGGAGTTGCTCCGGCACCTCGGGTCGAGCAGCCCCTACGAACTGTGCTTCGTGATGCTCGATCTCAACATGCCGCGTATGGGCGGCATCGACGTACTCGAGCGCCTGGCGGGGGATAACCGTTACCGCACCGTACCCGTGATCGTATTCTCCAGCTCGGTGCAGGTTAGCGAAGTACAACGGTGCTACACCCTCGGCGCTAACGCCTACGTACGGAAGCCGGAGGATTTGGGTCAGTACCACAAGACGCTCACCGCCATCACCGAGTTCTGGGGCGGCACCAACGTGCTGGCCAAGCCGGTCGCCTACGAGTTCTGATCGTCCTCGGAGCTAGCTACGCCCACGGCGGCTAGGTTTCGCCGGAGTCCGAGGTAGCCCGTACGCTTTACGGCCGACCTCTTGAACAGTCCCCGAAAAGCCTCCTCGGTGAGCTCGGCCCAATCCTCGGGTTGCATGGTGGCCAGGGCGGGGGCGGGGGCGAACGCCGGTTCCTCGGTCGCTTCCGCGAAACGATTCCAGGGGCACACCTCCTGGCAAATGTCGCAGCCGAAAGCCCAGCCCTCGAGGCTTTCGCCAAATTCCGCCGGCAGGGCCTCGCGCAGCTCGATGGTGAGGTAGGAGATGCAACGACTCGCGTCGAGCAGGTAGCCCTCGGGTGCGATCGCGTCGGTGGGGCAGGCGTCGATGCAGCGGGTGCAGGTGCCGCAGAAATCGTCGATGGGTGGATCGGGCTGCAGCTCGAGGTCGATCACGAGCTCGCAGAGGAAGAAGTAACTCCCGGCGTCACGACGTAGGAGCAGCGTGTTCTTACCGAGCCAGCCCTGCCCGGCCCGCCGCGCCCACTGCCGCTCGAGCACCGGGGCGGAGTCCACGAACACGCGCCCCCCCACTTCGCCGTACTCGGCCCGCAGGCGTTTGAGTAGCTCTTTGCCGCGACGTTTTACCACGAAGTGGTAGTCCTCCCCGTACGCATACCGGGCCAGCTTCGGGGCCTCACGGGAGGGGGCGTCGTTTTGGGGGAGGTAGTTGAAGCCGAGTACGACCACGGTTTTGGCGCCCGGCACCAGCTTGGTGGGGTCTACGCGTTTGTCGAAATGGTTGGCGAGGTAGTCCATGCCCGCGTGGCGCCCCCCGTGGAGCCAGGCCTCGAGTTGCCGAGCCTCGGGCTCCATGAACTCCGCCTTCGCCACCCCGCAAAACGCGAAGCCCAGTCCGTGGGCGGTTTGCTTTAAAAAGGCGGTCGGTTTCGCTTCGCTCACGATTTGGGGCCGGGACGCTAAGCCCCTTTAGCCCATGCAATTTAGGCCCCCGCAGACGCTAATGGTTTGTCCGTTGACGTAGGTGCCCAACGGACTACCGAGAAACACACACACGTTGGCGACCTCCTCGGCCTCGCCCAGGCGCCCGAGGGGCACGTCGTCGATGAAGCCCCGTTTGGTCTTCTCGTCGAGCACGTCCGTCATCTCCGTAGCGATAAAGCCGGGTGCGATCACGTTGCAGCGGATGTTGCGCGAGCCTACCTCCTTCGCGATCGACTTCGAGAAGCCGATGATGCCCGCTTTCGAAGCGGCGTAGTTGGCCTGCCCGGCGTTTCCGATCTCCCCGACCACCGAGCTCACGTTGACGATCGCACCCCCCCGGGCCCGCATCATGGGTTTGAGCACGTGGCGCGTGAGGTTGAAAACGGACTTCAGGTTGGCCGTCATTACCTCGTCCCACTGCTGCTCCGACATGCGTAGCGTCAGGTTATCGCGTGTGATGCCGGCGTTGTTGACCACCACGTCGAGCCGCCCGAACCGCTCCACTACATCCGACACCAATCTCTCCGCTGCCGCAAAACTCGCCGCGTCGCTCCGGAAGGCGACGACCCGCTCGCCGAGCTCGGCCACGAGTGCATCCGCCCGCTCGACCGAATGCGCGTAGGTGAAGGCTACCCGCGCACCTTCCGCGTGGAAGCGGCGAACGATGGCCGCGCCGATGCCGCGGCTGCCCCCGGTAACGATGGCGGTCTTGTTTTCCAGGAGGGGCATACGGGGATTCTTTGGGCTGCAATATGGTTTACTCGACGGACAGCGGTAGGGTGAGTCCGTCCCAACCGAGGTGTACGCCCGGGGGGAGCTGCGCGTTCACTTCGGCCTGGAAGCCCATGTGGTGGCTCATGTGGATGAGGTGCGCCGACGCGGGCTCCAGTTCGGCGACGAGCCCGAGGCTCTCGCGTAGGTTGAGGTGGGAGTGGTGCTCGGCGTGATGCAGCGCGCTGATCACCAGGGTGTGGAGTCCCCGCACGCGCCGGTGGGTTTCGGCCGGCAGGGTCTTCACGTCGGTGAGGTAGGCCGCGGTGTCGCCCAGGCGCAGGCCGATGATCGGGAGCCGGCCGTGCATAACGCGTAAGGGCTCCAGCGGGGGGAGGGTGCCCAGACTCAGGGGCGTGCCGGGACGCAGGTCGCGGAGGTCGAAGGCCGGCGCCCCGGGGTAGGGGTCGTCCTCGAAGGCGTAGGCGAAGCGCTGGCGGATCGATGCCTGCACCCGCGGTTCTGCGTACACCCGGATGCGCTCGCGCTGCCGGAAGATGAAGGGCCGCAGGTCGTCGAGCCCGATGACGTGATCGTTGTGCTCGTGGGTGATGACTACGGCGTCGAGGCGCTGGATGCCCGCGCGAAGCAACTGCTGGCGTACGTCGGGACCGCAATCGAAGAGTACGTTGGTGGTGTCGTTTTGCCAGAGGGCCGAACAGCGGAGTCGTTTGTCGCGCGGATCCGCGCTGAGGCACACGGCGCAGTCGCAGCCGATGACCGGTACCCCCTGGGAGGTACCGGTTCCGAGAAGGGTGAGCGAAGCGGCAGATCGGGCCAGAGCGGGGTGGGTCGAGTCGGAAAGGATCGCGAAGATGCGAAAGCGGCGCCGCTATCTTGGCCGGCGATGCAGAGGATTCTACGGACTGCGGCGTTCGCGCTGCTGCTGAGCGGTTGGCGGGCGGAATGCGTTTTGGCGCAAGCCTTCAACGGCTTTCTACTGGCGGGGGCCAACATGACCCAAATCGACGGCGATAAGCTGGCGGGCTACAACAACCTCGGCGGCGTGGTCGGCGGGGGGGTGTACTCCGACCTGTCGGACAAGTGGCGCGCCTCACTGGCGATCGCCTACAGCCAGCAGGGCTCCTCGGCCACGAGCAAGGAGTTCGAGCTGAGCATCTACGACAAGATCGCGCTCGACTACGTGGCCGTACCCGTGACGGTGCACTTCATGGACTGGCTCAGCGACGATGAATTTTACTACCGACTCGAATTTTGTGCGGGCCTCGAGTACCGCCGGCTGATTCGGACGAAGGTAATCGACAACACCGGTCAGGATCTGACCAATACGCTCGATTACAAGGAAAACGTAGTTGCCGCGACCCTCGGGGCTTATTACAACATCAACGCCGGGTGGGCGGCGGGTTTCTTCTTCGCGCGTAGCCTAACTGACATTCAAGAGGACCCCCTCGAGCAGAATCAGTTCGCCAAGCACTTGAGCCTCCAACTGCGGTACACGCTTTAGTGCGCATGAGTACTGCCACCGGCGGAGCAACTTTGCTTTGGGTGCTGCTCGGCGTAGCGCTCGTAGCGTGCGGGAACGGCGGTGGCTCGGGGGAGGCGAAAACGACCCGCACGCCGCGCTTTCCCGCGGATCAGCTCACGGCGCTACTCGATAGTTGTGATTACGTGGATCTCGTTTTCTACGAATTGGATTTTAGCATGAGCATGTCGGACCCGCGGGGGGTAAAATACGCCCTGGCTTTCATCGGGCAGACCTCGGCGATCCGTGCGGACACGTGCGAGGCTATCGGCCGCATGTTTTATCAGATTCGAGGCCGCAACGCCGCGGAGGCCGACATCTTTTTCTCGGAGGGTTGTACCTACCTCGAGTTTTACGAGGGCGGGCGGGTGGTGTACGCCAACGCTTTCAGTGAGGCGGGCCTCGACTTCTTCAACGGACAGTTCGAGCGGCTCCTCCCCAATTTTACGCCTCTTGAGTAGCGAATACTTCGCCGCCATCGACCTCGGCACCAACACTTTCCACTTGCTTATCGCGCGCTGGACGGGTGACCGGTTCGAGGTCTCGCACCGCGAGCGGCACTTCGTGAAGGTAGCCGGCGAGGGGATCGCCACCATTGGCGCGGGTCCGATCTCCCGTGCGGAAACGGCGCTCCGCTCCATCGCGGAAGGTCTGCGTACCCACCCGCACGCCGCGGCCGTAGCCTTCGCCACGGCCGCCCTACGTACCGCGAGTAACGGGCCGGCGTTGCGGCGGCAGTGGTCGAGGTTACTCGACGTGCCGATCGAGGTCATCTCCGGAGAGCGGGAGGCCGCCCTCATCGGGCGCGGTGTACTCGCCGCCGGCCTCGACGCCGACGGTGTTCAGTTGGTGATGGATATCGGCGGCGGCAGCGTCGAGTTCATTCTCATCGACGCGGGCGAGGTCGGTTACGCCGAAAGCTTCCCCGTGGGAGCACAGGTCATGCGCCGGCGCTTCCACGACGCGGAGCCTTTCGGCAAAACACAGCGCGCGGCAATGGATGCCCACTTGAACGAGGTGCTCGGTCCTGTTTTAGCGCGAGCGGGCCAGCGGGAGTTGAGCCTGGTGGGTGCGAGTGGTACCTTCGACGTGCTCGGCGACTTGTACGGCGTGCGCGTGCGAGAGGCACTCGACGAGGTACCGCTCGTAGCCGTGCACAGCCTGTATGAGCGGGCGGAACGAATGGACGAAGTGGAGCGGCTCGCCGACCCACGTTTGCCCGCGGATCGAGCCGACATGATCGTGGTGGCGTTGGCGCTCATCGAATTCGTCGTAGCGCACTGTAACGTAAAACGCCTTCTAACGTGCGGCTACGCACTGAAAGAAGGCGCTCTACTCGAATTAGCCGAGGCTAATAACGAAACTTCCGAAAGGGAAGGTTATCGCTAGATGCCGCGACCGCTGATAAGCCGGAAGATGATCGCGATCACCGCGATCACGAGGAGGATGTGGATGAGGTTGCCGATACCGGCGACGAAGAATCCGAAGATCCAACCGATGACGAGGATGACGGCAACGATGTAAAGTAAATTTCCCATAGTACAGGAGGTTTAGGTGTGTTTAATAAACTCGCGCGCGGTCCCGGTTTGTTCATTTACGCACACCTGACCGTACTTACTCCGCTGCGAGAATGCGGACGCTCCGACGACCGGCGGGACTGTTGATCCCCAGGGTATATGTACCGGCCGGGAGCGCTGACATATCGATGGGGGTCTCGTAAGTTCCGGGACCTTCCCCGATTATTACGGTGCGGACCTGACGGCCGAGGGCGTCGACGAGGATACCCTCCGTGCGAGGTAGGATGGACCTGACGACTACGCGGGCGGTACGGTACGCTCCATCGTAATTCACGCCTTGGATTTGCACTGGATTAGCTTCCGTTAGGTACAACGGGCCGCGCGTGGGTACCTGCTCGACCGGGCGACTCACGCCCCCGGGGCGGCTGCCTTTGGGAGGCTGCTCGGCGATCGGGGTGATGGCGAAGGCGGCTTCGTCGTCCTCCTCGGCCTCGCAGCAGAGCCGGTTACCGGCCTGGCTATCTTCGTCCGGACTCGAAGACGCCATAATCTGGCCGAAGAGCACGATCGGCTCGAGGGCGCGCACCGCGAAATAGGTTATGGTAAGCTGTACGGTCCGACCGGCCGGAACCGAGGGGATCGTCCAGCGGCCACTGCCGTAGTTGTACGTGCCGACACTCGGCTTGCTCCGCGTGAAGGTGAGTGCTCCGTGGGTGGAGAGTTGGGCGATCACGCCGGTCGCATCCGCGTTACCCCGGTTGCTTACCGTTACGTTGCAAGTGACGAAGCCATCGGCTCGGTATTCGTTGTCGGTCGCGACGAGGGTAAGCTCGAGGTCGGTCAAACGCGCCGTAGTCGTCCCCTCGAACGCGAGTTGCGCGAAATCGTCCTCGACGCTCAGGCCGTTGCCCGGAGTACTGTCCGGATCTTTAAGACTGGAGCTAGCGACTTCCGCGCGGATGGTCGCGCCGGTAGCGGACTGCGAGGTACGCATCCCGAGCTTGAGCGTCTGTGTGGCCCCGCTCGCGAGACGGTTGACCGTCCAAACCGAACCGTTGAACTGCGTACCGGCCGGTACGGTCGAATTGAGTACGGATACCCCGGTGGGCAGATCTAAGTTGACGCGGACGCCGTTCGGGGCATCCGGGCCGTCGTTGGCGATCGTGAGTTCCGCGTCGAAAGAACCGTTGGCTCCTACGCGGACCGCGCCGCTACGGAACAGCACGGACAGATCGGCCATCTCCACTACGGGGGGCGTAACGATTACGTCGACGGCCGCCTCATCGTCTTCCTGACCCCGGCAGCACGTACCGTTGCCCGGCGTCGAGTCGGGATCCTCGCTCTGGTTGGCGCTCACCTGCGCGTAAGCCGTCGCGGTGGCCACCTTCGTGAGCTCGGCGACGATCGTGAGGGTGGGGGTAGCCCCGGCACCGACGGCCCCGACGCTCCAGGTACCTTGGGTAGATACGTAACTACCCGCCGACGGGCTGGCGGAGACGAATGTGGCCCCGGTCGGTAGTTGTACGGCGATGCTCACGCCCGCAGCGTCTCCCTCGCCGGTGTTGCGGAGTTGGAAAGTGTAGGTTACCCGCGTGTTTTGCTCCACGGTTTCCGCTGAGCTACTCGCGAGCAGTTCCAGATCGGAGGCGGCTTCGCCGCCGCCGTCCGGGACTTTGTACGTAATCTGAAGCTCATTGGAAGTGAGACTGGTCGCGCCCTCCGTATCGGCCGCGGCTCCGGAGGGGAGGGAGATCCTGACTACGCCCGCGGCTGTGGGCGTTACGGTGAAAGTGTACTTCGAACGCTCACCGGCGAAATTGCTTACGGTACCGTTGGTGATCGCCACGTCGTCGGCGATCAAGCCGAATACCCGCTCGCTGAACGTAGCGGTGACCACGAACGGCCCCTCCACCAAACTCGACGGAGTAGACAGCGTCACCGTGGGTGGATCGTTGTTCGAGATGACCGCATCGCCGGAGGTGATGTAAACGGGCGTGGCCGTCAGGTCCACAATCCTGGTAACCGCTTCCGACTCGTTCGAGTAGGAAGCGTCCCAGCGGAAGAGCCGGAGGTCGGCGAGGTCGACGTCGTCGGGGAAGGTGAAACTCGCGCTCGCGTCCTCGCTCAGGTCCTCGGTGGTCTCGGCCCACATCACGTAGAGGTAACTGCCGTCCTCACGGGCGAAAGCGTAGGCGCGTACCCCGCCCGGGGCCTTGAGCGCCGCAGTGGCTACCGAGTCGTATTCGGTAGGGTAGATGAAATCGGCGGCCGTCTTGTACGACTTACCGCCGTCGTTGATCTGTTCCTCGCGCGGGGTCACTCTTCGGAGGTCCTTGTAAAAGCCCATCAGGTCGAACTCGCTCGACGCATTTCGCTCTTCGACTCTATCGGAGAGCGAGTAGGGGTACATGGCGTACACCCCGTTGATCTTGAATTGCACCATCGACTTCGGCAGGAAATTGATCTGTTCCTGGTTTCCACCGAAGAAGGGTTTACCGTCGCTGTACTTGCCGAACACCTTGCGCGGGGCGTTCACCTCGGTGGCGAGGTGCAGTTTGGCGGGGTGCTCTAAACCCGGTCCGTACCCGTACTCGGCGAGGGTCTCCTGGTAGCCTTTGAGTTTGCGGTTGATGATTCCATCGGCGGCGCCGTCGGAGTGGCGCTCGTAGAAGCCCGTGGGTTGGTAGGTCGTCGAACCATCCAGGTGGGGGTAGGTATGGAAACCGAGTACGTCGATGTAAGCGCCCCCCTTGAGTGGGAAATCCACGGTTACCTCGCCCTCGTTCGGGTTATCGGTGTTCCGCAAGATCGCGTCGAGGAAGGCACGTGAGCCGAGACCCGCGACGGTCACGTAGTCGTCCGGGCTGACGGTGTGCACGATCTCGTAGGCGATCCTCAGCGTGCGGATGTAGTGCTGGATCGGTGCCCGGAGCGTGTAGTCACACGGGTTCGGGTCGTTGTAGTACCAGCCGTCCTTGTAGTTCTTTCCGTCCCAGAAGACCCGGGGATTAGGTCCGTCGTAGAAGCCGGGCTCGTTCCAGATCTCCCAGAACCGTACGTAGTCGGTATACACGCTGACGGTCTCGTAGAGGTACTTCGCGAAGGTGTTATCGTCGTTGTACGGCGTACCGTTGGCGCCACCGTCCCAAATGGGCAGGTAGAGGCCTTTGAACAGCTTGCTGCGCGCCCCGAAATTCTTGCTCGTGGGGTCGTCGCAGAAGCTCTGCCCTTCCTGGTTCAGGTAGTACGGGAAGCCGACGATGGCCGTGAGCTCGTCGGCGCCGAGCCGCTCGAAGTACTTGTACTGTCCGATGACCCGATCGTAGCTGTTGCCGCCGTCGACGAGCACTTGGTCGAACAGGCCCGGACGAAGCGTTTTCGCCCCCAGACCGACGATGTCTTTGTTCGGCTCCCCGAGCGCCAGCTCGGCCAGCGAAAAGCTGTTCCACTCCGGGTTGTCGATGTAGATGAGGTTCATCCCCGGGCGAAATCTTCCGTCGTAGGGGCGGATCGCATCGTCTGCCGTCGTCGTCACCTGCGCACCGAGACTACCCAGCAGTGCGAATAAGGAACAAAGGAGGAGAGCGGGATAGCGTACTAAAGGCAGCATGCGGTAAGTATTGGTCGTGGTAGAGAAGACAAAAGTGTGGGTCTTAGTGCGTTCCGAACGTGAAGAAACGGCTAAACCAACACGTTGGGGGTATAATGGCCGACGTTAGGATTGTCGATTATCGGAACCCTAGCCACGGTCTCGTAGTTGAGTGACCTTTGCCTCATGCCCGACAAGCAGTCCGTTAGCTACAGTCTCATTGGCCGGATCCTCCGGGAGGCGCGTCCGTACCGGACGTTGCTCCTCTTTTCGGCCCTGCTGGCGATTATCTCCGCGCCGCTCGCCGCCCTGCGTCCCCGACTGGTGCAATCCATGGTCGACGATTACATCGTGGCCTTCGATCTGGCCGGTCTGCAGCGCATCACGCTCATCGTGTTCGGCGTACTCCTCGCCGAGGCCGCGGTGCGCTACATATTTACCTACGCCACCAATTGGCTCGGTCAGTCGGTGGTCCGCGATCTGCGCAATAAGGTCTTCAACCACATCACCGGCCTCCAGCTCACCTACTTCGACCGCACGCCGATCGGTACCTCCACCACGCGCACCATCAGCGATATCGAAACGATCAACAAGGTGTTCACCGAGGGTGGGGTCGCCATCCTCGCCGACATCCTGGTGGTGGTCGTGGTCCTCGGTATCATGTTCTCCATCGACTGGAGCCTCACGCTGGTTTGCCTTACCACGGTCCCGCTGCTGGTTATGGCCAGCTACGTGTTCAAAGAGAAGGTAAAACACTCCTTCCAGCGGGTCCGTACCGAAATCTCCCGCATGAACGCCTTCTTGCAGGAGCGCATCAGCGGCATGGCCATCGTGCAGGCTTTCAACGCGGAGGATCAGGAGGCGGCCCGCTTCCGGACCATCAACCGGGAGTACACGCAGGCCAACCTCACCGCGATCCTCTACTACGCCATCTTCTTCCCCGTCGTCGAAATCTTGAGCGCGGCCAGTCTCGGCCTCATGGTTTGGTGGGGGGCGCGCGGTGTGATCGGTGGCGACGTAAGCATCGGCGTGTTGGTCGCCTTTCCGCTCTACCTAAGCATGCTCTTCCGGCCGATACGCACGCTCGCCGATAAGTTCAACACGCTGCAAATGGGCTTGGTGGCCGCCGAACGCGTCTTCAAACTCCTCGACCGCGAAGATTTCATCCCCGATACCGGGACCCTACGGCCCGACGCGCTACTCGGCGACATCGCCTTCGAGGACGTGAGCTTCGCCTACGTCGAGGCCGAGTGGGTACTACAAAACGTCTCCTTCGCGCTCGAGGCAAAACAAACCTTGGCTATCGTCGGCTCCACCGGTTCGGGTAAGAGTACCATCATCAATCTGCTCAATCGCTTCTACGACATTCAGCGGGGGCAAATCCTCCTCGACGGTCGATCGATCGACGAGTACCCCCTCGGGTACCTGCGCTCCCGATTGGCGATCGTGCTGCAAGACGTGTTTCTGTTCGGGGGGAGCGTCTACGAGAACATCACGCTGGCCGATCCGAGTATCTCGCGGGAGCAGGTGGAGGAGGCGGCCAAGCTCATCGGGGCCGACGAGTTCATCGCGCGCCTGCCCGGGGGCTACGATTACGAAGTACACGAACGGGGAGCCACCCTGTCGATGGGGCAACGCCAACTGATCTCCTTCGTCCGGGCGCTCGTGTTCGACCCCGACATCCTGATCCTCGACGAGGCCACCAGCTCGATCGACCCGGAGTCGGAAGCCGTGATCCAATACGCCATCGAGCGGCTCATCGAGCGGCGTACGAGTATCGTTATCGCCCACCGGCTGGCCACGATCCGCCACGCCGACAAGATCTTGGTACTCGACAAGGGGCGGGTAGTCGAATTCGGTTCGCGCGATGAGCTCCTCGCCATCGACGGAGGGCGTTTTCGCGAGCTGTACGACATGCAGTTCGTGGAGGTGGCCGCTTAGCTAGAACGGACCCGCCCGCCGGATCCTCGACGCACCGCGGCTTGAGCGCGGATACGGCGCACCGGGCGTTTCGTCGAAGCGATCACCGACGCTAAAGCCGGGCGGTGGGTACGCCGCGGCCGAGCGCAACTTACATTCGTCGAAACTCACCCAACTGCCCGGCCGTACCGGTCGTTCTAGCAACATGATTCAGTCACGCGGTTTCAACGTCAGGCCCAGCCTGGGGTCAGCCATAGTCGGCCTGCTGGTATTCGCCGTCTTCGTTTACATCCTGTTCAAAGTTGCCGCTTTCGCCCTCAAGGCACTCGCCCTTCTCGGTCCGGTGCTCCTCATCGCAGCCTTTTTCGTCGATCGCCCCACCGTGATGGGGTACCTCCGGTGGATCGGCGGCAGCCTGCGTACGCGACCGGGCTTCGGTATCGGACTCCTGCTAATTAGCCTGTTGGCCTACCCGCTCGTGTGCGGGTACCTCTTCGCGAAGGCGCTCATCCGCCGCCGGGTAGGCCGGGCGCTCGACGATTTGCGGGAGCGAGCCGGTCGGCAAGCCTCCCCGTTCGGAGGGGCCGCGATCGGGGACGCCGCGGAGGAGTACACGGTGGTCGAGCGACCGGACGGGGTGGTGATCCGTATCCCCCGCGAGCAGGGGGAAGAAGTTTAACTTCGTCACATTCGCATCCTATCCGCCTTCGCAATCGGCCTAACGGTCGGTTACGCCTACCTACAGACCAAGTTCTTGCACGGTTGGCGGAGCGCACCACCCCGCCGAACCCCGGTGCCGCCGACCGTTTGGTCGGTGATCGTGCCCGTGCGCGACGAGGCGCCGCGACTCACCGCCTGCCTCGAGGCGCTCAGCGAGCTGCTGCGCACCGGACCGCGGTACGAGGTGCTCGTCGTCGACGACGCGAGCGAGGACGATAGCCTCGCTCGCGCCACGCGTTTTGCCGCAAGGCTCGCGGGCGGGGTATCGTTCCGCGTGCTCCGCGCCGTGGGCACCGGCAAGAAAGCAGCGCTCGTCACCGGCATCGCCGCGGCGAGGGGGGAGTGGATCGCCACGCTCGACGCCGACGTACTGGTACCTCCTGGCTGGCTCCGCGGGCTCGATCGCGCGAGGCACCCGCGGAGTGTTGCCGTGGCCGGACCCGTGGCCCTCGCTCCCGCCCCAACGCTTTTCGGCCGGTTTCAGGCCCTCGACTTTTGCGGCATGATGGCCATCACCGGGGCGACCCTGCGGGCCGGGCGTTTTGTGATGGGCAACGGCGCGAATTTGGCTTTCGCCAAAACCGCATTCGCGGCCGTCGGCGGCTACGAGCTGTCGGGGCGGGCGGCGGCCAGCGGCGACGACATGGTGCTTCTCGGAAAGCTGAGCGAGCGGTTTCCGGGCGGTATCGCTTTCGCGAAAACACGCGCCGCAGTCGTGCGTACGCCACCGCTACCGACGTTGGCCGCCTTCGTGCGACAACGTTGGCGGTGGTCGGCGAAAACGGGCCTCAACCTGCAGCCCGCGCTCACCGCTACGCTCGGTCTGGTCTGGGCCTTCCACACGGGATTATTGATCGGCGTTCCGTTGGCCCTCCACCGGCGGCTCGGTTGGTCGGCACTCGCGTTCGGCTGGTCCGCCAAGCTCGTCGTCGACCACCGGTTGCTCCGGGAGGCCACCCGGTTCTTCGGGCGCGAACACCTGCTCGGGGTCGACTACCCGGTACTGGCGATCATGCATGCCGCGTACGTGAGTGGCGTTGGTGCATTGTCGCTACTTCCGTTGCGGTTCGAGTGGAAGGGCCGGCGGAGTCGCTACTGAAACCACTCGCCGGCTCATCGCTTACTTGTGTAGCTATGACCGATGTCCAGGACCTTCGCCAAGACTACCGCCGCGGTGAGCTGCACCGCGGTGAGCTCGCCGACGACCCGATAGCGCAGTTCACCCACTGGATAGAGGCCGCTATTGCCGACGGGCTGCCCGAGCCCAACGCGATGATCGTGGCCACCGTCGACGCCGCCGGGCACCCCGATGCGCGGGTCGTGCTGCTCAAGGGCTACGATGCGGCGGGTTTCGTCTTTTACAGCAACTACGAAAGCCAGAAGGGGAGGGAGCTCGCGGCCACGCCCCACGCCGCGTTGGTGTTCAATTGGTTGGGCCACGAGCGCCAGGTCCGCGTACGCGGCAAGGTGGAGCGCGTGAGCCGGGAGCAGACGGCTAGCTACTTCCACTCCCGGCCGAAGGGGAGCCAGATTGGCGCCTGGGCATCGCCGCAGAGCGAGGTGATTCCCGACCGCGGGCCGCTCGACCGGAATAAAGCCGAACTCGAGGCCGCGTACGCCGGTGCCGAGGCGCTGCCCGTGCCCGAGCACTGGGGGGGCTACCGGGTGGCCTGCACCGAAATCGAGTTTTGGCAGGGGCGTTCGAACCGACTACACGACCGCTTCCGCTACCGGCGGGGGGGTGGGGGGTGGTCCGTCGACCGCCTCGCACCTTAGCTCACGATGGCGACGCTGGGCTAACCGAGATGGAACGCAACTGGATATACCTTCGCGGCGATGCCTCTCGACCAAGTTGACGTAGATAAGCTCGCGGCCCAGGAGGTCGAGATGAGCTTCCTGGATCACCTGGAGGCGCTCCGCTGGCACATCGTGCGTTCAGCGATCGCGATACTCGTTATTTCGCTGGCGGTATTCGTCGCAAAGGATTTCGTGTTCCGCGTAATCGTGTTCGGACCTACGTTACCGAATTTCCCTACCTACAAGTTCTTCTGTAGCCTCAGTGGATGGGTCGGGGCCGGTGAGCAGCTGTGTATGCAGGTGCCCGACATCGACTGGATCACGCCCGTGTTCGGTGAGATGTTCATCATTCACATCCAGGTGTCGGTTATCCTCGGATTCATCGCGTCCTTTCCCTACGTGTTCTGGGAGGTGTGGCGTTTTATACGGCCGGGACTCTACGAGGACGAGCAAAAGGCGGCCCGGGGTACGGTGGCCATCTGCTCTACGCTCTTTTTGAGCGGGGTTACCTTCGGCTACTTCGTTATCGCACCGTTTGCCATCACCTTTCTCATGAACTACGAGCTGCCCGGGGTTCGGGCGGCGCCGGCGCTATCGAGCTACATCAGCTACCTCTCTTTATTCACGTTGCCCGCCGGTATTTTCTTCGAGCTCCCGGTGCTCGTCTATTTTCTCTCGCGGGTCGGACTGATCACCGCCGATTTCATGCGCTCCTACCGCAAGCACGCGGTGGTCGTGTTGCTCGTCGTCTCGGCTATTATTACCCCCCCGGATGTAGTTACCCAAATCCTTTTGGGCTTGCCGCTGTACGGCCTCTACGAGGCAAGTATCCTCATCGCCGCACGGGTCGAGCGCAAGGCGGCCGAGGAGTTGGCCCGGGAGGAGGCGGAGTCGCGCAGTAACGGCGTCATCAGGCACTAACCCCCGCGAGCGCCATTCGGAATCCCATGAATCAAGTTTCCACCAACCTCACGCTGCTCTACCGGATATTCATCCCGGTGTTCTTCGGCGTTTTGCTCGGAGCGCTCATGTTGTTCACCTGGTTGCACCCCTCGTCGTACTCGACGGGTGTGCGGGGTAACTACTTCCGGTGGGGCCTGACCGCCTTCTACGCGGCGATGATCGCCGTGTTTGCGTTTACGGTTTGGCGACTGCGCCGCGTAGAGATGAGTCGGGATTGGGTGTACGTGACCGACTACTTCCGTCAGGCGCGGTACCCGTGGACCAATATTCAGTCCGTTCACGAAACGCCGCTGGGTCTGTTTACGCTCGTGCGCCTTCGCTTCTTCGAACCGGGTAGCTTCGGCGAGTGGGCTATATTTATCGCCTCCGGCAGCCGCTGGCGGATCTTCAAGGAGGAGTTTCCGGAGCGACTAGCCGAACGTCTGAGGTAGGATGACTTTACACGAACTCTTCGATTACCTCTCCGTCCGGCCGCTGCTCACGCTCGCCTTCTTCGTGTTCCCCCCGGTGGTCGCGGGCTTCGTTTCGGTGACGGGGCGGGGCAGGGGGTACCTGCAGCCGTGGCGCACGGTGTACGCCGTACTCATTTACGCCGTGTGCGTACCGGGTATCCTCGCGGTATCACTGCTCGCCTACCTCTTTCTGTTCGAGCACCAAAGCATCTGGGATCTAAATCTGCTCACGACCGTGGTGCCGATCGTCAGCATGACGCTGACCCTGCTCCTCATCCAACGAAACGTAGACCTCGCTTACGTACCGGGCTTTCGCCGGCTGAGCGGACTGATCGCGCTCATCTTCGCCCTCATTTTCGTGATGTGGATCGCCGACCGACTGCGTTTGGTTATGTTCAGCTACCTGCCCGCTGTTTGGCTGGCTGCTATTTTCGTAGGGGTAGTCGTGTTGGTGCAGTGGGCACTGGGCCGGGTGCGCCGGGATGTATAGTCCCGTGCGAGTTAAGCCGCTTGAGCTACAGCGGTTTTGCCCCGGTGAGCTTGTACATGAGCGCGCTCGGGTCGTCGGCGTTGAGCTCGAGCTTACCTTCCAAAATGATTGCTTCTGCGGCGTATTCGACGGGTTCGCTGGCGAAGACCTCGACCACGGTTTCCGGACCGGCACCCCCGCAAAAGAAACACATGCTGTAAGGGTAGGCGGAGAACACGAACTCCTTGTGTGATTTGTAGCCCTCCGTGGGGATCACGTAACCTTTCAGCTGAATGGTCTCACCCTCGAGCTCGCGCACGGCGTCGCTGAACTTCGGCTTATCGACCTTGAGTCCGAGCAACTCATCGTACTCCTTGGTGAACGTGACGCGCGCCAGGGTAGGCCAGCTCGACTGGGCGGCGAGTTCGCCCGCCGACAACAAGGTAAATAGGATCAAAATGAAGGTCAATCGATGCATACGGGTCGTACCTGAAGCCACAAAGTAGGGAGCCGGTCGAGATCGTGTTTCTGGCGGCCGTCGATAAACACGAGTCGTCAGATGCACGTTACGGGCACTAAACGAGATCGCACACGAGTGCGACCCGATTTATGCCCCGCCAACCCAACGAACGAGACGCTCCCCCGCGGGGCATATGGACCTGGGTCCTCGGCCTGGCCGCCGTCGCGCTGGTGGTCTACTTAGCCGCGGACGCTATCGACAAGCAACCCACCGCTTACACGCACTCGTCGGCGGACGAAGACCTCCGGGCGATCACTTCACAACGGCCGGCCCGAAAGCTCGCCGTAGGTGGGGAGGAAAACGTGGGTGAGAAGCTACTCTCACTCGCCGACGACTGCCTCGCACTCGCCGAAACACGTGGTCTGACCGACGGCGGTCAACTCCAGCAGAGGGTAGAACTCGTACACGCCTACCGCCCTGAGTTGCTGGCGAGCGATTCCGGTGCGGCGTACACGGAGAAGGTACAGGCGGCAACCGCGGGTATTACGCAAATGCTCGTCAGCCTACAGCGTGAGGATTTTCCCGCCCTGGCGGATGAGCTGAAAACGACGGCTACCGCCGCGGACCGGGTGAAGGCCACGGACACCCCCGGCGATACGCACGGAGAGGTCGAACTTTTCTTGCGGGAGGCCGAAGGACTGCTGGCCGAAATGAAAGCGGCCACGCCGGAGGGATAGAATTCTTTTATTTTCAATCAGCGATACAACCCGAGGGATGGGGCGCGCGAAGCGATGGAATGTAGGCTGACTACCTCTGGATTTCGTTTCCTAAAAATTAGGAAAATTCTCCGATGAGAAATACGTGCGAGATCGGAGACATATGATCGGCTTAATCGATTATCCACTTTACCGACAGTGAAATTTTACTAGATAATCTGAACATGTAGCGAGAAAGCGTGGTTTTTTATCCCGATCAAACCATTGAGAAATGCCAGACATTCGGATAGAACGCAAGGAGAAGAACAATAACATATGGCCCTGGTTACTGGGCCTATTAGCACTACTATTAGTTGCGTGGCTAGTTATTGGAAATTTAGGCGATGATGACGTCGAAGAAGTTGCTGTCGCCGACGATGTGGAGGTAGTCGAGGAGGCTCCCTCGCGCAGCTCTGAGATCGTGGAAAGCGGAGATACATACACGCTCCTCGATCCGCGGGATACTCAGCAACTCAACGCCAATTACACCACTTATATAGACGATTACAAAGCCTACACTACCACGCTGACGGGTGATATGGGGCTCGACCACGAGTTCTCGCACAACGCGCTCGTTCAATTGGCCAACGCGACCGCCGCACTGGCGAGCGTTCGTGGCCTGAGTGGCGATACGAGTATACTGGCCAAAGAAGAGTTCATCAAGGGAAAGGCTGATGCGATTACCCGCGATCCGGAAGCCACTACGCACGGCGACGATATTCGTGCAGCCTCCGTAGCGATCAGCGAGATGATTGCGCGCATCCAGGAGGAATCCTACCCCGGACTGGAAGGAGCTGTGTCCGACTTGAAGGACGAGGCCGAGGCTATAAAGCCATCTGATCTCACCTTGGACCAAAAGGAGGACATACGGTCTTTCTTCGGCAGCGCGAGCGTAACGCTCGACGCGATGCAGGATTACGACAAACAGAACAACCGCGGCTGATCCCACCTTATTCGTATAAGGTATACGACCCCTTTCCTAATTCCCTAAACACTCAATCATGGCAGACATCCTGCAAGACAATCCCCGAAGCTCCGATCCGAAAGTAACTAACGCGACTGGCGATAAAAGGCTATTCTACCTTCACGACCTGAAGGATTTTAAAGTTCACCACGACGACCCAGACGTACGTGGGTGGAGCGTGCAGCTCGATGGAGGCACCACCGTTGGGAAGGTAGAGAACCTGGTAGTCGATAAGATGGCTCAGCTCGTTCGCTATCTGGAAGTGGACGCGGACAGGAATTTCTCAAAAGACTACAGTTCGCGCACCTACTTAGATACCGGCGAAGGAACTGTTTTCGATGCGGACTCCGACGAGCACTTTATCGTACCTGTAGGTATGTCTCGTCTGGACTTAGACAACCACATTGTATACCTGACCGGAGTAGATTCCGAGGTGATCGGCAACGTGCCCCGCTACCGCCGTGGCTCGGAGATCAAGCCGCGGTACGAATACGATACGGTGAATTACTACGCCGATCAGAGGCCCCAGTACGCTGAGGGTTACGACCGTAAGCACTACATGCCCGACGTAGACGACCCGGACACATTCACGGGCCTCAACGATCAATTCTACACGTCGAGCTTCTTCGACCGTGACACCTACTACGACCGCCACCAAAGGGCAATCAGCAGCTCCGGCCTCTAGCGCCAAGCGAGCAACGATTTTTGCGGGTCTGTTTTCCAGCCCTGGAGGACGGACCCGTTAGTTTACACCTGACTCATTCCGATTCGAGACCCGGATCGATGCGGTAAGCCCGCCAGGCGGGAAACAGCGCCGCTAGGGCGCCGAGTACCAGGGCACCCAGTACGATCCACCCCTCCTCGGGCATTAGCGCAAAGGAGGTCGTACCCACCGGATAGGTATCGCGTAAACGCACGCTCACAGCCCAAAACCCGAGTCGGCCGAAGAGTAAGCCCAAGCCTGCGCCAAGTTGGCTGAGGACTAGTCCCTCGAGGAGTACGAGTCCAAACACAAAGCCGGGCGTAGCGCCCAGACTTCGCAGGAGTCCCAAATCGCCGCGCCGCTCGCGGAGCGCGTTCAACAGTACGACCAGTAGGGCTAGGGCCGAAGCGAAGACGATCACCCAGGCGAGGGCACGCAGCACATCTTCCGCGTCGGCGACTCGGGCGGAGAATTGCGCCATTACCACAGCCGGCGTAGCCGCCATCAAGTCTGTGTTCTCGTTGATGTTGCGCGCGAAGTTGAGTGTCGCCGTATTACGACCGGAAAATTTGGCGAGAAGCGCCGTAATCGACCTGTCGCTCTCTTCGTACCAAGGCCTCCCATCGGGTGCTTCGGCGTGTTCGTCCTCCGGGCTATGGTCGTGCACCTCCCACACCGTCCCCAAATCGGTAAGCAGCAGGTCGTCGATCACGAGCCCCGTCGGGGCTAAAGTCCCGCTTACGTGAAAACGCGGGGCGTCGGCGTGCGCGAGGTCCGGATTGTCGTCCAGCCCGTGTACGCTCTCAAATTCGTCGCCGGGGGCGAGACTCAAACGCTCGGCGACGCGTGCGCCGACGACTACTTCGAAGGGCTCACGTGAGAACGTACCCCCGGCGAGCCTCGCGCTGTACAGGGCGAAAAACTCCGGGGTAGTGCCCACGATTCGACTGCCGGCGTAGCTGTCGCCGAGCGCCAGGGGAATGGCCTCGGAGATGAGCGGGTGCCCCGGCCGCCCAAAGGCCGCCACACCGGAGATCGGAATGTTACCCGTAGGCGCGTCTGCGTGGTAGAGGCTCGAGGTCACGAGCTGAAGCGGGGAACCCTTCGCGCCGATGACCAAGTCGACTCCCGCCAAGTTGGCCGAAAACTGGCGCGTTAGCTGTCGGTCGAGTAGCAGCAGTAAGGTGATCAGCCCGATGCCCAGGGCGAAGAGCCCGGTGGCGAGCGCGGCGGCGAGCGGACGGCGCCGCAGGTACCCCCCGACCAGTTGTAACGCGGCCCTCACGATACGTCTAGGTTGAGGCTTCGTGGAAAGAGTGGGGCGATGCGGTGGTCGTGGGTAACGACGATCAGCGTGGCCCCGCGCCGACGCGCCTCGCCGCTCAGGAGTTCGGCCACGCGCAGCGCGTTCCGCTCGTCGAGCGCGCTGGTGGGCTCGTCGGCCAGGATGAGGGCGGGCGAGTGGACGAGCGCCCGCAGGATACCGATGCGCTGCTGTTCGCCCTGGCTGCACTGCCGGGGGAGGCGGTTGGCGAGGTGACCCAAATCGAGTTCCGCGAGCGCATCGCGCGTTTTGGCGAAAGCCGCCGGCTCGCCGAGTAGCCGGAGGGGCAGGGCAATATTGGCTGCCACGGTTTGCGTGCCGAGGAGGCGGGGGCGCTGGTAGACGATGCCCACGTGGCGACCCCGCCAACCGTCGCGCTTCGCTCCACGCAGCTCGTGCACGGCCGTATCGTCGAGTTGGATACGGCCCGAGGTGGGGGTAAGTAGGCCACCGAGCAGCGAGAGTAGGGTAGACTTGCCGCTGCCCGACGCCCCGAGCACCAGGGTCTGGCCCCCGGGGGGTAGCGTTAGGTTAGGCAGGGTTACCGTAGGACCCCCCGCCGGGTAAGAGTAGCTAAGTTGATCGGTTGCGAGCACGGCGAATGTGGTTAGAGGAGGGCAGCGCCGAACACGCCGGCGCTGTCGCCGAATTTGGGGCGTAGCAGCACGGTATCGAGGCGGGTATTCATGACGAAGCGTTTGATGAGCTCCGGCGACCGGTCGAAGAGCTCGTCGATGTTGCTGACCCCGCCGCCGAGTACGACGCAGTCGGGATCGAGCACGTTGATTACCGTACCGATAGCTTTGGCGAAGAAGTACACGAGGCGCTCGATCGTTTTGGCGGCCGCCTCGTCGTGGCCCCGGCGGGCCGCCTCGGCGATGCCGGGGAGGGAGAGCTGCCGCGCGGCGAGCGACTGGTAGTAGCGTTCGAGGGCCGGACCGCTGATGACCGTCTCCACGCACCCGTACCTGCCGCAGGGGCAGAGGCCGCCCGACTCGTCGAGAAAGTTGTGGCCCCACTCGCCGGCGATACCCTGCCGACCGCCGTAGGTACGGCCGTTGAAGACGATGCCGCCGCCGACGCCGGAGCCGAGGACGGCTCCGAATACGCACTTGGCGTGGGGCATGACCTCGGCCACCTTGCCGAACCGCGTTTCCGCGAGCGCAAAGCAGTTGGCGTCGTTCTCCGAGCGAATGGGAATCCCTAGGTAGGTTTCGAGGTCGGAGAGCAGGGGTTTGTTCTCGAGCTCCTGCGTGGAAACGTTTTTGAGCGTCTTGGTGATCGGATCGATGGTGCCGGGTACGCCAATCCCGAGGAGGTCGGGCCGTACCCCCACCTCGGCACTCAGCACCTCGACGAGCTTGTGCACCTGACCGAGGATGTGGTAGTAGCCCCGGTTGGCCTCGGTGGGTACGCGCATGCGGCGTAGTACCTTCGACGCATTCGCATCCTGCAGGACCACCCCCTCGATCTTCGTGCCGCCGAGGTCGATGCCCCATTTTGGTCCCATACTCATACCGGCTCGACTGTCTGCAGGATGTTCAAATCTGAATCTGCGAAGCTAGCGGCTGGGCGAGGGTCGCGCCCGCCTATCTTCACGCAGTTCCTATGAGTTCCCCTACCCCTCCACCGGACGCCTTGCCCTACGCCGAGAAGTTGGAGAGCGAGCTCGGGTTGAAGCAGCTGCAAATCAACCGTCTGCTCAATATCACCCAGGCGATCAACGGCAACGTGCCGGCCGGGGGGCTCTTCGACATGTACACTTCCTTCCTGAACTGGGAGATGGGCGTGCGGCTGATGGCACTCTACTTCCGCCGGGGAGGCACCTGGAGCTGTGCGGCGAGCATTGGGCTCAGCGAGCAGGAGCGTGCCTTAGACCTTTCGGAGCACTTTGCGGATTTCACCCGACTCAGCAACCTGGAGGGGCACGCCGCCCACCCCCTCATCGGACGCTTCAGCGTGGTTATCCCGGTGCAGCACAAGGAGGAAGCGCTGGCCTACGTGTTCCTCGGCGACGTCGGGGGGGGCGACGCTATGTACAACAAGGTACAGTTCGTGACCACGATCACCAACGTTATCGCCGTCGCGATCGAGAACAAGAGGTTGTTCCAGCAACAGTTGGACCAGCAACGCTACGAAGCCGAGATGGAACTCGCCTCGGAGATTCAACGGTCGTTGATCCCGGAGGAGCTGCCCCGGACCGAAGACTACGAGATGGCCGCGCTCTACCGCCCGCGCTACGGGGTGGGGGGCGATTTCTACAGCGCCGTACAGTACGACGACGGGAAGCTGCTCTTCTGCGTCGCCGACATAGCCGGTAAGGGCACGGGGGCGGCGCTGCTGATGTCCAACTTCGAAGCCTCCTTCTACGCCCTGGCCCGGGTACGCCCGGGCATGCGGGAACTCGTGTACGACCTCAACAAGTTGCTCTTCCGGGTCACGCGGGGCGAGCGGTTCGTCACGCTGTTCATCGGGGAGTACGACTCCCGCTCCAAGGAGCTCGTCTACGTGAACGCGGGCCACAATCCCCCCATACTCGCCCGTCCGCCGGGCGAAGACCGTCGGGCGGCAGTCAGCGAGCTGCGTACCGGTTGCGTCTTCCTGGGCATGTTCGAGCACATCCCCGCCGTCGAGCTCGGCTACTGCAACCTCGGCCGCGGGGGCTTACTGGTGAGCTACACCGATGGGGTCAGCGAGCTCGCCTCCCCGAGCGGGGAGCTGTACGGGGAGGAACGCCTCGCGGTACTCGCCGAGCGCTACGCCGCCGGTACCGCCAAAGAGCTCAATATGGCCCTGCTGCTCGAACTCGAGGCCTTTCGGCAAACGGCCGATCTGAGCGACGACGTAACGGTGCTAACTACGCGTTTTTGGTGAGCCGCGGCTACGTTCGCCGATCAAACCAGCGGTTCTGTCGTTAGTGACATGAATCGGGTTACGCCCAACCGTAGCTTTAAAACCGTATGGGAAGGAACCGACGAGGTCGAAGTGGGAATCGTTACCGCCCGAAGCGGCACCGCGGGCCTGCCGGTCGCCGCCGCATGGCCATCGCCTTCGCTTTGTTCCTCGGTTACGTAGGTGTGCATCGCTTCACGCTCGGGCAGTGGTACTACGGACTGATCTTCATTTTTCTATTCGTGGTCAGCTCGGCCGCGGGACTCTACATGCCCGGTTTCGAAGGCTTGCCCTGGGCGACGCTCGCCGCCGGGGTCGGTTACTACGAGGCGTATCGCTTCTGGAGGATGAGCGACGAGGAGTTTGCCGATCGCTACCTCGAGACGGACGAGGAAGACGACGACGAAGTGGATGAGGTGAAGGGGCGCTACCTCACTGGCCGGGTAGCCGCAAACCCACGGGTGATCTCTTCGAAAGCGCGGCGGAAAATTTTGATCGCCGCCAGCGATGCGTTCGCCAACTTCGACTACCAGGGCGCCGCCGACCTGTACGAGGAGGCGCTCGACATGGAGCTTTCCGACGGCTCCTCGCGGGTGTACGCGGCGCGCTGTTACTCTTTGCTCGAAGACGAGCCAAACGCCTACCGCCACCTTCGTCGGGCCGTTCAGCTGAAGGCCGCGAACTTGGAGTTGGTCCAATCCGATCCCGGCTTCGCCTGGCTGCGGACACGCCCGAACTACGCCGAACGTCGGGGTGCGGGGTTCGCCGAACGGGAGAAAGTTGCGGCGCTGCCCCCGTCCGGGCCAAATTTGCTCGACCAACTCGAACAGCTCGGGCGTTTACGCGAGCGAGGTTTACTCGACGACGAGGAATTCTCGCGCGAGAAACGTCGATTGTTACGTTAACCAAGTCCCGCACGGCGATATTCACCGCGCCAATGATTGCCGCCGAACTCATATCCAACGAAATCGTGCCGCTGCGCACCTCGGACTCGGGCAATGACGCCCTCGAGGTTATGCACGATTTCTTCGTCCAGCATTTGCCGATCGTAAACGATCGCGAACTGCTCGGCTTACTGAGCGAAGACGATATCCTCGAAAACGATCCGGGAGCCGCCATCGGTAGCTACAGCCTTTCGCTCCCCCACGCCCAGGCGCGCCAACAGGATCACCTCTACGAGGTCATGCGCCTGGTAGCCGAGTACGATCTCACCGCGGTACCCGTGGTGGATCGGGAGGGGAATTACGACGGCCTCATCACGGCCAATGAGCTGCTCGGGTACTACGCCCGTACGGCGACCTTCACCGAGAGCGGGAGCATCATAATCCTCGAAGTACAGCGCCGCGACTACTCCCTGGCGGAGATTGCCCGCATCGCGGAATCCGAGAACGCCACGATCCTAAGCTCCTTCGTGGAGTCGGCCGGCGACGGTTCCTTGCTGCAAGTGACGATAAAAGTCAACCGAGAGCAAGTCCAGAGTATTTTGTCGACCTACGAACGATTCGGGTACGAGGTACAAGCTACCTTTAACGAGGGTGTCGCTATAGACACCTTGCGTGAGCGCTACGATGCGCTGCTCAAATACCTCGACGTCTGATTCGTACGCTTACTCAAAGCAGGTTCGCCCCCTATCGACTTCCCGGGGTGCTCGTACCCGGATCTATTCTGTTGCTGTGTCTGGTTTTAGCGCAAGCGGCTCTCGCTCAGCGGGGTATCGTAGTACCGGACACGGGCTACGCTATCCTCGAGGATCTGATCCTGGAGGGAAACCGCAAGACGCGGCGCAACTACGTACTGCGGGAGCTCGGTCTGGCGGCCGGCGATACGATCTTCTTCGCCGAACTCCCGGAACTGCTCCGTCTGGAGCGCCGGCGCCTGTTGAATTCGGGGCTGTTTAACGAAGCCCGGTTGAGCGTAACGGCGATCGACACGGCCCGTCGAGGCGTCACGATCGGCGTGCGCGTACGCGAGAAATGGTACGCGTATCCGCAGGTGGACTTCGACCTGGCCGACCGCAACTTCAACGTTTGGGTACAGGAGCAAAACGCGTCGCTCGATCGCATCAACTACGGTCTGCGGTTGCGGCACGCCAACCTGACGGGCCGGGCCGATCGACTAACTTTCTTCGTGCAGGGCGGCTACACGCGCACCTTCCAACTCAACTACGAGATCCCCTTCGTGGACAAGGAGCGTATTTTCGGGTTGGAGGTGACGGCGCTCGTGGACCGTAACCGGGAGTGGTGGGCCTACACCGAGGACGGGCAGCAGGAGTTTTACAAGGTGGATACGGCCAACGTACTGCGGCGGCGGCGCTTCGGCGGGGGCATCGTCGTTCGACCCGGCCTGAACACGGTCCACCGGGTGCGGCTGAACCGACACACGAACAAAGCCGACTCCACCCTGGCCCTATCGATCAACACCGAGTTCTTCGGCGAGGGAAGAACGTCTCAGCGGTACTGGTCGCTCAGCTACGAGCTAAATTGGGATCGCCGCGACGTGCGGCCCTACCCGCTGCGCGGTCACCTCCTCGCCTTCACCATCGCCAAGGAGGGCCTCGGGAGCGGAGACGACGTAAACCGGTTGAATACGTCTCTGCGGTACACGTACTACGCCGCGTTGGGTGGACCTATCTACCTGTCGCTGAACGGTAAGGTGAAAACAGACTTGGTGCGTACCCCGGTACCGTACTTCAACCGCGAGGCGCTCGGGTTCGGGAGCGACTTCCTGCGGGGCTACCAGTACTACGTGATCGACGGGCTCGACTACGCCTACCTACGGAACACGCTGCGGGTGAAGACCTTCGAGAAGGACCTCCGCTTTCCGTGGATGCCCGTCCGACGCTTGCGCGAGGTTCCCACCCGCCTGTTTTTAACGGCGCACGGGGACCTCGGCGGCGTCCACGACCCGTACGAAACGCCCGGCAACCTGCTCGGCAACCGAATCCTCGGCTCTTACGGCGTTGGCGCGGATTTGGTTTTCTACTACGGCTCGGCCATCCGCTTCGAGCTGACCCGCAACGAACTTGGCAGTTGGGGGGGGTACCTGAGCTATGCGGTCGGACTTTAGGAAAGGGGCTAACCTTGCGCCGTGCAGGTAGCCATTTACAGCCAGGTGCTCAAGCCCGAAGACGAGGAGTACGTGCAGACGCTCTTCGATGCGTTGGCCGCGGCCCGCGTGAGTGCGTACGTACACGCACCTTACCTCGCGCAGGTACGCGCCGCCGGGGTCACGTTCGCCGGACCGGTCGGATCTTTCGAGGGGTACCTGGACTTCAAGGTCAAGCGCTTCGATTTCGTGATCACGCTCGGGGGCGACGGCACCATCCTGAATGCGACTACGCTGATTCGCGACAACGTAGTCCCGATCGTCGGGATCAACCTCGGGCGACTCGGGTTTCTCGCGAGCATCGAGAAGGGGCGCATCGCCGAGACCATCTCGTTACTGCGCTCGCACTACTACGAGATCGAAGAGCGCGAGATGCTTCAGCTCGAATCGAGTACGGCGCTCTTCGGTGAGCTGCCCTTCGCCCTGAACGACTTCACGCTCCTGAAGCGGGACACGAGCTCGATGATCACCATCCACACCTACGTAAACGGCGACTACCTAAACTCCTACTGGGCCGACGGGCTCATCGTGTGCACGCCGACCGGAAGCACGGGTTACAGCCTCAGCTGCGGTGGCCCAATCGTGTTCCCCGGGTCGGGCAACTTCGTAATCACGCCGGTGGCGCCGCACAACCTCAACGTGCGCCCCATCGTGATCTCCGACAACTCGGTCATCTCCTTCGAGGTGGAGGGCCGCTCCGAGAATTTCCTCTGTACGCTCGATTCCCGGCACCAGATCATCGACGAGCGGGAGGCGCCGTTGGCTATCCGTAAGTGCGGTTTCCCGACGCGGTTGGTTCGGCTCCGCGACCGCAGCTTCCTCGGTACTATCCGCGGCAAGCTCGGTTGGGGCCTCGATGCCCGCAACCACTAGCGTACTTCGCGGCATGCAAGTCTCCCTCGTGCACGCGGGCCGCACCTACACCGCCGACCTGGGGCGGCCCATCTCCATCGCGCTTCCGCTAAAACCCGGACCGGAAAGCACCCGCGCCTGGTCTGCACCGGCGCTTACCCTGGAGCCCGTTCGGGTCGGGGCGTGGGTGGGGAGCGTACGCGAGGGGGCGCCCGTGAACTTCATGGATCTCCGAATCAATTTGCACGGGAACGCCACGCACACCGAGACATTCGCTCACGTCGCCCCGGATTGGGAAGCGCACACGATTCTCGACGTACTACCGGTCGCTCCATTCGTGGCCCGGCTCTACGACCTAAGTTTTGCGGAAGCGGCACCCGCGCGCGGTAGGGTAGTCGATTGCACGGGCTTACGCCAAAACCCACCTAACACACCTGGGGTAATTTTACGCATTCTGGGCAAAGATGCCGCCGACGAGAACCGAACTGGTACAGATCCTCCTTACTTTCAGGCATCAGACCTCGGGTGGCTCGCCGAACGCGGCGTAGTGCACCTGATTACAGATCTTTTCTCGGTGGATCGAGAGCGGGACGGTGGGGAGCTGGCGGGGCACCACGCGTACTGGCAGTACCCAAATACTCCACGTACCCGGGCTACCATCACCGAACTCGCACGACTAAACCAGCCTCTGGCCCAGGGGTTATACCTCGTCGGGCTACACGCACTCCCGTTGGCGGCCGACGCCAGTCCGAGTGCTCCTCTGATTTATCCCCTGAACCCCGTAGACTGACGCGAAGCGCAAGAGATGTCCGAAACTACCACGTACACGAGCCAGCTTTACCGCACCTTCAAGGAGATCGACGCGGACAGCTACCGTACGATCCTCCGTTTCGTCGAGGACCACTCGAGTGATATCCCGCACCTCGAGCTACGTGAGTACTTCGACCTCAAATATGCCTACGTGGCGGCCCTCTACGAGACCGAGGGTTTCGCCGAGGTAGTGACTTTGAGCGACGAGCTGTTGGCGCTCGTCATCTCGGAAGACCTGCGCTGGGTAGGTCACGAAGACGCTTACCGCGCGCTCCTGTTTCGGCGGGCCGGGAGCCTGTACCACCTGATGCGCTACGAGGAGTGTGTATTCGTATGCGATCAGCTGCTGCGGCTTTACCCGCATTTTAATCAGGCCGCGATGCTCCTCGAGAAAGCGTTGTACCAACGCCCGAACGCCTGGGTTTCGCGGGGGCGGGCCCTCAGCATCGTGCTCTTTTTAGCCGCCGCCTGCATCATCGCCGTGGAGGTACTCGTGGTCCGCAATTTCTTCGCGGTGCACGCCGACGCCATTGAGGTCGTGCGAAACGCCTGCTTCCTGGTGGGCTGGTCGCTGCTTCTCGGGGGCGATATCGGTCACCGCACCTGGGCCTGGGCGGCGGTTAGGCGCCGGAGTAGCCGTTACGCGCAGCGCCGCGCCGCGCGGCACCCGCTCAACGATTAGAGGTCGAACTCGATCCCCTGCGCCAACGGCACGTCGCGTCCGTAGTTGATCGTATTCGTTTGCCTGCGCATGTAGGCTTTCCAGCTGTCGGAGCCGCTTTCGCGCCCGCCACCGGTTTCTTTTTCGCCCCCGAACGCCCCGCCGATTTCCGCCCCGGAGGTGCCGATGTTGACGTTCGCGATGCCGCAGTCGCTTCCCGCAGCCGAGAGGAAGCGCTCGGCCTCGCGCAAGTCGGTCGTCATGATGGCGCTCGACAGTCCTTGGGGTACATCGTTCTGGAGGGCGATGGCCTCGTCGAGCTCCGCGTACTTGAGGACGTACAAGATCGGAGCGAACGTTTCTTGGCGGACAATAGGGAACTGCTCGCTCACCTCGGCGATGCAGGGCCGCACGTAGCAGCCGCTCTCGTAGCCTTCCCCCTCGAGCCGGCCGCCCTCGACCACGAACTCCGCACCTGCTTCCCGGGCCGTCGCGATGGCCGCCTCGTAGGCCTCCACCGAAGCTCGGTCGATGAGCGGGCCGACGTGGTTGTGCGTATCGAGCGGATCGCCGATGCGAAGTTGGCCGTAGGCGCTCACGAGGGCATCGCGCACTTTGTCGTACACGCTCTCGTGCACGATGAGCCGCCGGGTGCTGGTGCAACGCTGTCCGCAGGTCCCGACCGCGCCGAAGACGGCCCCGGTAACCACCACCTTCAAATCGCAGGAGGGAGTGACGATGATGGCGTTGTTGCCGCCGAGCTCGAGCAGCGTTTTGCCCATGCGCTCGGCGACTACAGCGCCCACCTTCTTACCCATCCGCGTGGAGCCGGTGGCGGAGACGAGCGGGACGCGCGCGTCTTTGGTTAAGTATTCGCCCACGCGGTAGTCGCCGTTGATCAGGCAGCTGATGCCTTCCGGCAAATCGTTGTCCACCATGACATCGGCGAACAACTTCTGACAGGCGACCCCGCAGAGCGGGGTTTTCTCCGATGGTTTCCACACGCAGACGTCCCCGCACACCAGGGCGATCATCGCGTTCCAGCTCCACACGGCAACCGGGAAGTTGAAGGCCGAGATGATCCCTACCACTCCGAGCGGGTGGTACTGCTCGAACATGCGGTGGTGCTCGCGTTCGGAGTGCATCTGCAGGCCGTAGAGTTGGCGCGAAAGTCCGACGGCGAAATCGCAGATGTCGATCATCTCCTGCACTTCCCCCCAACCCTCCTGGAGGCTCTTGCCCATCTCGTAACTCACGAGGCGACCGAGCGCGTCTTTGTGTTCGCGCAGCTTGTTGCCGTACTGCCGTACGATTTCGCCGCGTCGCGGGGCGGGGAGCGCTCTCCAGGTAGGAAAATCGCGTTGTGCGGTCCGTACCACTTCTTCGTACCGTCGCTCGTCGGTCTGGCCGACCGTGGCGATCGGGGTTCCGTCGACCGGACTGACGCTCAGGAGGGATGTCCCCCCACCGAGGGTCCGAGCGCCGATCCAAGTCCCGGGGTTATCGCTCTCGAGTCCTAGCTCGCGTAGGAACGCATGTTGGGTAATCAGTTCGACGGGTGCGGGAGTAGCGGACATCTTGACGTGGTTAGGGGGCCACAAAGTACGTGTTCGCCAGTGGCGTTTGGGCTACCGGATCAGGGTAAGCGTTGCCGAGCGGACCCGACTGCCGCCGCCGGCGCTCTCGTAGCTGGCCTGCAGGGTGTAAACCCCGGGGGGGCTGGCCCGGCCGCTGCCCTGGTCGTTGCCGTCCCAACCGCTGTCGAACGTGTCGCTGCGGTAGACGACCGCGCCCCAGCGGTCGAAAATCATCCACTCGATATCGTCGACGCCGAGTCCGGCGATTTGGTACGCGTCGTTCTTGCCGTCCCCGTTCGGGGTAAACGCATTCGGGAAATACATCTGTTCCGGATCGGTGGCACAGATCTGTACACTGTTGCGCGCTACGCAATTCTGACCGTTCCCGATGTCGAGGGTAACCCAGTAGGTACCGGCCTCCGTAAGTCGAAGCTTCGCGTCTCGGTCCGGGAAGAATTCCACGCCCGTACCGTCCGACAAGCGCCAAACCCCGCGTCGGGCGCCAGCGCTGTTGTTGATGAGCGTGAGGGAGGTATCGTAGATCGAAATACAGTCGGACCCACCGACATCCAGAGCGGTTGCCGGCTCAACGGTGAAATTGGGTACGAGCTCGGCGAAGTAGGGTAGGGTAACGGTGGTATCGACCTCGCATCCGGAATCTTCCTCCGTCAGCGTTACCGCGTAGTCGCCGGCTAGGCCGACGTACTCATCGCCGACGAACGGGGCTTCACCGGGGATAGACCACGTCGCGGTGAAGTCGATTGAGTCGGCCGGGGAGATCATCGCGTAGTTGACCTGCCCGAAGCAAACCTCAGGTCCCGCCTCGATGTCCGCGCGGATCGGGGGGCCGACGTTGAGGTCGAATTTCACGCTCACCGGGTCGCTGCAACCGTCGCCGAGCCTTGCGGTCACGGTAGTCGGATTGTAGAGCGTCTTCGTGCGCGTGAGGTCCTCGACCCTTCTGTCGTCGGACCAGCTCACCCGGTAGTCGTCCGCGACGCCACCGCTCGCGGAGACCTCCAAATCTACCTCCGCCTGATAGCAATAAAAGGGGTCGACGGCGGCGGCCGTTACGCCGAGTGGTTCTCTGACTACGAAGTCGATGGTCTCGCTGAGCGGGCAACCGTATTCATCCTTTTCGAGCGTGATCGTCTGCGAACCGACTCCGAAGTTGGCCGTGACCGGTTTTGGCGCAAGCTGATCGCCCGCTCCACTCGAGATCGTGACTCTGCGTGCGTCGATACCGAGATCGAGGCCGGCCGTGCTGAAGCAGACCGAGTCGCCCGGGGGGAGAAAGTCGATGGGCTCCGGTTCCACGACGACGATGTCGCGATCCCGCTCGCAGCCCTCGTAAGTGGCGGCCTTGATGGTATGCGTACCGAGGCCGGCGAGTCGGGCGTCGAACTCGCCGGACCCGAAGTCGGTGATGCCGTCGCCGACCCAAAATTCGGCGGGGGGCGTACTCGCGAGGAGTCGACTGGAGGCATCGACGCAGACGGTGTCTCCCGCCCACCCGGGCGAGGTCCCCACCCGCACGATTACGTCTGCCGAGCATTCGTTGGCGGTGTAGGTGAGCGTGTGGACCCCCCGGCCCGCGAGCTCGGGCACGAACCTCACGGTGTCTTCCGTAACGGAGAGTCCGACCCCGCTCCAAACCCCGTCCTGTGGGAATTTCGGAAGCTGTCGGAAATCACTCAACGTAATCGAGGGATCGCCGATGCAATTGATGGTCGTATCCTGCCGCGGGCGGGCGAAAGTAGCTAGGTTGTAAGCGATCCGAAAGTCGGTACACCCCCCGGCCGTTTCGTAAAAGAGCGTGTCTCCGTATTTTCCTACCGCCGGATCGTAGAGTCCGGCGGTAGGGTCGGCGATCCCCGAGCCTCTCCACGTACCTCCGGTAGCGGGTCGGGCTTCCGTTAGGTTGAACGGAGCTTGCGAAGGACAAGAAGTAAAATCGGGGCCGGCCTCAATTTCGCCCACGGTGTAAGTCGCCTCACTGATAACACAGCCTCTAACCGTATAGCTGAGGGTATGCACCCCGGGACCGGCCACCCCGGGGTCGAAGTATCCCCGCCCGGAGTTCGTGATCCCCTGACCGGACCAGCGCCCGCCGGCCGGCTTACCGACCAGGTCGATACGATCGGCGCTTTCGCAAACGGTTTCATCCGCTATCTGCTCGATGAGGCCAATGTTGACCGTTTTGGTTCCAAGACAACCGTTCGGCCCGGTGTAGTCCACATCGTAGCTGCCGACGCCTACCGCGGGATCGAACATGCCGTCGGGCGTGATTACGCCGTCCTCGGAGGTCCACTGTCCACCTTCCGGCAAACCTCCGGAAACTTTGAAGGGCGGGGTATCCGGGCAGGCCGCATCGTCGAAACCGATGTCGAGCGGCGTGATGGAGATCGTTATCGTGTCCCGACACCCGCTGGGCGCGAGGTAGATAACTTGGTCGTCACCCTCCTTAGCGTTTGCGGCCAGGTAGCTCGGGTCGAAACGATCGAAGGGCCGCTCCATCCCCCTCGCGAACCAGCGTCCTCTTTCGTCCTTGTCGACCTCCAGGTCGAACGGATCCAACGAGCCGCAGATCGTTTGGTCGGGCGTAGTGATCCGCGTACTCGCCCGGGGGGTAAGGGTGATCCGCGCGGAACCCGAGCGGCCGGTGGCGTCCGTGACCGTTAACGCGAAGTCGGTCGCAGCGACGAGGCTCGGGACGAACAGCTCACCGGTATTCGAGTTCCTCCCGGTCCAGGCGTACTCGTACGTGCTGGGTATACCGCCGGATACGCTGCTAACCAAGGTCACGGGCTGCCCTTCGCAAACGACGAGCTCTTCGGTCTCGAGCCGTACGGTGAGCTGGCCGCCCTGCGCCGAATTGGCGGCTAGGAAGCTCAGCAGCAGCGCGCAGGTTAGCCACACGCGCCGGGCCCCGCCGAACAGCGGACCCTGAGCTACGAAGAGAGAAGCTGGATAGATCAAGAGGCAACGAAGAGAATGAGGAATATAACCGGGACGAACGCACGAAGCCGGTGCCTAGCGTATCGGATCAAAACAGCATGGAACGCCGACCTGTTGGTCATCCATATGACCCTAGCTACGAACATAGTCTCCGCGCTACCACTTTGCGCCCTTCTGACCTTTACCGGGTGCGGGAGCGCGAGCGAGGCGCCACACGAGCTGGGCGGTCCCGGACAGCAGATCGAACGTTACCTCTCCGACCGGGGGATCACGGGCGAGACCACGACTTCCACCGGGCTCATCTACCGGATCGAGGAGCCCGGCGGGGACGAGCATCCGACCGTGGACAGCGAGGTAACCATCCATTATACCGGTCAGTTGGTAGACGGGCACGTCTTCGACGAAACGGAAGGAGAACCGCGCACCTTTTCGCTCAGGCAGCTCATCCCGGCCTGGCAGGAAGGGATCCCCTTGATTGGTCGCGGCGGGAAGATCACCCTGCTCGCCCCGCCAAACTTGGCCTACGGCTCTAATCCGCCCCCGGGTACAGGCATCGCATCGGAGAGTGTACTCGTTTTCGAAGTCGAACTCGTCGACTTTGAGTAGTACGCCGCCGCGTGCTACCTGCATCTACCCTTAATTCGCACCATGAGAACAGCGCTACGTACGTTTATGACCATAGCCGTGTACAGTCTGCTCGGCTGCGCCAAGGACGAAGACGCTGCGGTACCCTTCGACGCCGAACCGGTGATCGAAGCCCATTTAACGGCCAACGGCATAACGGACGCTCAGCGCACGGCTTCCGGACTGTACTACGTTATCGAGGAGCCGGGTAGCTCCGAACGAGCCGCACTCGACTCTTTAGTCGCTTTTACGTTTACGTCCAAGTTGACCGACGGGACGGAGGTATCACCCCCGAATGCCGGGACTACGCCAAGTTACAGTATACTACGCGGTATACTTCCCGCCTTCCAGGAAGGTATGCAGCTCATCGGACCGGGTGGCAAAATTAAATTAATCAGCCCACCGCGGCTCGCCTACGGCAGTGGGGGGAGCCCACCCGTACCTCCTAACAGCGTCGTCGTATTCGACGTCGATTTTATCGGCTTCACGCCGAACAGCGCCGAAATCATCGAGAGCTACCTCCGGGAGGAGGGCATAGACAGCGCGAGTACCACGGCCAGCGGACTCACCTACATCATCCACGAGCCGGGCGATGCCGACGATAAGCCGACGCGCACCTCGGAAGTGGAAGCAATTTACAGGGGTACATTCCTCAGTGGCGAACAATTCGATTCCAGCAATGGAGCGCCCCGCTCGTTTTTCCTGAATAATGTAATCAGAGGCTGGACCGAAGGGCTACAGCTCATCGGCAAAGGGGGTAGCATGACTCTGTTTGTCCCCTATGAACTCGGCTACGGGGCGGCCGGTACGGGTACAATCCCCCCCTTCTCCGTCCTACGCTTCGAGGTCGAACTCGTCGAGGTCAGGTAACCGCTTCCGCTAAAACACCCCCCATTTGAAAGGCGCAGATTACCTCCACGGCAGCTGGCAACCGCACGACGGCCACGGCCTCGCGCAGTACGACGCCGTAGACGGAAGCCTCGTGGCCACCGTTGGCGACGGGGAACGCGACTACGAGAAGGTGCTCGCCTACGCCCGCGAGACCGGCGGCCCCGCGCTGCGCGCCATGACCACCCCCGCGCGGGGGCGTATGCTCAAAGCACTGGCCCTCTACCTGGAGGAGCGCAAAGCCGCCTACTACGAGCTCAGCTACCGCACCGGCGCCACGCGCGCGGATTCTTGGGTAGATATCGACGGGGGTATCGGTACGCTCTTCGCCTACGCCAGCCTGCGGCGCCAGTTCGCCGACCAACCCTTCCACGTCGAGGGCGATACCGTGAAGCTCAGTAAGCGGGGCACCTTCCTAGGGCATCACCTCCTCTCGCCCAAGCGCGGGGTCGCTATCCACATCAATGCCTTCAACTTTCCCGTGTGGGGCATGCTCGAGAAGCTGAGCGCGACGTGGCTCGGGGGTATGCCGGCCATCGTCAAGGCCTCCGAGATGACCAGCTTCCTCACGGAGCTGGTCGTCCGCGACATCCTCGCGTCCGGAGTTTTGCCGCAAGGCGCCCTGCAGTACATCGGCGGTACCGGGCGGGGCATCCTCGACCACGTGATGCACCAGGACGTGGTCACGTTCACCGGCTCGGCGAGCACGGGCCGCCAGCTGCGCGCCCACCCGCGGATCAACGCCGAGAGCGTCCCGTTCAACATGGAGGCCGACAGTCTCAATGCGGCCGTACTCGGTCCGGACGCCGCGCCCGGCACGCCCGAGTTCGACCTGTTCATCCGGGAGGTACGGCGGGAGGTCACCGCCAAAACCGGGCAGAAATGCACCGCGATCCGCCGTCTGCTGGTCCCCGAAGCCCTCGTCGAAGAGGTGCAGATCGCCCTCGGACAGGCTTTCGCCAAAACGACGGTCGGCAACCCACGCAGCAGGGGCGTACGCATGGGCGCGCTCGTGAATCGCGGACAGCTGGCCAAATTCGAGTCGGCGTTGGACAGCCTCGGTAAAGTGAGCGAGATCGTGATCGGTGGCCCCGACCGGCTCCAACTCAGCGACGCCGACGCTGAAAAGGGCGCCTTTTACGCGCCCACCGTACTCCTGAATCCCCACCCGACCCGAGGCTTGGCCTCCCACGAGATCGAGGCCTTCGGACCGGTCGTCACGCTCATGCCCTACGCCGACCTCGACGAGGCCGTCGCGCTCACCGCCCTGGGCAAAGGCTCCCTGGTTACGACGATCGTTACCCACGAACCGAAGACCGCGCGTGAGTTCACTTACGGGGTTGCGGCCTACAACGGTCGGGTGCACGTGCTCAACCGGGAGGCCGAGGAGAGCACCGGTCACGGCAGCCCGATGCCGCTGCTCGTACACGGTGGGCCGGGTCGTGCCGGGGGCGGACAGGAATTGGGGGGCGTGCGCGGCGTCGAGCACTACATGCAGCGCACCGCCGTGCAGGGCAGCCCCAACATGGTGACCGCCGTCACGCAGCAGTACCAAGCGGGCGCCGAGGTGCGCGAGGGGGCGGTGCACCCCTTCGCCAAATACTTCGACGAGTTACGGGTCGGCGACTCCTACACCACGGCAAACCACACGGTGACCGAGGCCGATATCGTCAATTTCGCCAACCTAACCGGCGATCGTTTCTACGCCCACGTCGACGAGACGAGCCTCGGCGATACCCTTTTCGAAGGCCGCGTAGCCCACGGCTACTACTTGCTGTCGAAGGCCGCCGGACTGTTTGTGTGGGCGAAGAAAGGCCCCGTGTTGCTCAACTACGGCATCGATACCTGTCGGTTTACGAAACCGGTGTACGTGGGGACCACGCTCGGTGTACGCCTGACGCTGCTCGACAAGACCTTTCAGGAGCTGCGTGAGCCCGACGACATCCCCCGGGGCATCGTGCGCTGGCGCGTCGAGATTTACGACGTGGAGGTCGCCGGGCGCGACCAAAGCGAAATCCCGGACGAGGAGCGAGAGAGCGAGGTCATCGGCGTAGCGGTGATCCTGACGATGGTTCGCAGGAGAGTCGGGTAGCTCCGACCCCGCTGAGCGTACAGCGCCAAGACGCCCCTACATTCGCAGCAACTATGATCGTACCCGTCGAGCGCTCACCGCTCCAAATCTACCCCGATGTCAAGCGCGTCGTGGCGCGATTCTTCTACAATTCGGCGGCGCGCACCCTTACACTGGCCGACTTTATCCTCGCCATGGACGAGGAGGCGGCCTGGGGGAGTTGCAGCACATCCTGCGGCGCTTCGCCCGCCGGCACCGCGATGTATCCAACATCTTCCGCAAGCACTACAACTACATCGAGCCCGCACTCTTGCAGCACGATAAACCGATCGAGGACATTACCGAAAACCGGCGTTTGCTACTGGGGGCCTACTTCACCAAGGAGTTCTCCATCGAAGCGGCGGCCTTCTTCAATCCGTCGGCGGTGTTGGCGCCCGACCAGAGTGGCTTGCTGCCCGACGAGACGCGCATCTTCATCAGCCTGCGCGCTACGGGAGAGGGTCACCTCAGCTCCCTCGAGTTTCGTAGCCTGGTGGTGGATACGCTCGGCAACATCGAGCTGGATCCGATCGGCGATCGCATCGAGGAGGCGCGCATCGTGCGGGATCACGAGTACCGCCGCAACGAGTTTTTGCGCAAGCTGAAGGAGATGACCTCGCTGTCGGAAAGCTGTTCGGCGGTGGTCCACGATCTGCCGGAGGTGTTCACGCACGACGAGCTGAAGATTCGATTGGCGCAGGCGCTGCACGGTGTCGGCGAGTACAACATCGAGGAGACCGAGCTGCAGGAGGTACTGTGGTTGGCGGACACGCACCACGACATTGTCTTCTCGAAGGACACCGACCTCTCGGAGCGCGTCATCCTGCCGATTTCCGAATGGGAGAGTCGCGGCATCGAGGACGCTCGTTTCGTGCGCTTCGAGGAAGAGAACGGTGAGATCACCTATTACGCGACGTACACCGCCTACGACGGCTTCACGATTCTGCCTAAGCTGGTCGAGACGCGCGACTTCTACCACTTCCAGATTCGCCCGATGTACGGCGACGGGGCGAGCAACAAGAACCTCGCGCTCTTCCCGCGGAAAGTCAACGGCAAGTACATGATGCTCGCGCGGCTCGACGGGGTCAATAACTACATCCTCGAGTCCGACAGCCTCACGATCTGGGAGGAGCCAAAGCTGCTGATGGGCCCGAAGTACCCCTGGGAGTTTGTGCAGATGGGCAACTGCGGTAGCCCCGTCGAAACCGAAGACGGGTGGCTGCTCATCACCCACGGGGTGGGGCCGATGCGGACCTACCGGATGGGGGTGGTGATGCTCGACCTCGAGGATCCGACCGTCGTCACCCACCGCCTCCCGTACCCCTTGCTCTCCCCGAGCGAAGAGGAGCGCGACGGCTACGTGCCTAACGTGGTTTACTCCTGCGGCAGCATCATTATCGGCGATCGGTTGCTGCTGCCCTACGCGGTAAGTGACTACGCGAGTGGGTTCGGCTGGGTGGATATGGGTGTCTTGCTCAACGAGTTACGCCAGCATCCGGTGAAGTACGACAAGACGGGCCTGCCCGAAGCCCAACGCGCCTAAAAGCGGTAACCCACCTGTGCCGCGATAAAGTGGGGCGAGCCGAACATGGTCTCCGCACCCGCGTAGAAATGCTCGTCGATGTAGCCCCGGAAGCCGAAGGGAATGACGGTGACGTGCGGTAGCACGAAGCCGCCGACGGTCCTGTTGTCGAAGAGATCGGACTCGAGCTCGGTTGCGTCGTCGACTCCTTTCGCCTTAACGCCGTAGCCCGTGAACCCGAGGCGCAAGCCACTGTACATCTCGAAGCGGGGGTTCGGACCGTAGTAGACCAAACCTCGGACACTGACGAAGTTTCGGTTGATGTTCACCCGCGTCGGTCCGCCGCCCTCGGGTGGGTTATCCCCGCTGACGAACGTGAATTCTCCGAACTGAATCCGTTGGCGCGCGAGCGAGCCGCCGACGCTAAACCGACGGTTGATTCGGTAATCGTACGTAAGTCCGAAGGCCGGGGAGCTGAGTATGTTAACGGAGTAGTCCCTGGACACGTCATTGGTCGTGAACGTAACGTCGGTATCATCACCCGCCAGAAAGATGAACCAGCCAACACCGGCTTGGAGGCCAACGCTGTGCGGTGAGCCCGTACCGAAGTCTGAATCTATTTGCCGAGTCTGCGCATAGGAAGCCAAGGAGAGACAAGTGGCGGCAACCAGGAAGAGTGCTCGTTTCATAAAGGGATAGGTGAGGGAGATTAACGTTGATTACGCTGTAAACGTAGTCGGACATTTTGCCTCAGCAGCACGCACGCTACCGATTTAGCTGCACCTTAACCCTATTGTTATCGTGAATCTAATCCGAGTAGTTCCGCGTAGACCCGCTCGTATCCACGCACCATGGCCTCGAGGCTGAAGTGCTCGAGCGCGTGCTCGCGGCATCGCTTCCGCGAGAGCTGCCCCGCGCGCTCGACGGCCTCCGTGGCCTCCGCTACGGAATGGACGAGAAAGCCGGTTTCGCCGTCTCGAATCAGTTCGGACATCGACCCCCGGCGGTAAGCGATTACCGGGGTGCCGGAGGCCAAGCTCTCGGCCACGCTCAGCCCGAAGGGTTCGTCGAAGTGAATGGGGTGGAGTAGGGCGTAGGCTTGCGCCAAAACCTCACGCCTCCGCTCGGGACCGACGTTGCCCAGGTACTTTACTCGGTCGCCGTCGATCTGCGGTAGTACCTCCCGCTCCCAGTAGCCCGCGTCCTGTATCAAGCCGGCCATGACGAGCTTTCGGCCGCTCGCCCTCGCGATTTCGATTGCATCGACGGGCCCCTTGTCGGAGTGCATCCGCCCGAAGTAAAGCAAGTGCCCACCGGGCGTCTCGCCGAACCGGAAATCCTGCGTGCGGATGCCGTTGTAAACCGTCGCGGCGTAGCTCAGCGAGGGATCACGATCCGAGTGGCTGATACTTACGTAGGTAACCCGGTCATCGTAACGCCGGTAGAGTGGTAAGATCTTGGGGCTCGAAAATCCGTGGATGGTCGTGACCATCGGCGTCTCCACGAGGCGGCTGTAAGCCAGCGCCATGAAGTCGAAGTGGTTATGGAGCACGTCGAACTCGCCCGCACGCTCCATCACGTGGGCTAGGTGGGTGTACTCGCAAATCTTCGCGTCTTGCGTGCTGTCGGCTTCGTAGCCCCGCGGTACCGCGGCCGCGAGTCGGGCGGAGGTCACACTGTCCGCGGTCGCGAAAAGGGTTACGTCGTGTCCTGCGGCGACGAGACCCTCGGTCATGTTGCTCGCCACCTGCTCCCAGGGTCCGTAGGCACGCGGCGGGGTACGCCAGGCGACCGGCGCGATCACGCCTATACGCAGGCGCTCTGGGTGGGTCACCTAAGCGGCGTTCACCTTCCGGAGTCGACTCCCGCGTTGCGTCTCGACGGCGGGCGCTACCTCCGGGTGTGCCTTATCCTGGCTATTGGACTTTTCCAGCAACTCCGCCAGGCGATACCTCGCGAGCCAGAACGCGAGGGTAGATTCCGCACCCTGGTTCCTGTTGCGCCCCCGCTCCATGAGTCCGTCGAAACAGGATCCGCGCTCGGAGTTGAAGAGCGGCAAACCGACGTCGTTGCGCCCGGTAAACCACTCGTAGCTGATCACGGCCTTGTGTAGGTCGCCGTCGTAGCCGCTCAGGTCGTACCACGCTCCGTAGAGGTAGACCATGGCCATCGCGTCGAGCGGTTGCTGATCGTAGCGGTTGGGCTCCTCGCCGCGCCGCATGAAGCCGTGGCAGCCGATCGGTCGGATCATGCGCTCTTCGAAGGTGTAGCGCTCGAGGAAGGCGGTCGTTTTACGCGCGATGTCGATGTATTCGTCGCGCTGCAACACCCGGCCCGCGAGCAGTACGGACAGCGGTAAGATGGCGTTGCCGTAGGTGAGTACCGACTCAAACCAATCCCACTCGCTGTCGCTCGCCCGCGCGTACTCCTCGGTGATGAAGGGGGCCGTACTGGCGATCAGCTCTTTGACGCCCTCGCTAAACTGCTCGCAGCGGGAGATCAGCTCGAGGCCGATTACGCAGAACGCCACCGCGCGCAAGGAGCGGAGTCTAGCGATGTGCGGACGTGCGCTGAGGTAGAGCTGCCAGGCGTACTCCTTGTGATCCTGACTGACCGCCGCGCTCTGCAGTACGTAGCAAAGCGACCAAACGGCCCGGCCGAAGCTGTCCTCGCTACCTACGAGGTCGAGGTAATTGCGGTCGTAACCGATGAAGTTGTGGAAGCGCCCGTCGGAGCACTGGAGATACTCGAGCAGACTCAGGTAGTTGTCCAGCAGCGGCTCGAGCTCGGCGGGCGATCCGCCGGCCTCCAACGCCTGGGCCACGTAGATGAGCGCTCGTGCATTGTCGTCGAGGCAGTATCCCTCCTTCCGGTTGGGCAGGTGGAAGGTGGCGTGTTGGAGCATCCCGGTACCGTCGGACAGTCGGAGGATGTGTTGGTGGTCGGGCGCAGCCAGCTGCTTCGTCTCGCTGATCGGCTTACGTTGGGGGCGGTGTTCTTCCATCACGGTACGAAGCACATCGAGATACCGCGCCCCTTGGTTCGCCCAGGTGACTTGTGTGCCGTGTGTTAGGGCGTTGGTTCTCAACGTTTTCAACAGCTCGGGATCCTCTATAAGTTGGCGTAGCGAGCCGCCGAGACGCTTACTGTCGTTGAAGGGGAAAAGTATTCCACGGTCGTCCGCGAGGAGCTCCTTGGCGTGCCAGAAAGGCGTGCTCACTACCGCGCAACCGGCACCCACGGCGTAGGCGAGCGTGCCGCTGGTAATTTGGGCCTCGTTCGGGTAGGGGATCACGTAGATGTCGGTCGCGAGCAGGTAGTCGGCTAGCGTCTCCTCGTCCACGTATTCGTCGGCGAAGCGGACGTTGTCGGCGAGTCCGAGCTCCTCCACGCGCGCCCAGAGTGATTCGCGGTAAGCCTCCCCCTCGTGCTTGACGACGTGGGGGTGCGTCTTACCGAGTAGGATGTACAGAAAATCGGGATCGAGCTCCTTGACCGCGGGTAGCGCCTCGATCGCGGTTTCGATGCCCTTACCGCGCCCCAGCAGTCCGAAGGTGAGTAGCGTACGGCGGTCTCCGAGACCGAAGCGCCCGCGTGCTCCCTCCCGTCGGCCGTAATCGAAGGCGGGCGCGCCGTGCTCGATGCAGGCGATCCGCTCGGAGGGGATCCGGTACACTTCGTGGAGGATGCGCACCGCGAGGTCGCTCATTACCACCAGCCGATCCGCGAGGCGCGCGAGCCGCTCCACGACGAGCCGCTGGTACGCATCGGGCTGGCGCAGTACCGTGTGCATCGTCACGATCAACGGCTTGCGCAAACGCTCGGCGAAGTCGACGATGAAGCTGCCCGCATCGCCCCCGAAGATTCCGAACTCGTGCTGGATGACTACCGCATCGACGTTGCCGTGGTTGAGCTGAGAGGCAGCCTGCAGGTACTCCTTGCGGTTGTGCTGCTCGATGGTGCGGGTGACCTCCCGCGGGTACGCGTAGTCGCTCCCGTCGTTGATCGCGGTGACGGAATACCCGTAAGCCTGTTTACGTGTTTCGGTGGCAGAAACCATCCCGTCGGCCAGGTGCTTGGTGAACGTCGAGATTCCACAGAGTCGAGGGGGGTAATTGCCAACGAAAACGAGCTGCATGCGGGATACTTTAGGTAAGGTTACACTGTACCCCCGGAGCGCCGTCACCCTGCATTTTGTTCGGTCCGCGTACCGGGTATTATGTATGCAATTCGGTATACGTTACCGGTGGCGGTTTACCGGTTCGCGGTCAACTCCGCTAGGATCGTGCGCGTAAACTCCCGGGTTACGAGGCGGCCGCTGATCGCCGCACGCTCGGCGAGCAGTTCGTCCCAGTGCTCAGTGCCCTGCCACAGCACACGTTTCACCTCGAGCACCGCTTCGGTGTGGAACCCCGCGATCGTCTCCGCTTTCGCTAAAACGGCTCGATCGAGCTCGTCTGCGTCGGCGTAGATTTCGTTGTAGAGTCCCCGCTGTTTTGCGAAAGCGGCGTCGAACCATTCGCCGGCGCGCCAACTGAGGTCGGCGAACGCCGCACTCCCCACCTTGCGCTCCACGGCCGGTCCGATCACGAACGGCCCGATGCCGATGGCGAGTTCCGAGAGCTTCACGCTCGCGTGCTGCGTCGCGAAGGCGAGGTCGCAGGCGGCAACCAGGCCGACCCCGCCCCCGACCGCCTTGCCCTGTACGCGTCCGATGATGGGCTTCGGGCAGCGCCGCATGGCGTTGATTACCGAGGCGAATCCGGAGAAAAAGGTAAGTCCCTCCGCCTCGTCGCTCACGGCGACCAACTCGTCGAAGGAGGCCCCGGCGCAGAAGGTGCGTTCCCCCCCCGATCGGAGTACGAGTACGCGCACGGCGGCATCCCGCCCGCAGCACGCGATCGCGTCGGTGAGCTGCAGCAGTTGCTCGCCGGGTAAGCTGTTGTGCGCGGGGGTCGCGAACTCGACGGTGGCGATTCCGTCGGATACCGTAGATTTTACGTGGGGGTCGGGCATGCGCCCAAGGTAATTTCGAAGCGGGTCCCCACGCCTACTTCCCCCACGTACGTAACGTCTCCACCGAGTTGGCGCGCTAACCTGCGGCAGATCGCCAGGCCCATGCCCGTGCCGGGCCGACTCTGATCGCCGACCCGCTTGAAGGGCTGAAACACCTTGTCGGCAAAACTCGTGCAGAGGCCCACCCCGTTGTCCTCGACGATCAACGCCGCGGACGCCCCGACCGGCTCGCGCCACACCTGAACCGCGAGCGCGCGCGAATCGTGGCGGTGCACGATCGCGTTGCCGATCAGGTTTTGCAGCAGCTGACGGACCGCACTGCGGGCGGTAACGATCCGCCCCAGTGGAGCGACCTCGATTTTAGCTCCCGCCTGTTCGATGTCCGAGCTCAAGCCCAGCAGCACTTCGGTGACTACCTCGTCCAAACAAACTTCCTCGAAGTGGGCACCTACGCCCACCCGGTTGTAGGCGACCAGGTCGTCGATCACGCGGTTCATGCCCTGCGCGTTGGTTTTGATGTAGGAGAAGTACTCCGCCGCCTCGCCGGACAGCTCATCGCCGAAACGGCGCGCCAGCAGGTTGGCGAAGCTCCCGATGCTGCGTAGGGGCGTCTTCAGGTCGTGCGAAGCGACGTGCATGAAGGACTGCATCTCGTCGTTGGCCAGCTCGAGCCTCCGGTTGTTTTCCGCCAGATCCAGGCGTTGTCGGTCGAGCTCGGCCGATTTGTGCTCCAGGTCACGAATCGTGCGATCCAACATGCGCGTGGCGATCAGCTTGTCCTGAACGGTCCGCTCGAAAACGAAATCCGTGCGTCGGCGCTCCCGGCGGATGCCCTCCATGGCTTCGGCCAATCTTTCCCGTGCCTCGTCGGTGAGGCACGGCTCGGTGAGCAGCTCGCCGAGCTTGTCGAGTGGATCAGTTCTGTAGGTCGGGGCCGCCATCGGGTTACGCTTAGTTGGCGGTGGCGGTGGCGGTGGCGGTGGCGCGCGAGCGGATGGAGATCACGCAGCAGGTTTCGTTGTGCAGCGTGCTCGCCCCACCTCCGGTAGAGCCGATCTCCCCGTAGCTCAGGTAACCGGCCGATGCCACCCCGCCGAACGCTTCGTGGATGAGCTCGATCTCGTCCTCGAGCATCGGCCCGAGGGAGGCATGGCGCCCCTTACAACTCACCACGATCGTCGCTTCGGGGACTGCCCTCCCGAGCAGGCGCTCCCGGAAGTAGGCCACCGTTTGGTCGATTACCTCGAAGCCCGGAGCGATGCTAAACCGAAACCGATCTCCGGCGTGGATCGCGCCGGACATCCGCATGGCCTGCTCCTCCTCCAGTGCCCCCGCCGGCGCCCGCAACACCTTGCCTTCCGCGCGGACTACCTCGAGCGGGTACTGCGCGATGGCGGTCGAGACGTCCGTCCCGCTGAACCGAGGGTTGCCCACCTCGCCGAGGAAGCGCCGGAAGAAGGGCAGGGCGGGTTCGCCGTCGATCTCTTGGAGCAGGTTGCCCGTCGATTTTGTCACTCGGTGCTCGATGCCCACGGCCCGCCAACCGGAGGTAGTGTCGCACCGTAACTCCACGACACTCCCGTCGAAGACCACGGCCACGGTACCCGGGTCGGCTATGCCGCTTTCGCTAAAACAGGAGGTGCCCGCGTGCGTGAGGTCGTCGGCCGCCATCCCCCCGAAGAGCTTAAACGGTTTGCCGACGCTCTCGAACGTATCCCTGACGAAGGCCTCGCCGTCCACGTTGAGTCCACCCGACAGCATAAATACCTCACCCCCCGCGAAGGCTCCCGCCACGAAAGCACCGAGGGTTCGGGCGCGCACCAGCGCGTCTGGGTGTTCGGAGTAGAATACCTCGAAGGCCTCGCGGGGGAGGTCGAAGAGTAGGCCGGTCGCTCGCTCGGTGTGCAACTCGCCGTCGTAGATCTCGCCGGCCGTAGAACACCCGCACAACGCCACGCCCGCTTCCCGGCAAGCGAGCTGATACGCTCCGATCTCCTGTTGCGAAGCGCCGAAGAGGATGGCGAGCGTGTAGGGTCTCCCCGGTACGGGCGCCGCCGAAAGTGCTTCGGTAAACTCGGCTGCGTTGTTTACCGAAAAGGACTGAATGTGCATGGGCGAGGTGGCTGGTCCTTATCCCGCGGACAAAAACTTCGCCATTTACCCCAAAATTCAAGCTCTTACACTTACTCGCCCTCGTCCATGGTGCTAAAGACCCCCACTACGTCGTCGTCCTCCTCCAATTTGTCGATCAGCTTGATCACCTCCTCGGCCTCCTCATCGCTCAGTGTCTTCGTGTGCTGCGGTATCCGGATCAACTCCGCACTCTTCACCTCCAACCCGCGCGCTTCGAGCGCCTGCGAGAAGGCGCCGTAGTCGGCGAAGCCTACCTGAAAGGAGAGGTTCCCGTCTTCATCCTTGCTTACCTCCTCGAGTCCGGCGTCGATGAGCTCGAGCTCGAGCTCCTCCAAATCCTGACCGCCGTCCTCGACCTTGAACTGGCCTACCCGGTGAAACATGTACTCCACCGAGCCATTCGTCCCCATCGAGCCCCCGTTCTTCGAGAAGGCGTGGCGCACGTTGGCCACGGTGCGCGTCGGGTTGTTGGTCGCCGTTTCCACGAGCACCGCGACCCCGTGGGGCGCGTAGCCTTCGTAAATGACTTCGTCGAAATCTTCGGCCTCCTTGGAAGCCGCCTTCTTGATGGCATTCTCGACGTTGGCCTTCGGCATGTTGACCGCCTTGCCGTTCTGGATGGCCATGCGCAGCCGCGGGTTGTAATCGGGGTTCTCGCCCCCCTCCTTGACCGCCATCGATATCTCGCGGCCGATGCGCGTAAAGGCCTTCGCCATGCCGGCCCAGCGCTTCATCTTCCGTTCCTTCCTAAATTCGAATGCCCTTCCCATAGAGTTGTACTACACTGTGTGGGGTAAATATCGCAAAGCCCCACGTAGCTCAGGCAACCCTCGCGCTCGGGAGGTGGTTTTACGGAAGTACCTTCTCGCTTTCGCTAAAACAAATTCCCCCCTATGCGCGGAGCCTACCGCATCACCCGTATCGCGGGCATCGACGTAAAGGTCCACTGGACCTTTTTGATCCTGCTCGCGTGGATGTTCTTCAGCTACTACCGGGAAACCGATCAGGTGGTTACCGCGCTCTGGGGCGTTGGGTTCGTGCTACTCATCTTCGGGTGCGTCGTGCTCCACGAGTTCGGACACGCGCTCGCCGCGCGGCGCTTCGGGATCGCCACGCGCGACATCACCATGCTGCCCATCGGTGGGATCGCCCAGCTCGAGCACATGCCCGAGCGGCCGAAGGAAGAGCTGATCGTCGCGCTGGCCGGACCGGCGGTCAACGTGCTCATCGCCGCCGGCCTGTACGTCTACTTGGTCGCTAGCGGTCAGTTCGTAGACATGCAGGAGATGGCCAACGAGGGGGTCGCACTCACGCCGAGCCTTTTCGCCCGCGATCTGCTGGCGGCCAACGTGCTGCTCGTCGTCTTCAACCTCATTCCGGCTTTCCCCATGGACGGCGGGCGGGTACTGCGCGCCCTGCTCGCCATGCGTTGGGACAGGGCTAAGGCAACCCGGCTCGCGGCCGGTGTGGGCCGGATGCTCGCCGTCGCGTTCGTGTTCTTCGGTTTCTTTTACAACTTCTGGCTCGTGTTCATCGGGCTGTTCGTGTACCTCGGCGCCACGGCCGAATCGCGGAGCGTCCTCACGCGCTCCGCTCTCGAGGGCTACTGCGTGTCCGATGTCGTCATGACCAATTACACGCCTTTCTACGGTCACCAAAAGCTACAGACCGCCATCGACGTGCTGCTCTCGGGGCAGGAGAAGGAGTTCTTGGTGTTCGACATCGACGATATGGTCATCGGGATACTCACGCGCGAAGGAATCGTGCGCGCGCTCGCCAACGGCTCCCGCGATCAGCGGATCCAGGATATCAGCCTGGCGCCCCCGCTCGAGCTCGCTATGCGGATGCCCCTGCAGGAGGCCTTCGAGCTCATGATGGAGAAGAAGGCCACCGTGTGCCCGGTGTACGACGGGCAAGTGCTGGCCGGTATGCTCAACCAGGAGAACGTGCAGGAGTTTCTGCTCGTCCGCGACCAAGAAGCCAAAGACGACGAAGAGGATATCTACGAGGGTAGGGAGGAGGTCGTTACGGTAGCTTAGGGGCGCAACGGTTCGGTTGCTTCCAGGCCTCCCTCCCGCCATTTTCGGGGCAGGGTCTGGTAGAGCTCGGTACCTTCGGTTTTCCAGTCGAGCTGCTCGTCGCTCACCCGACGTACGACACGCGCCGGGTTACCGACCACCAGGCTCCGCGGCGGAACCCGCGTTTTCGCTTTGACGAAACTCAGCGCGCCCACGATAGAGCCCGCGCCGATTACGGCCTCGTCCATGATCACGGCGTTCATGCCGATTAACACGTTCTCCCCGAGCTCGGCCCCGTGAATGACGGCGCCGTGTCCGACGTGCGCGCTCGGGTGCAGTCGCACGGTGATGCCCGGGAACATGTGGATGCAGCACCCCTCCTGCACGTTGCAGCCCGCGGCGATACGGATCGCGCCCCAATCCCCGCGCAGCGCGGCTCCGGGACCGATGTAGCAGTCGGCCCCGATCTCGACGTCACCGATTACCGTAGCCTGTGGATGTACGAAGGCACGGGGGTGCACTGTGGGCGTGTGCCCCGCAAAACGGTAGTACATAAACCGGAATGTAGCGCGTTAGAAAGCCTCCCCGATCTGAATGTAGAAGTTGAAACCCTCGGAGGTATTGGCCACGTCGACGCGTAGGTTCAGTCGCTCCTCCTTGTCAACCTCGTACCGGAGCCCCAGACCGTAGGCTGAACGCAGCCGCCCGAGCCTGAATTCGTTAACCTCGGGTTCTACATCGCCGAGCGCGTAGAATCCCGCCAGGCCGAACGGACCGGGAACGTTGAGGCGGTATTCCCCCTGTACGGCGAGTAGGTGCCTGTCGGCAAAACGCCCCCGGTAAAACCCGCGCATCACCTGGGAGCTACCCAGCTGCGCGAGTTCCGCCAGGGGCACCGACCCCGTGGAGAGGTAACCCCAGCCCTGTACGCCGAAGATGTCTGTATCTCGGTCCCGTACATCCCCACCGAGCGGCCAGAACTGACGGATGTCGAAGTTGGTTACCTGAAACTGGTTCGTTCCGCCGAGCGCTTTATCGTAAGCGCCTACCGTAACCGAGAGCAGGCTGCCGGTCTGCGGATTGAGTACGCTGTTGCGGGTATCGTAGCGGGCGGCGGCCACGAGCCCCATCGACGGCTCGACGTCGATGGGGCTCGTGGCCGTCGATGCCGTCGATCTCGCTGTCGACGAAGATGCTTTCGTTGCCGCGCGTTAACGCCGTGCCGCCCACCCTACGCACCCGAAAACCACCCCCCAAGAACAGCCGTGGTACCAGTACCCGCCAGGCGATAATGGGTTCGAGGATGAACTGCGTCGACTCGTAGACCTCCCCCGGGTCCGGGTCGGGCGTATCCCGCCCCACGCCGTAAAAGAGCCTCGGGAAGATGGAAAACTGCGCCGTGCCCGTGATCGCGTACTTATCGTCCGGGGCAAAGATCGAGTACGCGGGATAGAAGAGAATTTAATTCTTGAACGTATAGGTTAGACCTACCGGGATCGAGGAGGTCCGCGTGCGGTCCGCGCCTCCCGAGTTCGGCATTTTGAATACGTAGTCGGCGCCTACCCCCACGGCCACGCCTGTCTCCGGTCGGTAGTTAACGAAGGGGGTACCCACCAGCTTGTTGGGGTAGAGTGTACTGTCCTCGGCCGCCCGGGCGGCATTCGGCTCGACGGTGAGAAAGTCGACCACCTTCTTCAGAAACTGCGCGCTGAGTTGCGCGGGCACGAAAAAGCTGGCGCTGAAGATACCGATAGAGACGATCCGCACTTTAGTCTCGCGAAAGCAGGCTAAGTAGACGGAGTAGCTCTACGTAGATCCACACCACGGTGACGAGGAGTCCCATCGCGAACACCCACTCGTATTTCTGCGGCATGCCGTGTGCGGCGCCCTGCTCGAAGTTGTCGAAGTCGAGCAGCAGGTTGAGCGAGGCGATCGCGAGTACGACGCACGAAATACCGATGCCCATCAGGCCGCCCTCGTGCAGGAAGGGTACGTTGATGCCGAAGAAGCCGAGCGCGAAGCTCGCCAGGTAAACGACGAGCACCGCGCCGGTAGCCATCATTACCCCGGAGCGGAACTTCTGTGTGACCTTGATGATGCCCGTTTGGTACAGGAAGAGCATGGTCAGCAGCACGGCAACCGTGAGGCTCATCGCTTGGAGCACGATTCCGTCGAACTGGTAGGCGTATATCGCGCTTACCGCACCCACGAAGAGGCCTTCGAAGAGCGCGTAGACCGGGGAGGCCCAACTGGCGGTGTTCGGCTTGTAGCTCGCTACCACGACCATAACGAGGCCGCCGATAGCCCCGCCCCACATCAGTAGCGGGCTCGGGTTGGAGTAACTGTAGGCGGCCGTCACGAGCATGAGTAGCGTGAGGATGAGCGTCTTGTTGACCGCGCCCGCCACCGTCATCGGCTGCTCGGCCACGTGCTCGAGGCCTACCTCCAGGCTGCCGAGCCGTTCTTGCTCGGTAGCTCGGCGCTGCACGCTGCGGATGAGGGGGTTGCTGCTTTCACCGCGATCGACGCGGCGCTTTAGGTTATCGAACATTTGACTGGACTTCTAGAGCTGAATGGGTGTCGTTCTCGCGAGTAACGCCCGAAGCCCGGCAGTGGGTCAAGGTCCGTACCAATAAGCGAACAAGTACCTGTAAATCCTCATACGATAAGGCAAACAACCCCTTATGCCTTACTTATCCCACCTCACCGGCGAGAAGCCGACCGAGCGACAACCCGACATCTACTACCGCGATTACGGAACGGGTGCCGAAACGATCGTGCTCATTCACGGCTGGCCCTTCTCGCTCGACATGTGGGAGCACCAGTGGACCACCTTACCGCACCAGGGCTACCGCGTGATCGGCTACGATCGCCGCGGCTTCGGTAAGTCCGGCAAGCCCTTCGGTCCCTGCGATTACACTACCCTGGCTTCCGACCTCAAGCGTTTGCTCGACGGGCTCGACGTGAGCAACGTGACGCTCGTGGGCTTCTCGATGGGCGGTGGCGAGGTAGCGCGTTACCTCGGCGAGTACGGCGGCGATAGGGTCGCGCGAGCCGTGTTCGTTAGCTCCGTGACACCGTACCTGCAGCGGAGCGGCGACAATCAAGCGGGTGTCGACCCGGACGTATTTCAGCAGATGAGGCACGGGCTCCGCGAGGATCGGGCGAAGTTTTTGGCCACCTGGGCGAAGGACTTCTACGGGAGCGGGTTCCTGTCCAACCCCGTGAGCTCCGAGTGGGAGCGGTTTACCTTCAACAAGGTGATGGAAGCGAGCCCGGTGGCCACGCTGGCCTGCGCGGAGGCGTTTGCCGCCACTGATTTCCGCGAGGACCTCCGTCAGATCAGCATCCCGACGCTCGTGATTTCGGGAAGCAAAGACGGGGTGGTGCCCCCGGAAGTTTCGGCGCACCGGATGCGGGAGTTCGTTCCCCACGCGCACATCTTGGACTACGACGGTGCACCGCACGCACTACCCGTGACCACGCCCGATAAATTTAACGGGGACCTAAAGCGCTTCATCACCGACAATCCGGTAGGCGCCATTAGCTCCAACGGTTCTGCGACCCCCGCTCACGGAAGCGCGATTCACTAGACGCTCCTCTTCGCTATCGACTCGTTTTGGCGAAAGCTGGCCGGCTTCTCTGGAAAAGGGGAGCCGGCTTTTTCGTACCTCAGACGCCCTATGGATCGGATCCGCGCCATTCTGGAAGGTCAGCTCAGGCACGTTGCCGATAGCATTGCCTTTTGGCCCACCTTCATTTCGATTCTTTTCGTCTCGCTCGCCGTCGTGATGCGCTACATCAAGGGCTCCACGCTTTTCGATGGGTTCGTGACGGTAGCGCCGTGGTTGCTGGTCAGCGATCGGAGCGTATCCTTCAGTCTACTCACGACGCTTATCGGGGGCTTGATCTCGCTGATGGTATTTAGCTTTCCCATGGTGATGGTGTTGCTTTCCAACGCGACGTCCAATCTCACCCCCCGTCTCTTGCCGTCGCTGGTCGGGAGTCGACGACACCAGGTGGTGCTCGGGTTCTACCTCGGGACTATCCTCTACAGCATCGTTACCGCGATGGGGCTCGGCCTGAACGTCGACGACAGCACCCCGCCGAGCGTGTCGGTTGCGTTCGCGGTGATCTTCGGGATCATCTGCCTGGTGTTGTTCATCTACTTCATTCACGGCGTAAGCTCGAGCATCCAGATCGGGGTCATCCTCCGCGACATCCACGCGGACACGCTCAGGGCGATGGGTCGGGTGCGTCGGCACAACGAAGGAGCCAGTCCCAATACCCCCCCAAACTTCGACCACTGGTCCGTCTATACCGCCCCGAGATCCGGTTTCTTTGCCGGAGTCGACCGGGGTGCCCTGCCGGCCTTCGCGAAGAAGCACGAATCGAGGTTCGTCGTCACCGCCATCCGCGGCTGTCACTACCTCAAAGGCGAGGAGCTACTGCGCATCGACCCGGGGGGACTCGACGATCGAAGGGCGAGGATCCTCGACAACATGGTCCAGTTCTCGCAGGTCGAGGACGTGGACGACTACTTCGTACACGGCCTCACGCGTACCGTCGAGTCGGCGCAGAAAGTGCTGAGTCCGGGCATCAACGATCCCGGCACCGCCCTACGCGCTATCGACTACCTGACGGACCTGATGGTCGAGTTGCACGGTATCGGGGAGTGGGAATGTTTGTCGAACGACCTGGACGAAACCCTAGTTTGGGTCCGTATCCAGTCGTGGAGTTACTTGGCGAAGCTTCAGGTCCGCGACCTTTCCACTTACGGGACGTCCGATCCCACCGTCATGGCGCACATCGGTGTGATGCTCCGGAAGCTCGGGAAGTTAAGCGCGCTGACCGAAGAGGAGCGGGGTACACTCGGTGGATTGGTCCGCGAGATCGAGCCCGCTCGCGAAGCCGCGCTCGCCTCGCCGTAAATGGAGAAGCCTTCCCGCGGCACGGGAAGGCTTCTCGTAAAAAGAGTATGACGCTTACCCTGAAGCAGGATATCGTTAGGAGGCAGAAGTGCTGCGCGATTCCACCTCGCGCTTGAACTTGCGCACATCGTCCGTTACCTGCTTCTGCGGATTCTCGCCGAAGGCGGCCGCAATCTGCTTGCCCACCTCACCGGCGGGGGGAGAGTAGGTGAGCTTGACCTCGAGTAGGGTTGCCTCGCCTTTGTCGAGCGCCTTGAAGGTGATGCGACCTTCGTTCGGTACGCTCGCGTTCTCGTCCGACTTCCAGGCCAGGGTCCGACCCGGCTCGTCCTCGGTAATGGTCGCGTTCCAGCTCAGCCAGGTACCCGCAGGACCTTTCGCCTCCCAGAAGCTCCGCTTGTCGTCGAAGGTGCGGACGTTCTTGAGGTGACCCATGATTTTGGGTAGGTTCTCGAGCTGACGCCACTCGGCGTAGACTTGGCTCGGCTTAGCGGCAATGCGCTCGCTGGCGAAGACGCTGATGGGCTTGCCGTGGGGTAGTGCCTTGGCGATGCTGTCGGCGAGGGTGTCGGGGTTGCCGTCTTGGCCCTCGCCCTTTTTGGCGTTGTTGTAGAGCGCTACGCCGCCTGCGACCAGGCCACCCAGTAGTGCCGCCCCAGCCACGGCTTTGGCGGCCTTCTTGCCTTTCGACGGCTTCATCTGGCCTTTGGTGTGCGGCTTCTCGTGGACGCGCACTTTGTTGGCGCCGGTGGTGTGGGGGTCGGTGCCTACGACGGGGGGCATGTCTGCGCCTAGGTGTGTTGCTGGCTTGCCGGCCTGCGCGAGCGGCTTACCGTCGGGTCCGCATTCTGTATTGTCTTCAAGTTTTTGCGAAAGCAGTTTCTCGGCGTCGGAGCTAGCCATGGATCGTTGATTTATATGATGTTGTAGGTGACTGACCGTCACTCAACAGCAAGTCCGAATTACTCGAAATGTTCATATCTCCAATGGAAGCACTGTAGAGTGATCATAAGAGCGGGTGATCAGCTGGTAACTTACGTGAGCCCCGGGGTCAAATCGGGTGCTTACCTCGCGGAGCTAGCTAGTCTTTGCTTGAGGTCGTTACCGAACGAAAGCGCGATATCTTCGTAATCGAAATTTTGATGGACAAACTTTTTACCGGCGAGGGCGATAGCCAATCGTTCGTCTTCGTGCTTTAGGTAATAGTCGATTTTATCTAGACAGTCCTCTCTCGAGTCATATGTGACGAAGATCCCTTCCGGAAAATTATTCGTAAGTATCTCGGACCCTCTCGTAAGCAGGAAGCCTTCCGATCCTAAGACCTCGAACATCCGCTGATTTACGTTATTCCCATTCGCCACATCGACGTAGTCGTTGAGATTGATCTTATCTATTGCGAAACAGCTGGTACATCTCTAAGCCGCTAGTCGGCCCCTTGAATGCCTGCTGGAGGGCCGGAAAATCGTCGAGCGTTCGCCCGTTACTCCCGTGCGACCACCAGTATCCCCACCAATCGAGTTGAATCCGATCGGCGATTTCCTCCAGAAATCTAGTGCGCTGTAGAAAGTTTTGCGTTCCTAAACCGCCGACGAAGCTGAGGTTGGTGTCGCCGGACGCAGGGGTGAGCTCGCCGGTTACCCTCCGGTCGTACCCCTGGCGGTTGAGTATAGTTTCTACGCCGTGTAGTTCGAAAAAATGCTTGAAGTCGGCCATGTCCGTGTAGATCAGGTCGAAATCCTCGGGGTGCCACTTGTGGGGCAAGCGGGCCGACAGCCGGGCGACCAGCAGAGTGTCGTGGCGGAATCGCTGCCACCACGCGGAGGGAATTGGCTGGGAGCGCGCGAAGATTACGTCGGGCTCGAAGTGGCGGATGTAGGCTTCGGCTACGGCCATCTGATACCCGAGCGACGTCCGCCAGAGGTAGCGGTGGGTGCGGCCGCCGGTCTTTGCCCTGAGCCTCGCCAACGGACTCATCACCTCCCGGGCGACTTTATCCGCGAAGACTTCATCCAGGAGGTAGTACTCCTCCGCTTCCCATTCGCCGGTTCGATTGAGTGGCTCGGTGTAGTAGTCGCTGTAGTTGCTACGGAGCGCATTCAGGCGATCGCGGTAGGCAGGTAAACTCAGCTGGTCGAGGTCCGTCCACTCCCGCTGCTTACGTTGCAAGTAGTCTCCGGGATGAATGATGTCGAACTTGAGAAGTCGCTTCATTGGATGGCAAAGCTAGGGGAGTAAGTAAGGCGACACAGGGGTTTCCTGCCCTGTATTGGCAATAGTGGCATGTTCTTAGATGTCGGCAGGGAGTCTTATTTTTAGAGTTTTAAAAGCTAGTTTTGCCGTATCCTCCACCCTGCCATCGGATAGAATATTGCCGTTGGGAGAAAATCTTATTTGCATAATAAGAATAAGGAAGTGTCATGACTTAGGATAAGCTCTATTGCCTGCTCGCCGGTTCCTCTCCGGAGGTTTGACGACCGAGGCTTACCCTACGCGCAAAGATCCTCGACGGTACCCCACAGCGGTCCTCCCGTTTGAAGTTGGCCCGTGAATCGCTAAGTATAAGATATGATCGCGGGCAGCCCATTCTACCTAACGCTCGCCTTGTACAATCTACGGGCCAGTCCAGCGCCATCGCAAACGGTCAGGGAACCAGGACCGAAGTGAACACAACGGTGCGTTGCTGACCTCATCCGTCTAACAATATGTTTTCTTCCGGCAATGGAGGGGAGGGGGACCGTACTTTCGGACTTTTATAACTCTAAGGAAGTGACTACCACCGACAATCGTCCCAACGCACTGAATAAATCAACTACCAGCCAGCCCCTCGTTAGCGTTTCGATTCTAGCCTTCCGACACGCGAATTATGTTCGGGAGGCTATTGAGTCCGTCTTAGCCCAAATAGGCGATTTCGAACTGGAAGTCATCGTCGGCGTAGACGGAGAAGGTGGAGATCGCACCGCGGAGATCGCCCGGGAATACGCGGAGCGTTACCCGGGAACCGTCCGGGCGATCTGCCACCCGCACCGACTTCCCGGTGTGCCCGGTCGGCTCAACAACATCACCAACCTGGAAGCTTGTCGCGGGAAGTACATCGCTATGCTCGATGGCGACGACTACTGGATCGACCCACACAAACTCGGGCGTCAGGTACGCTTACTGGAGGGTGACGCATCCCTATCGCTATCTTTCCACGATGTCGAAATTATTAGCTCCACCGCGGCGGGTAATCACTCGACTCAGGCTACCTACTTCGCGCAGCGGCAGGCTTTCCTCAAGAATCTAGATACGGAAGGCCGACTCAGCCTCTTCGAGGTAGCCCGCCGCGGTCACTCCAATATCCCTACCTCATCCCTGTTGTTCCTGCGTGAAGCCGTCCTCCCGTTGCCATCTTGGTTCGAATCCGTGCTCGCCGCCGATTTCGCGATCCAGCTGCTAGCTACTGCCCGAGGCTACGCGCACTATTCTCCCGCCGTACTTGGGGCGTACCGTAAGCACGAAAGCGGCGTTTCGAACACTGTCGCAGTGGGGGTAGGCTGGCACTCGGCCGATAACTTGAATCGTAAGCTCTCCGAGTTAACGATTTACCGAGAAGCTTTCGGCAAACGTGTCGGACGTTTCGCGAGCCAAAAATCGTGGACGCGCTGCGATCTCGCCCAAATAGACTTTGAAGCTAACAACTACTTAGATGCATCCCGGCAATTCGCGCGAGCCTGCATGCTCAGTCTACCGACAGCGGTCAAGAAGCTCCGAACCTTTCTGCGAGGCTACTACGATGCTTACCCTAAATTAATGTCCGACCAGAAAACGGCTGCCGGTCTAGGCGCCAACGCTACCCCGCGTTCTCAGCCAGCGGCGGTCACTGCTTCCCAACCCCTTTCGTAGATGACCACCACGATCCCAGAGCGTAGACCTACCGCAGTCGGGGGAGGAGTCGAGCCTATCAACGTGACGCTCCCTTACCTCCCTCCCAAGGAAGCCCTTTACGAGCTACTCGACGGAGTCTGGCAGCGGGGCTGGCTCACCAACGGTGGCCCACTTGCCGAGGAGCTAACCGAGCGACTCCGTGCCGCGTGCGGGATACCGCACTTCCAGTGGGTCAACAACGGCACCACGGCTCTCCAACTCGCGATTCGCGCGCTCGACCTCGAGGGGGATATTCTCACCACCCCACTCAGCTACGTCGCCACACCGAACTCGATCGCCTACGAAGGCTGTAACCCGGTGTTCGTCGACGTAAATCCAGAAACCCTCGTAATGGACCCGTCGGCGATGGAGGCCGCCCTCACGCCGGACACCGTGGCCATCATGCCGGTGCACCTGTACGGCTATCCGTGCAACATCGCCGAGACCGAGGCTTTCGCAAAAACGCACGGCCTGGCCGTGGTCTACGATGCCGCCCAGGCCTTCGGTACCGGACTCGGATCCCGCTCGCTTGCCGCTTACGGCGACGTAACCACCTACAGTTTTCACGCCACCAAGGTTTTCCATACCGTGGAGGGCGGCGGTATCTGTACCGCGGACCCGGAGGTAGCCGAACGCCTGGACTTATATCGTACGCACGGGCACCGCTTCGACGACTATCAGCAAATCGGCATCAACGCCAAAAATACCGAACTCCATGCCGCGGTTGGCCTGCTCACGCTCGACTCCCTAAACGACATAATTACCGCCCGACGCAATATCTATCAACGATACCGCGAAGCCTTTGCGGGGTCCGATCAGATACGCCTACTTCGGGCCGAAATTCCGGCGGATATATCCTACAATTACGCGTACGCCCCAGTGGTTTTTTCGAGTGAGAAAGCGCTTCTCGAGGTAAAAGCGCGCCTGCAGAATTCCAATATTTACTCCAGGCGCTACTTCTGGCCCGCCCTCAATACGCTGGCTCAATTCCCGAATGCCGCGCGTTGCCCCGTAGCCGAGGATGTCGCCTTGCGGCTGCTGTGCCTCCCCATCTACCCGCAGCTCGCGCACGAGGACGTCGACCGCATCGTCAGCATAGTGCTCCAAGATTCTCGCTCGTGACGGTAGCCGTTATGCAGCCCTATTTCTTTCCGTACCTGGGCTACTTCCAACTCGCCGCCGCCGCGGACACCCTCGTGTTCTTCGACGACGTCCAGTACATCCGCCGCGGGTACATCAACCGGAATTCCGTGCTCCTGAACGGGAAGAAGCTTCCGTTCTCCATCCCGGTCAAGAAAGCCCCGCGGGAGCACAGCATCCTCGAGGTCGAGCTACACCAGCGGGAGTACCCCCGTTGGCGCCAAAAGTGGCTCGCGCAACTCAAGTCCGCTTACGCTAAAACGCCCTGCTACCAATCCGTCTGTGAGCTGGTCGAGTCGGTAACCGATTTGATGCCCGACGGAGAGACGGCGGACAGCCCGCCCGGCATCGCGGAGCTCGCCGAGGCAAGTGTAACCTCTACCCTGGACTACCTCGGTATCGGTACCCAAACGCTTCGCTCATCTGATCTCGACTACGATCGCGACGGAGACGGCCAGGCAAAGGTCCTGTCCATCGCCTCCCAGCTAACCGCTGATACCTACCTCAATCCCCCCGGCGGCCGCGAGCTTTACGACGTACGTGCCTTCACGGAAGCGAACCTGGAGCTCGCCTTCCTCCAGCCCGTACTCGAACCGTACGATCAGGGGACCGGCGAATTCACCGGAAGCCTGAGCATCCTAGATCTGATGTTCCGGTTCCCGCCGGAAGAAATCCGGGCACTCTGCGCGTCCGGTCAGGTCCAGGCCGCCGGGGCACCTACAACCTAAAGATCCCAGCATGACCGACTATCGATACCTAGACAGCCCGAAAAAAGTGATCTGTTTTGGCGAAAGCCAGCTTGCCAGCTTAGCTCATTTTTACTTAAAGCACGACAGTCCGCACGAGGTGGTCGCCTTCTGCGTGGACAAGGCCTACCGAAAGAACGACACGTTTGAAGACCTGCCGCTCGTAGACTTCGAGCGCCTAACCGAGAGCTATCCGGCCGGTGAGTACGCCCTATTTTTACCGATCAGCTTCAAGCGCATGAGCCACTTCCGGCGCGAGCGCTTCGAGGCGGCGAGAGCGATGGGGTACGCCTGCATAAGCTACGTGAGCAGTCGGGCTACTACCTGGCCGGGGCTCGACGTGGGGGCCAACTGTTTCATCTTCGAAGACAATACGATCCAGCCTTTCGTGCGTATCGGCGACAACTGCGTACTCTGGTCCGGCAATCACATCGGCCACCACACCACCATCGACAGCCACTGCTTCATCACGAGTCACGTCGTCATCTCCGGCGCCTGCCACATCAAGGAGCACGCTTTTTTCGGTGTGAACGCCACGGTGCGCGACGAGACGACGATCGGGGAGGAGAGCCTCATCGGCATGGGCGCGATCATCACCAAGGACACCGAGCCGTACAGCGTGTGGTTGGGTGCGAAGGCGCACCTACTGCCGAAGCGAAGCGACCAGCTCGCCACGCTCTCCCACAAGTCGGAAGGGTAGTGGCGGGATCCTGGACTAAGCTCGGTCGCATTTACGACCCGGCAGATCACGTTCGATCGTGGTCGAAGACGCACGCCTGCGTACCTACCTCCCTGCCGCTTCCCGGGGGCGAGCGCGTGCGCCTCTACTTTTCTCCGCGCAACGAGCGCGGGCAGTCGGAGCTGACCTACCTCGAGGTGGACGCCAACGACCCGACCCAGGTGCTCTACGTCCACGACGCGCCCATCATGGACCTCGGCGAGCTGGGTACCTTCGACGACGGGGGCATCATGCCCTGCTCGGCGCTCTGGGTCGACGACGAGGTGTGGCTTTACTACGTGGGTTGGAATCCGAGTGCGAGTGTGCCTTACCGTAACGCCGTCGGTCTGGCGATCAGCCGGGACGGGGGTACTAGCTTCGAGAAGCCTTTCCCGGGGGCGGTCGTGGACCGTAGCCGGGAGGAGCCGTTTTTCACCGCTTCGCCCTACGTGATGCGGGAGGGACCGGGCAATTGGCACATGTGGTACGCGAGCGGGGTGGGCTTCGTGACGGACGGCGCCAGCGGCGTTGACCCCTTGTACCTGATTCATTACGGGCACAGCGAAAACGGCGTTGACTGGGAGCGCCCCGGCCGGATCGCCATCGAGCCACACCACGCCCGGGAGGCCAACGCCCGGGCTACCGCGATCAGAGATTCCGACGGCCTGTACAAGATGTGGTTTTGTTACCGCGGCTCGGAAGATTTTCGGGACGGAGCCGATGCCTACCAGATTGGCTACGCCGAGAGCGAAGACGCCGTGCACTGGCGCCGTGACGACGAGCGGGCCGGGATCCATTTTAGCGAAAGCGGCTGGGATTCCACGATGCAGACCTACCCGAACGTGTGTGAACTACCGGCCGGGCGATTCCTTTTTTACAACGGTAACGGCTTCGGCGCGACGGGCATAGGCGTGGCTCGCTGGGATAAATAGCTCGTTCTAACACTCCGAATCAATTACTTCGTGACTCCAGATAATAAAACCTCGATCCTCAGCTTCGACCCGGCCCAATACCCTTTTCACGAGGTGGTAGCCGAGCTCGTGCGTACCGACAAGCTCGTTGAGCTACGTAGCGATTTGGCGCCCGAAGGTACCGGCGAGGGCGCTAGCCTCTACCGAAACATGGAAGCCTCCCCGCACTTCCGTGCGCTGTACGATGGCCTGCAGGAGGAGCGCGGCGAAGCCTTTTACGATTTGTACCGCAGGTTCTTACGGGAAGTAATCCGCCCCCAGTTCGGCGGGGACGACATTTACTACCAAGCGCGCCCGTCGCACCGCATCCTCTTCGCCGATACGCCGGGGGCGAGTCGGTTTCACCGCGACCGCGACTACGGGCACCAGGGTTACGAGGTGAACTACCTCGTGGTGCAAACCCCGGCGTACGGCACCAACACCATGTGGTTGGAGACCGCCGAGGGCGCCGAGGATTACGCTCCTGCGGAACTGAAGCTCGGAGAGTACATCCGCTTCGACGGCGCCAACTTGCACCACGGAGCAAAGCAGAACGAGACGGGGGCTACCCGCGTCTCGTTCGACTTTCGCGTGATCCCCGCCCGCTTAGCCCCGCCTGAGATTCAGCGCGGGGCCGAGGAGTTGCTCCGGAGCGGTAACCCGGTGATGGACAACGCGCGGCAGTTTATCCTGCTCCCTTCGTAGGGCTTTAACTACCGGCGAAGAAATCCTGGATTACACTAATTACCTGATCCTGGTCGTCTGCCTCTAACTCGGGGTAGAGCGGCAGGGAAAGTGCTTCGTTCTGTATGCGCACGGCCTCCGGGAAATCGGCCGCCCGTAGACTTTGATCCGCGTACGCGGGCTGGAGCGGTAGCGCGGTGGGGTAGTGGACCGCGCTCGCGATTCCCGCTCCCGCTAAAACGGCCGCCAGCTCGTCGCGCTGCGGAGTTTTGATTACGTAGAGGTGGAAGGCGTGTCGGTCTTGTGCTGACGGGTGCACCGGTACGGTAAGGTGAGGTATCTCCTGGAAAGCCGCGGTGTATCGTTCCGCCACACGATTACGCGCGTCCACCCAGCCGTCGAGGTGGGGGAGTTTAAGCGACAGTACGCGGGCCTGAAGTGCATCGAGGCGGGAGTTGCGGCCGTGTACGGTATGTACGTGCCGGCTCTGCTGCCCGTGCCCGGCCATAACTCGCACGCGCTGTGCTAGCTCGGCGTCGGGTGTCGCTACGGCTCCGCCGTCGCCGAGGCAGCCCAGGTTTTTACTCGGAAAAAAGCTAAATGTGGCGGCGATCCCCCAGGTGCCGATGGGGCGGCCGCCGAGGCGCGCGCCGTGGGCCTGCGCGCAGTCCTCAATGAGGTGTAACTCGTTCGCGCTACACAGCGCCGAGATGCCCGGCAGATCGACCGGGTGACCGTACAGGTGAACGGCGATAACCGCGCGGGTGCGCGGGGTGATAGCTGACTCAACGCCGCTGGCGCTCAAGCCGTTGGTGGTTGCGTCCACGTCTGCAAATCGGGGAGTCGCACCACGGGTGGCCACCGCCTCGGCGGTCGAGATCCACGTCATGGCCGGCACGATCACCTCGTCACCGGGTCCGATACCGAGTCCGTCGAGCACAAGTTCGATGGCGTCTGTGCCGTTGGCGCAGGCCACGACCTCACCGAGTCCGAGCGCGTCGGCGAACTCTCGTTCGAAGCGCCCAATGTCACCTCCTCCGATGAAGCCGGAGTTGGCCAGCGTTTCGTGCCAGACCTCATTCAGAGCGGGTTGAAGTGATTCGTGCTGGGCGGCTAGATCGAGGAGAGGGATCTGTTTGAGGCGTGGCTGGAGTAAGACGGAGGGGGTTGGCATAGGCGGCGCGGTAAGGGGGCTCAGTGGTTAGAAACGTCGAGTTCCAAACCGCTTGTGCGATACTTCTCTAGCAAAACTACCGCGAGCTTACGCTCTGCTCGCCGGCTAGGTCGAAGCTGTGAGCCTTTTCTGACGTGTCGCGACCAGGGTACCTCCGTGATTTAGTACGCTCGACGATTCACATGTCAGTAAACACATTATAAGGACAAATCGAATCGTAAGAGCACTGTTGCTACTAATACGAAACGATGTACTTATAGGCGTCGGCTGGGGGAGCAATGCCTTCCGGGTCACGGCTTCAACCTGGAAGAAGTGAGTACTGACGACACCTACCCCCAACTCCGCCACGTGCCAAACCCCCGCCCAGCCCCTGGTGAGTGTGTCACTGCTCGCGTTCCGGCACGAACGTTACGTCCGGGAGGCCATCCTACCGCTTCCGTCCTGGTTCGAAAATGCACTTGCCGCGGATTTCGCGCTCCAGTTGCTAGTCACGTATAGAGGGCGCGCGCATTACCTGCCCGCCGTGCTCGGGGCGTACCGCATACACCGGGGTAACGTTTCGAATAGCGCCGCGGTCGGCGAGGCTTAGCCTCCTTGCGTAAGCAACCAGCCGGTCTCGGGCTTGACGCCGTGGGGGATGTTCGTAGGGTAACGGAGATTCCCTTGGTTGCGCGCGGTCGGAACTACTGTCAGGTCCAAGTAGCCACTGAGCTAGTTAGTCGCTTATCGAGGTCTTCGGCAAAATCAAGGGCGATTTTGTTAAAGCTGAAATGCTCGTTCACAAACTCCCTTCCGGCCCGGGCGATGGCGGCGCGCTCGTCTGGGTGCTTGAGGTAATGATCGATCTTCTCTAAGCATTCTCCTTCCGAGGCGTAGGTCGCAAAAACTCCTCTTGGAAAATGATCGACGAAATTGTGTGCCTCCCGGGTGAGCAGGAAGCCCTCGGAGCCGAGCACTTCGAAGATCCGCTGGTTGTAGCCCATGCCGTTGGCCGTGTCAACGTAATCGTTGAGGCTAATTTTACTATCACGAAAAAGCTGATACATCTCGAGTCCACTCGTCGGGCCTTCGAAGGCCTGGTTGAGTGCGGGAAAATCGTCGAGCGTACGACCATCGCCTCCGTGTGCCCACCAGTAGCCCCACCATTCGAGGTCGATCTTGCCCGCAATGCTCTCGAACAGTGCAGTACGCTTGCTGAAGTTTTGTGTCCCGAGTCCACCGACGAAGCTCACGTCGACCCGACCTGATGCCGGAGTAAGTTCCTCACTTACCCGGTTGTCGAAGCCTTGCTTGTTGAGGATAGTTTCTACGCCGTGGAGTTCGAAGAAGTGCTGGAAGTCGGGCTGGTCCGTATAGATCAAATCAAAATCCTCCGGATGCCATTTCCGCGGCATACGCGCCGAGAGACGGGCTACCAGAAGCGTGTTTTTGCGAAAGCGATTCCACCAGGCGGAGGGAAATGGTTGGGAGCGAACGAAAATTACGTCCGGTTTGAAGCGGCGGATATAGGCATCCGCGACCATCATCTGGTAGCCGAGGGCAGTACGCCAGAGGTAGCGATAGGGGCTAACGCTGGCTTTTGCCCTGAGCCGTGCGACTGGTCCCATTACCTCCTGGGCCACCTTATCGGCGAAAACGTCGTCCATGAGGTAGTACTCCTCGGCTTCCCACTCACCGGTTTGGTTAAGTGGATAGGTGTAGTAGTCGCTGTAGTTGCTGCGCAGCGCATTAAGACGCGCGCGGTACTCGGACAGACTGATTTGATCCAAGTCGATCCATTCGGCCTGCTTACGCTGCAGGTAGGCTGCTGGATGTACGACATCGAATTTGAGGAGGCGCTTCATGTGGTAAGGGGCCAAGCTACTGGTCTTAGTATAAGCGCTTCAACAATATTCGCACGTGCTTAAATAGCACGCTGGTAAAGCGCCATGTTTGCACGATGCTCACTTCCGACAGTCAGATAAAGGCGGTGCCATTCGGACAGCTCGATCCGGTAGCGCACGATGCCGGTACGGGAGATTTGTTTCGCTCCTACGCCTGGCTGAGTGTACTCGCACGCACCTACGGTTATGAAGCCACTACTTTGGTGGATGAGCTCTCGGGGTGCAGATTGCCCATTGTTCCGGTGGGTGGCTTAAAGGGCAAGCGATATGTAGCGCTCCCGTTTTCAGACTACTGCGCCGCCGATCCGGACGATGTACCCGCGCTAATCCGAATTGGTGGATGTCTGCAGTCGGGCTCCGAGCAACTCACTACGACGGTCAAGCTTAACCTTCCGGCGAGTCCCGAGCTATGCGCCGCCTTCGGACAGTCGACGCATAGCTCCTACCTACATCGTATCTACCTCGATAAGGCAGCGGGTGCGCTTACCCAATCGAGTCAGCACCGTCGGGCGGTGCGCAAGGCGCGGCGAGCCGGTTTGGTAGTGACCTTGGTCCGTGATCAGACTGCCGTTGAGCGCTTCTACGCCCTACACGTCGCCCTGCGGCGCGACAAATTTTCGAGTCTTCCTCAACCCCTCGAATTCTTTACGTGCATCCGCGAAGAGTTTATGGATAAACAGCGTGGATTCGTGCTCGAGGCAAAACTTGAGGGTGAGTCCATTGCAGCCCTGTTGGTACTGCGGGCGGGAGACACGCTTTACTACAAGTTTGGAGCTTCCCAGCCGAGTGCGCTGCCTTTGCGTCCCAATAATCTGTTGTTCGATCATCTCATCGACTACGCTAGGGCCAATCATATCCATACGATTGACCTAGGCCTCTCCGGCAGCTCGGAGGCTTACGCCGGTCTAGTCTCGTTCAAGGAGGGGCTCGGCGGCGATCGCAGCTACATTACCGCCTTCTCCCGGAAGGGTGCGCATACCGACGCCCCCGTAGATGGAGAGTGGCTCGGCGCGCTCACGAAGGAGCTGCTGGACCAACCGCTTTCCACGGAGGCTGCCAGCCGTTTGGGCGGCTTGCTCTATCCACATTTCGCCTGAGCCAAGCAAATTTTGTACGCTAGCTAAAGATAGTGATTTCAGCGCTTTACGAATTTTTTTCTGATTTGCCCAACTACTAACGTATAGATGCCGGGAGGGAGATTCTCTACGTAAATTTCCTGGCCGGATCTAGGTGCGGAAGCCCGGTAGACCGTTCTTCCCCTCGTGTCTACGATGTAGAGCACACCCGCCTCGACTCCGCTCAAGCGAAGCGTAATGTTCTCGGTTGCCGGGTTGGGATAAAACCACACCTGCCCGTTTGGAGGAGAAGAAATGCTGGATATAATTGGTTCGTTGGAGCAGATAGCCGTATCGAGAAACGCAACCCGTTGGGTGATCCAGTCGAGCGTATAGTTTAACTCTCCCTCGTCCGCACGGACGGTCTCTACCCACACCAACGCCTCGCGCTCGTAAAGGCGTTCGGTTTTGAGCTCCTCGTACGCCGTGCGGATTCGAGTGTGAAGGGAGTCTACCGCAAAAGGTCCTGTCGTTCGCAGGGCTGAGTAACGAGCACACCGCTCGCGTTTGAATTCGTCCGTATCGTCGAAGCGATCGTGAAAAAGCGGGGTATAAAGCGTGTCATAATCCGGTAGGGGACTACCGTCCCAATTGTTACCAAACGTCGCGTCCAGATCCCAGGGAATGAAGAGGTACGGACTCGTCTTGTCGCGTCTGGCGAGGTAGATGTTTTTCGTCGTATTGTCCACTCCACCGGTGAGGTTAACGAACAGGTTGTAATCGATTGCATTCGAGCGATCGAGGTGGCGTCCGGCATCGAGGCGTATCTCCCCGTCTGTAGCTAGGGCAAAGAAATCGTGCAGTTCCACGACCGGCTGCCAGTCGAGCGTATCCTTCGGTTTTGGATACTTAAGCTCGTAGCCATTCCAAATATCGGATCGCGGTGCTGGAGGACCGAAGTCTTTGCTGGCGTTCTGCTGAGGGATCGCCCAAATCTTGGTCAAGTGGCCGCGGGTAGCGTCGGGGTCCGTCTTTTTGAGCCGCAAAAGCTTACGATCGACCTGCTCGCCGAGGTGGTACACGCCGCGGTAAGCGCCGTTGACGAAGACTTCGACTACGGCCACACCGGCTCCCGGCCGTCCACGTGGTTCTTCGGTGTCGTATGGAAGTCGGTAGACGTCGTTCCAGAGCCGTTGAGCGACGTACGCATTGATGCGCAGCGGCTCGTTGTAGAGTCCGTCGAGCACCCAATCGTCGTCGGAGCGCATACCGGCCAGCGACACATCGTCAACTCCGCCGTCGACCGACCCGCGAAACTCGATATCGTAAGATTTTTTTGGATAGCAGAGCGCCGTTGCCCCACGTAGCTCCACCCCGGCAGTGGCGGTAAAATGACGGTTACCCTCGATATAGGTTATCTCGGTGGTGACCTTGGGTTCGTTCTGGATCGCTTCTTCGGAAGCGGGACTAAGGACTGGATTGTTCGTAAAGTATACCCGATAGTCACGTCCCCGCCGTGCAGCTGAATAGGACAGATTAAGTTCTATTCTGTCGACGGGCGTTGAAAATAATAGAGTATCTGAACCGCTAATTCCTATCTTCTTAATCGTTGATCCCTGTACCGTCGTGGTAAGAGCGCATAGCACGATATTTAAACTGTCATCTCTTACGCAAAAATCGCCAGCTACGTACTGCCCGTTCTGGGCTGATGCTGTGAGTGAAGAAAAGATCAATAGATAGCACGCCAAAGGACGCTTCAAATAATCTAACATACAGGAATAATTCGTTCTATTTAAATCAAGTTAAAGCAACTCACAAGTAACTTGCTATGTTCGTACTGCCGTGTTATCGTCTTGTCGTATCCTGCGCAATATGGTTTACCCGATCTCGACTCTTCAAGACTCACTTTTCACGAGTGAGCAGTGGACTGGTATCTTTGAAAGCGCCTACGGGTTCAAGGTTCGCCGAAGCGCGAGCGGCGTTCCCTACGTAATAGCCGATAGTCCTGGCGGCCCACGTGTCGTGGCGCTTCCATTTAGCGATTATTTGCCACTCAGTGACGTATCAGAGTGCGCAACGCTCCTGGCGGAGCTACGAGCGCAGTTTCCGGCGTACGAGATTTTACTGAAGACCACTTTACCGAAAGCTATCGCACGGGAGCTACCGGACGTAGAGGTCGTACGCGAAGCCGTTCTCTACGTCATGTACTCCGACGCGAAGCCCAATGCGAAGTTTCGTTCTAATATGCGGCGAGCGGAGCGCGACGGTGTAGAGGTGCGGGAGGTGCGGGATACGGGCGGACTCGATCGCTTCTACGATCTATTCGCCCGACTACGGGCCTCAAAATTTAATAGCATTCCTCAACCAAAAGAATTTTTTGAAGCGGTGCACGAGGTATTTATAGAGAATGATAGGGGATACTACCTGGAAGCAACTTATCAAAATTCAGTAATCGGAAGTTTCGTAGTCCTCGAGGCCGGTAAAACAGCGTATCATAAATTTGGGGCCTCGAGTCTTGAAAAACTAACGGTTCGTCCGAACAACGCCCTCTTCGGCCACCTGTACGCCCGCCTCGAGAGGGGCGATTACGAGGCTGTTGATCTCGGACTGACTGGTGTCAGTGAGGCGTACGAAGGGCTACGTTACTTTAAGTCGACAACCGGCGCGAGGGAAAGCGCCATCACTTATGTCCGAAGTGTTCCTGCCGGCTATAACAGCTCAGCGAGGGATGCATTTATGGACGCAATTAGGGGGATCACGCAGAAGATGCTACAATCCGATTTAAGTGTCGACCAACTCAGCAAAATGAGTGAGGGCATATACCCTCATTTTGCTTGATCTTCGATCGGGGGGACTTACTCAGTCCGATAACTGGGACAACTCAATGACTGCCCCCCCCGAAGTTTCTACAATCACTCGATCCGTACCTACACGGGAGATGACGGGTTGATCATTTGTTCCCGACGGTTTTACGGTCGTCCGGAGTTGCGCGAAACGAGTTACAAGCTTCTCTTTTCCTACCCACAGGAAAGCGGGGTTAGACTCTGAGCGTAAAGCCATTACTTTTCTTACGATCAATGCTGGATCTTTCCATTCAGTTAATTCTGAATCGGTAGGCGTACGCCGCGGTACGTAATCTCCCTCATTCAACTCGTTATCCACCGGCGTGCCCCCTGTTTTGGCGAAAGCCGCCCAGAACGTACCGAACTGTTCGTCGACGGCGCGCATAAGCTGCTCGCGGAGTTGGGCCACCGAGCTCAGTGGGGCGACCTCTACGAGCGCCTGCCAGAGAATGGCGCCGTCATCCCAGTTTTCGTTCATCTCGTGGCAGGTAACGCCGTAGGTTTTCTCGCCCTTGATAAGGGCCCAGGGCAGGGGATGACGGCCGCGGTACCGGGGGAGGGGAGCGAGGTGTACGTTGAGGCACGGTGCCACGTCGAGCAGCTCGCGAAAGCGGTAGTTCGCAAATACGTTAAGAACGTGCGTAGGCTCGAGTTGCTCGCAGATCCGCAGGGTGGCGGCTTCTTTGGGGGCGTATAATACCCTGGGTAGGTAAGCTTCGTCGGCGTAGGCTTTCGCCAAAACCGGGGGCACTTCCTTCTGGAGGGCCACCCCGAGGGGAACGTCGACGCCGGCCCGCCGCAGGGAAGCCGCGGCGCGGAGCGGTCCGTCGTTGTTGCCCGTGATGAGCAGCCTCACAACTTGTCCTGATCTACCCCGGCGTAAATGCGGTCGATGGCGTCGATGGTGCGCATGCCCTCGGCGCCCTCGACGAGTCCCGCCCGTCGCTCGAGCAGGTTACCCACGAGCTCCTCCATCATCTTGTCGTGGTTGTTGGAGGAGCCCTGGTAGGTGCCGTACTCGTTGGGCATGTCTTCGAACTTCTCGTCCTCAGGCATGGGGTAGCTTTGTACGTCCCAGTGCTCGATGCGGTTGAGGTACTTGCCGCCGATTTTGATGTTGCCGCGTTCGGCGAGTAGGGTGATGGAACCCTCTAGGTTGGCGTTGTAGGCGAGGGTGGTCCAGGTGAGCGAGCCGACGGTACCGGAGTCGAACTTGAGTCCGGCCACGCCAACATCCTCGAATTCGATGTCGTGCGCGAGTCGGTCGCAAATACCTTTGGCGTCGACGACATCGCCGAACCACCAGATTAGTAGGTCGAGGAAGTGACTTACCTGGGTGTGGAGTACCCCCCCTTCCAACTGGCGGTCGCCCCGCCACTCGGACTGCGCGTAGTACTCCTGGTGCCGGTTCCAGAGCACGTTGCACTGGGCGAGGTAGACTTTGCCGAGCTTACCGAGCTCGAGGGCCTGTTTCACGAGGCGCACCGGGGCGTTAAAACGGTTTTGCTTCACCACGAACATGCGCACGCAGTTGACGCGCGCGGCGGTGATCATGCGCTCCGCGTCGGCGTGGTTGAGCGACATAGGTTTTTCCACGAGTACGTGCTTGCCAGCCTCCGCGGCGGCAACCGAGAACTCGGCGTGGAGGCCGTGAGGAGTGCAAATAGATACGACGTCCACGTTCGGATCAGCGAGCAACTCGGCGAAACTGCCGTAGGCGTGGGCCTCGGGTACAATCTCGCGCGCGCGCTCGCAGGCGGCGGTGGCCGTGTCGTAGTAACCGACTACCGTGGAGCGTGGCTCGGCGGTAATCACGTGTAGGTGGCGTGTGCCGATGTGGCCGCAGCCTACCACGGCGATGCGAACCTGGTTGTTTGGGTAAATCACTTGATTGGGGGGTTATGACTTTGGCTGTACCACCGCGAGCTCGAAATCCTGGTGGTACCGTTCGCGGAACATGGTCGATACCTGTCCGGTCCTGAAATAGTCTTTGCCTTGTACTGCCACCGTGGCTGCGGCGTCGATTTGATCCTGGATGACGTTCCCGCCGCCGGTATCGTTCATCTGTAGATCGATGAGGTACTTACCCTCGGCCAGTCCTAGGGCGTCCAGCTTAAACTCGACAACCGAGCCGTCGTCAATGCGTAGTGGGGTATGTCGCGCCCAACCGCTCATTAGCATGAAAGGTGCGCCGTTCGAATCGCGGAAGGCCACACTCGCGTAAACGTCGCGGGGGCCGTCAGCGGATATCGCGCACCGAATGGTTAACGGACGACCGGGTTCGGCGTGCGCAACGGGGTTGTCGCTGCCGTCGAACAGCCCGATCGAAGTGTAGCGCGCTGAACCGAGTCCTTTCCGGTCGGTGCGTTCGGCGAGCGTGGTATTCTTTGGCTTCCCGAAATTGAGCGCCGCGTAACGTTGGATGGCCTCTGGGGCCGGTCCGTCGAAGGCTACGCCCCCGCGGTCGAGTACGATACCCCGGTTACAGAGCCGCGCGATCGCCTCCATGTCGTGGCTCACGAAAAGGACCGTCCGGCCCACGCCCGCCGCCACCTCACGCATCTTCCCGATCGCCTTGCGCTGAAACTCGGCGTCGCCGACGGCGAGCACTTCATCCACGATCAAGATATCCGGTTCGAGGTGTGCGGCCACCGCGAAGGCGAGGCGCACCTTCATGCCGGTCGAGTACCGCTTGATGGGCGTGTCGGCGTAACGTGCTACCCCGGCGAACTCGAAAATCTCACCGATCCGCTCGGTAACCTCGGCGCGCGTCAGGCCCATGATCGCCCCGTTGAGGTACACGTTCTCGCTCCCCGAGAGCTCCCGGTGAAAACCGGTACCCACCTCCAGCAAGCTCGCGATTCGACCCCGCATCCGGATTACCCCCGCCGAGGGGGCGGTAACGCGGCTTAACAGCTTGAGCAGGGTAGATTTTCCGGCTCCATTGGCGCCGATAATACCCACGGCCTCGCCCGACTTCACGCTAAACGATACGTCGCGGAGCGCCCAGACGTACTGATCGCCCCCCGCGGCGGCGTCGCGCTGGTTCACCTGGCCGACTTTGAGGTAGGGATCCGGTTTGCCACGCGTAATCGCCCACCACCGGTTCAGGTCGTGGGCGAGCGTGCCGGTACCCACCATGCCCAGGCGGTACTGCTTGCCGACCCCATCGATCTCGATTGAGTTGGGTGTCTGTTTGGCGGGGTGTGAATTTATCTGAGTCACGCTTCGCTAGACGGTATCGGCGAACGTTCGTTCGGCGCGGTTAAAGGCAAGCATGCCGAGGAATAAGACGATTACGCTGGCGGCGGCGCTGTACATCAGCATCCACGGCTCCACCGTGCCGCTGCCTACGGTTACGAACCGGAATGCTTCCATGTAGCCGCTCATGGGATTGAGCGCGAATACGGGCTTGATCTGTTCCGGCGCAATAGACAGCGGATAGATAACCGGCGTGGCGTACATGGCGAGCTGTACCCCAAACTGTACGAACAGCTGCAGGTCTCGGTATTTGTACGTGAGACTCGACAGCAGCAGTCCAAACCCGAGACCGAGCGTAGCCACGCCAAGCGCGATCGGGATAATAGCTAGCAGTCCGAAACCTGGTAAATCGGCCATTTCGCCAATTAAGACGTAGTAAACGAAGAACGCCGCCAGCAGTCCCAACTGAATGACAAAGCGGATAGAACCCGCGAGCACACTGGCCGCGGGTACGGTAGCCCGCGGGAAGTATACCTTTTGGAATAGCTCGGCATTAAGTACGAAGCTGTCGGAAGTGGTTTTTAAGCTATCGGCGAAGAAGCCCCACATCACCTGACCGGACAGGTAGAACAGCAGGGGCGGGACCCCATCGGTTGACAACCCCGCGATCCGGGAGAATACAACCACGAAGAGCAAGCTCGTGAGCAGCGGCTGCAACACGAACCAGATCGGACCGAGGATCGTCTGCTTGTACATCGTGATCACGTCACGGCGGGCGAGCAGGTAAAGCAGATCGCGGTAGCGCCATAATTCCTTCAGTCTGAGACCCCAGCCAGCCTTGTCAGCATCGACGATGAGATCCCACGGGGCGCTCGCACTTGGAGATGACGATGTTGTAGGGGGAGCCAATGAGTTCGGACTGCGTAATTAAAATGGGCGCGAAAGTAAGGTTACAGATGAGATCCAGAGGGCTGAATGGCGACTTAACTCGCGTCAGGCCCGGGGATAAACTCAGAATGCGCTACTCATGGCCGTAACTATATGCAAATCGATGCTTTAAGTTGCAACGCAATGGTCGCACATGCCGCAATGATCTTCGGAGTTTTCGAGACTCAATTTTGAGTTACTTGACTTTAGGTAGTCGCTTTTCCAGATCCCGCGCAAACTCGGCCCCGATGGTTTGGTAATCGAAGTGCTCCTCCACGAACCGTCTTCCGGCGCGCGCAATCGCCTGTCGTTCAGCAGGGTGCTCTAGGTAATAAGCGATTTTTTCTAAGCAGTCTTCCTGCGAGGTATAGGTCGCGAAGATCCCTTCCGGAAAATCTCTGGAAAAATTCGGTGCGTCGCGGGTGAGCAAGAAGCCTTCACAGCCGAGCACTTCGAAGATACGCTGGTTGTATCCTTTGCCGTTCGCGAGGTCGACGTAGTCGTTTAGATTAATCTTACTATCTCGAAATAGTTGGTACATCTCTAACCCACTCGTTGACCCTCTAAAAGCATTCTTTAGCGTAGGAAAATCTTCCAGCGAACGTCCATCACTCCCGTACTGCCACCAGTATCCGTACCACTGGAGATCGATTTTACCTGCCAATGCTCCGAACCGCTCAGTCCGTTCAAGAAAATTTTGTGTTCCTAATCCACCTACGAAGCTGATGTCGATCTTATCCGAGGGGGGCTGTAGCTCTTGGCTCACCCTTCGATCGAAGCCCTGCTTATTGATAATCGTTTCTACTCCGTGTAAGTCGAAAAACTCCTTAATTATTTCAGTATCCGTATAAATCAAATCAAAATCATCCGGATGCCAATTGGGGGGAAGCCGCGCAGATAGGCGAGCGACGAGTAAGGTGTTCTCGCGGAAGCGTTTCCACCATCTGGAAGGGAATGGTTGTGAGCGAACGAAAATGACATCTGGTTTGAAGTGACGTATGTAGGCTTCCGCCACAACCATCTCGTAACCTAGAGACGTCTGCCAGAGGTATCGGTACGGACGGGCACTCGCTTTGGCTCTCAGTTTTCCCCACGGCCCCATTACTTCCTGTGTCACCTTATCTGCAAAGATTGGGTCCACTATGTAGTACTCTTCCGCCTTCCATTCCCCGGTCTGGTTGAGGGGGTAGGTATAGTAATCGCTGTAGTTACTACGAAGCGCATTGAGGCGCGCCCGGTATTCCGACAGGTTAAGCTGATCAAGGTCGGTCCACTCTTTTTGCTTACGGCGTAGATAATCTTCCGGATGGACGATGTCGAACTTTAAGAGTCGCTTCATTACGGGGCAAGCTACGGACTAGCTTTCCGGTCTGTCAAGGGAGCGTCTTAGCATGCCAGATTTCGGGTATATAGCCTCTTTGAATGCGCGCTCTTTCCCGACAGCTACGCGATTAATAAGCCCTAGAAATTTGCGAAGGCATACATTGAGGCATAGTTTTGAAGGCAATTACTTCGAATTGAGTCGGACAGGTTTGGCGCTGAGTTTAGCTTCGTAAAAAGCTAAGCGACTGAGAGCCATTAAAGTAGATTGTACATCTGTTTATACTCGTTCATATCCCAGATCTCATGTCACACACCACACAATCACTTTCCGATAATCTTTTCTCTAGCGAGAAGTGGTCCAGCGTTCTCGAACGTGCATACGGGTTTAACGTCCAGCGAAGCGAGAGGGGCGTGCCGTACGTCGTCTTCAGGGGCGCGGGCGGGCCACGCGTGGTCTCGCTACCCTTTAGCGACTATCTACCGATCGATGACCTGGCGACCACCGGTGGACTCTTGCGGGAGTTGCGTGGCGACTTCTCAGAGCACGAAATCGTGCTCAAGACAATCCTGCCCACACAAACAATAGCTGCGCTTCCGAATGTCGAGATCGCGCGCGAGGCCGTTCTGCACGTCGTGTACCCGGGCACGAAGTCGAAGTCCAAGTTCAAGCAGAACATACGCCGCGCGTTCCGAGATGGGGTGCAAGTGAGGGAGGTACGTGATTTGGACGCGCTCGATCGGTTCTACAATCTGTTCGCGAGGCTGAGAACTACAAAGTTTAGTAGCATTCCTCAGCCGAAGAGCTTCTTCGCCGCCGTTCACGACGTATTCATGGCCACGGGGAATGGGTACTACCTAGAGGCCGTGTACGAGGGCTACGTCGTAGCCAGCTTCATAATCCTCGAGTCCGACTCGAGAGCATACCACAAATTTTCGGCTTCGAGCCTTCAGGAGCTGGCCGTTCGCCCGAACAACGCGCTCTACGGCCACCTTTTCGACCGCCTAGAATGTGGAGATTACGACGCCATTGATCTCGGACTGACCGGCGTGAGCAAAGGTTACGAGGGATTGCGTCGATTCAAGTCCGCCACGGGCGCCGAGGAGAGTTCGATTACTTATGTGCGTAGTCTACCGACTGTATACGATATAACTGGTCGAAAGCGGTTTATGGATACGATTAGTGTAATTACTAAGCAGCTGGTTGAGGCTAAATTAAATTCCGATCAATTGAGCTCTATAAGTGGAGCCATCTATCCTCATTTTGCTTAAGCTTGTCGTAAGGCTACTTTCCCGAGGGAAGAGATTTCGCCTTTTAGATTCCTGTTTTGTTCGCTCTCGTGTCGTAAGCGTATGTAGTTAAAGAGCACGATCGATTGGCTTAGGCCACCACCCCCGCCCGAACCCCCTCCAAAATACTCCCCAACAACTTCCGCACCCCCGGGATCGTCCGCACCCCGTCCCGCACGAGGATCAAGTGCCGATTCGTCTTCTTCAGACTCATCCCCTTCGCCTGCCCCGCGCCCACGGCCACGTACTGCATCACCCCCTGGAAAAGCGCGGTGTCGTAAAACGGACTCTGCGGATCCTCCACGAAGTACCCGCGCAACTTGCCGCCCTTCAGGATCACGCGCTCGATGCCGAGCTGCTTGGCCACCCACCGCAGCTGCAGGGCCTCGAAGAGCGTCTCCACCTCCTTCGGGACCGGACCGAAGCGATCCCGTAACCGATCCCGGTAACCGTTGATCGCCGCCTCGTCGGTGAGGTTGTCGAGCTCCTGGTACAGGCGGAAGCGCTCCTGGGTGTCGACCACGTAGGTAGGGGGAATGAGCATCTCCACGTCGGCGTCGATCGTGACCTCCCGCACGTACTCCCGCACCTTCGCGTTTTGCTCCTTGAAGAGCTCCTTGTACTCCCCCGTCTTCAGTTCCTGCACGGCCTCTTCCAGGATCTTTTGGAAGGTCTCGATCCCGATGTCCGCGATGAAACCGGACTGCTCGGCGCCCAGCAAATTGCCCGCCCCCCGAATGTCGAGGTCCCGCATCGCGATCTCGAAGCCCGAACCGAGGTCCGAGAACTCCTCGAGGGTCTTGAGCCGCTTGCGCGCCTCCTGCGTCAACACCGATAGGGGGGGGGAGAAAAGGTAGCAAAACGCCTTCTTGTTGCTCCGCCCCACGCGCCCCCGCAACTGGTGCAGGTCGCTGAGCCCAAACTGGTGGGCGTTGTTGATCATGATCGTGTTCACGTTCGAGATGTCGAGGCCGGTCTCGATGATGTTAGTACACACCAACACGTCAAACTTGCCCTCGATAAAGTTGGTCAGCGTCTCCTCGAGGGTCTTGGCCTCCATCTGCCCGTGCGCTTTAGCCACCCGCACGTCCGGACACAACCGCTGGATCATCCCCGCCACCTCGTCGAGATTTTTCACGCGGTTGTGGACGAAGTAAGCCTGGCCGCCGCGCTCCACTTCGTAGTAGATCGAGTCGCGGATCAGCTCCTCGTGAAACACGCGCACCTCGGTGTGGATCGGCTGCCGGTTGGGCGGCGGCGTGCGGATCACGCTCAAATCGCGCGCACTCATCAGACTGAACTGGAGCGTCCGCGGAATCGGCGTCGCCGTCATCGTGAGCGTATCCACGTTCACCTTCAAATTGCGCAGCTTCTCCTTCGAGCCCACGCCGAACTTCTGCTCCTCGTCGACCACCAGCAGGCCGAGGTCTTTAAACTTGACCGTCTTGCCGAGCAGCGCGTGGGTACCGATCACGATGTCGATCTCCCCCGCCGCCAGCCGCTTCAGGATCTCCCGTTTCTCGCCCGCGGTCCGGAAGCGGTTCACGTAGTCCACCGTCACGCCGAAGTCCTGGAGTCGATCGCGGAAGGTCTTGAAGTGCTGGAGCGCCAAAATGGTCGTCGGCACGAGCACCGCCACCTGCTTGCCGCCCACCACCGCCTTGAAGGCCGCCCGCAGCGCTATCTCCGTCTTCCCGAACCCCACGTCCCCGCAAATCAGGCGGTCCATCGGGTAGGGCTTCGTCATGTCCTCCTTCACGTCGGCCGTCGCCGTCTCTTGGTCGGGGGTGTCCTCGTAGATGAAGCTGGCTTCGAGCTCGTTCTGCAGGTAGCCGTCCTCCGGAAAGGCGAACCCCTCCGCTGCGCGCCGCTTGGCGTAGAGCTTGATCAGCTCGTCGGCCATGTCCTTGACCTTCTTCTTCGTGCGGCGCTTCAGGTTCGCCCAGGCGTCGGAGCCGATCTTGGAAAGCCCCGGGGGCACGCCTTCCGGACCGGAGTACTTCGACAGCTTGTGCAGCGAGTTAATCCCCACGTACACCAGGTCGTTGTCTTTGTACTTGAGTCGCACCGCCTCCTGGCGCTGCCCGCCGATGTCGAGGGTTTCGAGCCCCGAGAACTTCCCGATCCCGTGGTCGATGTGCACCACGTAGTCGCCCGGTTGCAACTCACGCAGCAGTCGCGCCGTCATAGCCGCATCCTTCTGGAAGCCCTTGCGCAGCTTGTAGCGGTGAAAGCGCTCGAAGATCTGGTGGTCGGTGTACACCGCGAGCCCGAGCCGCCGGTCGATAAAGCCCTCGTGCAGGGCGTGCACCACCGGCCGCCAGTTGACCTCCCGCCTAAGGTCCTCGAAGATGGAGTAAAAGCGCTCCACCTGCTTGGGGGAGTCCACGAAGAGGAAGTTGCTCAGTCCCTCCCGCTCGTTCTGCTGCAGATTGTCGAGCAGCAACTCGAAGTTCCGGTTGAAGCTCGGCTGCGGCTTCGCCTCGAATTCGAGCTGTTCGAAGTCGCTTTCGCTAAAACTCGTCCCGGCCTGCCCGGCGGGATCCGTTTTGGCGGAAGCCGAACCGGCGTCGATACGCGCCCGCACGAAGCCCTCACCGGGGGGCTTGAAGAACGCCAACCGGTAGCGGGCGATGCTCTCGAGTACCTCGTGCGGGCGCACGAACGCGCGGGTCCGCATCAGCTCGCCGAGATCGCTCTCGTCGAGGGCACTGACGGTTTTGCCGAACTCGACGGCGCCCTCGAAGGCGAGCTGGAGGCGCTCGAGAAGGAAGGTGTAGTCCTTGACGAAGAGGGTGGTATCCGCGGGCAGGATCTCGAAGAGGGACACCTTCTGGTCCCGTTCGAAGCGCGTGTTTACGTTCGGCACGATGCTCACCCGCCCGATGTTAGCCTTCGAGAGCTGGTCGGCGGGATCGAAGGTGCGGATGGTCTCGACCTCCTCGTCGAACAGCTCGATGCGGTAGGGGAACTCGTTGGCGTAGGAGTAAACGTCGACGATGCCGCCGCGGATCGAAAACTCCCCGGGCTCGGCTACGAAATCGGTCCGCGAGAACCCGAACTCCACGAGTAGCTCGATGAGGGTATCGACGTCGAGCGCTTCGCCGGGACGCACGTCGATACGCTGCGCGTCGAGGGCGGCCGGATCGACAACCTGCTCGAAGAGCGCTTCGGGGTAGGTAACCACCACCAGGGCGCCGCCGAGGGCGAGTTGGTTGACGACCTCCGTGCGCTGCAGGGCGTTGTCCGAGCTAAAATCCTCGAAAGCGCCCGGCCGCTTGAAGCTGTCCGGCAAAAAGAGCACGCGCCGGCCGGGCAGCAGGCTCTGCAGGTCGTTGTAGAGGTAGGCCGCCTCGTCCTTGTCGTCGGCCACCAACAACGTCGCCGCCTCGCGCTCCCTGAACACCGCCGCGACCACGAACGCGCGCTGACTGCCCACGAGGCCGTGCACGAGCGTCCGGGTGGATTCGGTTTCCACCAGGGTTTGTACCCGCTTGTCGTTGCGGTAGGCGAGCAACAGTTGCTCGAGGGTCTCGTTGGCCATACGCGGGAAAGGAAGGTGTGCGGCGGACCAAAAGTTTGACGGACCGGGCCGCTGTCCGAGTACTTCTCCGTTGGGGCCGACTCCGAGCGCGCTTCCCCGACGGCCCTACGTCAGCGAGTTACGCAGGTGCGCCACGAACCGCTGTACGGCACGGGCGCGGTGACTGATCGTTTTCTTCACGGACAGCGGCAGCTGCGCGAACGTGACGTCGTACCCCTCCGGAACGAAGATGGGATCGTAGCCAAATCCTTCACTTCCACGCGGTTCGGCCGCGATTTGCCCCCGTACCTCGCCCTCGAATAGCCACTCTCGCCCGCCGCGCGACAGCGCGATAACGGTCCGGAATCGCGCACTGCGGTCCGCTTCGCCCACGAGTTCGGCGAGAACTTTCCGCATGTTATCCACATCGCTGCGCTGAGCTCCGGCGTAACGCGCCGTCAAAACGCCGGGACGATCGTCGAGGGCCGCAACCTCGAGACCGGTGTCTTCGGCGAAACAATCGACCCCGAAATGATCGACGACGTAACGCGCTTTTTGCAATGCATTACCCCGTAGTGTATCACTGGATTCAGGTATGTCTACCGTGCAATTGATGTCGGCTAATGAGCGAAAATCGTAATCTGTTCCGAGCTGTGCCCGCAGCTCGTGCATCTTGTGTTGGTTGCTGGTCGCAAACACGAGCGAGGCTACCTGCGTACCTGGATTTCCCATGTAATTCAACACTTTACCCGTGCCGAGCGGCTAAATACCCCGATACGATTAAGGCGTCAGGACGCTCGAAGGACTAGTTTTGACAAACTTAGTTTTTTTGATCGTCACGGTCTTCCCTGCCGTCTACGGAAATTTATGCGTTACCTCACGTTACTCATCCTGTTCGCCGCGTCCAGCTGTCGGCTCTCCGCGCAGACCATCTACGTGAAGGCCGGCGCCACCGGCAACGGCGCCTCGTGGTCGAACGCCATGGGCAATCTCGCCGGCGCGCTCGGCAGCGCCGGTCCGGGGACCTCGATCTGGGTCGCCGCGGGAACGTACTACCCGACGACGTGCACCAACTGCACGGGCGCCAGTTTTTCGAGAAGCTTTAGCGTACGCTCCGGGGTAGCCGTGTACGGTGGGTTCGCGGGTACGGAGACCACGCTCGCCGCCCGCGACGTCGCCGCGAACCGCACGATCCTGAGTGGGGACATCGACGCCAACGGCGACTCCACCAACAACAGCTACCACGTCGTCACCTTCGCGGCGGTAGCCACGGGCACCCGCCTCGACGGCTTCACCATCACCGGCGGCTACGCCCGGGGCAGCAACTCGGCCGCGGACGGCGGCGGTATCTGGAACGACGGCTCCAGCAGCGGGGCGAGCGCGCCCACGCTCGCCAACTGCATCGTCCGGGGCAACACCGCCGTGGGTTCGGGGGGCGGACTCTTCAACGACGGCTCCGGGGACGGTGGCTCGGCCAACCTAACGATCCTCGACTGCGAGTTCCTCGGCAACCGCGCCCGCGACGGGGGGGCGATGTACAACAGCTCGCGCCGCGGTGAGGTCAAGCCCCGCGTTTTGCGGACGCGCTTTCGCGAAAACCGCGCGACGAACGGCGGGGCCGTGTACAATAGCGCCCAGCCCGGGGTATGCAGCCCGCGCTTCGAGGCTTGCACCTTCCTCGGCAACTTGGCCACCAACTACGGTGGCGGCGTGTATAATTTTTCGAAAGACCAGGGGGCTCGCGTAAACCCGATCTACGCCAATTGCATCTTCAGGAGCAACGTGGGCGAGGGGGCAGCGGGCGGTATCTACACCCTCAGTAGCACCGGTGGGACGGCGAACGTCTCGGTAACCGGATCGGTCTTCTACGCCAACAACTCCGCCGTGGGGGGCGCGCTGTACACCAACGCTTCGGAGGATGGGGCCGCGAAGCTGCTCGTAACCAACTCCATCATAACCGCGAGCCGGGCGGGCTTCGACCCGATCCTCCACTTCTCGGGAGACAGTCGCCCGCAGGCCGAGTTTCGCAACACCCAGGTCGACGCACGGAACTGCGACGACATCGTACTGAGTCGCTCGACGGGCGTTTTCACCTGTACCAACACCTCGCTGATCTTCTCCGCTAACCCAGGCTTCGTGGACGGACCGGGCGGCAACTACCGCCTCAACGCAAATGCGCCGGGTGTCGACGCCGGAGATCCGACGGCCTACACGAGCAACTCGGTCGTATCCGATTTCTCCGGCGCTCCACGCCAGGTGGGCGACGCTCCGGATCTCGGTCCCTACGAGCGCCCGGCCGCGGCCGCCGATGCCGACCGCGACGGCGTCCCGGACGCGAGCGACAACTGTCCGAAGACGGCCAACGCCGACCAGCGCGATGCCGATGCCGACGGCGCGGGCGCGGCCTGCGATTGCGACGACGACAACGACGAGGTGTACCCGGGCGCCCCCGAGCTCTGCGATGAGGTCGACAACGACTGCGACGGAACCGTCGACGAAGATGCAATCGACACCGACGCGCCCACCGTTACCTGCAAGCCGGCAACGATCGAGCTTCCCGGGGGCGGTGGTCCGGTCGAACTCACGCCGGGCCGGGTGTACGCCTCGGGTACCGACGAGTGCAGCACCGTGCAGCCGGTGAGCGTGGCGCCGAAGAGCTTTACGGCTGCGGGTACGTACCCCGTTACGCTCACCGTGGAAGACGAGGCGGGCAACCGCGCTACCTGTACCACCACGGTGACGGTGCGGGCCGCCCCAACGTCCGTCGTCACCATCGACTGCCCCGTCGACCGAACCGTGCGCGTTGCGGCGGGCGACACGACCGCGGTGGTGACCTGGCCCTCCGTTACCGCGGCGAGCGATTGCGGCGGCACCGTAACGGTAGATCGAACCGCGGGGCCGGCCAGCGGCTCGCGCTTCCCCGTCGGAGCGACCACGGTTACCTTCTCGGCCACCGACACTTGCGGCAGCACCGAGCGCTGCTCCTTCGAAGTCCTCGTGCAGGCGCAACCCAGCGTGCTCACCGTCGACGGTTGCCCCTCCGACGCCACCTACCGACTTCCGCCCGGCCAGGACGGCGTTGCCGTAAACTGGGCGCCACCCACCGCGACCACCACGTGCCCCGGAGGCGAAACGGCCGCCAAGCTGATCGCCGGCTTGCGGCCCGGTGAACGCTTTCCCCTCGGGGAGACGGAGGTCGCCTACCAACTGCGCGACAGCTGCGGCACCCTCGACACGTGCAGCTTCCTCATCGCGGTCCAGTCGGCCGATCAACCGCTCACACTCGTTTGTCCAAACGACGTGAGCGTGGTCGCCGATCCGGGCGATTCGACCGCGATCGTGACCTGGGAGGATCCCACGGTGTTTACGAACTGCGAAGACGGCCCCACGCTAACCCTACTTACGAACAGCCCGAACGGGGTATCCTTCCCACTAGGCAACTCAACGGTCCGGTACCGCGCGACGGACGCCTGCGGTGATACCCTGAACTGCAGCTTCACGGTCACCGTGACCGCCAGCCTGGAGTCGAAGTACTGCACCCCCGCGAGCGTGGATACCCCCAGCAGGTGGATCGGCCGGGTCGAGCTGGAGGCTATCGACAACAGCTCCACGCGCTGCGCTACGCAGTGCGGCTACGAAGACTTCACCGAAGACGTGGCGCCCGCGACCCTGCGCCGCGGCCTCAGCTACCGCCTGCGCTTGACCCCGGGCTTCGCCGGGGCGGAAGATTCGGTGGACGTATTTTGGTCCGTGTTCGTCGATTGGAACTCCGACGGAACCTTCTCGGGTAGCCGCGAGGCCCGACTGCGCTTTCGGGGTACCAACGAGCCGTTCGACACGCTGCTCGCCGTCCCCGACGACGCACGCCTGGTCGGAAGCAGACTCCGCGTTTCGTTGGGCGGAAGCGATTTCGGCGCGGCGTGCGGCGCCGCGGCCAACGGCGAGATCGAGGACTACGCCATCCTGATCGCCGACACCTTGGTGTCGACGACCGATCCGGTGTTTGCTCGCGCGCCCGAACTCACCTTGGCCCCGAATCCTACGCGGGGCGAAGCGCGGTTGCGGGTGAACGCAAGCATGGAGTCGGTACTCGTGCACGACTCGCGCGGCCGGTTGATCGAGAGGCGTAGCAATTTGGCCTCGAGCGGTACTACCCGTGAGCTCCGCGTGGATCTTACCGGACGCGGTTCGGGCATCTACCTCGTACGTGTGCTCTGGACCGACGGAACGACGAGCGTCAAGCGACTCGTTTTACAGCAGTAGGCTTCGGCGGCTCGGCGAACCGACCGTCCGGCGTGAGCCGCTGAGTCCACGTGCTGGTCCTAGCCTCGCCGGTAAGTCTTGCGGGAGCGCATTAGGCCCGGGCGGCGGCCTCCACGGCGCGCGCCACACTGTAGGCAACTTGCTCGTCGAGGCTCGCCGGAATGACGTAGTCCGCCCGCGGATGGCGAACCAAATCGGCGATCGCCACGGCCGCGGCGAGCTTCATGGCCGTAGTAATCTTGGGTGCGCGCGCGTCGAGGGCACCCCGGAAGATGCCCGGGAAGCCGAGCACGTTGTTGACCTGGTTAGGCAGGTCCGAGCGGCCGGTCCCGCAGACCGCCGCGCCGCCGGCCATCGCTTCGGCGGGCATGATCTCGGGTGTGGGGTTGGCCATCGCGAACACGATCGAGCTGGGGGCCATAGTGGCGATGTTTTCGCTCGTAAGCAGATCGCCGACGCTCACGCCGATGAATACGTCCGCCCCGTGCAGGGCGTCGAGGACGGTGCCGCCGAGGTCGTCTTTGTTGGAGTAGCTGAGGGCGGCGGACTTCGATGCGTTGAGGTTGCTGCGCTTGGAGCTGAGAATCCCCTGCGAGTCGCAGAGTACCACGTCGAGTACCGGGTCGATATCGATACCTCCGCCCCCGCTGCCGTCTACCTCGAGCAGCAACTTCGCGATGGCGATACCGGCTGCCCCGGCCCCGTTGATGACTACCCGCAGCTTCGACATCTCTTTGCCCACGACACGAGCGGCGTTGATGAGGGCGGCGAGGGTCACGATCGCGGTGCCGTGCTGATCGTCGTGGAATACGGGGATACCCAAATCCTGTAAGCGCTCCTCCACCTCGAACGAACGGGGTGCGGCGATGTCCTCGAGGTTGATACCGCCGAATACCGGAGCGATCAGCTGACAGGTCCGTACGATTTCGTCGGCGTTCTGCGTGTCGAGGCAGATCGGGAAGGCGTCGATGTTGGCGAAGCGCTTGAAGAGTAGCGCCTTGCCCTCCATAACGGGGATGCTCGCCGCGGCGCCGATGTTGCCGAGCCCGAGTACCGCGGAGCCGTCGGTTACGATGGCCACGGTGTTGCTCTTGATCGTAAAATCGTAGACGGAATCGGGGTTGCGGGCAATCTCCCGGCAGGGTTCCGCCACCCCGGGCGAGTACACCAGCGAGAGGTCGTCCTTGGTCCGTACGTCGAGCTTCGGCGTGATGCGGATCTTGCCGCGCAGCGCGCGGTGAAGGGCGAGCGACTCCTCGTAATAATTCATACGCGCAAGGTAGGAGGGCGCTTGCCCACCTTTGGGCCATGTCTTTGATTTCTCTTGCCCTGGCGCTGAGCTGTTGCCTCCCGCCGGATTCGCTCGACTACCGTTCCGGCGATCTACTCCTCCAGGACCTCGATTGCGGTCCGCTCTGCGATGCGATCGAGTCGGTTACCCCACGCCTCGACGGCCGCGCGTTCTCGCACATTGGTCTGGTAAGCGTCGGGCCCGAGGGTACCGTCGACGTGATCGAGGCCATCTCCGCCGGTGGGGTAGTGGCTACACCGCTCGACAGCTTCCTCCTCCGCGCCGTCGACGGTTCGGGGCGCCCGCAGATCGTGCAGATGCGCTTACGCGAAAGCTACCGTCACCTCGTTCCCGAGGCCATCGCTTTCGCTAAAACACAGTTCGGTACGCCCTACGATCCGGTGTACCTCGAAGGCAACGGACTGTACTACTGCTCCGAGCTGCTGTACGACGCGTTTCGCGCTGCGAACGGCGGGAAGCCGTTTTTCGCTCAACTACCGATGACCTTCAAGGATCCAGGGACGGATGCGTTCAACGTCGCCTGGGTTGGCTACTACAAAGAGCTGGGCGAGCCAATTCCGGAGGGGGAGCCGGGGTGTAATCCAGGGACTATCGCGGTGGACGAGCGGCTTGAGGTCGTCCGGTAGATACTAGCATAGCCATTATCAAAATTTCGTTCCGAGACATCGGTATTGTATCGAAACGCCGCCGAGCTGAACCAAATGCACCCCAGATATGTACGTGCCGTAGATCGATGTTCCGCCCCCTCCACATAGCGCTGGCATTCGCCGTCCTCCTCAGCACCACCGGCGTGGTGTTCAGTCAGCACTCGTGCGGAGACCTCGTCCGCTCCACCGCGATTTTCGCGAAAGCGACGCCCTGTGAGCACGCGGAGAAAAAGGCCGCGGCCTGTCCATTTCACGCCGCTGCGAGCGCCACGGAGGAAGCCGCGCCGAAGGGTTGCTGCAACGATAAAGTGCAGCTCACCAAGGCCGATAAGCTGCTCGATCTCGTACCCGCCATTGCCATCATTCAGGCCCCGGTGGCGCTGCTGGTCCGACAAGTTTCCTTCGCTCAGGTCACCGAGCCCGCTTCCGCTAAAACCTGGGCCGCCCGCCACTACCGCCCACCGCCCGAACCCGCGCCGGACCTCACCGCGCTGCAGGTATTCCGCTGCTAGCATCCAATTGCAGCTTTCGACGCGCCGCCCGGTAGGGTAGGCGCTGTCCGTCGTTTGGCCCTACTCGCGACACGAGTTTGGCCGCCTACGCGCCCCGTGGATTTGCTCGCATGCTCTCGTCTATCATTCGTTTCTTCCTGGAGAACCGCCTCGTGGCCTTCCTCCTGCTGGCAGGCGTGGTCGGTTGGGGACTGGCCACGGCACCCTTCGACTTCGATATCCCCGGCCTGCCGCGCGATCCCGTGCCGGTCGACGCCATTCCCGACATCGGCGAAAACCAGCAGATCGTCTTCACCCGCTGGCCGGGTCGCTCCCCGCAGGACGTAGAGGATCAAGTCACCTACCCACTTACCTCAGCTCTGCTGGGTGTACCCGGTGTAAAGTCCGTCCGCTCCAACTCGATGTTCGGCTTCTCGAGCATCTACCTCATCTTCGACGAGGATGTCGAGTTTTACTGGTCGCGCTCCCGGTTGCTCGAAAAGCTCAACAGTCTGGCGGCTGGTGTTTTGCCGGAAGGCGTTACGCCTACCCTCGGGCCGGATGCCACGGCGCTCGGCCAGATTTACTGGTACACCCTCGAGGGGCGCGACCCGGCCACGGGCCAACCGGTGGGCGGCTGGAGTCTCGACGAATTGCGCAGCACGCAGGATTTTTACGTCCGCTACGGACTCAGTGCCGCCGAAGGAGTAGCCGAAGTGGCTAGCATCGGCGGCTACGTGAAGGAGTACCAGGTGGACGTCGATCCCGAGGCCATGCGCGCCTACGGCGTTACGCTCGACGACGTGATGGCCGCGATCCGTGGCTCGAACCTCGACGTGGGCGCCTCGACCCTCGAGATCAACCTGGCCGAGTACTTCGTGCGCGGACTCGGCTACCTGAAGGATGTCGGTGACCTCGAGCAGAGCGTGGTGAAGCAGACCGACAACGTGCCCGTGCGCATCAGCGACATCGCGCACGTCAACGTCGGCCCAGCCGAGCGGCGCGGGTTGCTCGACAAATCGGGGGCTGAAGCGGTGGGCGGGGTCGTGATCGCCCGCTTCGGCGCCAACCCGCTCGCCGTCATCGACAACGTGAAGGAGCGCATAGCCGCCCTGGCTCCCGGTATGCCGACGCGCACCCTCGACGACGGGAGTACCTCCCGGGTCACTGTGGTCCCGTTCTACGACCGCGCCAACCTAATCCACGAAACCATCGGCACGCTGGAGGAGGCCCTCACGCTCGAGGTGCTGATTACTGCAATCGTGGTCATCCTCATGCTGCTCAACCTACGCAGTTCGCTCCTCGTAGCCGGCACGCTCCCGGTGGCGGTGCTGATGTGCTTCATCGCGATGCGCTACTTCGGCGTCGACGCCAACATCGTGGCGCTTTCGGGCATCGCCATCGCGATCGGTACGATGGTCGACATGGGGATCGTACTCACGGAGAGCATCGTGGCGCGTATACGGGAAGCGCCACCCGGCGAGTCGCTCGTCGACACCATCCACACCGCCACCGTGGAGGTGGCTGGGGCGGTACTCACGGCGGTGGCGACTACGGTCGTCAGTTTCCTGCCCGTATTCACCATGGAGGCCGCCGAGGGCAAACTCTTCCGACCGCTCGCCTTCACTAAAACCTTCGCACTCGTCTCCGCCATCCTCGTGGCCATCGCGCTAATTCCCCCCTTCGCTCGCCTCGTGTTCGGGTTGCGCAGCAGCAGTCAGCGCGGGAGGCTGCTCGCGAATGGTGCGCTCCTACTCGGCGGCATAGTGGCACTCGTTTTCGCGCAGACGACCATCGGCCTGCTCGCGTTCGTCGTTGCGGGGTTCGGACTCGTTCAGCTGCTCGACCCCGTGCAGAAAGACCTAGCGCTACGGACCCGCATTACGCTTGCGCAAAATATTTTAGTAGCCGGAGTACTTGCCTGGCTGCTCGCCGAGGTGTGGCTACCCCTCGGTGTGGCCGCTTCCTCGCTGGCTAATTTTGGCTTCGTTGCCCTGGTGGCGGGCGGACTGATCGGCGCTTTTTGGCTCGTCATTTATTACTACGAGCCGATCCTCAGGTTGCTCCTCCGGGTCAAGTGGCTCTTCCTGCTCGCCGTCACCGGTATCGTGGTGCTAGGCGCGCTCGCGTTTCGTGGCGTCGGGGAGGAATTTATGCCCGCCCTCGGCGAGGGAACCTACCTGCTCATGCCTACGGCGATGCCCCACGCCGGGGTGCAGGAGAACCTGTCGAACTTGCGCATCCTCGATATGGCGGTGACCACGATTCCCGAAGTGGACCTGGTGGTGGGGAAAGCCGGGCGCGCGGACACGCCGCTCGACCCGGCGCCGCTGTCGATGTACGAGAACATCATCCAGTACAAGAGCGAGTACCTCACCGACGCGGAGGGCCGGCGCCGCCGTTTCGCCGTCGGCGACGCGGGGGAGTACCTACGCGATTCGACCGGCGCGCTGGTGCCAGACCCCGAGGGTCAGTACTTCAGGCAGTGGCGCGACCACATCAGGAGTCCGGACGATATCTGGGAGGAAGTAGTAGCCGCCACCAAGCTGCCCGGGGTTACCTCCACGCCGAAGCTCCAACCGATCGAAACGCGGCTCGTGATGCTGCAAACTGGGATGCGCGCACCGATGGGGATCAAAATCTACGGCAGCGACCTGCCGACGATCGAGGCCTTCGGCCTGCGGCTGGAAGACGAGCTGAAGCAAGTCGAAGGGGTAAAGTCGGCGGCAGTATTCGCCGACCGCATCGTCGGGAAGCCCTACCTGCTCGTCGACATCGACCGCGCGGCCATCGCGCGCTACGGCCTCACGGTGGTCGACGTGCAGCGCTACCTCCAGGTGGCGGTGGGCGGCATGCCGATGACCACCACGGTCGAAGACCGGGAGCGCTACCAGGTGCGCCTGCGCTACCCGCGTGAGCTCCGCAACGATCCCGCAGCTATCGAGCGCACGCTCGTGCCCAGCAAAGCCGGCGGGCAAATTCCGCTCGGCCAGCTCGTGAATATCCGCTACGAGCAGGGACCACAGGCGATCAAAAGCGAGGATGGGTTTCTCGTCGGCTACGTACTCTTCGACCGCGAGGCGGGGTACAGCGAGGTGGAGGTCGTCAACAACGCCCGGGCGCACCTCGACGAGCAGATCGCCGCCGGAGCCCTCACGGTGCCCGCCGGCCTCAACTACCGTTTTGCAGGCAACTACGAGCAGCAGGTCCGCGCCTCCGAGCGCCTGGCCATCGTCGTCCCGATCGCACTGGCGCTCATCTTCCTCATTCTCTACTTCCAGTTCGACTCCGTAGTCATCACGCTGATGGTCTTCTCCGGGGTCTTCGTCGCTTTCGCAGGGGGCTTCCTCCTCATCGCGGCCTACGGGCAGCCGTGGTTTCTCGACTTCAACCTGTTCGGAGTCAACCTGCGCGAGCTGTTCCAGGTGCAGACCATCAACCTCAGCGTGGCCGTCTGGGTCGGCTTCCTCGCCCTGTTCGGCATTGCGACCGACGATGGCGTGCTGGTCGCTACCTTTCTGAGGGACAGCTTTCGCCAAAACGACCCGGAGGATATCGAGGAGATCCGCGACGCGGTCGTCGAGGGCGGTCTGCGGCGGGTCCGCCCGGCGATGATGACGACCGCGACCACGATTCTGGCCCTGCTCCCCGTGCTTACTAGTACCGGCCGCGGCGCCGATATTATGGTCCCGATGGCGATCCCGAGCTTCGGGGGCATGGCCCTCCAGGTGGTCACCATGTTTACGGTCCCGGTGCTCTGGTCGCTGTGGCGCGAAACGCGCATGAAGTGGCGCCACCGCTCGGGCAAGCTCGCGAAGCCGCTCGCGTTAGGGGCGCTCGGGCTTGCGACGGTGGCTTTACCCACGAGTACTTACGCACAATCCTTGGCGTCGCTCTACGATAGCCTCGCCCTCGGCAACCCAACACTGCAGGCCCTCGACCTCGATTACCGGGCGGCCCTGCAGGAGGTCCCCCAAATGCGTGCGCTCCCGGATGCGGAGGTAGCCGTCGGAGTCTTTGCCCTACCCGTCGAAACGCGCTTGGGCCCACAGCGACTTCGCCTCGGGGCGACGCAGATGCTGCCCTGGCCGGGAAAATTAGCCGCGATGGCCGAGCTGGCCAACGCGCGGGCGGCGCCGCTCCTCGAGGAGGCCGCCGCGCAGCAGCTCAGCCTTCGTTTCCAGCTGGCCAGCGCCTACTTCGAGCTCGCACGTACCGACGCTTCGCTCGCCGTGCTCGGGGAGAGCCTCGCGCTCTACCGGAGCCTAGACGCTACCGCGCTGGCCCGGGTGGAGTCGGGTGCCGGCTCGACGGTCGACGTGTACCGCGCCCAGCTGCGGCGCGAGGCGGTCGTCCAGCGACGCGACTTACTCGCCGCCGGGAGGGCGGCCACGCTAGCTACGGTCAACGGACTGCTCAACAGGCCCGCCACCACACCCGTCCGGCCCTCGCCGCTGGATTCGCTCCGCGCGGAGCGCACGCTAGCCACGGACAGTACGAGTGTGGCCAACCAACTCGATAACCTCGCCGAGCGGCAGCCGCTCCTGCGGATTTACGCGCGCCAGGCCGAGATCAGTCGGCAGGCTTTGGAGGTGATCGACCTCGATCGCAAGCCCGACTTCGGCGTGGGACTCGACTACATCTCCACCGGTTCGCGCACGGATGCCAATCCGCTGGGCAACGGTCGCGACGCCCTGCTACCGCGGGTGGCCGTCCGCTTCCCCATCAACCGAAAGCAGTTTTCCGCAGGGGAAGAGCAGGAGCGTCTCCGGCTGGCGGCGATCGCGGCGCGGCAGGTGGGAACGCATGTCGATCTGCGCGCGCAGGTTGCCGCCGCGCTGGCCCAGCTGCGTCAGGCTGAGTTGCGCCTCGCGTTCCAGACCCGGCAACTCCGCACACTGGAGGCAACGCTAGCCGTAGCCACCCGTGAATACGCCAACGGCTTACGTGGTTTCGATGAGCTCATCGGTTTTCAGGACCAGCAGGTCGAGTTCCGCCTCGAAGCTATCAATGCCGAAGTAACCCTCCTCACCGCTCGGGCCCAGCTCGCCCGGCTGTTCGCCCTCTAATTCCAAGCTCATGAAAACCAACCTACGTGTTCTCCTCGCCGCACTCGGCGTACTCGGCGTCGGACTACTACTCGGTTACCTGCTCTTCGGGCGGGCTCCCGGCGAGGCCGCGATGCAAGCCTACAACCACGCCGCCGAACAGACGACCGGTACCCAGGGCGCCGGAGAGACGCACATCTGGACCTGTTCCATGCACCCACAAATCCAGCGCGAGGAGCCCGGCGACTGCCCGATCTGCGGCATGGAGCTTATCCCACTCGCGCACGCGAGCAACGACGACCCGACCGTTCTGACGATGACCGAGGCCGCCGTGGCGCTCGCCCGCGTACAGACCACCGCCGTAGGCGGCGGGCGTCCACCTACGGTAAACGGAACGGCGACGACCGTCGAACTTAGCGGCCGTTTGGCCGCCGACGAGCGGGCTACCGCCGTGCAGAGCGCACATGTGCCGGGGCGGATCGAACGACTTTACGTAACCTTCACCGGCGAGCGCGTGCAGTCGGGTCAGCGGATTGCGGAGGTGTACTCGCCCGAGCTCGTAGGCGCGCAGGCGGAGCTGTTGGAGGCGATCCGGTTCGAGGACGTAAACCCCGCCCTGGTCGAGGCCGCCCGCGAGAAGCTCCGCAACCTGCGTATCGGCTCGAAGACGATCGCGCGGATCGAAGCGCGCGGTACGACGCAGGAGAATTTTACCCTCTTCGCCGACGCCGCCGGGATCGTACTTGACAAGCAGGTGCAGGTTGGCGATTACGTGACGCAGGGGCAACCCCTCTTCACCCTTACCCGGCTCGACGAGCTCTGGGCGCTGTTCGACGCCTACGAGGGCGACGTAGCAAGTATTCGGGTGGGTGATCCGGTAAGGTTCACGACGCCCGCGGTTCCGGGGCGGGACTTTCAGGCGAAGGTGACGTTTATCGATCCGCTACTGAACCCGCAAACGCGGACGGCGAGCGTTCGGGCCGAGGTTTCGAATTCGCGGGGATTGCTGAAGCCGCAGATGTTCGTGCGCGGCGAAGTCGAGCTACAACCCCGCTCGGTGCATACCGCGGACACCTCGGGTAGGGACGCGCCGCTCACCGTTCCCGCGACAGCTGTGTTGTGGACGGGTTCCCGCTCGGTCGTCTACGTGGAGGTGCCAGACGTGGATATACCGACTTACAAGTTTCGCGAGGTACGGCTCGGCGAGCGCGTGGGGGATGGCTACGAGGTGAGCTTCGGGCTCGAACCCGGCGAGCGAGTGGTCACGAACGGTGCGTTCAGCATTGACGCAGCCGCGCAGCTCAACAATCAGTTCTCGATGATGAACCGGGACGTGATCGTGCAGGGAACAGCAAACGGGGTTACGGAGAGCGATGGTAGCGTCGAATTCGTGGAGCTTCCGGATTACACGGAGAAGGTACCGGAAACCTTCCGGGCGCAACTCGGTGTTCTGGCGCAAGCCTACCTCCCGATCAAAGATGCGATGGTTGCGGGCGAAGTGCGGGCGGGACAATTAACGGCAACCCGTTTTGGCGAAAGCCTTTCTGGAGTAAATACGATGTTGCTCGAAGGCGAGGCGCATAGCTACTGGATGGAGCAGCTCGAAGCCCTGCAGGCGCACGCGGCGGGGGTAGCGTCGGCGGCTGAGCTAGAGGTGGCACGCCGACAGTTCGGATTTCTCTCGCGGGCGCTAATTAACACCCTAACCGCTTTTGGAATAAGCGACCAAACGCTCTACGTAGATCACTGCCCGATGGCTTTCGGTAACGAAGGGGCCAATTGGCTCAGTGAGAGCCCAAGCATTGAAAATCCATTTTTCGGAGAGGTAATGCTCACTTGCGGAAGTGTCATCGACACGCTTCGAGGTTAACACACAGATAAATCGGCTGTTACAGCCACAAATCTTCAACTCATGAATTACGTATTTTTTCTGTTCTCAATCGCGGTTGCTGCCTGTAGCAGCGCTCAGGAATCGACAACGGTTACTCCTGATAATCCTCACTCCGAGATGTCGAAAACGAGCGAGGCGCTCCCGGCGGCCGTTGCTACCCCCTGGGTCGAGGCTACCGAGCACTACCTAGCGCTTAAGGATGCTCTGGTGGAAGACGATTTCGCTTCCGCAAAACAGCACGCGCAGGCGATGAATACCACGCTCGCCGGGGCCGATATGGCGGGCATGGGCGAGTACCACGATGCCTGGATGAAGGCGGTACCGTCTTTGGTAACCGCTACGAAGCAAGTGTCGGGGGCGGCCGGTATTGAAGCCGCCCGCGCCGCCTTCGCGGAGATGAGCCAACCAATGGTGGCCGGCGTGAAAGCCTTTGGCGACGGCGGGGAGCAGCTGTACGTGCAGCACTGTCCGATGGCCTTCGACAATGCAGGGGCGGACTGGGTGAGCGCTGAGGAAACGATTCGGAATCCTTACTTCGGTGCTGAGATGCTGACCTGTGGCAAGGTGACTGAGGAACTCTAGGTTGACGCTATGCCGGAGGAAGGGAAGCATCTCCACGTAGCTAACATGGTCTGTCCGCGTTGCGTGCGGGCGGTCGAAAAATGTCTGTCTGAGATCGGTCACGACGGCGCGGAGGTCACGCTCGGGGTGGTACGGTTAGTCCGCCCCCTGCACGAGGGTGCCGAGCGGCAGAAGCTGATTGCCTGCTTGCGGGCGGAGGGTTTCGAGCTGCTGGTGGGGCAGGGGGATAAGCTCGTGGCCGAGCTCAAGTCCGCGATCATCAGTCACGTCCGCGCCCTCCCCACTGGCGCGGACGTACCCCTTTCGGAGGTGCTGGCCGGCGAGCTGTTCGTTAGCTACGGGCACCTCACCCGCCAATTCAAGGAGCGGACCGGGAAAACGATCGAGCGCTACGCGCTGGAAGTAAAGGTGGAGCGGGCTAAAGGTTTGCTACAACGGGGGGACATGCTGGTGAGCGATATCGGACTTCAGCTCGGCTACCGCAGTCCATCCCACTTCACCGCCCAGTTTCGGCGGCTGACCGGTTTGACGCCGACAGCCTACGTGAAGGCTCCGTTGGGGCGACGAGGCTTAGAGGAACTGTAGCGAGCGTCTCTACGCCAGCGGATAAGCCGTGAATTCCGACACCTCAACACCGCTTCGGGCTAGACCGGTTCAAACGGTACTTGTTTGGCTACCGTGGATACCCCTACCAAGCGCATCGCTACCGTCCCGGTACACCATGATACTTATCCCGTAACGGGCATGTCCTGTGCCGGCTGCGCGGCAAGCATCCAGACGATCCTCCGTGGATTACCCGGCGTGCTGGAAGCCGACGTCAACTTTGCGAACGCGACTGCGCGCCTCGAGCACGACGATAGCATTACCAACCGAGAGCTCCGCGCCGCCCTCCAGGCGGTTGGTTACGATTTAATCGTCGACGTCGAGGATCCTCTCGCCGAACAAGCCGAACGCCAACGTGCCGATTACCGCGGTCTGCGCGAGCGCACGATTTGGGCCGCTGCGCTCACGCTTCCCGTGGTGCTGCTCGGCATGTTCGCCGTGGACTGGGTGCCCGGGCGCTGGATCTCACTGGCCCTCAGTATCCCCGTGCTGTTTTACTTCGGACGGCACTTCTTCGGCGCTGCCGTCCGGCAGGCCCGACACGGCCTGGCCAACATGGACACGCTCGTGGCGCTCGGCACCGGCATGGCGTTTCTCTATAGCTTCGCGAATACGCTGTTTCCCGAGTACTGGTTCGCGCGTGGGCTCGAGCCGCATGTTTACTACGAGGCGGCCACGGTCATCATTACCTTCGTGAGCCTCGGTAAGCTGCTGGAGGAGCGTGCGAAGGCCGGTACGGCTACCGCGATCCAGCAGCTCATTGGCCTGCAGCCGACTACCGTCGTCGCGGTGCGCGACGGTGAGGAGTTCGAGCTGCCCGTCGAGCAGGTAGCGCTCGGGGATACGTTGCTCGCCCGACCGGGCGAGCGGATCGCCGTGGACGGAAGTGTGGCGAGTGGCGCCTCGTACGTCGACGAATCCATGATTACCGGGGAGCCAGTCGCCGTAGCGAAAATTCCGGGAGACCGGCTCTTCGCGGGTACCATCAACCAGAAGGGCGCGCTCCACTACGAGGCCGAACGCGTCGGGGCTATTACCACGCTCGCCGAGATCGTCCGGCGAGTCCGCGACGCGCAGGATTCGCGGGCGCCATTGCAGCGGCTCGTCGACAAGATCGCCGGGATATTCGTGCCTATGGTCCTCGGCATAGCCGCACTCACCTTTGCGGTCTGGATGGTGCTTGGCGATCCGAACGCTCTCTCCTACGCTTTGCTAGCGAGCGTTTCGGTCTTGGTTATCGCCTGTCCCTGCGCCCTCGGGCTCGCCACGCCGACAGCCATCATGGTCGGCATCGGCAGGCGCGCGCACGCCGGCATACTCATCAAAGATGCGGAGAGCCTGGAGGTGGGGCATCGGGTGGATACGGTAGTGCTCGAAAAGACGGGGACGCTAACCGTCGGTCGGCCCGTCCTCACCGATCAACTCTGGCTTTCGCCAAAACAGGACCGGGCTCGCCAAAAGGTCGCCTTGTTGAGTATCGAGGCCCAGTCGGAACATCCGCTTGCCTCCGCGATCACGGCGGCACTCCGATCGGAAGGTGTACAGTCCGCTCCCGTGCGCGACTTCGAGAGCCAAACCGGCGCCGGCGTCCGGGCCGCCGTAGACGGTAGTCGCTACTCGGTAGGCAACCACCGTCTGCTGGCCGAGGCGGGCGTGCACATCACGCCGGAAGCCGCCGTGGAGGTCGAGCGGCTGCGCAAGCTCGCGAAGACGGTGATTTACGTCGCGGAAAACGAGCAGCTCGCGGCCGTGCTGGCCGTGTCCGACGAGGTGCAGGAGCACTCCCGGGCGGCGGTCGCGGCGCTGCAGGCGCGCGGTATCGAAGTGCACATGCTCACCGGAGACCATGCGGCTACCGCAGCCTCGGTTGCGAAGGAGGTCGGCATCACGAACTACCGCGCCGAGGTCCCCCCCGGCGATAAGGAAGCGTACGTAGCCGAGCTACAGGCCGCCGGCCACACCGTCGCCATGGTCGGCGACGGCATCAACGACGCGCAGGCGCTCGCGCGGGCGGACGTGAGCGTGGCGATGGGGCAGGGTTCCGATATCGCGATGGACGTAGCTTCGATTACGCTGATGCAATCTAGCCTGGAGGCCTTGCCCCGGGCGGTGCGGCTCTCGACGCTCACGGTTCGCGTTATTCGGCAGAATCTGTTCTGGGCCTTCGTTTACAACCTCATCGGAATTCCAATTGCCGCGGGGGTTTTGTACCCCCTCACGGGCTATTTGCTAAATCCAATAATGGCTGCGGCGGCGATGACCCTTAGCTCCGTGTCGGTGGTGCTTAACAGTTTACGGCTCAAGCGAATGGCGCTAGGGGAGACCTGAAATGGTACGCAGCAGTAGCTTTTTTCATATTCCTTCTTGGTACGATAGTTAACAGAAAGGTTAGCCAGAAAAAGTACGATCCATAAATAAGCTTCTCCTTTGGCTAATCTGCGATTTCAAGTCCGAGCCAACTCAAGTAGTCGTTAGAACTAACTACCGAAATCTCCGCGTCCGGATAAGCCTTCCACAGTTGAGGCGCGATCGTACGCTCGATTAGAGGTTTATTCACTGACCGAATTTAGCTAAATGCAGTCAACTCACTGACCACGTTTAGCTAAATGCGGTCATTATTATTCGGGAGTACCCTGCGGATTAGTATCCCCGCACCTCGCGAACCTCGAGCCGAAAGGCGCCATCTTGCCCGTCGATAATGTAGAAGCCCAACTGCTGAACGCCTTGCTTATCCAGTGCAGGCGCATCGTAAGGCTCTCCGTGCACACTTGCCCTCAGGTTCGCGAACGGCAGTCGGACCCAAGTCCAATCATCGGTCGGCATAAAGGGCGCACGCCGCCAGACCCCCCGGCCGCGACTGCGTACGCCGTCGTCGATAGCGAACTCAAAGGTTCGGCCGCCGCCCCGTACGTGTACCATCACTCCTTCGTAGGCGCTGAAGTCAAAATCTCCGGCCGTGAGTACCGAGGTGAAGCCGCCGCCCCGGGTCACTACCTCGCCGGTGAAGTACAGCGCATCGTCGGCGAACTCCATGCGGCCGGTCGACTTTCCGCCCATCACGCCGTCGTTTTGGATCCGCCAGTCGGAGGGGTTGGGGGAATCGAAGTCGAGGACGGCCATGGTCAGGGAGCTTGATTGTGCCCGCTGGGCGCGAGCAGCGGAGAACGCGGCCAGCGTAATAATTAGGTAGGCGAACAGTGTGCGCATTGCATTCGCAACGCCCGGGCTATCGGTTGGTGTTCGTGAACCTCCGTCGTACACACCGCCGATAGCCAAACCCATAATCCCGCTAAGCAAGCGGGATAGATCAGTGTTCGCCCTTTATGCCTGCAATAATCGAGGACCAAACCCGGACGCACCGAGGTTCCAACACCAGACAAGATCACAGCTCACAAATGCACCAAGGTTCCTACGCCAAATTTGCCCTGATGATGGGCGTCTCCTTTCTGGTCATGTACGCGGTTATGTTCCTCAACATGTGGGAGGCGGACCATATCTACCTTAGTCAAGCACGCTCTTACATGATCACCCTCATGATTGCCTCCATGGCCGTGGTGATGTTGAGTTTCATGTGGTCGATGTATCCGAGTAAGAAGCTCAATTGGGGCATCCTTATCGGTTCATCGCTCCTCTTTCTGGTTGCACTCTTCTTTATCCGTACCCAAGACACGGTCGGTGACGAAGCCTGGATGCACGGGATGATATCGCATCATTCCTCGGCTATCCTTACCAGTGAGCGCGCCAAGATCTCCGATCCTCAGGCTCGGCAGCTCGCCGGCGAAATCATTAAAACGCAGCGCGAAGAGATCGCCGAGATGAAAGCGATCCTCGCGCGACTCGAAGCTTCGCCAGGTCGGTAAGTGTGGTAAACCCAATGGCTGCTAGGTAGGCGAATTCGCACCCGCTCAATCCCCTGTGCCCCCAATACTCTTTTCGTCCGTACTCGGCCCATCTACCGTGAGCACACCCTGATCGTCAATCGACATTTCGTCGATGAACACCACGCGCTCATCACCCGTCGGCTTCGTCCGCCCGTGGTAAACGCAGTACATCTCGTCCGTCCCGTCGACGAAGAGGATGCTGTTGTGCCCGGTGCCCGTCACGATGCCACCCGCGTCCGTGTTCTTCTCTAGCACCGGGTTGTTGGTTGCCTTCGTGTACGGACCGAGCGGTTGGTCCGCCGTAGCGTAGCCGACGGCGTAATTCTCGCCGGCGTAGAAATTAGCCGAGTACATCATGTAGTACTTCTCGCCGTGCTTGAACGTAAACGAGCCTTCCGTCCACCGCCGGTTCACTTCGCCGGACGTTACGGACCGGCTCTCCCACTCCGCGTTCGCGTCGTCCATCTTCACGGGGGGGCGTAGCAGTAGGGTAGGTTCGCCCTTCACGGATTTGAAGTCGGGGCTCAGCTCTACGCCGTAGACCCAGCTTTCCTCGATCTCGTCGAAGAGGCCTCTCTCTTTGGCCCAGGTAGCCACCTCGCTCTCGACGGGGTGCTCGTAGCAGGCGCGGGAGTAGTACAGGTAAAAGGCGCCGTCGTCGTCTTTAGATACGTTAGCGTCGAGGATCGGGTACCCCGGACTGAAGAGCGGTCCGTCCGCTAAATCCGTAAACGGGCCGGTGGCACTATCCGATACGGCGACCCCGATGTGGAAGTTTTCTTCCTCATTCGTGGGATTCTCTTTCCAGTTGGCACTGTAGAACAGGTAGTACTTACCGTCGAACTTGTAGCACTCCGGCGCCCAAAACGCACTCTCGTTCCAACTGTCGGCCGTGTTGCCGTGGTAAACCTGCCGCTCGTAATTCCAATCGACGAGGTCGGTGGAAGAGTACACCGAGAAGCCGTCCTCCGCGCCCCCGCCCGCGCCGTACAGGTAGTAGGTGCCACTGCCGTCGTCGAGGATATACGGGTCGCCGAACTTGACGTCGAGCGGATTGCTGTAGGCGGTGCCTTCGGCCGCCTCGGCGCGGCTTTCACTCGACGTTTCGGTAGCGTCCGCTGCCGATCTTCCACAGGAGAGGAGCAACGGCAGGCCTACGCACAGACACAGAAAGTTAGCGGAGATAGACAGGCGAATTGACATAGCAGATCGTAGTTCGATTATAAGGAAGTTCGAGTCACCCGTCGGGATCACTCACCGGCCGGGACGGGGATTTCCTGGCCGGCGGGGGTGGGTGTGCCGAGCACCGGAAGACCGTCGTCCGACCAGGAGAATGGTTGCATGCGGATGCTCCGCAGGTCGCCACAGCCATCTCCCGCATTGCGGTTGGCGTGGTAGAGGATCCAATCTTCCGTTCCGTCCGGAGAGGTAAAGAAAGAGTTGTGGCCCGGGCCGAAGGCCCCGCCGGAAGGATTGGAGGAGAGTAGGGGGTTGTCGGGTAAACGCGACCAGTCCGCCGGCGTCATGGGGTCGCCGCCCTCCTCGAGCATCAACGCACCGACGCTGTACCCGTCTCTCCAGCACCCTCCGGCCGAATGAACATAAACTGTCGACCGCCGTGAGCGAGGAACTGTGGCCCCTCGGTGACCTCCGGGTCGGTACCGTTTTTCTCCCAGTCTTCTTCAGGCTGCAGGAGCATTACCCGGGGGCCGGATACGCTGACGGGACTGTCCATCTTCGCTAGGTAGATGTCCTGGCGCACGTTGACATCCCCGGCCCAACCCGACCAGGCGAAGTACAACTGGCCGCCAATCTCGACGGGGCTACCGTCGATGGCCCATTTGTCTTCAGGCAACCCCAGCTCGCCCTCGTCCGTCCACGTACCCGTCAGCGGGTTGGCGCTGGCGTTGCTCACCACCCACATGCGGTGATTTTCGTTGTCCCCGTCGCTCGCCGCGTAGTAGATGTACCAGACCCCGCTAAGGTAGTGCAGCTCGGGCGCCCAAATCTCGGCGGAGTTCATCCCGGTGGCGGGCGGTCTCCACACGGTGCGCTCCAACGCCCCATCACCGCCGAGTTGCGACATCCGCCGAGTACGGATGAGCTTGAGGTCGCGGCCCGTGGTGTAGGTAACGTAGTACGTACTGTCAACCTGCGTCACCCAGGGATCGGGTCCTACGTCGTACATGGGGTTGGCGAACAGCTGGGTGCTCTGCTCGGGCTCTTCTTCCGCAGTCGGCGGGTCGGAGGTACCCGTCGAGCTACAAGCGCCGAGTAGGAGCGTGAAGAGCAGGGGGAGCGATCGGCCGGTAAGTGTCACCATCCGAGCTTCAGGTCTGGGTTCGGACCAATCTCCACGCCGCGGTGTGGGGCCGGCAAGCGATCGTGTTCGCCGACGATGGATTTGGTAAAGCCGAGGTTACGGTTGGCGAACTCCACGGGTCGACCGCCGCGGTGCCTTAGGTTGTCGAGGCGTCGACCTTTCCCCGTGAGCTGTACTGAACGTTTTTGTCCGTCTGCTTTAGACCCGGTGCCGGACACGGTTCGTTGTCCGAGGGCGAAAGTGCTGCTTACGGGCAGCAGCTGATCAGCGAAGAGGTTGCAGAATGTAGATCCGTTCATGACTTGAGTTCGAGGACAGAAGGAATCATCCTAGAGCGGAAGATTCGAACTTAAATGCTGAATGGTTCGGCAAAAACCAACTGCCGAGGGTCGGCCAAGGTAGTAGGCGGCATCATGTTTTGATTACAGGTTTGGGCGTGTCGTCCCAGTCCGGTCGAACGCTTGTACCCACCGAGTCAATAGGGCCGCGCATCGCCGAGCCATTCTTAAATGGATCGTTTCGGCGGCAGATACACGGCCGGTGCGTCGATCGCGCCATCACGAGATCGACTTCTCCGGCGACCGACACGATGTGCGTACGGAAGACAAGCTGTTCATTGTCGATCGTTCGACCACGAAGCTTGAGCTGTTGCCCGGTACGGGAGTATTTTATTCGTTTAATCTACTACATATGAACTACCTGTTGCCCGTTATTGTCGCCTTATTACTCCTGGCTGCCTGCACGAACAATTCGACTCCCGCTGCGGCGGCTGATACCGCTGACGATAATGGGTCGTCGGGGCTTTCGGTGTCCGCAACCGTCCAGCGCAACAGCGATGCGGATAGCATCACGACCTGCGTCTTGAGCAACGATCAGGGCATGACAGTAGAGCTGATCGACAACGGCGCGATCGTAACCAGCATTGTGGTGCCGGACAGGGATGGCCAGCTAGCCGATGTGGTACTTGGGTACGATGATCCCGTGGCGTACCGCGCTGATAACCCATACTTTGGGGCTTTTATCGGGCGCTACGGCAACCGCATCGCAAAGGGAAGATTTACGCTCGGCGGCAAAACGTACGAGCTCGCGACCAACAACGGGCCAAACCACCTCCACGGCGGGGTGAAAGGATTTAACCGTAATACCTGGTCGGCAACCCCCATCACCGAAGACGACCGGGTCGGCGTGAAATTCTCCGGCACGAGCCCCGACGGCGAAGAGGGGTACCCAGGAAACCTGAACGTGAGCGTCACCTACTGGCTAAATGCAGAAAACGAGCTCGCGTTGGAGTACACTGCCGAGACCGACCAGCCTACCCCAGTTAACCTAACCAACCACTCGTACTTCAACCTCGCCGGCGAAGGCGATATCCTAAGTCACGAGCTGATGATCGCCGCCGATCGTTTTACACCGGTAGACGAAACCCTCATTCCCGTCGGTGAGCACGCGGATGTGACGGGAACCCCCTTCGACTTCCGGGAACCGACGCCCATCGGTGCCCGAATCGACAATGGGAGCGAGCAGTTGAAGTTTGGCGGGGGGTACGACCACAACTTCGTACTGGGTACCGCGGGCGAAGTACCCCGGGTCGTGGCCACGGTCTACGAGCCGACCTCCGGTCGTACCCTCGAGATCGAGACCACGGAGCCCGGCCTGCAGTTTTACAGCGGTAATTTTCTCGACGGCAGCAACGTCGGTAAGGGGGGGGGTGGTCTACGCTTTCAGGACGGGCTTCTGCCTCGAAACACAGCACTTCCCGGATTCTCCTAATCAAGCTGACCAGGAGAGCTTTCCTAGTACGACACTGCAGCCGGGGGAGGAGTACACCTCGCAGACGGTTTATCGATTTGGGATTCGGAAAGAGTAAGTGACGTGGAACTCCGCGCCGGGCCGTTCGACGGTCGACGCCATCGGTACGGGGTATTGGATGACTTCCTACCTAACTCAATGATTGTAGGAGCGGCAACACCTTCGAGCGCGGTTGAATCAGGATTCGGCCTTCCAGTCCTGCAGCCGCTCCAAATAGAGGTAGCTTTCGATAAACTCTCTGTGCTCCGGGCTCGTCAAAATTTCGAGCAAATTCAAGGCCGTGATGTAGCTAGCCAGGTTGCCGTTGGAAGATAGGTACTTGCCGTCCTTGACGTATGTTACTTCGGCGTCGTCTTGCACTTCCAAGTTCGGGTAATCTTTCTGGAGTTGCTCGCCGCCGCCTATCCACGTTACGATCTTGTGGCCGTCGGCTACGCCGGAAGCCCCGATCAGGGAAGCTCCCCCACAGTTGCTCGCGGTGTACTTCGTTTCCTTATCCTTTTCACGGATAAAGTCTACGATTGCGGAGTTGTGAACCTGCGAGTACATGTCGTACGCGCTCGGCACGAAGAGCACCTCGAGTTTTGGAGCGTTCGCGAACGTATAATCCGGAACGAAGTGGAGACCCTCCTCGGTGGTGATCGGCTTCTCCGTTTCGGCAATGGTAACGACGTTGAAGAGCTGCTCCCCCTCCTCGGTCAGCTTCGCGAAAACGTCGGAGGTGGCGACGACTTCGCTCTGGAGGACGCCGTTGTACATCAACAGACCGATAGTCGGTAGGTCTGGGTCGAAGGGCTTTAGGTGGGCCGTCAGGGTGTCGGAATCCAAATCGGGCGGAGCGGGATCCGTAATCTCCGCTCCATCCACCACTTCCGTTGCCGTGTCCGTACAACTTACGGTACCGAGAGAGAGGGCGAAGCAGCTTAAAACTAGGAGCCTATTCATGGTGCAAGGTTACGAAGGGTAAGTTGTCTAGTAGCCTCCGATACTCGGATTGGGAGGTAGTAGGTGGATAGGAAATAACCGACGTGGTCTGTTCGCGTTGCGTGCGCCCGGTTGAGCGATGCCTAGCCGCAATGACCTTGAGTTCCGTCTCGGTGGAGCCTAACGGTTTACGGCTCAAGCGCGTGGCGATTTAGCAGGCTCAGAGTCTATCTGGCGATACTCAAAATCGACTCCGCGCTACTGCTCGTTCGAGCGTTTGCCGAAAGACATCAGGTCGATCGACGTATACCCGTCCTCGAACTTCCTACCGCTGTATTCAGCGGGATTTCTTTTGGATTCGGTCCGCCGATACGGCGTGGGCCCGGAGTACTAAGCCGCGGTTCGGTTAAACCGTACGCAATAGTCGTGGCGCGATCACACGCTCGTCGAGGGGCCTCCTCGCTGACCAAATTTAGCTAAATGCGGTCAACGTAGCTCGAGAGTCTTCGCGAGTTAGTACCCCCGCACCCCACGAACCTCGAGTCGGAAGGCACCATCTCGCCCGTCGATGATGTAGAAGCCCAGCTGCCGAACGCCGCGCTTATCGAGCGCGGGCGCGTCGTACGGTTCCCCGTGCACGCTCGCCGTCAGGTCCGCGAACGGTAGTCGGACCCAGGTCCAAGCGGCGGTCGGGGTAAAGGGCGCACGCCGCCAAACCTCGCGGCCGCGGCTGCGCACGCCGTCGTCGATCGCGAACTCGAAAGTTCGGCCGCCACCCCGGACGTGCACCTCGACGCCTTCGTAGGCGCTGAGATCGTAGTCTCCGGCCGTGAGTACCGAGGTAAAGCCGCCACCCTCGGTTACCACCTCGCCCGTGAAGCGCAGCGCGTCGTCGACGAACTCCACGTGGCCGGTCGACTTGCCGCCCATCACGCCGTCGTTTTGGATCTGCCAGTCGGTGGGGGTGGGGGACCCGAAGTCGAGGATGGTCATAGTTGGGGTTTGTGACCGCGCCTGCTGGGCGCGGGTGGGGGAACACGCGGCTAGCGCGATAAGCAAACAGACGAACAGGAGGTGCACTACTCGGTCAACCGTCAGTGTCCGCAGGGATGTTCGCGGCTCTTCGTACTTGCCGTGAGCCTAACTGTTGAGCACGAGCCCCAGCGCATCCTCTTGTCGCTACAGAAATAGGACGGGTTAGTGATTGTCGCCGAACTCAATACAGCCCGCAAACCGGAAACTCCGTAATCCGCAACGTCGTGCAGCCGTAGGGGACGAGGGTAATATCGTCGACTTGCGTCGTCGCCTTCTCTCGTCCGCCCCACCAAGCCGGGAAGTACGGGGTGCCGTTGGTGAGCTTCCACTCCGGAAGCACGGCGCCCCGCATGCGCAGCTCGATCGGAGCGTCTTCCAGGTTCCAGGGGTAGGTGTCGGTGTCCCACTCGTGTTCTACGACTTCGACGTTGTCGGTGAGACTGTCCACTTGGTTTTGCAGGAGCGCGTAATTCCAAGTCGAGGTGGGGTAGACTTCCCGGTACTCGCCGTAGGAGCTGTCGGTCTTGACCTCGTCGCGCCCCTCGATGCGCAGGGCGTAGACCAGGGGACCGCGCTCGATGGCGACGGCGAAATCGTGCCAACGCCCGGAGCGAAGTCGCATGGGGAGCCCGAGCTCTACGACGTCGCCGTCGGACCAGGCGCGGTCGAGGATAGCGGTTTGGTCTTGGATCTCGCCCGCCCAGGCTTCCCCGTTGATCGTCACCCGCGCGCTATCGGCCCACTCCGGGATGCGCAAGTGGAAGGGAAAGGTGGCGGACGCGTCGAGGGCGAGGGTAAATCGCACGCTCTCCCGAAAGGGGTAGCCGGTCTCCTCGGTCACCGTTAACGTAGCGCCTCCGGCGACGGGGAGCGTGACCTCGCTCGGGGCGTAGAGCAGCGCCGCTACGCCACTGTCCGGGGTAGCGTACCAGAGGTTCTGGACGTACTTCGGCCAGCTCTGGTGCATGTTGGAAGTGCAGCACACGTAGCCGGTGAAGACGCCGAACACGAAGTCGCTGCCCCTGTGGTTACGCGTCTCGTAGGAGGCCTGAACGTTTCGCGAGAGCTCTACCTGGTTGGCGGCCTGGAAGTACTGCCGCTCGCTGAAATCGTCGGAGGCCTGGGTCGGGAGCGCGTTGTAGGCGATACGCTCGAGTTGGTCGGCCCAGGCCATGTCGCCGGTGATGCCGAGCATCGTCTCGAGCGAGAACATCTCCTCCGAGACCGAGCAGAATTCGACGCCGCGCACCGGATCCGTCCCGTGCAGCGGCTCGTCGCCCCCGTACATGCCCTGCGGCTGGCCGTGGTAGTGCTTTACGTCGCGTAGCGCGCGCTCCGAGGCGCGGAGGTGGCGCTCGTCACCGGCCTGCTGGTAGTACACGACGGGCTCCTTGAGGCCCTGGGCGAAGTTGACGCAGTGCAGGCTACCCGGGTCGGCGACGTTTACCGTGGAGATCTGCGCCGAGTCGTAGGGGTAGCGCCCGAAGCTCATCGAGCTCCAGGGGGAGGAAGGGCCGCCGTACTGCTGCTCGTTGAGGAAGACATCCGTCCAGGGGAAGGTCTGCGCGTGGATGAGCTCGGCGAGCTCGAGGAGGAAGTCGTCGCCGGTGATGTTGTAGAGCCAGTAGACGACCTGCAGGTTGTCGCCCCCGCGCCGGTTGGCCCAGAAGGTCCAGGTGTCGAGTGGGGTTTCGGGCAACTCGGCGAGCTCGAAGCGGAAGTACGCGGTGAGGACATCGACTACGCGCTCGTCGCCGGTAGCTTGGTAGTACTGCTGCAGCACCTTGAGCATGACCATCTTCGGCCACCAGTCGCGGCGTTGGTCTTTTTGCAGGCCGGGCTCGTAGGGCGGGGGCTCGGCGAAGGGGAGGGGGCCGAGGTAGCCGTCCTCGCGTTGGTGGGTCAGGGTCCACTCCACCCACGCCTGGGCTTTGGCCTCGAGCGCCTCGTCGTCGAGTTGGTAGGCGAGGGGTAGGAGGCCGTCGATCCAGTAGGGGCCGCGCTCCCAGCCGTCGCCGTCGCCACCGAGCCAGCCGTTGCGCTCCCCCATTACGGCGGGGTAAATGGAGTCGAGGTTACCGGTCATGCCGTCGCGCATCCGGTGGAGTTGATCCTCGAGCCAGCCGGTGGGCCGGATGCTGCCGAGGGGTAGTTCCAAGTAGGCACGTGGCTTGAGGGGGGGGCGGTTTTGCGCGAAAGCGACCGGCCCGGCTGCGGCGGACTGTGCGTGGAGGGCCCCAACGACGAAGAGACAGGGGAGTAGAACGAGTCCCAAGACGCTAGCAGGCGGTAGGGTAGGAAGAATTCGCAAGTGTGGTGACATCTAGTGAGGTGAGGGGCCTGCCAAGCTCGTAAAAATTAGAAACTCCTGGGCCAGTTCGAGTAGAACTCCCACCTCGACTTACTCCACGGGAGGGTTACGTATCAATTCCCCAACGGTCACGCGCTGCGCTTCTAAGCCGCGCGCGTAGATCCAGTCCAAAAATTCGCCGATCCGCGCCGCATCCATCCGCCCCCACCGCTCGCCGTCCCCGAAGTACGGATTGCTCCGTGCCAAAGCCGCTTCGAGCGGAATGTCCTTATCCTTCGCCGGCAACCGCCGCCGCAGGATCGAGATCGCCTCCGTAGGCTCCTCTTGCGCGAATGAATAACCCTGTTTCGTGGCGGCTAGGAAGGTGGCGTAGCTCCCTTCGTCCGTCGTTAGAGCCGCTTCGGAAGCGGCGATTACGGGGGAGTAGGAGTAGGGAATCCCGAAGTCCTTCAGCTTGAAATACTGCAACTCCAGCCCCGCCGCCTCCGCTTCGACGCCCTCCCAGTTGAGGAAGATCCAGGTCGCATCGAACGTACCGGCTACAACCGTTTCCCAGATGCCGAGCTTGGCGGGATACTCCAGCTCGAGCGCTCCTCGGCCGCCGTCGTTGCGGACCATCTGTCGCACGATCTCATCCTCGTAGCGCGCTCGGTACGAGGCGTAGGTCTTGCCGTCGAGGTCCTTGGGCGAGGCAACGCCGCGGTCGGTCCGCACGGCGATAGCGCTCAAATCTTCCTGGAGGAGTGCGGCGATCCCGACCAGTCCGAAGGGCCGCTCCTTGGTCCGATAGCTGATCAGGCTCTCCAGCGGGCAAAGCGCGAGGTCGGCCACCCCGGTCTCCACTTTCTTGGCCGGCGTGGTCGCGTACCGGTCCGCGCTCGGATCTAGGATCGCCACGTCGAGCCCCCGCTCCCGGTAGTAGCCTCGCTCCTGCGCTACGAAAAAGCCAATGTGATTGATGTTCGGCGTCCAATCGAGGGCCAGCTTCAAACTATTCATGTATCTGGGTTGAACCGCGAATGAAAGCGCCGCCCGCCCAAATTTTCAGCTTTCGCAAAAACTTCACGTCAAGCCTCGATCTCCCCCAGGCGCGTGATCACCCGTACCTCCCCGTGGAGCGTGCGGTGTACCGGGCACTTGTCGGCGATCTGGAGCACTTTGGCGACCTGGGCTTCGGTGAGTTCCGACTCCAGCTCGATGACGCGCTCGAAGTGGTCGATCCGCGTTTTGGCGGAAGCCGTACCCGCTTCGTCGGAGGCAGACTCCGTCATGTCCCGGGCGTAGTCCTTGAAGTGGCGCACCTGTACGTCGACGCGCTCGATGCGCCAACCCTTGCGCCGGGCGTACATCTGGATCGTCATGGCGGTGCAGGCCCCGAGTCCGGCGGCGACGAGCTCGTAGGGTCCCGGACCGAAATCATCCCCACCCACGCGCTCCGGCTCGTCGGCGATGAGGGCGTGGTGGCGTGCCATAATCTCGGTGGTAAAGCCCTCGGCCCCGAGGCGAACGGCCACGGCCTTGGCCCGACCGAGCCGCTCCGAGTCGTCGGTACGCGGCAGGTAGCGGCTCACCCAGGCGGCGATCACCCGTCCGGCGTAGCGTGCGTCCGCCTTGTCGGAGAGCATGTGGTCGGCGCCGTCGAGGGTGATGAACGATTTGGGGTGGCGGGCACCGACGTAGATGCGCTCGGCGTGTTCGATGGCGACGGTGCGATCCTGCGGGGAGTGGAGGATGAGCAGCGGCTTGTCGAGCGTTTCGAGGGAGTCCTCGACGTCCTGCCCGGTGAGGCTTTCCACGAAGCCGAGCCCGATGTCGAAGGGGCGGCCCTGCAGTTGGACGGTCGCCCGGCCCCGCTCGCGTATCTCGGTGAGGACCTCCTCCCGTTGGCGCTCGCCGTCGCCGAACAGGTGCGTGACGTGATTCGGGTCGCTCGGACTGCCAATCGTCACCACGGCGCGGACTTCGGGTAGCAGCTTACTCGCGCACAACGCCGCGGTGCCGCCGAGGCTATGCCCAACCACCAGTGCGGGCGGGCGGTAAGCTTCCTTCAGGTAGGCGTAAGCGGCCACGAGATCCGCTACATTACTGGCGAAACCGGTCTCCGCGAAATCGCCTTCGCTCTCGCCGAGGCCCGTCATATCGAAACGTAGCACCCCGTACCCCGCCATATTGAGCGCCCGCGCGATCTCTCGCAACGCCCCGGCATTCTTCGTGCAGGAGAAACAGTGCGCGAGCAACGCGAAGTGACTCGGGTGCCGATCCGCGGGCAACTGCACGTAGCCAAAGAGCTCGTGCCCAGTATTATTGGGAAAAGAAATTTTAACCGTCTTAGCCATAATATTTGATACTACGCCCAAACCCCGCGCCCCCCCGCGTGGCCTCCGCGTCTCCGCGAGGAACGAACTCTTATTTCAACTTCTCGGCGAGGTAGCGGGCGGTGTGGCTCACTTCTACGCTTACCAAGTCCTCGGGATCGCCCTGGAAGAGCAGCTTGCCGCCATCTTTACCGGCGTCCGGGCCGAGGTCGATGATGTAATCGGCGCACTTCATCACCTCCAGGTTGTGCTCCACCACGAGTACGGTGTGGCCCTTCTCGACGAGGGAGTTGAGGGCCGTAAGCAGCTTGCGCACGTCGTGGAAGTGCAGTCCGGTCGTCGGCTCGTCGAAGATGAAGAAGATGTGCTGCGAGCTGTTCTCCATGCCGAGGTAGTAGGCCAGCTTCACGCGTTGCGCCTCACCACCGGAGAGGGTGGAGGAGGATTGACCGAGGGTAACGTAGCCCAATCCCACGTCCTCGAGCGGCTGCAGCTTGCGGAGCAAACCGCGTTGGTCGGCGAAGAACGCGAGGGCTTCGCTCACGGTGAGCCGGAGGATGTCGTCGATGGAATGGTCGCGGTAGAGCACCTCCAGTACCTCGCGCTTGAAGCGCTTCCCGTGGCAAGTCTCGCACTCCAGGCGCACGTCGGCGAGGAACTGCATCTCGATGATCTGCTCGCCCTCCCCCTTGCAGGTGTCGCAGCGCCCGCCGTCCACGTTGAATGAGAAGTGGCGCGGCTGGAACCCACGGACGCGGGCGAGCGGTTGCTCCGCCATCAGGCTGCGGATGTCGTCGTAGGCCTTGACGTAGGTCACGGGGTTGGACCGACTCGATTTGCCGATCGGATTTTGGTTGACCAGGTCGACCTGCGTGATCTGGCGCAGGTCGCCGTCCAGCTCCCGAAACGAGCCCGCTTCCCCGGTAAAGGGCTCACCGAGGTGCCGCTTGAGGGCGGGGTAGAGGATGGACTTGACGAGGGTCGTCTTGCCCGAGCCCGATACGCCGGATACCACGGTGAGCGCCTCGAGCGGGATCTTCACGTCGACGCCCCGCAGGTTGTGCATCGTGGCCCCCTTGAGGTTGAGCCACTTGCGCGGTCGGCGGCGGTACTCCGGCAGCGGGACGCTCATCTCGCCGGTCATGTACTTGGTGGTCAGGCTCTCCGGCGCGGCCTGGTCGATGTCCCCGTAGTCGCCCGCGAACACCACCTTCCCCCCGTGCACGCCCGCCTCGGGGCCGATATCGACGAGGTAGTCGGCGGCGGCGATGATGTCTTCCTCGTGCTCGACCACGAGCACGGTGTTGCCCAGATCGCGTAGTCGCTTGAGCACTTTCACCAGGCGGTTAGTGTCGCGCGGGTGGAGGCCGATACTCGGCTCGTCGAGGATGTAGAGTGAGCTCGTGAGGTTGGAGCCGAGCATGCGCGTCAGGTTGATGCGTTGGGTCTCGCCACCCGAAAGCGTCGCCGAGATTCGATTCAACGTCAGGTACGTTAATCCTACAGCGAGCATGAACTGCACCCGCGAGCCGATCTCGAGCAACAGTCGCTTCGCTACCTGACCGTCGAATTCGTTGAGGTCGAGCGCGTCGAAAAACCCGCGTAGTTCGTCGATCGGCAGGTCGATCAGGTCGCTGATGGGGTGCCCGGAGATCTTCACGTACCCCGCCTCCGGTCGCAGGCGTGCCCCCTCGCAGGTGGGGCAGGTCGACTTGCCGCGGTAGCGGGCCAGCATCACGCGGTTCTGGATCTTGTAGGTCTTCGCCTCGAGCTCGGCGAAGTAGTGGTCGATGCCGTCGAAGTAGGCCGTGCCGCGCCACAGGGTACGCCGCTGGTCTTTGGTTAGCTCGGCGTAGGGCACGTGGACCGGTAGATCTACCTTCTGCGCGTGGCGGATCACCTGCGTTTGGTAGTTCTTCGACTTCTCCCCCTTCCAAGGCGCCACCGCCCCCTCGTAGATGGAGAGGCTCTGGTTGGGTACCACCTTGCCTTCGTCGATGCCCATCACCCGGCCGAAGCCCTCGCAGGTCGGACAGGCCCCGAAGGGATTGTTGAAGTTGAAGAGCTGCGGGTTCGGCTCGATGAACTCCGTGCCGTGCAGCTCGAAGCGGGTATTGAACACGCGTTGTTCCAGGCCTTCCGGGGCCACTACGGCCTCGCCCTCCGACTCCTGAAAAGCCGTCTCCACCGAGTCGGCAATCCGCTTCTGGTTCTCCTCGTCCTCCCGCTTCACCACGAAGCGGTCGATGAGGATCTTGATGCCGGCACCGGCGAGTCGGTCGAGCCGCTCCGAGAGGCGCGCGTCCTGTTTTTGCGCAAGCACCTCCTCGATGTAGCTCGTCTCGTCGTCGAGGATCACTCGGGTAAAACCTTTCTTGAGCAGCAAGTCGAGCTCGGTGGCGAGCGTGCGGTCACCGTACTTGGTGGGCAGGGGCGTGTAAAGCTGCACGCGCGTGCCCTCCGGCATTTGGTTGAGGAAGTCGATCACGTCCGACACCTGGTGCCGTTTCACCTCCTCGCCCGTTTTCGGGTGGTAGGTCCTGCCGACTCGCGCGTAGAGCAGGCGCAGGAAATCGTAAATCTCCGTGAGCGTACCCACCGTGGAGCGCGCGTTGCTCGTGGCCACCTTTTGCTCGATGGCGATCGCCGGGCAAATGCCGTGGATGTAGTCGACGTCCGGCTTCTTCATGCGGCCCAAAAACTGGCGCGCGTAGCTCGAGAGGCTCTCCACGTAGCGCCGTTGCCCCTCGGCGTACAGCGTGTCCATCGTGATCGAGGACTTCCCGGAGCCCGAGACGCCCGTAACCACCACCAGCCGGTTCTTCGGCAAGCGCAGGTCGATGTCCTTGAGGTTATTGCTCCGCGCCCCCTTGATGTAGATTTCGTGCTTCGAGGCTTTGGCCAGCGCGGGTACCGGTGCTGCTTTCCTGGTTGACTTCTCGGGCTTCTTCGCGGTTGTGGCCATTGCTTGAGGTACACGTTGTAGAGCGGAAGGTTTCTTCCCGGTTTCGCTAAAACTTGGGGCGGATAGCCGACAAACTTGGGCGTGAATTGCGAATATTGGCCCGAAGTTGGTTTACATTCCTGCTCGCTACGAAGGCGATCCGGCGGGCTTACCGAAAGGTTAAAACTACTTCCAAAGCTGCGCCGGGCAACTTACCCGCCTATATTCGTGGTACCGAGCAGCGTCACTTTAACACAATCGTTCCCTATAGACTAGAGCTTCTACACTAACTCCTTCTTACCAAACATCAGGGCCACGGGCCCAATACGGATTAGTTATGGAAGTATCTGGCATGAACGACCAGCAGCTCATCGCTGCCTACCTAGACGGTAAAGACTACGCATTCGAAGTCTTGCTCAACCGCCACCGCGAAAAGATTTACACGAGCATCTACTTGTTCGTCAAGGATCAATCCCAAGCCGATGACATCTTCCAGGAGGTGTTCATCAAAGTGGTCGACACGCTGCGGCGCGGCAAGTACAACCACGAGGGCAAGTTCGTGCAGTGGGCCATGCGCATCGCCTACAACCTCTGCGTAGACCACTTCCGCCGCAACAAGCGCCGGCCGATCGTGCAGCCGACCGAGACGTTCGACATCTTCGACGTGCTCCAGAGCGAGGATCCGAATGGGGAGACGCAAGTCATCCGTTCGCAGACCCACAGCAAGGTCCGCGAACTCGTAGACGCCCTGCCCCCCGAGCAGCGTGAGGTCGTTATCCTGCGCCACTACGCCGATATGAGCTTCAAGGAGATCGCCGCCCTCACCCGGGTGAGCATCAATACCGCCCTCGGTCGCATGCGCTACGCGCTGATCAATATCCGCAAGATGATCGCTCAGCAGGACGTGGTGCTTCAGTAGGTGCAACCGGTTTTTTAAGCTCAGAAGGAGCTGGTCCCAGAGATCAAAACGGGCACGTCGCACCTTAGTGTGGCGTGCCCGTTTCGTCGTCTATGTCCCGAACCGATCGATTCACCTTCCCCGTTTTGCTCGATCGCATCAGCAGCGGCTGCCGCACCTACGTACTGCAGGGTGAGAATGCCCGCAAGCTCACCTTCGCCGATATGCAAGAGGCCGCGGATTCGGTAGCGACGCTGGCCGACGATAGTTATGGGCACGGCCGAGCGCGACAGGTCCGCAAGCACGCCATGGAGATCGTGGCGCACGTCGACAACCTAGCCCAGCGCTTTGGATCGGAGGAGCCGGGGGGCTGCCGGGTGTGCGGGCAGCCGCTCGTGGAGGTCGTGCTGGATAAGCGCTCGGGGGATACGATGCGCTACTGCAATGATTGTCCTTCTGCCATTTTGAACGAAATCCGGGAGATCGAGGATTTGGTAGCTTGATTTAGAGCTTATCTAGGGAGGTGAGAGGTGCTTAGTGCAAAATCTATCACCAGATTTCGTGGTTTAAAACAATTTGTAGTAAATAGCCGGGATGCCTAACGCTCCCCGTTACATTGACCCGTTGTCCGATTTCGGTTTCAAACACCTCTTCGGTCGTGAGGAATCTAAGCCTGCCCTCGTCCACTTCCTCAACAGCCTTCTGCCGCCCGAGCGCCAGATTGCCGGGGTCGACTTCATTCCGACGGAGATGACCGGCTCACTTCCGATCGATCGAACCGTGTTCGTCGATTTGCATTGCCGCGCGATCGATGGGACTACGTTCATCCTCGAGATCCAGCGCCGCCATCAGGATCATTTCCGCGACCGTAGCTTGCTCTACGTTGCGCGGACGCTGAGCCGCGACGCGTTGCGCGGCGACTGGGACTACCGCTTCGAGCCCATCGTCCTCGTGGCACTCCTCGAGTTCGAGTCTAAGGAGGAATCCGACAACCCGCACTACCTCACGGAGGCGCGGTTGTTTACCACGGAGGGCGTGTTGTTCAGCGACACAGTTACCATCATCCACGTGGAGTTGCCTAAATTCGGGAAATCGCTCGAGGAGTTGACTTCCCCACTCGATCACTGGTTGTACCTCAACAAGCACCTGTCTACTATGGAAAAGATCCCGGCGCAGTTCAGCGGTCGCGTATTCACGGACTGGATCACGGACGCTGAATACGCACAGCTCACGCCGACCGACCAGCGGAACTACGACCGGTACTGGATGGCGCGCAACGATCGGCAGAATCAGGATGCATACGCGAAGCGGGTGGCTACGGCGGAGGGGTTGAAGCAAGGACTCGAGCAAGGGTTAGAGCAGGGACTCAAGCAGGGGCTTGAACAGGGGCTTGAGCGAGGCCGCGAACAAGGTCTCGAGCGCGGTCACGTGGAAGAGAGGATGAATTTGATTCGGACGTTCGCCCGGAACGGTATGTCGCCGCAGCAGATCGCGGAGCTGCCTAGCTTCTCAGTGGAGGAAGTTGAGGAGGTACTGAAGCCGTAAGCGAAGATCCTCAATCCGTAATAGTCTCAGCGCTGCGGCTTCGGGACTCCGTCTCTGCGCCGCGCTAGGGCGGTTGAGTTGGGCATAGCTTCGGCATATTGCTGCTCGGTAGCCGATACTCCAGGCTACAGCTGCGGCGTAGAGCCGCTTTCGGTGAGCTGTGTTTCTCGTGATTCAACCCGTGTGTACATTGGCACACATGCGCAAGCTCCCCATCTACCTCTTTTCCGCCAGCCTCAGTTTTGCGCTCAGCAATGACCTCGCCGCGCAGAAACCTCAATCCACCGCCGTGCCCGAACCTTCTATTGACACGACCTCTAGCTCCACGGCTGCTGTAGCGCCGCTGCTCGCACCGTACGACGGTCCGTACGGCGGTGTACCGGCCTTCGATAAAATCGAGGTGGCCGCTTTCGAGCCCGGACTCAAGGAAGCTATGGCGGACGGACTCGCCGAAGTAGAGGAAATCGCCAACCAAACCGAAGCGCCGACCTTCGAAAACACGATTGCCGCCTTGGAGCGTCAAGGTGGGGCCCTGAGTAGGGCCGGTAACTACTTCGGTATCTGGTCCGGTACCATGTCCACCCCCGAGATTCGAGAGATCGAGACTACCCTCAGTCCGCTCTTCTCCGACTACGGCAGCACGATCACGCAGAACGAAAAGCTGTACGACCGCATCGCCGCAATCTACGAAGACGCTACCGCGATGAAAGCGCTCGACGCCGAGCAGCAGCGCCTAGTTTGGGATTACTACACGGATCTCAAACGAGAAGGCGCCGCACTCGACGAAGCGACCAAAAAGAAAATCGCCGAACTCGATAAACAGCTCTCGGAGCGCTACACCAAGTTCTCGCAAAACCTCCTGCACGACGAGCAGGAGTACGTGACCTACCTCACCGAAGACGAACTCGGTGGTCTACCGGAATCCTTGATCCAAGCCGCCGCCGCCGCGGCCGAGCAGGCAGGTAAAACGGGTAAGTACGCCATCACCAATACGCGATCCTCGATGGATCCCTTCTTGACGTACTCCGAGAATCGGGAGCTGCGTAAAAAGGTCTGGGAGACCTACTACAGTCGCGGCGACAACGGGGACGAGTACGACAACAACGAGCTCATCACTGAGATCCTCAAGCTCCGCCAGGAACGCAGCAAGCTGCAGGGCTACGACACCTTCGCCGACCGCGCCGTGGAAAAGTCCGTCGCGAAAACGCCCGAAGCCGCGATGGAGCTCATGAAGTCTGTTTGGCCGGCGGCGATCGAGCGGGTGAAGGAGGAGGTAGCGGATATGCAGGCCGTTGCCGACGCGGAGGGTGCCGACATCACCATCGAGCCCTGGGACTACCGCTTCTACGCCGAGAAGGTGCGGCAGGAGAAATACGCCTACGACGCCGAGGAGGTGAAGCAGTACCTCCAGCTCGAGAAGCTCCGTGAGGGGATGTTCTGGATGGCGACGACGCTCTACGGGCTCGAGTTCGAAGGGCCGCTCACCGACGTGCCCGTTTACCACCCCGACGTACGCGTCTGGAAAGTGATGCGCGAAGGCGAGCAGGCCGGCCTCTGGTACTTCGATCCCTACGCCCGCGAGGGCAAGCGCTCGGGCGCGTGGATGAACGCCTACCGTACCCAGGAGAAGCGCGACGGCGAGGACGTGAAGCCGATCGTATCTAACAACGCCAATTTCGTGAAAGGCTCCGGCGACGAGCCGGTGCTCATCAGCTGGGATGATGCGGAAACGCTCTTTCATGAATTCGGGCACGCGATCCACGGCCTGCTCTCGGACGTGACCTACCAGTCGCTCGCCGGCACGAGCGTACCGCGCGACTACGTGGAGTTCCCGAGCCAAGTCCACGAAAATTGGCTCGCCACCCCGGAGATCCTCAACAACTACGCCCTCAACGTGAAGACCGGCGAGCCGATCCCCCGGGAGCTCGTCGATAAAATCAAAGCGGCCAGTACGTTCAACCAGGGATTCGCCACCACCGAGTACCTCGCCAGCGCACTCATCGACATGAAGCTGCACACGCTCGAGGATGCTTCGGACATCGACCCCGACGAGTTCGAGCGCGAGACACTCGCCGAGCTAGGCATGCCGAAGGAGCTGCCGATGCGCCACCGTACGCCGCAGTTCGCGCACGTATTCTCGGGCGAGGGCTACGCCGCTAGCTACTACGCCTACCTTTGGGCCGATACGTTCGGCGCCGATGCTTGGGAAGCGTTCGCCGAATCGAGCGGGGGAGCTTACGACCCGGAAGTCGCGCGTGCTTTCGTCGATCACGTGCTCAGCGTCGGTAACACCGTCGATCCGAGTGAAGGGTATCGCGCTTTCCGAGGTAAGGACGTAGACCCGAAAGCGCTAATGCGGCAGCGTGGGTTCGGTGGCTGAGACTACCGACGCTTAGTGGTCCCGCACTACCTCCGCGTAGCGGCGGCCGACGTAAGTGATGATTACATCCGCCCCCGCTCGGCCCAAACACGTAATCGTCTCGAAAATCGCTTCCTCGTCGAGCCAGCCGCGCTCCACGGCACCGAGGAGCATGGCGCACTCCCCGCTCACGTGGTAGGCGGCGATGGGGAGATGGCTTACCGCCTTGAGGTCGGAGATTACGTCGAGGTAGTGGAGCGCGGGCTTCACCATCAGCATGTCGGCGCCCTCCTGCGTATCGAGCGCCGCTTCTCGAAGCGCCTCCCGCCGGTTGGCCGGGTCCATTTGGTAGCTGCGCTTGTGGGTTGGCGCGTCCGACCCTTCCCGCGGTGCCGAGTCGAGCGCGTGACGGAAGGGACCGTAGAGCGCACTGGCGTACTTCGCCGTGTAGCTGATGATGCCGGTCTCGGAGTACCCGGCCCCGTCGAGCGCTCGGCGCATGAACCCTACCCGGCCGTCCATCATATCGCTCGGGCCGAGGTAGTCGAACCCGGCCTGCGCTTGCGCAACCGACATGTCCGCGAGGATAGGTAGCGTTTCGTCGTTCAAGATCCGCGGTCCGTCGACGAGTCCATCGTGCCCGTCCGTAGAGTACGGATCCATGGCTACGTCGCTGATAAGGCAAATCTCCGGAAATCGCTCCTTCCACCGTCGCGCGGCGTGTAAGTAGAAGTTCTCCCGAGACGAGCCGTAGGCGGCTAAGCGATCCTTATTCGCCTCCGGGACCGCCGGGAAGCTGATGAAAGATCGTACCCCGAGCGCCAGCATCTCCTCGATCTCGCGCTCGGCGACATCGATCGAGAGGCGACTCCAGCCGGGCAAACTGCTGATCTCCTCCCGCCGGTTTTCGCCGGGCAGCAAGAAAATAGGATGTACGAGCTGGCTCGGTCGCACACGTGGCTCGCGTACGAGGTCCCGGATGGCGTCGGAGCGCCGGTTGCGGCGGGGGCGTGAAAGCATGCGGATGGGTTGGCAAAAATTACACGAGTCGACGGACCGTGGTTGCGGCCGTCAGGTCACCGTCCGCCAAGTTTTGCAACAGCAGCACGCCGGGGCGTTTGCCGCGCGTGAGGCTGCCGAGGTGCGCGTCCACCCCGAGGGCTTCGGCGCCGTTGAGGGTCGCCCAGCGCAGCAGGGTGGGGGTATCGACGTGGCTTTGGTACCGTACGATACTCTGCAACTCGGCCAGCACACTCAGCTGCCAGTTGGAGCTGAGGCTATCGGTACCGATGGTTACGCGCGCGTCGGCCTCGATGAAGTCGGTGTAACGCGGGAGGCGGTTCTCGATGTAGAGGTTGGCGTTCGGACAGGTCGCCCAGTACACGCCGTCGCTCCAGGCCTCGGCCGCCTCGATGTCGGCGGCGCTGGTGAGGGTGTTGTGCACGAAGAGGTTGCGCCGGCTCGGATCGAGGTGGGGGAGGGTGGCGGCGAGACTCGTTTTGGCGGAAGCCTCGAAGGCGTCGAGGGGGAAGTCGAAGTCGCGGTAGAAGTCGAGAAACTCGCCCGACTTGTCGAAGAAGAGCTCGCTCTCAGCGAGGGTTTCTTGGTTGTGAATACTCACTGTCCCGCCCTGCGGATTGGCCGCCGCGATGAGCCGGTAGAGTTCGGTGCTGACGGTGTACGGGGCGTGCGGTACGTAGCGCTTCGGCTCCGGCTGCGCGGCGTAAGTTTCTTCCGCTTTCGCGAAAACGCCACGCGCCATCTCGCCGCCCTGCAGGAAGTCGAAGACCTCCACGAAGGTGTAGTAGCTGATCGGACTATCGGATTTGACGGATGCCGTGTGCGTAGCGTTGGAGATATCGCCGACGGCCTGGATACCGTTCGCCCACATCTCTGCGTCTCCGGCCCGGATAGCGGCGTCGATCTCGGACTGCTCGGTATCGCGCAGCGTGACGACCGCGCGTAGAAACGGCAGCAGCCCAGTGCCCGTATCCACGCGGCCGCGCAGGTGCGAGAGCTCGAGGTGACAGTGTGTATTGACGAATCCCGGGGCGAGCCCACCCGCGAAGCGCTCGACCTCGACCCCGGCGGGCGGCGTACGGCCGAGCTCCTGGATGGTGCCGTCGTCGGCGAGGCCGAGGTAGCCGTTGCGAAGGGGGGATCGGTCGGCGGGATACAGGAAATCGGCTTGGAGGTAGCGCATCGGCAGCAAGGTTACTACAGCTCGAGCACGGTGAGTCCGTTGCGCAGGCGCGGCTCGAACCAGGTGCTCTTGGGGGGCATGATCATCCCGGCGTCCACGACGGCGAACATGTCGCGTGGTTCGATGCCGTGCAGCAGGAAGCCGGCGCGTTCGGTGCGGTGCCGCGTGAGGTCGAGTACGGCGTCGATCCCCCATGCCCCGGGTACGTAGTGGATGCGCTCGTTGGTGCGCACGTCGGTGATGCCGAAGATGGGTTCGGCGATCAAGGTGTTGAACAGGCCGGCGTCGAGGGAGATCCCGTGCTCGGGGAGGACTTCCGGGCGCCAGCGGAGGCGGAAGTATTCGTCTTGCAGGAGTAGCGTAAGCTCACCGGGCTGCTCGGGGACCGCCGGTCCGGCGAGCGGAGCGATCGTACAGAGCGACGAGAGGTGGGCGAGTAGGCGCAGTGGGCTGAGCCTCGTGCCGAGCGTAACCACGCGGTGGTAGGCGCGCACCCGGACCTGGTCGCTGGAGAAGAGTCCGGCGAGCTGCGGGATCGGCGGTTTGCCGGCCGCCTCGAGTTGTTCGTTGTAGAGATCGACCGTGGAGCAACGGTGGTGCCCGTCGGCGATGTAGAGGGCGTCCACGGTTTTGGCGAAAGCCGCTTGCAGTTGCTGACCGGCTGCGCCGTCGGGCTGTATCCGCTTAGCCAACCCCGTCCCGAAGTTCTGGACTAAAATTACTAGGCAGCAGCTCGGCCACGCGATTGACTGGGTGTGGTAGGATGCGAGCGAGCGTGTCGTTGAGCCAGGCCCGCGGGTTGACACCAGCCGCCTTGCAGCTCAATAGCAGACTGTACAGCACGGCAATGTTCTCGGCCGCCCCGTGATTGCCGGCGAACAGGTAATTCTTCCTGCCGAGGGCCAGCGGGCGGACTTGATTCTCGATGCCATTGTTGTCGAGTTCGACGCGCCCATCTTCGAGCACCACGCTCAGCGACGGCCACTGGTGGCGGGCGTAGCCGATGGCCTTGCCCAGGGGCGTCTTCGGGATGGGGGCGTGCTGGTCCTTCGCTAGCCAAGCAGTCAACTCGGCGAACACCGGCGTGAGTTGGGCTTTGCGTTCTGCTAGTCGCTGATCAGGCGGCAGACCTCGCCACCGAGCTTCGAGGGCGTAGATGCGCTGGATGATACCCAAGGCCTGTTTCGCGCTTGGATCGGAGCCGGTGGCCTCGAAGAGCTTGCGCCGGATGTGGGCTAGGCATCCAATCTGACGTATGTCGGCTCCCTTAGCCCGCAGTCCTGCGAGGGCCGTTTTGTAGGGGCCCCACCCGTCGGTCTGCAGCACGCCGCTGAAGTCCGCGAGCACCGAGGCCGGCAGCTTCGACCCGCGGCTCTTGTCGTAGCGGAAGGCTACGGCCTCGGTCGTCGGATCGCGCACGAGCCACATCCAGCCCTGGTGACTCGCTCGGGGCTTGTCGGCCGAGAGAACGCGGATGCCGGACTCGTCCATCTGCACGTAGTCCGTGGCCATGATCCGGTCCACGAGCGCGTTGTACAGCGGCTTGAGGGTCGCGGCGACGCGCTCGACCCACTTGCCCATCGTGGCGGGACTCAGAGCCCAGTCGTAGTCGCGCTTGAGCGCCTCGGCCTGCCGGTAGAGCGGCTGGTGGTCGAGAAACTTCTTCAAGATCACGTCCGCGGCGAGCGTTTCGTCCGCTATCGAGCGGGCCAGCACGCGGTCGCGGGCGTGAGCACAACTCACCTCGCCGGTGGCCAGGCATCTGTAAGTGGGTCGCTTTTGGAGGATACGCACGTACTGCGCGGGCCGGTACTCAACGCGCTCTGAAGTTTCGTAGCCTATGAGCACGTGCCCTTCGCGTTCGAGCTTAGCCTCATCGTACTCGCCGCGCTCGGCGTCGGTCTGTCCAGGGGCGACGACTTCTACCTCGAGCGGGAAGTGTGCCGGTAGGGGGTTGCGGCCGGGGTGCCTTGTAACGACGGCCTCGGGCTCGGTGGACTTAGCCGGCTCTTCGATGTCGATCTGCTCGTCAACCTCGCTGAACAGATTGAGCTGCTCGTCGCCAGCTGGGATGAACCGCTCCGAGCGACGGGCGTGAAGCTGGCGCAAGAGCGCCTCATTAGCCTGTTCGAGCGCTTGGATTTGTGCCTCGAGCTGGGCGATTCGCTTGTCCTTGGCCAGGAGAAGTGTGTCAGTTGCCACGGCCCTCAAAGTACGAAACGCCCCTCGGTCGTCCAAGCTGAAACGCTAGCAATTACTGGTGCTTAGGCCGCTTTTCGGTAGCGCTTTCTCCGCTCGATGGAGGCTAGCTTGACGCCCCCGAGGATCAGGCGCAGTGTCTCGGGCGACACCGCGGCGTACGGAGCCTTTGACGACGGCTGCGGTACTTCGAGGGTGCCCTCAGCGAGGACTTTGTAGTAGACGGCGAACCCGTCGCCCTCGAAACAGAGGAGTTTGATGCGGTCGCGGCGGCGGTTGCAAAAGCAGTAGATCGCCCCATCGGCCGGATCACGACCGAAGGCCGAGCGAACCACGCCACTCAGCCCGGCGTAGCCCTTGCGCATGTCGCATACCCCGGTGTAGAAGTAGAGCCGCACCCCGGGGGCGAGGGCTAGCACCGCACGGGGGATGACAGCGTCGGCGTGGGGATGCGCACGCGAGTACCATCGGGGTAGGTAATCTCGATGGCGGGCGCCTCGCCGGGAGCGCGGCATTGAGGCTGAACGATAACTTCGGTAAAGGCCGGCGCGCTGGCGGCCTGCTGTTCGCCGCGTAGTTCTTTGCCGCGCCAGTAGCTGAAGGTCGCCAGACTGATGTCCTCGCGCTCGCAAAAAGCACGTTGGGAGAGCCCAGATTGACGCCAGGCATCGGGGAGGTGGGATAGGTTTGCCATGCCCGCAAACCTCCGGGCCGATGGGACGAATCGACAATACGGGCTTGGCTAAGTGCTTACGTCGGGCTTTACCGCGTAGAGCGTGTGACTGATGCCCGGACCGTCGGTAAGCTCGAGCAGGGGCGCCTGTTCGCGGACGACGTCCTGCAGCAGCAGATCGATTTGGGGCACTGCGGGGTAGGTGAGTAACACGGGTTTCACGAGGGCCTGGCGCAGCACGAGGAGCTGAAGCTGCTGCTGCTCGGAGGCCGCCAGGGTGCCCTCGTGCCGCTTGATCAATCCGTTGCGGTAAAGCGCGGAGGGCAGCGCCGCGATGAGGCCGCAGTAGGTGTTTCCGCCCTCGCGCAGGTGATACACCAGGAAGCACGACCCCTCGCCCTGCACGAACATGCCGCGCTGGCGGTATTCGCGAAAGCCGTGCTTAATGACCTCGAAGAACGCATCGGGGGCGGCAATGAGTCCGGTGCGCGGCAAAACCGGCCGAAAGCCTTCAAGAGAAATGGACAAGCGGCAACCGGAGGTAGGTGAGGCCGTAAAAAAGCAAGGCAACCTCGTTAGAGGTTGCCTTCCCGTACTCTCACTAGTTATAATCTTATTTCAACACGTAAAATCAGTACGCCGCAGGAATATTTATAGTTTCCCGACGGTGCGCTGGGGCATTGAATAAGTGGCGATTAGACCATTTATACCTAGATTTTGGTACTGCAATCTCAGTGTTCTATAATTATACTAAATCGCATATTCGTTGTCCGCCAGCATCGCGTCGGCAATGGCGCGGCGAGCGTCGCGGACCTTTGGCGTCGGGTACTTGGTGAAGCGCTTCACGCCCAGGGTTAGTGCTTTGAGTACGTCGCCCTCGGCGAAGCTAGCGAGTGCGTCGTTGGCCGACTTCGCGATGCGAGCTTGCGCGTCGCTTAGGAACACCCGGAGCATGTGGTCGTAAATCTCTTGCGGTTGGCGCTTTTGCTCCATCATCGAAAGCTTTTGCACGCGGAGTAGTGTCGACTCGGCCAGGTAAGCGTCGAGCATCAAATCGGCTACGTTCATCAGGATCATCTGCTCGCCCTTGAGGTTGAGCTTGCCGTCCATCTGGTCTTTGACCGCAGCGCCCGCCACGGCCAAAATGACCTTCTTGAAGTCCTTAACGGCCTTCACTTCGGTGGCGTAGCCACCGTCCGGTTGGTCGAAGCTCGGCATACTCGCCAACTCCTTTTGCACTTCCCAGGCCGGACCCACGATGTCGATCTCCCCCTTCATCGCCCGGCGTAGGAGCTGGTCGACCATGAGGAGGCGGTTGATCTCGTTGGTACCCTCGAAGATGCGGTTGATGCGGGCGTCGCGGTAAGCGCGAGCGGCGGCGTACTCCTCCGAGAAGCCGATGCCGCCGTGGATCTGGACGGTCTCATCGACGACGTAGTCGAGCGCTTCCGAGCCGGTCACCTTCAGGATCGAACACTCGATGGCGTATTCTTCGGCGCTGATGCGCTTGGCCTCGTCGAAGCTCTCACCCTCGGCGACGAGGGCTTTGTTGCGGTCCTGGATCAAGTTCGAGATCCGGTACTGCGCACTTTCGGTGGCGAAAAGTCGGATCGCCTGCTCGCTGATCTTGTACTTGATCGCACCGAAGCTGCCGATCGGTACTTTAAACTGGTGGCGCTCGTTGGCGTACTGCACGCCGGTCGCCATGTTGGCCTTCGCCCCGCCGAGGGCGAGTGCACCGAGCTTAAAGCGACCGATGTTGAGCACGTTGAAGGCAATGAGGTGGCCCTTGCCGATCTCACCGAGTACGTTGTCCTTGCTGACCTCGACGTTCTCGAAGTAGACCTGGCGCGTCGACGAGCCCTTGATACCGAGCTTATCCTCCTCGGCGCCGAGCGTGAGGCCGGGCGTGCCCTTCTCCACGACGAAGCCGGTAAATTGCTCCCCCGCCACCTTGGCGAACACGATGAAGATGTCGGCAAAACCGGCATTGGTAATCCACATCTTCTGTCCGCTGATCGAGTACGTTTCGCCGTCCGCGCTCGGCGTGGCGATCGTTTTCGCCGAAAGCGCGTCCGATCCGCTGCCGGGCTCGGTGAGGCAGTAGGAGGCTTTCAGGCTACCGTCGATGAGGCCCGGGATATATTTCTGCTTCTGGGCCTCGGTGCCGTAATAGAGGATAGGCAGCATACCGATACCCGTGTGGGCTGCGTAGCTGGTGGTGAAGGAGCCACCAGGACCTAAGTCCTCGCAGATAAAGGTGTTGGTGTTCGTATCGAGTTCCAGGCCGCCAAACTCCTCTGGCATGTGGGTGCCGAGCAAGCCGAGCTCCGCCATTTTTTGGAGAAGCGATTCCGCTAATCCCTCTTCCCGCTTCTCGAGCCTCGCCTTCACCGGGTCCAACTCCTGGGTTCGGAAGTCCTTCACCATCTGCCGGATCATACGCTGCTCCTCGTTCAGTTCCTCGGGGATGAAGATGTCCGCCGGTCCGCTCTCGCGAACGAGGAACTCCCCGCCTTTGAGTACGGGGCCTTGGAGTTTGGTCTCGGGTAATGCAGTCATGGTGTAGCGTTTGGCGCCTAGCGAAAATTCGCTAGCAAGGTAAAGGATTAGCGAAAATTCGCAGGAAATGTTTTTCGCGTCGGCAATACACGTACGATTTCGCTTGCGCTAAAACGGTCTCCGGCGGAGTAGAAATGCAGGAGTCGTGCCCGGTTTGGGAATAGCCGTTCGCCAGTTTCTGCGCTTACCTCACACCGGCCACTCCATCCAGATCTTCTGTTTACGGCTAAGGGATTTAGAATTTCCTTCGCGCCTCCCCGCATACACCCCACCGGGAAACCAAGTACATCAGCATGGCAGACCCAACTCCCTGGAAGGTCCTCTCCACCGAAACCGTCTACGATAACGCACCCTGGCTCACCGTGCACAGCGATCGTATCCGAACCCCGAGCGGGCACCTTATCGAAGCCTTCAACCGCCTCGTACAGCCGGATTGGATCAACGTCGTAGCCGTAACCGAAGCCAACACCGTGCTCGTTAACCGCCAGTACCGCCACGGGGTCGGTCGCGTCGTCGACGAGTTGCCGAGCGGCGTCATCGACGACGGTGAATCGCCGGCGACGGCGTGCCTACGCGAGTTGCGCGAGGAGACCGGCTACGCCTTCGAAGGTTGCACGGAGCTCGTATCCTACTCCCCCAATCCCGCCCGCGTAACCAATTGCGTCCGCGGCTTCTTGGCTACCGGCGGGCGGTACGTCGGTGCGCAGGAACTGGATGCTTCGGAGGAGATATCGGTGCGGGAGGTCTCCGTGGCCGAGTTTCGGGCAATGATCGAGGGGGGGCGCTTCGAGAACGCCATGCATCTGGCTACGGGGTGGGCGGCTTTGAGCAAGCTTGAGGCGTTTGGGTAGCGGCTTTCGGCGGTTCCGGTTACCCCGGACTGAAGCCCGGGGGCAAGGCCCTAATCGAGGTGGCTGCGTATCGCCCGATATGTGCAACGTGGTACAGCATGGAGCGCTCAGCACGCTCTAACCCATCACGGCCGCACTACGAGTTAATTTGCCCTGCCCACAGGCGTTACATAATATAGGCGCCCGCAGGTAGATAAATCAACCCGACCAGATTCTACTTAGTGGGCCGAGCTATGGTCGTACGATCGGCATTACGTCGGTTATGACTTTCATCGCTCTGTAAGCTGTCCGCTTTTGCTAAGCGTAATTCTACGGAAGCTTTAATACGAAAGCGGTCCTAGTGCCCGCTCGTACTACATACATTCCGGTCGAGAGGCGTGCGGGCCAAACCGCTGTGTAGTGACCATTACTAACCTGTTGTACCTCGGGCTTGCTCAGCTGTCGACCGTTAAGGTCGTGCAAACTCCAATCTTGTTCGGCAATAGAGGACCCCGTGAGTCGAATTTCGATACGATCTCGGACTGGGTTGCGAACCTCGATTCGGGTTCCGCCCCTAAACTCCGGATCCTGAGTACTGACCGTCCCGACGGACGTTAGAAGCTTCGTGGCGACAAATGACCCACCCCCATCGCTCAGCGGTAAGGCCACACCCTGTGCGGTGAGCGATAAATCTCGATAGTCGACGGCCAGTCCGCCGAGAATGCCCTCTACCTCGTCTACCGGGGTTACAGTACCGGTAACCTCGTCGAGCGGACCGTATCGAAAAGGTTGATCCGCTGGCTGTAGCACCGCGTAGACCTCCTCTCCGTAGCGAGCGAAGGTGCCGAGGCGCGATCGGTAAGGCCACTCTACCGAATCGCTGAGCCGCAGATTACCGTTCGAAACTTCGTACCTGTCCAGCGCCCAACGCGGAGAGTTTCCGTAGGCCGTCCACCGAAACGTGAGTAGCTGATCATTGTGATCGAAGACCAAAGCGGTTAAATCGTTGTCCTTGTAGGGGGCCGTGATCTGACCGGCGAGGACGCCAATCGAATCGTAAACAGCCAAGCTGTATTCCTGTCCTGTACGGATATATAGCGCCAGCGCCCCCGAGGGCGAGCTCGCCAGATGAATACCCCCCAGTAAGCCCTCCCCTCGGAATCCATCCAGATTATTGACCTGAATGGATTCGCGCACCGCCCCGCGCTCGTCGTAAAGCGTGACGTAAACCGGGGCGTTCCCGCGGGCAAAGGACGACAGGTCCGTTGTGAGAAATGCGCAGAACGGTGGACTGTGCAAAGCGGGAATAGGCGATGCTGGTCAAGGCAATAATGAAGAACAAGCGCATGTAGCTAAAGAAGTCCTTCAATAGACCATAGCGCAAGCGTTCTACCGACAAAAAGACGTGTTAACCGTTAACCGGGTTGACACCTCTACTGCCGCACCACCAGAGCACCCGCCTTACCCACGCGCGGCACGTGGGCGCCCGCGGGTAGATGCGGAACATCTGCGCGGTAGAGCCCCGTCTCTTCATCAACGAGTACGGGCTGGAGCGACGCCACCGTACGCGAATCCATCGGAAGCAGTGATACGCCACGCGCCACATCGACGGTCGAGCGGAAGCTGACCTCATCGGTGAACAGGCCACCGTTTACTACCGAAACAGAAGGAGCGACGCGTGTTTGGGCAGGGTATACGGCGTTTGGGTTTTCAGCGAGCGCCAGGGCGTTAGATTCCCCGTGTCGCACCTGTAGTAAAGCTCAATACGAATGTTTCGGTCCCTAACCCTGGCTTAGCGTATCGCCCCCTAACCACCCGTTGCCCATCCGAGCAAGCCGCCTCTCCACCACCGCGCAACAACGTCAACGCCGTAGCTTAGTGACCTCCCATCCCGCCCCACCCACGCCGCCGCTGCCAGCCAAAACCAAAGCGGTCTCCCCGGGCTTTAGTCCGGGGAAGTGTCGCCACCGCGAATCTTCGATACGGGCCTAAGCCCAAAGCCAAAGCCCCCCATGCCCCTCCTAACCTTTACCGACCGAGGCATCTACTGTGCCCGGGCCAACGTCTACCTTGACCCGTGGAAGCCCGTCGACCGCGCCCTCATCTCGCACGGCCACTCCGACCACGCGCGCTGGGGACACGAGCACTACCTCTCCACCCGCCGCACCGCCGCCATCATGCGGCACCGGCTCGGTGACATCAACGTGGAATCGGTTGGTTTTGGCGAAAGCCGCGCCATCAACGGCGTAACGTTCAGCTTCCACCCGGCCGGGCACATCATTGGCTCCGCCCAAATCAGGTGCGAGTACAAAGGGGAGGTTTGGTGCTTCTCGGGGGATTACAAGTTGCAGGCCGACCACATCTCCGAACCCTACGAGCCGGTGCGCTGCCACTCCTTCATCACGGAGAGCACCTTCGGGCTACCCATCTACCGCTGGCGCCCGCAGGAGGAAGTAGTCGGAGAAATCAACGACTGGTGGCGCGCCAACAAAGCCGAAGGCAAAACGACGCTCATCACGGGCTACTCCCTCGGGAAGGCCCAACGTATCCTCCACCACCTCGACACCGACCTGGGCACCATTTACACCCACGGCGCCATCGACAACATGAACCAGGTACTCGAAACGCAGGGCGTGAAGCTGCCGCCGACCGTGCGCGTGACCAAAGAGGTCGACAAGAGGGATTACCCCGGCAACCTCGTAATCGCCCCGCCCGGTGCTATCGACGGTGCCTGGGCACGCAAGTTTAGCGATTCGAGCAAGGGCATCGCTTCGGGGTGGATGGGTCTCCGCGGCGCGCGTCGCCGCCGGGCCGTCGATCGGGGGTTCGTACTCTCCGATCACTGCGACTGGGCGGCGCTCAACACGGCCATCGAGGCGACCGGCTGCACGCAAGTGTTCGTCACGCACGGTTACACCGCCGTATTCAGTAAATGGTTGCGCGAGCAAGGCTACGACGCGCACGTGGTGAGCACCGAGTACGAAGGTGAAAGCTCGGAGATCGGGGAGGGGGCCTCCGTGAAGGAAGAAGTCGCCGCGGACGCCGCGGTGGAGTGAGCGCGTCGCCCGGGCGGCAGATGCGCAACTGTAGTCCGTCCCCTTTGGGGGTTGGCCAGCCTCATCCGTGTCACAAACAGTGTAAGCCAAGGCCACATAGGCTCGTTATTTGCCGCGTCCACGGACGCTTGGGCCCAACCGGTCCGCTTTTAGTAGCCGACTCCGGTCGCGGGGTCAATGAAGACTTATGACACAAACCAGTACCCTTTCTGGAACCCGACGGGCCGCACTCAAGCTGTTTTGCGGAAGCGCCCTGGTGACCTTGCTCGCCGCACCGAGCTCCGCGCAGAATGACCGCAAGGTGCTGCCCATCGTGACCAACGACGCGGTGTACGTACGCGACGTGGACGCGCTGTACGTGACGCGACCCGACAACGTGGAAAACGGCAACTCGATCTGCGTGCTCGACGCGTACAAGAACGAGCAGAAGCGCTGCATCGAGGTCGGTATCGGTGCTAATCAGCTGGCGCTGACCAAAGACGGTAAGTACCTCTGGATCGGGCTCGACGGCGCCTCGCAGGTGGTGCGCTACAACATCGCGACCGAGAACGTGGACGTGCGCGTCGACCTCACCGCCGACGAGCGGGACGAGAACAAGAAGGCGCGCGCGATCGACCTCATCGCTCACCCGACGGACAACGAGCAGTTCGTCATCGTGCAGGGGGCGGCCGGCAACGCGCAGGCCACCGACGGCACCGTGGAGCTTTACAACACGAACGGCCACCTCGCCACGGCGGCCAGCTACGCCGCGCCCGTACGCCAAGTGCTCTACAACGAGTCCACCGGCCGCCTGCTCGGCTTCGCTCCGAAGGTAGACGCCGAGGTTCAGGAGTACACGCTCGCAGGCGACGCACTCACCTTCGAAAAGACCTTCAACTTACCCGGCGACCAACGTACGCGCGCCGCGTACGGTACGGCCGGTGCGGCGCTGTACCACCCGGACGGTTCGCGTTACTCCCTCGACGGCGAGGAGATCGCCTTTACGCGCCAGTACGACGTAGCCCAGGGGCGCATCACCCACGTGCTCGTAGAATCGGACGACCGCGTTTACTACCTCGAGGAGGTGGCGGCCGACAACGAGGTCGGGCGGGTAGCCGAGCTGCTCACGTTTAATACCGGCGACACCGCGGTAGTCCGCCGCCAGGAGGTCGGACCGCTTTTCTACGCGAGCACGGGCCTGTTCAGCTTCGGGGAGGACGTTAATAACTTAGGCATAGGGATCCTCAACTTCGGCGCCGTAACGCTGCTGCGCGACTGCGTTTCGGAGATTACCGAAGGTCCGGTTCTGGGCCAAACGAGCCAATTGAGCTGCGACGGCAGTCCTATCCAACTCTCCGGCCCGGAGGGAGAGAACACCTACTACTGGAGCAACGGCTCGCGCGCGCGCACCACGCTCATCACCGAGACCGGGAGGTACACCCTCGCCGTAGCCGACGACAACGGCTGCTTGAGCCCGACCTCGGATACGTTGGTTATCGCCATCGAGCGCACGCCCACCGCACCGGAGGTCGACGCGTTCGGTGGCGAGCGAGCCACGCTCTGCGTCGACGGCGAGGTCGGCCTCCGGGCCCTTACGCCCGCGCCGAACACCATCGAGTGGTCGAACGGCGAGCTGGGTGAGGTAACGCGGAACACGGAGCCGGGCACTTACACCGCCGTGGCCAAGAGTCCCTCCGGTTGTACGAGCCCGGTCTCGAAGACGCTCACGGTCGAGCCCGGCAACGGCGCCGCGCCCGCCACACCGACCATCACGGTACCCAATCAGGGCGCGATTTGCTCGGACAACAGCGTGCAGTTGATGGCCAGCACCGAGGGTGCGACGAAGTACCGCTGGAGCAACGGCGGCACCACGCAGCAAATCGACGTGTTTAAGCTCGGCGCGTACGCCGTCCAGGCCATCGACGCCCAAGGGTGCGGGAGCGCCTTCTCCGAAGCGTTCGAGGTAAAGCGCGGCGAGCAGCCCGACGCACCGAAGATCGAGCAGGACGATGCCGGACGGCTCACGACCGACAAAACCGGTAAGCACCGCTGGTTCCGCGACGGCGACGAGTTCATCGAGCACACGGAGGCTACGTTCACCGGGGAGATCCTCCCGGGCATCTACACCGCTCGCGTGGTCACGAACGGCTGTAGCTCGGATCTGTCCGAGGCCTACGTCGTAGAGCTCGTCGGCACGCGAAACGTACCCGAAGACGCCAAGCTTCGCGTCTACCCGAATCCGGTGAGCAACACGCTCTTCGTAGAGTCGAGCGCACGGGGTGCGAACCTCGAATTGTACAGCGCTACGGGCCAGTTGGTGCGCAGCCACCGGGCCGGCGGCACCCGCTCCGAACTGCAAGTCGCCGACCTGCCCGCGGGATTCTACGCACTTCGCGTCCGCTCGCAAAACGGCGAGTTTAACACCGTGCGCCGCGTACTCGTCACGAGATAGGCGCGCACTCCAATAGGGGGAGAAGCACGATAAAGGCGTTTATTCCCAATCCCCGAAGAACTGCTCGTCGAACAATTCGTCGAGCAGTTCTTCGCGTTTTGGGGGGGAGTAGTTCTCGCGGCACTCGCCGGTACCGCTGGCCATGATGCTCCGGCAAACCCCGTCGTCGTCCGCCGATTCGCGGTGCTTGCGCACGAGGCTGCAGTGGCCGAGCTCGTGGAAGACCACGTACTCGCGCAGCGCGTCTCCACCGCGCGCCCAGAGCGTGCTGTCCACGCGCAACACGTTCGGTGCTTCGGGCTCGTAGCGGCAGTCGCCGGCCACGCCGTCCTCCCCGAACGATTCGATGTGCCCCCGTACCCCCCGATCGTTGAGGTCGACCGTAATGCCCCGCTCGGCGGCCTCCACCTCGAAGCGTTCGAAGTATGGCCAGAGCTCCCCGTCGACGAGTTGGTACGTTCCGGGTTCGTCGGGGGCCAACCCCTGGACCTCTTCGATCTGACCATCCTTAGTACAGGAGCCAAGCGAAAGGACGGCGGCGAAGACGAAGAGCGGAGAGGTAATACGCATGGCGAGAGTGGCGAAGCCCCGAAGCTAACGGCCTAAAGCGAGCCCCGCGTTTATCCGGCTTCCGGTAATGGGGTAGATTAGACCCCAACTATACTTTTCGGGGTATTCGTCTCGGCAACGACGATTTCGGATCTCCCGTGTTACGCCAACGGATGCGCCGATTTGCCCAACTCTACAACGAGCTCGACCAAACCACCAAAACCCTCCGGAAAGTGGAGGGCCTGCGCCGCTACTTCGACGAGGCCCCCGAAGACGATAAGCTGTGGACGATCGCCCTGCTGAGCGGCCGGCGGCCGAAGCGACCGGTTAACACCACCCTGTTACGCACGTGGGCCGCCGAGCTCGCCGGAATCCCACTCTGGCTCTTCGAGGACTCCTACTACACGACCGGTGATTTGGCGGAAGCCATATCCCTCGTGTTGCCCCCGCCCACGCGCAGCAGCGAGCACGATCTGAAGTATTGGATCCACTACTTACGCGCGATCGCGAAGTACGACGAGGCCGGCAAGCGGGAAGCGGTTACCGAGGCCTGGGGCGAATTGGGGGGTACGGAGCGGTACTGCTTCTCGAAGCTGATCACCGGGGGCTTTCGCGTGGGTGTATCGCAAAAGCTGATGGTACGCGCGCTCTCGGCGAGTACGGGCATCGAGGAAAATACCCTGGCCCATCGCCTCATGGGCAATTGGGTGCCGGACACTACGACCTTCCGGGAGCTCGTGATCGAGCACTCCCCGCACGAAGACATCTCGAAACCCTACCCCTTTTACCTCGCCTACCAGCTTGAAGCCAAACCCGAGGAGCTCGGCGACGTGTCTGAGTGGCAGGCCGAGCGCAAGTGGGACGGTATTCGTGGCCAACTGATCGTACGGGAGGGGGAATCGTTCCTGTGGAGTCGCGGCGAGGAGCTCGTCACGGACAAGTACCCCGAGCTCGCCGATTTGGCGGGAGCCCTACCCGACGGTACGGTGCTGGACGGCGAGATCTTGCCCTTCGTCGACGGTGAGCCGCTTCCCTTCGGCCAACTGCAGCGCCGTATCGGGCGTAAGACGATCGGGAAGAAGCTGCTGGCCGAGGTTCCGGTCGTTTTGATGTGCTACGATATCCTCGAGTACGGGGGCGAAGACGTGCGGACCGAACCCCTGGAGGCGCGCCGCGCGATGCTCGTGGAGGCGGTGGCGGCCTGCACGCGGCCGGAGCTGGTGCCGCTCTCCCAGATCGTCGAGGCCGAAAGCTGGTCCGATCTGGCCGACGCCCGGGACGAAAGTCGCGCGTACTTCGCCGAGGGTCTGATGTTAAAACGCCACGACTCCCCCTACCGCATCGGTCGTAAAAAAGGGGACTGGTGGAAGTGGAAGGTCGATCCGCTCACCATCGATGCGGTGATGATTTACGCACAACGCGGCACCGGGCGGCGGGCCAACCTGTACACCGATTTCACCTTCGCCGTGTGGGATGGCGAAGCGCTCGTGCCCTTCACCAAGGCCTACTCCGGCATGACGGACGCTGAGTTCCGCAAGATGACCGCCTGGGTCCGCAAGAATACCACGGAGCGATTCGGACCGGTACGGGCCGTAAAGCCGACGCACGTTTTCGAGCTTGCCTTCGAGGGGATCAACCGTTCGACGCGGCACAAATCGGGCATCGCCCTCCGCTTCCCGAGGATGCTACGGTGGCGGCACGACAAGCCCATCGAGGAGGCTAATACCCTGGCCGACTTGCACGCGATGCTCGATATGTACGGCGCCGGGGCCAGCGAAGACTGACCGAGCGCGACCGACTACCCGGGCACCGTACTCTCCGCACTCAGGGTTTGCCTGTTGGTGGTCCCGTCGCCCCGTTGGGGTGGCGTATTGCCTACCCCTTTCGGGCGGAAAGGCCTCACGATAAGGCGCATCGGCGTGTCGAAGGTGAAGTAGTTGATCGTCCAGTCGAATACGGCCGCGAACTTGTTGCGAAAGCCGACCAACAACACGACGTGCACCACCATCCAACTGATCCACGCGATGAATCCCGCGTAGTGGATCTTGTTGATATCGACCACCGCGCGGTTACGCCCCACGGTCGCCATAGTGCCTTTGTCCCAGTAAGAAAAGGGCTTGCGCGGCTCGCTCACTCGCTCGCGCACGAGGTTGGCGGCCAACTGCTGGCCCTGCTGAATAGCCACCGGGGCAAGCATGGGGTATCCCTGGGGCACGTCCGGTGTCGTCATCTCGCATACGTCACCAACGGCGTATACGTCCGGTACGCCAATTACTTCGTTGAACACGTTCACCGCGATGCGGCCGGTCTTGGTAGCCTCCTCGGGCAGACCGTCCGGGAAATTAGCCTTTACCCCCGCCGTCCAGATTACGGAATCCGTGCGGAGGGAGTATCCGGTTTCGGTGGTCAATAGATCACCGTCGTACGAAACCACTCGGTCGTCTAACCTGACTTCGACACCGAGCTCCCGTAGATAGTCGAGCGCTTTTCGCGACGCGTACTCGCTCATGGTGGGCAGCAGGCGGTCGCCCGCTTGAAAGAGCACGATATTCATCCGCGACAGGTCGAGCTCGGGGTAATCCAACGGGAGGATGTATTTTTTCATCTCCCCGAGCGCGCCGCTTAGCTCCAGTCCGGTTGGGCCACCCCCGACGAGGGCGATGTTGATGAGCTCCTCGCGGTACCCCGGGTCGGCTTCGGTAACGGCCTTCTCGAAGTTTTGCAGGATGTAGCTGCGGAGGTTGAGCGCATCCGGCACCGTTTTCATCGTAAGCAGTAGGTTCTTGTCGAAGTTGAAATAGCGCTCCGTGCTGCCGGTCGCGATCACGAGCTTGTCGTAAGGGATATCGTCCAACGTCGTCCTGAGCACCTTGGCCCCCGTGTCGATGTGGTCCACCTCCGCCCAGCGCACGTGCACGTTGTCCATGTTGCGGAACACCTTGCGCAGCGGATACGCGATCGAATCCGCCTCGAGGCCCCCCGTGGCCACTTGGTACAACAGAGGCTGGAAGGTGTGGTAGTTGTGCCGGTCGACCACCGTCACCTCGAACGGCTTCTTGTGGAGGCTTTTGGCCATTTGTAAGCCGCCGAATCCGCCACCGATAATGACTACTCGGGGATTCGTGTTGGGGTTAGAAGCGGTCATGGGGTCGTTTGAGTACAGCTTCCGCTAAAACGCGCGTCGGCTGATAAGTGTGCGACGCCGACCGAAGGGGATGAACTTCGGTTACCAACCCGGTTTATCGACCCAAGCCCGCAGCGCCGGTACGGCGATGACCTCTCCACCCGGATACCGGATGGCCGTGAGCTTACCGCCGTACACGCAGCCCGTATCGAGTGAGGTCACGGGCCCGCGCCGCCAGACCTCGGCGAGTGGCACGTGCCCGAGGTACACCGGCGTGGTCCGGTCGTAGCTAAGCGCCCAGTTGAGTCGGAAATGGGGGACCCCCGGCAGCGCCTCCCCCGCGGAGCCCCAGAGCGCGGTGCGGGCGGCCACCTTCGGCGCGGGTGCCTCGAACTCGGTGGGTAACCCCCCGTGGACGGCGATCGCGCGATCCGCGTCGAAGTTGATGCGCAGCGGGAGCTCAGACAGCCAGTTGCCCCAACGAAATCGATCCGTTTCGGCGAGCCCGACGTACCGGGCGACGGTTCGCGCGGTATCGCCGCCGGGGTTGGCCCGTCGTTCGCCACGCCACACGCGGGAGAGCATATCGTCGTGGTTACCGCGGACTACGTGGGCCTGGCCCGCGTCCACGAGCTCCGACACCCGTTCGAGTACACCGACCGTATCCGGGCCTTTGTTGACGAGGTCGCCCAGGAAAATGAGTGGTTCCGCAGGCGTTCCGGTTGGCTGAGCTTCTTCGCGTAAGCGCGACAGCAACGCATCGAGCTCATCGACACAGCCGTGTACGTCGCCGATGAGGGTGCACCGCGACAATTCCGGAAGGGAGAGCTGAGGGTAGACGGAGTCCATGGAAACCGGGCGGGTAGGGTAGTCGAAACGAAGCGGCCCACCCCCGCACGAAGGTGCACAGGGGTGGGCCGCGTCAACGCCGAACGGCATGGGTGCTACATGCTCCACTCCTTGATGGAGGCTTCGTTCATGCGGACGTAGTCTTGGTTGTCTGCGGCTTCCGCCATTTCGAGCGACTTCTTCGCCGTGGCCAGGGCCGCATCTTTCTTGCCGAGCTCGGCTTCGATGAGTGCCTGGCGGCGGAGCTGCCAGTAGGTAGGTTCCGCTTCGTTGGCCATCTGGATCCACTCGTAGGCCTGGTCCATGTCTTTGCCGTTGTCGGCGTAGTAGGTGGCGGCGTTGTAGTAGTCGCTCGCCGCGGGTCCGGCCATAGCGGCCTCGATGCTCGCGCTCACTTCCTTGTCGGTATCCACTTCGACGGGGAGCATGGCGATCGACTTGTCCCAACCCATGTACAGATTGGCGCCGGTGGCGGTGAGCTCGTCGAACATGATGGTGAAGTTTTCCATCGGCTCGCTCATCTCCATCACTTTGGCCTGTACGGTGGCGGCGACTTTGGTGTCGTCCCAGGTTTTCGGAACGCCCCAGTTCTCGGTATCGGTGTAGAAGTACACCTCCCAGCTCTCGGCGGCGGGCCGCGTAAAGATAGCGTAGGTACCCGCGGGGACTTCGGCTCCCGCCACCTTCACGTCCTTGTCGAAGGTGATCATGGTGTTTTTGTTGGCCCCGGTGCGCCAGAGCTCGCCGTAGGGTACCAGAGCGCCTTCGTCGCCGAAGACGCTGCGGCCCTTCACACCGGGGCGACTGTACTCGAGGGTTACGTTGGTGAGACCGACCATTTGCTCCGCCTTGGCGAGGGGACTGGGGGCCGGTACGGTAATTTGGGCGTGAATGGTGGCTACGGCGAAGCACGTGAGTGCTAGTACTTGGATTGCTATTGTCTTGTACATGCTGATACTTAGGGTATGAGGTGCGAAAGGTACTCGCGATTCGGTGTTGACACGGTGGATACGGTGAGCGTTAGCAAGTCTTTAGACTTACCCTTGCCCTCCACACCCTCCCCCCATGGATTTCGTTCGTAACCCCCGCCTAACTTCGATCAACCCCGAGTGGCCGGGCAATCCCCGCGAAGGCGGTCGCTACCTCCCCTACGCCCAACCCATCGATGTGGGTTTCGGAAAGGTGGTGGAGTATTTCAGCAACCCGAATCCCCAGGCCGCCGAGAAGAGGGCCGACCGCTTCGCGCCCGCGCTGCGCGACGACGATATCCAGCGGCCGGGCAACTGGGTTTGCTGGCTCGGGCACGCGAGCTTCCTCATCCAACTCGACGGCGTCCGCTACCTCACCGATCCCTGCTGGCACCGCCTGGGGCTGTTGCCGCGCCGGGTACCCGCTCCCTACACCCCGCAGCGAATCGATCCGATCGACTACTTGCTGCTGAGCCACAACCACCGCGACCACGTCGACAGTCGAACGATCAGGGAGTTGTCCGAACGGTTGGAGTTCGTGGTGCTCGCCCCGCTCGATCTGCAGCGCACGATCCGCCCTTGGTTGCACGGTCAGCCCGCGCAGGAAGCGGGCTGGTACCAGCGCTTCGACACACCCGCTACCGAACCCCGGGTAACGTTTATGCCCACCCAGCACTGGACGCGTCGTTACCTCCACGACACCAACCGTTCGCTCTGGGGAAGTTTCGTGCTCGCCGGCAAAACCAAGACCGTCTACTTCGGTGCCGATTCGGCCGCGTCACCCCATTTCGCCGAGGTGCGGACCTACTTCCCGGACATCGACCTGGCCATGCTCGGCATCGGCGCCTACAAGCCGGCCGGCTTCATGCAGGGGGCGCACACCAGTCCGCAACAAGCCTGGACCGGCTTCGAGGCGACGGGGGCGAAACGTCTGGTCCCGATGCACTACGGCACGTACGATCTGAGCCAGGAACCGGCGGGGGAGCCGGCCCGATTGATTCGGGAGGCAGCGGTCGCGAGCGGGCGGGGGGGGGATCTGGTGCTCCCCGCGGTGGGGGAGGTGATCGAATTCTAACCGCGATCGTAGTTCCGGCACGGCGGCTTCCGGGTGCCTCGTTCGGTAGCCGCGTTCGGTAACGGAGGCGCTACTCCCCCGCGAACTCGAATTCTACGGCCTCCTGCACGTCCGCCGAGCTGGCGCCGACCATCAGCCGGTAGGTACCCGGCTCGGTGTGCCACTGCTCCTCGGGCGTCCAGTACTGCAGGGTCTCGGGGGTGATCGTAAAGCTGACCTCCTCGCTTGCCCCCGGCGCTAGCGTAACCCGCTCGAAACCGCGTAGCTCCCGCACGGGGCGGACGCGTTTCGCGATCGGATCGTTGAGGTAGAGTTGGACCACTTCGGTCCCTTCCCGCTCGCCGGTATTGGTTACCGTGGTGGTGAGCGTAAGCGTGCCCTGCGCGTTCAGCGAAGCCTGCGAGAGCTGCGGGGCGCCAATGGTGAAGGTCGTGTAGCTCAATCCGTGGCCGAAGGGGAAAACGGGCGTATTCAGCGCGTCCATGTAGTGGGAGGTAAAGACGACCTGATCGACGTCCTCCGTGAGCCGGGGGCGACCGGTGTTGAAGTAGAGGTAGGAGAAGGGCTCCTGACCGGCGTCGGTGGGGAAGCTGACGGGTAGTTTTCCGGAAGGATTGAAGCGCCCGAAGAGGACGTCGGCCACGCCGAGGTTGCCCCGCGAACCGGGTTGCCACGCCTCCAGGATGGCCGGGGCCTTTTCGGCGAGGCTGTCGAGCGTGAGCGGGCGACCGCTGTAGAGCACCATCACCGTGTTCGCGTTGGCCTCGAGGACGCTCGCGGCCAGCTCGGCCTGGAAACCGGGCAGATCGAGGTCGGTGCGACTGCGCGACTCGCCCGTCATGAAGCCGGGTTCGCCGACGGCGAGGATAACGACATCGGCGGCGGCCGCCGCGGCTACCGCTTCGTCGATACCGGTCCGATCCGCGGAGTTTACCGTGACCTCGAAGAGGAAATCGCGCTTGCCATCCGCCGTGAGTACGGGTGGCCCCTGCGCGTAGGAGACCCGACTCGAGTCGCCGGCGCCCTGCTTGATCGCCGAGAGTAGGGTCGTGGCGGAGTTGCGCGTGGCGGCCAAGCTCCAGGTGCCCAGCGGATCGTCCGTCTGGTTGGCGAGGTCGCCGATGACGACGATCTTTTGGTTACCGACCGAATCTAACGGGAGCAGGTTGCCGTCGTTTTTGAGCAGCACGCTACTGGCCGCACCGGCGTGCCGGCTGGCGGCCAGGATCTCCGCCGAGCCCGTCACCTCGTTCTGGCGGACGCTATCGCAGTACCGGTACGGATCGTCGAAGAGGCCGAGCGCCATCTTGACGCGGAGAATGCGACGCACGCTCTCGTCGAGTAGGCCCTCTTCGATTTGCCCCTCACTCACGAGCGCGGGTAGATCGACCACGTAGGCACCCGTTTCCATGTCCATGTCCGAGCCCGCGGTAGCCGCCTGGAGGGCGGCTTGCTTGTTGTCGGCGGAGAAGCCGTGCGCTTTCATCTCCCCGATCGACCCCCAGTCGCTCACGATGAAGCCGGGCCAGGCCAGCTGGCCCTTGAGCCACTCGCGCTGCAGCATTTTGTCGCCGGTTGCCGGCACGCCGTTCAGCGCGTTGAAGGAGTTCATGAAGGTGCCTACCCCCGCTTCGGCGGCCGCCCTAAACGGCGGTAGGATCTGGTTGTAGAGTACGTAGTCGCTCACGTCCACCGTATTGTAATCCCGCCCGCCCTCGGCGAAACCGTAGCCCGCCAGGTGCTTCGCGCAGGCGACGAGGGTGTTGTTTGCCGAAAGGCTATCGCCCTGGAAGCCCTCCACGCGGGCCACGGCGATGAGGCTACCGAGGTACGGATCCTCGCCGGCGCCCTCCACGATGCGGCCCCACCGCGCGTCCGGCGCCACGTCGACCATCGGTGCGAACGTCCAGTGCAGGCCGTTGGCGGTAGCCTCCCGCGCGGCCCAGCGCGCGCCGGATTCGATCAACTCCAAATCCCAACTCGCCGCCTCGGCGAGGGGCACCGGGAACTGCGTGTTGAAGCCGTGGATTACGTCGAAGCCGAAGATCAGCGGGATCCGGAGGCGACTTTGCATCGCGAGCTCCTGGATCTTGCGCGTGGCGGCCGCCCCGGTTACGTTGAGCATCGAACCTACCTGTCCGTTGCGGACCTGCTCGAAGCGCTCCTCGGCGGAGCCCTCGGTGGGCGGCGGTCCGGTGAGGTCGTAAAAGCTAGTGTACTGGTTCATCTGACCCGCCTTCTCGTCTACGGTCATCGCGCCGACCAGCGAGTCGATCTTAGCCTCCTGGGCGGGCGTGAGGTAGAGCGGGTGTCCCGGATCCAGTGCCACGCTCGCCGCCGTCTTCGCGAGGACGGTGGGCGAGTCGATGATGGTCTCGACGATGCCGTTGATGGGGGGGACCTCCGCCTGCGCCCGCTCGAGGGTATCCACAGTGGGAGCCGAAGCCGTTGGCGCCGAACGCGGCGTGCACGCCGGATTCGCGAGGCACACAAACAGGAGGGTGCCGCAGGCCAGGGAGGAAGAGCCGGCTTTCGCCAAAACAGATCGCAACATAGCGGGGGAAGGTAACTTTTCGGCCAACCTTGCCGGTACGACTATGTTTGCCTCCGAGATGGCTATTCAAACCGACATTCTACTCATCGGCGCCGGGCCGGTAGGACTCTTCACCGTCTTCGAGGCTGGCCTGCTCAAATTGCGCTGTCACCTCGTCGATGCCCTCCCGCAAGTTGGCGGACAACTGACCGAGATTTATCCCAAGAAGCCGATCTACGACATCCCCGGTTTCCCGAGTGTGCTCGCCGGCGACCTGGTGAAAAATCTGGAAGAGCAGATAGCCCCCTTCAAGCCCACGTACTCCCTCGGTCAGCGCGCCGAGCGCATCGAACGGCTCGAGGACGACTTGTTCCGGCTCACCACCAACCGCGGCGAAGTCGTCGAAGCCCCGGTTATCGCGATAGCCGGCGGCCTCGGCAGCTTCGAGCCGCGCAAGCCGCCGTTGCCCGACATCGAGCGCTTCGAAGACCGCGGCGTCGATTACATCATCCGCGACCCGGAGGTGTACCGCGGTAAGCGCATCCTCATCGCCGGCGGCGGTGACTCCGCCCTCGACTGGACGATCTTCCTCGCCGACGTAGCCGCCGAAGTATCGCTCGTACACCGCCGCAGCTCCTTCCGCGGCGCCCTCGACAGCGTGGAGAAGGTGCACGATCTCGCTGCCGCCGGCAAGATCAAGCTCATCACCGACGCACAAGTTACCGGTCTGGTGGGCGACGGTGAGCTACACGAAGTCGTGGTCAGTAGCAAAACCGACGGCGAGCGCACCTTCAGGGTCGATAACTTCATCCCGCTCTTCGGGCTTTCGCCGAAGCTCGGCCCGATCGCCGAGTGGGGACTGGCCATCGACAAGAACGCTATCGAGGTCGACACGGAGGATTACTCGACGAGCGTCGAGGGCATCTACGCGATCGGCGACATCAACACTTACCCCGGGAAGCTCAAGCTCATTCTGTGCGGCTTTCACGAGGGGACGATCATGGTGCAGAGTGCCTTCAAGCGCATTCACCCGGAGGAGAAGCTCAGTTTTAAGTACACGACGGTGGTGGGGGCGCCGGCCGGATTTTAAGCTGCAATTAAGACGGCATTAACTGGAATCGGGTAGCTCGACGAGTACTTTGTCGGCTTACCCAGAAATCCAGTTTATATGCGTACACGCTTTGCACTGCTTCTCGCCTGCGGTTTAGTGGCTTCGGCCGCCGCCCAGGAGGCCTCGGCGCTAGACATCGAGTACACCAAGCACACCCTCGACAACGGCCTCGAGGTGATCCTCCACGAGGATCACTCCGATCCGGTGGCCGCCGTGGCGATCCTCTTTAACGTAGGATCGAATCGCGAAAAGCCCGGTCGCACCGGCTTCGCCCACTTCTTCGAGCACATGCTCTTCCAAGCCTCCGAGAACGTGGGTAAAGGTGAGTTCTTCAAGGCCATCGAAGATCTGGGCGGCGACTTCAACGGCGGCACCTGGCAAGACGGGACGGTCTACTACGAGGTAGTACCCAAAGACGCCCTCGAGCGCATCCTCTGGATGGAGGCCGACCGCATGGGCTACATGATCAACACCGTAACCGAGCCCGTGCTCGAGAACGAGAAGGAGGTCGTCAAAAACGAGAAGCGTCAACGCGTCGACAACCAACCCTACGGCCACCAGGGCTACGTCGTCGACAAGGCGATGTACCCGGAGGGGCACCCTTACAACTGGCAGGTGATCGGGAGCTTGGAGGATTTGACGGCCGCCCAGATAGACGACGTCAAGGAGTTTTACGACAAGTGGTACGGTCCGAACAACGCGACCATGGTGATCGCGGGGGACATCGACCCGGATTCCGTGCTCGCCGACGTGAAGTACTACTTCGACGAAATCCCGAAGCGCGCCGAGGTCGAAGCCTTCGAGCCGCAGGTCGGGGAGCTCGATTCCACGATCAACCTCTTTCACGAAGACAACTTCGCCGAGCTCCCACAGCTCACCATGACCTGGCCCGCGCCGGAGCGCGCGAACCCCGACGAGTACCCCCTCGACTACCTCGCCGAGCTGCTTACCGACGGCAAGCGCGCGCCTATTTACCAAGTGCTGGTCGAGGAGCGCCAACTGGCCGCGGAACCTTACGCTTACAACGGATCCGGCAACATCGCCGGTCAGTTCGCGATCGTCGCCCAGGCGAACGAACGGGTCGACCTCGATTCGGTTAAGGCGGGAATCGAGTCGGCCATGGCGCGCTTCGAAGCCAACGGGATCGACGCGCGCGACATGGAGCGGATCCGCAACAAGCTGGAAACCGGGTTCTACCAGAACCTCAACTCGGTCCTCTCCAAATCCTTCGCGCTCGCCGAGAGCAACGAGTTTGACGGAAGTCCGGACGCCATCAAGGAGAAGGCCGCGGCGCTACTGGCCGTGACGCCGGAAGACGTTACGCGGGTGTACGAGAAATACGTCAAAGGCCAGCCTCACGTACTCACCAGCTTCGTGCCCAAAGGGCAGCTCGACCTAACCGTCGAGGGAAGTACGAAGGCGGATGTCGTGGAGGAGGAGATCGTGGAAGGGGCCGAGGACGCGCCGATGGAAGAGGTCGAGCTCGAGTACGAGAAGACCCCCTCGAAGATCGACCGCTCGATCAAACCCGCCCTCGCGGGGGAGGTCACTCCCGTGACCCCGACCATCTACCAGGAGAGCCTCGACAACGGACTCACCGTGATGGGCGTCGAGAGCGACGAGCTGCCGTTGGTCACCTACGCGATCCGCTTCAAGGGCGGCTCACTGGTCGACCCGGTCGGTAAGGAGGGACTCGCCGGGATCACGACCGACCTGATCCTGGAGGGTACCAAGGACAAAACCCCGGAAGAGTTCGCCGACGAGGTCGGTCTCCTGGGAGCCGATATCCGGTTTTACGCGAGCGCGGAGCACAGCACCTTGTCGGTAAACGCCCTCGCGCGTAACTACCAGCCGACCGTGGACCTCGTGATGGAGGCCCTCCTCGAGCCGCGCTTCGATACGGCCGAATTCGGGCGACTCAAGCGCGAGGCGATCGCCTCGGCGCAGGCGCGGATGGCCCAGCCCGGCTACGCCGCCGGGCGCGCTTTCGACAAAGTGATTTACGGAGCCGAATCCCCCCTCGCTCGCCCCAACGGGGGAACGGTGGAGTCGATCCGCGCGATTACCCTCGAGGACGTGAAGGCGTACGCGGCCGAGTATTTCAACCCACGTATCGCGACCGCGCACGTCGTGGGCGCGCTTACCGAACAGGAGGCGAAGGGAGCCCTGGAAGCGTACGCGACGAAGTGGACGGGGTCGGCCGTGGAGGTTCCGAGCACGGCCGAGCTGACCACCCGCGAGGAGAAGATATTCTTCGTAGACATTCCCGACGCAAAGCAGTCCGTTATTTATATCGGTCAGCCCGCGCCGAGCGTGAGCGATCCGGACTACTACAAGCTCACCGTCGTCAACGAACGATTGGGGGGCTCGGGCGCGGGCAGACTTTTTCAAGAGTTGCGCGAGAACCGAGGCTACACCTACGGGGCGTACTCCAGTATTCCGCAGTCCAACAACGAGTCTTTCTTCTTCGCCACGGCCAACGTGCGGGCCAACGTAACCAAAGAGTCTGCGGAGGTATTCAGAGACATTCTCTCCGGCTATGCGGAAGATTTTTCGGAGGAGGATTTGGAGAAGACCAAGGTTTCGCTGACCCGTAAGGAGGCCCTCGCCAACGAGAGCATCTACGATAAGCTCGGGCTACTGCTCGAGATTAGCACCTTTGGCTTTGCCCCGGATTTCAAGGCGAAGCGGCAAGCGGAGCTCGACGGCCTGACCCTCGAGGAGGCGAAAGCGTTGATCGGCAAGTACATCGATCCTGCCGGTATGCGGTACATCATCGTCGGCGATAAAGCCACCCAGCTCGAGGGGCTCAAGGAGCTCGGACTCGGCGATCCGGTGATTTTGGACAAGAGCGGGGACGAGATCCGCAGCTAGCCGATACCGATACGTCTCCGGAAGCCTCCGACCGCCGCTACGCTACCGTGCGTGGCGGCGGTTAGCTTGCGGCATGCTCGAAACGCTTACCTACCCGCTCGATTTCAAGTTTAAGGTCCTTTCGCTATCTCCCCAGTTTACGGTGACCGACGCGGAGGGCCAGCAGGTCGCACACATCAAGCAGAAGCTCTTTAAGCTGCGCGAAAGAGTAAGCGTGTACCACGACGATACGAAGGCCCGGCTGCGCTACGAGGTCTCGGCGGATCGGTGGTTGGATTTTTCGGCGAGCTACGCGATCACCGACACGGAAGGCCAGAAGCTCGGTCGGGTGGCCCGCCGGGGCGTGCGCAGCCTCTGGAAGGCGCATTACGATATTTTCGACGCCGCCGACCGGGAGCGTTACACGATCCGCGAGCAGAGCGTCGTGACGCGTATGTTGGACAACATGCTCGGCGAAGTTCCCGTACTGGGCTTACTGACCGGCTTCTTCTTCCATCCCACGTACGAGATTCAAACTTCGGACGGAACGGTCGTCGCGCTCTTCGAAAAGAAGGCTTCCGCGATCGGGCGCCGCTTTCGATTGGAGAAAGTGGGGGAGATCGACCCGGAAGGCGAGACCCAAATCGTACTCAGCCTCCTGATGATGGTGCTCCTCGAGCGCGACCGGGGTTAATTTCGGCGCGCATGCACCTGTCTGCCATCTACCGATACCCCGTTAAATCGCTCGGCGGGGAGGCTCTCGCGGTAGGGGAACTGGAGGTGCGCGGCCTGCGCGACGATCGGCGATGGATGTTCGTCGACCGCGACGGGCAGTTTATCACCCAACGCACTTGCCGACGCCTGGCGCGCTACCGGGCCCGCACGGTCGGCGAGCAGGGACTATCGATCGAGTACGCCGCGGACGGTGGCCCGGTCTGTACCATCGAGCGGGCCCGCCCGCAGGCTGCCCCCGCGATCGATGTCACCCTCTGGGACGATCGTTTTGCGGCCACCGAGGTGCCCGTGGCCAACTTACGCGAGCTCACCTACGAGCTCGGTATCCCGGGGGCGCGCCTGGTGTACATGAACCGCGCGGCCCGGCGCCCCGTCGACCCTCGCTACGCCCGCTCCGGGGAGGAGGTCAGCTTCGCCGATGGTTATCCCTACCTCCTGGTTACCGACGCCAGCCTCGAGCGCGCTTCCCTACGTTTTGGCGAAAGCCTCGACGTGTTGCGCTTTAGGCCCAACCTGGTACTCGCCGGCGTGGCCGAACCCTTCGAGGAGTACGCTTGGGACGAATTGCGCATCGGACGGAACGCCTTTTACGCGCCGAAGCCCTGCGCGCGCTGCAACGTCGTCACCCACGAGCCGCGTACCGGCGAAGTGAATACGAACGTGCTGCGCACACTCGCCACCTTTCCGCGGCGCGCGGATAGGAAGGTGCTTTTCGGGGTGAACGCCTGCTGGCGTTCGGGGTCCGGGGAGCTAAAGGTCGGGGACGAGCTAACCGTAACGTCCACGCTTCCCGACGGGGAGTTGAGCGGCAAATAAAGTGAGTAGGGTTTACTCCCCGCCCTCGCCCGCCACGTAGGCGCGTACGCGCTGCCAGGCGTTCGCGCGCACGTTCGCGTAGAACAGGTTGTAGTCCGCCACGTGCCAGTTGCTAAACTTGATGAGCCGCTTGCCGAAGAAATGCGGCCGGTTGATCCAGAGCACGTTCCCGTGCACCTGTGCATCCGTAAGCCCCGGTTGCAGCTTCAACTTGCGCAGGGTTCCGCCCAGGTTGCGGTCGCGGGGTACGAGTGCGGTATCCCTGCCCCAACTGAGTGGGTTCACGACGACCGCCGGCCCGGAGGTGGCGGGGAGCGCGGGGCGTTGCCACGTACGCCAGCTCACGAAGCAACCGGTTTGGGTGGAATCCTCGCAGACCGGAAGCGCACTGAAGTAGTAAGGCTCCACCGGGATACCGACCAAGTAGGCCACCACCAGCTTTCCGGCGAGGGGCGTGCCGTCGATAAACTCACGTACGAGGCGCTTGCCGAGCGTGGTCCCCTGCGAGTGGCTGGCGATGATGAAGGGTCGATTTTCGTTGTACCGCTCGAGGTAGTGGCGAAAGGCGTTTCGCAAGTCTGCGTACGCGGTATCGAAGGCCGAGCGCGCCGCCAGCGTGTCGGTGGTGTAGTAAGCCGAAATTTGGGCCTGCCGGTAGCGCGGCGCGTACACCCGCCCGGCCCCGTTGAAGAGGCTCGCCTGTAGCTTGATGGTACTCCGGTCGATGCGCTCGTTGAGCCGCTCGTCCGTAACGCTCGCATTCCAGGGAAAGCGACCCGCCGGTTCGTCGGTGTAGACGGTCGGGTAGACGAAGAATACATCCGCCGGACTCGTGCCCTGGCGGTCGACCAAGTCGGAGCCCTCAGGAAGCCCATCGGCCGGGTCGCTCATCCCCGGCAGCGCCGCCCAGCTGGCCTCGGCGCCGTAGTCCGGGGCGGTCGGCACGGCTTCGGCCACGTAGGGTGCGCTCACCAGGTAGCGTCTGGACATCGGACTGCACGCGGCGAGCGAGACGATCCACCCCACGAATAACGAGCTTACGATTTTCGGCATACCAAACTGTAACACAGCGGCACCCGTCCCTCGAGCCCGCTCACGGCAAAACGCCCTGCCCCCACGCTTACGCCGCGCTCGCCGTAGAGGTTATAGGGTGAGTAGTCGTACTCGGCGAAACGCTCGAGCGTCAGTCCGGCTTCCAACAAGCCGCCGATCACCTCCGCCAGGCTGTGGTCCCACCAGACCGTGGCCATCGGTAGCTCCTCGACGACATCGGTGTACGTACCCTCCACCTCCACACTCGCCGCGCCCCCGAAGTAGGAGTACTTCACTTCCGTAAAACCCGCCCCGTACATCTGCGACACCGGGTGAAACTCGACGAAGACGAACCGACCGCCGGGGCGCAGTCGGCCGGCGACGACCTCCGCCCAGGCTCGTAGATCGGGCAACCAACCGGTGGTCCCGTAGCTCGTAAACACCGTGTCGAACTCGCCGGTGAGCAGTTCGGGAGCCGCGTACACGTCGCCGCACACGAATTTCGCCCGGAGCTCAGCCCGTTTGGCGAGCTCGCGGGCGGCGGCGATCGCGGCCGGACTCAAATCGAGTCCCGTGACCTCCGCACCGAGTCGCGCCAGCGAGAGTGTATCCTGGCCGAAGTGACACTGCAGGTGTAATATCCGCTCTCCGTCGACCTCCCCGAGCAGGTCGAGTTCGATCTCCTTGAGGCTCGTGGCCCCGGCCAGCCAGCCGGGTACGTCGTAAAACTCGGAGTCGAGGTGCTGGGCGGTGCGCACGTCCCAGGCCGCCCGGTTTGTCTCGAGGTAGTCCACAGACGAAGCTTTAATCGAAGACGATCGTCTTGTTGCCGTACACGAGGATCCGGTCCTCGAGGTGCGCGCGTACGGCACGCGCGAGCACGGTGCGCTCGATCTCGCGACCGAGCTGCATGAGGTCTTTCACTTCGTCGCGGTGGGAGACGCGCCCCACGTCCTGCTCGATGATCGGCCCCTCGTCGAGGGCGTCGGTCACGTAGTGCGCCGTGGCGCCGATCAGCTTCACGCCGCGGTCGTAGGCGTGCCGGTAGGGATTGGCGCCTATAAACGCCGGCAGAAAAGAGTGGTGAATGTTGATGATCGCCCGCGGGTAGCGCCGCACGAAGGCGGGGGTGAGGATCTGCATGTAGCGCGCCAGCACGACGACCTCGACGTTGGCCGCGGCGAGGTGCCGAAGTAGGATCCCCTCCTGTTCGGCTTTGTGTCCCTTACGCACGGGGAGGTGGATGTACTCGATCCCGTACCCTTCGACGGTGCCGCGTAGGTCGTCGTGGTTGGAGATAACCGAGGAGATGTCGCAGGGGAGCTCCCCCGCCCGCCAGCGCCACAGCAACTCCAGCAGGGCGTGGTCGTACTTCGACACGAGGATCGCCATGCGCTTGAGGGCATCCGCGTAGGAGATCCGCCAGCTCATGCCGAAGGGCGTGCCCACGGTTTTGGCGAAAGCCTCCTCGAGGGTGGCTTCGCTCCGGTCGATCCCCTCGAGGGTAAAGACGACGCGCATGAAGAAGGTGCCGCCGATATCCTGGGTGGCGTGCTGCGCCGCATCGAGGACGTTGACCCCCCGCTCGTGCAGGAACGTGGAAACCGCCGCCACGATGCCGGGCCGATCGGGGCAGGAGATAAGGAGGTGAGCGTGATTGGTCGTCGTCGGCACGGGCGGGGAATTTACATTCACGCCATGCGCTATCCGATACTCTGCTCGCTGTTTGGTCTGACACTATCCCTCGCCGCCCAGACGGCGGTCGAATTGCCGCCCGCGCTCGCGGACAGTGTGATCGCCTGGCGGCACGATATCCACGAGCATCCCGAGCTCAGCAACCGCGAGACGCGCACGGCCGCCAAAGTGGACGCGCACCTGAAGCGGCTCGGCATCGAAACGCGTACCGGCGTGGCGCACACCGGGGTAGTGGGCGTGCTCGAGGGCGGTAAGCCCGGGCCGGTGGTCGCGCTCCGCGCCGACATGGACGCACTGCCCGTGACCGAGCGCGTGGACGTCCCCTTCGCGAGCACGGCGACCGCCGAGTACAACGGCCGGGAGGTGGGCGTGATGCACGCCTGCGGCCACGACACCCACGTGGCGATGCTCATGGGGGCGGCCGAGGCACTCGCCGCCCGACGCGACGAACTGGCGGGGACCGTCGTGTTCCTGTTTCAGCCGGCCGAGGAGGGGGCGCCCGAGGGGGAAGAAGGCGGGGCGAAACTGATGGTCGCCGAGGGCGCGCTCGAGAACCCCGACGTGGACGCCGCCTTCGGGATCCACATCAACTCGCAGACGCCCGTGGGCACGGTGAAGTACAAGCCCGGCGGGACGATGGCCGCTTCCGACGTGCTCGAAATCGAGGTCGAGGGATCGCAGACGCACGGGGCCTACCCCTGGAACGGCGTGGACCCCATCGTGACCTCCGCGCAGATCATCCTCGGCTTACAGACCGTGGTGAGTCGCCAGGCGGAGCTCACGAAGGGGGCGGCCGTGGTGACGATCGGCCAGATCGAGGCCGGGGTGCGCAACAACATCATCCCGGAGAGCGCCAAGATGGTCGGTACGATACGCACGCTCGACACCGCGATGCAATCGAAGGTCCACCGCGACGTCGAGCGGGTGGCCACTAGCATCGCCGAGTCGATGGGCGCTACGGCCACGGTGACGATTAAGCGCGGCTACCCGGTAACCTACAACGACCCGGCGCTCACCGAGCAAATGCTCCCGACCGTGCAACGCGTGGTGGGTAAGGGGTCCGTGGAGTTGACCGACGCGGCTACCGGGGCCGAAGACTTCAGCTACTACGCCCTCGAGGTACCCGGCGTGTTCTACTTCCTCGGGGGCATGGACCCGGGAACGGATCCCGAGGAGGCCGCCCCCCACCACACGCCCGATTTCAGGGTAGAAGACGAGGCCCTGGAAGCCGGGGTGCGACTCTACGTAAACTTGGCACTCGACTACCTGGCTGCCGCCGGGAACTAGGCGAGCGCACACCGGGGCGTGCTACCAGACGATGAGCCGGGTGAGCCGCTGCCCGCCCGTGCGAAGTTGCGCCACGTAGGTACCTCGCGCGAGTTGCTGCGGGCGCGTAAGCCGAGTCCTACCCGCGGCAATGCGGCGCGTATATACGTCCCGACCGGCGAGATCGAACAGGCGAAGCTCGGCCCGCGGGTCGGCGGCGGGGAGGCCTACCGACAGCTCACCCCGCGTGCTCAGGGTGAGGCTTGCGCCAAAACTCGTGGCGTCGTGCACGCCTACCGTCCTGTTGCTGAGCGTGAAGGTAAAATCTTGGGTGCAGCCCAGTGAGCCGTCGTAGCGGAGCTCCGAGAGGGTGAGCACGTGTTGCCCGGAATCGGCGTAGGTGTTCACGCCGCTGCCGCGTGCCCCGTTGGACCAATCGTAGCTGAAGGTTCGCTCCTCGCCGTCGGGGAGATCCGCGCTCACCTCCCAGCCGCTGCCCGCGGGCTGGGTATACAGTTCGACCTCGATGGGCGCCGAGGTGCCGACGGGTACGGTGCGTTCGATTCGGCAGCCCTGCTCGTCGATCAGCTGCACGGTATACTCGTCTGCGTTCGAGGTGTTATGGCGTAAGCCGGCCCCGAGGCCCTCGATGTTCACGCGGTGTCCGAGCGTGGTGTCGCGGAGTACTACCTCGATGCGCCCCGCGCCCCGCGCCGGGGCGACGCAGGTCGCGTCGACGAGGATCGTATCGAGATTTTGGTTGAGCTCGGCTCGTTCGGCGAGGACGACGGTGAAGGTGACCGCGCCGTTGTTGACGTACGGTTGCTCACGGGTGAGGAGGAACTCTCGCGGTCGCCCGTCCTCGCCGTCGAGCGTGACGGTGTACGGGAGGGTACAGACCTCGACGGCGTAGGGGAGCGCGGCGGGGCGGCTCAGGGTGCTCCACGGGATGAAGCTGAGCGACGAGATGGCTGGAAACGGGCCGCGGGCGGCGATCGCGCCGTAGGCGAGCAGACCGTGCACGCCGATGAGTACGGTATCGACCTGCCCGAGGTAGGCGCGGCCTTCGAGCTCGCCGGCGGTGTTGATGAGCAGCAGCTCGGTGAGGGGCGGCTCGCGCAAGGGGGTGCTGATGTACACGGCGAGGGCGCCCCCGTCGGGTCGCTCTACGAGTTGACTCAGGACGTAGGTGTTGCGCGGAGCGGAGACGGGGCGGAAACGACCGATCTCCGTGCCCCCGCGTTCGACTACGACGGTGTCCGCGTCCGGGGAGAACTGGATACCGTCGGCGAGTGGGGTGGGGGCGGTCGCGGTCGCTAGGGAAGCCGGTCCTTTACCGAGGTACTGACCGTTGGTGGAGCGGAGCTCGGAGTGGTGCGGGAATTCGATGAACACATCGCCGGCCCCGGTAAAGCCGATGGCGCTAAACTCCTGGGCGGCGCACTCCGGGAAGGCATCGAGGATCGCGAAGGGTGCCGGTGTACCGGCCGTATCGGGTAAAGGATAGGTGTAGCGCTCCGGCTGCCGGGCACCGGGTGTATTTGCATCGGTGAGTTGGGGGTCGCCGTCGAGCTCCGCGCTGAGCTCGTAGGCGAAATAGCCCGCGTTACCGTGTCCGGCAACGGTGAGTCTGCCGGTGGACGAATGGGTGAGCTGTTGCCAGGTCTGGTCGGTTCGGGACGGGCTGTAGCGAGCGGTGATTTGTCCGTCTGCGTCGAGGTAAACGAGCTGTGTGTTTTCGGTTGCCCCCCGGGTGAGCAGCCACATGCCCCGATCGGGGTTCGAGTCCGGTGCCGCGGCAACGGCGGTTTGCCCCTCGGGTAGCGCGATCAACGCTAGCTCTTCGCCGTCGGTGTCGAAGCGCAAGACCTCACGGGGGCTCACGAGTGCGAAAGTCTGTTTGCCGAAAGGCTGGACGGAGAAGCCCGGACCGCTCAGCTCCGTAAACGAGAACGTTTGCTGACGTAGACTTCCGTCGGGACTGCTCACGGCCGTAGCGATGAAGTGCGACTGCGCTTGACCGGCCCCGGAGCGATTGAGGGAGGTGCCGTAAAAGCGGCCGATCACCGCGAGGGTATCGTGACGGGTGGCTAGCGCCCGGGAGACGAGATGCCGGTTGGTCGTTAGGTCCGCCGAGCCACTCGTACAGGAGTTGACGCGGTCGAGGTCGGTTAGGGCCGCAGTGAGCTCGGAGGGGGCAGCGCCGATGAAGGCCGTCCGGCTGGGGGCGGCTCCATCCGAGAGGAACAGGGTATCGGAGGCGCTGGTCGTGGCGTAGGCCACCGGTAGGGGCGGGCGATCCGCGGGGAAATCGAGTTCCGTTGCCGGGGCGAGGACGAGCTTACCGGCGTGGGGGAGGACCCTGCGGTAGGAGCTGTCGGGCGGCAGTGTGTAAGCGGAGTCCCCGGTGATGAGGTAAGCTGCCCCCCCCGAGGTTTGTGGCGCGTGCAGGACGGCGGCGACGCCTCCGCCGGGTTGCGAGACCAGAGGCGACCACGTCAATCCGGCGGGGAGCTCGGCGAGCGATACGGCGGGGGCGCTCGTCTGCGCAGACAGTCGACCGGTCGGGATCGCGACAAAACATATGAAAAAGTGCACGGCGCTGCGTAGGGAGATGCACAGGATCGGAGGGGGCATATTGCTGGTCGCTTTGGGGGTAGGAGGGGGGGGAGCCGTGTCAGAGAGTCGAGATCGCCGTCGAGCCTCCCCGAATAGGTTAATTCGCCGGTATATCGGCGGAGTGACTGAACCAAACTAGCCTAGCTGCGGATACCCATATGACAAGTTGATATGTGTGTGGTACTTGGACGGAAGTCTCGATTCAACCGACAGACTTTGCGAAAACCGTACCTATTTATGCGTATTTCGCGTCGCTAACTATCTACACGTCTCCCAGCAGCCTTTTCAATGAAACCAGCGTACTAGCTTCGACTCGGGATCGGTAGTCATCATCCAAACCCCACCTTGAACTCAATTATCTGATAATGAAAGCGAACCTTACATTCCTCCGTTACCTCGCGCTTTGGTGCGCGGCTCTGCTCTTCGGAGCGGTGTCCGTCTCCGCACAGGACGATTGCGATGTCCGCACCGGCATCGTTCCCACTTCGAACGGCGAGCGCATCATTGACGTCACCGTCGGCGACGGCGAGGCTGACGTAATCCAGCTCGTTCCCGACTTCGAGATCGCCGCCGGCACCATGTCGGCCATCGTTCTCGCGGACGAGAATTACAATTTGATCTCCGCTGAAGCCAACACCGACCAGATCGATCTGGAAGGCGTCGAAGGCGGCAAGTACAATATATTTTACATCAACTACACCGGTAACTTCGGTGGGCTGCTCGTACCGGGTGAGTCGGTTTACCCACAGAAGTGGTCCGACGAGTGCTACTTGATCTCGGACAACGAGATCATCGTCAACGCTACCGCCGTTGAGCCTGCCTGCAAAGTGACCACCGGTATTTTCACCGTCGACGGTCAGCGTATCATCGATGTCACCTCGGGAACCGGCTCGCCGGTGATCGTGACGGCGACGCCCGATTTCGATGTGTTCGTAAACACCGCCGTGATTCTTGCCGATTCGAACTACAACCTCGTTTCGATCAATCCGAACAGCACCGAGATCGACCTCGACGGACTTCCTACGGGCGAGTACAATATTTTCTTCCTAACCTACACCGGTGACATCCGCGACGATCTCGCCGTCGGCGAGACGGTCTACACGCAGAAGTGGTCGACGGAGTGCTGGTTGATCTCCGACAACGAGATTATCACCAACGTAACGAACGTCACGCCCGTCGATCCGGGAGTCGACAGCTCGGAATGTAGAGTTACGACCGGAATCTTCACGACCACCGACGGCGACCGTATTATCGACGTGATTACGGGTACGGGCTCGCCGGTCAATGTGACCCTCGTTGCCGAGTACGATATCTTCGAAAAGACAGCCGTGATTCTCGCCGACGAGAATTACAACCTCATTTCCATCGTACCTAACTCCCTAACCATCGATATCGATAGTGCTGAGTCTGGACTATACAACATCTTCTTACTCACCTACACCGGTGAGATTCGCGACGATCTGAAGTTTGGCGAAACCGTTTACACGCAGCTTTGGTCGACCGAATGTTGGTTGATCTCCGAGAACGAGATCATCACTACCGTCACCAACCAAGGTGAGCCCTGCAAGCCGACTACCGGTATCTTCACCGTCGACGGCGAGCGCATCATCTACCCAACGACGGGCACGGGCTCGCCGGTGATCATCACGTTGACACCCGACTACGAGATATTCGAGAAGACGGCCGTTATCGTCGCTGACTCGAACTACACTCTCGTGTCAATCGAGCCGAATACGCTTTCGATCGATATCGATTCGCTCGCGACAGCTAAGTACAACATCTTCCTGCTCACCTACACCGGTGAGATCCGCGATGACCTTAAGTTCGGGGAGACCGTCTACACACAACTGTGGTCGACCGAATGCTGGTTGATCTCCGAGAACGAGATCATCACCTTCGTAACCAATGGCGGCGATGGCGGTGAGGAACCGGACGACAAGTGTGACGCTGTCGCCGGAACGCTAACGGCGAGCTTCGAAGCGCTCGACGGTACTGGATTCGCCATTACGGCCGTCGCAGCCGACGCCGCTACCGTGCCTGAGGGCTACACGCAACTTTACGTATTGACGAGCGGCGACGACCTCGTGGTCGAGGACTTCGGTGCCTCCGCCGAGTTCACCGTGGAGGAGCCGGGCGACTACCGCGTGCATAGCCTCGTGGCCGTGCTCACCGACTCGACCGTGGCCGGGGTCCCACTCTCGGCACTCGTGCCCGGTGAGACGACCGCAGCCGACGTTATCGCCGCGGCGGGTGACGCCTGTTACGCTCTATCGGGTGGTTCGCTCGTGACTGTAGTCGATGAGCCTACTTGCGACGCTGCCGCTGGAACGCTAACGGCGAGCTTCGAAGCAGTCGATGGTGTTGGAATCGTGATCACGGCCGTCGCAGCCGACGCCGCTACCGTGCCTGAGGGCTACACGCAACTTTACGTATTGACGAGCGGCGACGACCTCGTGGTCGAGGATTTCGGTGCCTCCGCCGAGTTCACCGTGGAGGAGCCGGGCGACTACCGCGTGCATAGCCTCGTGGCCGTGCTCACCGACTCGACCGTGGCCGGGGTCCCACTCTCGGCACTCGTGCCCGGTGAGACGACCGCAGCCGACGTTATCGCCGCGGCGGGTGACGCTTGCTACGCCCTGTCTGCCGGTTCGCTCGTTACCATCACGGATGATGCCGGCGCTGAGTGCGAAGCTGAGGCCGGTACACTCACCACCGCCAATGCGGATGTAGCTCTCGGAGCAGGTGGTTCAGTAGTACTAACCGCCACTCAAGATATGGAAGCTGTTATCCCGGAAGGGTTCGTTCAAGCTTACGTACTGACGAGCGAGTCGGGTTCTGATCTGATCGTTGAGGGAGCAAGTCTCAACGCTCAATTCACCGTAACCGAAGCTGGAATTTACCGTATTCACAGCGCGGTTGTAGACCAGAGCGACGCCGCCTTCGTAGACCTGCTCAGTGGTGACCTCGTTCCAGGGGAGACAACTGTTGCCGAGCTGCTCGCGGCAATCGATGCAATCGATGCTGAAGTGTGCTTCTCGCTCTCCGACGGCGTGGCGATCACCGTAAGCGCTACCGACGGCTTCAACGCGGTTACCGGCATCAATATGGGAATCTACCAGGCTGACGACGATAAGACGCTCCGAGTTCGCTTAGTGCCGGAGAACCCTATCAGTGGCGAAGTCGAGGTATTCATCACCAACATGACCGGCCGCGTGATTGCTTCGACCAAGCTTAACGATCTTCCCGCTGAGCAGACGGTTTCGATGTCGATCCCGAGCGCACAGGCCGGTAGTTACTTCGTGAGTGCTCGTACTTCGAAAGGAGTCCAGACGGAAGCTGCTGTCGTGAAGTAATTCACAGTAGCTCCCGGGGGAATCTCTTCCCTAACTGGCCCGCTTCCTCCTTGAGAGGGGGCGGGCTTTTTGTTGTTGGGATAATCGGAAGAATGATCGCAGGATATCTTTGAGATTCCCGGGCCCAGCCTAAGTCTTCTCCAAAGCCCTTGCCCGTAGATCTACAGCGCGGGCACGTTTACCGGGATTGCGGAGGGAGCCGGAGGTCACAGGATGGGTGTAACCCGAGCCAGTCAACTTTTGCTGCGCCAAAACGTAGCTGGTACGTGATGTATCCACCATTTATATCCACGGAGCGGACGGGCAGCGCGTAAATCGCGAGTAGATATACTGAATGAGGTAAGACGCTGGTGTAGTAGCTCTACTCAACTGGTCAATGGAGATCATGCAACGGGGCACTCGAACGAAGCGGTTCTTAAGTCACTTGGTTCGTGATGCTGAGGTGTGTTACCCTTTGCTGTCGACTTGGCCCCTACGGACGGCGGCCCGGATACCGGCGTGGGTATGCGATTGCTTATTTCGTGAGGCACGTCCAAGCTCGGTACGCCGCGACTACTCCACTAAGCGAAGCGGGCCAGCTAACTCTTCCGCAGGGTCGCCGGCGCAATCACTCAATCGGTTGAGGTGACTGCGGGGGAGGCTAAAATTTTGAAAATCGAGCCGCTTCAGCTTGTCCGCCCTGAATGATTCTTACGGCGTAGGCCCCGGCAGGTAGGGAGCTAACGTCTATACTCTTTTGGCTCACTCCGGCTGTGCCGGCAGCTAGTACACCTCGCCTTAGTATTTGGCCCGCAACATTGACCACTTGATAGGACGCGGGGTCGACTGCGTCGAGGCGGTAGTCTATCGTGAGTGCGTCTCGAACAGAACCACCCGCCGGCACAGTCAAGCCGAACGACTTATCTAACGGCACATCGAGCGTCGGCACGACCCCTTCTTCGGAGAACACCTCGAAATTGTCGAGGTAATACGTATCGTCCGTGTTCGTGTTCTGCGCAAGCAAAACGACGAATCTGGAAATACGGTCTGAGGGTACGGAGGGGTCCGGAAGGTTAAGTAGTTTGAAACTCAGGGTCTCCCAGTTGCCGGTAGTCGTGGTAAACGCCTCGTAGCGGCTGTGTCGTCCGTTCGGGAATTGCTCCCCTGCGGCTACCTCGCTTTCAATTTGCAATAGGATCTGGGTGCCTACCGGGGCTTCGGTCCATACGTCGAGCCGGAACTCACTCCTGCCCTCCGAAAAATTATCCGCTTCCGTGATTGCGGCAGTTTTGTACACGATCACATCGAATACGCTCCCGGCGTCGCGTACGTACTGGCCTACCGTGCTGAGACCGGTGTTGTCGTCCGGCGCTGGGTTCGGTACCTCGGTGAAGGCTCCACTGTTAAACTCCAGTTCCAGCGCACTTACCTCATCGAAGTCTTCGAGGACGGAACTTTGGGTCAGTTCGGCGCCTACCGTCACCTCGACGGTTAGTACTTCCGGACCGCAGGGGGTTACGACCTCCGCGGTAAGGCTACCACCCGTGGACGATCCCCAATCGACGGTCGCGGCGTTGGTCCCTTGCCCGGATACGATCGTCGCGCCCGCCGGTACGGTCCAGGCGATCTCCATGCCATCGGCGGCGTTCACCCGGTACAACGCTGCCGGATCCCCTGTACGCAGCGCGCGTACCCCGGTGAGGTACGGTCGCACACCGTCGTAAACCCGTACGTAATCCACCTCCATCGTGGCCGGAAAAATACCGGACTCCACCGGCCCGCCGAGGTTGCCGCCCACGGCCATGTTGAGTAGGAAGTGGAACTCCTGATCGAAGGGCCAGCGCTCGGGGGCGAGGTCATCTCTGGTTTGCATTCCGTAGAAGTACCCATCCAGGAACCAGCGGATGGTATCGGCTCGCCACTCGACGCCGAAGGTGCGCTCCTCGTTTGCGAAGGAGCCGTCGGCCGCGAGGATCCTCGGACCCTGGTTGCGATTGCCTCCATTCGGCTTACCGAAATGAATTGTTCCGAGTATCTCGTTCGGGTTTCTACCCACCCACTCCATGATGTCGAGTTCGCCACTTTGTGGCCAACCTCCGTAAACGTTCTCCGTCGGAAGCATCCAGAAGGCCGGCCAGAGGCCCTTCCCTTCCGGGAGCTTGATGCGCGCCTCGTAGTAGCCGTAGGTGAAGTCCCGCTTGCCGATCGACCGAATGCGCGCCGAACTGTAGCTCGTATCTCCCGCGGGTTCTTCGCGGGCCGTGATCCGGAGCACACCGCCGGATACCACCGCGTTTTCTTTCCGGTAGGTCTGCAGCTCATTGTTCCCCCAACCCGGAATACCGAACTGAGATCCATCCCCGTACATGTAGCTCCAACTCGATTGATCGAGAGAGGTACCCTCAAACTCATCCGACCAGATTAGCTCCGCGCACTGACCTCGAACTCCGGAGATCGGCAAGGCGCTCAAGCTCAATACGGTGAATACTCCCGCAAACGTATATAACGATGTATAAAGAGATTTGCTCATGCCCTCAAGTTAATCGTCGATCTCTCCGAATGAGGGTTGTGTATTCTTTATAAAAGATCCTGCCATTTAGCTGACGGATCGAGGGTACTCGCGGAGGGCATAGCGTCGAGCCACATCAATTCGGCGATCGCGGCCATATCCGTGTCGCGTTTGTAACCGAGCACGGCGCTCACGCGCTCCCCTTCGATGTAGTAAGCTAGCCAGGCGCCCCCCCGCTCCGGCTCTCCGTCGAAAACGATACTGTCGAAGTCGGTGTGGTGTCCGGAGTAGCGCAGGTTCTTTCCCGCCTGCTGCGTCCAGAAGTACGGTACGCTGAGGTAGCTCAATTTGGCGCCGGCCATATTGACTCCCGCGACGCGCCCCTGTTGCTCGGCGACCTTCCAGTGCTCGATCCGAGCGCGCGATCCTCCCTGGAAGGCTGAGGCTATATCGCCCGCTACCCACACATCTTGGTCCGCGTAGCAGTGTTCGTCGACGGCGATACCACCGTCCTCGCCGGGCTCGATCCCTTCGATCAGGTTGCTATTCGGCGTAACGCCGATACCCACGAGTACGATGTTCGCCGAGATAACATCGCCGCCCTCGAGGACGACGCCCGTCGCTTTGCGCTTCCCCTTGATCCTGGCGACCTCCTCGCCGAGACGGAAGTTGATGCCGTTCTCTTCGTGCCAGGACTGAATGAGCGATCCTACACGCTGACCGAAGATGCTTTGGAAGGGGTGCTCTTCCGGGGCAACCACCGTTACCTCCGCACCGAGCTTCGCTAGCGCGGCGGCGCCCTCCATCCCGATGAAGGAAGAACCGACGACGACGGCCTTACGCACCGCGCTGGCCGCCTCCCGCAACGCCTCGGCGTCCGCGTAGGTCCTGAGCGTGTACACGGCCGGCAGGTCGGCCCCCTTCACGTTCAGCCGGCGCACCGTACTTCCGGTCGCCACACAAACTTTTTCGTAATCGAGCGTCGAGCCGTCCTCGAGCTCGAGCTGGTGTGCCCCAGCGCGCACTTTAGTCACCTTTCTACCGAGCATCAATTTCACGTCGTGGGCTTCGTAAAAGCTTCTCGGGCGCAGCGGCATCTTATCGGCCGGCCGGTCGCCGGTTAGGAATCCTTTCGATACTTGGGTGCGATCGTAGGGGGGGCGATCCTCGGCGCTGATCAGCGTGATGGGGCCCCGGTAACCGCCCTGACGCAGACCTTCCGCGGCGTGCTGTCCGGCGGGTCCACCGCCGACGATCACGTACGGTTTTGCGGCAGCCCGTCCGCCGGCGACCATCGGGTTGGGGTGCTGCCCGGAGCCGACCTTACCCGCCGGAACCGTGATCCAAACCTGGCCGCCTTCGCGAACTTCCACGGGGTAAGCCTGCAGCGCGTCGCAACCCGGGGCTTCGAGGTGGCGACCGGTACGGGCGTCGAAACAGGCGTGGTGCCAGGGGCACCTGAGTCGGAAGCCGTTGAGCACCCCGTCCACGAGTGGCGCACCGTAGTGCGTGCACTTGGGGTGGAAGGCGGAGATGGTCCCCTCGACGTTGCACAGCAGTACCTCGCGCTCTGCCGCCCGGACGGTGATCATCTCTCCGGGCTCGATGTCTGAGGTGAGGGCTACCTGTAGCGTGGGCATAACGTGCGTGTTTGTAGGAGTAAAGCGGTGGGGCGCAAGGTGTTTTAGCGCAAGCGGGAAACGGCAGCTATTCGTAGAGGTAGCGCTGCCGCAAATCGGCCTTCACCGAATCCGTTACGCCGTACTCCTGGAGTAGGAAAGAGTCTACGCTGCCGTAGGTACTGTCGATCTCCTCGACTCCGGCGCGGAGGTACCCCGGGTCGACGAGCATGAGCGGCTTGAGCACTTCGGGGTTGACGGGTTTGACGTACTGCGCGAGATTGACCTTGCGCAAGTTGCGCCGGTTGCGATCGAAGCGGTAGTAGTTGCTCATCAGGTAGTCGTCGAAGATGAGGGCCGAGTCTACCCCGAGCGTCCGCAGCAGCAGGAAGGTGGCGAAACCCGTACGGTCCTTGCCGGAGGTGCAGTGGTACACCATGGGGGCGCCGTCGTCGCTCTCGATGAGCTTCATGAATGGGGCAAAGCGGAAGGCCTGCGAGCTGCCGAACAGGCGGTTGACCTCCTCGAGCAGGTTGTCGGCCTCCTCCAGGCCGAACGTACCGGCCAGGATGCGACCGCGGATGTCGGAGGTGTCCTCGGCCTCGTTGTAGATCGGCATCGGTATGTAGTCCAGGTCCGGACTTTGCGGAAGTCGGTCCGGGGCGCTCGCCACCTCCTGCGGCGAACGGAGGTCCACCACCGAACGCAACTCGAGCGAGCCCAAGTAGGCGAGGTCGAAATCGGTGAGCGCGGAAAGGTTGTCGGCCCTGTAGAACTGCCCCCAGACCACGCGCTTCCCGTCCGCTCCGGGCAGACCGCCGAGGTCGCGAAAATTATCAGCGCCCTCGAGCGGCAGCTGGCGTTCGCTGACCCGCAGCCGGTTGCCGGCATCGCCGACGAGGTCGAAATAGTAGCGCCGCTGTGGCAAAACGTCCCGTACGATCAGTGTCGCGGGCGTGTCCGGACTGCCGGCGAGCAGGGTGCCCACCTGTCTGCCGAGCTGATGGAAACGCGCGCTATCCGAGATGTAGACCTCGAACTCTTCGGGGAGGATGTTGGTGAGCACATAGGGGCCGCGCCGCTCGCGTTTGGCGGTAATTGGCTCCAGCAGGGTGGGCTCCGCATCGGGGAGGGAAGCGAATTTCTTGCAGCCCACGAGCCAGAATCCAGCCGCCAAGCCGAGTAGTAACGGGAGTGGTCTCAACAGCATAAGTCGTGGGGCGTTACTTCGCGCAAGGCAGATAAAGAAAAGCAGATGTTTCAGATCGGTCAATCCGTGGTTTGCGTGGACGACAATTTCGCACCGCCCCAGCGGGCATTGATCCCGAACCGCCCGGTGGAAGGTGAGACGTACCACGTGCGCGACTGCTTCCAGGTGACGCGAAACGGAACGGTCAGCGGCATCTGGGCGGTTCACCTCAACGAGATCCGCAATCCGAACATCGACCACCCGACCGCGCTCGGCAAGTACGAGCCGAGCTTCGCGGCCGATCGGTTCGCGAGCGGGGAGGTCGGCGAGTTCATCGAGCGGCTCGAAGAGGCGGAGGCGGAGCGCCTCGAGCTAGTCTAGCACCTCGTAGCTGTGGGTAATCGCCACGGCTTTCTGCAGCATCATGCTCACCGAGCAGTACTGGTCCATCGACATCGCCACCGCCTTGGCGGCCTTCTCGTCTTTGACGCCCCCGTAGATGCGGTAGTGGAGGTGCATTTTGTCGAAGACGCTCGGGACGGCGTCGACGCGGTGCCCTTCCACCTCGACCTCTACCCGGGTGGCCTCCTGGCGCATTTTCTTCAAAAATATTTCCACGTCGATGGAGGAGCAGGCCGCCGCCGCCATCAGCACGGTCTCCATGGGGGAGACACCCTGTTTGCTTCCGCTAAAACTCGTGATCTGGCCCCGGTCGTTGGTGCCTGTGTAACCGAGTTCGGTATCGGTGGATTGGAGGGTGATCTTCATGGGGGAGCGCGTAGATGGAAAGGCGGCTAAAGGAACGCGCGCGGAGGGTAAACAAAATAGTTTAAACAGTTTGTTTTGATACAACTTGTTGGTTATGTTTGTCGGGCTTCCCTCGCTCACTCCGTTAATCCTTCAAGATGACCGCACTCACACAGCTTCTTCCCCCGGCCGTAGTCCTCGAGCGCGGCCCGCGGCCAGTCGGTGAGGTACCGACGGTTTTCACCCATTTGGCCTGCCCGAAGCGCCGTGCCTTAATTCGTGCCGTCGGGTACGACAGCGTTTCGGAAAGGTCACTCAAAGCGAGTTATGGCCCGAGCTGGGGGGCGGTACAGTCGGATCTGCGGGCCTTGGTTTCGGCGGGGTTGATCGAGATTACGACCTCCGGGGCGGCCGTTTACCTGAGCCTAGACTTAGGCTCTTTCCCGGAGCGGACGCTACGGGGCTTGTTGCGGGTGCCCGCGGGCGGGCGGCTGGCTTTTGCGGCGTAGTCGTTTGAGATAGGAAGAACAGAAAAGCCCACTCCTTGGTGTAAGGAGTGGGCTTTTTTAGTGAGAGTTGACCTACAAGGACTCGAACCTTGAATGTCTGAACCAAAATCAGATGTGTTGCCAATTACACCATAGGTCAAGGCGGGCGCAAAGATAGCGACTCCGAACTTTCAAGCAAGGCTTCGACCCAAGAATTTCCCGCACCTTCGGCCCGTGCTCGCGAAACGTATCATCCCCTGCCTCGACGTCAAGGACGGCCGCACGGTCAAGGGCGTCAATTTCGTCGGATTGCGGGACGCCGGAGACCCCGTCGCGCTCGGTGCACAGTACTCGGCGCAGGGGGCAGACGAACTGGTGTTCCTCGACATCACCGCCACTTACGAGCGCCGCGCCGCGGTGGTGGATCTGGCGCGCGATGTGGCGCGTGGCGTCGACATCCCCTTTACACTCGGCGGTGGCATCGACTCCGTGGCGGCGGCGGGGGCCATCCTGTACGCCGGCTGCGACAAGGTCGGCGTCAACTCCGCGGCGGTGCGGCGACCCAAATTGCTCGACGAACTCGCCGCTGCCTTCGGGAATCAATTCGTGGTGCTCGCGGTGGATGCGCGCCGCACGCCGAATGGTTGGGTCGTGTACACCGGCGGCGGCCGACACGCTACGGAGCGGGAGCTATTTTCTTGGTGCACGGAGGCTGAGTCACGGGGGGCCGGCGAGATCCTCTTCACCAGTATGGATCACGATGGTACGAAGGCCGGTTTCGCGATCGCGGAATTGAGCCGACTGAACACCGAGTTGAGTATTCCGGTGATAGCTAGTGGGGGGGCGGGGACCAAAGCACATTTCGCGGAAGCCCTCCTCGCTGGCGCGGACGCTGCTTTGGCGGCAAGCGTGTTCCACTTTGGTGAGATTGGACTGCAAGAGCTGAAGGGCTACTTACGAAGCGAAGGAATCGTGATGCGTTAACGACGCTAGTCCAAGGTCCGCGTTACTTCACCCCCGCCCCTACTGCTCCACCTGCTTGATCAAGCGACCGCTGATGCGCACGAAGTCCATCTCGGTGATCACGCCGATCAGCTCGCTGCCCTGCACGACCGGTAAGCAGCCCACCTTGTTCGTTCGCATCAGCTCCATGGCTTCCACGATGGTCGCGGACGGCGCGATGGTCGTCGGGTTTTGGATCATGATGTCCTTGACGCTGACGGCCATCGCCTCCGGAGTGCGACCCGCTTTGATGTAGTGGCGCAGCAGCAACCGCGCGGTGATCAGGCCACTGAGCTCCCCTCGATCGTCTTCGACGGGCATGTAGCGGATACGCCGCCAGTCCATCATCTCGCCGACCAGGTCGACCAAATCGGAACCCTGGCAGGTGAACAGATCGGTCTCCATGAACTCCTCGACGAGCAGCTTGCTCGGCCGGTAGTGACTGAAGGACTCCACGTTCGGGATCGGCCAGGTGTGCACCGGCTCCCCCTTCCCCTGGTGGGCGAGCATCGTCGCGGTGATGTTGGAGAGCGCTTCGTCGCGGCTCACCGACTCCCGCAACTTGCTGAACGTACGCAGCTGCCAACGGGCCCCGGTGGCCAGCGCGTCTACCCGGGCTTCGAGTATGCCCATGTAGTGATCGATATCCGCGGGGTCGATGCCGCGGATGGCCAGGCCGCGGCGCGCGCAGGGGATGATGGTTTCGCGCAGGAGGGTCGCGGCCGGTACCTTCCCTTCCCCCCACCAGTTAAACTTGGTGTCGATCCCGTACTGCGCGGCCTTGGCGAAATTGTCGGCGACGTCGTCGAAGGACATGTGGTCGCGGATGTCCGCGATCTCGGCGGCCATCCCCGTCATCGCCCCGAGCCACAGCGCGGTATTGGCTACCTCGTCCGGGGTGGTCGGACCCGCCGGAAGCACGCGGTTCTCGATGCGGAGGTGGGGCTTGCCGTTGTCGCTGATGCCGTAGCACGGGCGATTCCAGCGGTAGACCGTCGAGTTGTGGATCTGGAGGGCGAGTAACTTCGGTACTTCACCGGCCTCCACTTGGGTGAGACTGTCGTGCTCGATGTCGCCGGCCAGCAGTACCCGGAAGCGCGCCAGATCCTCGCGGTAGACGTCGAGGATCGAATCCTTGACCCACGTTTTGCCGAAGCTAACCCGCGCTGAGCGCTCCCGCATGTGCTCCCGCGTACGGCGCGTGTCGAGCGCCTGCTGGAACAGCGCGATCCGGTTCTCGTGCCAGAGCCGCCGGCCGAATACGAGCGGACTGTTCGCCGCCAGCGCCATCACCGGCGCCGTTAGCGCCTGGGAGATGTTGTACATCCGTACGAAGTCGTTCGGGGCTACCTGCAGGTGCACCTGGAAGCTCGTGTTCGCCGCCTCGAGCAGCGCGCTGTCGTGTTTTACGGAGAGCTCGTCGATGCCCTTGAGGTGGATCTCGAAATCCTGCCCTTGCTTGTGCGCCTTGATCGCATCGATCAACGCTACGTACCGAGGTCGCGGGGTCAGGTTTTGTAAGTCGAGATCAAACTTGCGTAGCGTCGGCAGGATCCCGGTAAGCAGTACCCCGGCGCCGTGCTCGGCCGCCACCCCCCGGATGATCGCGAGCTGATCGTCGAGCTCCTGGTGCATCTCCCGGAGCGCCGACCCGCCGAAGAGTCGCGGCGTCAAGTTGGTCTCGAGGTTGAACCTGGCCAGCTCGGTATCGACCCAGGGCCGGTCGCTGAGCGCTTCGAGTACCTTGATGTTGATGGGGGCGGCCTTAAACGTTTTCAGGTCGACGAGACACATCTCCTGCTCGGCGCCGATGCGGACCACATCGTCCTCGAACCAATCGTCGGCGAGCATCTTTTCGAGGGCGCGTAAGTCGCGCAACAAGCACCGCGTAAATTCTTGTCGCTGCGCGTCCGAGCCCGGAAGCCTCACTTTAGCTACACCCATGGTCGGGAAGGTAACCGGGCCGAACCACCTATTCGCGGGCACTATCGCGCCCGACGAACGGTTATGGCCTAGTACAAACCCAACCCCGTGCTCCGATTCCTAAGTCTGCTCCTGCTCAGTGCCGCCGTAGGCTCCTCGGCCTGCACGAAAGACGACCGGCGCGGGGGCGATCGACTCAGCTTTTCGTCACTGGAGTTTGGCATTCCCGCCGGACTCAACCCCGTAGCCGCGCACGGCATCAACCTCGAGAACGTACCCACGGAGCACGCGCGGTTCGAGCGGGAGTTCGGGGTAGCGTGGAGCGACTGGGACCGCGTCGAGCCCGGTCGGGCTACGCTGAGCATCAGCGAGTCCGGTCTCACCTGGGATTTCGCCGAGGAGGTCGTGCTCCGGATCTCGACGGACGAGCTCGACTGGACGGAGGTGTTCTACCGCGATCAGATCCCGAGGGACGTGGGCGGTAACTTGAACCTGATCCCCACGGAGTTCGACGCCAGCCAGCTGCTCGACGGCGAGCGCGTCAACGTGCAGCTCGAGCTCAGGCGCCTACGCGGTGCACCGCCCCAGTCCTTGCCCGTCGTTCTGAGCTGGAATTTCACGGGCTTTCGCTAAAACACCCGGCGAACTCGAAACTTTCTGAGCCGATTCATGTACTGTTGCATTCGCAACGATTGCGGACGCAACGATCGCCTTGACCCCGCCCCCCACAGCCCGACGCATCGGTTACCACGCCAACCGCGCGGGGCGCATGCTCTCCCAGTTTTTGGTCGACTCCATCCGGGGGCGCGGCTACGACTACCCCGTGGATTTCTGGGCGGCCCTGTCGTTCCTCGCCGAGCGTACCGGGAGCGTACCGCAGAGCGACGTCGCCGAGTTCTTGGTCCGCGACAAAGCAACCGCCACCCGCCTCCTGGAGCGTATGGAGTGTCGGGGACTCATCGAGCGAAAGACGCACCCGCGGGACCGGAGGCAGAAGTGCATCTCGATGACCTCCGCCGGTCTCGAAACCTTTCGTGCGCTCAGTCCCGCCGCGATCCTCACGAACGAAACCGCCACGAGCGGAATCCACCCCACGGAGTTAGCGACCTGCATCGACGTGCTAACGCGCGTTTACGACAACCTGCAAGCTTATGAGTAGTATCAACAAACGTCGACTCAGCTACCTAGCGGCCCTGATCGTCGTGATCGGAGGCTTCCTCATCTCGCGGCAGGTCGCCAACGGCAGGGTAGCCCCCGAGAAAGAAAAGCCCGAGGCCGCCGTACGCGAGGCGCCGGTGCGCGAGGTCGTGCCGGGCGACGTGCAGGTGAGCATCCCCCTGCAGGGCCGGCTCGTCGCCTTCGAGACCGTACCCCTCTTCGCCGAGGTCACCGGCGTCTTCGAGGCTTCCGACCACCCCTTCAAAGTCGGTGTCTACTACAAGAAAGGCGACCTCCTCGCGCGCCTCAACAGTACCGAGGCTAGCCTAAGCCTACAGGCGCAAAAATCTACCCTGGCCAACACCTTGGCCCAAGCGATGCCGGAGCTCAAGATCGATTACAATGTGACCTTCCCCGCCTGGGACGCCTACTTGCGCGCGCTCGATCCGGGCGAAGACCTCGCCGAGCTGCCCGCGGTAAAGGACGATGCCGCCCGCTTCTTCCTGAACGCGAAGGATATCTACAGCCAGTACTACGAGATCAAGGCCAGCGAAGACCGCTTGCGCAAGTACACCCTGCGGGCGCCCATGTCGGGTACCCTCACCGTGGTCAACGCCACGCAGGGCGCCCTCGTCCGCTCCGGGCAGCAGCTCGGCACCCTCACGGCCAGCCGCTACGAGCTGGCCGCCACCGTTCCGGTCAACGACCTGAGCTACCTCTCCCCGGGCTCGGTGGCCACGCTGCAGGGGCCGCAGGGAAACGAGTTCGAGGCTAAGGTGGCGCGGATCTCCACGCAGGTAGACCCCAACACCCAGGCCGCTACGGTCTACTTGAGCGTACGCGGCGAAGGGTTACGCGAGGGCCTCTACCTCCGCGGCGAGGTGGCCGGCGCCGCACTGGCCGACGTGCTCGCCCTCGACCAGCGTTTGCTCGTGGGGCAGAACCAGGTGTACGTCGTCAACGACGGCGTCCTCGAACGTGCCGACGTGCAGGTGGTACGGCGCTCCGGCGACGTCATCTACGTCCGGGGCCTCGGGCAGGGTACCAAGTTGCTCGCCGAGTCGCTACCGGGGGCCTACGAGGGCCTGGAGGTCAAAACCCGTGAGGTGAAAGCGGAAACCGCCGCCGCCGGGGGCAGCACCACCCCGGCCGGTTAATTCATTCGACCCCAAAGAGAGCGACCATGCGCGGCATCGTTACCTACTTCGTACGTTATCCCATCGCGGCCAACCTGATGATGGCGGGCATCTTCATCTTCGGCTTCGTGGGGTACGAGGGCATGAAGTCCACGTACTTCCCCGAGGTACCGAGCCGCATCATCTCCATCCAGGTCGTGCTCCCCGGCGCGGCCCCGGAGGAGATCGAGGAGGGCGTCATCAACAAGATCGAGGAGAACCTCAAGGGCGTTACCGGCATCGAGCGCGTCACGTCGGTCAGCTCCGAGAACTCGGGCACGATCACCGTCGAGGTGCTCCAGGGCTACGACACCGACCTCGTCTCCGACGACGTCCGCAACGCCGTCGACCGGATCCCGAGCTTCCCCGCCGGCCTCGAGCCACCGGTCGTCTTCAAACGCGAGAACGTAGGCTTCGCGATCAGCATCGGTCTCGCCGGCAAGGTGAGCCTGCGTGCCCTCAAGCAGTACGGTCGCCAGGTGGAGTCCGAACTACTCGCCAAGGACGGTATTTCCAAGGTGGAACTGACGGGTTTTCCCGAGGAGGAGATCCAGATCGCTTTCCGCGAGAACGACCTGCAGGCCTACGGCCTCACTTTCGATCAGGCGACCTTGGCGGTGCGCGGCGCCAACCTCGACATCACCGGCGGTACCATCAAAACGGATGCGGAGGAGCTGCTGCTCCGCTCGCGCCAGAAAGATTACTACGCGGAAGGGTTGCGCGATATCGTGGTCAAAACCACGCCCGAGGGTGGGGTAGTGCGCCTCTACGAGGTAGCCGACGTAACCGACCGCTGGGCCGATAACCCCAACCGCACCTACATCGATCAGGCACCCGCGGTGGCCGTGGTGGTGAGCAACACCCTCGAGGAGGACATGCTCACCATCACCGATGAGGTGAAGGGGTACATCGAGGACTTCAACGCGGAGCACAGCGACGTGCAGGCCGTCGTGATCCGGGACGCCTCGAAGACGCTCTCCGACCGCATCGACCTGCTCACCGAGAACGGCATCCTCGGCTTCTTCATCGTGGCGGTGGTACTGGCCCTGTTCCTCAACTGGCGCCTCGCGTTCTGGGTGGCCCTGTCGATACCGATCTCCTTCGCCGGCATGTTCCTGTGCGCTAATTTCTTCGGCATCACGATCAACGTGCTCTCGCTGTTCGGGATGATCCTCGTGATCGGTATCCTCGTCGACGACGGCATCGTGATCGCGGAGAACATCTTCCAGCGCTACGAAGACGGCAGCGACGCCGAGGAGCCCGACGCCGCGGAACGGGTTTTGGCGCAAGCCGAGCGGGAAGGGCAGCTCGGCGGCCTTCCGGCAAAACAGGTGGAGGAAGGCGAGGCCTCGCGCGCGGCGCGCAAGAGTCGCGAGGCCGAGGCGAACGCCATCAACGGTACGCTCCAGGTACTGCCCGCCGTGGTGAGCGCGATCGCGACGACGCTCGTGGCCTTCGGCACCTTCTTCTTCATCCGGGGGCGACTCGGTGATTTCTTCGCCGAGATGGCGGCGGTGGTGATCCTCTCGCTCATCTTTTCGCTGGTCGAGGGCATCTTCATCCTGCCCGCGCACGTGGCCCACTCGAAGGCCTTGCGGCAAAACGTCCACGCCAAGAAGAACCGCTTCCTGCAGGCGTTCGACGACGCGATGAACTGGTTGCGCGATACCGTCTACAGTCCGATCCTCGAGTTTACGATGAGCTACCGGTGGCTCACGATCGGTATCCTGGCCGCGACGCTCTTCGTGACCTTCGGGGCCGTATCAGGCGGCATTATCTCGACGACCTTCTTCCCGAACATCGAGCGCGACGAGGTCAATATCGAGCTCCAGCTGCCGGCCGGTACGCGGGAGGGGGCCACCCAACGGTACCTCGACCGGATTTACGCCGCCGTGGAGAAGGCCAACGACACGCTCTCGGCGCAGTACTTCGACAACGAGAAGCGGGCGATCGGCCAAACCGAGATCAACCTCGGGCCGACGACCTACCAGGGGTCGATGACGGTGAACCTGCTCGAGGGGGAGGAGCGGGACAGCCTGCGCCTGCGGACGGTGGCCAACCTGATCCGCGAGTACACCGGGGAGATTCCGGAGGCGGAGAGCCTGACGTTCGGGGGCCGCTCCGCCTTCGGTAAGCCGGTGTCGGTGAGCCTGCGCGGGCGCGACGCGGACCAGCTCGACGAGGCGGCCCGCGCGGTGACCGACGAGCTGGAGGCGATGGAGGTGCTCGCCGACGTGACCGACACCAACAAGGACGGACTGCGCGAGATCAACATCACGCTCAACGACCGCGGGCGTTTCCTCGGGCTGGACGAGTCGAGCGTGCTGGCGCAAGTCAGGGCCGGGTTCTTCGGGCAGGAGGTGCAGCGCCTGCAGCGCGGTCGCGACGAGGTTCGGGTGTGGGTGCGCTACGCGGAGGACAATCGCCGTACCGTCGACCAGCTCACGAACATGCGCATCCGCACGCCGCAGGGCGAGTTCGTGCTCGGCGACGTGGCCACGCTCGATACCGAGCGCGGGATCGTGGCCATCAACCACATCGACGGGGAGCGGGAAGTATCCATCGAAGCCGATATCGCCAACGACGACGTGAGCGTGAGCGACATCACGGGCGACCTCCGGGCGTCGGTAATCCCGGGGATACTGGCTAACTACCCGGGCGTGTCGGCCGACTACGAGGGCCAGAACCGCGAGCAGGCCAAAACCTCGGACTCGCTCGCGATCGTGGGGCCGGTGGTGCTACTGCTGATGCTGTTCATCATCGCGCTCACCTTCCGCTCGATGTCGCAGACGATTATGGTCTTCCTGCTCATCCCCTTCGCCTTCATCGGGGTGGCCTGGGGGCACTGGTTGCTGGGCGCACCGATCAGCCTGTTCTCCGGCCTGGGCGTGATCGCGCTCATCGGCGTGCTCGTCAACGACGCGCTGGTGCTCGTGACGAGCTACAACGAGCTCCTCGGCGAGGGGATGGACCAGATGAGCGCGCTGCGTAAGGCGGCGCTCGGGCGCTTTCGGCCGATCATACTGACGACCGTGACGACGCTCGCCGGACTCGGGCCGATCATGTTCGAGACGAGTTTGCAGGCGCAGTTTCTTATCCCGATGGCTATCTCGGTGAGCTTCGGTCTGTTCGCGACCACGGTTTGCCTGTTGGTACTCCTGCCGGCGTTCCTCATTCTCACCAATCGCTTCAAGGTGGTAGTGCACCAAGCCTGGTCGGGCATCAAGCCAGATTACTCCCTCGTGGAGGCCGCCGCACCGCACAACGAGACTCGGGATTGGGGACTTTATTTCGGCGCTATCGTGGCCGTAGTGGCGGTAGTCGGATTACTCATGAAAACGGTCCAAAACTTCGGCAGCTAACCCCCTAAGCATGCGTAAATCAGTAGCTATCGACATGGACGAGGTGATCGCCGACGTCATGCACAAGTTTCAAAACCTCTACTTCGGTCGCTTCGGGCGGCGGGTGCCCGACGAGGAATTGGTCGGTCGTAAGATTTACTCGATCGCGGGTGTAGAGGAGGTGCGGGAGGCGCTGTTCGAGCGGGGCTTTTTCCGGGATTTGCCGCTAATCGACGGCGCGAAAGCGGGGGTCGAGTTTTTGCGGAAGCACTACGACGTGTACTTCGTGACGGCGGCCATGGAGTTCCGCAACTCCTTCGAGGACAAGTACGACTGGCTCTTCGAGCACTTCGAGTGGGTACACTGGCGCAACATCGTTTTCTGTGGCGATAAGTCGATCATCGGGACCGATTACCTGATCGACGACCACGCGCACAACCTCGAGACCTTTCGGGGGACGCCGCTCTTGTTTGACGCGCTACACAATCGCAACGAACACCGATTTACGCGCGTGCGGAGCTGGGCGGAGGTCGAAGAATTTTTTGCGGCGGAGCTAAAGGTTACGGTATGAGTTTAGGGAAGCTACTGGTGGTGCTCGGGATCGGTCTGTTGGTGGGTGGGACTGAAGCGCGGGCTCAGGGCCTCGCCAATCCGTTGAGTTTGGCCGAGGCACTCGCCTGGGGCGTAGATAATAACTTGGCCATCGCCGGACAGCGGCTGGGGGTAGAGGTGGCGAGCCGGAATAACAACTGGGTGACCGCCGGACGGACGCCGATTGTCGCGGCTACGATCGACGTGAACAACAGTATGAACAGCCAGGATAATCCGGCTTCTTTCATCAACGGTGGCTTTTACCAGGGTGCGGCTGCGGCCGGACTTACGGCTCGCTACACGCTCTTCAACGGCTACCAGGTTCGTTTCAACCGGGGTCGGCTGGGGGCGCTGCAACGCGCTGCCGAACAACAGGTGGAGCAGCTCATCGAGCAGAGTGTGTTCGCTGTGGCGGAGGCTTACTACACGGCCCAATTGCGGGAGGCCGAGGCCCGGGTAGCCGGTCGCGTGCTGGAGGTGAGCCGGGATCGAATTCAGTACCAGGAATTACGCCGTGAGTACGGGCAGGGCGCATCCGTAGACCTGTTGCAGGCCCGCTCGAACTTTCTGACCGACTCGGTGAGCGTGGAACGAGCCCGGGTTGACTACGCGAACTCGCTGCGGTCGCTTTACCTCGAGCTCGATGCGCCGGCCGAGGAGTTCGCCGAGCGGCCGCTCGGCGATACGCTCATCTTCGAGCCGCGGGATTGGGAGTTGGAGCAGATTGTCGCGGGTCTCGATTCCGGAGCGGCGGTGCGCTTGCTGAAAACGCAGGAGGAGGTAGCGAGGGCGGAAAGCGAGGTCGCCCGTGCGCAGCTAAAACCAACGCTGAACGTGTCCGCCGGACTCAACTACACGGAGTCGGCCTTCGACAGGGAGGGAAATAACCCTAATACCGGGGAGAAGAACAAGATCCTGTTCGGTAATTCGGGTCAGGGCTTCCTCGGACTTCAGGCCGAGTACATCCTCTTCGACGCGGGGTTGCGGCGGCGCGCGGTCGAGAACTCGGTCGCCGCCGAGCGGATCGCGAACACGACGCTCCGCAACACGCGGCAGGACCTCTCGATCCGGGCGCGCTCGTTGTTGGCGACCTACCGCAGCCAGCGCGAGTTAGTGGCGCTGCAGGATCAGCTCATCGCCTCCGCGGAGCAGAACCTAGCGCTGGCCAACGAGCAGCTCACGATCGGTGCCATCAACAGCTTCGATTACCGCTCGCTTCAGCTCGAGTACCTCAACGCGGTGCAGGGGCGCTTGAACGGGGTGTACGAGCTGCTGCTGACGGATTTGGAGCTGCGGCGGATTACTGGGGGGTTGTTGCGGGAGAGCTAGTAGGCGTTCGCCAGTCCCAGCGATAGAAATCGTAAACACCGTACTCGCCGACCTTGGTGACGCCCACCCGCGCGGGTAGCGCGATGCTCGCCAGCACGGCGTCCCGCGCGATGCCATCGGTAGGGACGTACAGACCGTCGAGATTCCCTTCGTCTACGCTGCGCGCTATGTCGCGGTGTACGGCCACGAGGATGGGTCTCGCGTCGAGGCCGCCGGCGAGGCTATCGCTCACGGTACTGGTGGCTACGAAATCGAGTAAGGCTCTGGCTTCGTGCGGCGGCGTGCGACTCGAAATTGCGTTCAGTAGCGGGAGTCGACTCGCCGCCGAGAAGGAAAACCCTTCGACTTGAGCCTGCACGTTGATGGGATCTGCGACGAGTCCCGGCGCCTGAGCGCCCACGTGGTAGTAAGGTGCCATGAGTAGCGCCTGGTAGACGGTATCAACCCCATCAGGCATAGCCGCTAACACGGGGTCCGTTGCCGTAGCGAACATCGGATTCTCGGGGTGCTGCTTCTTGGTGGCCCGAACGGCGTCCCAGGTGTCGAGGACCGCGCAGAACGCCACGACGATAACGAAGGCCCGGGGCCACTGCCCACGTCGCCAAACCCAGTCGAGGATGAAGAGGATCGGTAGCCACCAGGCCCACTGCGTTACGAAGAAAAAGCGCCCGATGGCCCGGAAATGCTGAATGGTCACCGAATGCTTCGCGATGAAATAGAAGGGGTTTAACGCCACCTCAAACACCAAATCGCCACCGGGAATAGCGTAGCTCGTGCCCAAGCTGGCGAAGAAACAGACGGTCCCGGCGATACCGAAGGCGACGATGAAGCGGCTCGTCGTGTTTTTGCGAAAGCTGTCTCGTACGTGAGTCCATACTCGCGCCGGACCCTTCCAGAGCGCCAAGCCGAGTAGGAACGTCAGTGCGTACCACCACCAAAGTCCGAGGTAGGCGTAGCCCTCGCCAAAGGTTTGCTCGCGGAACGAAACGAGAAAGCGGTTGCGCAGCTCCGGGCGCGGAGTAATAAGCGAGCGGATATCCAGGCGCCATGCATCGAACCCGTAGCCGAGCGATTCGCCGGTACGAAGCGCCAGCTTATCGTCGATGAGTAGGATGGGTCCGTAGATGAGCAGGATGCCGAGTGCACCGGCCGCCGCGGCCCGGAAGGCGGTGGACAGTGCGCTGTCGCGTCCTTCTTCGCGCCAGGTATTGGCTATTAGCACGAGGGCAAAGGTCGCTAGTCCGGTTCCGTACACGATGAGGTAGTACAGGTGAAACCAGCTCGCGAAAGCAATCCAAATGCCGGTGGCGAGCCAGGGTCGCCAGGCGCGTTGGTCGAGAAATACGCGCCACAGCAAGCCGATGTAACCGACGGTGAGGACCACGACCCCGAGGTTGAAGCTGCCGATGAGGTAGTGCCAGTACTGCTTGCACGTCCACACGAGGGCAATCGCGAACAGGCCGGCGAGCCAGCGCGTACGTAACCACTGCCGCAGCAGTACGAACAGCGCGAGGGCGGAGGCCCAGTGGAGGCCGATGAGGCCGTAGGTAAAAAAGCCGGTGCCGCCGCCGCGCATGGGGAGGCCGAGCTTTGCGAGCGCGCGGCCCGGCAGGGAGATGGCGGGGGTGTTGTCGGTGTAGAAGACGTACTCGCCGAAGGGATAGTGCTGGCCGTAGACTTTGAGCGCGTCGCCGTCCGGCGTCTGGCCGAGCCCCGAGATGTAGCTGTAGGGCGTGAAGTAGTTCTTGATGCCGTCGTACTCGGCGTACAGCAAGGTGCTGCCGGGGTGGCGGATGAAGGGCAGGAAGGCAACTAGGCAGAGCGTGGCCTGGAGGACGCCGACGCCAAGTAGCCAGAACAAGTCGGGTCTGGACGTCCAGGAAATACGATTCATACCCATGTAGCGGCGAAGAACGCTATCCTTGCGCCTATATGCCCGCTCCAATCCTGAGCATCGTCGTGCCCGCATTTAACGAGGCGCGCACGCTGCACCTCATCCTCGACCGGGTGCGCGCCGTCGAGCTCGACGGGGGCTTGACAAAGCAGATAATCGTGGTCGACGACCACTCGAGCGACGACACCGCCGGGGCCGCGACGCGCTACGCGGCGCAGTACCCGCAGCTGGGTTTGCGGGTACTGCGCCACCCGGAAAACCGGGGCAAGGGCGCGGCGCTCCACACCGGTATCGCGGCGGCCACGGGTGAGTTCGTGCTCATCCAGGACGCCGACCTGGAGTATGATCCCCGCGAATACAACGACCTGCTCAAGCCCATCCTCGAGGGCAACGCCGACGTCGTGTACGGAAGCCGCTTCATGGGCGGTAAGCCACACCGCATCCTCTTCTTCTGGCACTCCATCGGGAACAAGCTCCTCACGCACCTCTCGAACGCGGCGACCAACCTGAACCTCACCGACATGGAGACTTGCTACAAGCTTTTTCGACGGGAGCAGCTCCAGTCGCTGAGTTTGGAAGAAAACCGCTTCGGCTTCGAGCCGGAGGTGACGGCCAAAATCGCGCGCATCCCCGAAATTCGTATTTACGAAGTTGGCATCAGCTACTACGGGCGCACCTACGCCGAGGGTAAGAAGATCAACTGGCGCGACGGGGTGCGCGCGCTGTGGTGCATCCTGAAGTACGGCGTGCTCGGCCGCTGAGCCCGTTCCTATTCGACGAGGAGGTAGCCGGTAGAGTCGGGGGGCGCCGTGAAGTAGGCGGCGGGTAGGTCGGCGAAGGGCCAGGCGCCCCATTCGGTCACGAAGGTCCCGGGTTGGTACGCCGCCCAGGCGAGGGCAGCGGGTTTGTCCACGAGCTGAAACCCCTGGGTGGGACGGTTTTCGCGAAGGCTCACGATCCACGCTTCGTAAGGCGAGCCCCAGGTCATAATCAGACCGCGCTGCTCCTTCTCGGTGGGGCGGCGGATCACTTGCCGTCGCTTGTCGGCGCGCTCGTTCTTGAGGGTGGTCTTCAGGAAGCGCAGACGCTCGGAGTAGGTGCTACGCCCGGTGTAACCCACCGAAAGGATACGCACACAGGCGAGTACGAGTATCGCCACGCAGAGGAGGGTGGAGTACCTGTTTTGCCGCAAGGCGGAAACCCCTTGGTACTTGGCCCTAAATACCCCGAAGGCCAGACCCGCCGCCGCCATGAAACCCATCGGTAACAGCAGGTTCTCGAAGTAAAACGGGGCGGTAGCGTCGGTCGGGTAGGCGATGGCCACCAGGGCGAAGTGTCCGCCCACGGCGAGGGCCGTCCAGCCGGCGGCGAGCTCGGCTCCCGAGCGCCAGAGTAACGCGAGCGCCAGCACGAATACGAGCACGAAGGCGTAGTACTCCGTGAGGAGTTCGGGCGCGAATCGCTCGACGGAGAAGGGCAGCCAACCCTGGCGAAGGAGGCGCAGGCCTTCCTTGATCCCACCGCCGGCGGTAGCGTCGTACTCGGTCGCGAAAACGGTGGCTCGCAGGCCGAAGAACACGTAGTACGTGAGCGCCGCGACGCTAATTTCGATCCGGTTGGCGAACTGCGTGCACCAGAGCAACCCGAAACAAAACGTGACCGGCACCACGAGCAGCGGGTGGGCGAAGGCGACGGTGAACAGTAGTGCGGGCAGGGTCGTGCGCACGAGCACGCGCGCCACCGCAGTCCGGGGTTGACAGCCGACGAGGGGCAAGGCTAAGACCAGGATCGCGAGGCCCTGCGGCAGTTCGGATTGCACCCAAAAATGCGTGTGCGTAGCGAAGGCGGCCCAGAGCAAGGTCCAGGCCAGCGCCCACTCCCGGGCGCGCAGTCCGAAGTAGGTAATCGCCCACACACTTCCGTAAAACACCGGAAACACCAGCGAGTAGACCAGCTGCACCGTCTTCATATCTACTCCGGCGCCCAGGAGTTGCGTAGGCAAATACTGCGTGAGCGCGGATACGAAGCGGTAATTCTGAATGGCGACCGTCCCGCGCCGAGCCTGCTCGAAGAGGTGGTAGGCCAGGTCGAGAAACGTGGTTCGCTCCTCGTAGAACACGACGCTGATCACCAGCATCCCGAAGAAGGTCAACAGCCCGAGGGCTACGTCTATGCGCAGGTCGCCGAGCCTCACGCGAGCCGCTTGCGGACGCTCTCCAGCACCACGCGCAGGGTTTCGCCGGCGCGCAGCATGTCGATGTAGGTGTTGTAGAACGGACTCGGGGCTAGGCGGATGATCCCCGGACCGCCCTCGGTTACCGGCTCGCGCCAGTCGCAGATTACGGCCGCCGTTTTGAGCGCTTCGTACACCGGCTTCCCGTAGTCGCCGTGCAGGGCCACGCTCAGCTGTGCACCCCGCCACTGTGGGTCCGTGGGCGAAATAATTTCGAGCACTTCGTAGTCGGGATCGGCGCGCAGCACCAGAAATTCCAGGTAGCCCGTAAGCGCCCGCGAGCGCTCACGCAGTCGCGGCATCCCCACATCGTCGAACAGCTCGAAGCTCGCCCGCATGGCCGCCATGGCTAGTACCGGTGGGGTAGACAACTGCCAGCCCTCGGCGCCGGCCATGGGTTCGAAGCCTCCTTCCATGGTGAAGCGACGCTCCTCCTTTTGCCCCCACCAGCCGGCCAGGCGGAACGTAGTCGCGTCCTGACCGTAGCGCTCGTGCACGAAAATGCCCGCCGGAGCTCCCGGTCCGCCATTCAGGTATTTGTAGCTGCACCAGGCCGCGAAGTCGACCCCCCAATCGTGCAGCAACATTTGCACGTTACCCACCGCGTGGGCGAGGTCGTAGCCGGCCTTCGCGCCCACGGCGTGCGCGGCGGTCGTAATCGTTTTGAGGTCGAAGTACTGCCCGGTGTAGTAGTTGACGCCGCTAAAGAGCACTAGGGCCAGCTCCTCGCCGTGCTCCCCGATGGCTTCGGTGATCTGCTCGGTGGTAAGCAGGTAGCGTCCGTCCTCCGGCTGCACCTCCACGATGCACTCGACCGGATCGAGGCCGTGCCAACGTACCTGACTCTCCACCATAAAACGATCGGAAGGGAAGGCGCCCGCCTCCATTAGAATTTTGCACCGGTTGCCCTCCGGCCGGTAGAAGCTCGCGAGCAGCAGGTGTAAATTGGCGGTCAGCTCACCCATCACCACCACCTCCGACTTCTCGGCGCCCACCACCTTGGCGAGCGTCGCGGTAAAGTGCCGGTGGTAGTTGAGCCACTGCGTTTCGCCCTTGAACCACTGCTCCACGGCGAATCGACTCCAGCGGTCCAGCTCGTCCTCCACGAAATCGGTGGTGGCGCGGGGCTGCAGGCCCAGCGAGTTTCCGGCGAGGTAGGTTACGGTTTTGCCGTCGCGGGCGAGGCCAGTTGGAAGGAAAAACTTGGCTTGGTAGCCGCCGAGCTCGTCGCGCTGGTCCTGTGTTTTCGCGAAGGAGAGCGTGGGTGCGTAATCCATGGGTTGTCTGAGTCTTGGTTATTTGTGCCGCCGCTCCAACACTTCCACCACGTCGGCAAGGCCCTGGCCCTTGGCGCGGAGCAGCAGCAGGTAGTGGTACATCAGGTCGGCGGCCTCCTCGGTGAGCAGCGCGTCGGTCCCGCCCACGGCCTCGAGGGCCATTTCTACGCCCTCTTCGCCTACTTTCTGCGCGACTTTCATGACGCCCTTCGCGAGCAAGCGACTCGTGTAGCTCTCCGAGTCGGCGTCCGGTTGGCGCGCGTTGAGCAGCGCTTCGAGCCGCAGCAAAAAATGCGGTTCGCTTGCGCTAAAACACGTGTCGGCCCCCGTGTGGCACACCGGACCGGTCGGTTTTGCGTACAGCAGCACGGAGTCTTGGTCGCAGTCGGCCCAGGCGCTGTGCAACTCGAGCACGTTACCGCTCGACTCGCCCTTCGTCCAGAGTCGCCGCTTGCTCCGCGAGTAAAACGTCACGTGGCTCGAGGAGAAGGTCAGCTGCAGGCTCGCCACGCTCACGTACCCGACCATGAGCACGCGCCCGTCGCGCCAGTCTTGCACCACGGCCGGTAACAGTCCATCCGCGCTCTTGCTAAAATCGAGTTCCGTGATGTTCTCGGGGTGGAGGCGCATGGGCGCGAAGATGGCTTGCCGATTTGGGAGGGTGCGACTCCCCCGCTTTGGGAGAACCAGAATTTTTTCGATAAACGGTCCGCTTTCGCTAAAACACGAGTCGCGTTACGGCCGGCTAGTCCGACGAGCTTTCGGCTCACTTCTGCCAATGCACTGGGAGCCCAATTCTTACGCTTGTAGCTAATTTTGACTATGAGTTTCGGTCTTCGACACCGCCCACTCGCCGAACGGTAGCTTTCGGCCTGAAAGCTTGACGCTCAGGCCCGTACCAGGGGCCCCTACTGCCCGAAGTGCCCGGTTTTTGCTTTAGCGGGGAGGTGAGGACTACCAACTACAACTTCCCCGGCTTCGCGCTCGCGCTGCTGTGTGTTCTGAGTGCCCCGACCGTTCACGCGCAGCTCGAGGCTCCGGCGGACCTGGTGGCGTACATCGGTCGCGATAAGCCCAAGGTCTCGGAACCCGTCCGCGAAGCAGCCGATCGCACCGGTGAGGTGTCGATGGGGACGCTCATCCAGGTAGCCACCGCGCAGCGCCTGAATCGAGATTTCGCGAAAGCGGCGGAGAGCTACCGGGCCATCGTGGCGCGCTCCGACAACCCCGCGCACAGCTTCTTCCTGGCCGACTGCCTGCGGCGCTCCGGCAACGCCGAGGAGGCCGAGCGCTACCTCGTGCGCTACGACGAGGGCCAGGGCTACACCGCGCGCCCGGGTCGGGCCCACCCGCAGACCGCCTTCGACGTGGTGCACCACGACAACGTGATCGTGCGCAACGAGCGGAGCGTGAACTCCCGCAACCGCGAAGTGTCGCCGATGATCCTGCACGGTGGGGCGGTGTTCAGCTCCGGACCGGAGAAGGGCACGACCCGGCGGCGCGGTCGGGCGAGCGCCAGCGAGCTCGTGTACGCGCTCGGCGACGAGCAGGACGGTAGCCTGGACGATGCCCAACCCTTCGCCTACGGCGCCCAGATGAAAAACCACGACGGTCGCATCAGCTTCGACCGGAGCGGCACGCGGATGTACTTCGCGCAGAACGTGAGCGAGCGCCGCCGCGGCGAGGTCGACCTCGACCTGCACGTCCGCGAGCTCGTGGACAGCGTCTGGACCAAGACCCGCGTGCTGCCCTTCAATGCCCCCGGCGCCCGCGACTGCCACCCGGCGGTGAGCTTCGACAACAAGAGTCTCTACTTCGCCTCCGACCGCGAGGGCGGCTACGGCGGGCTCGACCTGTACGTGACCGAGCTGCGCGCCGGCGAGTGGACCGAGCCGCGCAACCTCGGTACGGCCGTGAACACCCCCGGCGACGAGGCGCACCCCTTCGCGCACGCCGACGGTACGCTGTACTTCTCGAGCAACGGCCACGGCGGGGTGGGTGGCCTCGATGTGTTCAGCGTGCTGCAACGCGACGGTGCGTACGGTCCGATCACCAATTCGGGTACACCTTATAATAGTCCGGCCGACGACTTCGGCTACGTCGTGGATCGCAACGGACTCTACGGCTACTTCTCGAGCGCCCGCAAGGGTGGGGTAGGCGCCACCGACATCTACGGCTTCTGGGTGGTCGACGACCCGGACGCGCCGACGCTCTACCAGCGGGTGAGCGTATTCGCGGACGAGGGTGGAAACGAATTGCTGCCCGAGACCGACGTAGCCGTAACCCTCCTCTCCGACGATTGGCTGCTCTCCCTGACCGAGGGGGAGACCGATTTCCGCCTCCGGCAGGGCATCAACGACGAAGAGCGCTTGGCGCTGGTGCGCCGCGCGCTCGACGAGCGCCAGGAGGAAGCGGTGACGTACAAGACGGGTCTCGACGGGGCTATTGTATTCCCCGTGGAGCGGGGCCGGCGCTACCGCGTAGTGGCGAGTCGCGAAGGTCACGATCCCGCCGGCCGGGAGATTACCTGTTTGGCCGACCAGCGTGAGGTGCGCGAGGATACCCTTACCCTGCATCGCTTCAGTACCGAGGGGTACACATTTATCGCGGGCAAGGTCCTACACGATCAGTACGGCAACCCGCTCCCGAACGTCGAGGTGGAGCTCCTCGACCTCTGTACGAGCGTGAAGCGTACGACCTACACGGACTCCGACGGCGCCTTCCGCTTCGGCGGGGTCTCCGAGGGTTGCTCGTTCTTGCTGACCGGCCGCAAGCGCTTCTTCAGCAACGGGGCGGCGGCGGTGGTGACGGACGTTGCGTTGCCGGGCGCCGCGCAGGAGGTCGCGGCGGAGGTCCGGATGACTACGGACCCGGCGGTGCTGCGGCGGTAAGCTGCCCCATCGGCTAAGCAAAAGCGGGTCGCGCGAGGTTGAGCGAGCATGCTCTTGCTTCACGCGGCCTGTTGTTGGTTCATGACGGGCGTCATTTGGATCATCCAGGTGGTGCACTACCCGCTGTTTGCGCGGGTGGGGGCGGCGGGGTACCCGGCGTACCAGGCGGCGCACATGCGGCGGATTACTTGGGTGGTGGGGCCGGTGATGTTAGTGGAGTTGGGGACGGGGGTGGGGTGGTTGGTAGAGCTGGGCTCGGGACCGGCTTGGGTGAATCTCGGCCTGCTCGGAGCTACGTGGCTGTCTACGGCTTTGCTGCAGGTGCCAGCTCACAGTTTGCTGCTCAGCAAATTTGATGAAACTGCTCAGCGGAAGCTTGTGCGGTCGAATTGGATACGGACGGTGTTTTGGTCTGGTAGAAGTGGGGTGCTATTTATAATAATTAGCGGATCGCTCACTTAGCGATAACGTTTCGCTAACACCACCATAACATTTAGGAAATCCTATGTAGTTTGGGGCGATGAAGCCTTAGGCCGTAGCCAATCAGGCTGTCTTAATCCTGCTCAACGTAGTTTGTTTGTTATCTGGTCACAAGGCTTACACGAAGCTCAAGACTCAATTATAAGTATCCCCCGTGAAGAGAAAACTACTAATAAGTATTTTACTACTGTGCGTTATCAAGGTGTCCTGGGCACAGGAAGGAATTCGCACCATTAGTGGAACGATTTCGGATGAAGCTGGTGAAGCTCTTATAGGTGCATCGGTTCTTGTTAGTGGCACGAGCTTAGGAACGGTGACGGATATCGACGGAAACTTTACCCTTTCGAACGTAGCCGAGAACGCCGTTCTGAAGGTAAGTTATACGGGTTACGGAACGCAGGAGCTACCAATAACCGAAGCGGATACCTACGTGATTACTCTGGCCGAGGGCGCGACCCTCGGCGAAGTGGTCGTGACCGGTTTAGGTATACGCAAGGATAAGAAAGCCCTCGGCTACGCGGTTACTACGCTCGATAACGCCGAGATCGAACTGCGGCCCGAGGGTGATGTGTCCCGTATTCTCCGGGGTAAAATTGCCGGGGTCGACATCAACCAAACCTCTGGATTATCTGGGTCTGGGACTAACGTTGTTATCCGTGGTTATTCTTCGATCACGGGCTCTAACCAGCCTCTGTTCGTGGTGGATGGAGTGCCCTTCAATGCCTCGACCAATTCCGATCGCGGATTCGAGACGGGTGGCGCTACGGCCTCAAGCCGCTTCCTCGATCTCGATCCGAACAACATCAAAGAGATCTCCGTGCTCAAAGGGCTTTCTGCCACTGTGCTCTACGGAGAGAACGGACGTAATGGAGTAGTCCTCATTACAACCAAAAATGGTAATCTCGATGATCTTCAAAAGAAGATTGAGGTCACGGTTGATCAGTCCGTGGCGTCTAATACGATCTACCGGGTACCGGAAGACCAAGACCTGTACGGTAACGGTTTCTGGAACGGGTTGCCCGGAGCTTTCTCTAACTGGGGAGCGCCTTTCGACCCGGGGACGAACCGCGATCTTTACGATCGGCTGCTTGCCAGTGGTAGGGCAAACATTGATTACTCCAGTCCAACACCGACCATTCCGCACCCGTACAGCCGTGCAAACCTCAACGAAGAGTTGCCGCAGTACGTCAATGAGGACGGCACCCCAGTACCATACGAGTACCGCCCATACAACAACCTCGATCGTTTTTTTGGAAATGGACTAATTGCTAGTACTTCCGTGAGCGTTGGCAGTCGTCTCGATCGCAATACCGCGCTCAATGCGAGCTATGGTTATCGTAATTCCGAAGGATTCATCCCCAATGACTCGTACACGCGGCAGAACTTTGGTCTTGGTCTTTCAACCGATTTGCTAAACGGCATCAAGGTTCAGGCCTCGTTCAATTACAGCGAAGTGGATCGCACTGCTCCGCCCGCAGGCATCAGTACATCCTCGGGTCCGACTGGGGCTTCGCTACTTTCGGCTATCTACTATACGCCCCGGTCGATAGATCTATTCGGTCTAGAGTCTGAACTCCCTTCCGACAAGTCTTCGATCTATTACAGGGGTGGTAACGATATCGAACACCCGTTATGGACGGCGCGAAACGCCCGAAACACCGAAGATGTTAATCGTTTCTTTGGCAATCTTCAGGTCGGTTACGATCTAACCGATTGGTTGAAGGCATCGTATCGCTTCGGAATTGATAACTACTCTCAGGCAAACGACTATCTAATTAATAAAGGTGGACGTCAGGAGCCTGGTGGACTGCAACAGTCGAGTAATCGAGAGAATTTAATTACTGATCAATTAGCAAGCGTAAATTTTGACGCTGATATCTCGACAGAATTTAACCTGTCCGGAGTGGCGGGCTTTAACGTTCGGAGCGACCAATTTGCCCGTACCTCAGCCAACAGCGCCGATCAGTTCGTCTACGGCCTGTTTCAACACGATAACTTTATCACGTTCAACAACCAGTCTTTTCAGCAGCGCGAGAATCTGCTCGGCGCTTTCCTTTCTACGACGATCGGCTTTCAGAACGCTTTGTACCTAAATCTCCAAGGTCGGAACGATTGGACGAGTACGTTGGAAAGGGACAACCGATCGGTGTTCTATCCGAGCGCCAGTCTGTCGTTTGTTCCGACGGATGCATTTTCTGGCCTTCAGAACAACGATGTGCTGAGCTTTGCGAAAGTGCGAGTGGGTTACGGAACTTCTGCGGGGTATCCAAATCCGTACCAGACGCGCAGCGTACTCGCGAAACAAACTCGTGCTTACGTTGGCAGCGGTGGCGTAATACTCAATACGAATTCGGTTAGCGAAGAGCTCGGTAATCCTGCCCTCAAACCTGAACGCCATACGGAATTCGAATTAGGCCTAGATACGCGCCTATTTCAAAATCGGGTAACGATCGACCTCTCGGTCTACAACAAGGAGTCGAAGGACTTGATATTTCCTCTCAACCTAGATCCTGCTGCGGGTTTCCGGCGCACTACCGTCAACGTTGCAGAGGTTACCAACCGGGGCATCGAGCTTGGAATTAGTGTAATGCCCGTACGTTCAGATAACTTCAGCCTTACACTTAACGCGAACTTTACGGCAAACAAGAATGAAGTCGTCTCGCTTGCTGAAGGTGTCGATCAGTTTCCGATCAGTGGTTTCACTAACCAAGGGAACTTTGCGCTGCCCGGTGAAAACTTCGGCCTTCTCTATGGTACGCGGGTTCTGCGTGATTCGTCGTCCGGGCTACCTATCGTAGGCGCGGACGGACTTTACCAAACTGATCCCGAGCTAGGTGTTATCGGTGACCCCAATCCGGATTACCGCCTCAACGGTGGGGCATCTGTGTTCTTCCGGGGGATCAGCTTCGATATCCTTATGAGTTACCAGAGCGGTGGGGACATCTTCGCCGTAACGCCCTCAACATTGGTGTCGCGCGGGATCCTTGCGGACGTCACGGAGTTTGACCGATTCGTTCCGCTCATAGTCGAGGGACTGAAAGAAAACGGCGAGGGAGAACTCGTCAGGAACGACATCCAGGTTACGTCGACAGATCAATACTGGCAGAACAGTGGCGTGTTTGTCGATGAGAACCGCATCTACGACGCTACTTACTTCAAGGTCCGCGAGGTTTCGCTGAGCTACGCCCTGCCTTCCTCGCTGCTCGACCGAACTCCGTTCGGTGGCATCACCCTTACGGCTTCGGGACAAAATTTATTTGTAAAAGCTTTTGGCTTTCCAGATGCTGCGCAGTTCGATCCCGAGGTATCGAGCTTGGGTGTGGGGAATGGACGTGGATTCGAATATATGAATGTGCCTTCGTCCAAGCAGATTGGCGGTTCACTCCGCTTAACTTTCTAACGACACGAGAAATTACAATATGATCCGTTTGCTACACCTAGGAACTTGGTTCCTAGCTGCTGGGCTGCTCCTTACTGCTTGTGATGCGACTGAGCTGGACGAAAATCTCGTCGATCCTAATAACCCCGTTCCCGATGAAGCGGCCCTGGAATTTATTTACAACAGCGTTGAACTCGGTTTCGAGGATTTTCTCGCCGGTGCATTCGAAGGACCCGGCGATAATCTACCCAATGTGAATGTTAGTGCAGACGGAGTTTTCCGAGAACTCAACCAGTTGATGCGCTATACGAACATGGGTGGCGGCAACAACTACAACAACGCTTTCACTGCCGTCGACTACGATTTTATTTGGGGCAAAGCTTATGCTGACTTACTTCCTGATGTCCGCTTACTAAAAAAATTTGCGCGCGCGAGAAACCTGACCATCCCTCTTGGAATTGCTCAGGTGTACGAGGCTATGACCTACCTAACGCTGGTCGACGTATTTGGAGATGTGCCGCTCACAAACGCTCTACGGGGAGAGACGGAGCAAAATCCTTCTCTCGATTCGGGAGCCGAAGTTTATGATTTTGCGATTATCCTCCTCGACTCGGCGATAAGTAACCTCAGTGTAGAGGATGCTCAGAGTGGTGTTCCTAACGATTTGATGTACGGTGGGGATCCTGCACTTTGGTCTAAAGTAGCGAGTACGATAAAGCTGAAAGCCCTGCTCAACCTCCGCCTAGTAGATGCGCCGCGGGCCACAGCAGGGATCCGTGCGATTGTTGATTCGGGTGCGTACATTTCCAATATGGACGAGGACTTTGTGTTTCCCTACGCCGAGGCACGCAGCTCTTTCAACAGCCAGCATCCGGACTACGGTATCAACTACTACACCGGTGCTTTCGATTACCTAGGTAACTCATTCATGTACGATTTACTTACCGACTACGATGTAGTAGATCCGCGGCTACGTTACTATGTCTACCGGCAGGATGACGATGCTACCAACGAGGATTTTTTCACCCTGGATTGCCAAGAGTTAACTCGGCCCCGTCAGTACGGTCCGGACCAACCATTCTGCACCGCTGATCCCGCGCTTGGGTACTGGGGACGCGACCACGGCAACGACGATGGAATTCCGCCGGATGACCAAAAGCGCTCGATCGTGGGTGTCTATCCAGCAGGCGGTGCGTTCGACGATGACAGTGCGCTCGGTATCGCTGCCGACAATGGCACGGCCGGAGCCCGCGGAGCGGGTATACTTCCCATCATGATGACTTCGTTCGTGACCTTCATGCGTGCGGAAGCGGCTCTTACCCTCGGTACCGAATCTGATCCACGGGACTTACTTCTCGAGGCAGTACGGGAGTCTTTAGTCAGTATTGATGCCTACGCCAGCACGATAACTACGATTGAAAGCAAATTTAGTATTGTAAGCGGCGACAGCAATCAAGTGACGGATTACGCCGACGCGGTTGCGTCGGCTTACGATGCGGCAGGGGACGATGACAGTCGCTTAGAAATTATAGGTTCCGAATACTACAAGGCACTCTGGGGGAATGGCTTGGAGGCATACAACCTCTACCGCCGTACCGGCAAACCCGCAGACTTGCAGCCAACACGGGAGGCAAACTCAGGGGACTTCCCGCGGACAGTGCTCTACCCAAACGACCCCGTTACGCTTAACTCGAATATTTCGCAAAAGCCACTAACGCAGCAAGTTTTTTGGGATAATAACCCGGCCGGTTTCATTGACTAGCAGGGCTGCATTCCTATTTACAAGTGATACTTATGCATAAGCTCATTCTATTCTTTTCCCTACTCGCGTCAATTGTATTTGTGGCGTGCGAAGAAAAAGAGACACCTTTTAACGAGTTTGAGGATTTGGAGTACGGGGCCATTCCTCGATTGGTTGAAGGGCCTACGGGGGTTTTTGACTACCTCAATCCGAGCGATTCGAAAATAGAGTTCACGGTCGAGTTTTATGACGAGAATCAAGGAAAGGGTGTAGCCTCTTACACTTGGGGGGTACAGTACGACAACATCATTGCTGAACAGCTGGATATTACCTCCGAGCAGCTAGAAATCACTGTAGATACGACGATCAATGGCATGGATACGGTTATCACGAGAGATACAATGATTATGCAGGAAGCGGACACAGTGGTCGTCGCTGAAGCCGACACCATGAGTTACGGTCCAGTCGATCTCGCTTCGATCACCTCGGATGCCTTTAGAACCAATGCGGCCGGGTTTCCTACGGCCATCCTAACCTTTACGCTTCCGGAAGTACTTGGAGCGCTCGGGGTTACGATTGACAGTTTGCAGGAAGGTGGGACATTTACTTTCGACGCCACGCTGGTTAAGACCGATGGTAAAACTTTCGATGCCGAAAATACATCTGGTAACCTCCAGGGACAGCCGGCCTTCAACGCATTTTTCACTTTTGAGCAGGCCTTGGTTTGTCCTTCGGACATTGGGGGCGCTTATATCGCTACAGCAGAGGGCGAAAGTGCGAATGTGTGCTGTCCGGGTACGGTTTCGCTCGACGGCGTAGAAATTACGCTAGAGGATGAGGGTGAAGGGAGCTACGTGATTAGCGACTACTCGGCGGGTTTGTACCTTAGCTGGTACGGTCCGGGCGGGAGCATCGATCAAGTAGAGGAAGCGGATCAAACCGATGGCGGACTTAGTGCTACGGTCGTAGAAAAGTGTAACACTTTTACTGGTTCCTTCACAGATTTCTTCGGAGCAGAAGGCACAATCATGGGTACGGTCGATCCTGAAACCGGAATAATATCGTACACATTCGATAATTCGTCAGACGATCAGATCAGAGTCGTCTTAACGCCGCAATAGTTTGATAGATTTTGTTTGAGTTCTGGTGTGTAGATAAACTGTGGTAATGGCATCCGGGATGGCCACACCCATTAAGCAGAATCTACAGATTTACTCGTGATCAACTGACTGGCAGCTTTTGCCCTTGCTACATGGGGTTTGTAACTTCAACTCCAAATCCTCGAGGTGATGCCGAATCCGCGTGTTAGGTAGGCGATGGACTGGCCACCGTTATGGCGCTCGAGCACATTTACGATCTGGGCTTCGGTAAAACGGGACTTCTCCATCGGACAGAAAGTTTTAAAGTTCAAGGTTGTCTAACTTCAGGGGAAGGCTACGAGGTTTTATGTCGCCCGAGAGTGAGACCTTGAGGGAAGTAACCGATAGCGTGAATGATTAGTGCACGCAGGGGGCAAAGCGAACGTGTAGCCCAGAATTCAGCTAATGCGTGTCAGTTATTTGCGCCATGTACCTTAGTTTAGCAGGCTAGGGATCAAGGCGCGTGTTGTCTTGGCATGGACGAGATTCTGAAGTAGCGATAGTTTAGAAAACCACCAGGCTGACAGTTGGTCGTTTGGTTAGGAACTCTCCTAAAAACTTCTATAAAGTTGATGCTCATGCATAGATTGTACTGCTGAATCTTCCTATTTAGCTTGGTCATTCCACAAGCGCATGAGTCTGATTGCGTACGGCATAATAAGCGGCTTCCGCAGTAAGATTTTCGGGTGGTGATCAGCCATATTTCCCGTAGATTATGATGACGACAGCTTTTGAATGTGGGTGAACCTGGGCTCGCTCAGACTGATATATGTTCCGACAGACTCAATATCCATTTGGTTGGTAGACGATTTGAACGAAGATGTTGCAAGAGAGCTACATGTGCGCACCCAGCTTATTGCCCTCAGAATCCGTATGCACGAAATATGACGTGCCTAGGTCAACATTTTACGAATGTCCGCCTATGAATCGGCCTTCCGATCATATGTTAGCACCTTCCTAGCGGGTAGACCCCGCTTTCGACTGAATTCTTTACTTCCTTATCCACTCTTACCTCACTACCCCTAACATGAGAAGACTCGTACTCTTATTCAACCTACTGGTTGTGTTTGCACTGACTGCTACTGCGCAAACTGGTGTAGACCGAACCGTGTCAGGGACCATTTTAGACGCTACAGGCGAGGCCCTAATCGGAGCTTCCATACTGGTTAAGGGGACGAGCGTTGGTACCATATCAGATATAGACGGTAATTTTAAGCTACTTGTCCCTTCAGGAAGGGAGACGTTAGTTTTCTCTTACACAGGCTTCAGTCCACAAGAAATCACCCTAACTGACGCCTCTACCTATGAGATCACACTATCGGAAGGCATCGAAATGGAAGAAGTCGTTGTCACGGCTATCGGTATATCGAAAGACGAGCGTTCGGTGGGTTACGCGGTCCAGACTGTCGACGGTAGCGAGATACTTCAATCAAAAGAGACGAATCTTGTCCAGAGCCTTGCTGGAAAAGTTGCCGGTGTCCAAATCAATAACTCCAGTGGAGCAGCGGGAGGATCCTCCTACATTCAGATTCGGGGGGCAAACTCTATTAACGGGAACAACCAGCCGCTGTTTGTAGTAGATGGAGTTCCGGTAGATAATAGCCAATTGCGATCTGGCGATGCAACTGGGTCTGTAGCTTTGTCTAATCGAGCAATTGATTTAAACCCAAATGAAATAGAATCAATAACAGTTCTCAAAGGCGCTGCCGCCACTGCGTTATATGGAAGTCAGGCTGGAAACGGAGCTATTATCGTAACCACCAAAAAGGGGGCAACGGGCGACGCTAGAACTAGTGTTGATTTTAGCCAGGACCTAACCTTTAGTCAGATTAGTCAAACGCAGAGACTACAGAGTACATACGCACAAGGACTTGGAGGTGTTTATCAGGGTCCCGAGTCAGGATCTGGCTATAGTTATGGTCCTAATATCGACACACTAAGATATAATGGTGATCCAAATTATCCATGGAACGGGAATAAAGGCGCAATTGTTGGGCAAAGCGAGGCGCCCGACGGCGAGCGTGTTACGCCATATGACCAATATGAGTTTTTCCGCGCTGGCGTTAGTAGTAATACGAACGTAGCTATAGCCGCGTCAACCGATAAAAGTAATATTAGGTTTTCAATAGGATATCAACATGACGAGGGTATTGTACCTAACAATACCTTTGATAAACTTAACATTGGTCTCAATGCGGGCACAGATCTAGGTGATAAAGTTAATTTGTCTCTAGGTCTTCAGTACATCAACTCAGGAGGTACTCGTATCGAACAGGGATCTAACACATCTGGAGTGATGCTCGGCCTTACTCGCACAACGCCGACATTCCATAATGATGCTTTTCTAGATGATCCTGTAGATAACCCCCTTTCTTATTCTTTTCCAGAAGATAATTCGCAGAGAAACTATCGTGGAGGTGGGGGATACGATAATCCGTATTGGACGATCAACAACAATCCGCTAACCGATAACGTCAACCGAGTGATCGGTAACATCACCGCTAGCTACCGCCCAACTGACTGGCTGACTTTCACGTATCGACCTGGCCTCGACTACTACAGCGATTTCCGTTATCAGTACTTTGCTATAGGTTCACGTTCTACACCAAGGGGTCAAGTATTCGAAGATCAATTCTTTGTATCACGCTTCAATGCTGATGCATTCGCAACTCTTCAAAAAAGCTTCGGTGACTTTGATGGTAGTCTCATCTTAGGTCATAATTTAAGGACGTACGGTTTGGAAGAGCTTAGAAGCACTGGAGACAACCTTGTCATTCCAGGATTTTACGACATATCGAATGGAGCGATTATTACTTCATTCAAAGACGAGGAAAAGACTCGTAATCAAGCATTATATGCTTCCTTCGATTTGAACTGGCGTAGAACCTTGTATCTCACACTAACAGGAAGGGTAGAGTCAGAAAGTACCCTGCCAATTGATAATAACCAGTTTCCTTATGGATCTGCAGGACTAAGTTTTGTATTCAGCGAGTTACTCGACCAGAGTCAAAATAGCCTCCTGAGCTTTGGTAAAGTAAGAGGTAGCTATGGTTTAGTTGGACTTGGAGCACCTCCTTTTCGTACCCGAACCTATTTTGGCAATACTCAAGTTGGAGACGGCTGGGTTGGAGGAGATCTTATTACTTTCCCCTTTAATGATGTGGCTGCGTTTTCACGTAGTGATGTCTTAGGCAGTTCAACACTCGAGCCGGAACAATCTAGATCCATTGAGGTTGGCGTTGATTTAAGATTCTTGAACAATCGTATTGGATTGGATGTAACGTATTACGATAATCTTTCGTCGAAGGTTATACTTACTGCTCCAGTCGCCCCCTCAGCTGGCTTTACGAATCAAGTTATAAATGCAGCCGAGCTTAGCAATAAAGGTTTAGAAGTTGTGTTGACAGGAAGCCCAGTTCGAGGATCAGATTTCAATTGGGATATCGTTGCAAACTTTACCCGTAACAAAAACGAGGTTGAGCAACTTACTGATGGTGTCGAGAATGTCTTCCTCGGAGGATTCACCGGCGCAAGTACTCGTGCAGTAGCTGGTTTTCCGTATGCTACAATTTTTGGTTTTGGTTTTTACAAGGATGCAAGCGGCACTACAGTTATAGGTGAAGATGGATTTCCGATTATTGATCCACGCGAACGAGCGTTCGCTAGTGCGCAACCAGACTTTATCCTAGGCCTTCGTAATACTTTTACATACAAGAATTTTACGTTAAGCGGTCTCATGGAGTGGAAACAAGGGGGCGTGGTATGGAATGGAACCAAGAGCGCACTGTATTTTTGGGGTACAGCTCAAGAGTCCGCTGATAGGCTGAACACTACGGAAGTCTTCCCTGGTAACGTCGGCGTGTTTGACAGTGAAGGGGAACTCGTTCTCGCTGACGATGATGGTGATCCTACTACTCCCGAGGTCGCTCAAACCTCTGGAGCAAACGATCAAGAGGTGTTAGTGGATCAAAACTGGTTAGCATTCGGTGACGCGAACGGATTTTTCGGAAATAACTCCGAAGATTTCATTGAGGATGCAAGTTGGTTGAGACTGCGTGATGTAAGCCTTGGTTACTCTGTTCCTTCCACCTCGCTACCTGAAAAGTACCTTAAGGCAATTAATTTCACTCTTACGGCAAGGAATCTATTTTTAGATACACCTTACTCCGGAGTTGATCCTGATACCAACCTTTATGGTGCATCTAATGCTCAAGGGTTAGACTACTTCAATATGCCAGGCACAAAAAGCTATACTTTTAGTGTTCAAGCAACATTCTAAACTGAACATACAATTCACATGAAGAATATTAAGTTTATTCTCATTGGTTTATCTACTGTGATTTCTGGATGCGGGTTCATTGACGAAGATGTCAATATTGATCCTAATAATCCAATTGATGCTAGCGTAAATCTCTTACTTCCTAGCACTCAAGTCAATTATGGATTCGTGTTAGGCGGAGATTTTGGACGTCCTGTTTCAATTTGGTTGCAGCAAAGTGGTGGTGCTGAGCGGCAGCATACTGGATACGATGTGTATCAGTTAAGAGAAGCTGATGTAAACAACGCCTGGTCTACTATCTATGCTAGTTCTTTAGATGACTTGGAATTAATTATCAATAAGTCGGATGAATCAGGTTCTCCGCATTATGCCGGCGTTGCAAAGGTAATGAAGGCTATAATCGCTATGAATTTAGTAGATCTATTTAATGATATTCCTTGGTCCGAAGCTCTCGATGGTTCAGGAAACCTGAATCCTGCATTCGAAAGTGCTGCTTCCATTTATGATGAAGCAATCAGATTATTGGAAGAAGCTAAAGTTGATCTTACGGCCGAGAGTAGTTTGTTTTCACCATTAGAGGATGACTTAATTTACGGGGGTGACCTGGCTAGCTGGACTGTTCTAGCTAATACTATTATTGCAAGAAATCGTTTAAATCGAGCAGAGTTAGATGGCAATTATAACAGCGTTTTAGAAGCAATAGGTGATAGTGTGATTTCTTCCAACGCTGAAAACGCTTTAATACCTTTCGCAAATAATAATCCATGGTTCGCTTTTGAAACAGACAGGGGAGATGTCGCTGTAGGTGCCTATATTGTAGATCTGATGAACGGTTTAAATGACCCTCGACGCGCGGAGTATTTCACGATTGGGGCTGACAGCGCAACATCAACTTATATAGGTATGAGGGCAGGTGTCCCAGATAACGGATCTACTATTGCTCGCTTTGGCTCAGCTTGGGCTTCTCCCGACTCTCCGATCCCCCTTGCAACGGTTTGGGAGGTTAAGTTTATGGAAGCAGAAGCAGCTCTCAGGACGGATGATATAGACCGAGCAGTTGTTGCTTACAACGAAGGGATCGAGCAATCTTTAACTTACTACGGAATTGAGGATCAGGACTATATAGATGCCCAGGGCCGCGACTCCAACGATCTTACTCTAGAAGACATCTTGACCCAAAAGTATATTGCCCTCTATACGCAGCAACAGCCATTTAATGATTGGAGGAGGACTGGTTTGCCCGTTATAGAGCCCGCTGCGGGGCAAAATAGAATAGCAACACGCTTTCCTTATCCTTCGGATGAGAGACTGTATAACGCCGAGAGCTACGAGCCTTACGTAGGGGTTACTGTATTTGATAAGGTATTTTGGGATCAGGACTAAGTTCCATTGATACATACTTTCATGCGCAGATCTAGATTCGAGTTTTCGCGGCGCGGTTTCCGGAAGGCGTAACCGACTACACAGTAAGTCGCTGGCGCCGCCACTGATGGTACGGATTTCACTCTACACCATCCTACCGTCTTTCACGATGGGCTCAACGTACTCATCAACTGCAACTGCATCCGACTGCCTATCCCGATGGCCGTCGTGAGTACCCCCCGAATTCATCGCTGCGGCCATCTTCCGAGGCATCAATTACGCCCGTAAGTCGCGGAGCCTGAAGCCTTACGGTTATTCGGACAGTTTAAAACGTAGTTAACGGTTCATTCTCCTGCCCTGCGGGCGGCTCCAGCTGTGCGGACAGAGCCACCCACAAGGCGCCCCGCCCGTACCAAGGGTGGGGTTTGCCTCTTTAACGTCGTGTGTAGGTGAGACGTATTATAGTTATAGTTCTTCCGCTATGCGGCCAAACAGGCTTTCAAGTTCTTAAAGGTTGCGAACCGTCAGAAGCCCAGGACTTCCTCGCGTAACGTCCGTTTGAAGCGTTCAATTTATCCGCTCTCCATTGGACAACCCAGGGTGATGTGAATGTGCCGCGCCCCATGCCCCTCGCACCACGCCGCCAGCCTAGCGCGATGAATTCTGGACCAATGTTGGTCCGTAGTGCCTAAGGATAACGCCCGCGCTCTCCGGCGATCCGATCCAAGAATTGGCACACCCGATGCGCCGAGTGCGAGATCGACGCTTCGCTGGCCAGGTACTCGCGCGAGTAAGTACCCGTTCGCGACCGCGACCACGGGCGCGGTTCGCCCGTCGGTGAGCGTGTTCGACAAAAACTCGCTTGCTCAAGCCTTATCGCGCCGCGTGAGCGCGGCCATAGGGCGGCGGTCCTCGGTCGGAGTAACCCAACGCTTGTGCCGTATCCGCCGGCGCGAGGCGAGCTGGCGGTAAACCTGCTGACAACACTTCCGTTCCTAGGCGTGAACCGCGGCACGTACGCGCGCGTAGTAGCTGTCGAATCCGCGCGCCTGCGTACTGCCTAGCGAGGGCGCGGAGCGCGTCGGTCAGGTCGGCCTCACCCCCGGGGACCTGCGCTCGATAGTACGAGGTCGCCCGTGGGGTCTCGGATAGCGCGTTTGCCCGCGAACTCGGACGCGCGTGTACTTCGCGGAAGTAGTTCGTTAGCTTCCGCCGTGCCGGCGTGCTCACTAGTTTTCTGAGAGTGCGTCCTTGAGGGCCCTGCTGTCGAGCTAGCTCCCGACGTAAGTCGCCTAGAGCTTCGCGTTGTCCGCCTTGAGGGCGTTGAGTCGCCCCACCTCGAAAGCCTCCATCCCGCCGTGCTTCGTACGCCACCCGTAAAAGGTCGCTTCCGATACGCCTAACTCTCGGGCGATCTCAGCGGCCTTACGGGCTGCCCTCGTTCTCTTTGAGCGTCGCGATGATCTGCGCTTCGGTGAGTTTGCTCTTCCTCATCTGTTCGAAATTTAATCAAGTTTCGAACTGTCCGGAAATCGCGTAAGGCTACACAACCACACCGGGTTAGTGGGGCAGCCCCCGACCTCGTACGAGTGAGCCGCCCACAGGGCAAGAGAACACACTAGCAAGTACACTTTGGGTCTGACCGAATGAACGTTAGGTTTCACTTGGCTAGGCGCTTATACACGTACGACAACGCCGTAGCGGAGAGCCTATATGTCCGGCTGAAGGTCGTTATAGACGGTGGGCCAGTGTTCGGGTTGATGGAGCGGCGCGCTTGCGCGTGGGTGCATACGTGAAGCACTACGATGACTACCGCGGCGACTCTGTGGTAGGCTACTTCCCTTCACCGAGGGCAGAATCACCCAAAATACTATGTCATATCTGGCCTAGGCAAAAGTGCACATTCTAGAGGTGAAAACGGAGCCGCACGAAGACACCGTCGTGGCAGTAGTGGAACCGTCTATACACGCTCTTCCACGCGCCGTACCTCTCGGGGAGATTTCATCAAGCCCCCCCCCAAACATTCCCTCGAAAGTCGTACAGTGGTTATTATATGAGGTGCCCCGCTAATCCTCGTTATTTAGGAATATAGCAGCGATCCTATCCCACTGCTCGTTAGTCAGTTCGAGGCGTTCTATAACTTAACTAAAGATGATGAAACCCAACGGTTCGACCTATGAGATACAGCCTGAGATACCGTCTAAGCGAAAGCGAATCCGAAAGCCGCTCCCGCCGACGCACCAGCTAGCCCTCCAGCGTTTCGAGGAAGCACTGACTCGGCGGCAGTACGCTCGCAACACGCGTAAGAGCTACCATAGTGCATTCGCGGCATTTATTCAGCATTTTCGGGAAGCAGATCTTGGCGGCATTTTACAAGAGGACATCGAGGCTTATCTCTCCCACCGGGTTCACGGCGACGGGATCTCAAGCTCCCACCACAACGTAATTATTAATGCTGTCAAGCTCTTCTATGAGAAGGTGCTCAAGCAAAACAGGCGACACTATGATATCGCGCGCCCTATGCGGGAAGAACCGCTCCCCAAAGTGCTTTCCAGCGAGGAGGTAGTGGAGATGATAGAGTGTACAGCGAACGAGAAGCACCTTTTGCTACTGATGCTACTTTATGGCGGGGGCATGCGGCCGAGCGAGGTCTTGGCGCTTCTTCCTAGCGACATGGACTCCGAACGTAAGTTGATCCGGATTCGAGGATCGAAGAGGAGGAAGGACCGATTCGTGCCGCTGCCGGAGAGGCTGCTCGGACCTCTACGTAACTACTATCGCGGGTATGAACCGCTCACCTTTTTGTTCGAAGGGCAGACCTCAGGTAAGCCCTACAGCCCTCGCAGTCTGCAGGCGGTTGTTCGGCAGGCGGCTGAGCGCGCTGGCATCCGCCGCCCCGTGACCGCCCGCATGCTGCGCCACTCGTGCGCTACACATCTATTGGAAGCGGGTACGGACATCAGGTACGTTCAAGTTGTCCTAGGCCATAACTCAATTAGGACGACGCAACGGTACACACACGTCGCAGCGACGCGAGAGCCTATATCGCCGCTGGACTCACTGTATGGTTAGTTGCGTGTATACGTCAGAAACGGCTGGTATGCGCAGTAACATTGGAAATCTATCAGCTAGTTTGTTCTTTTACTCTCGCCGGAGGGCACTCAAAGTAATATTTAGCTTAGACGTATCGCTTCTGATGTCTCTCGAGTGACTGGAGCCATAAATTGATGGTTCCTAATGACTGAACACTGGTGTGATGCCTAATCGCCTCGTTGCGAGAGCATATGAAAATTCGTGGGACAATCGTAGTTTAAACCAAAACCGTCTTCAACAACCAAATCTACTAAAAATGAAAGCATGCTTCTTCTTATCATTCCTGTTTGTCTTAATCAGCTCTTGCTCCGACGAGGAACATCTTTTTGGTCCAGCCAGTGAAGCAACACAAAATTCTGAATCGGCCGGCATAGAGGATTATATACGTCCAGTTCATACAGATGAAGTAAGTACATCAGGTGAAGATGGTCCAGCTATCGATATCTGTGTTAGTGATTGCTACAAGTCATACAAGAGGGACTATGATTTCCTTCTTACCTTGGAAGCTAGTTGCGAGGCGCTTCGGACGAAAAAAACCGTAGTCAAAGATAAAATTTGCACTAGACAAATTTTTGTTCGCTGGGAAATTGAATCTCGACCTCCCGACCCTGACGTAAGAGTACCGGTGTATAGGACAGAAAGTTACGTTTGTGGGCAAGAAAGTACTACCATTGTCATCCCTCTCGCCGACGAAACCTCAGCAGTTCGGAGCAGATATCAACAGTGTAAAACGGAAACCAGGGAAGAGTTTCTTACTGAACTTGAAAAGATCCAATTTAAATATGATAAGTGCACAAAAAGATGCAAGGACGATGGAGGAAGCGGCGGCGGTGGTGGTGGGATCCCGTTGTAAAGGCTGTCACAATTTATGAATCCGCATGTGTAATACATAAATCTGAGCAATAACTCGGCCTGGAGTATTCGAGAAGTATGGAGTATTCTCTATACTTCTCGGCTCCGTCTAACGACGGTTTGAACATACCCACACGTATCCTCCCGCACCGCGCAGGCCTCGGCGCAGACGGAAGTACCTATTAGAGAAGATAATTACCGTAGTCCTATTACTGTGTTTCGAACGGATACAACTGGCACGTCCTCGACCGGAGGCCCTTCTATGGTAGGTCGCTTACTACTACTTTCACTACTGGAGCGAGTCCAAAGCCCTTATTCATGCTAACGCCCTGATCGTCAGATAGCCTCTCCCATTCTTAAGACAGCCCCGATTTAAAAGGTGAAGGTAGAGCGTTCTGTCCGCAAGGCTCGGCGGGCTTGAAGGCTCCCGGAGCCTCCCCACCAAAGGCTATATACGGGTGCGTCGCAGCGAACGACACGAACATTCAGAAGTCGAGACGTCCTCGCACAAGTAAAATCCGGTCCAGTGCTCGATGTAGCCGTTGTCCGTAGAGCGTCCCTAAATGTTAAACCCTTCACCGAATGGCTAGAAACGTGGCGCACGCGCACGATTCCGGAGACTCCGTTCGGCCAGGCGATCGGCTACGTGCTAAGGCACTGACCAATTCTGGGGGCGGTCCTCACGGACAGCCGCCTCGAGGTCGACAATAATGGGATCAAAAACGGCATACGCCTCCTGGCCCTCGGACGCAAAAACTACCTGTTCGCCGGGGACCACGGTACTGCCCAGAACGTGGCCGTGCTCTACAGTCTGTTATTGAACTGCGAGGAGGCTAGGGTAAACCCGCGCACGTGGTTCACCCCAATCTCGATCGGTTGCTCGGACAGCGCGTCAACCGCATCGAGGCTACGCCTTCACGCCTACACCCAGGCTCGGGCGAACATTGTAGGTTGAGCGTTTGCATAATTGTCGCTACCTATAAGCTGATCTATGTATATGGCTACACCGGAGCGAGTACACGAGGCGCAATTTGTTTCGCTTTTTAGTCCATTCTACACCTTTTGACTGTATACTGAGTATGTATACTTCATTATCGGCTGAAGATTGCTTGTTTTGCCGCACCTTATGCTTAAGACCCCAATCAACATATGAAACGATTTATACTATTGCTGTGCATCGCTGTTTGCTTTTCGGCTACGGCGTCTGCGCAGGTAGCTCGTACGATCGCAGGAACGGTAACCGACACAGAAGGTGAGCCGCTCATCGGCGCGACTGTTCTGGCGGTAGGTACTAGCATCGGTTCCGCCACCGATGTAGACGGCAATTTCTCGCTGTCGATTACCGAAGAAGTTGACAGTCTGCTCGTTAGTTACGTCGGTTACGACGAGCAGAGCATCCCCCTCGACGGGTCGTCGTTTTACGACATCACTCTCTTCGAGGGGCTCACGCTCGACGTAGATATCGTAGTGTCGGGTCAGGGGGTAGGTATCGAGCGTAAGCGCCTGACGTCTACCATCAGCTCTATCGATGCGACAGCACTCGAGGCGACACCCACGACGTCAATCGATCAGCTGCTGCAATCCCGGCTTGAAGGAACGCAAATACGACTCAGCTCAGGGCAGCCAGGTACAGCTTCAATCATCCGTAACCGTGGCCCGATTTCTGCAAACGGTGCGTCGACCCCAATCGTAATTATAGATGGGGTTCGCGTAGATAACCTCAATGGAGCCTCTGCGCTTAACGTAGGTACCGGCGGTGCGAGCTCCTCGGCGATCGCTGATATCCCCGTAGAGAGTATTGAAAGCGTTGAGTTCATTCGTGGCGGAGCTGCAACCACGCTTTACGGAGCTGATGCTGCCAACGGTGTACTTCAGATCTTTACTAAGAAGGGTACTGCCGGTAAAGCACGATTTAACTTAGAGACGAATCTCGGATTTTCTACAGTCGAAGATAAATTTTTCCGGTTCGATCAAACAAAAAACGTATTGTACGATGACCCTGGGTTCTACCAACAATATCGCGCGGGCGTTAATGGGGGTAACGATAGAGTAACCTACAACTTTTCAGGTAGCTACTTAGACGATGACGGGATTGACGCAGTAGACTACAATCGACGAGCTAGTATCAGTTCTGGAGTAAGTGCATCTGTTACCGATGATCTAACGTACAATGGATCCGCTAGCTTTGTAAGTAATTACTTTACTAGAGACTATAATGCTAATACAAGCTTCAGCCGAATAGGATTTTTTGAGTCTGGCAGGGCTGGGCTAGCAGACGATCAATCTTCAGGATTTATAGACACTTTAGCTAGAAATCTTCAACTTGAAGCAGATAACACTAATATCGCTGAGGTAGTTAGAAGATTTACCAATTCAAATGCACTCGAGTGGTCACCATTTAAGAATTTTACAGCCAAATACACTATTGGATTAGATAGTAGGTCCAGTGAAGCACAGAACATTGCAACCAATGAACTTTTGGTTGCAAAAGGAGCAAATGCAGAAGGTACCGCTAATCAGGGCACTATAGAGCGCGTTCAGAGAGATTTTACAGTCGTTACGAATGATCTTGCGCTTCAGTATAGACTTGACTTAGATAACGATTTAAGTTTTATTTCCAACGTTGGCGGACAAATTTTTCGGGAAAATGATCGGCAAATTGAGGTTAATGCATCCAACGTGGTAGAGGGATCTGCTCTCTTAACAAATTCGGCGGACCAGCAAGTCGACCAGTTTATCCAAGAACTTACGTATGGTGGCTTCTATCTGTACGAGAATATCGGGTTTAAGAACAAGCTGTTTTTGGATCTAGGAGCTCGATTTGATTTTAACAGCGCATTTGGGGACGAAGTTGATTTAGTAGATCTATATAGGGTCGGGCTTGTGTATTCTCTTACCGATGAAGAGTTCATGCAAACAGGTGGTATTGCTGAAGTGATATCGAGAGCTAGTTTTCGAGCAAACTTCGGTCAAGCTTCAAATTTTCCGACCCCATTTGCGAGGGATCGAGAGATTGCCGCTAATACCTATCTAGATGGCGTAGCGTTTACTTTAGGTAACCCTGGTAACCCTAATCTGAGGCCCGAGATCGTGGAGAGCTATGAAGCTGGAGGCGATTTTAGTCTATTTAACGCCCGGCTTTCTCTGGGATTTACGTATTATGATCAGACTACATTAGATGCTTTGTTCACTCCGCCTAGCGCACCATCTAGGGGCGAGCTAAACCAGGAGGCGAACGTTGGGGAAATCTCTAATACGGGCGTGGAGCTTACCGCCGGGTACGAGATAATCCGATCCACAGATTTTGACTTGTCTATCAACGCATCGTTGACTACTAACAAGAATGAGGTTGTATCGAGCGGTGGCGCACCCGAGTTTACTGTTGGTGGTTTTCAGTTTCTTGGATCCTTCATTAAGGAAGGGCAGCCGCTTGGGTACTTTCGAAGCACACAGCCCATTTACAATGCTGAGGGGGCGTTTGAAGGTGTAAATCGTAATGTGGCATTAGGTAGTCCTGTACCAGACGGATACGGAAATCTTTCTGTGAATTTTAGATGGAGAAACCTGACCTTCTTTACTTCTGCGGACTATCAGTATGGTGCGCAAGGTGTAAATTTGGATGATGCTTTACGTTATGCCAGAGGCGTAAGCGATCCTGGTAGAATTCCACAAGCGACGATTAATAATAATCCAAGCATAAGTTTCGCCCTGCTAGGAAGTGAATTTATTGAAGATACTGACTTCGTCAAAATCCGTAATATTGGTGCGACGTACCGAATCCCAACGCAATCAATGGATTTTATTCAATCGTTGTCAGTTGGGTTTAACGCAATCAATCCTTTAGCTTTTGCCTCTAGTAGTTTTGATCCTGAAGTTACTGGAGCTGGTATAGGTGCTCAAGGCGATTTTTCTGCGGGGGGATTTGGATTTGGTACAATTTCAAATCCCAAACGCTACCTACTTTCACTGAAAGGTACTTTTTGAGGCACCTTTATAAGTTAACGTCCTAGATTTCCTTATGAGAACCTATACCCCCATGGTCCGGCTCGTTGTCCTAATCTCTGTGTCTCTTTATTTGTATGGATGTGAAGATCCTAGCGACGACTTTCAGCCTCGCAACCCTGATTTAGTTGTGTCTGCCGTGCTCGGCACCGCTGAGTCATCCGCTCGACTAATCCTTGGATGCGAACGGCAGCTCGCTCTAGCTTACCAAGAGGTAATTCCGATTGCTGAATTAGTGTCTGATAACTACGTTAACACACAAACATTCTTTAATCAAGATGTAGATGGGTTAACTATCTCATACCAAGATCCTGACGCTGCTGACAGTCAGTTTGATATTCAGAGGTTGCGTACACTTGCGAACTTCGGTCTCGATATTATGGGACCTGCGGATCCGGGGTATACACCAGCGCAAGAAGCCGAGTTTCTGTATTTCCGTGGTATAGCGCAGTTATTAGGAGGCAGCTATTTCAATCGGCTTCCTATCGCCGCGGATAGTATTGTTGGAACGAGGAGTCAGCTTTATGAGCTAGCTATTGCTGATTTTACTGAAGCTTTGGATGTATTGGAGCGAGGAGCGATTGAAGGTGGAGAGTTGAGTAATTCTATACTTTTAGCTAGGTCCCGGGCATACTATCAAAATAGCGACTGTGCCGCTGCTACTGAAGATGCTAGAAATTTACTCGAAGCGTCTCCTGAATTTATACGTTATGTACAATTTGATGTGGTGAATGGCGTCGAGAGTACGATTCAAGATGCGATTTTTGATCGGGGTAGTTTCGATGATTTACAGCCTCTTCCACGGCTAGACTTTTTAGATCCTAAGTATAACAATCAGATAGATCCTACTGACGACGTAGACATTCCATATCTAAAAGCAGAGGAGGCCCATTTTATCATAACTGAGTCTCTACTTAGCGAAGGAGACTTGGAAGGTGCCAAACAGCAGCTTCTCACTTTACTCGGGCTTGTGTCCGCACGACCACTCGTTACGATCGACGATTCGGCAGAGGGTAGAACAAACGAAACAAATATCAATAGACCAGACACATCTAGTATTCGAGTGCGCTCAAGCACTGATGCTGATTTCATGTCTGATTTAATTCTTGATCGTGGCACTCAAGTTATAACGGTTCCTCAAGTAAGCGGTACATCGATAGATTCAAGTGAAGTAGGCGCACTTTCATCTATTGACGATGCGCTGTATACTTTGTATTTAATGCGTCAGGAGGTTTTCATCGCGGAAGGGCGTAGGAGTATCGATTTGGGTCTGACCTTTACTATAAGTGAGAATGAGCTACTGCTCAACGAGAATGTTACGGAAGCCGACGTCGAGCCAACTATCCCAGACTTCATTCAGTCTCGCGCTGGAAGTATAGATGCGTTCACGTACGATACTGAAGCTGGAGAAGTAACTATCACTGAAGATCTTAACCGTGTGTTAGTTTCGAATCGTGAATCGGACTTTGTAGTTCCTTGCTTCTAGATTTTCCGCTGTACGATTGGCTGAGGTCAGCGAGCCAATCTTTCGTTTGATTTGTGGTTCTGCCGGTGTGGTAGTTGATCCACTGTTTTACTGTCCGTGTTAGCAGTTTCGTTGAGACGCTCGCATTGAACCCAGCGTATTCCTCTGTGCTTGATGTAGGACGCAGTATAGAGGAACATGCGGGCGTGGGCGGCAAGGGCGAGGTGTGGCGTGCGACTTCCTCCGCGACGCCCTCACCGACTGGCGTACCGCGTGCGTGCTCGCGGTCATCGACGAGTACCTGCGGGAGTGTTTGACGGCCAAGGCTGCGATCTCGCATCCGGCCACGCGCGTACGCCGGATCCTGGATCCGGTCGCCGAGCAGCGGGGGGCTTACCCGGAGGTCTTGCGGACTGACGGTGGTCCGGAGTTCGTTTCAGCGGCATTCGCGGAGTGGTGCGAGGCTCACAGCGTGTACCACCACCGGAACACCGCGAGGGGTCCGATCGACGACGGGCGCCTCGAGCGACTCAACCAAACGATCAGCGGGGACGTACTCGACTTCTGACTGTTTGCGACGTTTAGCGAGCCACCCGCACACCGCGCTCGGTGGGGAGGCCGTAGGCCGAGCCCTCCAGCACGCCGTGTATGGTAACTTACCTCCACCTCCTAGCTCAGGACTGTCTTTGAGAAGGGAAGGCTACAGTCGATGGTATCGTTGTGTAATACATTGCTACATACTCGGATCAATCGTAAAAATGAAGCTAGAGTCATGTAATTGCAATATGAAATGAGCATCATTGCCGTGTAACTCCACTTTGTAGATTTACTGTAAGAATACATTACTACGGATTATGACGCAGTTAATGGCCGCACTACTAACATGTATAGTTGTATGTGGATTTACATATGCACCCATTGGTGTAGAAAATTCATCTCCACAGTCATCTAATCTCACTTATGGTGACTGCTTTGAGTGTGTCGCAAATTTCTCATATTTTACACCATCAAGAACTAACTCTGGATGCCCTACAGGTATAACTATTCGTGGTAACACTACCAACACGCCAGGTACGTTGTGTAACAGACCTGTATCCAGCTATGTTTGGGAGTATCGACTTACCGGCCGTACGTACTGGCACGTATGGGGGCGTTCGTCAGGTATGACTATATACTCGGATGATATTATTGGATTTCCTGCTTCGGGTGGATCAATAGAGGTTAGGGTTAGCAGTGCAGACAACCGAGAGTCTAATTTACCTAGACTCTTAAGATTTAGTTTGTGTTCTAATTTTGGTGGCTGATTTTGAAGACTCCATTTGGAGAGATATTGTTTGCTGCTCAAAGAGAACAAAGGCGGGCGCAAGCCCGCCGAGCGCGCCCGGGAGTTGGGCGTATCGGTGGCAACCTTTTACGGGTAGCGCAAGAAGTACGGTGGGATGGAGGTCTCCGAGGTCAAGCGCCTCAAGGAGCTCGAGGCCGAGAACGCGAGGCTCCACGACCGAACGGTAAGCACTTAGCCAAGCCCGTATTGTCGATTCGTCCCATCGGCCCGGAGGTTTGCGGGCATGGCAAACCTATCCCACCTCCCCGATGCCTGGCGTCAATCTGGGCTCTCCCAACGTGCTTTTTGCGAGCGCGAGGACATCAGTCTGGCGACCTTCAGCTACTGGCGCGGCAAAGAACTACGCGGCGAACAGCAGGCCGCCAGCGCGCCGGCCTTTACCGAAGTTATCGTTCAGCCTCAATGCCGCGCTCCCGGCGAGGCGCCCGCCATCGAGATTACCTACCCCGATGGTACTCGCGTGCGCATCCCCACGCCGACGCTGTCATCCCCCGTGCGGTGCTAGCCCTCGCCCCCGGGGTGCGGCTCTACTTCTACACCGGGGTATGCGACATGCGCAAGGGCTACGCCGGGCTGAGTGGCGTGGTTCGCTCGGCCTTCGGTCGTGATCCGGCCGATGGGGCGATCTACTGCTTTTGCAACCGCCGCCGCGACCGCATCAAACTCCTCTGTTTCGAGGGCGACGGGTTCGCCGTCTACTACAAAGTCCTCGCTGAGGGCACCCTCGAAGTACCGCAGCCGTCGTCAAAGGCTCCGTACGCCGCGGTGTCGCCCGAGACACTGCGCCTGATCCTCGGGGGCGTCAAGCTAGCCTCCATCGAGCGGAGAAAGCGCTACCGAAAAGCGGCCTAAGCACCAGTAATTGCTAGCGTTTCAGCTTGGACGACCGAGGGGCGTTTCGTACTTTGAGGGCCGTGGCAACTGACACACTTCTCCTGGCCAAGGACAAGCGAATCGCCCAGCTCGAGGCACAAATCCAAGCGCTCGAACAGGCTAATGAGGCGCTCTTGCGCCAGCTTCACGCCCGTCGCTCGGAGCGGTTCATCCCAGCTGGCGACGAGCAGCTCAATCTGTTCAGCGAGGTTGACGAGCAGATCGACATCGAAGAGCCGGCTAAGTCCACCGAGCCCGAGGCCGTCGTTACAAGGCACCCCGGCCGCAACCCCCTACCGGCACACTTCCCGCTCGAGGTAGAAGTCGTCGCCCCTGGACAGACCGACGCCGAGCGCGGCGAGTACGATGAGGCTAAGCTCGAACGCGAAGGGCACGTGCTCATAGGCTACGAAACTTCAGAGCGCGTTGAGTACCGGCCCGCGCAGTACGTGCGTATCCTCCAAAAGCGACCCACTTACAGATGCCTGGCCACCGGCGAGGTGAGTTGTGCTCACGCCCGCGACCGCGTGCTGGCCCGCTCGATAGCGGACGAAACGCTCGCCGCGGACGTGATCTTGAAGAAGTTTCTCGACCACCAGCCGCTCTACCGGCAGGCCGAGGCGCTCAAGCGCGACTACGACTGGGCTCTGAGTCCCGCCACGATGGGCAAGTGGGTCGAGCGCGTCGCCGCGACCCTCAAGCCGCTGTACAACGCGCTCGTGGACCGGATCATGGCCACGGACTACGTGCAGATGGACGAGTCCGGCATCCGCGTTCTCTCGGCCGACAAGCCCCGAGCGAGTCACCAGGGCTGGATGTGGCTCGTGCGCGATCCGACGACCGAGGCCGTAGCCTTCCGCTACGACAAGAGCCGCGGGTCGAAGCTGCCGGCCTCGGTGCTCGCGGACTTCAGCGGCGTGCTGCAGACCGACGGGTGGGGCCCCTACAAAACGGCCCTCGCAGGACTGCGGGCTAAGGGAGCCGACATACGTCAGATTGGATGCCTAGCCCACATCCGGCGCAAGCTCTTCGAGGCCACCGGCTCCGATCCAAGCGCGAAACAGGCCTTGGGTATCATCCAGCGCATCTACGCCCTCGAAGCTCGGTGGCGAGGTCTGCCGCCTGATCAGCGACTAGCAGAACGCAAAGCCCAACTCACGCCGGTGTTCGCCGAGTTGACTGCTTGGCTAGCGAAGGACCAGCACGCCCCCATCCCGAAGACGCCCCTGGGCAAGGCCATCGGCTACGCCCGCCACCAGTGGCCGTCGCTGAGCGTGGTGCTCGAAGATGGGCGCGTCGAACTCGACAACAATGGCATCGAGAATCAAGTCCGCCCGCTGGCCCTCGGCAGGAAGAATTACCTGTTCGCCGGCAATCACGGGGCGGCCGAGAACATTGCCGTGCTGTACAGTCTGCTATTGAGCTGCAAGGCGGCTGGTGTCAACCCGCGGGCCTGGCTCAACGACACGCTCGCTCGCATCCTACCACACCCAGTCAATCGCGTGGCCGAGCTGCTGCCTAGTAATTTTAGTCCAGAACTTCGGGACGGGGTTGGCTAAGCGGATACACCGAACGGGGCAGGGCCCCCGCTCGGGAGTCGTACGCCGGTGCGGCCCTCGACATCCGCATGCTCAAGGACGTGCTGTCAAAAAAGTGGTAGGCCCGCGCGCGCGGCGGCGCGTGGCGGGCTACCTGCGGAATAACTACGCGGTCTCGACACACCGGGCCTGCCGGGTGGCGGGGATCGCGCGCTCGAGCTGGTACTACGCCTCGCGCCTCGACGACGGCGGGCGCGCGGCGCGGAGTCGGGTGCTACGGGTCTACCGCGCGATGGGGCTCGAGCACCCACCGCGGACGCGCGTGTTCGGGGTCGTCGACGAGTACCCGCGCGGGTCGCTGGCGCTCGGGGCGTCGCTCTCGTACCCGAGCGAGCGGGTATGCCGGATCCTCGATCGCGTCGCCGGGGAGCGGGGTGCCTACCCGACGGTATTACGCACGGACAACGGCCCGGAGTTCATCGCCGGGGCGCTGGCGGCGTGGTGCGAGGAACACGAGGTGCGGCACGTGCGCATCACCCCGGGTCGCCCGATGGAGAACGGCCGGATCGAGCGCTTCAACCGGACAGTACGCGAGGATGTCCTGGACTTTTGGCGGTTTGCGAGCTTTAGGGACTTAAACGCCCATTTAACCGCGTGGCAGAGGGACTACGATACGTCCCACCCGCACACGGCGTTGAGCGGGCACACCCCGGCCTCGTACGGGCGGGAGGAGGACACACTAGCAATCACACATTAGGGCTGTCCGAATAACCGTAAGGCTTCACAGGCGCCATGCTCGGGGGGGGGCAAAATCTCGAAATGAGCACCCAACACAAAAATCTTAGTCACAAATCCCCGCACAATACAGTACGTAATTTGGAAAAATTGATCGTAATTCAGAGATTATAGCTAATTCATTTCCTCTCAATATTCGCGCTACATATGACATATAATTATATTCATAAAATTGATTACATAATATGGTTATTTATATAAATCGTGCAGCCCCATGACCTAGCAAACGAAATTTTACCTTTATCATCGGCCCAGCTACCAAAGAACGATTAATCATATTGTTTCTCTTTTTAATGCGACTATGAAGCGAATCCTCCTCCTAGCCTGGTCTTGCGTGTGTTTGGCCCAGTTGGGACACGCACAAGCCACCCGCGCTATCTCCGGTACCATCCTCGACATCACCGGCTCCCCCTTGATCGGGGCCACGGTAGACCTGGAAGGATCGGACAATTACACGATCACCGATCTCGACGGGAACTTTCGACTGAAGGTCGCGGCCGAGACCAGCGAGCTTCGGGTTAGCTACACCGGCTACATCAGTCAATCCATCGACATCAGCACGCGAACCGAGGTGGTCGTCGTGCTCCAGGACGATGTCATCGGCCTAGAGGAAGTGGTCGTTACGGGCTACCAACCCGTGTTGCGTAAAGACCTGGTCGGGGCCGTATCCACGGTGCGGGGCGACGAGCTCAACAAAGAAGCGGGCGTCACCGCACAGTCCGCCCTACGGCGCGCGGCCGGCGTAGTCGTCCAACAAGCGAACGGAACCCCGGGAGCTGGCTTCAACGTACGCGTGCGCGGTGCCACCTCCATCACCGCGTCCAATGAGCCACTCTACGTAGTCGACGGCGTACCGGTGGTCTCGGGCAACTTCGCCCAGAATCCCGTCGGCGGGCAAGGGGCCAACGCCCTCGCCGACATCAACATGAGCGACGTACAGTCGATCGAAGTCCTCAAGGACGCGTCCACGACGGCGATCTACGGCTCGCGCGCCGCGAACGGAGTCGTGCTTATCACGACCAAAAGCGGGCAGCAGGGGGATACCCGAATCAACGTCAACACCGACTACGGGTGGAACACGCCGATCAAAAAGATCGACATCGTCGACACGCGATCTTACCAGGATTACATCGAGGAGCAGTACGGGACTCGCGATCTCAGCCTCCTGTTTCCAACCCTCGACTCTACGGTCAATACCAACTGGCAGGACGTAATCTTTGAAACGGCCCCCATCCAGAACGTAGGCGTAACGCTATCGGGCGGGGACGCCAAAACCACCTTCTTCAGCTCCCTAAACTACCTGGATAACCAAGGGATCGTAAAGAACACGCAGTTCGAACGCTACAACGCTCGACTCAACTTGAATCACATCGCCAACGACCGGTTTTCGGCGGACCTCTCGCTGGCGTACACCTTCTCCCGCAATCAGCGCGTGAAGAGCGATAACGACATCTCCGGAGCCGTCTCGGCTGCCATCCTGATGCCCCCGGCCGTCCCGATCTTCGCGGCGGACGGTACGTACGCGAGCGCCTTCCAACTCGAAAACCCACTGGCCTCCGTAGACGAGTACAGCAACGTGCTAAAAACCAACCGCCTGATCAGTAGCGGCTCCGTGAGCTACCTTCCGATCGAGTCGCTCGAGCTCACCGCCCGAGTTGGACTCGATGCACTCGACCTGTTCGAGACGGAGTTCGAGCCCAGCGTGCTGCAATCCGTTCCGAACGGTTCGATCTCGGAGGCGAGCTCGCGGAACATGCGATTGATCAATGAATTTTTGGCTACCTACACCGGCGAATTCGGGACGACGAAAGTCGTCGCGATCGGTGGTGCAATCTTCCAACGGAACAACCTGAAGCAGAACTATTTCCTGGAGAATGATGTCCCCGACAACGCGCCGAGCGGAAACGCGGCGGCCAGTCCGAGTTTGGTACTCGGGGGACTCACCGGAGACGTACTCCAGAGCTACATCGCCAGCGCGAGTCTGAACTTCGATTCGCGCCTGTACATAAGCGCTAGCTTTCGGGCGGACGGTTCGAGCCGGTTCGTCAACAACCGTTGGGGGTACTTCCCCGGACTCGCTGCGGGTTACGAGCTCTCGGACTTGGTGGGGGGCTTCAGCCAGTTGAAAATCCGCGCGTCCTACGGGCAGACGGGCAACAACAACATCGGTAATTTCGTGTCGCGTCAACTCTATAGCGGTAGCAACCAGTACCTGACCACCCGGGGCGCCGCACCGCTGCAGATCGGTAACCCAGACCTGCGTTGGGAGACCACCGCGACCACCGACATCGGTATCGACGCTACGCTCCTCGAGAATCGCGTCTCCGCTTCGCTGGGCGTCTACCAGAAGAGTACGTCGGATCTTTTGCTCAACCGGCCGATCCCGACTACCTCCGGATTCGCGTCCGTGTTCCAAAATATTGGAAACGTGCGAAATCGAGGGTTCGAAGCTTCGGTAACCTTGATCCCCATCGAGGCCGAAGGCATCCGCTTACGCCACGATTTCACGGCGGCGTACAACGAAAACGAAGTCGTGACCCTCTTCGAGGACCAACCGTTTGACGCCGGTGGTTTCGCTACCCGCGTGGCCGTAGGCCAACCCCTGGGCGCCTTCTACGGCTACGTTACCGACGGTCTGTTCCAAAACGAAGAGGAAGTGGAGGCCGGACCGCGGCCAGCCGCCGCCGAGGGCACGCGCAACGTCGGCCCCGGAGACTTTCGCTTCAAGGATCTCGACGGCAACGGCGTCATCAACGACGCGGACCGCACGTTCATCGGGCAAGCCTTGCCCAAATGGACGGGAGGTATAAACAACGTTATTACCTGGAGATCATTCGAATTGAGCGCCTTCTTCCAGTTCAGCCTCGGGAACCAGGTCTACAACACCAACACCTCGTTCTCCGAAGGCCTCAACGGTGTATTCGCCCCCACCCAGCGGGCTTACAAAGGGGCGTGGAGGGAGGAGCGTGGGGCCGGAAACGGTGACAGATTCCCACGTATCGGCCGCGGCGCTATAGACATCAACAATCGCCGGACCAGCGACCGGTTCGTCGAGGATGGATCCTTCGTACGACTGAAGACCCTGAATCTTACCTACACCCTCGACTCGGAGTTGATCAAAGCTCGGGGTTTGCAGTCCATCCAGATCTACGCGCAGAGTACGAATCTGATCAACTGGAACAACTACAGCTGGTACGATCCCGAGGTTAACTTCTTAGGAAACAACAACGTGGCCCTCGGTACCGACTTCCTGACCTACCCACAGGCGCGGACCGTACAAGTTGGGATCAACTTGGGCTTCTAGTTTCACCTCTCCCCACCTTCACCAAACGACAACCCTTCGACTACCATGCGCATGCGTCATCTCTACTACACCGTAGGAGCATTCGGTCTCGGAGCGCTCACCTTTTTGACCGGGTGTACCGCATACGACTTCGAAGACGTCCAGCCTACGGATTCGTTCGCTTACGAAACGGCCATCACCGACCTAACGAGCGCGCAAACCGCCCGTACCGGCATTTACGATCGACTTCAGATTACGAACGCCTTCGATGGCTACCTAGGCTCCTGGCAGTACTTCTCGGATGAGGCCAACTTCACGGGTACCTTCCCCACGCGCGCCGAGTTCGCGGGCTACAACGTGCAGCCGTCCAACGTGACGATGACGGGCTTCTTCGCCGATTTCTACCAGGTCATCAATACGTCGAATGCCTTCATCTCCAACCTCGCGCTCGCCGAGGACGAAAGACTGACTCCCGAACGCCGCGAGAGCCTCGAGGGAGAGGCACGTTTTGCCAGAGCATTGGCGTACCTCTACCTCACGCAGGGCTGGGTGAACGTGCCACTCGTTTTTACGCCAACTACCTCGGCCGGTGATCAGCTCTTGGTAACGAGCAGCTCGCAGTCCGAAGTCTACGAGCAGATCGAGGCCGATCTCGCCTTTGCGGCAAAACGCATCGACCCGCGCGAGTCGCTCACCATGTCGGCGGCCGCCGCAAACGGCCTCCGCGCCCGCGTGGCACTGCTGCGGGGCAACTACGCGAGCGCGTACGAACTAGCTATCGCTACGCTCGGTAGCGACAGTTTCGACCTCACAACGCTTCCCTTCTTGAAAGACGATCTGTTCAAGATCGAGTACGCCGCCGTCGACGGAAATCAATTCGCATTTATCTACGGTCCCCGCAGCCTGAACGGCCGCTACGAAATAAGCCCGAGTCCCGCACTCATCAACGCCTTCGAACCGAACGACGCGCGCTTCGCCCAAACGATCGATACCTCCGTCGCGAATCAGCCGTACGGGCTCAAGTACCGAGACTTTCAGTCCGCCTTCAACGCGCAAACCGATCCGTTGCACATCATCAGAACCTCCGAGGTGGTGCTCATCGCCGCCGAGGCCGCCGCCGCGCAAGGTAACTTCGCCGAAGCAACGCGGTGGCTCAACCAGGTACGCACCCGCGCCGGCCTCCCCCCCCTCGAGGAGCTAACGGAGGGCAACTACTTAGACGCGATCCTCCAGGAGCGCTTCGTGGAGCTCGCCCTGGAGGGCGGTCACCGTTTGTGGGACCTCCGACGCACCGGTAGAGCGGAAGACGTGCTCGGCCCGAGCGGTTACGATCCCTGCGACGACCGGTGGCCCTACCCGCAGTACGAGATCGATACGAACCCCAACCTCGAAAAGAATAGTGCTTGTAATAGCTAGGCTCGCTCGGCTCGCCAGCGTCGTCTCGCTGTCATCGCTCACGTGAACTATCCTTCCGTACGCCGTTCACTCTATCCTTAAAATCGGGTACCGACCGTAGTTCAGCTCCGCTAACCCGCTTCGCTCGTAGAGCCAGTCCAACTGTGCCCCCGGATCTTCCCGAAAGCGCACGTCGGTAGCCTTACGCCCCTCGAACGATTTCTTCAGTTCTCCATCCGCAGCCAACAGGGCTGCCGCCGTTTCTTCGAATACGTAGGCCGAATAGTGCTCCTTGCGCTGCAGGTGGCCGTCGAAAACACCCCAGGCGAAGTAGCCGTCGGGCGCAGTCGGCTCGAGCGCGGCAACGATGAGCCGCTGCGCCGTTTGGTCGACCGGTACCAAGTACCCAGACACGTCGCCCGGGCGCTCGTGTGCTGTATCCACCTCGATGCCGTAGTGTAGGTAATGCCCCTCGTACGCCGTAGCCCGCGTTTGATACTCCCGTAGCGTGTACGCGACGGCCGTTAGCGAGGTATCCCGCACGTACCGCGAGGACACCCCATGCGCCGCCAAATCCTCCACGAGCTCCCGGTAGGCCGCCGGTACGAAGTAGTAGCGCGGTGTACGGACGCTGACCAGGGGTTTTGCGTAAGCATAGACGGGGGTAGCGACCGTCTGCGGCTGCTGTCCGTCGTAGCGCAAACGCTCGGCACCCGTCACGGCCGAAGGCTCGCGGATCGGCGCGTACCCCCGGAAGGCCAACGTATCCGCGCGCGTCGTATCGACCGCCCACGTAAGTACGGTACTGTCGGCCGCGCGCAGGGCCGTCGCATTCCCCCGACGTAGCGCTGCGATCTCGCTTCGGCGCGCCGACCAGAATCCGAGGGCCGCTTCCAAGAACGCCTCGGTGGCCCGCACCCGCACGGCGAAGGGCTTGAGCATGTGTGCTTCCGTAACGAAGGATAGGGTCCCGAACAGCGCCGCGTAGCCCGTCGAGTACCGTGGTGTCTCGATGAAGGCGTAAATCCCCCCCTCCTGCGGTACCCCCGCGCTGTATACGTAAGGACAGATCGGATAACCGGCATCCTCCACCGCCGTGAATAGCGCGGGAGTCATTACGTCGTGCAGGTAGGGTCCTAGTACCGGCCCGAGCTTATCGGCCTGCGTCTCGATCACCGTCATCGCGTACTGATAGTCCGCCCCGTTGGTGGTGTGCGTGTCGACGAAGACGTCCGGCGAGAGCCGCGCGATCAGTCGCGTGAGTGCCTGCACGTTGCGACTGTCTTGCTTCATGAAATCGCGGTTGAGGTCCAAATTGCGCGCGTTCCCGCGAAAACCGTACGCCCTCGGTCCGTTTTGGTTGGCCCGCGTGCCGCCCCCGCGGTTCAGCATCCCGCCCACGTTAAGGGCGGGAACGATCACGACGGTGCCGGAGTCGAGGGCGGGGGAGAGGTAGTCGGTGGCGAGCAGTTTTCGCGCGAGCATCATACTCGCGTCCACTCCGCAGGGTTCGCCGGCGTGGATACCGTTGTTGATGAGGAAGTACGGCGCCCCGCCGGTGCCGATCGAGAAGGCCAGGAGTGGCTCGCCGATATCCGTTTCGCCGATACTGTCGAGGCTCGTCAGGGCCGGGTAGGCTTCCGCCAAAACGCGATAATAGTCGATGGCCTCCGCGTAGGTGGCGCTGGCGAGCGTGTCACGCTCGAAGGGGGTGAGCGCTCCGGCCGACTGGGAGGTGTTTTGCGAAAGCACGGGCGTAGATAGCAGCGGGATGGCTAGACACAAAATGTGTTTTAACGCGGATTTAACCTCCTTCATAAGATCTTAACGTACTGATTAAAAGACGAATGCGTTTATGACGTGCGTGCCGGAGCTAGGTGCGCACGCCCCCAAATTAACGCCATGCCCGTCCGCAACTCCTGTACGGCCCTCCTTACCATAATCGGGCTCCTACTCTGTACTCCGACCGCATCCGCCCAGTATTTCGGTCAGAATAAACCGCGCTACGAGCGCTTCGACTGGAAGACCTACCAGACGCCCCACTTCGAGATTTACAACTACCTCGGCGACAGCGTACGCGTCGATTGGATCGGAAAGCTCTCCGAAGAGTGGTACGGGATGCACCAGAACGTGCTGCGCGACACCCTCCCGCAGCGCAACCTGATGCTGCTGTACAGCGACCACGCCGATTTTCAGCAGACGAACGCGATTAGCGGCAGCATTAGCGCCGGTACCGGGGGGGTAACCGAGGCCTTCAAGAATCGGGTGATCTATCCGTTCGCGATGTCGAACCACCAGACCGACCACGTGCTCGGACACGAGCTCGTGCACGCCTTCCAGTACGACATCATCATCAACGGTGATTCCACCAACCTGCGCAACCTCAGCAACCTGCCACTGTGGATGGTCGAAGGCCTGGCGGAGTACCTGAGCATCGGGCGCGTCGACGCCCACACCAGTATGTGGATGCGCGACGCGGTGCTCAATGACGACGTGCCCACGATGAAAAAGCTGAACAACCCGAAGTACTTCCCCTACCGTTGGGGGCAGGCCTGGTGGGCGTTTCTGACCGGGATGCAGGGCGACCAGATCATTCGTCCGCTGTTCGAGAGCACGGCCAAAATCGGTCTGGAGCGCGCCGTGCGAGAGGAGCTCCACATGAGTCTCGACGAACTGTCCGACCTGTGGGTACAGGCCATAAAGCGCGAGTACCAACCCTACGTCGACGCTCGCGACAGCCTCGGGGTCCCGGGTAAGCTACTGATCGACGATCGGCGGGGCGGCAACCTCAATATCGCACCCCAGGTGAGTCCGGACGGGCGCTACGTGATTTACCTCTCCGAGAAGAATCTCTTCTCGATCGATCTCTTCCTCGCCGACGCGCGCACGGGCGAGGTGATTCGCCAGGTGACTCAAAAAACGCGCGCGGGGCACATCGACGATTTCGCTTACGTAGAGTCGGCCGGTACCTGGAGCCCGAATTCGAAGCAATTCGCGTTCGTCGGGGTCAGTAAGGGGCGCAACGTCCTGCTCGTCAACGAGGTGGAGAAGGGTAAGACGGTGGCTGAGTACGAGCTCGACGGGGTGCAGGCTTTCGACAATCCGACCTGGAGTCCCGACGGGAAAACCATCGTCGTCGCAGGACTCGTGGAAGGTCAGGTCGATTTGTACGCTTTCGACCTCGAGTCGGAGAAGATCACCCAGCTCACCGATAGCTGGGCCAGCGAGCTGCTGCCCTCCTGGGACGCACGCGGTGAGCGACTCGTGTTCGCGCAGGACCACAGCCCCGCTGCCGACAGCGCGCGCCTCGGCGCTTCAACCGGTTTCGACATCGCCACCCTAGATCTCGCTTCGGGAGCCGTGAAGACCGTAGACGTGTTTCCGGGCGCCGATAACCTGAACCCCGGCTTCGATAGCGGGGGCGACATCGTGTTCGTGAGCAACGCCGACGGCTACCGCGATATGTACCGCTACGCTCCCGCGACGGATTCGCTGTTTCGGCTCACGCGGGCCGTTACGGGCGTTAGCGGGATTACGGCCTACGCGCCGGCCATTAGCGTGAGTCCGCGCCGCGACCGGATTGCTTACACCTACCTAAACGACGGCAAGTACGAGATCTACTCGGCGAAAGGTCGTGACTTCCTCAACGAGCCCGTGGTCGACGATCAGTCTGTAGACCTCGATCCGGCTACCCTGCCGACGCTCAACAAGAAGGTCCCTCTGCGGGTGGATAATTCCCTGCGCGACCGGCCGTACCTACCCAATCCGGAGCTCGCGACCGTGACGCCCGACACCGGTTTTGGCGGAAGCCAGCTAGACTACTCCTACGTCGAGCTGCGCAATCCCTTCAAACTCGACTTCATCGGCGGTGGAGTAGGGGTCGGGACCAACGTCGGTAATCCGAGCTTAGGAACGCAGGCCGGCGGTGCCGGTGGCGTACAGGCGCTCTTCAGTGACGTGCTCGGCAACCGGCAGATTTTTGCGGCCGGAAGCCTGAACGGGCAGATCTACGATTTCGGGGCGCAGCTGGCCTACATCGATCGGGAGCACACGCTCGGGTACGGGTTTAGCCTCGGACACCAGCCTTACCAGACGGGCGCTTTCAATCCTCAGGGTAGGCTCGACACCGTGCCGGGCACGACTTTCGAAGCCTTGCGCTACGACCTGCTCGAGCGGCGGATCTTCGAAGATCGTTTGGGGGGCTTCGTCGACTATCCCTTTTCGCGAACGACGCGGGTGGAAGCGGGTGCGAGTTTCGCGCGCTACAGCTTCCGCGACGATCGGGTGGCGCTGTACTACGATCCCGTTGGGCGCCTGCTCGCCCAGGACCGCAACCGCGATCGCGAGAGTGCGCCGGATGGCTTTACCCTCGGTAGTGTATCGACCGCCCTCGTGGGCGATAACTCCAGCTTCGGACTCGCCTCACCCCTGCAGGGGTACCGCTACCGCCTAGGCGTCGCGCGCTATTTCGGGGACTACAACTACACCGAAACCACCGTGGACGGGCGGGTGTACCAGCGGTTCGCCCCGGTTACGCTCGCCGCCCGTTTTGTGCACTACGGGAGGTACGGGCTCGACCGCGACAACCAGCTGGCGTACCCGTTTTACGTGGGTAACATGCAGTACGTACGGGGGCTCAACGGCAACGGTGCGTTCGGGGAGTTGGCCGCGCAGAATGATTTCAATTTTAACGCCCTCACCGGGAACAAGCTGGCGGTGGCGAACTTCGAGGTCCGCATGCCCTTTACCGGGCCGAAGAAGCTCGGGCTAATCAATTTCCCGTACCTGTACACGGAGCTTACGGCCTTCGTGGATGCGGGTTTGGCCTACGATAGTTTCGCGGATGTGCGCTCGTACTACCGGCTCAAGGACGGTAACGCGGAGGGTGTGACGCCCTCTGCCGGTAGCGATTTCGCGAGTTTGAGTCGGCCGGTAGTAACGGCGGGCGTCAGTTTGCGGGCGAACGTGCTCGGGGCGTTGGTGGTGGAGCCTTACTACGCTAGGGTGGTGAATATGGAGGGGGGGAGTTGGCGTTTTGGGTTGAATTTGGTGCCGGGGTGGTGACCTGGCCCCGGGACTTGGTCGGTTCACACAAAAGCCGAGGAACCTAAGGTCTAGCCATGGGGGTTAGTCAGAGCTCCAACCCCCGCAAAATCCAACGCGGTAAGCTCCGATTCCCCTTCCGCCCCCGCAGATCTAGCCCCCAACCAAACCGCTTAACCAGCGGCAATTTGTGCGTTTCCACAAACTCGATCAGCGCACCGTCCGGATCCTCTACGTAGGCAAACCGCCCCGCGGCATCGCCCATGTCGAAACTATCGCCCGAGTCCACGGTGAAGGGGGAGCCGTAGTCGGCGGCCAAGGCCTTTAGGTCGTCCATACCGCGCACGTCGAAGCAGAGGTGGATGAACCCGAGGTCACCCCAGTCGCGACCTTCGAAGATCTTGCGTCCCGCGTAGCCCGGCGTTTGCACGAGCTCGATCTCGCTTCGCCCGAGTAAGGGCGCGAAAGCCCCCGTGCGCGGTTTGCTCGGGCGGAGCAGTACCCGCCGCACCGGCCGGTCACCGCCAGGCAATGCCGCTAGCGCGCCGGGATCCTCGGTATCGAAGATCACCTGGTCGTAGCCGAGTACGTCGCCGTAGAAGGCAATGGACTTACTCACGTTCGAAACCCCGATCACCGCTCCGAATACCCCACCGAAGGGGTGCTTCTTGTGCACGAAGTGACTGTAGGATTCGACCACTTCATAGGGATTCCCGTACAGGTCCCGCACCCAGAAGCTCGAGCGGTTGTCCGGGCGGTGCGTGACCTCACCGATCAGGTCCGCACCCCGCCGGAGCAGAAAGTGCCGCGCCACGTACGCATCGGTACACTTCAACTTTCCCCCGAAAATACCGAGGTCGCCCACCGAAGGCTCGAAGCTCGGCGGCTGCGGCGTGCGCTCGGTGTACTGCCAGATCTCGAAACCGCCACCGCCCCGCATATTCACGGCGAGGATTGCGTAGCGCTTGCGCGCCTCGTGCTGCGTGTAAGGTCCCATCAATTCGGCCACCGCCTCATCGGCGAACACCTGCACGGCGGCCCCGAAGTGCGTGCGGTACCAGGCGTAGGCCACGTTGGCGTTGACGACGCCCACCCCGAGTTGCTGTATCCCTGAAATATTCATGCTGCAGTTTACACCTCGGCGGCCTTCAACATGTCGGGCGCCAGTTCCGCATAGGTACCGCTCTCCAGCTTCGCGCGCACGGCGTCGAAGGCGTCGAGGGTCTCGACGATCTCGGCCTCGGTGTGCGCGGCCGTCGGGATCAGGCGCAGGAGCACCACGCCTTTCGGGACCACGGGGTAGACCACCATCGAGCAGAAGATACCGTGGTTGGCGCGCAGGTCCTTCACGAGCTCGGTGGCCTCACCGAGCGTGCCCTTCATGAATACGGGCGTCACGCAGGAGCTCGTGATCCCGATGTCGTAGCCGCGCTCGCGCAGACCGGCCTGCAGGCTCCGCACGTTCGCCCATAGCCGCTCGCGCAGCTCGGGCATCGTGCGGAGCATCTCGAGGCGCTTCATCGCGCCGATCACCAGGGGCATCGGGAGCGACTTCGCGTAAATCTGCGAGCGCATCGTGTACTTGAGAAACCTGATCACGTCGGCCCGGCCGCTCACGAAGGCCCCGATCGAGGCCATCGACTTGGCGAAGGTGCCGAAGTACAGGTCGATACCGTCCTGCACGCCCTGCGCTTCACCGGCGCCGGCCCCCGTCTCGCCGAGCACACCGAAGCCGTGCGCGTCGTCGACGAGGAAGCGGAAATTGTACCTCTCCTTCAGTCCGACGATCTCCTTGAGGATGCCCTGCTGACCGCGCATCCCGAACACCCCCTCGCTGATCACGAGGATCCCGCCACCGGTACTCTCGGCCTTCACTTGCGCCTTTTTGAGCTGTTGCTCCAGGCTCGCGATGTCGTTGTGCTCGAAGGCGAAACGGCCCCCGATGTGCAGGCGGATCCCGTCGTAGATGCAGGCGTGGCAATCTTTGTCGTACACGACCACGTCGCGTCGGTCGAGCATCGAGTCGACGATCGACAGAATGCCCTGGTAGCCGAAGTTGAGCAGCAGACTCGCCTCCTTCTGCGAGAACTCGGCGAGTTGCCGCTCGAGCTCGGTGTGCTTGGCCGTCTCGCCGGACATCATCCGCGAGCCCATTGGGTAGGCGAGGCCGTACTCGGCCGCGGCTTCCGCGTCGACCTTGCGTACCTCGGGGTGGTTGCCGAGTCCGAGGTAGTTGTTGACGCTCCACATCACCACCTCGCGGCCGCGGAAATGCATGCGGGGCCCGAGCTCGCCTTCGAGCTCGGGGAAGAAGTAGTAGCCGTGACCGAACTCGGCGTACTGCCCGAGTGGCCCCATGTCGCCGGTCCGGCGCTCGAAGAGGTCGTTGACTTGCGTTTCGCTGCTGTTCATGGTCCGTAGACTTTTTCGATGCGGGGGCTCTCCACGAGCTCGCCCCAACTTTTGCTGTAGGTATGTAACCGGTCGGTCTCCCGCCCGGTAGAATCGACCACGGGGTATCCGCGGTCCACCCATTCGAAGATGCTGCCGTACAGGTTGCTCACTCGCGTGAAACCGGCCTGCCGCAGGGTACGTACTAAATTTTCACTCCGGTAGCCGACGGAACAGTAGACGGCGAGCGGAGTTGTCCGCGCCATCGAATCCGTCCAGCCGGGGAGAGGTCCTCCCGGTTCGATCCGCCGTGCGCCCGCCAGGTGACTGACGGCGTACTCGCTCGACTCTCGTGCGTCGAAAATAACAATCTCCCGCGCGTGCGCCAGGCTGTCTACGCTAATCAGGGGGACGTCGTAGGTTAGTAACCAGCCGAGCTTCCTCGATAACGCAGGATTAGACAACTCCGGAAGGTCGCCGGGCGGCTTGCGCAAAACGGAACACCCCACCGCCATCACCGCGCCCAAAAGCAGCAGACCGCCCTTCACACCCGTACCGTTTCCAGTAGGCGCGCGGGAGCCGGACCACCTCCGACGTGGTCGTTGATGCGCGCGCCGAAGTGTTGAGCTACCTCCTTGCTTTCCAACCATTCATCCACCTGAGCCGTAATCGATTTCGGATAGAGTAAATGTACATTCGGACCTGCGTCCAGGGTAAAGCAAACCGGTAATTTCGTGTTTTCGCGAAAGCGGCGCACCGCCTCGATGAGGGCGAGGGTCCCGGGCCGAATGAGCAAGTAAGGCGGCGTGCTCTGCATCATGAGGGCGTGCAGGTCGAGCGCATCGGCCTCGACGAGTGTGCAAAAGTCGTCGAGCTCGCCGCGTCGTAGAACTTCCAGTAAGCGCTCGAAACGGCGCGTCGCTACCCGGTAGCGCTCGTCGGCGTAGGGGTGCTGGTCCATCAGACCGTGCCCGGCGCTCGAGCTCACCGCCTTTTCCGCCTCGCTAACCAGTAGGATGCTGTCCTGGTAGTCCGCGAAGCTCCCGTGCAACGCATCCTCCAGGGGTACCGCGTATTCGTCGGAGCTCCCGGGTAGGTTGGAGGACTCCCCCCAGGCCGCCGCTTTCGCGAAAACGCTGCGCCCCGCACTGCCGCTGCCCAACCGCGCGAGGTAACTCGATTTGCGGCGGCGCTCCGGCTCGCCGAGCGGCTCGAACCAACGGGCCTCGAGCTCGGTGAGGCACGCGGCGATGGCCGCGAAGGCCGAGGCCGAGCTGGCGATGCCCGCCCCGTGCGGGAAGGTGTTGCGCGTGCGGACCGTCCAGGCGAACTGCGCCGTGAACGGATACACCTCGCGCAGCGAGTGCAGGTACCGCTGGATGCGCCCCGCGAACTCGGGTCGCTCCTCCCCGTCGAAGTACAGGCGCAACTGCACCGGCGAGACGTCGTCGCTCCCGCGCGGCGCCCAACCCAGCTCGGTGATCGTGCGCGCCACGGTGAGCGTGAAGCTCGCGTTCGGGTTGCGGGGTAGCTGCCGCCCGTGCTTGCCCCAGTACTTAATCAGCGCAATATTGCTCGGCGCGGCGAAGCAAACGTGACCTCGGTCGAGTTGGCCTGCGTCGACGAGCAGGTTGGGATTCGCGTACATACACGGGCAAATCTAGGCGAGCCACCGGCGTGGGTGGTCCTACTCGCGCAGAAGAGTACCCTCGTGTCCGACGCCACGCAGACGCACTTCCGCCACGCCCGCCCGCAGTAACCCGAAGGCCGTATCGAGCTTGGGGAGCATGCCGGAGTGGACCCGGCCGTCGCTCCGGAGCTCGGCGTAGCGCGCCCCGTCCAATTCGGCCAACAGACTGGCTTCGTCGTCGGCGTCGAGCAGGACGCCGGGCTTGTCGAGGTAGCCGTGGAAGCGGACGCTCCGACCGGAAGCCGTTAACGCCCGCGCCACCTCGGTGGCGATGGTGTCGGCGTTGGTGTTGAGGAGTTGCCCCCGGCCATCGTGACTCAGCGCGCAGATTACCGGGGTCAACCCGATGTCGAGCACGTTTTGCAGCAGCTCCGCATTGACGCCGTCTACGTCGCCCACGAAGCCGAAGTCCACGCCGGCGGGGGTAACCGGGCGGCGGTGGGCGCGCACCAGGTCGCCGTCGGCTCCGCTCAGGCCGAGGGCCGCCCGGCCTCTCGCCTGTAGCTCCGCTACGAGCAGCTTGTTCATCCACCCGGCGTAAACCATGACCGCCACCCTCAAGTCGTCCGGTCCGGTAACCCGACGGCCGTCGATCATGCGGGGCTCGAAACCGAGTTGGCGACTGATGGCACTCGCCATACCGCCGCCGCCGTGTACGAGCACGATTGGAGACTGTGGACCGGCTCGCTCGTCGGAATGCCGTAAACCGGCCAACTCATCGAGTAAACGGTGACGGATTGGCTCGTCTTCGACGAGGCGCCCGCCGACTTTTGCGACCAGGATATCGCTCATGCGCGCAGCAGGTAGGCGAGCGCCGCCTGGGCAGCCCACTGGCGGTTCCCGGCTTGCTCGATCACGAGGCTGGCGGGGGAGTCGAGCACCGCATCGGCCACCACGACGTTGCGCCGCACGGGTAGGCAATGCATAAAACGGCCCCGGTTAGTGCGCGCCATCTTCGCGGCGGTCAGCTCCCAGTCTTCGTAACCGTGCACGATCTTACCGTACTGCCGGGTGCTCGACCAGTTTTTGGCGTACACGAAATCGGCCCCCTCGAGGGCTGCGTCCTGGTCGTTGGTGAGTACGGCGCCCGCCGTGAAGCGCGCGTCGAGCTCGCAGCCCGGCGGGGCGGCAACGGTTAGGTCGTAGCCGCTAGCCAGCGCCCACTCGGCGAAGCTGTTGGCCACGGCCTGGGGGAGGGCGCGGGGGTGGGGCGCCCAGGTGAGGACGATCTTCGGCCGCTCGGTGCGGCGGTGTTCGCGGATGGTGAGCATGTCGGTCAGACTTTGCAGCGGGTGGCGCGTCGCGCTCTCCAGGCTCACCATCGGGACCGACGCGTTGGCCGCAAACTGGGTGAGCATCCGGTCCGCGTGGTCGGAGGCGCGATCTTGCAGTCCGGCGAAGGTCCGCAGTCCGATGAGGGTCGCGTACTGGCTGATCACCGCCGCGGCCTCACGTACGTGCTCGGCCGTAAAGCCGTCCATTTGTACGCCGTCCTCGAACTCCAGTCCCCAGGCCGAACCGGTGTCGATGGTGCTCACGTGCAGCCCGAGCCGGCGCGCGGCTACCTCCGTACTGAGTCGCGTCCGCAAGCTCGGGTTCATGTACACCTGCACCAGCGTGCGACCCGCACCGAGGCCAGCGTCCGAGCCGGGTCGCGCTTTGTAAGCCGCGGCGGCATCGAGGAGTTCGTCGATCGTAGCGCGGTCCGGCGCTTGGAAGAAATTCGTCACACGGCGTGGGTAGCGGGCGGGGCGGGGCTCGGCGCATCGGCTCCGAGCCGCTTCGCCAGGGCGGAAAGTAGCTCATCGCAGGCTGACCGGTCGACCACGAGCGGGGGCAGCAGACGAATTGTCGCGGGATCCTTGGCGGAGCCTACGAATACGCCGTCTTTCAGCAGTAGTTTCTTGCGGAGGGCCGGGCCGTCGGTCCCGACCTCGAAGCCGATCATCAGGCCACGCCCGCGCACGTCGCGCAGGGCGGTGTTCTGCCGCAAGGCGTTGAGTAAATACGCTCCCTGGACGGCGGCATTCTCGCAGAGGCCCTCGTCTCGGAGCACTTCGAGTACCGCAATACCCGCCGCGCAGGCGAGGTGATTGCCGCCGAACGTGGTGCCGAGCGAGCCCTTCCGCTCCGCGAGCCGGGGGTGGATGAGCACGCCCCCGATCGGGAATCCGTTGCCCATCCCCTTGGCGACGGTCACCAGATCGGGCTCCACACCGGCCGCGTGCTGGAAGGCGAAAAACTTCCCCGAGCGCCCGTAGCCGCTCTGGATCTCGTCCAGAATCAAGCAGGTGCCAGCCTTTTTGCAGGCTTCCGCCAAAACTTGTAAAAACTCAGGGTCCGGCACGTGGATCCCGCCAATGCCCTGGATGCCTTCCACGATCACGGCGGCCAGATCCCCCTCCGCGATGCGCGCGGCGGCCGCTCCGCCGTCGTTGAGCGGGAGCCACTCGGTGGGCACCCCGTGGTTGATCGGCGATTTGATCGGCGGATCGTCCGTCACGCTCACCGCCGCGCTGGTGCGGCCGTGCCAGCCGCGACCGAACGCCAACACGCTGCCGCGTCCGGTTTCCCAGGCGGCGAGCTTGAGGGCGTTCTCGTTGGCCTCCGCGCCGGAGTTGACCAGAAAAAGTCGGTAGTCCTCGAGTCCGCTCACCTCGCCGAGTAGGTTGGCGAGCTCAAGCTGGAGGGGATTGCGCACGGCGTTCGAGTAGAAACCGAGCTTACCGACTTGCTCCTCGATGGCCTGGACGTAGCTCGGGTGCGCGTGGCCGATGCTCACCACGGCGTGCCCGCCGTAAAAATCGAGGATCTCGCGTCCGTCGTCGAGGGTTACACGAAAGCCGTGTCCGCTTACGGGAGTAACTGGGTACTGGGAGTAAACATCGTAGGGGCGCATAATCGGGATTGAGCGGGAAGGTAGAAGGTAGGAGTTGGATGCCTGGCCAGAGGAGTGGTAGCTCTAACCAGTGGAAGTGGAAACCAGTAGTTGGTATTCCCAGTAGTTTTGAATCATGTTCTACAATCGCCTCGCCGAACTCGCTGCTTTCAAGCAGGCCCTCTCTTCGGAGAGGCAGCAGTTCATCGTTGTGTACGGGCGTAGGCGTTGCGGGAAGAGTACACTACTGCAACACGCTCTGGGGTCGGCAGTCATCTATCATCAAGCAGTAGAAGGCGAAGCGGCTCTCCAGCGGAGTTTGCTCGCCCGTACGATTGCGACGCGATTTCCGGGTTTCGATCTGGGGGTGTATCCCGACTGGGACGCCTTCTTCCGCGCGCTCGTCGGCCGTGGTGGCGAGCGGTACACGCTGGCCCTCGATGAGTTCCCGTACTTAGTCGAGAGCGACCGATCGTTGGCGAGCGTCCTTCAAAACGTCCTCGAAGACCGCGGTGCGCTACCGTTCGATCTGGTGGTTTGTGGTTCCTCCCAGCGGATGATGGAGCGAACCGTACTGTCGGCGAGCGCTCCGCTTTACGGTCGAGCAGACCAGATTCTAAAAGTCGAACCTCTGCTGGCCGGCTACTTGGCTGAACACCTGCAGTCCTCGACGCCAGCGGAGGTCATCACCGAATTTAGCATCTGGGGGGGTGTGCCCCGCTACTGGGAGCTTCGATCTAACTACGGTAGCCTGCGAGAGGCGATTACGGACCTACTGCTGCGGCCGGTTTCGCTTCTGCGCGATGAGCCCCGGCGACTGCTCACGGACGATGTTTCGCAGGTCGCCCAACCGCTCTCCATCCTCACCCTCATCGCGGGTGGCTCCAACCGGATATCTGAGCTCGGCGGACGCCTCGGTAAGCCGGCTGCCGACCTCGCACGCCCGCTCAATCAGCTCATTAATCTCGGGTACGTTCGGCGGGAGCGACCCTACGGGGAGGCGTTGCGCAAGGGCAACCGAACGCTGTACGGAATCGCCGATCCATTCCTTCGCTTCTTTAACCGCTTCATCGTACCGAACGCCAGCCTCATCGGCGAGGGTCGAGCGGAGCTCGTCTACGGAGAGATCGTGGGCGCACTGCCCGGCTTTATCGGGCCGCAGTGGGAGTCGCTTTGTCGCAGCGCCGTCGCACGCGGATCTCTAGGGGAACAATTTGGCGCTTGCGAAAGGTGGTGGGGGCGAACCGCGGACGGAAAGCAGGTCGAGGTAGACGGCGTGGCCAGGAGTCGCGACGGCACCGAACTCCTTTTACTGGAGTGTACGTGGTCGGACCTCGGCGACGGGCAACGGCTGCACGCCCGCCTGCGGGAACTCGCACCAACGCTTCCCTTCTACCGCGGCGAACAGGTACGGACGGCCGTTGCCGCGCGCTCGCTCGCGACCGAGAGCGCTGGTACTCACCTGTTACCTAAAGACATTTTGGAAGCTTTGCGGTGAGCGGTTACCCCGCGAACATCAACTCCAAATTCTCGACCGCCTGACCGCTAGCGCCCTTGCGCAAATTATCGAGCACGCTAATAACCCCCAACTGCCCATCCTTCACGATCGGATGCACGAGCGCGTTGTCGGTGCGGACCACCTGCTGTAGATCCGGGTTAGCGGTGGTGTGGAAGGTGCGGGGGCTCCGCGCGTACGCCGCCGCGTACAACTCGTCGACATCGGACTGGCTGAGGCCCGTCGGCGTCTGCGCCACGCAGAAGATCCCCCTCGCGAAGTCTCCGCGGACGGGTACAAAGTGTAAGGCGGGTACCCGCGCGCCCGCATCATCGCCGCCGTTCGGCGCCACCCGGCCGAGCGTGCGGCGGATCTCGTCGAGGTGCTGGTGGGTGAAGGGTTTGTACACGCTCAGGTTGTCGGCACGCCAGCTGAAGTGCGTGGTGGGGGAGGGGGCCTGACCGGCGCCCGTGCTGCCGGTGACGGCCGTGATCGACACCGGGTGCTCGAGCAAACCCGCCCTCGCCAAGGGTAGGAGCGCGAGCTGGATGGCCGTGGCGAAACAGCCGGGGTTCGCGACCGCCCGGGCGCCCCGGATGTCGTCGGCGAACGCCTCGGGTAGCCCGTACACGAAGTCGTGCTCCCCCGCCAGGCGGAAGTCGCGACTCAGGTCGACGACCTTGGTCTCCCCCGGCAGCGGGTTATCGATCAGGTACTGCGCCGCCCGCCCGTGCCCGGTGCAGAGGAGCCACGCATCCGCGGGTGTCTCCACGGTTTTGGCGAAAGCCAGCTGCGTGCGGCCGCGCAGGCGGGGGTGCAACTCGTCGACGCGCTTACCGGCCTGCGAGTTGCTCTGGGCGCACACGACTTCGAACCCGGGGTGACCGAGCAGGATGTCGAGGGCCTCGCCCCCGGTGTAGCCGGCGGCGCCGACGATGGCGACGGTGCGTTTTGCGGGAGCGTTGCTCACGATTCGGCGTTTGCGACGGCCCTCGACATGCGCGCCGAATTAGCGAGGATCTTGGTAAAGCCACGCACGTCTTGCCCGCTCCACGAACCCTGCGTTTCGCCGTACTGCCCGCCTTGGGCCTGCATGATGTCGAAGGGGCTCGTGACGCCGAGCAACTCGAAGCGGCGGGGATGGAGTTCGAGGTGGACGGTACCGGAGACCGTGCGCTGCGAGCTCGCGAGAAAGGCCTCGACGTCGGCGAGCACGGGATCCAGAAACTGACTCTCGTGAATCATCGTCCCGTAGAAGTCGCCGAGCTGCCGCTTCCACTGCTGTTGGAACTTGCCGAGGGTGTGTTTCTCGAGCAGCTCGTGGGCGCGAATGATGAGCGTGGCCGCCGGGGCCTCGAAGCCTACGCGACCCTTGATGCCGATGATCGTGTCGCCGACGTGGATGCCGCGACCCACGCCGTAGGGTGCGGCGAGTTGGGTCAGCGCCTCGATCGCGGCGACGGGATCCGCGTGGGTTCGTCCGTCTACGCCGGTGAGCTCGCCGCGCTCGAAAACCAGATCCACGCGGCGCGAATCGGTGCCCGTGACGGGGGTAGGCCAGGCCGATTCGGGCAGTCCCCGGTGGGAGGTAAGCGTCTCCGCGCCCCCGACGCTCGTACCCCAGAGCCCCCGGTTGATGGAGTACTTCGCCTTGGCGGCGTCGAATTGGTGCCCGTGCTCCTCCAGGAAGGCGACTTCCGCCTCCCGACTCAGTCGCTGATCGCGGATCGGCGTCACGATCTCGAGCTCCGCGCTCCCGAGCACCCGGAAGGCGTAATCGAAGCGCACCTGGTCGTTGCCCGCCCCGGTGCTCCCGTGCGCGATCGCGGTCGCGCCCGCCCGGTTGGCGTACTCGATGATCGCCAGCGCCTGAAACATGCGCTCGGCCGACACGCTCATCGGGTACAACCCGCCCCGCAGTACGTTACCGTAAACGAGGTAGCGCAGGCACCCGTCGTAGTACGCCGGCCGCGCGTCGATGCTCTCGAACCTCGCGGCCCCCAGCTGCTTCGCCCGCCGGCCGATCTCCTCGATCTCGCTTGCGCTAAAACCGCCGGTGTTCACGAGTACGGCGTGCACGTCGTAGCCGAGCGCTTTGGACAGGTAGACCGCGCAGTAGGAGGTATCGAGTCCGCCGGAGTAGGCGAGGACTATCGTGGGCATAACGTATGATTCTGGGGCTATCCTTTCGCTCGGGTGGAGGTCTTCTCGGCCCGTTCGCGGGCTTCGTGTCGGGCGTTTCGCTTGGCTTCGACGATTTCGAGTGCCTCGTTTTTGCTCGGTGCGAGCATGGCGGTGCAGAGGCACATCTTCTGTTCGTTGCGCTGTAGGATGTCGTAGTTCGGGCAGCTCGAGCAGCCCTTCCAAAAAGCTTCGTCCTGCGTGAGGTTGGAGAAGGTAACCGGGCGGTAGCCGAGGTCGGAGTTGATCTCCATGACCCGGCCGTTGGTGGTGATCCCGAACACCCGCGCATCCGGGTAGCGATCGCGCGCGAGGTTGAAGGCGGCGGTCTTGATGCGCTCGGCGAGTCGGTGACCGCGGTAATTCGGGTCTACGATGAGTCCGGAGTTGGCCACGTAGCGCTCGTGGGTCCAGACCTCGATGTAGCAAAACCCGACGGGTTGCTCGCCGTCCAGGGCGAGCACCGCGTTACCGGCCGCCATCTTGCTGCGGACGTAGGCGGGTTCACGGCGGGCGATGCCGGTCCGGCGAGCGGCCGCGGATGCGGCGATGAGGTCGCAGATGTAGTCCGCGTGCCGCTCGTGCTCGGCGGTGGCGACGACCACGACGACGTTTCGCAGGGGATCTGAAGGGAGAGGCTCACTCATGGCCAAAACGAGATTCTAGGGTGGTGGCGCTCGACTACCGTGAAGCGGGCAAATATAGCCGGGAGTGTAACTGTCGGGTCCTTTGGCTTACGCTTTGCATAATCTGGGGTAGTGAGCCGCGTCCAAGCAAGCCTGCGCTACCGCGCGCATCGAGCCCGTACCTACCTTCTGGCGGTAGGTCTGGCGGGAACGCTGAGCGCCGTCGCACAGCGCGACCCGCAGGCCGATAGCATCGCCATCGAGGTGATCAAATCGGCTTTCGCGGACATCGAGGCCAACCTGCAGGAGAGCGAACGCGGCGAAGCCGCCGACGCGAACGCGCTCGCGGAAGCGCGGCAAGTACTCGCCGATGGCTTCGATCCGGAGCACGCCGACCTCGCCGCCGCCGCCCTGACCGCCGCCGTACGGGTGGCGAGCCGGATGTCGCGCCCCGCCGAGCTGCGCGAGTTCATCGGCGAGCTCGCCTACGCGTACCAACCGCGCGATACGCTCTCGGACCACCTCGCGCGCTACGTGCTCTCGCTCGGGAGCTTCGAGATCAACCGCAACAACCACACGGCCGCCAAGGTGCTACTCGATTCGATCAGTACCTTCGACCCGGCACGCGTTCCCACCTTCGTGCTCGGTCGCGCCGACTACCTGCGGGGGTACATCCTCTACTACCGCAAAGATTTCGAGGCGGCGATCTCCTACTTCGCCCAGGCAGCCGAGCATTTTTCCCGCTCCCCGAAACGGGCGGTTCAGGCGGTCAGCGCCTTGGACGCAACCGCTTCGACCAACCTCGAGTTGGGGCACTACGCGGAGTCGCTCACCTACGCCGAACGTGCCGTACAGGGCCTCGAGGCCATGCCGGTGGCCGACCAAAAGGGCATGGCCGAGTCGTTTAACGTGTACCTCAACTACGCCGACGCACTGCACGCCAACGGCCGTGCCGACGAAGCCTACGACGCCGCCCTGCGCGGCCTGCGCATCGCCACGGAGCGCAACGACGTGAGCAAGATCGCCCGCTCCCGCATGATCATCGGCGGCCTGCACCTCGAAGACGGCAACTACGCCCAGGCGGACCAGTACCTGAGCTTCGCCCTCGACGCGTTCAAGGAGCGCGGAGAGCACTACCTCGTGATTCACAGCCTGGAGAAGCTCATCGAGCTGCGGCGCAACCAGGGCAACTTGGCCGAGGCGCTCCGACTGCAGGAACGCAAGTTTACCCTGCAGGATAGCCTGACCAAAGAATCGCAGGCGGAGAGCATCCAGACGCTCGTGCAGGCCCACGAGGCCGAAAAGGTGAAGCAGGAGATCGCCATGCTGCGCGCCAACACGAGCGCGCTCGAGGCGGACAACGAGCGCAAACGCCTCTACGAATACATCCTCGGGTTGGCGCTGTTGCTCGTTACCTCGGCCGCGGCTTTCATCTGGAGTCGGCTTCGCCTGCGCAAGCGCTCCAACGAATTGCTCGAGATCATGGTGGCCGCCCGTACGAGCGAACTCTCCGAGCAAACCGAAAACCTCACCCGCAGCAACGCGGAGCTCGAGCGCTTCGCCTACATCGCGAGTCACGACCTGAAGACGCCCCTGCGCAACGTAACCTCCTTCCTGAACCTCATCCAGCGCCGCTTGCCGGCCGAGGCGAAAGAGCAGGTAGACGAGTACCTCGACATCGCGCTGGCCAACGCGCGGCAGATGCACCACCTGGTAACCGACGTGCTCGAGTTCTCGAAGATCAACACCGACCTGGTCAAAGAATCGGAGACGTTCGACCTCGGCGAGCTAGCCCGCACGATCGTGGAGGGCATGCGGCCGGAGCTCTCCGAGAAGGGCGCCCGCGTACTCGTAGCGGGCAAAGCGGCCGTAACCGCACCGAGCGCTCACGTGCAACAGCTCCTGCGCAACCTGATCGAGAACGGCATCAAGTACAACCAGAGCCCGATGCCCACCGTGGAGGTGGATGTCCGGCCCGACGGCTCCTTCGTCGAGGTCTGCGTCCGCGATAATGGCATCGGCATCGCCGCGGAGTACCACGCCCACGTCTTCGAGCTTTTCCGCAGGCTACACACCACCGATCAGTACGACGGCACGGGGGTCGGGCTGGCGGTCTGCAAGAAGGTGATCGAGCGACTCGGGGGCAGCGTCGACCTCGAGAGCGAACTCGGGCAGGGCAGCCGCTTTACGGTGCGCCTGCCGGTAGACTGCTCCAAGGTGAAGCGACCTATGGACATGGACGAATCCGAACGCCACGCCGTGGTGATGGAGCACGCGGCCGCCGCCTAAACGGCCACCCCGTAGCCGCGTAGCGCCTCGTTGAGCGAGGTCTTCTTGTCCGTACTCTCCGTGCGTTCACCGATGATGAGCGCGCAGGCAACCTGGTAAGCGCCGGCCGGAAATTCCTTGGGGTAGGTACCCGGTATCACGACCGAACGCGGGGGCACCTCCCCGCGGTAGGTCTCGGGCTCGCCGCCGGTCACGTCGATGATCCGCGTGCTCTGGGTTAGCACCACGTTGGCCCCGAGTACCGCCTCTCGGCCCACGCGTACGCCCTCCACCACGATGGCGCGCGAGCCGATGAAACAGTCGTCCTCGATGATGGTCGGCGTGGCCTGCAGGGGTTCGAGTACGCCACCGAGGCCGACGCCACCGGAGAGGTGCACGTTTTTACCCACCTGCGCGCAGCTCCCTACCGTAGCCCAGGTGTCGACCATGGTGCCGGCGCCGACGTAGGCGCCGACGTTGACGTAGCTCGGCATCATGATCACCCCGCTCTCCAGGAACGAACCGTGGCGGGCGACGGCCGGCGGTACCACCCGCACGCCCTGCGCCGCGTAGTCGCGCTTCAGCGGAATCTTGTCGTGGTACTCGTAGGGACCCACCTCGATCGTCTCCATCCGCTGGATCGGGAAGTACAGCACCACCGCCTTCTTCACCCACTGATTCACGCGCCAGCCGCCCTCACCGTCGGGTTCGGCCACCCGGAGCCGACCCTTGTCGAGTCGGTCGATAACGGCCCGTATGCCCTCCTGCGTGGCGGCCTCCTTGAGTAGCTCCCTGTTGTCCCAGGCGGCCTCGATACGATCGCGGATGTCTTGCATGCGGGCAAGGTATCATTGCACCGCAATGGCCCGACGAAAACGCAGAGAACCCACGACGCTCACCGGGGTAAGCATCACGGGCATCGCCGACAAAGGCAGCGTGGTGGGGCGCGACCCCGAAGGGACGGTCGTGTTCGCCCGCGGCCCGGTGCCGGGCGACACCGTCGACGTGGTGGCGCGCAGGAGGAAGGGCGTGTTTCAGGAGGGCGAGGTAACGCGCTACCGCGGTTTTGCCGAAAGGCGGCAGGTGCCCTTCTGTAGGCACTTCGGGGCCTGCGGCGGCTGTAGCTACCAGCACCTCCGGTACCCCGCGCAGCTCGAGGCCAAGGCCACGCTCGTGCGCGACGCCTACCGACGTATCGGGCGCCTGGAGCTCGAGCTCGAGCCCGCCCTGGGGGCCCCGGCCAGCAAGGGCTACCGCAACAAGATGGAGTACGCCTTCGCCGCGCGCCGCTGGCTGACCGAGGAGGAGATGGCGCTCGACCACCCGATGGACCGCAACGCCCTCGGCTTCCACCGGCGGGGCGCCTGGGACAAGGTGCTCGACATCCGACGCTGTCACCTGCAGGCCGAGCCGGGCGATCACCTGCGCAACACGCTGCGCGCCGTGGGGGAGGAGCAGGGCCTGAGCTTTTACGACGAGCGCAGTAACCGGGGTTTCCTGCGCAAGGCGATGCAGCGCGTGCTGACGACCGGCGAGGTGATGCTCGTGCTCATGCTCGGCGAGGATCGGCCCGAGGCACTGGCACGCTACCTCGCCGCCGTGCTGGATGCCTGCCCGTACCTCACGAGCGTGCACACGGTGCTCAATACGAAGCTCAACGACTCCATGACCGACCTCGTCCCGGTGCTCGCCCACGGCGTACCGCACGTCGAGGAACAGCTCGGGCACGTGCGCTTCCGGATCGGTCCGCTCAGCTTCTTCCAGACGAACACCGCGCAGGCCGAGCGCCTCTACGACGTGGTGGCCGACTACGCCCGACTCGACGGCTCGCAGGTGGTTTACGACCTCTACGCCGGGGTGGGATCCATCGGACTCTACCTCGCCCGCCGGGCCAAACGCGTCGTGGCCATCGAGGAGATCGCCGCCGCCATCGACGACGCCGAGGGCAACGCCGCGCTCAATGCGATCGAGCACTTCACCGGTTTCGCCGGCGACGTCGGCGAAATCCTCACGGAGGCTTTCGCCGAAACACACGGCGCGGCGGACGTCGTGGTCACCGACCCACCCCGTGCCGGCATGCACGCCAACGTGATCGAGCTCCTACTCGCCCTCCGCGCGCCGCGCATCGTGTACGTGAGCTGCAACCCGGCGACCCAAGCGCGCGACCTCGCCCTGCTCGTGGCCGGAGGCTACCGCGTGGAGCGCGCCCGGGCGGTCGATATGTTCCCGCAAACCCCGCACTGCGAGGCGGTGGCCTGCTTGGTGTTGTAGGCGCCGTCGCCGTATCCTACTCGACCTATCCGAACCGAAGCTATGTCGTCCCGACCCACCCGCCGCCGTTTCCTCAAGCACGGCTCCACCGTCGCCGCTACCGGACTGCTCGCACCGAGCTTTTTGCTCTCCTGCGCGCTCGAGGGCAAGGAGGGTTCCGGATCCGCCGAAAGCGGGACCTCCGCCGCCGGCGACTACGCCGCGGGCGAGCACCGCGACTACACCGAGCAACTCGGGCTGCAAATCTGGACGGTGCGTGATCAACTGGCCGAAGACCCACGGGCGACCCTGGCCGCGATCGCCGCCGACGGGTACCAGCACGTGGAACTCATGAGCACCGAGCAGCTGGCCACCCTCAAGCCGATCTGCGACGAGCTCGGGCTCGGCATCCGCAGCAGTCACTACAACTGGCGCGCCGTGACCGGCGTGGCGGACCCGAACGGTGGTCCGGCCGGACCGACCCTCGATAAAATAATCGAAGACGCCAACGCCGCCGGGGTGACCGACGTCGTGCTCGCGTACCTGACGCCCGCCGAGCGCACCACGCTCGACGACTACCGACTGCGGGCCGACCAGATGAACGCCGCCGCCGAGAAGATCCGCGCCGCCGGCCTCAAGCACGCCTACCACAACCACGCCTTCGAGTTCGAGCCGATCGACGACGCGGGCACCAGCGGCTGGGACATCCTCGTGGAGCGGCTCGACGGCGACCTGACCCCCTTCGAGATCGACGTGTTCTGGGCCGCTCTCGCGGGGCGCGATCCGGCGGAGCTCATCGAGGGAAACAAGAAGCGCGCGCACCTGCTGCACCTCAAAGACCTGAAGTCGGGTGTCCCGCAGCAGTACGACGAGTCCGCCGTACCCAACGACGCGTTTCAGGAGGTCGGCGATGGCACCCTCGACTTCGAGGCCATCCTGTCCGCGGCCCGCGAGGCCGGGGTCGCGTACTGCATGGTGGAACAGGATCAGAGTCCGGACCCGCTGGCTAGCATCGCCGTGAGTCACCGGTACTTGGTCGGCTAGGTCGCGACGCGCATCCGGCTACGCGCCACCGACCAGCTCGATGAACTCCCCCTCGCTGAGGATCTGGACGCTGCCCAGTGCTTGTGCCTTCTTGAGTTTCGAGCCTGCCTTCTCACCGGCCACGAGCACGTCGAGCTTGCCGCTCACCGCACTCACGTTGCGCGCGCCGGCGGCCTCGGCCATCGCCTGCGCCTCCTTGCGGCCGACCCTGCTGAGGGTGCCCGTAAACAGGATCGACTTCCCGGACAGCGGGGCCGAGCTGTCCGCTTCGCGCGGTCGGTCCTTTTCGGTTTGGCGCACGTTCACACCGAGCCGCGCGAGCTCGTCGAGGATCTCCCGGTTGTGGGGCAACGCGAACCAGGTGCTCACGTTGTCGGCTACCGTGGCGCCGAGGCCGTGCATGGCGAGGAAGCGCTCCCGGGGCCAGTCGGCGAGCTCGCGGACGTCGTTCACCTCCGCGGCGAGCATTTTGGAGGCTTTCCGGCCGAGGTGGTGGATGCTCAACGAAAAAAGCAGTCGCGAGATCGGATTCCGCTTCGCGCGCTCGATCGAGGCCGCGAGGTTCTCCACCGAGCGCTCCTTGAATCCTTCGAGTTCCAAGATCTCCGCGTAGGGGAGGCGGTAGACGTCCGGCAGGCTCCGCACCCAACCCGCGTCGATGAAGCGTTCGAGCTGCTTCGGGCCGAGCCCGTCGACGTCCATCGCGTGCTTCGATACGTGGTGTTCGAGGCGCGCGCGGACCTGCGCGGGGCAGTCGGGGTTGATGCACAGCCAGCGGGCTTCGCCCTCGGGCCGCACGATGGGTTGCCCGCAAACGGGGCAGACCGTCGGCCAGTCGACCGCGCGCTGCGAGCCGTCGCGGAATTCGGGCAGCACCCGCACGATGTACGGGATCACGTCGCCGGCGCGCTCCACCAACACCCGATCGCCGATGCGGATGTCCTTATCCCGAATAAAATCTTCGTTGTGGAGGCTCACGTTGCTTACCGTCACGCCCGCCAGCGCTACGGGGGTAACGCGGGCGACCGGGGTGATCGAGCCGATTTTCCCGACCTGGTAGTCGACCCGTTCGAGGGTGCTCGTAGCTTGCCGCGCGGCAAACTTGTAGGCGATCGCCCAGCGCGGGTGGTGGCTCGTGGAGCCGAGTCGGGCCTGCAGCGCGAGGTCATCCACCTTCACCACCATGCCGTCGAGCTCGTAGGGGAGCTCCGGTCGCCGCGCCTCCATGCTCGCGCAAAAACGCGCCACGTCCTCGATGCGGTCGCAGCGGCGCATGTGTTCGCCGGGCACCAGGAAGCCGAGTTCCCCGAGTCGCTGCACGGCCGCAAAGTGGCTCCCGAGGGCTTGCACCCGGTCTGCACCCGCGGCGTCTACCCCGTAGCCGAGCTGGTACACGAAGGCGTCGAGCCGGCGTTCGGCCGTTTCGCGCGGGTCCTTCATGCGTAAGGCCCCCGTCGCGGCGTTGCGGGGATTGGCGAAGCGGGACTGTCCCGCCTCGTCGCGCAGGGCGTTCAGCTCGGCGAAGCGATCCTGGCGGATGAGCACCTCCCCGCGGAGCTCCACGCGGTCCATGCCCAACGCGGAGAAGGCGGCCGTCAGCGGTACCGTCGGTACGGTGCGCACGTTGTTGGTCACGTCCTCGCCGCGGCTCCCGTTACCGCGCGTGGCGGCGCGCGCGAGGCGGTCGCGCTCGTACACGATGGCGATCGAGCCGCCGTCGTACTTCGGCTCCACGGCGAAGGCGAGCGGTTCGTCTTCGCCCACGTTGAGGTACCGTCGCACGGACCGTTGCCACTCCTGCAGGTCGTCGAGGTCGTAGGAGTTCGCCAGCGAGAGCATGGGTACCAGGTGCTCCACGTTCGCGAAGTCGCTCGTTAGGTCGGAGCCGACGCGCTGGGTGGGCGATTCGGGGCGGACGATGTCCGGGTGCCTCGCCTCGAGCGCCCCGAGTCTTTCGTAGAGCGCGTCGTACTCGCGGTCCGAGACGAGCGGATCGTCGAGCACGTAGTAGCGGTGCTCGTGGAAGCGCAGCAGGTCGATCAAGTCTTGGTATTCGGACGCGTCGGGCTCCCGGTCCGCTTGCGCTAAAACGGTTTGGGTAAGGCGGAGAACATCTTGCTTGCTGGCCATCGACCGCAAATTGCGGCGTTCGCGAGGCTATCCTAGGAACCCTCCGAAATCTTGCGTGGAACTGGATCGTAACCGTGCCCGCCCCAGGGGTGGCAGCGGCCGATTCGGCGCACCCCCAGCGCGGTGCCCCGGAGCACGCCCCACTCCCGGATGGCCTCGATCATGTAGGTTGAGCAGGTGGGCTGGTAGCGGCAGTTGCTGCCGAGGTACGGGGAGATCGCTACCTGGTAGCCCCGCACCAAGGCGATGAGGGGTTTGGCGAGCAAGCTCATCGGGCGAATTTTGCCTCACGCGTGGAGTGCGTGAGTAGCGAATAACCCACCTGCCGGCCGTTACGTTGCCAAACGACGACGTTCTGCTGGTCGCGGTACAGCGCGCAGAGGTAGTCCGAGGAGATCTCGAAGTCCCGCGATTCCGGCAGCTCCGTTTCGAGGTAGAGGTAGATTCCGTAGGGATCGTCGGCGGCCTCCTTGCCGAGGTAGGTGAGGGGGAGTGTTTCGCCGCCGGAGGCGAGCGTGAGATCGTCGCGGAGGAGGCGTGCGACCAGGCTATCGGCCCCGGGGAGCTCCCGTGGATCGGTGAGGCGCAGGGAGTCGGGGTCGACTGCGCCGTTTGCGGTTACGCGGGGATTGTCGCTTATCGCCACCTGGAGGTCGTCGATGAAGGTGTGCAGGGTGAGCTCGACGGTACGGGTTTCGGTATTCGCGTTGACCGTGAGCCGCGAGAGGTGGAAATCGTGGTCCGCCGAGGGCGCGACCAGCAGGCCGAATAGGGCGAAGACGGGCTTGAGCATCCGGACAAGTTAGGCGTAGGTCAACGCTACCCGGAGTCCGAGCAGGGCCACGACGAGCAGCAGCCCGAGGCGGATACGGGTGGGGTAGAGGTTGACGAGCTCGAGCACGAGGTAGCCCGCGAGCCACATTCCGGCGAGTAGGAGCAGTTGGGCTACCTCCACGCCCAGCGTGAACGCGGCGAGTTGGGCGAACACCGCGGAGGTTGGGGAGTCCGTGCCCAGCAGGGGGACAACGGTAGCCCCGAAGCCGAGGCCGTGGACTACGCCGAAACCCAGCACCAGTCCGTAGCGGATCCACCGCGCGGCGATGCTTTCGCGAACGGCGAAGGGATTTTGGTAGACGACCGCGAATTCGACGAGTGCGAAGGCCACGATCGACCAGGCGATACCGGGTTCGACCCAGGGCAGGTGGAGCGGGAGCAGCCGGTTTTGCAGCAGCGCGAGGGCCGTGCTGTGGCCGACGGCGAAGAAGCTGGCCAGCGCGATCCACTGCCGCCAGCGGTGCGGCATGTAGCCGAGGGCCACGGTAGCGAGGAAGAGCTGGTGGTCCCAAGCATCCGCCGCGGTGAGGTGCGTGAAGCCAAGCCGGTAGAAGATGTCGAGCCCCATGCCAGCCGGCAAGATGGGAAGTAGCGCACGAACGACGGCGGGGTCGGTGTGCGAGCTTCGCACACCGACCCCGCCAATCGCCGAGAGTAAGCTGCCGGTGGCTAGTAGAGGTAGCGGAGGGCAACTACGTCGAACTGGCCGAACTCACCGTCTGTGCCGTCGAAGAAGCAAGCGAGCATGATGGAGTTTTCGTCGTAACCGCTGGGGGTACCCGGGATCAGGATAGCACCCTGGGGATCTGGGCTTTCACCCGTTTGATTGCAGCTCTGACGAGAGAAGTAGTCGGTGTGACGGAAGCCGATGCAGTGACCGAGCTCGTGTCCGATAACGTGTTCGTTCGTATTGTTATCCTGGTTATCCATACCTGTATAGACTTGGACGCTGTTGAACGGACGGCCATCGCCGAACGGGAAGCCAGCGCGTCCGCCAACATTCGAATTGTCCCGTTGGCGGTAAACGAGGATATCGGCATCGGTGGTAGCACCGTAGCTCAGCTCGAAGCGGATGCTGAGGTTGAGCGCGTTGTAATTGTCAACCGCCCACCTGAGCCCAGTTCTTCCCGCGTCTGTAAGGCCGAATCCCCCGCCCCCTGTGTAACCGACGACCCTAATCGTGCGTGGGCTCACGAGGTTGTTTGTACGGTACTGACGAGCCTTCAGCTCGTCGTCGCCGGTTGCGTCGCGGTACTGCTCCTCGGTGAAGAGTATATCGCCCTCTACCTGGATGTACTCCTTCGTGGTACCGTCGGGGTGCGCGACGCTCACCGGTTCCGCGTCCTCCCAATTTACACCGAGGTCGTCGAGGTGAGTGGTGATCTCGTCCTCGTTGACGTCGAGGTCGAGGTCGGTGTGGCCGTCTTCGTTGGCGTCTACGACCCCGAGGTCGACATCCACGGGCGCTACATCATCGTTGATGGAGTCGCTTTGACAGGCGCCGAGACCCATCAGGGCAATCACGGCGAGTGTGCTCACGCCGGAGGCGCGTTTCGTAAAATGGAAAGTAAACATGAATGTGGTTTTAAGCCCAAGCACCGGTATTGGCGCTGAGATACGATTAGATAGAATACGAGAAGCTCTATCGATTCTGTAGAAGCCTCGTTCGCGAAACTTCGTTGGATTATTAACCGCTTTTTAGTTAGACGTTGAACTCGGTCTGGGAATCGGACGCTGGGAGACCGTCCTCGATACACCTAGGCGAACTTCGATTGCCTAAGCGCCTATGATTAAATTCATAATTTGGTCTAGCGATCAACCTGCACGCAACATACAGAGTGCAAGCTGTCTGACCAAAACATAAAATTTTTTATCATGCACGCAGCGTAACGGTTCCGCCGAGCATCTTCAAAGGTGTTACTCCGGAAAACCCCAGGTTTTACGGGCTTTACGCGCGGTTTTGACCCACGATTAGTACGGCGAATTGCCAAGTAACATAGACGCATAAAAAATCCCTCTGCGCGTATGACGCACAGAGGGATTTAGAATTTGCTAGTTATTGCTTATTAGTAGCGATAGTACTCTGGCTTGTACGGGCCATCGGTTTCGACCCCGATGTACGCCGCCTGGTCCTCCGAGAGGGTCTCGAGCTCGACGCCGATCTTGGCCAGGTGTAGGCGAGCGACCTGCTCGTCGAGGTGCTTGGGTAGCATGTACACCTTGTTCTCGTACTTGTCCGAATTCCGCCAGAGCTCGAGCTGTGCGAGCACTTGGTTGGTAAACGAGTTCGACATCACGAAGCTCGGGTGGCCCGTGGCGCAGCCGAGGTTAACGAGGCGTCCTTCGGCCAGTAGGATGATGTCGTGGTCGCCGACGGTGTACTTGTCCACCTGGGGCTTGATGTTCACGTGGCTATCGCCGTGGGTCCGCTTCAGCCAGGCCACGTCGATCTCGTTGTCGAAGTGTCCGATGTTGGCGACGATCGCCTTGTCCTTCATGCTCTCGAAGTGGCGATCCACGAGGATGTCCTTGTTCCCGGTCGCCGTGACGATGATGTCGGCCTCGAGCACGGCCTTGTCCATCGGCTTCACCTCGAAGCCGTCCATCGCGGCCTGCAGCGCGCAGATGGGGTCGATCTCGGTGACGATCACGCGCGCGCCGGCGCCGCGCAAACTGGCGGCCGAGCCCTTGCCCACGTCGCCGTAGCCGGCCACCGCGGCCACCTTCCCGGCGATCATCACGTCGGTCGCGCGGCGGATGGCGTCCACGCACGACTCCTTGCAGCCGTACTTGTTGTCGAACTTCGACTTGGTTACCGAGTCGTTGATGTTGATGGCCGGCATCGTCAGCGTGCCGTTCTTCATCCGCTCGTACAAACGGTGAACGCCGGTGGTGGTCTCCTCGGAGAGCCCCCGGATACCGTCCACGAGCTCGGGGAACTTGTCGAGCACCATATTGGTCAGGTCCCCTCCGTCGTCGAGGATCATGTTGAGGGGCTGGTCGTCCTCGAAGCCGAAGAGCGTCTGCTCGATGCACCACTCGAACTCCTCCTCGTTCATGCCCTTCCAGGCGAACACGGGCACGCCGGTCGCCGCGATCGCCGCGGCGGCCTGGTCCTGGGTCGAGAAGATGTTGCACGAGCTCCACGTTACCTCGGCGCCGAGCGCGGTGAGCGTCTCGATGAGCACCGCGGTTTGGATCGTCATGTGCAGGCAACCGGCCACCCGCGCACCTTTGAGCGGCCGCTGGGCGCCGTACTCCTCGCGCAGCGCCATGAGCCCGGGCATCTCCGCCTCGGCGAGTTCGATCTCCTTGCGACCCCAGTCGGCCAGGGTGATGTCTTTGACTTTGTAACGCGTCTGTTGGGCTGTCTCCTGCATACCCACAAAACTAGGCGTTTAGGAGTCGCTTTCGCTAAAACGAGCGAGCCCTTCCCACGCGCACGCTCGGGAAGGGCTCAGCTTGACGGGCATCTGACCCGCTGCACCTGTTTTCGCACGCCGCCAACGCTTACCCGCGGTTCGCCTTCTCGGGACTCGCCGAGCTCAGCTCACCGAACACCGGAAACTCACCGGTGCTGTAGTGCGCGTAGCCCGTTTTCGCGATAAGCGGGAAACTGTACGTGCCGGCGAAACCGGCGAGCACTTCGCTCATGGCCGCATTGTCGACGGCGCGACTGTTCGGGCGCAGGTGGTAGGCGATGTGATCGACCGTACCGTCGGCCTTCCAGAATACGTGGAGCCACGCCTTCACGCCGCGGATGTCGAAGTTTTGCTTGTCGCTGTACACCTCGAGCTCGTGGAGCATCTCGAGCCACTTCGCGAATGCATCCTTCATGGTGCAATCGCAGGCGTCGAGCAGGGAGGTCTCGTAGCTCTTCACGAGCTCATCGTAGGCGGCCTCGTTCTCGCCGAGCACGAACACCTTGGGCAGCTCGGCCGCGGATTTAGCCTCCTGGGCGGAGACAGTACCGGTGAAGAGGCCGGCGGATAGAAAAATTGCGATGAAAAATCTCATAGTCGGTAGGTGGTGGTGGAAGCGCTAACTCAAACCTGCACATTTCGGGCCGAAGTTCGCCAACGAACGTTACAATCGTACTTTTGAGCGCATGTGGATCGACGTGGCCTTCGCCGTTTTCGCGAGCATCGGCTTTTACTGGGGCTACTCCCGCGGCATCATCAAGACGCTCATCTCGGTGGTGGCCATGTTCGTGGCTTTCGTGTTGGCTATTCGGTTCGGACCCGCGATAACGCACGCTCTAGCCGACGTTTTCCAGCAACCGGCCACGGGCTTTTTCCCCCTGCTCGGGTTCGTCGTAGCCTTCGTGCTGGTACTCGTCGCGCTGCGACTCATCGCGAACGTGCTCGAACGCGGATTGCAAGCCATCCGACTAAATTTCGTCAATCAGATCGCCGGTGGGGTCGTCACGGCCGTGGTCGCCGTAGTCGCGCTCAGCTTCCTGCTTTGGTTCGGTGATTCGGCCGCGCTCATCCAGCCGAGCAGCAAATCGGACTCCATCACCTACCCCGCGCTCGAGGCCTTACCCGATCAGGCGTACACGCTCATCGGCAAGGCCAAACCCGCGCTCGACGATCTGCGAGAAGCCGGCGAGGAGGCACTGAAGTAGGGGGGGGCGAACGCCGGGTAAAACCGTTAAACCTGCTCGGTTTTCATCTCGTCGAGCACCTCCAGCATGAGGTTGTCGACGAAGAATTCCACGTTCCGCTCCGAGAAACGGTCGTTGGCCAGCTGCATCGCGCGGGTCGCGGTGCGTAGGTAGAGCTGGCGCGCCAAGTCCATATCGTCCTGGGCCAACCGCAGCGCCTTCGCCTGTAGCTCCGGCGTGTAGCTGTTTAGGTACCCGTAAAAATCGAAGGTGGACATCGACAGCTAATTTACGCACTACCCGACTAGTCGCCAATAGCTCCGGCGGCGCCGGGCAGCTTTTCGGTCAAACGCTTCCAGTACCGCGTCGGTACGTGCGCCCGGTGCAATTTGGGATTCGCTCGCTCCTCGATGTTCACGCTCCGGAAGTACGTGTGCCAGAGCTTCTGGAAATTATCCTCCCGGGCGGCTCCCCGGAGCACGGCGGTGGCGGTAAGACCCACGTCTTCCGGGCGGACGACCTGCGACTTGGTACCGCCCACTTGCCACCAGAACCCGTAGTTGCGGTGGCCGTCCCAGATCATCCACTCCTGATCGGGGTAGCGCCGCTCGAAGTGCTCTACCGCCAGTGGGAGTACGTCGAAATCGGGCTCGATCAGCGCGAAGTACAACCCGTCTTCCGCTTCACTGAAGCGCACGAAGGCGTGCGTGCGGTGGATCTCCCGGAACATCTTCTTGTGCACCTGCTGGCACCGGAAGATCCCCTCATCGCGGAAGTCGGTCGCCGCGTCGATGCCCTCGCGAAAGGTGCGGACCAGTAGGCGTAAAATATCGGTGTCGCTCTGCGTGGTGTCGAAGAGCCAGCAGCGCAGCACGAGCTCGGTGTCGAAGGGCTCCCACTTCTCGATGCCCGCCCACACGCGCCGCGCGTGCGCCTCGTCCGTGGCTACGCGCACCGGTTCGCTCAGTAAGCTCGGCTGAAAACGCCGCTCGCGTTCGAGGCGCTCCACCTCGAGCCCCTTGTCGAAGCAGTCGAAAACCACGGAGAGAAGTCCCGCGAGGGTGCCATCGTACAGCGCTAGCATTTACGGCGGGTTGGAGGGCTAAAACAGGGCCAGCTGCGCCGGAGCGGCCTTTTCGGCCTGGGGCGAGACCAATCGCTCCCGCAAAACCGCCGGATTCCAGTGCAGGTAGTGGGTGTCGTGGTCGGGGGCGGACAGGAAGTACTTCGCCCGTTTCCAGATGACCCCGAGGCGCTTGAGGTCGTGGACGCGCACTTTCCCGGATTTGCGCGCGCTGATGATCCGTTTGGCGGATTTGTGACCGAGTCCGGGGACGCGGAGTAGGTCCCGCTGCTCGGCGGTATTGACGTCGATCGGGAAGGCCTCCGGGTGCCGCAGGGCCCAGCCCAACTTCGGGTCGACGGCCTCGTCGAGGTTGCCGTGGCGCGGGTCCAAGATTTCGTCGAGGGTAAAATCGTACTGACGCATCAGCCAGTCGGCCTGGTAGAGGCGGTGCTCACGCAGGAGTGGGGGAGCGGCGAGTACCGGGACGCGGGAGTCGGTTTGGATCGGGACGTAGCCCGAGTAGTAGACCCGACGTAGACCTTGATTCTTGTAGAGTGAGTCGGCCAGTCCGAGGATCTCGGTATCCGACTCCGGCGTGGCGCCGATCACGAGTTGGGTCGACTGGCCGCCGGGGGAAAACTCGTGCTTCGCTCGGGCTACACCCCGGTCGCCCGCCGTGAGGTAGAGTTTCTCGGCGGAAGCCCGCTCCTCTTTGGTCTCCGTGATCCGGTCGCGCAGGTACCCCATCGGCTCCATCACCTCCCGGTAGTTCTTCTCGGGCGCGACGCGTTTTAGCGAAAGCTCGCTCGGGATCTCGATGTTGACCGAGAGGCGATCCGCGGCCCGACCGGCGCGCTCGAGCAGTTCCTCGCTGGCACCGGGGATGGCCTTGAGGTGGATGTAGCCGTTGAACTTGTGCTCGGTGCGCAGCTTCTCGGCCACGAGGACGAGCCGCTCCATGGTGGTGTCGGAGTCGGTGAAGATCCCGGAGGAGAGGAAGAGCCCTTCGATGTAGTTGCGGCGGTAGAAACCGATGGTGAGGTCCACGACCTCCTGCACGGTGAAGCCCGCGCGTTTGATGTCGTTCGAGCGCCGCGAGATGCAGTAGGCGCAGTCGTAGATACAGTGGTTGGTGAGCAGGATCTTGAGCAGCGACACGCAGCGGCCGTCGGGGGTGTAGCTGTGGCAGATCCCCATGCCGGTGGTATTGCCGAGGGCGTCGCCGGGGTTCTCCCGCTTCGACCCGGAGGAGGCGCAGGACACGTCGTAGCGGGCGGCCGTGGCGAGGATGGCGAGCTTTTCGCGGATGCGTTCGGTCAGCAAAGGGCGGCGGGGTTTGGCCTACTGAATACAACTATTTGTGTCGTATAGTTGAGCCTGTGGAAACATCGCACCTTTGCGCGCTTATGCCCGACGGAACTTCCCTCAACAAGTACATCGCCGCGAGTGGCGCCTGCTCGCGCCGGCAGGCGGACGCCCTCATCCGCGCCGGGCGCGTGAGGCTCAACGGCGAGGTGGCCGTGCTCGGGAATCGGGCGCGGAAAAACGACGTGGTCCTCGTCGACGACCGACCGATCGGGCGCAAGCCGAACGCCGTGTGGCTCGCCTACCACAAGCCGCAGGGCGTGACGTGCACCACGGACCTAAGTGATCCGGACAACATCATCGACGCGGTGCGGTACCCCGGGGGGCGGGTGTTTCCGGTGGGTCGACTCGACAAGGGCTCGGAGGGTTTGATCTGGCTCACGAACGACGGCGACGCCGTCAACAAAATCTTGCGCGCGGCCAACGAGCACGAGAAGGAGTACATCGTGAGCGTCGATCAGGACCTCACCACCCGCTTCCTGCGGCGGATGGCGGAAGGAGTGGAGCTGCGCGAGCTCCGCCGCACCACCAAGCCGGCCTTCGTGGAGCAACTCGGCGACCGCACCTTCCGCATCGTGATCGTACAGGGGCTCAACCGCCAGATCCGGCGGATGTGCGAGGCCCTCGGCTACCGCGTACGCCGGCTGCGGCGTACGCGCATCATGCACATGGAGTTGGGCAAGCTACCGCTCGGGCGGGCGCGGGATTTCTCGCAACCGGAGGTACGGGCCTTGAAGCAATCGCTGCGGGGGAGTACGGGGGCGCCGGCGAGACAGTCGTCCGCGGACGACGCCTTCGAATAGACTCGGGCAAACAAAAGCCGATCCCTCCTCATTCAACCGGGAAAGCACTACCCGATGGACGATAAGGAGAAAGACGAAACCTACCAGCAGTTTAAAGAATCCGTGAACATGTCGCCGAGCGCGCTGGAGGAGTGGCTCGATACGGAGGAGAGCAAATCCGTCGGCCAGGACTCCGGCGACGGCGAGGCCATCGGCCATAAATCCGGCGAGCGCATCATCGAGATCAAGCACACCAAAAAGGCCGACCTCTCGGACGACGACTACGCGCACATGGCCAAGGTCAACTCTTACGTCGCCCGCCACAGCGCGCAGCAGCCGAAAGAGGTGGAGGGAAGCCGGTGGCTCTACTCGCTCAAGAACTGGGGGCACGACCCGACCAAGTAGTCGCTACCTACCGATATCCTTTCGGAAAAACGCGCCCGCAAAGGCGATGCCGGCGGCGGCGCGCCGGCAGCTCTCGGCCGCTTCCATCGTGCTGAGCCCGAAGCAGGTTACCGCCAGCACGCGGCCGCCGTCGGTGAGTAGCTCGCCGTTTTCCTCGCGGACGCCCGCCAGGAAAACCTGGCCTTCGTCGACACCGTCCGCGCCGGTGATCGGTTTTCCCTTCTCGTACGCCCCCGGGTAGCCGCCGCTCGCCACGACGAGCGTAGCCGCCGCCCGGCTGTCGACGCTGATCTCCTGCTCGCCCAAACGCTCGTCGAAGAGGCTGTCGAGTAGCTCGACCAAATCGCTCTTCAGGCGCGGCAGCACCGCCTCGGTCTCGGGGTCGCCGAGCCGGCAGTTGTATTCGATCACGTACGGCTCACCCTCCACGAGGATGAGGCCCAAAAAGATAAAGCCCCGGTAATCGATTCCCCGTTCGCGGATCCCGCGTACCGTCGGCTCCACGATCCGCTCGCGCACCTTGGCCATCACGTGCTTGTCCACGTAGCTCACCGGACTCACCGCGCCCATGCCACCCGTGTTCGGGCCGGTGTCGCCTTCGCCCACGCGCTTGTAGTCGCGCGCCACGGGCAGCAGCCGGTAGTCGGTGCCGTCGGTCAGTACGAACACGCTGAACTCGGGGCCTTTTAAAAATCGCTCCACCACGACCACCGCACTCGCGTCGCCGAAGCGACCGGCGAGCATGCCTTCCAGCTCCCGTTTTGCGGCAGCGAGATCCTCGACGATGAGCACGCCCTTACCCGCGGCCAGGCCATCCGCCTTCAGTACGTAGGGTCCCTGCCCCAAACTCTCCAGGTAGGCCTTGCCGGCCTCCAGCTCGCCGGCCGTGAAGCTCCGGTAGTCGGCCGTCGGGATGTCGAGCTCCGCCATGAACGTTTTGGCGTACGCCTTACTGCCCTCGAGGCGTGCCCCCTCGCGCGATGGTCCGACCACCTTAACCCTCGGGGCACGCTCGGCGAGGTAATCGACCACGCCCTCGACCAGCGGCCGCTCCGGTCCGACCACGACCAGGTCAATATCCTCGCTCGCGCAAAACGTGGCAATCGCGGCGAAGTCGGAGAGCGCCACGTTCGTTCCTTCGCGCGCCGTACCCGCGTTGCCCGGCGAGCTGTACAGGGCCGCGCATTCGGGCGACTCGCGCAGCTTCCGGGCCAGGGCGTGTTCGCGACCGCCGCCGCCGAGTAACAGTATCCGCATGGGCGGAAGGTAGCCGCCGACTTTCTTTGCCCCCAACGCCTATGTTCGATTACCTCAACGGAAGCTTCGCCCAGAAAACGGCCTCGGCCATCGTCCTCGACGTGGGCGGCATCGGCTACCGCGTGCTCGTCTCGCTACAAACTTACGCGGCCCTCGACGGCCTGGAGGCCGGCAAGCTCTTCATCCACTACCACGTCAACGGGCAGGACTACCAGCCCACGCTCTTCGGTTTCGCGACCACCGCGGAGCGCGAGGTGTTCGAGCTGCTCACCGGGGTGCAGGGCGTGGGCACCAACACGGCCCGGATCATCCTCTCCTCGCTGAAGCCCGAGGAGCTCGCCGCGGCCGTAGCGCAGGATCGGGAAGAGGCGTTCAAGTCCATCAAAGGGGTCGGACCGAAGACGGCCAAACGCATCCTCCTCGACCTCAAGGACAAGCTGGCCAAATCGCTCGTCGCCTCCGGTGCCGACGCGGAGTTACCGGGCGGCGGCGGACTGGCCGCCGGGGACTCCGCCCGCGAGGCGGCCCTGGCGGCCCTGCTCGCCCTCGGCTACACGCGCATCCCGGCCCAGCGCGCGCTCAACCGAAGCCTGAAGGCCAACCCCGATCTGCTCAGCGACGGTGAGATGGTGCGCGCCGCCCTCGTGGAGCTGCGCAAGTGAGCAATACGAAACACGAATTTTGCGCGGTCGTATACCACGGCACCCCCTAAAGCCGTACTCATAGTCGCTGCTGCCAGCTTATCCCCCCCCTACATCCGAACAAATTCCCTGGCTGTGACACCCCCGCGATACTAGCGGACCACCGCCAGGCGATGTGTCCTGGACTCTTTCCCCCCCGACTGTTGCCCTTCGACGAATGACGTCAGCTGTTTACTCCGTTCTTTCCGTGCTGCTTGTCGTTGGGTTGTGCCTCCCCGGGGGGCTCGGCGCCCACGCGAGCACGCCGGCGAGCGGTGTCGCCGGGCTAGCGGCTTTCGCCAAAACGGAACAAGACACCACGCCCATCCGCGATCGCGACGGCGACTTCCTCTCGGATCCGAACCCCAACCTGATCGATCTCCGGGATCCTACCGGGGTCACCCAGGAGGTGGAGTACGATCCGATCACCGACCGGTACATCGTCACCGAGCGGATCGGGGACGACTACTTTCGATCGCCGACCTACCTGACCTTCGACGAGTACCAAGCCTACCGCGAGCGCCAGGAGCGCACCGCGTACTTCGACCGGCTCAACGGCGTAAGCACCGGCTCCGGCGTGGGGGCGACCGCGCTCGACGACCCGATCGAGGCCATCGACGTCGAGAACTCCCTCATCGATCGCCTCTTCGGCGGCCGGGAGGTAACGATCCAGCCGCGCGGCAACGTCGACCTCACCTTCGGCATCGACTACCGCTCGGTCGAGAACCCCTCGTTCACCGTCCGCCAGCAGCGCCAAACGAACTTCGATTTCGACATGGCGATCCAGATGAACGTCACCGGGTCGATCGGCACCAAGCTCAACCTGAGCTCCTCCTACAATTCGACCTCGAACTTCAACTTCGACCGGCAGCTCATCAAGATCTCCTACGACGCCGCGTCTTTCGGCGACGACGAGATCCTGCGCAACATCGAGTTCGGCAACGTCTCGCTGCCGCTGCGCTCCTCGCTCATCCAGGGCTCGCAGGGGCTCTTCGGCGTTAGGGCCGACCTGCAGTTCGGCGACCTGAAGGTCACCGCCCTGGCGAGCCAGCAGAAAACGAAGCGCGACGCCATCGAGATCCAGGGGGGCGCACAGTTTCAGGAGTTCGAGGTGCGCGCCGACGAGTACGACGAGAACCGGCACTTCCTGCTCTCGCACTTCAACCGCGATCAGTTCGAGAAGAGCCTCAAGAACCTGCCGACGGTCAACGCGCTGTTCAAGATCAACCGGATCGAGGTCTGGATCACCAACGACCGCGACCAAACCGAGAGCGTCCGCGAGCTGGCCGCCCTGGCCGACCTCGGGGAGTCGGAGCGGATCACGAACACCAACCCCGATTTTCAGCTGCCGGAAAGTCCGCGCTACCGCGCCATCGACGGATCGGGGCTGCCGGACAACGAGGCCAACCCCCTCTACGCCGCGCTCACCTCCAACGATCAGTTCCGCTTCCGCGAAAACGTGGTCTCGACCCTGGAGGGACCGCGCTTCGACTTCCGGCAGGCGACCGACTTCGAGCGCGTCCGCGCGCGGCTGCTCTCGCCGACGGAGTACACCTTCCACCCCGAGCTCGGCTTCATTAGCGTCAACGTGAACGTGCGGCCCGACCAGGTACTCGCGGCCGCGTACGAGTACACCTACAACGGTCAGGTGTACAAGGTCGGTGAGTTCTCGAACGACCTCCCCGTCGGTGATACCTCCAACCTGAACGTTCTTTTCACCCGGCTCCTCAAGTCGACCACGCCCCGCGTCGACGTGCCGACCTGGGACCTGATGATGAAGAACTTCTACAACATCGGGGCTTTCCAGGTGAACCGCGAGGATTTCCGCCTCGACATTACTTACGAGGATCCGGGTGGGGGAGAGAAGCGCTTTTTGCCTTCGAGCAACCTGCAGAGCAAGCCGCTGATCCAGGTGTTCGGTCTCGACACGCTCAACGTGCAGCTCGACCCCGGGCCGGACGGGATCTTCGACTTCGTGAGCGGGCTCACGATCTACCCGAACAACGGGCGGATCATGTTCCCCGTCCTCGAACCCTTCGGGCGGGGGCTGACCCGCCGGATCGACGACCCGGGCGAACAGGCGAAGTACGACTACAAGGTGCTCTACGACTCTACCGTGATCCGCGCCCGGGAGTACCCGGAGTTCAACCGCTTCCTCATCCGGGGATCCTACAAGTCGGAGGTCTCCTCGGAGATCTCGCTCGGCGCGTTCAACATCCCGCGGGGATCGGTCAAGGTGACCGCCGGGGGCCAGGTGCTGCGCGAGGGCCAGGATTACGACATCGACTACAACATCGGTCGGATCAAAATCCTCAACGACGCCTACCTCAACAGCGGCGTGCCGCTGCAGGTCAGCTTCGAGGACAACGCCGTGTTCGGACTACAGCGGCGCACGATGGTCGGGCTTCGGGGGGACTACCAGGTCAACCCCGCGCTGAGCGTCGGGGCTACGTATCTACACCTGTTCGAGGCGCCCTACACCCAGAAGGTCAACGTGGGCGACGATCCGATCAACAACCGGATCGTGGGCCTCGACCTGGTCTACGGCGACGAGGCACCGTGGCTAACCCGCTTCGTAGATAAGATACCGGGCATATCGACCAAAGAACCCTCCTCGATCAACCTCAGTGCGGAGGCCGCCTTCCTCAAGCCCGGACACGCCCGGGCCATCGAAGTCAATAAAAACGATGGCGGCGTCGTCTACGTCGACGATTTCGAGGGCTCCGCCTCCGGCTTCGATTTGAAGACGCCGATCAACGCCTGGACGCTCGCGAGTGTGCCGCAAAACGACACGCGCAACAGCAACGATCTCTTCCCCGAGGGCGCGCTGCCGGACACTACGCTCAGCAACGTCAACCGGGCGATGCTCAACTGGTACCGAATCGACGCGCAGGCCCGGCGGGGGATCGATGGCTCCAACCAGGAACCCTACTCCCGACCAATCAATCCACAGGAGCTCTACCCGCTGCGTCAGCAGAATCAGTTCAACAACACCGGACTCTTCACCTTCGACCTGAGCTACTACCCCCAGGAGCGCGGTCCCTACAACTTCGATCTCCCCGGCGGCACGGAGTTCTCCGCGGGACTCGGGCCTAGTGGTGGCCTGGAGAATCCCGAGGAGCGCTGGGGGGGGATCATGCGTCAACTGACGACAAACGATTTTCAGGCAGCCAACATCGAGTACATCGAGTTCTGGGTCATGAGTCCCTTTCTCGAAGGAAGGAACACGGAAGAGTTCGAGGGCGATCTCTACTTCGAGTTCGGCAACATCTCCGAAGACCTGATGCGCGACAGTCGCTTGTTCTTCGAGAACGGACTGCCGGCCGGCGAAAACGCGAACGGCGATCGCCCCGTAGACCTGACCAGCTTCGGTCGCGTCCCGCGCTCGGCACCCATCACGCAGGCCTTCGACAACGATCCAGCTGCGCGCCGACAACAAGATATTGGCTTCGACGGCTTGAACGACGAAGGCGAAGCGGTCAAATTCGCCAGTTGGCTCGCTGAGGTACGGGGATCCGTGACCGGGCCGGGTTTACTCGCCATCGAGGCCGATCCCGCCAACGATAACTTTCTCACGTTCACCGAAGACGCACAGCCTAACGCGAGCTCGGTACTGGAGCGGTACAAACGTTTCAACGGTCCGGAGGGGAACTCCCCGGCGGCGGAGGGGAACTCGTCCACGGCCTTCAGCACGCTGCCCGATACCGAAGATCTCAATGGCGACAATACGCTTTCCGAAAACGAAAGCTACTTCCAGTATAAGGTTGAATTTAGAAGTGGCGGATCGGGCCGCATTGCGGATAACCCCTACATCACGGAAGTAAGGGAGGTGCAAAACCCTGATGGCCGCGATCCGACCTTCTGGTACCGATTCAAAGTGCCGCTCGATGATTTTTCGAATCCTAACGTCAAGCGGGTGGGCGGCATTCAGGACTTCCGTTCGATCCGCTTTATGCGGATGTACTTAAAGGGTTTCGAGAGTCCGGTTACGTTCCGTTTTGCCCGGCTCGATCTCGTACGCAACCAGTGGCGGCGCTACTTGCGTGTCCGTGATTTAGTAGGTAGCGGGGCCGATGTGGGTATTGAAGATAGGTCCGCTTTCTTCGACGTGGATGCCATCAACATCGAGGAAAACTCCACGCGTCAGCCCATCAATTACGTTGTTCCCCCCGGGATCGTGCGAGAGCTGCAAAATCAGTCGCTCAACAATGCACTCCAGAACGAGCAGAGTCAGGTGATGACGGTTTGCGATTTGGAGGATGGTAAAGCCCAGGCAATTTACAAGATCGTAAACCTCGATATGCGCGTCTTCGAGCGCTTGCAGATGTTCGTCCACGCGCAAGAGAACGATACAGATGATCAGCAAACCCTACCGCGCGCACTTCAGGACGGCGACATGACGATGTTTGTTCGCCTCGGCTCGGACTTTCAGAATAACTACTACGAATACGAGCTGCCCCTCAGCTTCACCCGCATAACCGGCGATGCGCAGCCCACCGCCGAGGAGGTATGGCCAACCGCGAACGATATTGACATCTCGCTCAAAGCGTTGATCGCGCTGAAGTCGGAGCGAAACCAGTCGGAACGTCCGATCGACCAGGCCTTCAGTATGCCGAACCCGGACGACCCGACCCGGACGATCAGGATCGTCGGAAACCCGAACCTCGGACTCGTGAAAGGCGTGATGATCGGTCTGCGTAACCCCTCCGATGGCCGTGCCGAAAGCATCTGCGCTCAGGTGTGGATCAACGAGCTGCGCCTCAACGGGCTCGACGAGCGTGGCGGCGCGGCCGGACTGGCCCGACTCGACGCCCAGCTCGCCGACTTCGGGACCGTTAGCGCCAGTGGCGCCTACAGCACGATCGGTTGGGGTGGCCTCGACCAGAAGCTCGCCGAGCGCGCTCGCGAATCCTCCCTGGTGTACGACATCACCACCTCCGTCGAGCTCGGGAAATTCCTGCCCGAGAAAAGCGGGATCCGTATCCCGGCCACGGGCGTCTACTCCAACAACGTCCGCCGCCCGGAGTACGACCCGTACGACCTCGACATCAAGCTCAAGGACAAGCTCGAGGCCGCGGACCGTGACACGGTCAAAGCCCTGCGCGAGCAGGCGGTGGACCGGACCGTCCAACGTGAAATCAACTTCACCAACGTCCGCAAGGAGCGCACGAAGCGGCAGGACAAGCCTTACCCGTGGGACATCTCCAACTTCAGCGTCAGCTACGTCTACAACGAGACCGACCGGACCAACCCCCTCATCGAGCTCGACGAAACCGTCAACCACTACGGGGCGCTCGACTACGCCTACACGACCCGCCCGAAGTACATCGAGCCGCTGAAAAAGGCGATCAAGAACGACGAGTACTTCAACCTGCTGCGCGAGCTCAACTTCAACCTGCTCCCCAACCGCTTCGGGTTCTCGACCACCATGGACCGGACCCTGCAGAGCACCCGCTACCGCTTCGCCGGCGACGATCCGCGCTTTACGACCTTCTTCAACCGTACCTGGACGTGGGACCGCGACTACACCTTCAACTGGGACCTCTCCCGCGGACTGCGTTTCCAGTTTAACGCCACCAATCGGGCCGTCATCGACGAGCTACCCACCTACACCGAGGACGGTAACTTCATCGAGGACCAAGAACGGAAGGACTTCGTCGTGCAGAACCTGCGCGACTTCGGCCGGAACAAGGCCTACCAGCACCGCTTCGACCTCAACTACACCCTCCCGACCAAACAGATCCCTTACCTCGACTGGGTCGGTGTAACCGCGCAGTACGCCGGCACCTACAACTGGAACGCCGCGGCCCTCAACCTCGATTCGCTCGGCAACGTGATCACGAACGGCAACCAGCGGCAGGTGCGCGGCGACCTCAACTTCGAGCAGCTGTACCGCCGCTCGAAGTACCTCCAGAAAATCGAAGCGCCCCGCCAACCTAAGAAGAAGGGCGCGAAGGGCGAGGAAAACGAAGATCAACCCTTCGACGACGTACCGGACGTCGACGAGGGCGACGAGGACGAGGACGAGGACGGTAAGAAAAAGAAGAAGAAACGCGACCGACAGCCTACCCTCGTCGAACGCGCCCTCATCCGGCCACTCCTCTCGCTGCGCCGTGGTAACGTGAGCTACAGCGAGGATTACGGCACCACGCTGCCGGGTTGGATACCGAGCACCGAATACCTCGGCCTCTCACCGGGCTTCGATCAACCGGGGTGGGAGTTTATCGGGGGGGTGCAACCAGACATCCGCGGCACCTTCGGGCAACCGCAAGACCAGGATTACCTCTACCAACGCCGGCAGTACTTCTCGAACGCGATCACGCTCAACCAGCAAGTCTACCAGACGTACTCGCAAAACCTAACCGGTCAGCTCTCACTTGAGCCGTTCAAAGATTTTCGGGTCGATCTGGACTTCTCGCAGCAATTCACCGAGAACCACTCCGAGTTCTTCAAGGATACCCTCGTCGGAGAAGGGGAGAGCTTCGCCCGACTCGTCCCCACCGACATCGGTAGCTACACCATCACGTACGGCGCGGTGAACACGCTCTTCGGCGATCTTCCGGAAGACCTGTTCGCCACCTTCGAAGGGTACCGGACGGACATCTCGCAGCGACTCAACCCGGATACCCGCCACGCGAACGACACCCTGGCTAACCAGGGCTACGCCGCCGGGTACGGACCGACGCAGCAGGACGTACTCCTGCCGGCCTTCATCGCCGCCTACACCAAGCAGGCTCCGGGTAGCGTGAAACTCGACTGGCGACAAGCGCGGCCCAAACCCAACTGGCGCCTCACCTACAACGGCCTCGCCCGACTGAAAGGATTCGACAACGTGTTCGCGAGCCTCGCCGTCACGCACAGCTACAAGTCGACACTCACCGTCAACAGCTTCAATACCAACCTCGACTACAACATCCAGGCGCCACGGGACACGAGTAACATCTACAGCGTAACGAGTAACTATTACGCCAAGCTCGTGATTCCCGACCTGGTGATCAGCGAGCAATTCGCGCCCCTGATCGGGCTCGACGCACGACTCAAAAACGAGATGAGCGTGCGCGCCTCCCTGAGCAAATCCCGTAGCCTCGGCATGAGCTTCGTCGACAATCAGCTCGCCGAGCGCAACTCCACGGAGTGGAGCGTCGGCTACGGCTACACCCTCAAGAACGTGGACCTGCTCCAATACTTCGGGGGTAAAAAGCGCCGGGCCTCACGCCGGCAGGACGACGCGCCCGACGAGGGCGACGACACGGCCCCCGACGGCCGCAAGCGCCGGAACAACAACGGCGGTACGGTCGGAAACGACCTCGATATCCAGGTCGATATCCGCTACTCGAACGACGCCACGATCAACCGGCAGCTCGACCAGGAGTCGAACGTACCCACCCGCGGCTCCCGCAACATCGTGATCAGCCCCAGCGCGGAGTACGAGATCAACCGGCAGCTGAGCCTGCGCTTCTTCGTCGACTACCGCCGCACCGATCCGCGCATCACGACCAGCTTCCCGACCGTGAACACGAACGGGGGGGTTACGGTACGCTTCAAGCTCGAGTAGACCGGACCGAGCCCTAAATTGCCGTCGTGCCCACCGCAACCGTAGAGAACTACCTGAAAGCCATGCTCGCCCTCGGCGACGAGCGGGACCAGGTAAGCGTCTCCGCCCTCTCGCGGTCGCTCGGCGTGAGCACCCCGACGGCCAACGCCATGACCAAGCGACTCAACGAACGCGGATGGGTCAACTACGAACGCTACAAACCGCTCTCGCTCACCGATCGGGGGCGCGTTGAAGCGGCTCAAGTCGTGCGCAAGCACCGTCTCACCGAGATGTTCCTGGTGGAGCGCATGGGCTTCGGGTGGGAGGAAGTCCACGCCATCGCCGAACAGATCGAGCACGTGCACAGTCCGGCCTTCTTCGAGCGCATGGACCGTATCCTCGGCTCGCCCACCGTCGATCCGCACGGCTCGCCCATCCCGGACCGGGAGGGAAACATTACGCGGTCGCCGCACATCCGACTCCTCGACTGTACCGCCGGAGATAGCGTCCGGCTCGTGGCCCTCGCGCACAGCTCGGCCGAGTTGCTCCAATTCCTCAACGCACGCGAGTTATCCCTCGGGGTCGAGCTCCGTGTTCACTCGATCGAGCCCTTCGACCAGAGCCGCGAAGTCTGCTACGGCGAACACAAACGCGCTACCCTGAGCCGTGAGGTTAGCGAGAGCCTGCTCGTTGCCCACCTGTAGCGGCTACCGCGGAGTAAGCCCCTAGCCCGGGGCCAACTTAGGTTGTCGGTTACCTACGCGTAGCCGTTTCGCCTGCGGAGTCGGTGCTGTGGGCGCCCGAAATTCGATCGGGGAAAATTGCTTGCAATTCGGCGAGCGTAGAGACGGCGATCTCCCCCGGGGAGCGGCCGCCGGCCCGCAGTCCGATCGGACCGCGCAGACCGTCCTCGAGCCACTCGGGGACATCGCCGGATCGCTCGAGTAGCTCGTCGATGAGCTTGTCGCGGCGGTCGCGCGGACCGAGTACACCGAGGTAGCGCAGCGGTTTCCCCCGGGACAGCGCGTGGAAATAGGCGTAGTCCCGCGGAAAGCTGTGACTCATGAGCACGAGCGCCGTCCGCTCGTCCACGTTGAGACTACCCCCTACTTCTTCGGGGGCGAGCACCACGGCCCGGTAAGGCGCCGAATGCGTGGCCTCGTGCTCGATCGGGTTGCGGGGGTGGGTGATCAGGGTCGTCTGCCAGCCAGCGAGGCTGGCCATGTGCGCCAAAGTGAGCCCGTCCGCTTCCGCGCCGAACACCAGGAGTTGGCGGGCCGGGGTGATCGTTTGGGTGAGGACGCTCGCGGATTGAGTGAGCCCATCGGGCAGATCAACCCCTACGCGATAGTCCATTCCCGCGATCTCGATCACCGTACCCCCTTCGCCGGCGTCGTTCCAGTACGTCCGTACGGCGTAGTCCGCTCTCGCCCGGTACGCGCGCCGGTATTCGAGCAAGCGACCGGGAGCACCGTCGGCCACGGCTTCGATGAGGATGTGCAACGTGCCGGCGCAGCCCAGGCGCAAACGCCCGTCGTAACTCATGAGCAGTGAGCCGCCACCGCCGAAAACCGGCCGTGCGCGCTGGGCTACCTCCCGTTCCACGCAGCCCCCGCTCACCGTGCCGAGCGTACGCCCGTCGGCGGCCACGAGCATACGGGCGCCGGCCTTGCGGTACGAGTGGCCCTCGGTAGCCACCACCGTGGCTAGTGCGAGCGGACCGCCCCAGTGGGGGATCGCGTGGAGTATGGCGTCGAGCTCTTGCACCGAGTTAATTTAAAGCCAGTGAAGTCCGTTGCTAAGTAGCACCCGGACGCCCACAACGGCTACCAACACCGCGGTGAGCAAACGGATTCGCCGCCCGCTGAACGCGCGGAGGCTGTACCGCACCCCGAGCTGCCCGCCCGCCGCCACCGCGAGCAGGCAGACCGTACTCGCGACAGGATCGACGGCGAGGGTACCCGCTGCTGCAAAACCGGCCAAACCCGCCAGCGAGTTCACGAAGATGAACGTGCTGGCCAGCGCCGCTATCGTGATCGGCTGGGCCCAACGCAGGTGGTTTAGGATGGGGGAGAGGAAGATGCCACCGCCGATGCCCACGAGTCCGGCGAGTAACCCCACCCCGCCGCCGAGCAGCCAACCCAGCCAGGTGGGGTACGCGACCGGCTCGAAGGAAGCCTCGCCGTGGGCCAGCGACCTCCAGGCCAGCAGCGCCGCCGCCATCACCAGCGTGCAGCCGAGCAGGAGGTAGAAAGCATCCTGACCCAACGCGAACGTAGCCCCGAGGTAGGCCAACGGAACGCTCGCGACCGCGAAGGGCGCAAAACGACGCAACCGCAGGTGGCCCGCGCGGAGATACGACCACGCGCTGCCGCTCACGACCACGAGGTTGCACAGAAGCGCCGTAGTGCGGATCTCGGGAACGCTCGCCAGCACCAGCGTGAGTAAAGCCAGGTAGCTAGAACCCCCACCGAAGCCTACCGAAGCGTAGACGGCCGCTACCGCAAAGAAACCGAGGCCCAACAGCGCGAGCTCAATCCCCAAGGGAAACGCTTGTACGGATCGAGGCGGGTAGCGCGCGGTAGGCCGATAGCCCGCCCGCCACGCTGTACGGCCGTAGATCGGGGCGCGACTCGGTCAGGCGTGCGACCGCCGCGCGGCTTCGCCCGCCGGACGCGCAGACGAGGTACACGTCGGCCGCCGCGGGGAGCTCGCGCGCGCGCTCGGCGAGTTGCGGTAGGGGTATCCAGCGGCTTCGTTCGAGGCGGAAGGCGTTCCGCTCGTCCGCGCTCCGCACGTCGACCACGAGCTCCCCGGCCGCGAGTAGCTCGTCGAGCTTGGCTGCCGGTACTTCGGGGATGGATGCCCCGGGGGGTAGGAGTGCCTCGTGCGCCCCGTAGGATTCCTCGAGTCCGGTAAGCTTCCGGTTGGCCGGTACGGCGGCAAACTTCAGCGTCCGGTGCAACTGAGTCGATCCGTCAACGAGCAGCAGTTTTCCCGTAAGGGTCTCGCCGGTACCCGTGAGCACTTTGGTGACCTCGAGCGCTTGGTAACTCCCGATCAGCGCCGGGAGCACGCCGAGTACGCCACCCGCCGCGCAGTCGGGGATGGCCCGGTTGACCGGATCGAACGGAAAGAGACAGCGGTAGGTAGGTCCGCCGCGATGGTTGAACACCGACACCTGGCCCTCCCAACCCTGTACGGCGCCGTACACGAGCGGGCGGCCCGCGATTACGCAGGCGTCGTTGACGAGGTAGCGGGTAGGCAGGTTGTCGGTACAGTCGACCACGAGATCGTAGCCGGCGACCAGCTCGAGCGCGTTGCCCCGGTCGAGGCGCCGAGGGTGTCCACGTAGTTCAGTGGCTGGGTTCTGCATTCGGAGTCGCGCGAGGGCGAGCGCCAGTTTGGGCTCGCCCACATCTGCCGGTGTGTAGAGTACCTGGCGGTGCAGGTTGCTCGTTGCGACCGTATCGTGCTCCACGACGCCGAGGCACCCGATGCCCATGGCGTTGAGGTAGGTGAGCACCGTCGTCCCGAGGCCACCGGCGCCGACTACGAGCACCGACGAACTCGCTAATCGTGCCTGCGCTTCGCTGCCGAAGCCGGCGAGGCCGAGTTGCCGGTCGTAGCGCTCAGAAGTCATGCTTCCCCCCGGTTTTTCCGCGCAGCCGCAGCTGGGTGACCTCGATCTCGTGCGAGAGCGCCTTCGCCATATCGTATATAGTTAGAGCGGCCACACTGGCTCCCGTGAGGGCCTCCATCTCGACCCCCGTGCGCCCGGTACAGCGCGCGGTACACCGCAAGAGCAGTTGGTGACGCTCGCCGTCCGGCAGAACGACGACGTCGACGTAGCTCAAGGGCAGCGGGTGACACAGCGGAATGAGCTCGGCCGTGCGTTTGGCGGCCATGATGCCGGCGAGACGGGCCGTTTCGAGCAAGCTGCCTTTCTTACCGACGAAGCCGCCCTGCGCCAGTTGAGCGTAGACTTCCGCCGGAAACGTAACGCGCGCCTCGGCCACCGCCTCTCGTTTGCTCACCGCCTTGTCGGCCACGTCCACCATCGTCGCCCGCCCATCGCGGTCGACGTGCGAGAGCGTTCGCCCGAGCTCTCCTTCGTGCACTTTTCCCATCAGCCGCCGATTGAGGTCATGGAGGTATACGCGCCGTGGGCCCGCTCGGCGGCGAATCCGTCCGCGTGTCGGGTGCCGAGGGCTTGCGCCAAAACACGTTCCACCTCCCTCGCCGGATCCGCGGCCCGTAGCGCCGGAGCGAACGACGCTACGTTGTCCCCGTACAGGCAGGTGCGTAGCTCCCCGTTGGCGGACACGCGGATGCGGTTACAGGTCCCGCAGAAAGTGCGCGAGTAGCTCGCGATCACCCCGTAGGTGCCGGCGTGCCCGGGGATGCGGTAGTTCTGCGAGGTGCTGCCCGGCTCAACCTCCCCCACCGGCCTGGAACTCGGGTAAACGCCGTGAACGAGGCGGAGTATCCGCCGGTAATCCCAGGCGAGGGTGGGCGAGGCGCGCTCGGTAGACCCGTTGAAGGGCATCTCCTCGAGGAAGCGCACCGCGACGGGCAGCTCGCGCGTGAGCGCCACGAAGGGGAGAATTTGATCCGTGTTCTGTCCGTCGAGTACGATACAGTTGACCTTGACCTCGAAATCGGCTGCGACCAGCGCGAGCAAGTTCGCGTACACGGTGGCGAAGGCATCGCGCCGCGTGATCGCGAGGAAGCGGCCCGGGTCGAGGGCGTCGAGACTCACGTTGACGCGACGGATGCCGAGCGCTTTGAGCCGCCCGATGTGCGGGGCGAGGAGGGTGGCGTTGGTCGTGATCGACAGCCGTGGTGCGGTGGGCAGGGCGGCCGCGCGACCGAGGAAGTCGATGAGCCCGGGGCGGGCGAAGGGCTCCCCGCCGGTGATGCGCACCTTGTCGACGCCGTGGTCGCCGAGAACCCGGAGCAGCCGCAGCATCTCCGACCAGCTCAGCAGCTCGCGCCTCGGCAGGAACGGCGCGCCCCCGGCCGGCATGCAGTAGCGACAGCGCAGGTTGCAGCGGTCGGTTACCGCGAGACGGAGGTAGGAGATCGCCCGGCCGTGGTTGTCGATGAGCATGGGGTGCACGGTTTAGGGGTGAGCGTTGACCCAGTGGCTGCCGTCGGCGAAGTGCTCGCGCTTCCAAATCGGCACGTTTTGCTTGAGCGTGTCGATCAGGTAGCGGCAGGCCCGGAAGGCGGCGTCACGGTGGGGAGCGGCGGCGCCCACGAGTACTACCGGCTCACCGACCAACTTGCTGCCGAGTGCGTGCCAGAGCAGCGCACCCGCCAAGTTAAAGCTCGTACAGGCGGCATCCGCTATTTTCTGTAATTCGCGGATGGCCATCGGTTCGTAGGCTTCGAAGTGGAGCGAGGTCACGGTGCGCCCGGCGGTTTGCTCGCGCACGGTGCCCACGAAGGTGGCGATGCCCCCGGCCGCGCCGCGGGCGAGCAGTCGGTATCCCTCCGCGAGCTCGAGCTCGCCAACGAGGCGTACGGAGGTCAGCGGAACGGGTGGGGCCTGTTTTGCGGGAGCGGACATATCGTACTAACCTCCGCTAACGGGCGGGATGATCGCGAGCTCGTCGCCGGGGCGGATAGCATCCTGCTCGCGCGCGAAGGCCTCGTTTACGGCGTAGCGCACCGATCCTATACGGGCCAGCTCCGGATACGCGGCGAGTAGGTTGGCGTGGAGTCGGGCGACCGTATCGACGCTCGCGTCGACCACACTCAACTCCGGGCTACCGATGATGTCGCGGGCCGCGCCGAAGGTTTTGAGCCGTAAGGTTCGGGGCATGGCCGTGAAGCTACAGCCCGGCCCGCACGGATGCGAGTCGGGCTGCGACAAACTAGACTAGACGTGATAATCGACCGTGAGCCGGGCTTACATCCCGGAGGCGGAGCCACCGACGTAGGGCGTTTCGACGCGACTGGCCAGGAAGCGGCCCGAGGAGCCGGCCGCGTCGGCGAGGCGCCGGGCTTCCTGAAGGCTGGCCGCCGTTACGAACCAGTAGGTGGGATTGTCTACCAGGGGCAGTTCGTCCAGGGTGAGCGTACCCTCCATAACCCCCGGGAAGCGGCGCGCGAGGTGACCTTCGATGTTGGCGAGTAGTCCGAGGACCTCCGCCTCGTCGTCGGGCAGTAAGCGTGCCTCCTGCAGGAACAACCAGGTCATGGTGTGGATCTCCATCTCCTGGTGGTAGTCGAATTCTTGCTCGACGACGCCCGGTAAGTCCAGGTACACGAGGTGCATGAGTTCGTGGGCGGCGAAGTACCGGAACATGAGCTCGTCGTACAGCTCGACATCTCGCCCCTCGGGAGCAACCTCGGCGAAGAGGCGCTGTACGTCGAAGTCGGCGTGCGAGATCGGCGTGAGGAAGAGCACCTCGTGCTCCTCGTTGAAGTGGTAGCCCGCGCCGCCGCTGTACCCGAGGGTCGCCAGCGGTGCCGCGTCCAAGCCGAGCTCGGCACCGTAGCGCTCGTGGAAGGCCTGCGACACCACCCGCGCCTTGGCGAGGCTGGCGCGGTTTTCCTGCAGGAGTACGGAAGGACTGTGGCAAGCTACCGTAGACAGCAGAAGAAAGAGCGCGGCGAGGCGTGTGGTGAGAAGCATGATCCAAGTCTACAGGGGTTAGAAGCCCCTGATCAAGCCACCCTGCCCGGGTCCGGGTAGCACTTTACCCGGTTTCCCCTATACGATTACACCGCTTCGGGTAGGGGATTCAGCGACCGGCTCGACCGTCGAGCCACCCACCCACGCGTTGCTCCAGCACCGCGAGGGGCAGACAGCCGGCTTCGAGGACCAAGTCGTGAAACTCAGCCACGTCGAACGCCTCCCCGAGCTGCTCCTCGGCGTTGCGACGCAGCTCGCGAATTTTGAGCTGACCCACTTTGTAGCTGAGCGCTTGCCCGGGGTAGGCCATGTACCGCTCGATCTCGGCGGTGATCCCCGCCTCGGATTCGGCTTCGTGGTCGAGGCTGTACCGGATTGCCTCCTCGCGCGTCCAGCCCTTGCGGTGCAGTCCCACGTCCACCACGAGCCGGATGGCACGGTGCATCTCCGCGGAGAGCATCCCGAAGTACTGGTAGGGGTCGGTGTAGAGCCCGAGCTCCTCGCCGAGGCTCTCGGAGTAGAGCGCCCAACCCTCGCCGTAGGCGGAGTACCAGAGGCCACGTCGGAAGTCGGGTAGCGATTCGTTCTCCTGCGTGAGGCTGATCTGGTAATGGTGCCCCGGGATGGCCTCGTGCAGGAACAGGTCTTCGTCGCTGAACAGGTTGTAGGCGCTCACGTCCGGGATAGGCACGTAGAAGACCCCCGGACGCGTACCGTCGAGCGAGCCCGGATTGTACTCCGCCGAGGCACTCGCTTCGCGAAACGCCTCGGTGCGCCGAACTTCGAAGGGCGTTTCCGGCGTGCGGTCGAAGAGCTTCTCGAGCTGCGGTTTCATCCGCTCGTGTATGGAATCGAAGTTGGCGATCACCTGCCCGGGCTCCGTGAAGGGGGTTAGCTCTTCGCGGGTGCGTACGTGCTCGAAAAACTCGGGCAGGGTGCCGGTGAAGCCCACCGTCGTCTTCACGGAGTCCATGGCCCGGGTGAGTCGTTCGACCTCCGATTCTCCGAGCGCGAAGATCTCCTCGGCGTCCATGTCGGTAGTGGTGTACTCGCGCACGAGCAGGTCGTAGGCCGCCTCACCGCCGGGCAGGTCACCGATGCCGCTGGTCGTACGTGAAGCGGGTAAATATTCCTCGCGCACGAAGTCGCTCAGTCGCCGGAATGCGGGCTTCACCTTCCCCTCCACCATCGCCCGGTAGTCCTGCTCCACCTGGCGGCGGTAGTCGGCCGGGAGGCTATCGTTGAGCAGGTTTACGGGACTGTAGTACAGGTGCTCCTCGGTGGGCGTATCGGCCATGTCCTCGAGCTGGGGCAGCAGCTTTTCGGTGAGTGCTCGCGGCAAAACCACCTCTTGCGCGATGCCCCGGCGCATGTTGGCCTCCGTGGTATCGAGCAGCACCAGGAACCCATCCACGCGCCGCAACCACTCCTCGTAATCCTCGGGCGTAACGAAGGGCTGTGCGGACTGGCCGCTGGCGAATTGACCCATCCCGAGGTGTGGGCCGTTGAACTGATCGATCGGCAGTAGCTCCGAACGCTGATCGAGTCCGAGGAGTGCGAGCTCGCACTCCCAGCCCAACACGTCGTGGCTCACCGCCTGCTCCTCGCTCAGGGAGGCGCGGTTGAAGCGCCGCATGCTGTCGGCGTAGGTGCTGTAAAAAGCGCGGAGGGTGTCTTTGTACGCCTGGGTGAGGTAGTTCGGGTACCGGTCGTTGTAGCGCGCGTCGCCGAGCGAGGTAGCGCTGAGCGGGTGGAGCTGGAGGTAGCGCTCGTGGTAGCCGACGAGCAGGCTGTCGAACTCGGGGTCGCCCGGCGTACCCGCCGCCTGTCGCGTGGCTTCACCTACGGGTTTTGGGTCGGCTCCACCGCAGGCTACAAACCCGAGGAACGGGTGAATCGGGAAAAGGAGTGCGACGAGGGCGCGTAGAAACTTCATAGGGAGGGGCTGGCTGGTGTGCGTCCGCAAGGTTAGTCGCCGCAGCCGATCGGACTGCCGTCCGGTATGCGGGCTCCGGGGAGGGGGGTGAAGCCGTCGGGCTGCAGCTCCCACTGCCGCAACCTAACGCGCAGCAACGCTCCGAGATCGGGGCTGGCCGCTCGCCCGGTCCGATCCGCGTCCGATCCGGCTACGCGCCTGGCTAGCTGGTAGCCCCAGGCCTGCGTGAGTGCGCTGGTTTCGCGGTCGGAGGCGAGCGTGAGTGCGTGCTCGAAGGTGCGTGCCCGTACCAGATCGCCGTACGCCGCTTGTCTGGGGTCGGTCTCGCGGGTCGATGCCAAGCGATTTAGCAGTTGCGCCGGGTCCAGCCCGACGCCGGCGGCGTGCTGCTCGAGCACCCGGGTGATTCGCTCGGGTGCGAGGAGGTAGGTGAGGGTTTGGTCGACGCTCGCCTCGGCGGCGGCCCAGGGGTCGAGCACCGGGTCGGTGTAGCTCGCGAACAGCTCGCGGTCGCGGGCGTAGCCCGGGGGCAGGGGAGCGATCAGGTTCGAGAGCGTCTCGGGGAGCGCGAGGAAGCCGGGTCGGAGCGTCTCCAAGAGGGCGGCGAGCGCTGCCTCCTGCTCGGCTTTGGCCACGGGCGCTACGCCGGGCGCGCTTGCGTCGTTGACGGCGTAGCCGTACTGGACCCCGCCGACGGTTTTGGCGCAAGCCTCGACCTGGTAGCGGTGGGCGAGGTACACGGGGACGAGTACGCTCTCGAGCTCGGCGAGGGGTCGACCCGGTGCGAGGTTGTTCGCGTCGAGGCGATCGAGGGCGAAACGGCGCAGCTCGCTCACGCGGGCGAGTTCGGCCGTAGCGTCGGCACCGTTGTCCCAGAGGTGGGCCCGCGGACTAGCGCCGCCGACCGGCCGGGCATCGGCGTCGCTGAGGTAGTCGAGCCCGCGCTCGGCGTTGCCGCGCACGATGGCCGCGAGGCTATCGGCTTCGGCGGCCGGGGCGAAATCGCCGTAGCCGTAGCGGATCGCCCGTACGTCCCAGCGACCGATCCCCGTGGCGTAGGCACCGTCGAGCACGATCTGTTCTCCGTCGACATCGAGCTCGACTAGGGGATGCGGGTAGTCCATCACCGAGGCCCGATCGTTGCCGCTCGCGGCGAAGTTGTGCGCTAGGCCGAGGGTATGTCCCACTTCGTGGGCACTCAACTGCCGGAGGCGCGCGAGCGCGAATTTCAGCAGGCGCGGGTCGGCGGTACCGTCGGCCCGGTAGGCGTCGATGAGGCCCTGGGCGATGAGGTAGTCTTGGCGCACGCGCAGGGAGCCGAGGCTCACGTGCCCCTTTACGATCTCGCCGGTGCGCGGGTCGGTAACGCTGGCGCCGTAGCTCCAACCGCGCGTGGAGCGGTGCACCCACTGGATCACGTTGTAGCGTACGTCGAGGGGGTCGACGCCCTCGGGCAGCTCCTCCACCCGGAAGGCATCGGTGAAGCCGGCGGCGGCGAAGGCGGCGTTCCACCAGCTCGCCCCCTCGATGAGCGCGGACTTCACCGGTTCGGGCGCCCCGCGGTCTACGTAGTAGACAATGGGCTCCACGGGCGCGCTGAGCGCCGCCGAGGGGTCGGCCTTCTCGAGCCGGTGGCGCCGGATGTACCGCGTTACGAGTGGCGCGCCGATCGGCGTGGCGTAGTCGGCGAAGCTGAGCGGGAAGTAGCCGCTCCGGATGTCGTAGGCGCGCGGCCGGTAGCCGGGCGGCGGCAGGGCCACGAAGGAATGGTGCTGGCGGGTGGTTACCGCGCCCGAGCTCGGGGTAACGGACCGCAGCTCGCCTCCCTCCGCCTCGCCGGTGAGGGTGATGATGGCCTCGAACTCGGTGTTTCGCGGGAAATTGCGCGTACGCTCGGCGTAGAGCGCGCAGCGAGTGGGGTCGATCTTGAATTCCCCCTGGTCCATGTCCGCGAGCAACTCCGCGAGCCCGTGCGCGTCCTGGAGGAGGAACGGGCTCAGGTCGACGAGGTCCGCGCTGTCGCCCCGGCTGGCCAGGATCGGGAAGCCCCAAAGCACGCTCTGGGCGAACGCTTCCGCGACGCTGGCGCGCTCGGCTTCGTTGTCGCTCACGGCGCGGTAACCCTGGTTCGGCTCGACGAGGAGTAGCTTACCGCCGGCGCGCTCGAAGCGCACGACGCGCGTGTCGCCGAGCTGGCCCCGGTCCAGGCCGAGGTCGTTGGAACCGACTCCCGCCGCCAGGGACTCCACGTAAATTATTTCCCCCAGCCGGCGGGGTACCTCGGCGAGCACCCGCCCCCGCGCCGTATCGAGGTAGTAGGGCAGCAGGCCGGTGCTGCGTTGGAGCTCGCTGGTGAGGGAATCGAAACTCGAATCTTGGGCGGCCAGCGGGGAGGAGCAAACGAGACAGGCGAGCAGTAGGCGTAGGCGCATACCAGCCAAGAAACGCCGAGATCGCAAACCGTCGACCGGGCCCCGGGTTAGTTGCGCATGAAAGCGACCTACAAGGGCGAGCTCATCGCCGAATCCGACGATACCGTGGTCATCGAGGGTAACCACTATTTCCCGCGGGAGAGCCTGGTCGCCGCCCGTTTTAGCGAAAGCGACCACCAGAGCGTCTGTCCCTGGAAGGGTACGGCGAGCTACCTCAACGTGGAGGTGGGGGGGAGTACCAACGCGAATGCGGCCTGGTACTACCCGAAGACCAAGGAGATGGCGAGGAAGATCGAGGGCCGGGTAGCCTTCTGGAAGGGCGTGGAGGTAAGCGCCTCGGAGTAACAATGCGGCTCGGCTGGCGTAAGCCGACCCATGCGTATACGGTGGGCCATTCGTTTGCTTCTCGTAGCCTGCACGGGCTTGTACCTGTCGAGCTACTCGTCGGGACCGACGGTGTTCAAGGGCGACATGACGGGGAGCCCGCTGAGTACGCGCGGTTGCGCGGGCGACGGTTGCCACGGCGGTGGGAGCTACGACCCGGTAACCGCCCTGGCGGTACTCGACGCACGCGGGCGGGCCGTAACGCAGTACCGGGCGGGCGAGAGCTACACCGTGCGTATCTCGGTAGCGACCACCGGCGAGCCCGGAGCCTACGGCTACCAGCTGGCCGCGCTGGGCGATGCGGACACCCTCGACGCGGGCAGCTTCGGTGTGCCTCCCGCGGATTTTCAGTTGACTCCCTACGGCGGCCGCACCTACCTCGAGCACGCCCGCCGCATCGAGGCCGATACGGTCTCGGTGCCCTGGACCGCACCGGCTACCGGGGCCGACACGGTGCGGTTTTACGCGATCGCCAACGCGGTGAACGGTACCGGGGGCAAAGGCGGCGATGCTTCCGCGCGGGTGGAGCTCGTGCTGTCCGGCACGCGAGACACCACCGACGCCGACAGCACCGAAACGAGTGCGGTCGCGATGGGTCCGCCCGAGAGACGATGGCGAGCGTACAGCGCGGGCGGCGAACTCACCGTGCGGTTTGGGGGAGACGGGCGTGCGCCCACGCGCCTCACGGTCCATACCTCGGGCGGCCGACTCCTCCTGCGACGAGCTATCGGGCCGGGCGCACAGCGGTCGATTCGCGTACCCTTGTCCACCCGCGGGCCGCTCCTCGTCTCTTTGGAGGAGGCGGGCGGTACGACGTCGACCAAGCTGGTCGTCGCCCGGTAGTAGTTTCGGCCGCCCGCTTTCGCTAAAACGCCCCCCGGGTCGGTAGCCGCTTCAGCAAGCTTGTCAGCGTTTTCGCGAAAGCACGCGACAAAAGCAACCCCGCGACTGACAGCCTGACCGCAACCGCGGTGTGGTAGGCTCCTTGCAGCCCCGTTGCGTGTGCGGTGGGCCGAAGCCTGCGGCGCCCCGAAAATCTACCCGTATGCAAGCCTTTCCCGACGATCAGGACGACCTCGGCTTCGAAGCCGATCCGGAGCAGGAGCCCGCCGCTACCGAAACGTTGAACCGAGAACCACCCGCGGCCCACGAGCCCGGTGACGGATCCGAAACCGGGCTAGCCGCCGAGCTAGAGCGCAAGACGACCGAACACACCGAGCTGAAGGATAAGTACTTGCGCCTGATGGCCGAGTTCGACAACTTTCGCAAGCGCACCGCCCGGCAGCGCAACGAGGAACGCGCCACCGCCGCGGTCGGTACCATGAATAGTATCTTGCCGGTGGTCGACGATTTTGACCGCGCTAAGCAGAACGCCGTCAACGATGCCAGCGTAGAGCAGTTTAGTGAGGGCGTAGAGCTCGTGTACCAGAAACTAAAGCGTACGCTCGGCAATTTGGGTCTGCGCGCGATGGAATCCACCGGGGAGGCTTTCGACCCGGAGCTGCACGAGGCGTTTACCGAGATTCCGGCCCCGAACCCCGAATCGGTGGGTAAGGTGGTGGATACGATCGAACCCGGTTACTTTTTGAACGACAAGCTGATCCGCCACGCGAAAGTGGTAGTCGGCAAATAAGCCCCAATGGCAAAACGCGATTATTACGAGGTCCTTGGCGTGACCAAGACCGTGACCGAGGTGGAGCTGAAGCGCGCCTACCGCAAGGTGGCCATGAAGCATCACCCGGACAAGAACCCGGACAATCCGGCCGCCGAGGAGCGCTTCAAGGAGGCCGCCGAGGCGTACGAGGTGCTCAACGACCCGCAGAAGCGGGCGCGCTACGACCGCTTCGGTCACGCCGGCGTGAACCAAGGGGGCGGTGGTCCCGGGGGATTCGGCGGCGCCGGGATGACGATGGACGATATCTTCCAGAACTTCGGTGACATCTTCGGTCAGGGCTCACCCTTCGAGTCCTTCTTCGGCGGCCAGCCGGGCGGCGGCCGGGGCGCCCGCCGGCCGCGCGGCGAGCGGGGCTCCAACCTGCGCACGCGCGTTAAGCTGAGCCTCGAGGAGATCGCGACCGGCGTAACCAAAAAGATCAAGATCAAAAAGCAGGTCACCTGCGACACCTGCGACGGATCGGGCGCCAAAGACGCTTCGAGCGTTAAGACCTGTCACACCTGTGGGGGTTCGGGCATGGTGCGCCAGGTTCGCAACACCTTTCTGGGGCAGATGCAGACGACCACGACCTGCCCGACGTGCTCGGGTACCGGTCAGGAGGTGGAAGCCAACTGTACGAAGTGCAAGGGCGACGGCCTGGTGTACGGCGAGGACACCGTGGAGCTCGACATCCCCGCCGGCGTGTCCGAGGGGATGCAACTGTCGATGACCGGCCGCGGTAACGCCGGCAAGCGCGGTGGGCCGGCGGGCGACCTGCTCATCAACATCGAGGAGCAGGCGCACGAATCGCTGCAACGCGAGGGGCAGAATCTGGTCTACGAGCTCTACGTCAACTTCGCCGACGCGGCCCTGGGCACGAAGGTGGAAGTACCCACGCTCGATGGGTCGGTGCGCTTCGACATCGCGAGCGGTACCCAGTCGGGCGAGGTCAAGCGACTGCGCGGTAAAGGACTCCCGAGCGTCCAGGCGCACGGCAAGGGCGATCAGTTCGTACACGTTAACGTGTGGACGCCCAAGCGCGTGAGCGACCACGAGCGAACCCTGCTCGAGGAGCTCCGGGAGAGCGAAAACTTCCGGCCGGACTCCAGCGCCAAGGAGCGCGGCTTCTTCGAGAAGGTGAAGGATTTCTTCGGTTGAGGTCGCTGAAAATCGCCTCGCTCCGCCTGGCCCTCCCGGGCTTCGCCATCGTATTTGGCGGCTGTAGTGCCCCGCCCCTCTACACCGCCGAGCACCCGCTGCCCGGCGTCTGGGCTTACGCCGATTCGGCCGTGTTCTCGTACGAGATCTCCGACACGAGCAAAGCCTACGACCTCGTGCTGGGCGTAGACCACACCGATGCTTTCCCCAGCCAAAACTTGTACGCCCTCTTCGCGACCACCTACCCGAACGGCGGGCGCGAGGTCCAGGAGGTTAGCGTCGAGCTAGCCGACAGGCGTGGCCGCTGGTTGGGCGATTGCTCCGACGAGGAGTGCACCCTAACTTTGGAGCTACAGCGGGGCGCGCGCTACCCCGGCGCGGGCGTCTACGGGCTTACCCTCGTACAGTTCGGGCGAACCGACTCGCTCGCGGGCCTGGATCGACTCCGGTTCACCGTTGCGGAGGTCGGGCGCTAAGTGCACCGAGGCCCAAACACAACGCGCGCAAACCAGTTTAACTTCCGGCACCTAACCCACACCAGAACCGAACCCCATGCTCTACCAGCTCAACGAGGAACAGCTTTCCGTGAAGCAAGCCGCCCGCGAACTCGCCCAGCAGACCCTACTGCCCGGAGTGATCGAACGGGATTCCGCCATGCAGTACCCGACCGAGCAGGTGAAAGCGATGGCCGAACTCGGCTTTTTGGGGATGATGGTCGATCCGGACTACGGCGGGGGGGGGATGGATACCCTCAGTTACGTGGTGGCCATGGAGGAGCTTTCCAAGGTGGACAACTCCTGCTCGGTGATCGTGTCGGTCAACAACAGTCTCGTTTGTTGGGGCCTCGAGCAGTACGGAAACGAGGATCAGAAGCGGAAGTACCTCACGAAGTTGGCCACCGGCGAGTGGATCGGCGCGTTTTGCCTGAGCGAACCGGAGGCCGGCAGCGACGCCACGAGTCAACGTACTACCGCTGTGGACAAGGGCGATCACTACGTACTCAACGGTACCAAGAACTGGATCACCAACGGAGGCAGCTCGCGCATCCACCTCGTGATCGCCCAGACGAACCCGGAGCTCGGTCACCGCGGCATCAACTGCTTCATCGTCGACGCCACCTCGGACGGCGTGGTGATCGGCGCGAAGGAGGACAAGCTCGGCATCCGCTCCTCGGACACGCACACCATCATGTACAACGACGTGATCGTGCCCAAGGAGAACCGGATCGGCGAGGATGGTTTCGGCTTCAAGTTTGCCATGCGCACGCTGTCCGGCGGGCGCATCGGTATTGCCGCCCAGGCGCTCGGCATCGGTGCCGGCGCCCTGGAGCTCGCCACCGCTTACGCGAAAACCCGTGAGGCCTTCGGGAAGCCGATCGCCAAGCACCAGGCGATCGCCTTCAAGCTGGCCGACATGGCCACCGAAGTAGAAGCCGCCCGGCTGTTGGTCTACCAGGCCGCCATGGCCAAAGACCAAGGCATCAACTACGACACGCTCTCGAGCATGGCCAAGCTCTACGCCAGTAAGGTGGCCATGGAGCAAAGCGTGGAGGCCGTGCAAATTCACGGCGGTTACGGCTTCGTGAAGGAGTACCACGTGGAGCGCCTCATGCGCGACGCCAAGATTACCCAGATCTACGAGGGTACCTCCGAGGTACAAAAGATCGTGCTCTCGCGGGCGCTGCTCACCGGAGCGCTCTACCCACCCATGGTAATGGCCGATTCGCTCGTCGCGGTTTAACAACTATGCCGTGGTGGCACCGTTGCTTGCTGAGTGAGAGGCGCTTGGCAGATCGGTTGGCTGCGGGGTATCCCTCTACGGATCCATTGGACCACCGTTCTTACCCCGCTCGCCATTTTAGCTTATGCTAATTACAACGGCGTAAGCACCCCGGGCTTGGTGTGGATGCTCGTTTTCGTCGTTGCCATCTACGGGTGCGTGGTACTGCACGAGCTCGGACACGCCTTCGTGGCCGGCCGCTACGGCGTTCGGATCCACGACATCGTGCTGCTCCCCGTCGGTGGGGCGGCACGCTTCGCCGCCCTGCCCACCGTCCCGGGCCGGGAGGCCATGGTAACCCTCGCCGGCCCACTCGTTAACCTCGGCATCGCCCTGCTACTGGCCCCGGCGCTCTTCTACTGGCCGCGCCAGGATTGGTTCCCCTGGCTCAACAACTACAACGTTGCCTCCTACGTGGTGAGCCTGGCGGTTTTCAATTTCGCCATCTTCGTTTTCAACCTGGTACCGGCTTTCCCGCTCGACGGTGGGCGGCTCATGCGCGCGGTCTTTACCAACTGGTGGCCGCGCCGGCGTGCCACCCGGTACGCGGCGGCCGTCGGTAAGATCATCTCGATCCTGGCGCTCGCTTACGCCGTGGCCGAACACTCCTGGATTATCGGCGGATTCGCCGTGTATACGTTCCTGTCCGCCAGGCGCGAGGAGCGACACACCGCCGTGCAGGTGTTCCTCGACGACGTAACCGTCGGCGAAGTGGCGTCCCCGGTGTGGATGTTCTCGGAGGACGACACGGTGGCCCACGCCCTGGCGCACATCTCCCGGACTCAGCAGTCGGGCGCGGTAGTCACCGATGAATACTGTCCGATCGGGTTCGCGCACCACCGGGAGTTGGCCTTCGTCGAGGATCCGGAAACGCGCACCCTCGGGAGCTTGGACCTCCATCCGGTCGACATGCACGCCGCGAGTACACCCGTTCGAGAAATTACCCGCCAGTTCTCCGCACACCCACACTCCATCGCGCTCGAGGAAATCGACGGTCGGCCGGTCGGGTTCGTCAGCATGGACCTCCTCGAAGACGCCTACGAGGCTTTCGCCAAAACGTAGGATCCCCCGCCCGGACCGCCGGTCGAGCTAGGAGTCCGTCTAGGCTGTGTCTGACGGCCTCTTATCTATTCTATTGCGAGCGGCGAGGTTCGCTCCCGTAGGCCGTCGCAAAACTCGAGCGACGCCCCGCATCGAGCGGCGTCCCGCTCCTCGCCCGGCATCGAGTTCGCGCGCTCTCGCTACGGTAGGGGGTACCAGATACAGCCTAAGGCTTGGCCCCCTCGAGCTCGGCGATGATCTTTTCGGTGAGGTCTTGGGATTCTTGCGCGAACACGAGTACGCCCGGGACGCTCGAATCGAAGATCATCGAGAAGCCGTTCGTTTTCGCGTAAGCGGTAATCTGCGCTTGGACCTTCTCGAGGATCGGACCGAGGTAGGTCTCGCGACGTACCTCGAACATGCGCGCGCCCTCCTGCTGGAAGACCTGCATCTCCTGCTGCAGTTCGCCGGCGCGCTGCTCGGCGGCCTGCAGCTGCTTCGGCGTCAGGTTCTCCTGCGCGCCGCGCACCGAATCGACGAGCGTTTGTAGCTCGGTTTCGAGTTTGGTAAACTGCACGCGCAGCGTATCCTGGTATTTGCTGAGCAGCGTGTCGGCGTTCGCGACGCCGGGCATGGACTCGAGTACGAGTCCGGAGTTGACGTGCCCGACCTTGACGGTTGAAGTAGTCGCCGCAGCCGTAGAATCCGACTGGGCGGAACCGACGCTTGCGCAGAGGGAGAAAATACTAGCAGTCAGAAGACGGAACATCCGGGCAGATTGAGTGAAAGCGGGCGCGAAAGTACACCGCCGGCGCGTGGCTAAATTTGGGTTAAAGCCGGGCGACGATCCGACGACGGAATTCGCTCGCAGGTTAGAGTATTCGGTATGACCAAAACGAAGATCGGGGCGATTATCGGGTTGATGGGGTTGGCCCTCGCGGGCATTACGGTGATGCAGGTGACCTGGATTCGCTCTTCGCTGGCACTGAACGCGGTACAGTTCGACGAAGCTGTTTTTAGTGCCCTCAGTAAGACGGCCGATCGGCTCGAGCGCCTGGAGAGTTTGGACGCCTACGTGAATGGCTTCTCCGTAGAGTTTTTCGAAAACCGCAAGTGGGGGGGTCAGCGGCAGCGCAGTAGCTGGTCGCAGTCGATGAACTACATCCTCCACGTACAGGAGGTCCCGCTCGAGAACCGGATCGACCCGGGTACCTTGGATACGCTCATACAGCAAGAGTTAAAAAACCGCGGTATCGACGAGAAGTACTCGTACGGGGTCTTCTCCACCGCTCGCCGCAACTTCATCATAGTCGACGGCCATTTCGTGGCCTCCGCGAGCGGGCCGATGACGATGGCCTCGGTGCCGGAAGACTCCAACTCCGAGAACCTCGAATCGAGCAAGTACGCCGTGAGCCTATACGACGAGGCCTCGGTCCGTTCGCCGGGGCTGTTACTCATCTCGTTTCCCGGCCGGTCGAATATCCCCTGGAGCTCGGAAGCGTGGACGATTGCGGGCACGGCCCTCCTGTTGTCTATCATACTCGGCTGCTTCGCGTATTCCATCGTGATCATCGTCCGCCAGAAGCGGCTATCGAAGATGAAGAGCGATTTCATCTCCAACATGACTCACGAGTTCAAGACGCCGATCGCGACGATCAGTCTGGCCGCCGATTCGATCACGAATCCGAAGGTGATGGGTTCGCCGGAGCGCCTGTCGCGTTTTGCCGATATCATTCGCCAGGAGAACGGGCGTATGCACCGGCAGGTGGAGAAGGTGCTGCAGGCGGCGCTGATCGACCGGCGCGACTTTGGCCTCAAGCCGACCCCGACCGACCTCAACGAGTGCCTGCGGGAAGCCGTCGAACACATGCTGCTACAGGTAGAGAAGCGTGGGGGCACGATCGAGGTGGGATTGATGGCAACGCATCCGGTTATCGAGGCCGACGCTACACACCTATCCAACCTACTCCACAATCTCATGGATAACGCCAACAAGTACAGTCCGGAGACTCCCCGGATTACCGTGCGCACTGAAGATGTACGGGGTGGCGTTAAGGTTACGGTCGCCGACCGTGGCATAGGTATGACAAAGGAGGATCAGCAGCACATCTTTGATAAGTTTTACCGCGTGCACACCGGTAACCGCCACGACGTAAAAGGATTTGGGCTCGGCCTCAGCTACGTGAAAGCGGTGGTGGAGGCCCACGGTGGCCAGCTCGGGGTCCGCTCTACCTTGGGTGGAGGATCTACTTTCTCGCTCACGTTTCCCCACCGCATTCCGGCGCACCTTACACCGACTCCGTCGTAATTACCAGACGTATACCCCCTTACATGTCCGAACAAGACGCCCGCATCCTCCTCGTCGAAGACGATACCAACTTCGGCGACGTACTCCGCTCCTACCTCGAGATGCACGACTACGAAGTCACGCTCGCTACCGACGGCGAGGCCGGACTCAAGGCTTTTAAGCCCGGCGAGTTCGACATCTGCATCTTCGACGTGATGATGCCACGCAAGGATGGGTTTACCCTCGCCAAGGAGGTTCGCGAGCGCGATGAACAGGTACCGATCATTTTTCTGACGGCTAAGAACCTCAAGGAGGACATCCTCCAGGGCTTCAGGGCGGGTGCCGACGACTACATCACGAAGCCCTTCGTGAGCGAGGAGCTGCTGCTTCGCCTGCAGGCAATCTTAAAGCGCTCCGCACCGCAGGCCGACCCGGAGGACGGTCAACGCGAGTTTCAGGTGGGCCGCTTCTACTACGATTCCGTACTCCGGGAGCTGCGCTTAGACAAAGGGACCGACCGGGAGGAACTGCAGAAGCTGTCTCCGAAAGAAGCGGAGTTGCTCCGGCTCTTCGCCATTCGCAAAAACGACGTGCTCACCCGCAAGGAAGCGCTAACCAAGATCTGGGGGGAAGACAACTACTTTACCGCTCGTTCGATGGACGTATTCGTGACTAAGCTCCGTAAATACATCAAAGCGGACGAAAAGCTCGAAATCGCCAACATTCACGGCAACGGCTTCCGACTGATCGAGAAAGACTAGACGCGAAAGCCGCCGCCGCGGGGTCCCGTCCTCCGGTAACTCAGTGATCGTCTATCTCGACCTGCGTCTCGATCGTGATGTCACGCTCCGGCGGAAAACCGATGCTTTCGCTCGCCGGCGGCGTGTGGGCGAAGGGCCTTTTCCCGATAAGACGCTCCACGTCGCTCTTCACGATTACCTCCTTGTCGAGTAGGGTCTGGGCTAATATCTCCAACTCGTCGCGGTGCTCGAGCAGTAGGTCTTGGGCGCGTTGGTATTGATCGCTCACCAGACGGCGTACTTCGTCGTCGATCTTGGTCGCCGTATGGTCCGAGTACGGCTTCGAGAACGAGTCGTTTTGCATACCGTAGAAGCTCACCTGACCTACGTCCTCGCTCATACCGAAAACGGACACCATCGAGTAGGCCATCTTCGTGACCTGATCGAGATCCGACTGGGCGCCGGTCGAGATTTTGTCGAAGATGATCTTCTCGGCGGCGCGTCCGCCGAAGGTCATGCACATCCGGTCGAGGAGCGCTTCGGTGCGCGTGATGTACTCTTCCTTCGGTAGGTACTGCGCGTAACCCAGGGTTCCGATCCCGCGCGGGACGATGGTCACCTTCACGAGCGGACTGGCGTGTTCGAGGAACCAACCGCACACCGCGTGTCCGGCCTCGTGGTAGGCGATGATCTCCTTCTCCTCCGGACTGATAAGCTTGTTCTTTTTCTCCAGGCCCCCGATCACGCGGTCGAGCGCGTGGTTGAAGTCGTCCATATCTACGGCGGCCTTGTTGCGGCGGGCGGCCACGAGGGCCGCTTCGTTACAGACGTTCGCGATCTCCGCTCCCGCAAAACCGGGGGTCATCTCGGAGAGTACCAACGCCCTGATGTCGGAGGCGGTCTTGATGCCCCGGAGGTGGACCTTGAAGATGGCCTCGCGCCCGGCTAGGTCGGGGCGGTCGACCCCGATTTGTCGGTCGAAGCGGCCCGGGCGTAGGAGTGCCGTATCGAGCACGTCGGGGCGGTTGGTAGCGGCCATCAGGATCACCCCCTTGTCGGTAGAGAAACCGTCCATCTCCACGAGGAGCTGGTTGAGGGTATTCTCACGCTCGTCGTTGCCGCCCTGCACTTGGTTACGGCCGCGGGCGCGCCCGATGGCGTCGATCTCGTCGATGAAGATGATGCACGGTGCCTTCTCGCGAGCCGTCTTGAAAAGATCGCGGACCCGGCTCGCGCCAACGCCCACGAACATCTCCACGAAGTCGGAACCGGACATGGAGAAGAAAGGCACGCCGGCCTCGCCGGCCACCGCCTTGGCGAGTAGGGTTTTCCCGGTACCCGGGGGGCCAACCAGCAGCACGCCTTTGGGGATCTTGCCGCCTAAGCTGGTGTACTTCTTCGGGTTCTTCAAGAAATCCACGACCTCGACGACCTCCTCTTTCGCCTCCTCGAGTCCGGCTACGTCGGCGAAGGTGATGTTGATGTTGGTCTTCTCGTCGAACAGCGTCGCCTTCGACTTGCCGATGTTAAAGATTTGCGCACCCGGTCCGCCGGCACCGCCGCCCACGCGACGCATGATGAAGATCCAAAGTCCCACGAAGAGTAAGATCGGCAGGGCGTAGGAGAGGATGTACGCGAGGTAATTCTCGCGTTCCTCGTAGCGGACGTCGATGTTCTGATCGTCGGGCAGCCGCTCGTTGAGCTCGTTGAGCTCGCCCGAGAAGATCTCGGTGCTGCCGATGTTGAAGGAGTAGGCTGGCCGGTCTTCGGTGAGGTTGCGCTCCTTCTGGTCGGCGTGCCGCTCGTTGGCGATGCCCTCTTCCGTGAGGAAGACCTGGGCTAGATTCTTGTTGCTGATCACGATGACGTGATCCACGTCACCGGCCTCGGCGTAATTCTCGAATTGCTCGTAACCGATCTCTTCGGGCGAGCCCTGGTTGACCTGATAGATATTAAATACGAGAATGAGCGCGGCGAGCAGGGCGTAAATCCAGTACAACTTCACTTTGGAGCCATTGCCCTTGTCTTTATTCTTGTCGCTCATGAAATTTGTAAAGGTTGGGATGCGATGTTGTTGGGTATACGCACCAGGTTCCCTGCGGTTGTGAGGCAATCGACCGAGGTCGACCGATTCAGCACCGAAAGGGTGCCAACCGCAACTGGATAGAGCCAGTCCCGAAAGCTAAACGTCAATGTATTCCGTAGTGGGGGCATCGCCCCACAGACTTTCTAAGTCGTAAAAATCCCGGGAGTCGCGATCGAAGACGTGCACCACGGTATCGAAGAAGTCGATGCATATCCAAGCCGCCGACTGTACGCCTTCTACGTGGTTGGCGCGTTCGCCCCCTTCCGAGCGCGCGCGCCGACGTACGTTCTCGGCGATGGCGCGTACCTGAATCTTCGACTCCCCCTCACAGAGGATGAATGTGTCGGTAGGCGCATCCGTAACCCCGCGCAGGTCGATGCTCACAATCCGTTTGCCTTTAATATCCTGAATTGAATCTACGATCAGCTCGTTGAACGTATTATTCCTCGACAGTGGGGAAACGGCTTCTTGGCTACGCAAATGCAATAGTTTTGTGGGTGGGAATCAAGAACGAGCGTGGAAAGGTATCAACTCAGTAACGAACCTGACTGGACGAAGGTTGGCGCGCACCTCGACCAGGTCGATTCCACGAACGCGGAGCTGTGGCGGCGCATCCGGGAAGCCCAACGCTCGGGTGCGGTTTTGCCGGAAGGCAGCTCCGTTCGAGCCGATTTCCAGACGGCGGGGCGGGGGCGTTTCGAGCGGGGGTGGGAGGGGGCGGCGGGGGAGAACCTGACGGTTAGTTTCTACCTCCGGCCCGAATTTCTCTCCGTCCCCAAGCTCTTCGCGCTCTCGCAAACCGTGGCCCTCGCGGTGCAGCGCGTGGTGGAGCGTTACGCCGGCGGGGCGGATTGTAAATTGAAGTGGCCGAACGATATTATAGTGGGCCAGCGCAAAGCGGCCGGGATACTCATCGAAAACAACATTCTCGCGGGCCGGGTGGTGGGCGCCGTGATCGGCGTGGGCATCAACGTCAACCAAGCGAGCTTCACCCACGCGCCGAGCGTGACTAGCCTCTCCTTGTTGGCCGGCGAGCAGCTCTCGGTGGCCGGGGTATTTGTAAGTCTCGCGACCGAACTGCACGTTCGGTACGAGGCCCTCCGGTCGCTCGTCGGCCGCGCCGATCTCCACCCCCTGCAGCGGGCTTACCACCAGGAGCTCTTCGGGCTGGGGGAGTGGTTACGCTTTCGCGAACTCCCCACCGGGGGTTCCTTCGCCGCGCGCGTGCTCGCCGTGCGTGCTGACGGTCAGCTAGTTCTGGAACGCAGTGACGGTACGCGGAGCTTCGGGATGGACGAAATCCGCTACGAGGGACCCCTGCGCAGGGTCGAGACCTGACGACGACCCAACCGGAATCTTTGCAACGCGACTGGCTTAGTGTGCGTATAACACACTCATACACCGATGTACACACATACAATTTCTTCGTAGGCCGAGCTTGAATATATCTCTCCAACGCGTTTATTATTGCCCCAGCTGATCCAGGTCACGTACCTCGATTCCCGGAGTGGTCACCTTTGTGATATAGAGATTAAGCTTTCGCTTAACTCGCTCGAAATCAGCCTAAAAACACCTTAATCATCCAGGTTCCCTGGTGCACGACCCGTGCTCCACCGCGCCTCCTTGTGCCCCGGGCTAGCCCCGGCGCATCGTAAGATTCACTTCTGGGAATCGGAAGTCTTGGTCCGTATGGATCAGGGCTTCTTTTTTTGGGCTTAACCCACGCAGCTTTGCAGGCTATGCGCGCTGCCCTGCTCACCGTCGGCGATGAGTTACTCATCGGTCAAGTCCTCGATACCAACGCGCGCTGGATCGCTCAGTACCTCAACGAGCACGGGCTCGCGCTCGTGCAAAAGTCGACGGTCGGAGATCGTTTCCCCGACATCGAGCGTGGGCTAAGGCAAGCCGACGACTCCGGCGCGGAGGTAATCTTGCTAACCGGTGGCCTCGGTCCCACCGCCGACGACCTCACCGCCGAGGCCCTAGCGCGACACGTCGGCGAGGACTACGTCTTCAATCCGGACACCTACGAGCGCATTCGATACCTCTTCGAAGAGGTCATCAAAAGGCCGCTCAAGGCATCGCACCGGGCACAGGCCTTTAATCCGCGAGGATCTACCACCCTCGAGAATAAACAGGGCACGGCACCCGGCCTCTGGCACGAGCGGGGCGGCCGGATCTACGTAGCCATGCCCGGCGTACCGCGTGAGATGCGGTACCTCATGGAGCACGAGGTGGTGCCGAAGCTGCTCGCGCGCTTCCCTCCGGCTCCGCGTCGCCAGCTGACGCTCCACACGTCCGGCTGGGGCGAGACCCAAATCGAGGAGGCGATCCAAGAGCTCGTGAGTAGCCTGCCGGGCAACCTCAGCGTGGCCTACCTCCCGGGACTGGGTACCGTGAGGGTCCGTTTGAGCGCCGAAGGCGCAGCAGTCCCCGAGCTCGACGCGTCCCTGCGGGAGTACGCCGAGTGGCTCGAACGGTTACTGCCCGCGGGCTTGGTGTTCGGACGCGGTGAGACGAGCTTGGTGCAGACCGTTCACGCGCGCTTACGCGAAAACGGCCTGCGCCTCGCTACGGCCGAGAGCTGCACCGGCGGACAGGTCGGGCACCTCGTGACGCAACTACCCGGCGCGAGCGCGGTGTACACCGGGGGAGTCATCGCGTACGACAACGGCGTGAAGGAGCGACAACTTCACGTCGCTCCCGAGACCCTCGCCGCGCACGGCGCCGTTAGCGAACCCGCGGTCGTCGAGATGGTAGCCGGCGTCCTGGATCTGCTCGGTGCAGACGTGGCGATCGCCACCACCGGCGTCGCGGGTCCCGGGGGCGGCACGCCCACTAAGCCGGTGGGTACCGTATGGATTGCGGCCGGAGACCGCGAGCGGGTGGTGACGCGCCTACTCTCGCTCGGGCGCGACCGCGAGACCAATATCGCCTACAGCGCGAACGCCGCACTCGACCTACTGCGCCGCTTTCTGTTCGGCTTCGAGCCGGGAGCGCGTTAGTCGTTCGCAAAGGTCTAGTTTTGGGCACCCCAACCAGACCAAAACCAAACACATGGCCGCTGTAGAATTGATCATGCCGAAGATGGGCGAGAGCATCATCGAAGCCACGATCCTGAGCTGGAACAAGCAGGTCGGCGACAGCGTGGAGGCCGACGATACCATCCTCGAGATCGCCACCGACAAGGTAGATAGCGAGGTCCCGGCCCCGGTAGCCGGCGTACTCACCGAGGTGCGTTTCGCCGTAGACGACGTCGTGCCCGTCGGCGAGGTCATCGCCGTGATCGACACCGCCGGCGACGGGGGAGCCGCGAGCGAACCCGCGGGCCGTACGAACGCAAGCCCCGCGGCGAACGGCGAGGCGGCGAACGGCGAGACCGCCGAGTTCGAGCAGGACGCCGAAACGCCGCGGGTCGAGGTACTGCAATCCCTGACCGCGCCGCTGCTCGCGCCCTCCGCTACCGGCTCGGCGGCGGAGGACCCCGTCCGCCGCATCGGGGGGGACGGTCGTTTTTACTCCCCGCTCGTACGCCGGATCGCCGAGCAGGAAGGGATCTCGCAGTCGGAGCTCGACGCGCTGCCCGGCAGCGGGCACGACGGGCGCGTCAACAAGCAGGACGTGCTCAACTACCTCACCGTGCGGCAGTCCGGGGGGGCGGCGTCCGCGCGGCCCGCCGCCCGCGGGGCAGCCGCCGCGCCGAGCGCGCCCGCCCCGTCCAACGCCCCCGTCGCGCCCGGCGACGCGGGCCGCTCCGTCGGCGCGGACGTCGAAGTGGTCGAAATGGACCGGATGCGCCGCATGATCGCCGATCACATGGTTTCGTCGGTGCAGACGAGTCCGCACGTAACCAGCTTCGTCGAAGCCGACGTAACGAACATGGCGCGCTGGCGGGAGCGCAACAAGGCGGCCTTCGCCGCTCGCTACGGCGAGAAGATTACGTTCACGCCGATCTTCATGGAGGCCGTCGTCAAGGCGATCTCCGATTTCCCGCAGATAAACGCCTCGGTAGACGGCAACAGAATCCTCGTCAAGCGGAGGGTGAACGTGGGCATGGCCGCCGCCCTGCCGAGCGGTAACCTGATCGTGCCGGTCGTGCACGACGCTAATCTGCTCTCCCTGGTCGGACTGGCTAAGGCCGTCAACGATCTCGCCGGTCGGGCGCGCCAGAATAAATTAAAACCCGACGAAGTACAGGGGGGCACCTTTACCCTCACCAATGTCGGTACCTTTGGAAACGTAATGGGGACGCCCATCATCAACCAGCCCCAGGTAGCCATACTGGCTACCGGGGCCATCCGCAAGCGGCCCGCGGTACTCGAGACTCCGGATGGCGACGTTATTGCTATCCGGCAGATGATGTTCCTTTCACTCTCTTACGACCACCGCGTCGTAGACGGCTTCCTCGGCGGTAGCTTCCTGCGCCGGGTGGGCGACTACCTGGAGGCTTTCGACCCGAACCGCAGCGTTTGACACCCGTGACCGACTTCTCCGTACTCTGCCTTCGCGCCTGCCAACTCGCGGGCGCACTGTCGTTGCTGTGGTGCTCGCTGCCCACGGAGGCCGCCGCGCAGGGCAACATACGTGTGTTCAAGCGTAACGGGATCGACTACTTCGAGCAGCGCAGCTACGTCAATGCGGCCGAGGCGCTGGCCACCTACCGGGGTTACAAGCCCAACGACCAGGACGTCTGGTACCCCCTCGCCGTAAGCTACTACGAGCTCAACGAGCTCCCGGAAGCACGTAAGCTCTTCGAGGGCCTACTCCGGGCGGGTGGCAAGGTGCCCGAAAACACCTACCTCTACCTCGGGCGTATCGACCATCACGAGGGTAAGTTCGCCGAGGCCGCCGAGCGGTACAAGGCCTACCTCGGGGAGGTCGAAAACGAAAGCGACCTCGCCCCCTCGGTGATCGACGACCTCAGGCGGGTCGGTTACGCCTCCAAATTGCTACCGAACTCCGGTAAGATGGCCGCTTACGCGGAAAACTTGGGGGCGGGTGTCAACGGACCGGGCGACGATTTTCACCCGCTACTCTCCCCCAACTACTCGGACCGGATGTACTTCGCCACCGTCCGCGAGGGCGTAACCGGAGGCCTGCGCGATGCGCGGGATCGGGGTAACCCCGGACTCGGCTCCGATATGTACTCCGCGCAGATCACCAACGGACGTTGGAGTACGCCCGAGCCCCTGAGCTACGTGCTCAACACGGCGGTCAACGAGGTCGCGCTCGATTTCGCCGGGGGCGGGAAGGTGCTCATGTTTTGGCGGGGCAACAGCCTCTACAGCGGCGACATCCACGTGGATACCTTCCGGGCGCAGCGTCAGGCGCGTCAGCTCTTCAGCCCGGTTTGGAACGCCTCGCCCGTACGCACCGATCGGGGCGATACCGACCCTACCTTCTTTAACGACTCCACGATCGTGTACAGCAGTCCGCGCGAAGACGGCGAGGGGGGCTACGACATCTACGTCACCACCCGCATCGGAGGCGATTGGCGCTTGCCGCAAAACTTGGGTCCGCAGATCAACACCGCCTACGACGAGCGGAGCCCCTACCTCGCCGCCGACGGCCGTACCCTCTACTTTTCGAGCAATCGGGCCGACCGGTCCATCGGGGGCTACGACGTGTTCCGCGTGCAGTTCGACGACCGCACCGGTACCTGGGGCGAACCGGAGAACGCCGGAACGGCGATCAACTCGGCGGGCGACGAACTCAACTTTCGACTCGCCAAAAACGGAATCGAGGGGTATTACGACTCCACGGTGCGGACCACCAGCCTCGGTGGCCGCGACATTTACGTAGCCTACTTCAAGGAGCGTTTGATCGAGCAGGACGAGCCGAGCTCCCCGCTCACGTTCGTCGACGTGCTCGACCTCCGGCGTTCCGCGGTGGCAAACGGGGGCCTGCCGGGCTCGGACAGCGCGGGCGCGGTGGGTATCGAACGCATCCCGGTGTCCCTCGAGACCACCCCCCTGCTCTACGGCTCGGACGACAACGTGCTCACCTCGGCAAACCTCGAACGCGTTCGGCCCGTGATCCAATTCCTCGAGAAGTACCCGGAGAGCAGGGTGGTGATCACTGCCCACACCGATGATTCGGACCCCGAACGCTTCCGCGCCTACTTCGGCATCAAGCGCGCCGAACGCTTCGCGGCCTACCTCGCCCAACGCGGTATCGCCGCCGAACGCATCAGCCTCGTGAGCGTGGGGTCGTTGTATCCGATCGCGAACAACAGTCAGGGCGGCAATCCGAGCGAGCAGGGTCAGCGACTCAATCGACGCATCGAGCTGCACGTCGTGCCGGGGGAGAGGTACCGGCTTACCGAACGTTTCGCCGACGCCAAGGTGCCCGACTTCCTGAAGGCAAACGCCTACCAACGCTACCGAGCCCAGCAGGACGGGGTCTGGTTCCGTATCGAGCTGGCCACGCTACCGCAGATGTTCGACAACGACGCCTGGATGCGCGTGCCCGTCCCGAGCATCCAAGCGAGCGGGGTAAGCGGGCCGTACCGCTACGCGGCCGGTGCATTCGGCACCTACCGGTCAGCGACGCAGATGGCCGATGAGCTGCTCGAAAACGGCTTCCCGAACGCCGAGGTCGTCGCCTACCTCGACGGAGTACGCCTCACCAGCGACGAGGTGCTTAGGTTTGCACCCTTGTACCCTGAGCTAACCGCCTACCGAGAGCGCGAGCTGAGCGACGAACCACCTGCCAGTGAATAACCCCGAATCGACCGCCCGGCGCCAGGCGTACTCCTCCACTCAGACCCCCTCCATGGGCCCATTCGCATTCCTACGGGAGAGCCTCCGCAACCTGCGCACCGTCGGCACCGTAACCCGCTCCTCGCCCGCGCTCTGCCGTGGCGCCATCGACCGGGTCGACTTCAACGCGGCCCGCCGCATCGTGGAGTTCGGCGCGGGCGACGGGGTGATCACCGAACACATCCTCGCCGCGATGCATCCCGAGGCCGCGCTACTCGCCTTCGAGGTAAGTCCGGCCTTCTGCGACCAACTGCGCGCCATCGGTGACCCGCGGCTCATCGTAATCCAAGACTCCGCCGAGCACCTACCCCGGTACCTCGCCGAGCACGGCATGACCGATTTGGACGCCGTAATCAGCGCCATTCCGTTTGTGACGCTCCCGAAATCACTCGCCTACGAAATCGTCGGAGTGAGCAGGGATGCGCTGCGCCGGGGTGCCCCATTTTGCCAGGTCCACTACAGCCTCGTGATGCGTAAGGTGTACAACGAGATCTTCGGCAACGTGAGCACCGATTTCGTAGCGCTCAACGTACCGCCGGCGTTCGTGCTTACCTCCTACAAGTAGGCGTCAGACACGCTTTAGATCCACCGAAGGTTCGCGTTCTCCAGTGCCACGCGGCGAGGTGCGTAGCCGAGGTAAAATCCCCCGGCCCCGGCCCCGCACAGTTTGAGGTAGGCCAGATCCTCGGCCAGCCAACGCCCCCACAGTCGGCGCGTCGAGGTTGGGATCAACTCCGCGGGTAGGTAGTTCAACTGAAGCTCGGAGAGTCGTTTGATGTTTTGCGGGAGCGACCCGAAGCTGGCCGTCCGGATGCCCTCGACAATTCGCTCGACCGCGGCGTGCATCGGGGCGAGCGCTTCGGTTCTCCAGGTAGGATCCGCCGCGCTCTCGCGAAAACTCCGGATCGCCAACTCGCCCCGACGAGCCTGTCCCGAGTCGAGTAGAAACCAGCCCGAGTCGACGTGCGGGTAGGGTAGCGGCGAGTCGGTGGCGCCCAGGTCGATGCCGCCACCCGGTTCGATGACTACGCCTCGATTCAAGAAGCTCGTAAGCGGATCGAGCCCGGAGCTCGAACCGTGGAAGAAGTTTTCCAGCGACGCAAGCGCGGTGCGGAGGCCCCCCAGAGCGCGTCGGGGCTCTTCGAACGTCCATCTCCGCCGAGCGTAACGCCCGTAAACGAGCGCGCACAGGGCACCGCTCGAGCCGAGGCCGTAGCCGACGGGTATGTTCGATTCGATCCGCAATCGGTCCGCCTCGCTCGCCAGCCGATCCAAATCGAGCTGCTCCACCAAGCCGGGCTCCCGCCGCATGTGTTCGAGCCACGTCCCGAAGTCGAGCCCCCCGGGCGCGGTGGTCCCCGGGGAGGAACGGGAGAGTTCGGCTCGGTAGCCCCGCAGCGGCACGGCGTAAGCCGATCCACCCTGCAGCACGGTGTGCTCCCCGAAGAGGAGCAACTTTGCCGGAACGGTGGCGGTAGTGGCGTCGATGGACCTTAATTTGGCGACAAGCTAAGCGCTCCTCCAAGCCAGTCCTATTCCTACCGTGTACCAACTCTTCAAACCGCTCCTCTTCCGCCTCGACGCCGAGCGGGCACACCGCCTCACGATGCGTGCCTTCGGGCTTACTCGCCTCGGCGGTCCGCTCGCGAACGCGGCAACCCGCAACTGGCGGCAGCGGGACGCACGGCTCGGGGCGAAAGCGTTCGGACTCGACTTCCCCAACCGGGTCGGCCTCGCCGCCGGCTTCGACAAGGACGGCCTCTACTATCCGCTGATGGCTCAACTCGGTTTCGGCCACGTAGAGCTCGGCACGGTGACACCGCGCCCGCAGGACGGAAACGCGAAACCGAGGTTGTTTCGGCTGCCCCGAGATCGAGCCCTCATCAATCGGATGGGGTTTAACAACGGCGGGGTAGCGGCGCTCGCCAAACGCCTCGCGACCACCCCGCGGCCGACGGAGCTCATCCTGGGCGGGAATATCGGCAAGAACAAGGATACGCCCAACGAGCGGGCGAGCGATGACTACCTGTTTTGCCTGGAGCGCCTCCACGGACTGGTCGACTACTTCGCCGTAAACGTGAGCTCACCCAACACACCGGGCCTGCGTAGCCTACAGGCGAAAGAACCGCTAACCCGGCTGCTCAACGGCCTACAGGAACGGAACCAGCGCTACCTGACGCCCGCGCCGATCCTACTTAAAATTGCCCCCGACCTCTCCGAGGGAGAACTCGACGATATCATCGAATTAGCCCAGCGCACGCAGTTGGCCGGACTGATCGCTACGAACACGACCGTAGCCCGCGCACCGTTGGCCACCTCCCCGGCGGCAATCGCGGCGATGGGGGCGGGCGGACTGAGCGGGGCCCCCGTGCGGGAGCGCGCCAACGAGGTGTTGAGGTACCTCCGGGCGGGGCTGCCCGACGCATTTCCTTTGGTGGGGGTGGGCGGAGTGACCGACGCGGAGAGCGCGCTCGGGAAGTTGGATGCCGGTGCTTCGCTCGTGCAGATCTACAGTGGACTCGTCTACGGCGGACCGGGGCTCGTGGGTCGAATCAACCGAGCTCTCCTGGCCCGGCTCGACGCCGGAGTGGCCTAAAGCGGATAGTCTCGCAGGGTTAAGATCACGAGCCCTAGCATCGCGCACAGGACGAGGTAAAATCTGAAATCGCGGTAAACTCTCCCTGAGTGCTCCATTGCCACCCATATTTTCAAAGAGTATGCCAGCCGAAATCTCGGCGCACTAGGCGATCTTGAGGCTCAGGTCGAGCGATCGCACCGAGTGCGTGAGCGCACCCACGCTGATGAAGTCGACACCGGTCTCGGCGATGGAGCGTAGCGTTTCGAGCGTAACGCCCCCGCTCGCCTCCGTTTCGAAGTCGCCGTTTATACGCTCCACGGCCTGGCGTAAGTCAGCGAGCCCGAAGTTGTCGAGCATGATGCGGCGCACCCCGCCGACGCTCAGGACCTCTTCCAACTCCACGAGGTCGCGCACTTCGACCGTGGTGTCGAGCTCGAGTCCGCGCTCGCGCAGGAACGCGTGTACGCCCTCGATCGCCTTGGTCATGCCGCCCGCGCCGTCCACGTGGTTGTCCTTGATCATGATCCAGTCGTAGAGGCCGATCCGGTAGTTGCTGGCCCCGCCTACCGCGACCGCGTACTTCTCGAGGAAGCGTATACCCGGGGTGGTTTTGCGGGTATCGAGCACCGTGGCTTTCGTACCCTCGACGGCTTCGGCGTACGTGCGACTCATGCTCGCGATCCCGCTGAGCCGCTGCATCGTATTGAGCACGAGGCGCTCCGCGCTGAGCAGGGTGCGAATCGGGCCTTCCACGGTGAAGGCGACATCGCCCGGGCGCACCGCGCTGCCCTCCTCGATGCGCACGTCGAGCCTGCACCGGCTATCGAGGTAGTTGAACACGGCGGTGGCCACCGGCAGGCCGCAGAGCACACCCGTATCCTTGACCAACAACCGCGCGAGCCCCACGTGCCCCTCCGGTATGGTGGCTAGACTCGTGTAGTCCCCGGGGCCGATGTCCTCTTCGAGTGAGGTGCGGATGAAGGATTGGAGCAGTTCGGGGTCCAGGGTCGGCATGGCCGCAAGATGGCTCTAGTCCACTTCTAGTAGCTCACGATCGAGCTGTTGCTGGTGCATGTTCGCCGGTAGCTCCCGGTAGGCGTACTGCTGGTCGCGGAGTTGCGGCGTGTAACCCGCCTCGCGGATGGCCTCCTGGATACCGTCGGCGGTGAAGCGGAAGGCGGCGCCGGCGGCGGACACCACGTTTTCTTCGATCATGATGCTGCCGAAGTCGTTTGCGCCGGCGTGGAGGCAAAGCTGTCCGATCTTCTTGCCGACCGTGAGCCACGAAGCCTGAATATTGACCACGTTCGGCAGCATGATGCGGCTCAGCGCGATCATGCGTACGTACTCGTCGCCCGTCACGCTGTTGCGCGCGCGCTTGATGCGCTTGAGGATCGTATCCTCGTCCTGGAAGGGCCAGGGGATGAAGGCGAGGAAGCCTTTGGCGTCGGCGGGCTTCTCGCTCTGCACCTGCCGCAGGGCCGTGAGGTGCTCCATGCGCTCGAGGTTGGTCTCGATGTGCCCGAACATCATCGTCGCACTCGTGGTGATGTTGAGTCGGTGCGCCGCGCGCATCACGTCGAGCCACTCCCGTCCGCCGCACTTCCCCTTGCTGATCAAGCGTCGCACCCGATCGTCGAGGATCTCGGCGCCCGCTCCGGGCAGGCTGTCCAGTCCGGCCGCCACGAGCTCGCTGAGCACCCGCGTGTGGCTCATGCCCTCCAGCTTGGCGATGTGTGCGATCTCCGGTGGCCCGAGGGCGTGTAGCTTTAGGTTGGGGTACAGCCGCTTCAGCTCCGAGAAGGTTTCCACGTAGTACTTCAGGCCGAGGTCCGGGTGGTGGCCGCCCTGCAGCAGCAGCTGCTCACCGCCGAGCTCCATCATCTCGTCGATCTTGGTCTCGTACTCCTCGATCGTGGTGATGTAGGCCTCCTCGTGTCCGGGACGCCGGTAGAAGTTGCAAAACTTGCAGTTCGCAATGCACACGTTGGTCGTGTTCGAATTGCGATCGATGATCCAGGTCACCACGTCATTCGGTACCTGCCGCTGCCGCAAAACGTGGCCCACGTAGGCGAGCTCCGCGGTGGAGGCGTGCTCGAGGAGGTAGACGCCTTCGTCGGCGGTCAGCCACTCCAGCTTGAGCGCAGATTCGAGCAGTTTAGCCGTAAAAGCGGGATCCTTGGTCGTGGGAACAGCCATGATCTCGTAACGGCCGGAAGGGCCTCCGGGTTGGGGCTATGCGTCTACACGTGCAGCGCGCGATTGCCCGTAGCGGCGAGCGCGGCTTCCTTGACGGCTTCCCCGTAGGTCGGGTGGGCGTGACTCATACGCGCGACGTCCTCCGCGCTCGCGCGAAACTCCATGAGCGCTACGCCCTCCGCGATCAGGTCCGCCACCCGGGCCCCGACCATGTGCATGCCCAGGATCTCGTCGGTTCGTGCGTCGGCCAAGATCTTGACCATGCCCTCGGTGTCCATACTGGCGTGCGCCCGCCCGAGCGCTTTGTAGGGAAACTTGCCGACCTTGTACTCGATGCCACCGGTTTTGAGTTGCTCTTCGGTCTGGCCTACGCCGGCGACCTCGGGCCAGGTGTAGACGACTCCCGGGATGAGGTTGTAGTTGATGTGCGGCTTCTGCCCCGCGATGGACTCGGCCACGAACACGCCCTCCTCCTCGGCCTTGTGGGCGAGCATCGCGCCTTTGATCACGTCGCCGATGGCGTAGATGTTCGGAACCTGAGTCTTGAGGTGCTCGTCGACGACTACACGGCCTTTCTCGTCGGTGGGGATCCCGACGGCGTCCAAATTGAGCTTGTCGGTATAGGCGTGCCGACCGATGGCCACCAAGCAGTAGTCCGCTTCGATCTCCTTAACTTCCTCTTGCTTGTCTTTAGGCGCGTACTTGACCACGACCCGATCTTCGCCCTTCGGCTCCACCGTCTGCACGGCGTGCTTGAGGTGAAATTTGACGCCGAGCTTTTTCAGCGAGCGCATCAGCTCCTTGGAAGCGTCACCGTCCATGCCCGCGATGATGCGATCGGCGAACTCGATCACACTCACCTCCGCGCCGAGGCGGGCGTAGACGCTGCCCAGCTCGAGTCCGATCACACCGCCGCCGATCACGACCATACTCTTCGGCACGGCCTGCAGCTCGAGTGCTTCGGTGCTGGTGATGATGCGCTTCTTGTCGTAGTTGAAGGCGGGGGGAGTGATCGGCTTCGATCCGGTCGCGATGATCACGTTCTCGGCGGTCAGCTGCTCGGTGCTGCCGTCTTCCTTCGTTACCGCGACCGTGTTCTTGTCTACGAAGGAGCCGAAGCCGTGGTGCACGGCCACCTTATTCTTCTTCATGAGAAAGTCGACGCCCTTGGTCATCTGCTCCACCACGCCGGCTTTACGCGCCATCATCTGAGGCATATCGACTCCGACCTCCGCTACCTTGATCCCGTGCTCGGCAAACCGGTGTGTGGCGTCGTGGAAGTGCTCCGAGCTGTCGAGTAGGGCCTTCGAGGGGATGCAGCCCACGTTGAGGCAGGTGCCCCCCAGGGTGGGGTAGCGCTCGATGACCGCGGTGCGGAGCCCGACCTGGGCGCAACGGATGGCGGCTACGTAGCCGCCGGGACCCGAGCCAATGATGATAACGTCGTACTGCATAGGTGCTTGAAAGTGCGTGAGCGTCGAGGGGAGATTACGCTTCCCAGCGGTAAAGGTTGGCGGACTTAGCCACCGCTCGGCTTAGCCACCGCTCGGCTTGGACCCACCGCTCGGCTTGGGTCCGTCGCTCGGCTTGGGCCCGCGCGGTCGGTTCCGGCGACTCCGTCCGCGACCACCGGAGCGCCCGCCCCCGGGAGCCTTACCGTCTGGGTTGGGTGGGCTACCCTGGCCCGACGGACCTGAGGATTGTGCCGAACCTCCGCGTTTGCGGCGACCGCCGCGATTGCCCTGGCCCTCTTGTTTTGCGGGAGCGGACCCCTCGCGGGAGCCCCGGCTACCCCCGCCACCCGGAGTGCCTTTGCGGCGCTTGTTCTTCGATTTGCGCTGGCGCTTCTCGAGGGGGATATCGACTACGCCCGTGAGGTCGGCATCGTAATCGGTTTCGTCGACGGTCTGCGCGGCGATCGCGAGCTGGCGTTCGCGCTCGATACCGAGCAGCGTCTCCACGTCGGCCTCCGGGTCCTTGATCACCTCGTGGACTTGGTCGACCGTGAGGGTGATGTACGGACCGCGAACTTTGCCCTTCATGATCTGGTAGTGCATCAGGCGCTTGAACACGTCGGTTTTAACGAGTACGGCCTTACCGCTCTCGAAACGGAGGGTGTCCGCTTTCCGCGGGAAATCCTCGAGCGCGTCGAGGTAGGTGTCGAGCTCATAGTTGAGGCAGCACTTCAGGCGGCCGCACTGCCCGGAGAGTTTGGTCTGATTGAGCGCCAGGCCCTGGTAGCGCGCCGCGGCGGTGTTGACCGACTTGAAGTCGGTGAGCCAGGTGGAGCAGCACAGCTCGCGCCCGCAGGAGCCGATGCCCCCGAGGCGCGCGGTCTCCTGGCGGTCGCCGATCTGGCGCATCTCCACGCGGACCTTGAATTCCCGGGCGAGCGATTTGATCAGCTCGCGGAAGTCGATGCGGTCGTTGGAAGTGTAGTAGAAGGTGGCCTTGCGCAGATCGCCTTGGTACTCGACGTCGCTCATCTTGAGCGGGAGCTCGGTGGCGTAAGCGATGGTGCGGGCGCGTACTAGCGTTTCCAGCTCGAGGCGTCGCGCCTCCTCGAAACGCTCGCAGTCGCGTGCGTGAGCGAGGCGGAGCACGTCGTATTTGACCCGACTCGGTTTACTTTTACGCCGGCGCATTTGGGCGAGCACGAGCTCACCGGAGAGGGTAATCTGTCCGGTATCGAAGCCGTGTTCTACCTCGCACACGACCCGGTCGCCGGTGCTCGCCCGTAGCTCGGGGGGATTGTAGAAGAACTCCTTGCGGGCTCCGTTCTTGAAGGCGACCTCGACGTAGTGTTGGTCGCTGACGTCGCGTATACCCGCGATGGTGAGCCAATCGTAGGTGCTCATCCGGTTGCAGCCTCCGGTAGAGCAGGTGCCCTTGGAGCCGCAGCCGGCTGGCGAGCCGTCGGCGTTGGTGGTTCCGCATGAAGCGCAAGCCATGTGGGGGGAGAGTTTAGCTCGCACGCCGTTGGGGGGCGAGGATATGATGGATGCGAACCGAGCTCGCCGCGAAGGCGATTTTCCCGTTCGCGTTACGTTCGACGGCCCCGTACAGACGATCGATCTCGTCGGCAAGGGCCGTCAGCTGGGACCACTCGACGAGGTCGGCCAGCTTGGTCGCCACGTGCGCGTCGGCCGGGCCGAGCCGCAGGGGCATGGGGGTCCCTACGCGGGCTACGCCCAGCTCGCGTACGAAGCGCAGCGCACGCAGCAGGAAATGCTTCTGCTGCTCGCGCGTGAGGGCGGCCAACCGGTTGGCCGCCAAAACGATGGGCGCCCCCTTGCCGGCGAAACACGCCCGTAGCCAGGCGGCAACCGTGGGCGGGGCCTTCTTGTCTTCGCGCTCGCCCGCGCCGTCGGCGGCGGCTTCGGCCAGCGCGAGGCCGATGTCGGCCCCGCTCGCGTAGGCCAGATCCTGCGCGCGCGCGGGATCTACCCCCCGCTTTACGAGCAGTCCGGCGAGCGCCTCGGGGCTCGGGTAGGGGAGGCGCAGTACGCGACACCGCGATACGATGGTCGGGAGGATTCGGTCGAGCCGCGAGGTGAGGAGTAGGATCAGCGTGTCGGTCGGCGGCTCCTCGATTACTTTGAGCAGCCGGTTGCTCTCGTCGCCGAGGTAGTCCGCGCCCCAGATCACGACCACCTTGTGCCCGTCGGTGAAGCGCTGCAGGGAGAGGTCGTGCAGGATGCGCATCACCTCGTCGCGGTTGATGTTGCCCTGCTTGTTGTCGTTGGTCTGCGCGCGCAGCCACTCCCCCTGGTCGAGGTAGAGGTTCGCGAGCACCGCCTCGCGCCAGGCGCCGAGGTGTTGCGCGCTCGTGACGCCGGAACCCACGACCGGGAAGGTGAAGTGTACGTCGGGGTGCGTCAGCTTGGCTCCCTGACGGCAGGCGGGGCAAACGCCGCAGCTGTCGCCCGTCCCACGGTCGGTGCACTGGAGGTAGCCGATCAGCGCGAGCGCGAGCGCGAGCAGCTCCGAGCCGGAAGCGCCGGTGAGCAGCACGGCGCTGGGTACCCGCGCCGCATCGACGTCGCGTACCCACTGATCGATGATCGGGGTGTCGGAAATGAGGGAGCTGAACTGCACGGCTGGCGGCGAAGGTAGCTCCCCGAACGGCCGTTCGGGGCTCCGCTTACGGCATCACCTGGCGCTTCGAATAACGCAGGGTCTTCACCACTCGACCGTCGGTGCCGATCAAGGTGGCGAGGTAGATGCCGTTGGGCAAATCGCGTACGTCGAAGGTGGGCAGGTACGCGGGGTAGGTGCGCACCACCTTACCGAGCATGTTGGTCAGCGTGATCGAGCTCACCGGCACTTCGCTCGACAGCCGGAACTCCCGATCTCCGGGGTTGGGGTAGATCGTGGTGCTCTGCCTCGACGGACTCGATCGGATCGGCTCGAAACTAAACGAAGCCACCGCGTTCCGGCTGGCATCATCCACCTCCTCCACGCGGATGGTCACCAAACCCTCCCCGGTCTTGCCGTTCGGGTAAACCCTCGGCGAGAGTACCCGCTCCGAGTTGGCGGCAACGACAAACTGCTCGCTGTCGGTGCCGACGCCAAAGCAGGCGTCTCCCTCGCACACTCGACTCGACCATTCGCCGGGCATGTCGTTTACCTCTCGCGTCCAGCGTAGGAGCACCGCTCGATCCGTCGGGTTCACCAGCACCGAAGCGGCCGCAACCTCGCTGGAGCGAGCGTCCACGCCCGTTTGCACCACCGTACGTTTGAAGTAGATACCCGCCGGCGCCTGTGCGTTAACGGTACCGACGGCTCCTAGGAGAAAAGTGAAAAGTAGGGCTAGTCGCATCCGGCGGAATTAATCGCGATAAAGTTAGCTGTATAGCGTACCCACCGCTACTACCCTACACGTAAAGTCAAGTTAAGGTCGCTAACACGCGCAATCCCGGTTTGGTGCAACTCAGGAACAGAATCCCTAGGATCGGGTAGAATAGCCAAGCTTCAGCTCCGGGACGAGTCTACCTTGACGCCCGGTCCAAAGACGCAGAACGAGATCTTCTATGCATATCGCAATCATCGGCAACGGGATCGCAGGGGTAACGTGCGCACGCTACCTGCGCAAGCACTCGGACCACCGCATTACCCTCATCTCCGCCGAAAGCGATCACCATTACTCGCGGCCCGCGCTCATGTACCTCTACATGGGGCACATGCGCTACGAGGACCTCAAACCCTACGAAGACTGGTTCTGGGAGAAGAACCGCATCGAGCTGCGGGGCGGTTGGGTAACCGAGGCGAACCTCGAAACGAAGGAGCTTCAATTCGGCGACGGTAGCTCGCTCGAGTTCGATAAGCTCGTACTGGCCGTAGGCTCGAAAACGGCGAAGTACAACTGGCCCGGTCAGGATCTCGACGGCGTGCACGGCCTCGTTACCCTCGAAGACGTTGCGGCCATGGAGCGTCACTCCGAAAACCTCGAGCGCGCCGTGATCGTCGGCGGCGGCCTGATCGGCGTCGAGATGGCCGAGTGCTTCCACTCCCGCCGGGTGCCGGTGGTCTTTTTGGTGCGCGAGGATTCGTACTGGGACAACGTGCTCCCCCCCGAAGAGAGCGCGATGGTGACGCGCCACATCGCGGGCCACCACGGTATCGACCTCAGGTTGGAGACCGAGCTCTCCGAGATCTGGGGGGACGGCAACGGCAAGGTAAAGTTGGCCGCCACGAAAGCGGGCGAGAAGTTCACCTGCGGCTTCGTGGGTATCGCCACCGGGGTAAAGGCCAACGTGGAGTGGCTCGCCTTCAGCGGTGTCGAAATCGACCGCGGCATCCTCGTCGACGAGTACCTGCGCACCAATCACGAAGACATCTACGCGATCGGCGACTGCTCGCAGTTGCGCTTCCCGCGGCCCGGGCGCAGGCCGATGGAGCAGATCTGGTACACCGCCCGCATGCAGGGGGAGGTGGCGGCACTCAACATCCTCGGCGGGGACGTCGAGTACAACCCCGGGATCTACTTCAATTCGGCGAAGTTCTTCAGCATCGAGTACCAGGTCTACGGACAGGTCCCCGCCAAGTTGGGCGCGAACGAAGCCTGGTTCCTCTGGCAGCACCCGAGCGCCGAGCGCGCCGTACGGTTGTACTGGAACGAGGCCACCCGCGCGGTGACCGGCTTCCACCTGATGGGGGTCCGTTTCCGTCAGGAGGTGTGCAACAAGTGGATCGAGGGGGCCACGCCCGTCGAGGAGGTGGTCGCCGACCTCGGACTGGCCAACTTCGATCCCGAGTTTTACCGCGAGTACGAATCCGACTTCATCGCCGCTTTCAATCAGCAGGAGGGTACTTCCGTAAAACTCCGCTCGCGTCGGGGCCTACCCGCCGTTCAGCGGTTTTTGCGCAAGCTGCGCCGTACTGAAAAACTTACCCCAACAAACGTTTAGGATGGCCTCGAAGCAAAAAAATTACGGCCTCCTCCAGTGGATCGGCCTCGGACTGTTCGCGGTGGCGATGACGCTGTTTACGGCCGTGCTCGGACTGGAGCGCTACACCCTGACCGCGGGCGGGATCCGAGTGGAGAACGAGTTCCAGCGCACCGCCCTCGTCGAGGCCGGCGAGCGTACCGGGGTAATCGGCCAGACGTACGGTGATCCCTTTACGTTCGTGAGCGCCTACAAAACGGTTTTCGCTGCCGCTAAAACGAGTATCGACGAGCAGCTAGAGCGCGAGGGCCCGCCGGCTGGGGTCGAGGACGAGTCGTCGGTGAAGTTGCAGGATTGGCAACTGAAAGGCCAACTGTTCGCGACGGTCAAGGCTTCCAGCGAGGGGCCAGTGGGTAGCAATCCGTGGCTTTGGTTCGGACTCACGTTCGGTCTGGGTATCCTGGGCGGCCTGCTTTTTATCCTGCCCAAGTTCGCGGAGCGACCGGGTATCCACAACGACAATATCTACCATTCGCCGCAGGAACGGGGACTGAGCCTCGGCTGGCGCGGTTTCTTTTTGGGCGCTACGATTTTCGGCGTACTCGGCTACGGGATTTACTATATGGGAGGCCAGTACGTCTGGCCCGCCGTAACGTTGCTCGTAGCGCTCGTGATCACCGGTTTGGTGTTTTTCGCCCAACGGAGTGCCGCACGGACGCCGCAGCGCTCTGCTTCGGCCCCCGATTACTCGGCGTGGCTCGGCGTCCTCACCGGGGTGTACTTCATCACTTTCTACGTGCTGCTCTACTGGGCGCCGCAGTACCTGACCCCGTGGACGCTGCTCGTAGATCCGCTCAGCGGACTACTCTCCGGTGGGGAGGCTTCGCAGTGGTTTCTGTACGGTACGCTGTACACGCTGGTCATTTTGGTAATGGGCGTGCGGATGCTCGCGAAATACCGGGGCAACCGCTACCAACAGCTTCGTACGGGCTCGGTGATGTTCTTCCAGACGGCATTTGCCTTCCTCATTCCGGAGGCGCTCGCGCGGCTCAACCAGCCCTACTTCGACTTCAAGAACATCTGGCCGCTCGACTACACCTTCTTCTTCGACTACCGGCTCAACGAGCTCATGGAGGCCGGTGGGCTCGGGCTATTCATGCTCGGGTGGGGGATCGCGCTCTCCGCGATCGCGGTGCCGACGATGACCTACTTCTACGGCAAGCGCTGGTACTGCTCCTGGGTGTGCGGGTGCGGCGGCCTCGCCGAGACCCTCGGGGACCCCTTCCGGCAATTGAGCGATAAGAGTCTGCGGGCCTGGAAGTACGAGCGTTTCATTGTTCACGGAGTGCTCGTGTTCGCCGTCGTGATGACGGCCCTCGTGCTGTACCACTTCTTTACCGGCAGCAACCAAATCGGCTTTCTCAACTCGGACACCGTGCGCCAGTGGTACGGCTTCCTCATCGGGGCCGCCTTCGCGGGCGTAGTCGGTACCGGTTTCTATCCGTTGATGGGCAACCGGGTCTGGTGTCGCTTCGGCTGCCCGCTCGCCGCCTACCTCGGGCTGGTGCAGCGTTTCCAGTCCCGTTTCCGCATCACCACCAACGGCGGCCAGTGCATCAGCTGCGGCAACTGCTCCACGTACTGCGAGATGGGTATCGACGTGCGCTCCTACGCGCAGAAGGGGCAAGACATCGTTCGCTCCAGCTGCGTGGGGTGTGGAGTGTGTGCGGCCGTTTGTCCGCGGGGGGTGCTCCGCCTCGAGAACGGGGAGGATACCGACGGACACCGCTCCGACGCCAAGCGCGCCGTGCACGTGCCGGTGGAGTCGGTGGGGATCCTGTCGTGAGAACCCTACGGGTGCGGTTGTGTAGATCAATCGAAAGTGTAGTAATGCACCCGACGCTACGTTTCGTCCTGCATATAAGTGGGGCATGACTTCGCGGTGCGGCATACTGAAGAGTAAATCACTTCACCTCACCGGACGAGATAGCATGTAGGAGCTGAAAACCTACCGGAGCTACAAACTGAGCTTGGGCCCCGGTGGGGTGTGAATCCTATGAAAGTAATTGTACACGTACCTTCATCGGGAATCTGGAATATGGGCTGCCGTTGAGTCCTGCTTAATAGGTTTTGGCGAAGATTTCATGCGGAATGAAAACTCACGGCCGGTTTGCAGGTAAGCCGAGAGACTTCGGTGATTCCAATCGGTATGAATCAACTTGCTGAATGACAGTACCCGAGAAGCCGCAATGTAGTCTTATGTTTAATAGAAGCTCTTATACCTTAGTTTTACTCGGATTTACAATAAGCTGCAGTAGTGGAATCATTGCTGTGCCGGAGTCGCCATATCGCATTAGCGAAGACTCCTTTTCGATAGATACAGTTGCAACTGGATTTACGATCCCGTACGGGGTAGCAGTAATTTCGGATAACGAATATTTGATTACAGATAGAATTGGTAAGATGTTCCGTTTGGAAGACGGTAATCAAACCGAAATTGATGGTATGCCTGATGTTGCGACATTCGGCACGCCCGGATTGCCGGAGATTATGCATGGTGGACTAATGGACGTGAGCATTCATCCTAGCTATCCTAGTAAGCCCTGGATTTACATATCCTATCTGCATACTGAGGGTTTCGCAATGGTATCTCGCTTTCAAATACACAGTGATAGTGCTGCTCGAAGTGAAATCATCTTTAAGGCAAGAAACCAAGACTATACTGGAAACGGTATGAGGATTGTATGGGAAGATAGTACTCAATTCTTCTTAAATATAGGAAACTCGAACCTGTCGACCTCAGCAAACCCGATTCTGAGTGCACAAGACCTCAGTTTGGATGCTGGAAAGATTCATAGGTTAATGGAGGATGGGAGCGTTCCCCCCGACAATCCAATTTTCGAGTCCTATGAATCCCCCACAACGATTTGGAGTTACGGACACAGAGACGTGCAAGGTTTGTATTTTGAAGAATCGACTAACACCCTTTTCGGACTCGAACATGGTCCTAAAGGAGGGGATGAGTTCAACGTAATTGAGAAAGGAAAGAATTACGGCTGGCCGTTATTCTCTTATGGGATCAACTACGACGGTGCATCGGTCTCTACGGTGTCCGAAGATTCGGCAGTAAAATTTACAGTTCTTCCGGAATATTATTGGACAGTCCCTACTAATGACGGAGGACAAGCTATTGCCCCTTCGTGTCTATTAAAGGTAGAAAACAGTAATGTTTCAGATTGGAACCAGTACTTTGTATTTGGCTCGTTAGCATTTAGAAGATTAATGAAGTACGATCGCAATACCAAAGAGACTTTTGGGCTAGATCTTGAAGGTAGGGTGCGCACCATAAAGCAACTTCCAGGCGGTGATCTAATCGCATTACTTGAGCGCAATGATCTTGGTAAATCAAATGGAGCAATCGTTAGGATCAGCAATTGAGCCTACGTTCTCCTAATCTTATAAACCGGACATGTCCCTATGCCAGTTAAGCTATCGCTCGATTCATAATGCTCAGGGGGTATGGGTTGTATCATAGCTCGAGAGGGACGGGGTGCTGTGTTAGGTTTCCCCGGATGTAGGATGTAGTTGAACTTTGATTCCTCGCTATAGGAGTCCCACTTTATTGAAGTCCGAGGCGTGAACACGCTTACACGCCTTGCAGGGCTCGAAGCCAAGAGTGCGACCCTTGAGATGATGTACGTCTGAAGCCAGTTGGACAATGAACTTCTTGAAGCCGTTATGTCAAAAACGTGTTAGGCTTGACGCATAAGTATTAGCGCACGATTTACTTCTGCGAAGCGCACAACTGGCCTTTTGCGTGGGCTCGCTCCCTGGCGAGCCTCTTACCTACGTTCGAAATGCCTTCCCCCGCACCATCGTGGCAAGGATACCACACACGTCGATAGCCTGAATCGTTGGGGTCGCGACGAGTTCCGGTGCGTTCGCAATAAGGACGGGGTGATCGAGATCGGACTCGGGAATACGACCGTGCGAACCCTTGATCAGACTGGCGTCGAGTGGGATGATGTCGAGGACCGTTCTGAAGCCGAGTTTCTTCCTGAGCAACTTCGAGGCGACTTTGGCCATCACGAGCCGGTCTTTGGGGTCGGTCATCATCTCGACCGGGTCGTAGCCCGGCTTCTTGTGAATGTCGACCATCCGCGCGAAGTCCGGCGCCTTCGCGTCGTCTAGCCAGTAGTAGTACGTAAACCAGGAGTCGCGGTCCGCGACCACCACCAGGTCCCCGGACCGCTCGTGGTCGAGGTGCGCCTCCGCGATGTCGCCGCGCGAGAGCACCCGCTCGACGCCCCCGAGGCCTTCGAGTAACCGTCGAACGTGTGCTTCGACCGATGCGTCGTTTAGGTAAACGTGCGCGATCTGGTGATCGGCGACCGCGAACGCCCGACTCGCACCGGCGTCCAAAATCTCCAGTCCCCGTTCCACCCGTACGCTCAGTAGGCCCGCTTCCCGCAAAACCCGGTTGAGGTGGACGGGGCGATTCACCTCGGTGATGCCGTACTCGGAGAGAAGGACGATCTGCGCCCCTTGAGCGCGGTAGTGGTCTATGAGTTCCCCGACCACTTCGTCGACCTCGCGCAAATCACCTTGGATCTGCACGAGGTCGTTCCCGTGCCGCTGCATATTGTAATCGAGGTGCGGCAGGTAGATCAGAGTCAGTGTGGGGTCCCGCAGTTTGTCTACTTCGACGCTCGCGCGAGCGATCCACCGACTCGAATTAATGGTCGTTTTCGGACCCCAAAATTCAAAGAGGGGAAAGGTCCCCAACTTCTGTTGCAAGTGATCGCGCAGGCTGGCGGGGTAAGCGTAGATGTCCGGGATCTTCCGACCGTCGGCCAGGTAGTTCGGCCGCGGGGTCACGCCGTAGTCCGCCGTGGTGTACATATTGTACCACCAGAACATATTGGCGCAGGTGAAACTCGGATCGTCACGCTTGAGCAAGTCCCAGAGCTTCTCGCTTTGTACGAGCTTGTTCGACTGCCGCCAAAACTTCACTTCGCATTCGTCTTTGAAGTACCAACCGTTGCCGACGATGCCGTGCTGCGAGGGCCACTGCCCGGTTAGATACGTGGTCTGAGCGCTACAGGTAACCGCGGGTAGGACGGGCGTGATCGTGGCCACCTGGTGGTCGTCCAGGAATTTACGCATGTTCGGCGTGTGCTCGCCGATCAGGGCCTGAGTGAGGCCAACGACGTTAATGACCACCGTCTTCTTCATGGGTTCAGATTTGCCTTGAGCCAGTTGAGCTCGCGCGTAATGCTGCGGGTTAGGTCCAATTTTGCCCCTTCCGGTAGTACGTCCCACGTGTACGTCTCGACCTCTAGGTGGGAGGTGAGTGGCTCGCGCTTCAGTTGCTCGATGACTTCGAGAATCGTCGATTGAGTCGAACTCAGTACCCCGTAAGACTCCATGAATATTGGGACGTGGAAATGGACGCGCGCTTCACGAGCGGATCGTGCGGTCGCAAAAAAATCCGGAAGGTCTCGGTAGGTAAACACTCCGCCGCCACGCTGCTCGGTGACCTGGTGGAGGTAGGTCGACTCATCGAACGCCGCGAGGGCATCGCGTGTGGCGGCCGTGTGTTCGCCGTGAAAAGCGGCCTTCAGCGCCGAGCTAACCTGCACCTTTCCAACCTTGATCTTCGCGTTTTTAAAAATCCGAAAGGTTTCAGCTGGATCTTCGTATGCTAACGCGAAGTGACACACGTCGTAACATATGTTGATGTGTCTGTAAACCAGATCTTGGGCCTCTCCTCGGGATACCGCAAACGTGCCTTGAAGTATCGGTACGGCCACGGGCAGCAGGTGATCTTTGAAGAGAGCGACGACCTCCGTCGAGTTTTCCAGAAGACCGTCTGGTTCGGGCTCTATGTCCAAGTGAACGTACTTTCCGGTACGCGCTTCCACGCCGACGAGATGCGCCAAGACCTCTACGATGTTCGCTACGCCACACGCGCGCGCACGTTCGCGTTCGGCTGGATTGGAATACCAGCGCTTGTAGCTAATGGGGGAAGTAGAGATGCCCCCGGACGTTACCCCGCCAGGAAGTAGGTAAGCTAGCTGATCGATCAACCGCTTGGTGTACGACACTCGGTCGGAGGTGGTCCAGTCGGGAGCGTGTACCGAATCTTTGACGACGCCCCCGTGGAAGCTCCCGTACGGAAATCCGTTCATCGTAAAGACGTAGAGCTGGTTTTCGTCGAGCCAGTCTCTAAACTCCGTAAGTTTCTCCGCGGCGCCCAACTCTTCGCTCGCGCGATTGGACAGGCGTAGCCCGATCCCGAACGGGGTGGTCGGAGCGACGTGTTCCTTGACTCTCACGGCGTACCGTTTCAGACTACGAAACGTTTCGTCCCAGTTTTCGCCCGGGTGAATATTGGTGCAGTAGGTAGTGTGAAATCTATCCAGCAACATCACCTCTCGTTTACTACCGAAGTTGAGAGGAATGTCAAGAGGTCGAGAGATTCGTATTTACGTATTATGTATATTTGCACGAGTAAATTATAATTAGGTAACAGCGTATAACCTGGACAATCCCATCGATAGGGGTAATAAGGCTAGAATACAAAGCCCATACCGCCAGTCCGTAAAGCCAACTGCAACGGCTACATCCAATAAGACTAGAGACAACACCCCCGCGATCACAGCCTTTTTAATATTCGATGGCGTATTGTGCTTGTATGCGTAGACGAGCGGAATGAAGATCGCAGCACCGAACAAGATAGCCGGTGGTAGGGTGATCATCAATTGTGCATTCCCGCGTATGGTCAGCGAGAGAAGTAGGGCGATCACCGCACCGTACAGTACACCGGCGGCTAAGATGTTTTTTCTGTTGGATCCGTGCACTTCCCCTCTACTGACCAGGGTGATCGCGAAGATGTACACCAAGGGCACCAAGGCGTACGTGAGGCTAGTGGACTCAAAGGCGAACAGCGACATGCCCAGTACGAGATTGAGCGCCCTGCACGCTCCCATATTGAGAGGACCGACGAGATCGTACTTTTTGGACACCGCATCGTACAGCAGGATCGCGAGCGCGAGAATGGAGGCTACTCCTCCGGGCCGGGGGCTTACCGCGAACGCCGCTCCCACTCCGGTCGCTAATAGCAGTCCCCCGAACCAAGCAGCGCCCCGTACCGGAACGAGGCCGCTGGGCAGCGGGCGCTCCGGGCGCTCGATGAGGTCGAGTTTGTAGTCGAAAACATCATTGAGTACCACCCCGCCGGCGTACAACAAGACCGTCGCCAGGACGAGGAGCGAGAGATCCGCGCTCCGCCCCGCGCCCCAATCCGGGTACGCGGCCCCACCGGTGATCGCAGCCCCGGCGAGAACGTCCGCCGCCGCGGTGGGCAGGTTGGGGGGGCGCACCAAGCGTACGTACCCGAGAAAACGGTTCCGGTCCATCAGACGATCGTATCCTTCCGCGGTTTTTGGCCGCGGAGAACGCTGTTATCGCTGTATAGCTCACTCTGGTCGATCCCCCTCGCGTCCGTCCAGTCCGATTCCTTCATTTTGCCATTCTTCCCGAAGGCCTCGAGCGCGTTTCGGTAGCAGGTTGCTTTGACGTCGGCTTCGGAGACGCCGCTCTGCAGCATCAGTGCGGCTGTCTTCGGAACGGCGAGCGGGTCACTCACCCCCCAGTCCGCCGAACTGTCGACGATTATTCGCTCGACACCGTACTGCTTCACCACGGCGACCATCCGCTCGTTACCCATTTTCGTCTTGGGGTAGATCGTGAAGGCGGTCCAGAACCCCCGATCCAGGACGTCCCGAACGGTTTCCTCGTTGTTGTGATCGATGATCACGTTGGCGGGGTCCATACCGTGCTCCAGGCAAACCTCCATGCTGCGAATGGTGCCCCGCTTTTTGTCCCGGTGGGGGGTATGGATCTGCACCGTCATGTCTAGCTCCTTGGCCAGTTCGAGCTGCACGCGGAAGTACTTATCCTCCGCCGCGGTCTGGTCGTCGTACCCGATCTCACCGATCGCCACGACGTTGTCCTTGTGCACGTAGAGCGGTAAGAGTTCGACCACCTGCTCGGCGAGCGCTTCGTTGTTTGCCTCTTTCGAATTTAGGCCGATGGTGCAGTAGTGCCGGATCCCGAATTGCTTCGCGCGAAACGGTTCCCAGCCGACCAGACTGCTGTAGTAGTCCTGAAACGAACCGACCTGGGTGCGGGGTTGCCCCAACCAAAACGACGGCTCGACGATCGCCACTACGCCCGCCGCCGCCATCGCTTCGTAGTCGTCCGTCGTGCGCGACGTCATGTGGACGTGCGGGTCTATAAATCTCATAGTCTCTCTCATAGCTCTTCTTTCACAGATTCCCACGTCAACGCTCCGCTCTCGAGCTCGCTCGCCAGATCGGGATGTCGATCGAGCAACCCTTTGGCTTCCGCGCGGTCCGAATCGCGACAACATAGCGCCGCCACACGCCGCTCGGTTCGGGTCCGACTGCCGAATAGGCGTCGCATGTCTCGCAGAAGAACCGCATTAAGGAACCGCCCCACGGGCCTCCAGAAGTACGGAGGCACCTCGCGTCCGGCCTCCCAACGCTCGTGCGCGTAGTCGGAGATGATTCGCGCGAGCTCCCCGTTCGCCATCTGGTCGACGGATAGGATCCCCGTGAGATCGCGTTCCATGAACGCGGCCTTCAGGTACATTTGGTTCCACTGGTTTTCATCGAAGTAGCGAGCGGGATAAGGGTTACCAATCGCTAAAGCGTCGAATACCGTTGCGATATTCGTGCGGAGGGCATCTACCGCGGTAAGTTTGAATTGTGCTGGATTCGGTAGTAAAGGGAGATACTTCAGGAACGTTTCGAGCTCCTTCGTATCGGCTACCTGGATGATGTTAGCGATTAGCGGTCCGAAATAAGGTTCATCCGCTTTCAACACCTGGGTAAACAAGTATACTCGTGTTAGCTGCCTTAAATCAGCCCGCTGAAACTCCAGGTAGTTGGCAACTTCTTTACCGGATATTAAGGTTAGTTTTACTGCGGCAGCAGGTACCTTCGTTGCAATTTGGCTGTAGGTCAGATACAGATCTTTCTTCGATCTGTCGGATGTGATCTTTGTAATTTGAGTTTGAATCCACTCGCTATTGGATAAGTCTAGTGTTTGCTCTACAAGACGTACCACATCTCCAGCGCTTAGTTGTATCATAAGTTTATTGTATTTTCTTTTCTGGTTCAGCTCAATATGGAGATTAGTAGTCCGATCCGAAATGTTAGGAGTTATTGATAGAGTGATCGAAAATCGCTTACAGAAGATAAGCCCTACTTCTTGTGCCGTTACTGTACATTCAGCTCATTCCTGCATCACACATAAAGGGCCAGTCCTCGTCTGGAGGAAGTACCTGTACAGCACGGTGCTCCCCACGCTTTCACGCTCATGAACACCTATCTAATTAAGCTTTGAATCTGTTGTCAAATACCAGTATTGTGAGTTTTTTAATCTAGTCCCTTAGCTTTAGGGTCTTATGTAGGATCATCGAAAGCATAAATACTTTTCTGAACGGGGAAGCATCTTCTTCCCTACTGTCTAAAGCGACAATAGCTTTTTCGGCATCACGAACGGCTACCCGTGTGGATAACTTAGTGAAGTTGTAGGCCACGTCGTAATCTGCCTTATGCCGTTGATGCTGCAAGTCTAAAAAAGATTGAGCGACAGTTTGTAGTGTCTCGTCAGCCTCTTCTGCTATGATGTCTTTATAGATAGCTCTCGGGTTACCACTAGCGAAGCCTTTTAGTGCTTCGCGCATATCGTTGTGTTGTAATGATCGAATAATCAAAGCGCGAAGCTTGTTGTCTTTTGGCGACGAGCCAACTACTTGTTTCGCAACATGGTCACCTAGGGCATGGAAGACGGCGTAGTATGCACTACTAATAGCTCTCCTTAAGTTTGCTTGTTTCGGTTTTCGGTTATCCAATTCCAAAAGGATTTGGGCCTGTTCGAGGAGATCATCGTGGAGCATGGAAAGTGAATGTCAAAACGGGAGATCCTCACTAGCGGCTAGTTTACTTTCCTCGTCGTCAAGGACAAAGAATAGGTCAGCCACAGAATCATCTTGCGCTAACTGTTGCATGGTAGCATAATAGTTATCGCGAACTCTGTCCCGATCTGCTACGACTTGCTCTAAGGGTGTACTCTGTCTAAACGTTAGTGTGACAAGAACCTCACGATCCAGACCCGGTCGAATGTCACCTACCTCTAATGATACTAGGGCATCGCTAGTGCCCTTCCTGAGATAGGTGGTCGCAAGATTGTTCTTTAGGGTCAACATTCCACGAAGGTAGGTAGTCGATAGCCAATCAGCTATCTAAAGCCCACCAGCCGTCACCGCCTCCGTCAGTACGCCCTCCACCACCTCCGGCTGCGCGTACACGAGCATGTGCCCCGCATCCTCGACCACCACGGTGGGATCGACAAACTTGTAGGGGAGGGTGTGGTCGAGGGTTCCGTGTACGTGTACGATCCCCTCCGGCGCCTCCTCCCGCTCCCAGGAGCAGATCAGCCGAACCGCACCGCGGAGGAAGGCCGGATCCTTGGCGTCCATCATCGTAAAGAATAGCGCCTGTTGCACCGAATCCATCGGCTCCATGCGGGGCTGCAGCCGCTTGGTCGTCCACCTCATCGTACGGCCGCCTATCAGCTTGTACACCGGTACGTACCCGCCGAGGCGGTAGGAGGTGGGTAATTCGCGACGTGTTTTAGCGGAAGCGACGATGACGACGGACTCGGGTCCGAGCATATCGGCTAGCTCTACGGCGACCATGCCGCCGAGCGATACCCCGAGCAGGGAGAAGGGCTGCGTGGTGTCGATCTGCCGACCCACCCGCGCGGCGTACTCGCGCATCCGTTCGGTGCGCTCCGGGACGGGTAGCGCGACGTGCACCGTGTCGAACGCACGCAAATCGAGCGCGTCGAAGAGTCGGTGATCGGCCCCCGTTCCGGGGATGAGGTAGAGTCGGGTGCAGTCCTGCGCCAATCCGGAGGCGGCTTGCGCCAAAACGAGACAAGCGGAACATACCGCGAGACCAAAACGAGACATACCCGGGTAACGTATCAACCCCGCGCGATGTATGCCCCCGAGGGGGAATTAGCCGAGCGACAGTTCGGTGTTGTCGCCGATGTTGAGCGATTGCGGCGTGCCGCTTACCGACGTATCGTTGCCCACCACGCTCTGCTGTAGGCTTACGTCGTGCAGCTGCGCGTACCGCCCGACGATGCTGTCGCGCACCATCGCCCGATCGATGACCGCGTGATCGCCGATCGATACGTACGGACCGATGATCGCATTCTGGATCGAGCAACCCTTGCCTATCGCAACGGGGTGAATAACGATCGTACCGTCGAAGGCGGGGAGCTGGGAATCGGCGTAGCCGTGGCTCTCGAGCAGCGTCTGATTGGTTTTGAGGAGTACCTCTGTGTTACCGCAGTCGAACCACCGGTCCACGTGCTCGGTGTGCATCGGGTGCCCGGCGTCGAGTAGGGCCATGAGCCCGTCGGTGAGGGTGACCTCGCGTTGCTCGACGGCATTCGGGCCGACGAGCTTGTCGAGCTGCGCGTGGAGCGCTTTATAGTCGTCGATCTTGTAGAAGCCCACCATCGCCCAGTTGCTGCGCGGCATGCGGGGCTTTTCGACCATGCGGCTCACGCTGCCGTCCGCGCGGATCTCGACGACGCCGAAGCGCCGCGGGTCGTCGACCGGCTTGATGGCCAAGCACGTGGTTCGACAGTCGATTATCTGTTGGAGCCGGCCCTCGAGAATCGTGTCGCCGAACACGATAACGAGCTCCTTGGCGCGCCCGACCGCCTGCTTGGCGAGCCAAACCGCGTGCCCGGAGCCGCGCCGTTCGGTCTGCTGGACGAAGCGCTTCTCGAGGTGCGGGTAGGCCTCCTCGAGGTACTGTTGGATCTTTTCGCCGAGGTAGCCGACGACGAAGATGTATTCGTCGATGCCGAGCCCGTGGAGCTCGTCGACGATGTAAGAGAGGATCGGTTTGCCGGCCACGGGGATGAGGGGCTTCGGCTGTGTGTAGGTGAAGGGACGAAGTCGCTTACCGGCTCCGGCTACGGGGATGATCGCTTTCATGTGGGCGTGCAGATGTACATCACCGAGCTGGCGCGGGTGGGGGAGGTGCGGGCCGGCCACCAGCTCTTAACCCCTTCGGCGAGGGCGGCGAAGGGCCTCAACCCACCGTGGCGGTAGCGTTCGCTGAGGAGCGATACGTAGAAGGAATCAAAGGGCATCGCCCGCGTTTCGCGCAGATTGAGCTCGTGGGCCGCGAGTAGCCGGCCGAGCGCTTGCGGGCTGAAGTGATACAGGTGGCGCGGTACGTCGTAAGCGGCCCAATCCGAACCGTAGTGCACCGCGTCCGCACTCGTGTAGTTGGGTACGGCAATGACGAGCGTACCCCCGGGGCGTACGAGCGAGCGGAGCTTATCGAGGTAGTCGTGCAGCCGGTGCACGTGTTCGAGTACGTGCCAGAGGGTAACCACGTCGAAGGTCTCGTCGAGCGAAAACAGCGCCCCGGGTTCCCGCACGGTGAGGCCGTACTCCCGCGAGGCGTAGGTGCGGGCGCCGGCATCCGGCTCGAGGCCGAGGGTAAGCCAGCCCGCCCCGCGCATGGTGTGTAAGAACTCGCCCGTTCCGCAGCCGACGTCGAGGGCGCTCCCCACCGCTTTACCGGTGGTCTCACGAACCAGGGCGAGTTTTTGCGCAAGCGTAACGTTGCGGACCCGCTGGTACACGCCGTTGATCAAACCACGGCTCGTGTTGGAGTGCGACACGTACTCCTCCGATCGGTAGTAGGCGCCGATGCACTCCGGCTCCGGCACGTTTTGCGTGAAGCGGAGCGTGCAGGCGCCGCACTCCCAGATGTCGAAGTCCTCGTTGGAAACGGTGTGGTCGGTAGCGGTAAGCACCTCGGCGACCTCGGGGGAGCCGCAGGCCGGACAGGCGGCGCGGAAGATGGGCATGGCGACAAGGTAGCGCCGACTTACTTGCGCCGGAAGACCTGGGTAACGGACTTTGCGATCTCGTCGAGCCGGACGATCGATTGCGAGAGGTTCGAATCCATCAGGTCGATGTTCGAATTGCCGACGGCCCCCTCCTGGGCGGGGTAGATGAGCATGAGGTTGTTGTTGTTGAAGTAGCTGTTCATGTAGCCGGGCACGCGCGACATGGAGCTGTGGTACGACGGATACCCTTTGCGACTCATGTTGACCACGAGGCTATCGTTGGGCTGTAGGTCGCGTGCCACGATGAGGAAGTCGTTCCAGTCCACGAACTCCTCGAAGGTGCACTCGATGGGGTGGCGCTTGTGGACGCTGCGAATCACGGCGAGCGTCTGCGGGGTGGCGTGGAAGATGAGCTTGCTGCCGAGGTTGCGCCCCATGTTCCAAACTTTGAGTAGCCACAGCGCGAAGCCCGGCTCGCGTTCGGCGCGGCGCGGTACGATGACGTGGTGGCGTTTGAGCGTGCTCATCGGCTGTACGGAACGGTAGATGATGACCGTGGAGCTCGACTTAGCGATTATGCCTTCGGTAACTTTACCGAGGAAAGAGTCTCCGAAACCGCGCTTTTGGTGGAGCCCGATGACGATGTCGCTGATGCCGTGTTCGCGCGCGGCGTTCGTGATGCCGTTGACGCGGTTGAGGTCGTAGCGCAACAGCTGCTGGACCTCGGTGTCGGTGGCCGAGCCGACCACCGCGGCGCGGGTGAGGAGCTTGTTGGCCTGACGCTGGGCGACCTCGTCGGTGGTTTTGCTGTCGACCACGCAGAGGGCGTAGAGGTGCTCCGTGTTCTTCGCCGATTTGAGGGTGATGCCGAGCTGCACGAGCTCTTCGACGGTTTCGAAGTTGCTGACCGGGATGAGGATACGCTCGTGCTCGTCGTCGTAATCCCCGACCTCCTGCTCCTGGACCTTCTCCTCTTCCTCCTCGGCGAGCGCGAGGTTTTTGGCGCCTTTCTGCGCTACGAACGAAGCTAGGGTACAGGTGAATAGGATCATGAGGATGGTCCCGTTGAGCACGCTCTCGCTGAGCAGTCGGATAGGTGCGCCGCCGGTACCCTCACCCAGGATCGTGTTGTAACCCACCAACACCGCGGCCAGCGTGGCGGCGGCCTGCGCGTTGCTCAAGCCGAAGATCACGCGCCGCTCGTCGGCGTTGTAGTTGAACGTTTTTTGGGTGAGAAGCGCGGCGATGAACTTGGCCGCGCTCGCGACCACGATCATGACGCCCGCGACCTTGATGGTTTCGGTGCCCTCGAAGAACGCGCGGTAGTCGATGAGCATCCCGACGCCAATCAGGAAGAAAGGAATGAAGATGGCGTTGCCCACGAACTCGACCCGATTCATGAGCGGGGAGGTGGCGGGGACCAAACGATTGAGCGCGAGGCCAGCCAGGAAGGCGCCAATAATCGCCTCGAGTCCGGCCAACTCGGCGAGCGTGGCGCCGAGGAAGACCATCGTCAGCATGAAGATGTACTGGCTGATGCTGTCGTCGAAGGTTTTGAGAAACCACCGGCCGAGCGGTGGGAACGTGAGCAGCACGACCGCTCCGAAGGCGAGGATCGACAGCGTGAGCTGAATCCAGTACGCTGCATCCGCCTCGCCGGTAGCCGAACCCACGATAACGGCCAGCACCAACAGCGCGAGCGTGTCGGTGATCATCGTACCCCCCACGGTAATGTTGACCGCCTGATTCTTGGCTACCCCGAGCTTGCTGATGAGCGGGTACGCGATAAGCGTGTGCGAGGCGAACATGCTCGCCATAAGTACCGAGGTGGGCAGCGAATACTCGAGCACGTACAGGCCGGCCAGCGTACCCAACACCATGGGCACCACGAAGGTGTAAAGTCCGAAAATGACGCTCTTGCGGCTGTTCTTCTTGAAGTCCGCCAGGTCGATCTCGATGCCAGCGAGAAACATGATGTACAGCAGGCCGGCCGTCCCGGAGAGGATGATCCCGCTGTCGCGCTCGATGAGGTTGATGCCGTGTGGTCCCACGAATGCACCGACGACGATGAGCCCGAGCAGCTGCGGGATCCGAATCTTGTTGAGGAAGATCGGCACGAGCAGGATGATCACGAGGATCACCAGAAATTTTAGTACCGGGTTCTCCAACGGGAGCGTCGTGTCGAGTATGTCCATGCGTTAGCTTTCTATACTCCGACCTCGTCGAGTTGGCTGCCTGGTGCGAAGCGATCCCGCCCGCACCCCCGAGCGTACCTCACGTGGGATAAAGCACTTTAGAGTTTGTAAGTAGCGCACCGGCCGGCCGGACCGACGTTAGGGAGGGCACAAAGCAGATTACTATGGATGTCGCTAGCTGGTTCTTGGATACGTGGCCTAACCTGATCAAGGCGGTGGTAGTCGGAGTATCCAGCTATTTATCGATTATACTCATGCTGCGGATTAGCGGCAAACGCACGTTGAGCAAGATGAACATGTTCGACTGGATCATCACGCTCGGCATGGGGTCGGTTATGGCCACCTCCCTCACCGACCCCAGTGTGCCCTACGCACGTGTCATCGTCTCCTTCGCGACCTTGATCTGCGCTCAGTATGTCGTGACCTGGCTATCGGTTCGGTTTCAGGCCATCGATAATCTCGTGAAAGCGCCCCCCTCGATCCTGTACTACCAGGGGAAGTTCCTCCGCGAAGAGATGAAGCGGGAGCGGGTACCCGAATCGGAGATTCTGTCCGCGATGCGCCAGAGCGGGTACGGCTCACCGAGCGATGTCGATGCGGTTCTCTTCGAATCGAACGGGAAGCTGGTGGTGATGCAAAAGCTCACCGTAAGTCAGGCGAACGCAGTGCGACCGGCGGAGAACTGGGAACACGTAAGTGAGCTCAGCTAGAAGCCCCAATACCTACTACCCCTCGAGTGCTGCGGCACCCCCGACGATTTCCGCGAGCTCACTGGTGATGACCTCCTGGCGGGCCTTGTTGTAGCTCACTCGGAGATCGCGTAAGAGGTCGTCCGCGTTGTCGGTCGCTTTATCCATCGCCGTCATCCGCGCACCGTGCTCACCGGCGCTCACGTCGAGCACGTAGCTGTGGAAGGTGGTCTGCAGGATGGTGGGCACGAGGTACTCGAGCAACTTGGCCTGATTCGGCTCAAAAATGTAGTCCGCCCGCACGACGGCTTCACCCTCGGCGGCTTCGAGCTTAGGTACCGGTAAGAACTGGGCAACTTGCGGAAATTGCATGGCGGCGTTGCGGAACTGCGAGTACACCACGTCTACCCGGTCCAGCGATCCGTCGAGGTAGCGATCCATCAGGTACTTGCTGGCCCCGGCTACGCTATCGAAAGCGGTGTCGACGGTTAGGCCCTGGTACGCCGTTACGTAATTGGCCTGCGGAACACGCTTCTTGAAGTACTCATAGCCCTTTTTGCCGATCCCCAGAATCGTGAGCGTACCCTGCGCCATGGCGTACCGGTAGGGCCCGGTTTCGAGAACCGCGGCGGCCGCCTTCGCGATGTTGCTGTTGAACGCCCCGGCCAAGCCGCGGTCCGAGGTTACGACCACGAGGCAGGCGTGCCGAACCGGGCGCTCGACACCGTAAGCGGAGCCACCCTCCCCGTCGAGGTTGGAGAGGATGTTCTGCAGGATCGCGTTGAGCTTCCGCGCGTAGGGTCGTACCTCCTGGATCGCCTGCTGGGCGCGGCGCAGCTTCGAGGCCGAGACCATCTTCATGGCCCGGGTAATCTGCTGGGTGTTCTTGACCGAAGCGATGCGATCACGAACTTCTTTGAGGTTTGCCACTGCGGTGAGCTTTTGCCTGTGCGATTTAGAAGGGGCGGGTCAACTAGCGGTACTGCGCGCTCATCTCGTCGGCGAGGCCGCGTACCGTCTCGAGGTCTTCGGGGTTGAGCTTACCCGAGCGGAAGTTGTCGAGCACGGCGGGGCTGCGTTGCTCGAGCGTAGTCCCGAACAGGTCCTCGAACTCACGGATCTTGTTCACCGGCACATCGCGCAGCAGGTTGTTGGTAGCGAGGTAGATGATCGCTACCTGTTTGGCCACCGACACCGGGGAGTACTGGGGTTGGATGAGCACCTGCACGTTGCGCTTACCCTTCTCGAGTACGCTCTGCGTGGCCGCGTCGAGGTCGGAACCAAACTTCGAGAAGGCCTCGAGCTCCCGATACTGCGCCTGGTCGAGCTTGAGGGTACCCGACACCTTCTTCATCGATTTGATCTGCGCCGATCCTCCTACGCGACTCACCGATACACCCACGTTGATGGCGGGGCGCACGCCGGCGTTAAAGAGGTTGGTCTCGAGGAAGATCTGCCCGTCCGTGATCGAGATCACGTTGGTCGGGATGTAGGCGGACACATCACCCGCCTGCGTCTCGATGATCGGTAGGGCCGTCAGCGAACCACCGCCGCGGACGAGCTTGGCGTCGACCAGGCTCTGCGGGAGGTCGTTCATCTGCTGCACGATCTCGTCGTTTTCGATCACCTTGGCCGCACGCTCGAGGAGGCGGCTGTGGAGGTAGAATACGTCTCCGGGGTAAGCCTCCCGACCCGGTGGGCGGCGAAGGAGCAACGACACCTCGCGGTAGGCTACGGCCTGCTTCGAGAGATCGTCGTACACGATGAGTGCCGGGCGACCGGTATCCCGGAAAAACTCGCCGATCGCAGCCCCGGCAAACGGAGCGTAAAACTGAAGCGGGGCCGGATCGGAGGCCGAGGCCGCAACGATCACCGTATAGGCGAGTGCCCCGTACTGCTCCAGCGTTTTGGCGATCCCCGCCACCGTCGAGGCCTTCTGGCCGGAGGCCACGTAGATGCAGAACACCGGCTCCCCGCGGTCGTAGAACTCCTTCTGGTTGATGATCGTATCGATGGCGATCGCCGATTTGCCCGTCTGGCGATCGCCGATGATGAGCTCGCGCTGACCGCGACCGATCGGAATCATGGCGTCGATCGCCTTGATGCCGGTCTGGAGGGGCTCGGTGACCGGTTGACGGAAGATCACGCCCGGTGCCTTGCGCTCCAGCGGCATCGCGTAGGTCGGTCCGGTGATCGGCCCCTTGCCGTCGATGGGGATACCGAGGGGGTTGACGACTCGACCGATGTGGCCCTCGCCGACGTCGATGGATGCGATCTGCCCGGTGCGCTTCACCTTCGATCCCTCGCGGATGAAGTCGGCCTCACCGAGCAACACTACCCCCACGTTGTCTTCCTCCAGGTTGAGCACGATGGCGCGTACGCCCGTCTCGAACTCCACGAGCTCACCGGCCTGCGCCTTGCTCAGTCCGTACACGCGGGCGATGCCGTCGCCCACCTGGAGTACGGTACCGACCTCTTCGAGCTCGGCAGCGGTCGAGGTTCCTGAGAGTTGTTGCTTGAGAATCGCGGAAATCTCGTCTGGTTTGACGCCGACCATGTGCTTGGATTTGGAAGCGGACCTGAAGGTCCGGAATGTATGTTGACCTAGACAGGCCGCCTAGGAGTAGCGTTTATTAAGCGTCGGTTACCCCTGACTGATGTTGCTCACGTAGGGGTTGCCGGTAAATTCTTTGCGTAAGGTATTGAGCTGGGTGCGGGCACTCGCATCGTACAGTTGGTCGCCCACCTGAAGTACGAAGCCGCCCAGGAGCGCCGGGTCGATCGTTTGGGTGAGTTCGATGGTCTCGCCCGTCATGCCCTGCGCCAGCAGCTTGTCCTTGATGTCCTGCACCGCTTTGGGCTCCAGCGGCGTGGCGCTGGTCAGCGTAACGACGCTAATGCCTTTCCCCTCGCGGTACTGCTCGAGGTAGGCGTCGGCAATCTCCGGCAGCGCTTCCTCGCGGTGCTTGTCGACTACGATCCGGAAGAAGGCCCGCGTGATCTCCTGGTAGCTGCCGAAAAGCGCGTCGATCACACCCTGCTTTTTGTGCGCGGGGATTACCGGACTCTTGAGCATCACGTGCAAATCTCGGTTTTTCACCGCGACCTGGAAATTGCGGATGTCCTCGGTCACGGCTTCGAGGTCCCCTCGATCCTGGGCGAGTTCGATGAGCGATTTAGCGTAACGCCCGGCGATGCGAGTAGCGGAACTCATTTAGTTAAGCTTGATCTCGTCGATGAGCGTATTGGCGTAGCGTTGCTGCGCGCTCGGGTCTGCGAGTTGATTGCGCAGGATCTTTTGGGCGACGTCGATGGCGAGTTGCCCGGCGCTGTTCTTCACCTCGAGCATGGCCGCGTTCTTCTGCGTCTCGATCTCGGCGTGTGCCTCGGCCACGATGCGGGCGCTTTCGGTACGGGCCTGCTCGCGAGCCGCCTTCAGGATACCTTCCTGCGCCTCCTTCGCTTCCTTCATCATGAGGGTGCGCTCGGTTTGGGCCTGCTTGAGCAACGACTGATTTTCGGTCTTGAGCTGCGCCATCTCGGTGCGCGCGCGATCGGCTTCCGCTAGGGCTCCACCGATGCTTTCCTCCCGTTCGCGCAGTGCACGGGCGATGGGCTTGAACGTGAAGCGCCCGAGCACCAGCCAGGTTAGGGCGAAGATGACGAGCGCCCAGAAGATCATCCCGATCTCGGGCTGAATAGGGGAGAATTCCGCGAGAAATAAAGCTTGCATATCGCTTTCGCTAAAACTTGTGAATAAGCACCGGGCTGCGGCCAATCGCCTCGTGACCCGGTGCTGTGTTTTCGGTTTTCCCGTAAGGGTCAACCTGCAATCGGAGGATCAACCAGCCGCGTTACCGCCGAGGATAAGTCCAACCACGATCGCGAACAGCGCGGCACCCTCGACGAGGGCGGCGGCGATGATCATCGTGGTACGGATGTCCCCCGAGGCCTCGGGCTGGCGGGCGATGGCGTCCATGGCGTGTCCGCCGATCTGGCCAATACCGAGTCCGGCGCCGAGTACGGCGAGTCCGGCTCCAATTGCTGCAAGTCCTGCTCCCATGAGCTATGTAAATTGAAAAAGGTAAAAAGGTGCGTTAGGCCGGTACGTGCGGAGCGCCGTGCTCCCCGTGCTCGACGTGGTGTTCCTCGACAGCCGACCCGATGTACAGGGCGCTGAGCAAGGTGAAGATGAAAGCCTGGAGGAAGGCGACGAAGATTTCGAGCAAGTTCATCACGAACACGAACGGAATCGCCAGACCGGCCCCGGCGATGGTGCCCGGGATGCTCTCGCCGTTGTCGCCAAACAGAAAGATCAGGCCGATGAGACTGAGAATGATGATGTGGCCCGCCGTGATGTTGGCGAACAAGCGAATCATGAGCGTGAACGGCTTGATGAAAAGTCCGAGGACCTCGATGAGTGCCATGAGCGGCTTGAGTGCAATCGGCACGCCCGGCATCCAGAACACGTGACCCCAGTAGTCGCGATTGCCGCTAAAATTCACGACCAGAAAGGTGGTAAAGGCGAGCGCGAAAGTCATCCCGATGTTGCCCGTCACGTTCGCCCCGAACGGTGCGAAAGGAATCAGGCCGAACATGTTGATGATCAAAATGAAGAAAAACAGCGTGCACAGAAACGGGAAGTAGCGCTCGTACTTCGGTCCGATCATCTGCTTGGCGATGTCGTCGCGTACAAACAGGATGATCGGCTCGAAAAAGCTCTGGATGCCGCTCGGAGCCCTGCCTTCGTTTTTGGTGTACCCGCTCCTCACCGAGAGGAAGATCAGGGCGAACACGAGCATCGCGAACAGCATGGTCACCACGTTCTTCGTGATCGAAAAGTCGATCCAACCCGACCAGTTGAGTAGGGTGGAGGCCGCGTCTAACGCGTACGCCTGCCCCCCGGAAAAGGCGACGAGCGAGGAGGCGCCGGTGGCGTCGTCGCGTGGACCCACGGACTCGATGGACGTGAGGCTCGCGCGGGCGGCCGGGTCCGCGAGGCGACGTAGCTCACCGTGATCGAGGATGTAGCCGTGGACCACCTCGGTGGCCATGTGGTGCTCGTCGGTCACCGCCTGGTCAACCCCGGTGTGTTCTTCGTCGTGTTCCTCCGCGTGCTCGTTGCGCGCGTAGAAGCTACTCGACATGAAAGCGACCAGCCCATCGTCCTGACTCCAGGCGATGACCGGGAGCGGCACGTGCCAGTCCCCGAGGATGTGAAATTCGTTGGCATCCGCGATGTGATGCATCACCCGATCGGTGTAGCGCTCGTCCGCCTCCCCTTCCGTATCCGCGGCGTGCGCCGCTTGGGGGAGCGAAAGGAGGAAAAAGGCGAGTGAGAGTAAGCTTAAGAATCGTACCTGCATGCCGGTGGGCGGTGGCGGTTTTGAAATCGGCTGCAAAAGTACACCACTTATGCTAGCGATTTTCATCGTGGGGAAAGCTGCTTCGTTGGCTAGCTTACACGTCGTCCAACTCCATCGCTTCTTCACTTACCAGCACCTCCGCGTCGCGCTTCAGGTAGTGGAAGTTGCACCAGGGGCAGTTGTCCTTATCGCGTTGGGTTGCGGCCGGATCTTCGTGACAGCCGGAGAAGTCTTCAGCCACCAAAATCTCCTGCTGCCGCTCGTCGAGTAGCGCTTCGAACTCGGCGACCTTGCCGGGATCGAGGGCTACGTCCACGACCTCCGTACCCGTGGGGGAGAGGTAGACCAATCTGCCCCGGTTAGGCAACACGTTGCCGTTCATGTCATCCCGCATTAAGATGGCGTAGTAGGCGAGTTGGCGCCAACGCCGGTCCGAGGTGAGCCTCTTGGCTACGAATGGCTTCGGCTTCCCGAACTTATAGTCGACCGGGATGCCGAGTGTGGTTTGCGGATCCACGTCGATCCGGTCGATCCGACCGCGGAGTGGGGTACCCGCCGCCGTGGTCGTGGAAATGGACTGTTCGATTTTGACGTGCAGGCTCAGCGGATCGCTCTGGCTACCGTACCAAGTACGCAGACAGCTCTCACCCTCCGCGCGGTACCGCGCGTAGTCCGTACGCGAGAGCCCGTTGCGCTCGAGGTTGAGCAGGTGCGTGAACACCGCAACCAACTCCTCCTCCGATTGAAACTCCAGGTGCTCCGGATGCAGCGCGTAGCGGTAAAACTCCTTGAGGGTCTCGTGCAGCGTGCGCCGGTAGCGGTCCTTCGGGCGCTCGGTGCGCGGGGTCTCGTTGACGTACTGGTAGTAGAACCCGAGCTTGCAGCGCTCGAACTCTTGGGCCGCGCCGAGCGTCAGCGGCGAATCCTCCCAACGCGTTTTCGCGAAAGCGGGATCGAGGGCGGGCGGGGGAGCCGGGAGGGTCCGCTGGTGGATTTTTTCCATCAGGGTCTGCAGCTCCTCGTCGGTGGAGCCGGGTGTCGCCTCGTCGATGCTGCCCTCGTCGAGTAGCATGCCGACCGCGGAGGCCCTCGACATGGGCCGGCCGTTATCGTTTTCCTCGGGCACGGCGAGCAGCAATCGTTTGCGGGCGCGCGTGAGGGCTACGTAGAGGAGGCGCCGGTTGGACTCCTCGACCTCGTAGTCCGTCTGCCGGGAGAGCTCGGGGGGTAATTTGAAAGCCCGGCTCGGACCGTTGCGCTTGCCCTCCCAGGCGCTGTCGGTTAGGTCGTACAGGATCACGCAATCGAATTCGAGCCCCTTGGCCGAGTGCGCCGTCATCAGACTCACCGCGGCCCGGGTGTCGGCCTGCTTCACGAGGGTGAGCGGCAGGTCGTACTCGCGCAACTCGGCCCAGGTCGCGCACAGACCCTGGAGCGTGAGCGCCGGGTCTTTGCGCGCGCGCGCCCCGGCATCGCGTACGATCTGGTCGATGGCCTCCAGGCTCAACGCGCGCTGCTCGCCGGCGATCGCCTCGCGGAGTAGTCCCGTGCGCTGGATGGTTTGCTGCACCACGGTGGGTAGGGGTACCCGCTCGGTTAGGGTCACCAGCTCGTCGAGTAGCTCGGCGGCCACCGCGAAGCGCCGCGGGTCTCGAATCGGGACCTCCTCCGCGCTCAGCACCTCCGGGTGGGTGAGTAGGTAGCGCCAGCTCGGTACGCGCTGCGTGTCCGTGAAGCGGTAGCTGTTGAGCGCGAAGAGTTCCATGGCCGTGAAGCCGATCGCCGGGCAAAGTAGATACTCGAAGGCGAGCTTGGTGTCGACCGGCTCGTCCGCCCTGAGGTTACCGACGAAAGTCAGGACGTCTACGAGTCGGCGCACGAGCGGTAAGTCGAGCACGTTGACGCTGCGCTCGAGCCGGTACGGTAGGCCTTCGGCCTCCAAAACCTCGAGCAGGCGTTCGGCCTGGGCGTGCTTGCGGTAGATGACGGCGATCTCGTCGGCCGGGACACCCTCGGCGAGCCAGCTTCGGATCTGTTGACCGACCTCGAAGGCCTGCACCAAGGCGTTCGGGTAGGTAACGGTCCGCGGCCGCGGTCTGCGGTCGAATCGCCCCCCCTCCACGAGCACCTTGTCGAGCGCTCGCCCCTGGATTTGGGTGAGCCGCGATTTATTCGGTTCGATCACGAGCTGAGCGGCATCGAGGATCCCCTGGTGCGAGCGGTAGTTTTCGGCGAGTACCGCCAGGCTGATGCCCCCGGCGAAGCGCTCGGTGTGATCGCGTAGGCTCGCGATCCGCGCGCCCTGAAACTCGAAGATCGCCTGGTCGTCGTCGCCGACGACGAAGAGGTTCGGGCTTTCCTCCTCGGCGAGCAGTCCGAGGATCTCGATCTGTAAACCGTTGGTGTCCTGAAACTCGTCGACGAGGGTGAACTGATACTTCTCCTGCAGGATAAACCGCAAGGTCTCGTGCGCTTCGAGCGCGTCGCGCAGCCAGAGGAGCTGGTCCCCGTAATCGTAAAATCCGCGCTCGCGCTTTAGCTCGGCGTACCCGTCGTAGAGCTCGGCGCCGGCGATGAGGCGCTCCATGCGTTCGGTCTCCTCGGCCACCTTGCCCGGGTGCGGATCCCCCTTCTGAAATCCCTTGTACTTGCGCTTGTACTGGTACTCCGGGTCGTCTTCCAGACCGGCGGCGTGCGCCCCGGCCTCCGCGATCACCAGCGCCGGTTCCCAACGCTCCTGATTCATCAGGTTGAAGAGCCAGAGCAGGTCCTTGTTGTGCGTGTACGGACTGTAGCTCGGACCGCGTACGGGATGTTTTGGCGGAAGCCCGTCGATGAGTCGGTTGACGAGGCGGATGCGGTCGAGCTCGTCCATCTGCACCCAGTCCGTGTAGTCGAAGAGGTCGGGGTGCTCCTCGATGACGCGCCGCGCGAAGTCGTGAAAGGTGTGCACCGCCACGCGCGAACCGGCCACACCGATGAATCGCACGAGTCGGTCGCGCATCGCCTTCACGCCCGCGTTCGTGAAGGTGAGGCAGAGGATGTTACCGGGTTGGATGTCCTCGCGGAGCAAGATATTCCCGATCCGCGCGGCGAGCATGTGCGTTTTGCCGGTGCCCGGGCCGGCGAGCACCATCCAGGGGCCATGGATACCTTCTACGGCCTGGCGCTGCTGTGGGTTGAGGGCGTCGAGCGTTTTTCGAAAGGCGGGGGTGGGCTGGATCATGGGCTGGATCGCGAAGGTAGGGACGTGAACTTTCGACTCCCTAGCGGCTATCAAACCTGTGAACAAGCCCTCGCGTATGTCCACCCTCGCCACTACCGTACCCACCTTCAAACTCAACTCCGGCTACGAGATGCCGCAAATCGGCCTCGGCGTGTGGCAGAGTACCGGCGGCGACGAGGTCGACGCCGTGTTGGCCGCCCTCGAGATCGGCTACCGGCACGTCGATACCGCCGCGATCTACAAAAACGAAGAAGGGGTGGGCAAAGCGCTCGCGCAAACGGACGTACCCCGCGAGGACATCTTTTTGACCACCAAGTTGTGGAACGACGACATCCGCGCCGGTAACGCGCGCGAGGCCTTCGAGACGAGCCTCGCGAAATTGAAGCTCGATTACGTCGATTTGTACCTCCTCCACTGGCCGGTGCAGGGGGGCATCGCCGCGTACCGGGAGATGGAGAAGCTACACTCCGAAGGACTCATCCGTTCGCTCGGGCTCAGCAACTACATGCCCGAGCACATCCGCGAGCTGCGCGACGCCACCGACGTCGTGCCCGCCGTAGACCAAATCGAATTCCACCCGCGCAACCAGCAGAACGACGTACTCGACTACTGCGCGCAGGAGGGGATCAGAGTGACCGCCTGGAGCCCGCTCATGCAGGCCAATTTCGACGACGCGCCCGGCCTGAGCGAGATCGGTGAGCGGTACGGGAAGAGTCCCGCGCAGGTGCTGCTCCGCTGGGACCTCCAGCGCGGCGTCATCACCATCCCGAAGAGCGTTCACCGCAACCGGATCCAGGAGAACTTCGAGCTCTTCGACTTCGAGCTGAGCGCCGCGGACATGCAGCGGCTCGACGCGCTCGATGCTCCCGGCGGCCGCTACGGTCCTGACCCCCGTAACCATCGGGAATGATTTGGCCGCAATACGTACTCCCGGTAGGTTGTACGTTTAAGCTTTCGCAAAAACCAGTCAAGCAACTACGTATGCAGCCCCCTCGCTTCACCTCCACGCTAGCCGTAGGCTTCGGCTTGCTCCTCTCCTCAGCCTGCGGCGGCGGCCCGCGCGTAACGGGAAGCGGCCCCCTCGTCGACGATCAGCGCAACCTGCTCCCCTTCGACAAGGTGGTCCTCGAAGCGGGCGTCAACCTCACCATCACGCAGGGTACCTCGCAGGAGGTGCACGTCAACGCACAGCGCGAGGTGCAGCCGCTGCTCAGCACGGAGCTCAAAGGAGACAAGCTCACCATCAAGATGGTGGGCAACGCGAACATGGACGGGGGGACAAACGTCGAGATCGTCGTGGCCGACCTCGAGGAGCTGTCCATCACGTCTTCGGGCAATTCGGTGGTCCGTGGCTTCAGCGGGGACAAGCTGGAGGTCTCCCTCGAGGGCTCGGGCAACACCTCGCTCGAACAGGTACAGTACGATAACCTCTCCGTTGCCCTCACCGGTAGTGGCGACGTAGACCTCGCCGGCCGCGGTGACGATCTCGACGTCGACCTAAAGTCCTCCGGCGACGTCGACGCCTTCGCGCTCGCTTCAAACGATGTGTCGGTCAACTCGAAGGGCTCCGGTTCGGTGCGGGTCATGGCCTCGAACAGCCTCAAGGTCGACCTCAAAGGGTCGGGTAACGTCTACTACAAAGGCAGTCCGAGCCTGGAGATCAAGGACGACGGTTCGGGCAAGGTGGAACAACAGAACTGAGGCCAACCCCGCTGCGCAGCGCTTCCGTGCGAATCCTACTTGCGGCGCGTCGCGGTTTCGACTACAATCGGGTCGCGATCATCTTGCGTGGGCTCGAACGGGTAGGCCACGAGGCTTACGAGGTCTACGAATTCGGTACGCGCGACCGCGCAGCGGCGACGGAGCTCCGGCGGCGCGCACAAACGTGCGACCTAATTTACATCCCGCCTTTCCGACACCTCGACGTGGCCTGGGTGAAGCGGCAGGTACCCTCCAAACCCATTTTGTTCGATCCGCTGATCGGGACGTACATCACCCGCGTCGTCGACTTCGGGTGGTGGTGGCGGGCGCCACTCGCTTACCTGCGGGATCGACGTCACTTCGGAGCGGCCGACCACCTGCTCTTCGATACGGAGAGTCACCGCCGCTGGGCGTCCGCTAAGTTCGGGCTCGCCCCGCACAGAGTTCACACCTTGTATATAGGTGCGGACACACGTGGGGGCGCAAACGGCGGCGCGACCCCGCAGACCCTACCGGTGAGTGCGAGAACGACGTTCAAGGTGGGCTTCTACGGATCGTTGGTGCCTTTGCAGGGGGTAGGTGTCATCCTCGAGGCCGCACGGTTACTGATTCACCGACAGGATATCGAGTTCGAGGTGATCGGCAACTTGGACGATGTTCCTCGTCTGCGCCGCTTCGTGCGCGCGCACCCCGGGTTGAGGTTGCGGCAGTTACCGTACCTCCCGTACGCGGAACTCGATGCGCGCGTAAGGGACTTCGATATTTGCCTCGGCATATTCGGCTCCAGTCTGAAAGCGGATGTAGTGATACCGAACAAGGTCTGGCACTACGCTTCCCTCGGTAGGCCGATCATCTCGCGGGACACGCCCGGGATGCGGGAGATCTTCGAGCACGGCAGCACGGCCTACCTGCTCTCATCGAGCGACGCGGAGTCGCTCGCGTCGGAACTATCGACCGCGATCGTTCGCCTCGCCGAAGATGCTGCGCTGCGCGAGAGGTTGGGCGAAGCGGCGGCCAACCTCATCCGAACGAACTACACCGAGGTGCACGTTGCCAAAAATCTGCTTACCCTCGCCGAGCGTATTGTCGCCGAAGGCGCCGTCGGGTAGCCTATCTACATACGTCAAGCACCCGCGGCAACGTACAATCAGCAGCATGATCCCGACACTCCATTGCCTACTACTCTCGATTTGTATGGCCTTTCCCACTGACCCTACCCCGCACCAGCTCACCGTCGTACTGAATGGAGTAGGCGAGGGCGGGTACGTGCGGGTGGCGGTGTACGCGGAGTCGACCGACTTCTCCGATTCGAGCTCCGCGATTGCCACCGCGAACCTCGAAGCTCGATTGGGGTCGGTTACCGCCGTATTCCCTGACCTCCCTCCAGGCACCTACGCCGTAGCCGCGTTTCACGACAAAGACGGTAGCGGCGAAGTATCAACCAACTTCCTCGGCATGCCAACCGAGCGATACGGGTTTTCGAACGACGCACGCGGGGTGCTCGGACCTCCTAACTACGAAGACTGCGCCTTCCGGGTAGACGGCGAGACCGAGGTCCGGATCGAGCTACGATAGTAGGCCCCACGCCCCCGAGAGCGAAGACCGGCCACGGGCACGCGCTCCGTATCGCACTGCACGACCATCGAAATACAAAGTAAAAGCCGAAAGGTCGAAAACACTCCAAAATGGGGCGTAAACGCGCGATGGGCGATTTAACGCTTGTCAGCTGAATTTCAGAAACATATCGTTAACAGCCGCTGAAAGGACCGTATTTAGGGAGTTTCGGCTCGTATTGCAGCTCGAAACGTATGTAAGGTCGTCAAATTGACCCTCTCTGGCCCACTTCGTGCAAGTGTGAGTATACCACCAAAATGGTAAAAACTACTCACACCATGCGCTTCCTTCTTCTACTAACCGTTTTCAGCTCACTGTTCACCGCTTGCTACCCGGAGCCCGTCCCACCGGTCGAAACACCGACGGCTCCCGACGAACCCGAAGACCGCCCCGGTGCCGAGGTAGAGATCGCCCCGAAGTTGGGCGTCAACTTCACCTGGGCCGCCGACGACATGATCGACGGCGACCCCACCCTCGCCAACGAAGCGTTCACGCACGTTCGGTTCTTCCAGATGATGAGCAAGGATTACCTCGACGGGCCGCCGTCGCAAGTGGAGCTGGAGCCGTGCACGGACTTAGACAACCCTTGGTCCTGCCCGGCACGCAGCCCACGCCAGCACCTCCTCCGCGTCCTCGAGCTCAAGAAGATGTTCCCGGACGGCAAGATTTGGATCGCCCCGGAGGTGATCATCGGTAAGGGCTGGCCGTGTAAAGGCTGGAACGTAGCCGAGCTGGGCGATCCGTACGAAGCCGGTTACAATTGGGCCGCCGCCAACCTCGCCACCTTCGGCCCGGTAGGCAACGTCATCCTCGCTACCGACAACGAGGAGTGGTGCCCGGAGACCGGCCGCGCCGAAGCTTACAACCAGTGGCGCCGCGGTATCATTCAGGCCCACCGCGAGAATCCATCCTGCGAACTCGCCCTCGGCGCCCGCCACGTCCGTGAGCGTACCTTCGGCGGCCAAGTCCTCCCAGACCGGGTGTTCGACGTATCCCCCGATGTCTGGGCCTACATCGACGAGATCGGCGGTTGGGCGGACTACCACGCCCACGGCATCGAGAACGGCAACTTCCTGAGCCGCGACGAAGCGGAGACCGCGACCGACTTCCAAGATTTCTTCGCCTGGTCCGCCTGGCTCGACGACAACTATCCGAACATCAACAAGGCCGTCGGTGAGATCGCCTACACGTCCAGCAAGGCCGACCGTATCCCTTCGGACAGCCACAAGCGCGCCGACTGGCCCACGTACAAGAATCTCCTCAGTCAGCTCGCCGTCGAAGCCGACCAGGTGTACATGTACCAGATCGCCGAGCACCAGTCCCCCGAAGGCGCCTTCTCCGGCTCCGGCGTGTACCCCGCGCTCATGGATAGCGTTCGTGCCTTCGCCGACGAAACCGTACTCGTCCCCTAAACCAGGTCGAGCGTTTTAGACTACCCACAGTTCTTCGAACTTGAGGCCCCCGCCCGGAGACATCCGGGTGGGGGCTTTTCCGCTTGCGCCAAAACACATTTCACTTGTCTACCGAACTCCCCGAACCAATGCGCCAGCTCGAGCACGCGGAACACGTACCGCGTAGTCCGCACGGGCGCAGGGTGGAGTTGGTGCTGGCCGGACTCAAGGATCCGCTCAACGTGGGGCAAGCCTTCCGGATCGCGAATAGCCTCGGCGTCGGGCACCTCCATCTCTGCGGCGCTACGCCGAAGCCACCCGCCGCCAAAGTGGCCCGGACCGCGCGCGGCGCCCAACACTACGTACCGTGGAGCACCGGGTCCGCGACCGCGGTCGTCGCTCGGCTTCAAACCAACGGGCTCACGGTGGTGGCCCTCGAGCTCGCAACGCGCTCCCGCCGGCTTACCGACGTGTTCGCCGGCTACGCCGGGCCGGTAGCGCTGGTCGTCGGTCACGAAGCCGCCGGAATAGACCCCAAGCTGCTCGCGGTCTGCGACACCGTCGCCCATATTCCGCTGTACGGGCGAGTCTCTTCACTCAACGTGGCCACCGCGCTCGCCATCGGCGTTTGGGAAGCGGTCCGCTAAACGCCACCTTTTCGGGGTTCGGACGTTCCGAGTGTGCAAGTCGAGCCTATGCGTGTGTTGCGTGCTGCCCTTTTCCTCGTCGCGTGCGGCTCGGCGAGTTTTGGCGTAAGCCAAACGACCGAACATACCCTCTCCGGGACCCTGCGCGACGGGGAGAACGGCGAAACGCTGATCGGGGCCTCGGTTTACTCGCCCGAGAGCGGGCGCGGTACGACCTCGAACGCTTACGGTTTCTACTCCATAGACTTACCCGCGGTCGACTCGCTGACCGTAATCGTCAGCTACGTAGGCTTCGAACCCCGCGCGCAACGTCTCTTTCTGACGGCCGATCGGCGGCTCGACGTGGAGCTCGGCGGCGGACTGGAGCTGGAGGAGGTGGTCGTGCGGGCGGAAGGATTGCGCAACCGGGTTCGCTCCACGCAGATGAGTGTCGAGAAAGTGGGCGCGCGCCAGGCGAAGTTGATTCCGGCGCTCTTGGGGGAATCCGATATCTTGAAGACCATCCAGTTGAAACCCGGTATACCGAGCGGTTCGGAGGGGACTACCGGGATCTTCGTGCGCGGCGGCGGCAGCGATCAAAATCTCATTTTACTCGATGAGGCCGTGGTCTATAACGCCAATCACCTGTTCGGATTCTTCTCGACGTTCAACACCGACGCAGTTAAAGATCTACGGCTGTATAAAGGCGGCTTCCCGGCGGAGTACGGCGGCCGACTCTCTAGCGTGATCGACGTCAAGTTGAAAGACGGAAACAGCAAGCGTTTTAGCGGAAGCGGTGGCCTCGGACTCGTCGCCTCGCGCCTGACCCTGGAGGGCCCGATCGCCGAGGAGGAGCGGGGGAGCTTTATCGTGAGCGGACGTAGGACTTACGTAGACCTACTCACCAACGCAGCGAACGAGATAAATGAGGATAAACCGGAGTACAACCCTATCCCCGCCTACAACTTTTACGACCTGAATGCAAAAGTGAATTACAAATTATCTGAGCGAGACCGCATATTTCTAAGCGGCTACTTCGGTCGCGACAAATTTGCGTTTAGCGACGACACGTTTACGTTCGGGTTCGACTGGGGAAACGCAACGGGTACCGCGCGCTGGAATCACTTGTTTACGCCGCGCTTGTTCGCAAACACGACGGCTACTTTCTCCGACTATCAGTACAATATCCGTAACCGAATTACGGGATTTAATTTTGCGCTGGGATCGAAGGTTCAGGACATCAATCTGAAATCCGATTTTTACTACAACCTCGCCGATAAGCAGACGATACACTTCGGCGGCGGGATCACGTACCACCGCTTCCAGATAGGTAAGCTCGACGCGGGTAGCGACGACGGTCGGATCAGTTACAGCGCGGGCAACGAGCTCGATGGGTTCGAGTACGCCCTGTACGCGAACGACGAGTTCGAGCTCGGCGACCGCACGCGGCTCAACGTCGGTTTGCGGGGGAGTGGCTGGAGCAACGACGATACCCTGTACGTGCGCGCCGAGCCCCGGGCGGCAGTCAACTACCAGGGAGACGAAGCGGGTACCTGGAGCTTGAAGGCGAGCTACGCCCGGATGAATCAGTACGTGCACCTGGTGTCGGCCTCCGGCGTGTCGCTGCCCACCGACATTTGGTACCCGAGCACGCGGCGCGTTAAGCCGCAGGCGTCCGACCAGGTTGCCTTCGGGGGGACTTACCTGCTCGACGAAGAGCTGCTGGTCACCTCGGAAGTATACTACAAATGGTTACGCAACCAGGTCGACTTCGTCGATGGTGCCAACTTATTCGTCAACGATTCGCTGGAGGAAGAATTTGATTTCGGCCGCGGCCACGCCTACGGCTTCGAGGTCCAACTCGAGAAAACGGAGGGGAAGCTCACCGGTTGGATCGGCTACACTTGGCAGAAGACTCGCCGAGGCGACTTCGCGAACATTATGCAGGGACGTTACTTCTCCCCGCGCTTCGACCGACGGCACGACATCTCCGTGGTGGGGATTTACGAACTCAACCGACGACTCACGCTCACGGCTACCTGGGTGTACGGATCGGGCGACTTGGCCTGGATTCCGATCGGCCGTACGGTCGTGAAAGGGACGCCGGGGGCGGACTTCCAGAGCGTCGTCCCCGTGTACGGAGATCGCAACAACTACCGACTGCGGGCCTACCACCGCGGCGACGCGGGCGTAGTCATCAAGTTGTTTCCGAAGTGGGGGGAATCCGACCTCACCGTGAGCGTATTCAACCTCTACGACCGACGCAACGCCTTCTTCGTGTACATCGATCCCGAGTTCTCCGATCTGGAAACCTTGAACGGGTCCATCGAAGTGCCAACCGGTGTAAGCCCGAAGCAAGTCTCACTCTTTCCCGTACTGCCGAGTGTAACCTGGAATTTCTCCTTTTGATGCTCTTCAAAACAGCCCGGGGTAAGTGCGTTCACCGCCAAGATTTAGTCTGCATGCAGTCTACCGCGTTTACGAAGTATATATTCGGTTACTCGCTTATTATCACGCTCGCTGCGTTCGTATCCTGTAATTTGGAGCAGGATATCTCCATAGACTTACCCCCTTACACCAACCAGCCCGTAGTGGAAGTATACCTCACACCGGGACAAAAATTTACGCTTCTACTTACTCGGTCGGCAGGGTTTTTCGACTCCTTTCAGCTCGACAATCAGCAGTTCGTCGAGAACACATTCGTAGACTCCGCCGAGGTTACGATCCGGTACGCAGACCAGGTAATCGAGTTCGAAAACGAAACTGGTTTCGATTTCGTAACGGGCCAGGTGTCCAATTATGAGTCGGAGGAGCTCGTCCCGGAAAACTACGCAGACAGCTTTTTTCTCGACATCCGTTTTCCGGATGGCACGGTGGCGAAGGGCGCCACGGTGCTGTTACCTCCCGTGCCCATCGACTCGAACGCTGTTGTGTACAACGATGCAATACCAGCGGACGCGGATACACTGGCACGGATCATCACGTACTTTACCGATCCGGACAGCTCGAGGACGAATCGCTTTCGCCAAATCCTCACCTACAGCCCCTTAGATTCCACAGTCGAACAGAACCTGGTGTTTACGGATCGTTTCGCGGACCGAGACAGTTTCGGAGCCCCCTCAACTTTTGAGTTTCCCGCGGGCGATACGATATACGTCTACTTGGCCCACGTCGACCGCGATTACGAGCTGTACTTTAACAGTGTCGAAGCGGGCGTCGCTTCCAACGGCAATCCCTTCGTCCAGCCCAGCGCCATCCTGAGCAACGTCTCCGGATCCGCCAATCCCATCGGAATCTTCACCGGCTACTCCTACGTCGTAGATACGGTCATCATCCCACCCCGCTAAACGCGCCCCGCCCGAAAGTCTTCCTCCGCCAGGATCAGTTCGGCCTTCGTGTTCATCACGATCGATCCGGCACTGGCGATAGATTCGCCCAGCGGTAGACCACTTAAAAAGAGCAGATGGGTGTCGGGAGACGCGCTCACGGTCAGTACGTCCTCATCCTGCGTAAGCGAAATTTCGCCGGCTTGAGTTTGTACACCGTTGATGTTAGCCCCCCCGCGTACGACGTAGACGAGCGTCGCCCACTCCGGCGCGAGGGTAATCTCCGTTTCGATGAGCCCGTCGAGGTACACGTCCGCCAGGGTAAGCGGTGAGTGGGTTTTGGCTGGACCCACGTAGCTCCCCCATTTCCCCGCGACCAAGCGCAGTACGTTCGTTCCCGCTTCGCTGAGCGGGATCACGGGGAAGGTATCCGCACGCAAATCCCGTACGTTCGCGTCGAGGTTCTTATCCTCCGCCGGTAAGTTCACCCACAGTTGGATCATCTCGATCGTCCCACCGTCGCGGGTGATGTCGGCTCCGGTCTTAGCCGCCCGGTACACCCCCGATCCGGTCGTAAGCCACTGCACGTCGCCGGCGAGCAGTTGCCCGGCCCGATTATCCGAGTTCTCGTAACCGAGGTTGCCCTGGTATAGGAGCGTCACGAGTTCGAGGCCCCGGTACGCCTGCTTCTCCTGACCGTGCGGCACGAGCGTGGGGCCGAATGTGGTCGGTCCGTAGTGCTCCAACTGCAAAAAGGGCTCAGCGCCAATCTGTCCGAGTGCATCGATGGGCAGCGCCCTCCGGATGGAGAAGCCGTCCGCGTCCTGGGCGCGTGCACTCGAATAGACTGTCGTACTCGGAATAATCGGTGCTTGTGTATCCATATCCCACCCAACAACAGCCTGCCGGGCACGGTTTGCCAGGTGTAGCCATCTCCGCAAAGCCAGCCCCATGTCAAGTACGCGCAACGCCCCCCATATCACGGGTATCCATACGCCCGGCGCCCGAGTCTCCCAGGCGGAAGCCCGCATCTCCGACTCGCTTCCGCAAAACGAGCCGAGCGTAGGCCGGCCGGCCCGTTTGTGGCTGCCTAAACGCGTGCTTTTCACACGCTCCGCGGCCGGGGAAGCTTTCGGGGAGCAGGTCATGCAGCGGCTCGAGCGGCTCGGGGTCCCGTACGACGTACTCAAGGCCGATCGCCTGCCGAGCTTAGGCAAGGGGGACGACGTGCGGGCCGTATACCGCGCGGCGAAGGATACCCTGGCCCTCGTGAACGCCCCACCGAGCTCGGCCAAACTTCAGCCCATTCCCCCCTCCTCCGACTGGCAGTTCCACCTGGCCAAAGGCTGCCCCGCGCACTGTCAGTACTGTTACCTAGCCGGTAGCCTCTCCGGTCCGCCGATCACCCGGGCCTACGCCAACCTGCCGACCGTACTCGATAACCTGCGGCCGTACATTCAACAAGGGGCCCCCGACCGCAGACCCAACCGGCTGGGTACGGTGTCCCTGCCCCCGGAGGTCACCTTCGAGGCCTCTTGCTACACCGATCCATTGGCGCTCGAGCACCTAACCGGAAGCCTCAGCACGGCGATCACCTGGTTCGGGCGGCAGCAACACGCCCGACTGCGCTGGGTGACGAAGTACGACGCGGTGGAGCCGCTGCTCGAACTCGAACACAACGGGAACACCCGTTGCCGCATTAGCCTCAACTCCGAGCTCATCGCGCGCCGGCTCGAGGGCGGGACGGCCGATCTGCCGGCCCGGCTCGCCGCGTTGCGCAAGCTGGCCTTACCCCGCAGCGCGGGTGGGGGCGGCTACAAGGTGGGTGCGGTGCTGGCTCCGCTGATGCCGGTGGGCGATTGGCGGGCCGACTACTCGGACATGTTCGATCAGCTCGGCGCCGCACTCGACTTCGACTGCGATCTCACCTTCGAATTGATCACGCACCGGTTTACCCCCGGGAGTAAGGAAGTGCTGCTGGATTGGTACCCGAATACGAAGCTCGACCTCGACGAAGAGGGTAGGGCGGAGAAGCGCAACAAGTTCGGTGGGCGGAAGTACGTCTACACGCCCGAAACGATGGGGGAGCTCAAGGATTGGTTCGTCGACCAGCTCGCCCTCCGCTTCCCGCAGGCTCAGGTTTTGTATTTTACGTAGGGTCCTCCGTCTAGGCGTCGAAGTCGACAGCCACCTCTTCGGTAAGCGGTCTGGACTGACAGCTCAGTACGAAGCCCTCGGCTACCTCGTCCGGTTCCAGGGCGTAGTTGAGGTCCATCGTCACCTCCCCTTTCGTGACCCGACACTTACAGGTCGAGCAGACGCCGCCTTTGCAGGCGTAGGGGAGGTCGAGCCCGTAGGCCAGCGCGGCCTCGAGTAGATGGGCGCCATCGTCCAGCATGTCGATGCTTACCGTCTTACCGTCGTAAGTGATGGCCACCCGCGAGGATTCCGCTTGCCTGCGGATGGAGGCTGCGCTCGTGGACCTTGTGGTTTCCGCGGAGGTGGGGGGCCGTGGCGCACCGAACAGCTCGAAGTGAATTTTTTCCGTAGGCACGCCGCGGGCCTCCAGCGCTTTGCTGATCGCACGGATCATCGGCTCCGGCCCACAGAGGTAAAAGTCGTTCACGCGCTCCGGATCGAAGAACGTTTTGGCGAAAGCGGCGCAGCGGGCCTCGTCGAGCCGACCGAAGAAAAGCTCCGCGCCCAAATCTTCGGCACTCAACACGTGGTGCAGCTGGAAGCGCTGTAGGTGCACGTTCTTGAGTCCGGTCAGCTCCTCGCTAAAGATTATGCTACGCGTCGTGCGGTTGCCGTAAAAGAGGGTCGCCTTGGCCTGCGGATCGGAGTGCAGGACCGATTTGAGGATCCCGAGAATAGGCGTGATACCGCTTCCGGCCGCGAAGCAAACGATCTCTCGGATCTTGCCGCTGGGGGCCTCGAAGCTGCCGGCGGGCGGCATCACGTCGAGCGTAGCGCCGACGGGGAGGTGCTCGGCGGCGTAGTTGCTGAATTTACCCGCGCGCACTCGCTTGATGGCCACGCGCCACTCCCGCTCGTAGGGCGCCGAGCAGAGCGAGTAGGCGCGCCTCACCTCCTCACCGTCGATGCGCGTACGCAGCGTGAGGTACTGCCCCGCGCGGTAGGAGAACCCCGCCTCGAGCTCCGGGGGTACCCCGAAGGCGTACGAGATGCAGTCGTCCGTTTCCCGGCGACGATCGACGATGGGGAGCGTATGGAACTTGGGCACGTCGTAAGCTGCGAAGCAGGACTAGGGGGGTTAGGTAAACAAAAAAGAGAGGGCGCAAGACACAGTGCTTGCACCCTCTGCTTCGAGTGTGTATCGATTGGAGCCGGTAGCTGCCTAATTAGACCTCTACAGGGTTACGAAGCCGATATACGTGCTTCGAGAGTGAACTCTTGAGGTTGGCCGCCTTATTGTCGTGCCAGATGTTGCGGCGCGCGAGGCGGTCGATGAGACTGTACACCTTGGGAGCAAACTTTTCGGCGTCGTCCGCATCTTCGATCCCGCGGAGGCGGGCGATCGCGCTACGCGTCGTTTTCTTGTAGTAGCGATTGTGCAAGCGCTTCTTAGCGTCTTGACGGATACGCTTGAGTGACGATCTGTGATTAGCCATACTAGGTTGTCTCCAATTGGGGCACGAAGATAGAAAAACCCGCGGGTTATAGCTACGCGCAAACCTCCCGGACGAAACTAGGCAAATCGGTGGCCGTGCCAACCTGTAGACCGTCGGCTCGCGCATCGGGTTTTGCGGTGAGCCAGACGGCGTCCATGCCGACGCCGTGCGCGCCGACGACATCGCGATCGTAGCTGTCGCCGACGTACAGGACCCGTTTTGCCGGAAGGCCTAACGCCCCGAGTGCCCGTAGGAAGAAGTCGGCGTGGGGCTTGATGTCCGGACCCTGCGAAGAGAAGCTGAGGTGTGCGAAGAGTTGGCGGATGCCCCAGGCCTCGAACGCGGTATACCACCGGTCGGGAGGGGCCCACAGGTTGGAGAGTACGGCGAGGGGGCGTTGGCCCGACAGCTGGGTGAGCGCTCGTCGGTAACCGGTGGGTAGGCGCCCCATTTCGTGTTGCGCGAAGGTGTCGACGAGTTCGTCGATGACCGCGTCCGGGAACTGGCCGGGTGCGGTGGCTCGCAGCGCGGAGGCTACGCTGGGGAAGCGGGCGTAGAACGCGGGATCGACGTAGCGGGCTGCGAGGTGATCGTAGGCCCGTCGAACGGCGGAGTGCGCCCGCCCGGCGGTCAGGTGGCTGTACGATTCACGGTACGTTCGCCCGAAATTTTGGTCGCGATCAAAATTATCGAAGTCGAGCACGAAGGTGCCGTTCATGTCGAGCAGCACCGCCCCGTACTTGTCGAAGTCGATGTCGGGGTTCAGCATCTTCGTCGAAACATGAGTTGCCTGGTGGCGTTGCGTCCGGTAGGCCAATATTTGCGCAAGCTAGCCGACTACCTCCCCCCACCCCCGCCCTTATGAGCGATTACAGTTTTATTGCCAACGCCGACCCAATCTACATCGATAACCTCTACCGGCGATTCGAGTCGGATCCCTCGAGCGTGGAGGAGGGGTGGCGGACTTTCTTCCGGGGGGTCGACTACTCCGGGAGCGCCTCGGCGAATGGGAACGGGCGGGCCAACGGGGTTGCCGACGGCGGCCCGGCGAGCGTGGGGGTCGAGGACTTCAAACGCGAGGTCAACGTGCTCGCCCTGATCAAGGCGTACCGCAACCGCGGCCACCTCGAGGCCAAGACCAATCCGCTGCGGCCCCGCCGGAACCGCCACCCGAACTTGGAACTGGCCGACTTCGAGCTGACGGACGAGGACCTGGATCGGAGCTTCCAGGCGGGTATCGAAGTGGGTATGGGCGGACCGGCAACGCTGCGCTCCATCCTGGAGCACTTGCGCAAAGCGTACTGCGGCCACATCGGCTTCGAGTACCACCACATCGACAACCGCGCTAAGCGCCGCTGGATCCGCGACCGCGTGGAACGAGGCCTGCTGTCCGGCTACGGCCTCGACGAGGCCACCAAGCTGCGTACGCTCTCCAAGCTCAACGACGCGGTGGGCTTCGAGCGCTTTTTGCACACGAAGTACATCGGCCAGAAGCGCTTCAGTCTGGAGGGCGGTGAGTCCACCATCCCCGCCCTCGACGCGGCCATCATCTCCGGCGCGGCGCAGGGGGTCGAGGAGGTGGTGATCGGGATGGCCCACCGGGGCCGGCTCAACGTGCTCGCCAACATCATGGGCAAGACCTACGAGCAGATCTTCAAGGAGTTCGAGGGTTCGCAAGACCCGGGCGAGACGGCCGGCGACGGCGACGTGAAGTACCACCTCGGTTTCAGCTCGCAGCTCGATACACCGGCCGGACAGCACGTCAACCTCAAGTTGGTGCCAAACCCGAGTCACCTCGAATCCGTCGATCCGGTCGTCGAGGGCTTCGCGCGGGCGAAGGCCGATATCCTCTACGCGAGCGACTACGACCGCATCCTGCCGATCCTCATCCACGGCGACGCGGCCGCGGCCGGTCAGGGCGTGGTGTACGAGACGGTGCAGATGTCGCAGCTCGACGGCTACTACACCGGTGGTACGATCCACTTCGTGATCAACAATCAGATCGGCTTCACGACCGACTACGAGGACGCTCGCTCGAGTACCTATTCCACGGCCGCCGCGGGCTTGGTGCAGGCACCGGTGCTCCACGTAAACGGCGACGACGTCGAGGCCGTAATCTTCGCGATGCAGTTCGCGGTGGACTACCGGCAGGAGTTCAACAACGATGTCTTCATCGACATGGTGTGCTACCGCCGCCACGGCCACAACGAGGGCGACGACCCGAAGTTTACCCAGCCGTACATGTACGAGCTCATCGACGAGCACCCCGATCCGCGGGTACTGTACGCGCGCCGGCTCGTGGAGCGCGGCGAGATCACCGAGGAGCGCGAGCAGGAGCTCGAGACGCAATTCTGGGCCACGCTGCAGGAACGCCTCGACGAGGTGAAGCAACACGAACTCCCCTACGAGTACCAGGAGCCCGAGGTGGCCTGGCGGGCTTTGCGCAAAAACGTGGAGCGACACGAGGCCGAGCTCTACCCGGAAACGGGCGTGCCGGTGGAGCAAATCCAAAAAATCCTCTCCGACGTAATGTCGGTGCCGAAGGGCTTCACCCCCCTCAGTAAAATGAACCGGCTCTTCAAGAGCGCCCAGAAGGTGATCGACGCCGGTAACCTCGACTGGGCGCTCGGCGAGCTAGCCGCCTACGGCAGCGTGCTGCTCGAGGGGCGTGACGTGCGCATGAGCGGTCAGGACGTCAAGCGGGGCACTTTTTCGCACCGGCACGCCGTGCTGCACGACGAAAAAACCTACGAGGAGTACAACCGCCTCTCCAGGTTGAGCGCCGACCAGGGCAAGTTTAGGATTTACAACTCACTGCTCTCCGAATTCGCGGTACTCGGCTTCGAGTACGGGTACTCGCTGGCTACGCCGCAGAACCTCGTGATCTGGGAGGCGCAGTTCGGCGACTTTTACAACGGTGCCCAAACGATCGTCGACCAGTACGTCACCGCGGCCGAAAGCAAGTGGGGCCGTATGACCGGTCTGGTCATGCTACTTCCGCACGGTTACGAAGGTCAGGGGCCGGAGCACTCCTCCGCGCGCCTCGAGCGCTTCTTGCAGCAGGGAGCCCACTTCAACATGATCGTGGCCAACGTAACCAAGCCAGCTAATTTCTTCCACTTGATACGCCGGCAATTGGCCTGGGATTTCCGCAAGCCACTCGTCGTGATGAGTCCGAAGAGTTTGCTGCGCCACCCCGAGGTGGTGAGCGAGCAGGCGGATTTCGGTCCGGGTACGCGCTTCGTCCCCGTTTACGACGACCCGAAGTTCGTGAAGAAGGGTTCCTCGGCCAAGGTGCGTCGCCTCCTGCTGTGCAGCGGCAAGGTGTACTACGACCTGCTCGCGCACCAAAAGGAGCAAGACGTCAAGGATGTGGCCATCGTACGCGTGGAGCAACTCTTCCCGCTACCCCGCCCGGAGCTCGAAGTGCTCTTCAGCGCCTACAAAAAGGCCGAGCTGTGCTGGGTGCAGGAGGAGTCCGAAAACATGGGCGCCTGGCGCTACATGAAGGCTAATTTCTGCCCGGATATACCGATGCGCTACATCGGCCGCCCGGCTACGGCCAGCCCGGCCACCGGGTTCAAGAGCCGACACGAACGCCAGCAGGTTGAGCTCGTCGCGGAGGCGTTCGCCGGGAAATGATCGATACGCATACCCACCTCTTCTCGCACAAATTCGACGGGGACAGGGGAGCGGTCATCGAGCGCGCCCTGGCGGCGGGGGTGACCCAGCTCTACCTCCCCAACATCGACGTGGATACCGTTGCCGGCATGCTGGCCCTCGAGCGGGCGTACCCCCGGCACTGCCACGCTATGCTCGGTCTGCACCCCACTTCCGTAAAACGAGATTTCCGCGACCAGCTCGCGGGGTTGGAGGCGCGCCTCCACGATCGACGCTGGGCCGCGATCGGTGAGATCGGGACGGACCTTTACTGGTCCGACGGGTTTTGGGCAGAACAACAGGAGGCGTTTTTGATTCAATGCAACTGGGCCATCGAGCTCGACCGCCCGGTATCGGTCCACTGTCGCTCCTCGGTCGCGGAAACCCTGGAGCTCTTACGACCCCTCGCGCGGCGGGGGCTGCGCGGCGTCTTGCATTGTTTTAGCGGAAGCGTGGCGCAGGCGCTGCAAGCCACGAGTTTAGGTTTTTACCTGGGCATTGGGGGGGTGTTGACCTACAAGAAAAACGAAGCGTTGCCCGAGGTGGTACGGACCGTGGACCGGAAGTGGTTGGTGGTAGAAACGGACAGCCCTTACCTCGCCCCGGTACCGATGCGCGGTAAGCGCAACGAGAGCTCGTTTCTGCCGCACGTAGTCGCGCGGCTGGCCGAGGAGCTCGACGAAAGCGTTGAGGAAGTGGAGTTACTGACGACCGCCAATGCAAAAGTCTTGTTTAGCTAAGTTTGCCCGGGGAGGCCGTGAAAAGAGGCCCCGAGCCGGCTACCCGGTATGAGGTGGACGCGGTGATATTGAAATAAAGTGCTAGATGAATGGTCGACTTGGAGTAAATAGCGCCATCATTCGGGGCAACCGAAGGGGATAGAAGCCTTTTTCTTCACAAGATTTGCATCTAAAGAGGCTACCCTTACTTTACGCCTGAATCTTAGAGGAGAGCTGCCAGAGTGGTCGATCGGGCACGCTTGGAAAGCGTGTGAACCTGTGAAGGTTCCAAGGGTTCGAATCCCTTGCTCTCCGCCTTGTGAGTTAATTACATATAAACCAAAGCCAGAAAACTTTCCGACGCGATGCGCAAACTCTATATCCTGCTGCTCTGCTTTTGCATGTCTTTAGCCGTAAACACGGTTTACGCGCAAGACGGCGACGCCGCCACCACCGAAACCGTTGACGGGGCAGCCGCACCTTCCGCCGAGGGCTTTCAACTGCTAAAGCAGTACTTCATCCAGGGGGACTGGCGCTTCATGACGCTCGTACTCGTTTGTCTTATCCTCGGTCTCGCCTTCTGCGTCGAGCGGATCATCACGCTCAACGTGGCCACCGCGAACACCGATAAGCTCCTCGAGCGCATCGACGAGAACCTCAAGAGCGGGGATCTCGAAGGCGCCAAGGAGGTCTGCCGCTCTACCCAGGGTCCGACGGCGAGCATCCTGTACGAAGGCTTGCGCAACGCGCACGATGGCCCCGAGGCCGTCGAGAAGGCGATCGTCGGTTACGGCGCGGTACAAATGGGGCTCCTCGAGAAAGGGCTCGTTTGGATCTCGCTATTCATAGCCATCGCCCCGATGCTCGGTTTCATGGGAACGGTTATCGGGATGATCCAGGCCTTCGACAAGATCGAGGCCTCGGGTGAGCTCTCCCCCGCCGTCGTGGCCGGTGGTATCAAGGTGGCGCTCCTGACGACGGTGTTCGGACTCGTATCCGCGATCATCCTGCAGATCTTCTACAACTACATCGTATCGAAGATCGACTCGATCGTTAACAAAATGGAGGACGCCTCAATCGCCCTGGTCGACATCATGTCTACGAACCGTGTCTTCGGGAAAGGTGGCGGTCCAGCTGTAGTCACCACCGCCGGTGGCACGGGCTCGACCACTACGATCCGCACGGAGAAGAACCTTTAATCCCCAAAACGCACTTAGCTTATGTACACCTTCCTAACCCGGAATGGCCAGTCGATTGCGTTTGGCGTTGGTTTGGTCATGACCATCGTCATGGTCGCGCTCATCTTCGCCGGTCTCAGTGATTTCGAAGCCTTCGGCGACGGCGCCGGACGTTACGACACCACCATTTTCAATTTCGGCATGTACGCCGCGATCGCCCTGGTGATCCTCGGCCTGATCGCTGCCGTCGTCTTCGGCATCGTGCAGCTGGCCAGCGATCCGAAGGGTGCCATCAAGGGTATCGCCGGATTGGTGGCCATCGTGGCCATCTTCTTTATTTTCTACAGTATCGCGGATCCGAACAATGCGATGCTCGCCAGACTCAGCGATTTTTCCGTGAGCGTCGGGCAGAGTAAGTTTATCTCCGGGTCGATCACCACCGCGCTGATCTTGTTGGCCGCGGCCGTTGTCGCGGGCATCGTATCCGAGATCATCAACCTCTTCAAGTAACCGACGATGGCACGCAGCAAGCGCCGATCCGAGATCATCAACCTCTTCAAGTAACCGACGATGGCACGCAGCAAGCGCCGATCAGCACCCGAGATTAATGCGAGCTCGATGGCGGATATCGCCTTCCTGCTCCTGATCTTCTTTTTGGTAACCACGGAGATCGTCGAGGATCGCGGGATCCTCGTGAAACTTCCCATCTGGAGCGAGGAGCCCCCCGAGGAGCTTACCCTCAACGAGCGGAACGTTTTCTCCGTCCTCGTAAACAAGGACAATCAGCTGCTCGTACGCAACGAGCCAACCGAGATTGCCGATCTCCGCGAACGCGCGAAGGAGTTTATCGCCAACCCGCAGAAACTCGCCACCCTCGCCCAAGCTCCGAATAAGGCCATTATCTCCCTGAAGAACGACCGGGGTACGAACTACGCGACCTACCTCGAGGTCTACAACGAGCTTCAGGCCGCTTACAACGAGCTCTGGAATGACCTCGCCGAGCAGCGCTACGGAGTAGCCTACTCCGAAGACCTCCCGATCGACGTCCGTCGGGACATTAAGAGTACTATTCCCTTCGTGCTTTCGGAGGCCGAACCTACCTCTTACGGTGACGAGGAATAAAAAAGCCTAACCATGTCTAAATTCTCCAAGAAGCGCGGTAAGGCTATGCCGCAAATTTCGACGGCCTCCCTGCCGGACATCATCTTCATGCTCCTCTTCTTCTTCATGGTGGTAACCGTGTTGCGGCAGTCGGAACTCAAGTTGCGGGTGAATACACCCGAAGCTACCGAGCTCACTAAGTTGGAAGAGAAGCAGTTGGTCAACTACATCTACATGGGGCGGCCTACGCCGCAGTACCAGAAGGTTTACGGTACGGCCCCTCAGATGCAATTGGGTGACAAGATCTCACAGGTACGAGATATTCCGCTTTTCCTGACTCAGCACAAAACCAAGGTGCCCGAAGTCCAGCACGGTCGCATTACATCGTCACTGCGCGTAGACGGAGATGTGACCATGGGGATAGTAACCGACGTGAAAACGGAGCTCCGAAAGAATGGGCAGCTTCGAGTCAACTACTCGGCCAAGACCCGAGCCGATGATTTGTAGTGTGATCACTTAACCCGCGGCGGTATAGCCCGAGCGGCGTACCCCGTACAAAGCGTTTCCTTCCTTCGATGGGGGGAAACGCTTTGTACGTTTATCGGTACGGACTACGCCTCTTACTCCCCGACGACAATCCAGATGCGAACCTCGTAGCGCGAGACGAGCCCCGCTTTGACGTAAGGATCTGCCTGGGCGAAATCGTGGACCCCCGTAGTGTCATCTCCGGCGAAAACGAGTAGTGCTTCATCCGACGGATCGCTCAGCGCACCGGTCAGAATTAGCTGACCACGCGAGCGTGCACGTTCTACGAGTCCGAGGTGCTCCTCGCGGGACTCGCCCCTCCGCGCGAGGTAGTCGTCGGCTAGAAAGTAGCGAAGGAGTATGTGTGGGGTGATCGGAACGGCTATCCAGCAAAGCTAACGAAGGCGGTCGGCGGAGCGAACGAGCTTATCGTCTTTAGTGATAGAGCGTATGGCCAGTAGCGAGAACACGACGGCAATCAGTGGCAACGCGGCCCCGGGCTCCTCGTCGATGACGGTTGCGCCCATGGCTTGCCCTTGCTGCATAAAGTAGAACACCCCGAAGGCCACCGCACCGATCGTACAGATGATCGACGCCCAGGAGATATTTTTCTGCAGCTTCCTGTTGCGGAACAGGAAGATCGCGGCCACCGCGGCTACCGCGCCGAGCGCCAGCAAGACGAGCAGCAGCACGTTGTCGGTGGCCGTGAAGAGACCGTCGGCGAACAGGGTTCCGGGGATGGGGCTGGCCGAATCCGCGAAGGGGAGACCGAGCGAGCCTCCGAGACAGAGTCCGGAGAGTAACAGAAAGACACTTTGTATACGTTGGATCATAGCGTTCCGGCGGTGCGGGAAGCGCGCGAAGGTAGCTTTGCGATGGTGTTCAAATCGGTAGGGTCGGTCTTGTTGTTGCTATTGTCGCCCGTCTGGGCTGCGGCGCAGGGGGGTACCTCGCGCGCGGATACGAGTGCGTCGAGTCCGATCGAGGTCGACTACGCGGATGTTTTCGAGAACCTCCGGCGCGGCGATAGCACGATTCAGGTGCTCGAGGGCAACGTAGAGCTGCACCAGGACAGCGCGTACATCTACTGCGATCACGCGCGTATCCGCGATGAGAATTACGTGAAGGCACGCGGCAACGTGAGCATCCGCCAAAACGACACCATCTCCATCTTCGCCGATTCGCTGGAGTACTTCGCCGACAGTATGATCGCCTACCTGTACGGGGAGGTCGCCTTGGTCAACGGCGAGCAGCAACTGTTTACCAAATTCCTCCGCTACGACCTACAGACGAAGCGAGCCCGCTACAATACGCGCGCGAAACTGACCGACGGTCGCGCGCAGCTCTCCAGTCTCCGTGGGACCTACGACGTGGAACGGCGGTACGCGGATTTTCGCGACAGCGTGTTCGTGGTTGGGGATGACTTCAACCTGCTGGCCGATACGCTCGGCTTCAACACGGAGACGCGTACCGTCTACTTCGAGGGGCCGACGCTGATCGCTACCCCCGAGTCCGGTGTCTACTGCGAGGACGGCTACTACAACCTCGGGGACACCACCGGGGTCTTCGCCCAGCGCGCGCAGGTGAAGCGTGGGACCCAGCGAGCCACCGCGGACACGATCCGCTACTTCGGCAGCGAAGACCTATTCGAACTAGAAGGGTCGGCCAGCTTCATCGACGAGGACCAACAGGCGCAAGGGAATCGAATCGTCTACGACGAGGCGGCCAACACGACCACCTTAGCGGGCGACGCGAGCTTCGTGCAGGGCGAGCAGCGCGTACGCGGCCAACGTATATTTTACGACGGCGGCACCCAAACGTTCCGCACGGCGGGCGGCGTCCACATCAGTGAGCCCCCGTACCTGCTCGATGCGGATAGCCTGTGGTACGACGAACTGTCTGGCGTGGCTAAAGTAGAGGGGCACGTGCTCTGGCAGGACACCCTTGGCAAGCGCTCGATCGTGGCCGAGCGCGTAGACTACCGCCGTGCCGGTGATTACGTAAAGGCCTACGGGGATCGTCCCGTATTCAGCGTCCTGGTCGAAGGAGACTCACTCTTTCTTAGTGCCGACACCCTCCTGTCGTTCACCGAACCGAGCGTTGCCCCCGCACGTGGGGACAGCCCGGCGGATCAGCAGAGCGCTACCGACCCGAACAGCGGTCCGGTTGCGGGTAGTACGACCAACGTGGAAGCTGCCCCGCGGGTAGGTACCCCGACAAATGCTGGTGCACCTGCGCGCTCAGACGACACTCCGGACAGTACGCTTACCCAATCGGACAGTACGCTGCTGCTAGTGAGTGCTTCCGCACCTGATTCCACTTCCTCGGTCGATTCCATGGCCGCACTAGAGGGTCTGACCAGCCCGGATAGCGTCCGGAGGCTCTTGGCGTACCCCCGCGTCAAAATCTACGGCACCAACTTGCAGGCGGTGTGTGATTCCCTGGCCTACAGCGGTGAGGACTCCACGTTCACCCTGCTCGGCGAACCACTGCTCTGGTCCGATACGAGTCAGTTCAGCGGCGACACCATCCACATCGCCTTACGGAACAGCGCGCTCCACCGCGTTAGCCTGTACTCGAACGCCCTGATCGTCAACAGTCCCGACGAAGTGTTCTTCAACCAAGTTAAAGGGCGTAGCGTCGACGCCTTCTTTCGGGAGGGTACGGTCGACTACATGAATGTGCTCGGGAACGCCGAGTCGGTCTACTACCTGCTCGACGAGCTCCGGGCCTACCTGGGCGTCAACCACGTGCGCTCGGCGCGTATGCGTCTTACCTTCCTCGACCAGGAGCTCAGCGACATTTACTTTTACGATCAAGTCGACGGCGATCTCGCGCCACTCCGGGCGATCGGCGAGCGACCGCAGCTGCTCGAAGGCTTCCGCTGGGAGACCGAGCGGCGTCCCCTCTCCCTCAATGACCTGCGTTGAAGTACCTCGTAATTCTCCTTTGTACGCTCTGTCACGCCTCGCTTGCCGCCCAGACCGACTACGAGTCGGGCCTCGACGCCTACACCCGTGGCGCTTGGGATGCCGCCGCCCACGACTTCGCCGCTTTCGCTAAAACACAGCCCAGTGCCGAGGTCTACTACAACCTCGCGCTCGCCGAGTACCGACGCGGAAGGGTAGGGGAGGCCGCCTGGGCTTCCGCCTGTAGTGCCGCACTCGGCCACGTGCCCGCCAACGACTCGCTAAAGACGACACTGCAGCGCGCACTGCCCGTTGATCTAAAACCGCTTCCGCCGAGTCCACTCGCGCAGCGATGGTCGAGTCTGGCGCTTGGCTTACCCGATAACGTGGCCGCGGTTCTCGCGCTAGCCGGTGCGCTGGCGGCCGGGACGCTCGTGTTCTTCGTATTGCTAAGAAGGGCTCCACCGAGGCGGCGCACCCCCGTAGTAGCTACCGCGGCCGCCCTGCTCTTATTCGCCGGCTTAGCTTACGCGTTGTCCCTCGCCAAAGCGAGTGCCCGCGACAATCGATCCCAAGGCGTCGTCGTGTCACCAACGGCCCTGTACGCTGCCCCATCCGCGCGTAGTGAGCGGCTACGAGATCTGCCCCCCGGGGCACGTTTCGACCTCGGGGAAGAGGTTAGCGGAACCTGGCGGGTAACCCTACCTACGGGAGTGGAGGGATGGGTGCCTGCGACCGCCCTGCGGCGCGTTTTGTCGAAAGACATCCCCCCCGAGTCGAAGAATCGATAACCAGCGGTCGGACTCCGGGTTACTGTAGTACTTATGAACCAATCCAAGCTGAATTTTTACCTCATTGCCGGCGTGGTGGCCTTAGTCGTCATCTTCACGTTGGCTTCGAGCACCTTTCTCACGATTGACGCCGGCGAGCGCGGGGTCCTCTTCGAGCGCTTCGGTGGTGGTATAAACACGGACAATACGTACGGACAGGGCTTCCACATCATCGCTCCCTGGAACACGATGTACGTCTACGAAATTCGCGAGCAGCAAATCTCCGAGGAGATGGAGGTGCTGTCGAGTAATGGACTTACGATCAAAACCGATGTCACCGTGCGTGTGGCACCTAAGCCCGAACAAATCGGTCTGCTGCACAACCGCTTCGGCCGCGAGTACTCCGATCGATTGATCAAGCCGGAGATACGCTCCGCGGTGCGGGAGGTCATTGGGCGTTACACCCCGGAAGAGCTGTACTCCTCCAAGCGTGCCGAGGTACAAACGGGCATCCAGAACAACCTCGAGGCCGCGCTCGAAAGTAACTTCATCAACTTGCAGGCTACGCTGATCCGAGACATCGAGCTACCGAAGCGCGTGCAAAGCGCGATCGAGGAAAAGTTAGAGGCCGAACAGGAGGCTCAGCGGTACGACTTTCTGCTCGCCCGGGAACGCAAGGAGGCGGAACGCAAGATCATCGAGGCGGAGGCGAAGGCCCGCTCGAACGAGATTCTCACGGCGAGTCTGAACGACCGTATTCTCCAGGACAAAGGGATCGAAGCTACGCTTCAGCTCGCGCAGAGTCCCAACTCGAAGGTGGTAGTTGTCGGTGGTGGCGAAGGTGGCCTGCCGCTCATCCTCAACAATTAGGCGACTAGCTGGTCGTCGCACTGAGGTTTCGCGCCGCGCGGTGAGTCCCCCGCTCTTCGAGCACGGCGTCGACGATAGCCCGGCCGTGGTGCCGGGTGTTCTCGATGAAGAGTTTGCTCGTAGCGAGTCCCGCGTTGATTACGCCGGCCAGAAATAAACCTTTCACGTCACAGCTTTCGAGCGTTCGCCCTTCGAGGCGCGGCTCGCGGAGCTCGTCGTCCGTAAACGATATACCGCACCCGGCGAGGAAATCGTAATCCGGATGGTAGCCCGTCATGGCGAGCACGAAGTCGTTGTCGAGGGTCACTTCGCCCGTGGGGGTGTCGAGCACTACGGATTTGCGCTCAATCCGTTTTACCGTAGAGTTGAAATGAGCTCGAATCGATCCTTCCGCAATTCGGTTCTCTATGTTCGGCTTGATCCAGTACTTAACCCGATCGTAAATCCGATCCCCGCGGATCGCCATGGTTACCTCCGCACCTTTCGCCCACGTTTCGAGGGCCACGTCGCAGGCGCTGTTCGCCGCACCGACCACCAGTATGCGCTGATCGATGTAGAGGTGGGGGTCGTCGTAATAGTGACGCACCTTCGGTAGGTCCTCGCCCGGCACACCGAGTTTTCGCGGAAGCCCGTAGTAACCCGTGGCGAGCACCACGGCGCCGGCCCGGAAGTCGCCGTTGCTCGTGTCGAGTACGAAGCCACCGTCGGACCGCTTAGTAACGGAGTTTACGTCGGTGTAGGCCCGCACGTTGAGTCCGTTGCTTTGTACGAGCCTGCGGTAGTACTCCAAGGCCTCGGCGCGCGTAGGCTTATCGCCGTGACTGATGAACGGCACGCCACCGACTTCCAATTTCTCGGACGTCGAGAAGAAGGTCATGTTGATCGGAAAATGGAAGAGCGAATTCGCGATCGAGCCCCGTTCGAGGATCAGGTGCGAGAGTCCCGCACGACTCGCCTCGATCGCTACACTGATACCGGCCGGCCCCGCGCCGACGATTATAAGGTCACGTTGTTCCATCAACGCGAATAACCGAATTGGCGACAATCAGTTGGCCGGTTGGCGGCCGCCAGTCGCTCAAACGATCATCGACGGCAAAATGGCCGTGCTCAACCAAAACTCTTCGATGCGTTGTACGATCTCGAAAAAGCGGTCGAAGTCGACTGGTTTATTGATGTAGCAGTTGACGTGGAGATTGTAGCTCTTCATGATGTCGGCCTCCGCGTTCGAAGTCGTGAGGATTACGACGGGAATGCGCTTCAAGTCGATGTCCCCCTTGATCTCCGCGAGTACCTCGCGGCCGTCTCGTTTGGGTAAGTTGAGATCGAGTAAGATCAGGTCGGGCTTAATGGTATCCTCGTAGCCGGGCTGCTGGCGCAGGTACGCGATGGCCTCCACGCCGTCGCGTGCCACCTCGAGATTCACGGTGATGTTACCCTCTCGAAATGCCTCCTGGGTTAATCGAACATCTCCGGGATTGTCTTCGACGAGGAGGATGTTGATCGGGCGTCGGGTGGAAATCATGATTTCCGATGTCCAAACAGTGTACCACAAATGCGGTAACGGGCTTTCCTGACGGCCTGCGGTACGTCGGCACACCGACACGCGTACCTTAGCCCGAGATGTCCAGGCCCGCCCCTCTCGACCCCCCCCCGACCGTAAGCGTCGCCGACCTTCGGGCTACTTACGCGCGCTACGCGAGTCTGCAAACGTTCGCCGGGCAGCCCGACTCGCTCTACGCGCCGATCCGCTACGCCATGTCGAGCGCCGGGAAGCACGTGCGCCCGACCCTGCTGTTACTAGCTAACGCGCTGTGCAACTCCGATCCGCAACTCGCGTTGCCCGCGGCCTACGCCGTGGAGTTGTTCCACAACTTTACCCTCGTTCACGACGACATCATGGATGCCGCCGCCCTGCGCCGCGGCAAGCCCAGCGTACACACCCGCTACGGCGTGCCAACGGCGATCCTGGCCGGCGACTCCATGCTGATTCATACCTACAGCTTCTTGCTCGAAGCTTACCCGCCGGCCCTCAGCGTCGAGCTGCTCACCGCCTTCCAACATATGGCCATCGCGCTGTGCGAAGGTCAGCAGCGAGACATGGACATGGAGCGGACCGAGCGGAGCACCTACGCCGAGTACCTCGCCATGATTGCCGGGAAAACGGGCATCCTCATCTCCGCCTCCCTCTACCTCGGCGGACGGATCGGCGGCCTGCCCACCGCGGAGGCTCGCAAGCTTCGGGAGGCGGGAGACCTCGCGGGCCGAGCCTTTCAGATCCAGGACGATCTACTCGATACGTTCAGCGGGACACGCCAAACCGGAAAGCGGGAGCACGGCGACATCTACCGGGGTAAGCAGTCCGCCCCCTTCCTCAAAGCCCTAGATGCCGCCTCACCCGCTCAAGTGGATGAGCTACTACGTATCTACCGCATGAGCCCGGAGGATCGGCTCCCACACATACCGACCGTACTATCGCTTTTCGCGACCCTCGGCGTGCGGCAAACTCTAGAAACAGAAGTTATAGCACTCTCCGACGGAGCCTCCGAAGTACTAGAAGGCCTGGATGCAGACCCTCAGGTAAAAAAGCTGCTTACCGATTTTACCCGCGAACTCGCTTTGCGGAAGTCCTGAGTAGGCGTTTTTAAAAAGGGACAACCGCTCGCGCAGTCATCCCTGATACTATGAAACACTGAGCGTTAATTGCGAGTGTTACGAAGTGAAGTTAGTCCTTCGATAGATAAAGTTCAAGTACTACACTTACCAACCACCAACTAAGTCGACACGTATTGTTTGGAATGTCGATCGTGCAGGTAGATTGTTCCGTTAAGCCACTCACTCTCGAGCTTGGCACCCGCTCGTTCGTAAAACGCAATCGCGGACTCGTTCCAGTCGAGCACTTGCCACTTTAAGAGTGCGCACTTGAGTTCGTAACCCCGCTCAACGAGTCGTGCCCACAGTGCCGAGCCCACGCCCCGCCGCCGCCCCCGCTCGCTTACCACAAAATCCTCGAGGTACAGCATGCGACCCTTCCAGGTCGAATAGGCCGGGTAGAACAGCATCATGCCCACCACCGCGCCGGCGACGTCTTCGGCGATTAACAGCTCGAAGCAGCCGTCGTCGAAGTCGCGCTCGTACACCTCCGCCGAGGTGACCACCTCCTTTGCCGCACGTTCGAACGCAGCCAGCTCTTTGACCAAAGCGAAGACCGCCGGTAGATCGGTTTTGTCTCCAGTGCGTACCCGTACCTCCCCATCCATAATTCGCCGTTTCGTAAACCGACAACATACGCTCCCTCCCAGCACCGGGCGCGGGGGGTTGGTAAGGCCCGGGGCAACTAGTAAGGCCGGGGGCAACTAGCGACGTACTCGGCTATATCTATCTCGACCGTGGCACACAACGTGCATCCGTCGTTGATGCACGCCGCGACTACCTCGGGTTTGGTGGCACGGGCGGTCTTTCTGCCGGGGCGTGCGAATCGAAGTCGGCCAAAGTATCAACGTAGTACGCCAACGTAAAGAGATGAACCCCGCAAACGGGGGACCCTCCGGGGATGCTACTCCTCGACGTTAACGGACACTATCTTCACTACGGCTACGCTGTTAAAGTCGGCTCCGAACGCACGCGGGAGCTCCGTACCCAACGCGGTCCAAATGGCCGTATAATCACCGAAGAGTTGCGTACTCAGAGAGTTGCTCCGTAACTCGAAGCCCCCGTAGCCACGCAGCGCTTCGATAAACCGGAGTATCGGCGCCTTGTACTCCGCGTTTAGGGGATACAGACTGATGTCGAGGGATACTTGCATAGGGAATTTAGCTTAGCTCTGGTAGCCAGAAGGCAACGTATGTCGGCTGCTTGGTAATTGTTCTCGGGATCCGGCTACCTGTATACTGGGATTTTACGCTTTGGCCATTTTAGAGATATGTTAGAATCCGTCCGGGCTGACTGGAATCGCTATATTTGGGTCGGAGCCCGGGTAGATAGCGTTCGTCGGGTTTCAGCACTGTAGAAGAAACACTATGAAACAAGCGCGAAAAAAGCGCACGTCCGTGGTCGGAGACGAACGCGTACGCAAGATCGTCGGTGCCGTCACGCTGTCCATTGCGGCTTACTTATTTCTGGCGTTCCTGTCTTACCTCTTCACGTGGAAAGCGGACCAGGCCGCGGCGCTCAGCTACGGTTGGGGTCTGCTTTTCACGGAAGACGTTTCGGTGGCCAACTGGCTCGGCCCACTCGGCGCGAGCGTTTCGCACACCGCGTTTTACTACGGTTTCGGCGCCACGAGCTTCCTCATTGTTTATTTACTGGTCCTCACCGGCTTGGCCATTCTTCGACGCCGACCACTCCTCGAGCTCCAACGTCAGCTTCGCTGGGGTATGCTCGGCCTCATGGGCCTGTCCATCTTCCTCGCCTTCGCCTTCCAGATGTTCGACTTCCCGATGGGGGGGGCGTACGGCTACCTCATCGCCTCGTGGTTGGAGCGCGTCATCGGTTTTACCGGAGTGCTCATCATCCTGGCCACCGCCCTGATCGCACTCGTGATCTGGATCTTCGACCCCAACTGGACGGACGTTACCTCGGGCAAGCTGCTCGACCAGATCAACCCGAGTCCCGCCCTCGCCGGTGGCCTCGGTAAGCTCAAAGAGCGGGGCATTGCCGCTGTCGCTAAAACGCCTTCCACCGCCGAGAGCCCGAATGTGGCGCCGGTCCGATCGGTTGAACAGGCTCGGGCCGAGTTCCGGGTAGACGGAATCGACGGTGCGCCGGGCGAGCCGTCCGCTCCGGAGCCGAGCCCCCCCAAGGTGGGGCAGTCGGATGCGGCCGACCTCGACATCGCGACCCTGAAGTCGGAGATCGAGAGCCGGCAGGCGGACGACGAGGCCGCCGGCGATGATCTGGAGCTCGAAGTGCAGTACGCCGTAGCCGACCCGAGCGCGGAGGGCGGGGTCGACGAGGCGAGTACCGTGCCCGACGCCGATCTACCGAAGAACTTCGGCCAGGATCCGGGGGCCGTGCCCCGCGACATTCTCTCGGCCGAGGAGGAGGGTAAGATCCTCGAGGAGCAAGGTCCCTACGATCCGAAGCTGGATCTACGCGACTACCGCTATCCGGAGATCTCGCTGCTCAAGCGCTATCCGGATAGTAGCACGCCCGTTACCGCCGAAGAGCTCAACCAGAACAAGCTCAAGATCGTCGAGAGCCTGCTTCACTTCGGCATCGAGATCAAGAAGATCAGCGCGACGATCGGGCCGACGATTACGCTCTACGAGATCAAGCCCGCTCCCGGCGTCCGTATCTCCAAGATCAAGAACCTCAGCGACGACATCGCGCTGAGCTTGAGCGCGCTCGGTATCCGCATCATCGCACCGATGCCCGGTCGTGGGTCGATCGGCGTCGAGGTGCCCAATAAGCACCGCGAGATGGTGCCGTTGCGCGACGTGCTCAACTCGGAGAAGTACCGCAACGCGAAGATGGACCTGCCCATCGCGCTCGGCAAGACGATCTCGAACGAGGTGATGGTCGTCGACCTGGCCAAGATGCCCCACCTCCTCGTGGCGGGTGCTACCGGGCAGGGTAAGTCGGTGGGTATCAATACCATCATCATGAGCTTACTCTACCGTAAGCACCCGGCCGAGGTGAAGCTCGTTATGGTCGATCCGAAGAAGGTGGAGCTCTCGCTCTACTCGCGGCTCGAGAAGCACTTCCTCACCTTTATGCCCGGGCAGGACGAGTCCATCATCACCGAGAACAAGAAGGTGATCCACACGCTCAACTCGCTGTGCATCGAGATGGATCAGCGCTACGAGCTCCTCAAGCAGGCGGAGGTACGCAACCTCAAGGAGTACAACCACAAGTTTACCGAACGCCGCCTCAATCCGAACAACGGGCACAAGTACCTCCCGTACATCGTGCTCGTGATCGACGAGTTTGCCGACCTGATCATGACGGCCGGTAAGGATGTAGAGCTCCCGATTGCGCGCCTGGCTCAGCTCGCCCGCGCGGTGGGTATTCACTTGATTATCGCCACGCAGCGTCCGTCGGTCAAGATTATCACGGGTACCATCAAGGCCAACTTCCCCGCGCGCTTGGCCTTCAAAGTAGCCAGTGGCATCGATTCGCGGACCATCCTCGACTCGCCCGGCGCGGAGCAGCTCATCGGTATGGGCGACATGCTCCTCAATATGGGCTCGGACAACGTGCGCGTGCAGTGTGCCTTCGTGGATACGCCCGAGGTCGACGATGTACTCGCCTTCATCTCAGAGCAAGAGGGCTTCTACGATCCCTACTTACTGCCGGAATACGTGGGCGACGACGAGGAGGAAGTCGGTGGCCGCGCCGCGCTTACGCCGCAGGAGGCCGACGAGCACCTGCGCGAAGCGGCGGCGCTGGTGGTGGATAGTGCCATGGGCTCGACCTCGATGATCCAGCGCCGCATGAAGCTCGGTTACAACCGTGCCGGTCGCATCATGGATCAGCTCTGCCAGCTGGGCATCGTCGGTGAGGCAAGAGGCTCGAAGCCACGCGAGGTGCACGTGCACGATGTGGTGGAGCTGCAGAGCATGCTCGACCTATTTTACGGCAGTTGAGATCGGTCTCACGACTAACGTTAGGGCGAGTTTAACAGCGGCGAGCAGGACATTCCGAGCGTAGGTCCGTTAGCTAGCTAGTCAACTCTAGCTTTATGCACGCTCCGCTTCGATCGATCTTCTTCGTCTTCGCCGGTCTGTCGCTTCTCGTTCCGAACGCTTCGGCTCAAGTCGACGAGGCCGCAAAGCGGGATCTCCGAGCCCTACGGGAGGCCTACGAAGCCGGCGGCGAGTTGGACGCCGACGTAACGTTGACCATCGAATTCCCCGAGCAACCGGAGGAAATCCAGCGGGGGCACATCAGCCAGTCCGGTGAGCGCTACCGCGTAGAGTTCGATCAGCAGGTAGTGATCTCCGACGGCGAGACGGTCTGGCTGTACATGCCGGACAACAGGGAGGTCCAAGTGTACGACGCCGAAGAGGCGGCGGGCACGAGCTCGGGTGGTAGCTTTATTCGGCCTCAGGATTTCTTGACGATCTACGAGAACGACGGCTTCGAGTACGCCTACGCGGCTGAGCCGGACAGCCTCGTTGGCACCCAACGCCAGATCGAGTTTAAGCCGCTCGACCGCGATTCGGAGTACTCCAAGGTTAGGTTGACCTACGACCCGGCCAGTGAGCAGGTCGATCGGGTCAAGATCTTCAACAAGGACGGTTCGAAATTTACGCTCAGTCTCGCTGCGGTCAACGCGGAGCCGACCTTCGAGGATGGCTTGTTCAGTTTTAGCGAAAGCGAATTTCCTGGCGTGCGGGTGGAGGACATGCGGCTGTAAACCGCTCCGCTACCTTCGCCGCCCATGGGCTGGAAGGGGATTGTCGCCGCACCGCTCGCCAAGTTGCTGGCGCGCCGTACCGACCGACGGGTGGGTAAGCCGCACGAAGCGCAGGCGCGGGTGCTCGAGCGGTTGCGCGAACGCGGGAAGGATACCGCCATCGGGCGCGACCTCGGGATCGGCGAACTGAGATCCCAAGCTGAGCTCGCGGCCCGCGTACCGATCCGCGATTACGAGGGGCTCCGCCCCTACTTCGAACGCGCCGCCGCCGGGGAGGCCGACGTGCTCTGGCCGGGGCGCCCAGCGTACTTCGCCAAAACCAGCGGCACAACCTCCGGAGTCAAGTATATCCCGATTACCGAGGAGAGCGTCCCGAATCACTTCGGTAGCGCACGCGACGCGCTTTTTTACTACGCTGCCCGAACCGGGCGGACCGAGTGGCTCGACGGCAAGATGATTTTTCTATCGGGTAGCCCGGAGCTCGAGCTCAAGCACGGCGTACCCGTCGGTAGGCTCTCCGGGATCAGCAATCACCTCGTTCCGGCGTGGGTGAAGCGGGGTCAACTGCCTAGTTACGCGACCAACTGCATTGGGGATTGGGGGGAGAAACTCGACGCGATCGTCGAGGAGACCCGCGGTGCCGATCTGCGGCTCATCTCCGGCATCCCGCCCTGGGTACAGATGTACTTCGAACGCCTGCTGGATAAGACTGGCGCCGACTCCGTGCTCGAGGTGTTTCCAAATTTTAGCGCCTTCGTGTACGGGGGAGTCAACTACGAACCGTACCGCGCCCAGCTCGAGCGACTTATCGGCGGTCGGGTGCCGAGCATCGAGACGTACCCGGCGTCGGAAGGATTCATCGCCTGGCAGGATGGAGCGCCCGGTGAGGGCTTACTGCTTAACGTGGCTTCGGGAATCTACTTCGAGTTCGTGCCGCTGGTGGAAGCCCACTCCGGTACCCCGACCCGGCTCGGCCTCCGCGAGGTAGAGCTCGGCCGACAGTACGCGCTCGTGCTCAGCAGCAACGCCGGTCTCTGGGGTTACGCGATCGGCGACGTGGTGGAATTCACCAGCCTCGCGCCTTACCGCATCCGCGTAACGGGCCGCGTGGCGCACTTCATCAGTGCGTTCGGGGAGCACGTGATCGCCAAAGAGGTAGAGGCCGCCATGCAGACCGCGCTCGCCGCGCACGGTGGCCGCGTCACCGAGTTTACGGTCGCCCCGCAGGTGAACCCGCCCGGAGGAGGGAAGCCGCACCACGAGTGGCTCATCGATTTCGCCGAAGCGCCGGTCGATCTACACGCTTTCGCGAAAACACTGGACACCGAGCTGCGTCGCCAAAATATCTATTACCAAGACTTGCGTACCGGCGAGGTACTCCGGGAACTCGTAATTAGCCAAACCGCGCCCGGGGCTTTCCGAAATTACATGGCTGCCGTGGGCCGACTCGGGGGGCAGAATAAGGTTCCGAGACTCGCCGACGACCGCAGCCTCGCCGATCGACTCGAGCGGCTAGCCCTTTAGCGATACCGCGGCCTGAGCGATGAGCTTCCGGTCGGAGCCCCTACGCAGATCGGCGTGGAACGCGCCGGCCCCCGTCTGCAGAGCGCCGACGGTGGCTCGCTCGCCGCGCAGTAACTCTTGGTGGTAGCTCAGCCGGACCGCATCCAGGTGCAAACTGCCCGTCGACACCTTGTAGATAGCGTCGAGTAGCCAGCTCGCGGCGACTACGTTGTTGAGGTGACCGTTGAAGTCGAGGTCGTGGTAGCCGACCTCGGGCGCGGTGGTAACGGGTAGGGGATCCGCCTCCGGGAGCCGACGCGCGCGTGGTACGGCGGTTTGCACGGGCGGCGGGTTGTCGTGCAGCGCGCGGTGCAAATCGGGTGGGGGAGGCGTACTGCGCCTTGTTTCCAGGCTTATCAAAGCCCACATACCCTGACCCGCGCAAACGAGCTGCCCGTTGGCTCGAGCTTCGTAATCCCGGAATGCGAGGGGGCCGGCCGCCCTGGATACGGAGGTAGAGACCCGGAGTTCGTCCGCGCCGGCCGGCAGGTGGTCGATCCGTAGATCGAGGCAGACTAGCGCCCAGGCCAGTCCGCGCTCACGCAACTCGGCGAAGCCGTAACCTACGCTCCTGGCGTGGGCCTGGGCGGTCTCGTGGAGGTAGGTAAGCAGGCCCGGCAGCTGGAGGCGAGAATCTGGGCCGACGGCCTGCGCCGGAACGTGGTAAGTTTTGGCGAAAGCCCGCTGTCGGGCGGGGGGTAAAGTCGAACTTCTGGAAGTCATTGCAATTGAGGCTTTGCGAATGGTAGGGAAAAGTCTACCTTCGCGTTCGCTTTTGAAAACCCGTTGGGCAAACGGGGGAGAGATAGCGAATTCACTGGACTCAACCGAGGTTTTATGCCCACAATCAATCAGCTGGTGCGCAAGGGGCGCAAAAAGATTGTCGAGAAGAGCAAATCGCGCGCGCTCGATTCTTGTCCACAACGCCGTGGGGTTTGTACTCGTGTGTATACGACTACCCCGAAGAAGCCGAACTCCGCGCTCCGCAAGGTGGCCAAGGTTCGGCTAACGAACCAGACTGAGATCATCGCCTACATCCCCGGCGAAGGCCACAACCTGCAGGAGCACTCCATCGTGCTCGTGCGTGGTGGTAGGGTGAAGGACTTGCCGGGTGTACGCTACACGATCGTACGTGGCGCGCTCGATACGGCCGGCGTCAACGACCGCCGCAACTCGCGTTCGCGCTACGGCGCTAAGCGTCCGAAGTCTTAACCTCTCCCCTAACCTATCTAAGCCCGGCTCTTACTAAGCAAGCCCGATGAGAAAAAGAAAGCCCAAAATTCGGTTTTTGCAACCGGACGCTCGCTACGGCGACCCAACCGTCACTCAGTTCGTCAATATGTTGATGTTCAGCGGTAAGAAGTCGACCGCCTTCCGGATCTTCTACGACGCGATGGACATCGTGAAGGAGAAAAAAGAAACCGAGGAGGAGACCGAGCACCAGATTTGGGAGAAGGCCCTCAAGAATGTGATGCCCGGCGTCGAGGTGCGCAGTCGCCGTGTCGGTGGATCTACCTTCCAAATTCCGACGGAGATCCGCGCTAAGCGCAAGGTTTCCATTGGGATGAAGTGGATGATCACGTTCGCGCGCAAGCGCGCGGGCAAAGGCATGGCCGACAAGCTCGCCAACGAGGTGCTCGCCGCTGCGAAGGGCGAGGGCCAGGCGGTCCGTCGCCGCGAAGAAACTCACCGTATGGCCGAGTCTAACCGCGCTTTCTCCCACTTCCGCGTCTAGTCGGGGCTTCTACTTTCCTATTCCAACCTATAACCATGTCCAAGGACCTCACCTACACACGTAACATCGGTATCGCCGCCCACGTCGATGCCGGTAAAACGACCACGACGGAACGCGTGCTCTACTACACTGGTGTCAGCCACAAGATCGGTGAGGTGCACGATGGTGCGGCTACGATGGACTGGATGAAGCAGGAGCAGGAGCGTGGGATCACGATCACTTCGGCCGCCACCAAGACGTCGTGGAAGTGGAAGGAGCAGGAGTTCGCGGTTAATATTATCGACACCCCCGGCCACGTCGACTTCACCGTGGAGGTGAATCGCTCGCTGCGCGTACTCGACGGACTCGTTTTCCTCTTCTGCGCCAGCTCGGGGGTTGAGCCGCAGTCGGAAACCAACTGGCGCCTAGCCGACGGCTACAAGGTGCCCCGCATTGGGTTCGTGAACAAGATGGACCGACAGGGCGCGGACTTCTTCAAGGTAGTTCGCCAAGTTAAGGACCGTCTGGGCAGCGAGGCTATCCCGCTTCAGGTGCCGATCGGCGTCGAGGAGACTTTCATTGGTGTCGTAGACCTAATCACGGGTAAGGCGATCCAATGGAACGAGCAGGATATGGGGATGACCTTCGAGGAGATTCCGATTCCGGAAGACCTCAAGGCTACCGTTAACGAGTGGCGCGAGAAGCTCCTCGAGGCCGTCGCCGAGTACGACGATACCCTGATGGAGAAGTTTTTCGAGGATCCGGAATCTATCTCGGCCGACGAGATGCGCAAGGCCGTTCGCGGCGCCGTCATCGACATGAAGTTCGTGCCGATGATGTGTGGTTCGGCATTCAAGAACAAAGGTGTGCAGGCCGTGCTCGACGCGGTGTGCGCCTACTTACCGAGCCCGATGGACATAGAGGCCATTAAGGGGGTCAACCCGGACAACGAGCTGGAGGAATCGCGTCGGCCATCTGTCGATGAGCCGTTCAGTGCCTTGGCCTTCAAGATTGCTACCGATCCGTACGTCGGCCGCCTGGCCTTCATGCGTGTGTACTCCGGAGCGCTCGACGGGGGAAGCTACGTGCTCAACACCCGTACGGGTAACAAAGAACGGATCAGTCGCATCTACCAGATGCACGCCAACAAGCAAAACGCGATCCCGCGTGTCGAAGCGGGGGACATCGCGGCGGCCGTCGGTTTCAAGGATATCCGCACCGGGGACACCCTCTGCGCGCTCGATGCGCCCATCGTATTCGAATCCATGGTGTTCCCCGATCCCGTTATCGGCATCGCTATCGAACCAAAATCGCAGAAGGACCTCGATAAGCTCGGCATGGCCCTCGCCAAGCTGGCCGAGGAAGATCCGACCTTCCGCGTCAAGTACGACGAGGATACCAACCAAACCGTCGTCAGCGGTATGGGTGAGCTTCACCTAGAGATCATCGTTGACCGCCTCAAGGAGGAGTTCAAGCTCGAGGTTAATCAGGGTGCGCCCCAAGTCAACTACAAGGAGGCTCTACAGGAAACGGTGGAGCACCGTGAGCGTCTCAAGAAGCAAACCGGTGGTTCGGGTCTCTTCGCCGACATGCAGTTCCGCGTCGGTCCAGCCGACGAAGAGTTTCTGGAATCGGACGATTACAAATCGGGCAAAACCCGCCTCCAGTTCGAATGGAAGATCGTGGGTGGCGCTATCGACAAAAACTACGTCAAGCCAATCAGCGACGGCTTCAAGGCCATGATGGATAACGGCGTTCTCGCCGGTTACTCTATTGACTCCATGAAGGTGGAGGTGTTTGACGGTTCTATGCACGCGGTTGACTCCAAGCCGATTGCCTTCGAGCTTTGTGCGAAGGAGGGTTTTCGGGCGGCTGCCCCGAAGGCTAAGCCCGTACTCCTCGAGCCGATTATGTCGCTCGAAGTCATCACCCCCGATGAGTACACGGGCAACGTGATCGGTGACCTCAACCGCCGCCGCGGTTTGCCGAAAGGCCAGGAGACCCGTGCCGGCGGCGCTATCGTCATCGACGCCGAAGTGCCGCTGTCCGAAATGTTCGGCTACGTAACGGCGCTCCGGACGAATACGAGCGGTCGCGCTACCTCCACTATGACTTTCTCTCACTACGCACCGGCTCCCGCCGGGATCGCCAAGGATATCATTGCCGAGGCTAACGGAACCGTCAATTCCTAATCCGACTTTTTAACCTCCCCGAGGCATGAATCAGAAGATCCGCATCAAGCTCCGCTCGTACGACCATAACCTGGTCGACAAGTCCACGGAGAAGATCGTTAAGACGGTCCGAAATTCGGGGGCTGTGGTTACGGGACCTATCCCGCTGCCTACCGAGAAAAATATTTTCACGGTGTTGCGCTCTCCGCACGTATACAAGAAGGGGCGCGAGCAGTTTCAGCTCCGCACCCACAAGCGTTTGATCGAAATCTATACTCCTACCCCCAAAACGGTTGACGCGCTCTCCAAGCTCGAGCTACCCAGCGGTGTGGATATTCAGGTTAAACTGACTTAAAATGTAATCCTCGGGGAGCGGCAAGGGCATCTTCCCGCTTTCGCAAAAACGATTGACAGGTTCGCGGTTAACCGCGAACCGGCAATGCGCCCCGCTCACCCAAGATTGGGTGATGGACGTCCAAATTTGGAAACGTGAACGGAATTATTGGCCGAAAGCTCGGCATGACGAGCGTCTTCGACGAACGCGGGCGAAACATCGCCTGCACGATTGTACAGGCTGGTCCCTGTATGGTTACTCAAGTCATGACTGACGAGGTTAACGGATACTCCGCCTTACAGCTTGCTTTCGGCGAGCGTAAGGCGAAGAACATGACCAAGCCTATGGCTGGCCACCTCGCCAAGGCGGGGGGGGAGTCGGCACAGAAGATTCTCGAGTTTCGAGACTTTACCGCCGTTGAGAAAGGCCTGGGCGATACCCTGACCGTAGACGAGGTTTTCGCCGTAGGCGATAAAGTGCACGCGGCCGGTACTTCCAAGGGTAAGGGCTTCCAGGGCGTAGTGAAGCGCCATAATTTCCGCGGCGTCAACGACGCCACTCACGGTCAACACAACCGCCAACGCGCCCCGGGTTCGATCGGTGCGGCCAGTTATCCGGCTAAGGTTTTCAAAGGTATGCGCATGGGGGGTCAAGACGGACACCGCCGGGTGAAGACCCGCAACCTGGAGGTCGTCCGTATTTTCCCCGAACAGAACATCATCCTCGTCAAGGGAGCTATCGCAGGGCACAAGGGTGCCATCGTGACGCTCGAAAAGTAAGTTGCCGTGAAGGTTAAGATTCATAATATCCAAGGCGAGGAGTTAAGTCGGGAGCTCGAGCTCTCCGACGACATCTTCGGTATCAAACCGAATGAGCACGTGCTCTACCTCGCCGTTAAGCAGTACTTAGCCGCTCAGCGCACCGGTACGCACTCCGCACGCGAGAAATCACAACTGTCCGGCTCTACCCGTAAGCTCAAGAAGCAAAAGGGAACGGGAACGGCTCGTGCCGGTAGCATCAAGAGCCCCATCTTCAGAGGTGGCGCCCGGGTATTCGGACCTCGTCCGCGCTCGTACGACATCAAGCTGAACAAGAAAGTGAAGCGCCTCGCGCGATTGAGCGCGCTGAGCGCGAAAGCCGCCGACGGTTCACTCCGTATCGTAGAGGACTTCGACTTTGGTGCTCCGAGGACGAAAGATGCCCGCGGACTCGTCGAATCTTTTCACGCCAAGGGCGAGCGGGGTAGGGTACTCGTCGTAGTTGGCGAAAGCCAGCCGCACGTACGCAAGAGCTTCGACAATCTCCCGAACGCCAAGCTCGTCACCTCACACTCCGTCAACGTCTACGATCTGCTCAACGCTAAGGTGGTCTTATTGACCGAAGCTAGCGTTGAGGCCCTCGAAAACGCGCTCGCGCTCAAAGCCTAACCATGACCAACGTCATCATCAAACCGGTCATCACGGAGAAGAGTCAACTGCTCTCGGGCGATGGCAACCGATTTACGTTCGTCGTCGCGAAAACGGCGAACAAGTACCAGATCCGCGAGGCCGTAGAGCGGCAATTCGAGGTGAGCGTTACGCGCGTCAATACGATCCGCATGCCGGCTAAGCTAAAGTCTCGCTTCACGAAGCGCGGTTTACAGCGCGGTCGCCGCAATGCTTACAAGAAGGCAATCATCACGCTGAAGGACGGCGACACAATCGATTTCTACGGCGAGCTCTAGCGCGTCCCTAACTAATAACCGAAAGCTAGGCACATGCCAGTAAAGAAGTTCAAACCCGTATCTCCCGGAACCCGCTTCCGGGTCGGCAATAAGTTTGCCGAGGTTACTACCGACAAGCCGGAAAGATCCCTGCTCGCTCCCCAGAAGGAAGCGGGCGGACGTAACCACAGCGGCAAGCAAACGATGCGTCACCGTGGCGGTGGGCACAAGCGTCGCTACCGGATTATCGACTTCAAGCGCACTAAAGACGGTATCCCGGCTAAGGTTAATTCGATTGAGTACGATCCCAACCGTACCGCCTTCATCGCTCTGCTTCATTACGCCGATGGCGAGAAGCGCTACATGATCGCTCCCCGCGGTCTGACCGTCGGAGACGTAGTTCATTCTGGTCCGGGTGTGGACGTTAAGGTGGGCAACACCATGCTCCTCTCCGAGATCCCGCTCGGGTCTACGGTTCACGCCATCGAGATGACACCCGGGAAAGGGGCCGCACTCGCTCGCTCCGCGGGTACGAACGCTACGCTGACGAGTCGCGAGGGTCGTTACGCTGTACTCAAGCTCCCTTCCGGAGAAGTTCGTCGTATTTTACAGACCTGCCGCGCTACGATCGGTACGACTTCCAACCCGGATCACTCACTCGAGGTACTCGGTAAGGCCGGCCGCAAGCGTTGGCTAGGTCGGCGTCCGCACACCAGGGGTGTCGCCATGAACCCGGTCGATCACCCTATGGGGGGTGGCGAGGGTCGCGCCTCGGGTGGACACCCGCAGTCGCGAACCGGTGTGATGGCGAAAGGCCAGAAGACCCGCAACAAGAAGAAGCACTCCACTACCCTGATCATCACCAGGCGCAAGACGCGCAACAAAAAATAGAGTCGACAGATGGGACGCTCAGTCAAGAAGGGACCGTATGTGTTCCACCGCTTACTCGACAAGGTCGACGCCGCACAGGCAGGAGGCAAGAAGGGAGTTATCAAAACCTGGTCACGGGCTTCTATGGTCATCCCGGATATGGTCGGTCTTACGATCGCCGTCCACAACGGCCGCTCCTTCCACCCGGTCTACGTTACGGAGAACATGGTCGGGCACAAGCTCGGCGAATTCGCGTTAACGCGTACGTTCAAGGGCCACGGCGGCAACCGCAAGAAGTAATTTACCCCCACACAATCACTACCACATGGAAGCCGTAGCCAAACTGCGCAATTGCCCGATGTCTTCTCGGAAGATGAGGCTGGGGGCTGACCTCGTTCGCAATAAGCCCGTTAACGAAGCCCTCTCGATACTTCGCTTCTCCGGGCGCGAAGCCGGAATCTGGCTGGAGAAGCTCCTGCTCTCCGCGATCTCGAATTGGGAGAACAAGCTCGACAACGCCGAGAGCGCCGACGACTACGATCTTCGTGTAACTACGGTGATGGTGGACCAGGGGGCGCAGATCAAGCGATTTCGGCCGGCCCCACAGGGTCGTGCACACCGTATCCGTAAGCACTCCTGCCACGTGACCTTCGCGGTTACCAACAAAAAGGCACTGCCCAACGATGGTGCCGAAGCCGAACTGCCCGTTGCAGTTGACGCAATAAACAGCCCACAACCCGCCTAGCTATGGGACAGAAGACAAATCCAATCGGCAATCGCCTCGGGATCATCCGTGGATGGGACTCGAACTGGTTCGGCGGTCACGATTACGCCGACAAGGTGGTGGAAGACGAGAAGATCCGCACTTACCTCAATGCGCGTATTCAACGAGGCGGTATCGCGCGTATCATCATCGAGCGTACGCTGCGCCGGATCACGGTCACCATCCACACGAGTCGCCCCGGGGTGATCATCGGTCGTGGGGGTACAGAAGTCGATAAGCTGCGCGAAGAGCTCCGCAAGATTACCAAGCAGGACATTCAGATCAACATCGTCGAGATCCGTCGGCCCGAACTGAATGCCGCCATCGTCGGTGAGTCGATCGCTAAGCAGCTCGAAGCCCGCATCAATCACCGTCGCGCCATCAAGATGGCGATTCAGTCGACCATGCGCGCGGGTGCCGAGGGGGTGAAGATTCGCGTGGGTGGACGTTTGAACGGCGCTGAAATGGCCCGCCGCGAAGAGTACAAGCAGGGGCGTACACCGTTGCACACTTTCCGTGCGGACATCGACTACGCGCTCACCGAGGCGAACACCGTACAGGGGAAGATCGGCATCAAGGTTTGGATCTGTAAAGGCGAGGTACTCGGTAAACGTGACCTAAGCCCGAACATCACGGAAGGACGTAGCGCGGGTGCCGGCGGGGGGAGTGATCGCCGAGGAAGCGACCGCGGAGACCGTCGCGGGGGCGGAGGTGGACGCCGACGCAATTAATTCAAAGAAAACAGTATCTTCGGCCGCCCTTACCGAAAACGGGTCAGAAGAAGAAAATTTGGCCTCGCCAATAAGCCGTTATGCTACAGCCGAAACGTACCAAATACCGCAAGCAGCAGAAGGGTCGCATCCGCGGTCTTGCTCGAAAAGGAAGCACGATTTCTTTCGGGAGTTACGGTCTAAAATCAATGGATGTCGGTCGCATCACCAATCGTCAGATCGAATCCGCGCGTATTGCGATGACGCGCCACATGAAGCGTGAGGGCAAAGTTTGGATCCTCATCTTTCCGGATAAGCCGATTACCAGTAAGCCGCTCGAGGTGCGTATGGGTAAGGGCAAGGGTGCGGTCGATCACTACGTAGCAACCGTGAAGCCGGGACGAATTCTTTTCGAACTGGATGGAGTTCCCGAGGAGGTGGCCGTTGAGGCGCTCCGGTTAGCGGCTCAAAAGCTTCCCGTTCTAACCAAGACCGTTCTGCGTCCGGACCTACGTCAGTAGGGTTTAGATAATTCTTAATTATGGCAAGCAAAAAGTACGACGAGCTCCAAGGCTTCGAAGACGGTAACCTGGCTACACAGCTGGATCTAGCTAAGAAGGAGTATCAGCAAATGCGCTTCGACAACTACAGCCGAGGGATCGAAAGCCCTGCGAAGATCAAAGATCTTCGTCGTGACATCGCGCGACTCCATACCGAGACGCGTCGTCGTGAGCTAGCTCAGATGAACGAAGGTGCCGGCCGGCCGGCGAAGCAAACACGTCGCGCGCGGCTCAAAGCCAAACAAGTTTAGTCCATGACCGATTCAACCGCCAATCCGGAGGCTACTGATTCTTCCACTCCTGCGACTGAGGTACGCAACGCACGCAAGCAGCGTGTCGGTGTCGTGAGCAGCGATAAGATGAACAAGACCATTACGGTCCGCGTCGAGCGCCGTATGCAGCACCCGCTCTACGGCAAGTTCATCACTCGCCACAAGAAGCTAACCGCTCACGACGAGAACAACGAAGCGGGCGAGGGAGACCTCGTACGCATTATGGAAACCCGCCCGCTCAGTAAGCAGAAGCGGTGGCGACTCGTGGAAATCATCGAGAAAGCCGAGTAAGATTTGGTCGGGCGTATAGCCTCACCGTTTTTAAGAGAATACAACCATGATTCAGCAGGAATCCCGTCTTCGGGTTGCAGATAACAGCGGCGCTAAGGAAGTGCTTTGCATTCGCGTGCTCGGTGGATCGAAGCGTCGGTACGCTTCCGTCGGTGACAAGATCGTGGTCAGCGTTAAGGATGCTAGCCCGGGTGGTGTTAAGAAGGGCACGGTCAGTAAAGCCGTCATCGTCCGAACCAAAAAGGAGATCCGTCGCCGTGACGGATCGTACATCCGTTTCGACGATAACGCAGTCGTGCTGCTTACCGCCTCCGATGAGCCGCGTGGTACTCGTATTTTCGGCCCCGTGGCGCGTGAACTACGCGAGAGCAACTACATGCGTATCGTCTCACTCGCTCCCGAGGTCCTTTAATCGACTTACACACGAAGAATCATGGCACGTTACAAGGCTCCACACACTGCAAAACTCAAGATCAAGCGCGGCGATTCCGTGAAAGTTATCGCGGGCGCCTCCCGTGGTATTACTGGAGAGGTTCTTCAGGTATTTCCGAGTGAAAACCGGGCCATCGTCGAGGGGGCTAATATTCGCATCAAGCACCAAAAGGCCACTGAGCAGGACGCCGGCGGCAGGGTGGAGAAAGCAATGCCGATCCACATATCTAACCTAGCGTTGCTCGTTCCAGGAACCGAGAACACTACCCGCGTTGGCCGCCGCGTCGAAAACGGTAAACTCGTGCGCTACGCCAAGAACGGCGATAAAACTCTCGCCTAATGAGCTACCAACCCAGACTTAGAGTTAAGTACCGCGATGAGATTGTGGCACAACTGCAAGAGCAGTTTAGCTACAAGACCGTGATGCAGGTCCCACGCCTCGTGAAGATTAGCATCAACCAAGGCGTCGGTGACGCAACGCAGGATAAAAAGCTCGTCGACGTAGCCGTTGAGCAAATGTCTCAAATCGCAGGTCAACGCGCCGTTGCTACCCGGGCACGGACGAGTATATCGAACTTTAAGCTGCGCGAGGGAATGCCTATCGGAGCCCGCGTTACCTTGCGCGGGGATCGGATGTACGACTTCCTCGATCGCCTTATCTCCGTCGCGCTTCCGCGGGTACGGGACTTCAAAGGGATTAACGATAAAGCCTTCGACGGCCGGGGTAACTACACTCTCGGTGTAACAGAGCAAATTATTTTCCCCGAGATCGATCTCGACAAGATTAGCAAGATCACGGGGATGGACATCAGCTTCGTTACGACCGCCCAAACGGACGCCGAGGCGCTCGCCCTCCTTACGAAACTCGGTCTTCCATTCCGTAATCGTCAAATACAAGAAGAATCCAATGGCTAGGACCTCACTCATGGCGCGCGAACAGAAGCGCCAACGTATGGTGGATCGCTACGCCGAGACGCGTAAGCAACTCAAAGAAGATGGAGATTGGGAGGGCCTTGATAAGCTCCCCCGCAACTCCAATAAGATTCGCTTGCACAACCGCTGCCGCCTCACCGGTCGGCCTAAAGGATATATGCGCAAGTTTGGTCTTTGTCGCGTGAAGTTTCGCGAAATGGCACTCAACGGCAAAATCCCCGGGATCACCAAGGCGAGCTGGTAACAGTTCGAACCAGGCCGACCCAAACAACAGCGTAATGGCAGTTACAGACCCAATCGGTGATTACCTCACCCGTATTCGCAACGCCCAGCTTGCTGGCCACCGCGTAGTCGAGATCCCTAGCTCTGGAATCAAGAAGAGCATCACGGAGATCCTTTACAAGAACGGATATATTTTTCGGTACCAGTTCGACGACTCGATCAAGCCACAGGCTGTGATCAGGATTGCCTTGAAGTACGATGCCGCTACGCGTAAGCCTATTATACGTAAGCTAGAGCGCGTAAGTAAACCGGGTTTACGCAAGTACGCGGGCAAGGACAACCTCCCGCGAGTGATCAACGGTTTAGGTATCGCTATCATTTCGACCTCTAACGGTCTGATGACCAACAAGGAGGCTGGCCGCCAGGGCGTCGGAGGCGAGGTGCTTTGCCGTATTTACTAACTCACCGCAAGAACGCAGCATGTCACGTATCGGAAAAGCGCCAATCGATGTCCCTCAGGGAGTAACCATTGATGTAGGTAACGACAACGTCGTTAAGGTTAAGGGTCCTAAAGGAGAACTTTCACAGCAGGTTGATTCGAGTCTTTCGGTAGGCGTCGAGGATGGCATTTTGAACGTTAGTCGCGCCGACGAAACGAAGCGCTCGCGCTCGATGCACGGGCTTTACCGCTCGCTGATCAACAATATGGTTGTCGGGGTGATCCAAGGGTACACGAAGACGATGGAAGCTGTAGGTGTCGGTTATCGCGCCTCCAACAGCGGTCAGTTGCTCGAGCTTAGCCTGGGGTATTCTCACCCGATTTTCTTTGGTGTCCCTGATGAGATCAAAGTAGAGACGGTTACCGAGAAGGGTAAGCCGCCGAGAATTATTTTGACCGGAATTGACAAACAGTTACTTGGCCATATTGCCGCCAAGATTCGGAGCTTCCGTAAGCCAGAGCCTTACAAGGGCAAGGGCATCCGTTTTCAGGGCGAAGAGATTCGTCGCAAAGCCGGTAAGACCGCCGCGAAGTAAACTTCCATTCGATTACACCCGCGGTTTCGCCTCCGCTACTCAGTATACAATCCTCATGGCCCTTACTAAAATTGACCGTCGTCGGCGTATTCACAACCGGGTACGTCGCAAGATTCAAGGGACGCCGAGCCGTCCACGTTTAGCCGTTTACCGTTCCAACAAGGCAATTTACTGCCAAGTCATTGACGACTCACAGGGAATAACTCTCGCTGCTGCATCGTCGCGCGACGATGGCTTCAGTGCCGATGGTACGAAGTCGGATATCGCGAAGGCCGTTGGTAAGAGTCTCGCAGAGAAGGCTAGCGCGGCTGGCGTTTCACAAGTCATCTTCGATCGTGGGGGTTATCTTTTTCACGGTCGTGTGAAATCACTCGCCGAAGGTGCCCGTGAAGGTGGGCTCAAATTTTAAGCTATGGCACGTCGTAACGACAAAGGCAACAACCGCGGTCGCGACCGCCAGGCCGACAGTGAGTTTAAGGATAAGTTGGTCAACCTAAACCGTGTAAGTAAAGCTACCAAAGGTGGTCGGACGTTCAGCTTCGCCGCCTTGGTGGTCGTCGGTGATCTAGCCGGTCGGGTAGGGTTCGGCCTCGGAAAGGCCCGCGATGTGGCCGAGTGTATCCAAAAGGCCACCGAAGCTGCTAAGAAAAACTTGATCAACATCCCGCTTCGCAACGGAACGATCCCCCACGAACAATTGGGGAAATTCGGTGCCGGTAAAGTGATGATCAAGCCAGCCTCCGCTGGTACCGGTGTTATAGCCGGGGGGGCCATGCGTCCCATTTTCGAACTCGGTGGAGTACACGACGTACTCGCTAAATCGCAGGGGTCCTCAAATCCACAAAACGTCATCAAGGCCACCCTCGATGCGCTGACCAAACTTCGCAGTCCGAAGATGGTGGCAAAGCAAAGGGGCCTTTCTATTCAACAGGTCTTCGAAGGCTAGGGCGCATACCTCCTAAACTCTGAAGCTCCGTAATCCACCACGCTATGGCTACCATCAAGATCACACAGATTAAAAGTGCCATTGACCGCCCCCTCCGTCAGAAGCGCACGCTCCAAGCTCTAGGGTTGCGTCGCATCAATCAAACCGTCGAGCACACCGAGGGCGATGCCATGCGCGGTATGATAGCCAAAGTCGCGCACCTGGTTCGCGTCGAAGGTTAGAGCCCGTTTCCCTAAAAGTATAACTCATGGATCTCAGTAACCTACAGCCCTCCCGCGGATCCGTCCGTAACCGCAAGCGCATAGGTCGTGGTGTTGGAAGCGGCAGCGGTCGAACCTCCGGCCGCGGACACAAGGGTGCGAAAAGCCGCTCCGGTTATAAAAGCAAGCGTGGTTTTGAAGGCGGCCAGATGCCCCTGCAGATGCGGTTACCCAAGCGTGGGTTCAAGAGTCCGAACAGGATTGAGTACGTTGCTTTCAACGTTGGCCTTCTTGGCCAACTCGCCGAGAAGCACGGATTCACTGAGATCAACCCGGAGAATCTGATTGCCGCGGGTATCATTCGCAAGAACGATCGCGTAAAAGTGCTCGGCGATGGCGAGCTTAGTGCTGCCTTACGCATCTCCGCACACGCTGCGAGTGCCAAGGCCAAGTCGGCTGTCGAGGCAGCCGGTGGCACGATAGATCTCGTTTAATAGCCGTCGATACATGAAACAGTTTTTCACTTCCCTTCAGAACATCTGGAAGATAGATGAGCTGCGTACCCGCATTCTCTTTACGCTGGGTCTGCTCTTCGTCTACCGGGTCGGTAGCTTTATTGTTTTGCCGGGTGTCGTGCCCGCCAAGCTAGAAGCCGCCGTGGGCTCTGGGTCGGGGAGTGACTTACTCGGTCTGCTCAACACCTTTACGGGGGGGGCTTTCAGCCAAGGAGCGATCCTGGCGTTAGGCATCATGCCGTACATCACGGCCTCGATCATCATCCAACTGCTCGGCTTCGCTGTTCCGTACTTTCAGAAGCTACAGAGCAAAGAGGGGGAAAGCGGGCGCAAGCGGCTCACTCAGATTACACGTCTCTTGACCATCGCGATCACCTTGGTTCAGGGTGGTGCCTATTTGACTTTCTTGACCACTTCGGACGCGGTCGATTCTACGGTTGGACCAGGTTTGTTCTACGCTGCGGGACTCATTATCCTGTCCGCGGGTACGATCTTCGCCATGTGGTTAGGTGAGAAGATCACGGATCGTGGAATCGGTAACGGTGTTTCTCTACTCATTACGATTGGGATCATTGCCTCACTCCCGCAGGCGTTCGTCGGTGAGTTTGTAAGCCGCCAAGCTTCCGGCGGGTTGTTTCTTTTCGTCCTCGAGCTCGGGATCTTGTTCGCTATCGTAATGGCTACCGTCTTGATCGTACAGGGCATTCGGAAGATCCCGATCCAGTATGCGAAGCGGATGGTAGGGCGGGGTAGCGCCGAGATCAGTGCCGCCGCAAACAAGGATAACATTCCGATCAAGGTTATCGCGGCGGGTGTGATGCCGATCATATTCGCTCAGGCACTGATGTTTCTGCCGACCACGATCTTACAGAGTCTAGCTGGTCCGGACTCCGACGCGGGCACGGGTTCGTTGTTGCGTTCACTCAGCGATTTCACCTCGTTGCCCTACAATATCCTGACGTTTGTAATGGTGGTGCTATTTACCTACGTGTATACGGCCTTGATCGTAAACCCCACCCAGTACGCTGAGTACCTCAAGCAACGTAACGCTTTCATTCCTGGCGTCCTACCGGGCAAGCCGTCCGCTGATTTTATCGATACCGTAACTACGCGCATTACGCTTCCAGGGTCGATTGCACTCGGTCTTATCGCTATCCTCCCGGGTATTATCGCGAATCTCCTCGGAAACTCTAACCCGGGCTTCATTCTGTTCTTCGGAGGCACATCCCTGCTTATTCTCGTCGCAGTGGTACTTGATACGCTGCAACAAATCCAGAGCTACTTACTCATGCGTCGGTACGACGGATTGGTCAAATCTGGCCGGGTACAAGGTCGTAAGAGTACTATGGAGCAAATCGGTTCCACGTTTTAGCGAAAGCCGCTTAACCGTAGATGACCACAGCCGTTGTTGACCTTGCATGGCCAGAAGTAAGACGATCTTCCACAAAACACACGCCGAGATTGAGGCGATGCGGGAGAGTAACCTCCTTGTAAGCAAGACGCTGGCGTACCTCGGGTCCTTACTACGGCCAGGGATTACCGGTACGGAGTTGGATCGTCTGGCCGAAGAATTTATACGGGATCACGGGGCACGTCCTTCGTTCAAAGGTCTTTACGGATGCCCGAGCTCGATCTTGACGAGCGTCAACGAATGCGTTGTCCACGGTTTGCCTACCGCGAGGCCCTACACGGAGACGGACGTAGTGTCCATCGACTGTGGTGCCTACCTAAATGAATTCCACGGCGATTCAGCCTACACCTTTGCCTTCGGTGGTGTAGACGCGGACACGATGGAGATGCTGGAGGCGACGAATCAATCGCTCTATATCGGGATCGAGCGTGCGAGAGTAGGCAATCGTATTGGGGATGTGGGCTTCGCGATCCAAGACTTCATCGAGCGGCGTTGCGGTTACGCGGTCGTTCGTGAGCTTACCGGTCACGGGATAGGTCGGGAGTTTCACGAAGCCCCGGAGGTTGCTAACTACGGTCGACGGAACAGTGGCCCGATCATTCGGCCCGGACTGGTGATCGCGATCGAACCGATGGTAAATAGTCGGGAGCGGCACGTAGCTACGCTCGAGGACGGGTGGACGATCGTTGCCAAGGACGGCCTACCTACCGCGCACTTCGAGCACTCTGTGGCGGTGACTCGCCAGGGGCCTGACATACTGAGCGATCATACCTTCATCGAGGCAAGCGTTGAGAAAAACGAGTACCTCCACGCTCCAGTAGCCTCGGTTTTAGTATAAAATACTATCTTCGCCGCCCGAAACTCGAAACATGGCGAAACAAGGCTTGATCAAGCAGGACGGTGTTATCCAGGAAGCACTGTCGAACGCTATGTTCAGGGTACGCCTTGAGAACGACCACGAGATTGTGGCGACTATCTCCGGAAAGATGCGGATGCACTACATCAGAATCCTTCCGGGTGATCGCGTGGCGGTCGAAATGTCACCTTACGATCTTTCTCGGGGGCGTATCACGTATCGCTACAAGTAGTCCTAACCCCATAAAGCCAACGACATGAAAGTTCGAGCATCAGTTAAGAAGCGGTCGGTCGACTGCAAGATCGTCCGCCGTAAGGGGAGGGTTTACATCATCAACAAGAAGAATCCGAAGTTCAAGCAGCGTCAGGGCTAAGCTCGCGCACTACTCAAATTAGCTATGGCCAGAATTTCCGGAGTTGATCTCCCCCGCCGCAAGCGAGGCATCGTTGCGCTCACTTACATCTTTGGTATTGGTGCTTCTCGCGCCAAGCAGATTCTGGACGCCGCGGAGGTTGACGGAAACATCAAGGTTGAGGATTGGTCGGACGAGAACGTGCGGGCCATTTCGCGAATCATCCAGGATGAGTACAAGACCGAGGGTGAGCTACGCTCGGAGGTTCAAACGAGCATCAAGCGCCTGATGGACATCGTATCCAACCGCGGTCTCCGTCACCGTCGTGGGCTCCCCCTACGTGGCCAGCGTACCCGTACCAATGCCCGTACTCGTAAGGGGCGTCGCAAGACGGTTGCCAACAAGAAGAAGGCTACCAAGTAACTCGATAAGCTATCTATTCCTATGGCAAAGGCCACTAAAAAAGCCACCAAGAAGCGTAAGGTTAACGTAGAGCCGGAAGGTTATGTCTACGTGAAAGCCTCCTTCAACAACATCATCATCTCTCTTACCAACAAGAAGGGGGATGTGATCAGCTGGGCGACAGCCGGTAAGGCGGGGTTTCGCGGATCTAAGAAGAACACGCCTTACGCCGCGCAGGTAGCCGCAAGTGACGCCGCTAAGGTAGCGTACGACGCGGGTATGCGTGCTGCCCACGTGTTCGTAAAGGGACCCGGTTCGGGTCGTGAGGCTGCGATTCGTGCGGTTGACCAATCCGGCATCAAGATCACCAAGATTCAAGATGTTACTCCTATTCCTCATAACGGTTGCCGCCCGCCCAAGCGTCGTCGCGTTTAATCCCCGCGACTAAAACTGATCTTCTATGGCCCGTTATACAGGACCTACCACTAAAAAAGCTCGTGCCCTAGGCGAGGCTATTTTCGGTTACGATCGCGCCTTCGAGAAGCGTAAGTACAAGCCCGGACAGCACGGCAACACGCGTCGTCGGCGCCGCCAGAGCACGGATTACTCACTCCAATTGCTGGAGAAGCAGAAGGCGAAGTACACGTACGGTGTACTTGAGCGGCAATTTCGGAATACGTTCGCTACGGCAACCGCTTCGCGTGGTGTGACGGGCGAGAACTTACTTCAGCTACTCGAAGCCCGTCTCGATAACGTGGTCTTCCGTCTCGGCATCGCGCCGACACGTCGGGCTGCCCGTCAGTTGGTTACGCACAAACACGTGATGGTCAACAATGTCTTGAGTCACACTCCGAGTACTCGACTGAAGCCAGGTGACGTAGTTAAGGTTCGCGATAAGTCGCAAGCCCTCGATGTCGTTCGTAATTCGATTGGTAACATCAGCGATTCCCGGCGTCACGGTTGGCTAGAGTTCAATAAGGACCGCCAGGAGGGAACCTTCTTAGCGTATCCTACTCGCGATCAAATTCCGGAGAAGATTAACGAACAGCTGATCGTCGAACTCTACTCTAAGTAGCGCGTTCGATTAACCTTTCGACTTAGTCGAGATCTGTATTTACAGGTTTCGGCTCAGTGCGTATTTCCCACTCCGCTTCCTGTTACACAAGACCTCCCCCGTATGAATATCATGAACTTTCAGATGCCAGAGAAAATCCTCCTGCAAAAGGCGGATGAATTCCAGGGTATTTTCGAGTTCAAGCCTTTGGAACCTGGCTTCGGTCAGACCGTAGGCAACTCACTTCGTCGTGTGCTGCTTAGCTCACTCGAAGGGTACGCCATTAGCGCCGTTCGGATCGGTGGCGTAGATCACGAATTTTCTACGATCAAGGGCGTCGTGGAAGACGTCGTAGATATCATACTCAACCTCAAGCAGGTTCGGATCCGTCCGATCAATCGTACGAACGATATCGAGGAGGAGCAAATCTACCTCACCGTAGGGGGGAAGGATGAATTTCGGGCCGGCGATTTGACCGCTAACTCGAGCACGTTCGAGGTCATGAATCCCGACCTGCTCGTCTGCCGGATGGAAACATCGGTAAACCTCGAACTCGAACTCACCGTAACCCGGGGGCGCGGCTACGAACCAGCCGGCGAAAGCCTCCCCAAGGATGCACCGATCGGTGTCATCCCGATGGACGCGATTTATACGCCGATCAAGAAGGTCGCTTATCGCGTCGAGAACACGCGCGTCGAGCAGCGGACCGACTACGAGCAACTTACCATCGAGGTAACTACCGACGGGACTATTCACCCGGAGGAGGCCGTCAAGGAGGCCGCGCGCATCCTGATTCGCCACATGACCCTCATCACCAACGAGGACATCACGCTCAACGAATCCGGCGCGCGTGAGAACCAAATCGTCGACGAGGAAGTGTTGCACATGCGCAAGCTCCTCAAGACTTCCTTGGAGGATCTCGACCTGAGCGTGCGGGCATACAATTGCCTCAAGGCCGCTAAGATTAACACGTTAGCCAACCTCGTATCGTACGACACGCACGAGCTGCTTAAGTTTCGCAACTTCGGTAAGAAGTCCCTCGTGGAAATCGACGAGCTCCTCGCCGAGAAGGGCCTGTCCTTCGGGATGGACATCGCGAAGTACGATCTCGACGAAGAGTAAATTCAATCCACCGCGTAGGTCGTAAACGTCTAGCTCAGATCGTTTGCGGATTAATCGTTTTACGGAAGTACAAAGAGGGATCCTCGTGCGAGCCTACCGCCGCCACCTCTATTGTGTCCGAATCAAATCCACCGACCGATGCGTCACGGAAAGAGCCATAATCACCTAGGCCGTAAGACGGCTCACCGCAAAGCGCTCCTGCGCAATCTGACGATCTCGCTTATCCGGCACAAACGGATCTCGACGACGCTCGCCAAGGCCAAAGCGTTGCGGATGTTCGCCGAACCGTTGTTGACGAAATCGAAAGCGAACACGATGCACGCGCGTCGCTCGGTATTCGACGCTCTCCAGAACAAGGAGGCGATCAAAGAGCTGTTCGCGGAGGTTGCTCCCAAAATAGCAGATCGTCCCGGCGGTTACCTGCGTATCATCCGTACGGGTACTCGTTTGGGTGACAATGCGGAAACGGCGCTTATCGAACTGGTTGACTTCAACGCCGATTACAACCCGAATACGAAAGCGAGATCTGGTAAAACCCGGCGTAGTCGACGCGGAGGTCGCAAGAGCTCATCATCGTCCGTCACTCCGGATGCCAACGCTCCGACGGACACGCCCTCCGAGTCGGAGACCGCGGCCGCAGCTACGGCCGCTTCGGCGGGTGAGGCCGGTACCGATCTTCCGGCCGGCGACCTAGCCGCTCGACAGGTTACCGAAGGACGTATTCCCGAAGTAACCATGACGGATCAGATCGTCGATCAAAACGACACGACTGTTGCCGACGGCGACGACGCGGAACAAGTAACGGATACCGCCGGGGCGAAAGATCCAAGTGCGGCACCGGACACTGACGAGGCCGAAAAGCCGGCGTAGGCTTCGATCTACTGAATCGTGTTTCCCGGGGGGAGCGTCTTTCTACAAGGCGCTCCCCCCTGTGCGTACGGTGTGCTACATCCTGCTACTTTCGCGCTTAGAAGCGTAAAAGTGTATGAGTGAGTCCGCAAACCAACCCGCCGTTCTGCTCTTAGCGGACGGTACGAGCTTTACCGGTTACGCCGCCGGCGCTACCGGTACCGCTACGGGTGAGATCTGTTTTAATACGGGAATGACCGGTTACCAGGAGGTTTTTACGGATCCGAGCTACGCGGGCCAGATCTTGGTAACGACCAACACGCATATCGGCAATTATGGCGCCGCGGATTCGGACGACGAAAGCAGTCGAATCCAGATCGCCGGGTTGGTAGTCCGAGAGTACGCTCAGCAGTTTAGCCGTAAACTGGCGGATCGGAGCCTCCAGGAGCATTTGGTCGACCAGGGCCTGGTCGGCATCTCCGGTGTGGATACCCGGGCCGTAGTCAAACACATTCGCGAACGCGGCGCAATGAACGCCATCGTTTCGAGTGAGGAACTCGATCTGGAAGTGCTCAAGGCAAAACTCACCGGGGTTCCGAGTATGGACGGACTCGAGCTGGCCAGCAAGGTGTGCACGCAGAAGGTGTACGACCTGCCGGCCGATGAGGAGCGCTTTCGGGTAGCGGTGATCGACTTTGGGACCAAACGAAACATCCTGCGAAACTTCACGCGTAGGGGAGTGAGCTGTCGGGTGTTTCCGGCGCGGAGCAACATCGCGGACCTTCGGGATTACGAGCCGGACGGTGTGTTTCTTTCCAACGGTCCGGGTGATCCGGCGGCCATGCCGTACGCCGTTGCGCTCGCCAGGGAAGTCCTCGACGAAAAGCTCCCCACGTTTGGGATCTGTCTGGGACACCAGATTCTGGCGCTCGCTATCGACATTCCGACCTACAAAATGCATCACGGCCACCGGGGTATCAATCACCCCGTAAAGAACTTGCTGAGTGGCAAGAGCGAAATTACGAGTCAGAACCACGGTTTTGGCGTAAGCCCAGAAGCGATCGAGTCTAGTTTGGATCGTGTGGAGGTGACGCACGTCAACCTCAACGACGGAACGATTGAGGGATTTAGGCTTCGCGACCGCCCCGTGTTTTCGGTTCAGTACCACCCGGAAGCCTCTCCCGGTCCCCACGACGCAGATTATCTGTTCGACGAATTTGTAGCCCTCCTCGGGTAATGTGCGTGATTACCTTCCGCGCCAGAGAAATTAGTAGCAATCTTAATATGAGCGAAATCGTTGATGTCAGAGCCCGGGAAATCCTCGACAGTCGTGGCAATCCTACCGTGGAGGTAGAAATTTACACCGAGGAGGGTGCGATGGGGCGCGCGGCAGTTCCGTCGGGTGCGAGTACGGGGAAGTACGAAGCCGTAGAGCTGCGTGATTCCGACGCGGAGGATCGCTACTTAGGGAGAGGCGTACTCCGCGCGGTCACCCACGTCGAGGAGGAGATCGCGAGCGCGCTTATCGGCGTCGAAGTATCGGATCAGCTGTCTATCGACCAAACGATGATCGATCTCGACGCTACCGATAACAAGGCCAATCTTGGGGCTAACGCCATCCTCGGGGTTTCGCTCGCCGCGGCCAAAGCCGCCGCCGAGGAGTACGGTCTACCGCTGTACCGATACATCGGTGGGGTACACGCGAACACGATGCCCGTGCCGATGATGAACATCCTGAACGGGGGTTCGCACGCTGACAATCGGATCGACTTTCAGGAGTTTATGATCGTTCCGCTCGGCGCGGACACCTTCTCGGATTCTCTGCGGATGGGTGTAGAGACCTTCCACCACCTCAAGAGCGTGCTGAAGAAGAAGGGATACTCGACCAACGTAGGTGACGAAGGAGGTTTCGCACCCAACATGCAGAGTAACGAGGAGGCGATCGAAACCGTGCTCCAAGCGATCGAAGCCGCGGGTTACAAAGCCGGTGAGGACATCATGATCGCGATGGATGCCGCTACCTCCGAGTTTTACGACAGTAAGAAGGGTAAGTATGTGTTCCACAAATCGGACGGGGCGGAGAAGTCGACCGAGGAGATGGTCGCGTACTGGACGGAGTGGGTGAATAAGTATCCCATCTTCTCGATTGAGGACGGTTTCGACGAGGACGATTGGAGTGGCTGGAAGGCGCTAAATAAATCAGTAGGGGAGCGTTGTCAGCTCGTCGGTGACGACCTCTTCGTTACCAACGTGAAGCGGCTTCAGCGCGGTATCGACGAAGGGTCCGCGAATTCGATCCTCATTAAAGTGAATCAGATTGGATCGCTTAGCGAAACGATTAAGACCGTCAATCTGGCTACTCGCCACGGATACACGTCCGTAATGTCGCACCGCTCTGGGGAGACCGAGGACACCACCATCGCCGATCTCGCGGTGGCCCTCAATACCGGTCAGATCAAAACCGGTTCCGCCAGTCGATCGGATCGTATCGCAAAGTACAATCAGTTGTTGCGAATCGAGGAGGAGCTAGGTGCTGACGCGTACTTTCCGGGCCGATCGCTGAAGCGGTAACCTACACGGAATTCGAGTTCGTTAAGTACGTAACGATGGCAAAGAAGACAAAGCGGGGTGCCGCCAAAGGCCCCTTGGCGAAGATTCCGAAGGCACTGCGCAATCGCTATGTACTCACGTTTGCCGTTTTCGCGATTTACATCGGGTTCTTCGACCACTACTCGTTACTCAAGCAGTACGAGTTGCGGGAGACCTTGCAGGACCTCCAGCGGGAGCAAGCTCAGTACGCCAAGTCTATCGAGGAGTCCAACGAGCTGCGCCTAACGATCGAGGCGGACGAAGAACGTTTTGCCCGCGAGCGTTACTACATGAAGCGCTCGAACGAAGATGTCTACATTATCGAGGAGTCTACCGAGTAGCCTCCCCCACACCCAAGTCTAACCAAGCACATGTCTGTTTTAGTCGATAAGAATTCCAAGGTCATCGTTCAGGGCTTTACCGGAAAGGAAGGCTCCTTCCACGCGGAGCAAATGATTGAGTACGGCACCAACGTCGTCGGTGGAGTGACACCGGGCAAGGGGGGGCAGACGCACCTCGGACGTCCGGTTTACAATACGGTCGCCGAGGCGGTCACCGAGGTCGGAGCCGATACGAGCGTAATCTTCGTACCGCCGCCCTTCGCGGGCGATGCCGTGATGGAGGCGGCGGCGGCCGGGATCAAGGTCATTATATGCATCACGGAGGGCATACCCGTGCAAGACATGATTAAGGTGAGGGCGTACATCGACACGAAGGATACCCGGCTGATCGGACCTAATTGCCCTGGTGTAATGACGCCCGGCGGGGCTAAGTGCGGTATCATGCCGGGCTTCATTCACAATCCCGGGCGTATAGGCATCGTATCACGCTCGGGCACGCTCACCTACGAGGCGGTGGACCAGGTAACGAAAGCCGGTATGGGCCAGAGCACTTGTATCGGGATCGGGGGAGATCCGATCATCGGTACGACGACCAAGGATGCGGTCGAGCTACTCATGAACGATCCGGACACGGATGGGATCATCATGATCGGGGAGATCGGTGGACCGATGGAAGCGGATGCCGCACGCTGGATCGAAGCGCACGGGACCAAGCCGGTGGTTGGGTTCATCGCCGGTCAGACCGCGCCGAAGGGACGGACGATGGGCCACGCCGGCGCTATCGTCGGCGGTGCGGAGGATACGGCGGAAGCCAAGATGAAAATTATGGCCGAATGCGGTATCCACGTCGTGAAGAGTCCGGCCGATATCGGAGCGACGATGGCTACTGCGATGCAGTAGGGCGACTACTGAAGTACTTCCTATCGACTAGAAGCAGGCCGTAGCTCTCGGAGGCCACCTTGCCGGTATCCGCGTGGTGGGCTCCGTGAGCGCGAACGAGCGCACGTGCGTAACGGGACTCGAGCTGTGAGAACCACTTGAACCGGCGGTGGATGTACACATCGTGGATGAGAAAGTAGGTGAGTCCATACAGGCTGATGCCGATGCCTACGCAAAACAGCCACCAGACCTCTAGGTGTGATCCGATGAAGTAGCTCAGCGCACTCGGAATCGCGAAGACGACGAAGAACAAATCGTTTCGCTCGAAGAACCCCTCCTTCTCGAAGTGGGGCCGGTGGTGATCCTCGTGCCAAGACCAGAGTATTCCGTGCATCAGATATTTGTGGGCAGCCCAGGCCACGAGCTCCATTCCACCAAACGTCGTGGCCACGATTCCTGCGTAAGTCAGAAGGTCGGTCCAGATCATAGGGTCAAGCGTAGGAATCCAAAGAAGACTAGTTGCAAAACTACGAGCCAGGGGGCTAATCGATTTTCGCTGTACTGGAGTAAGGTAAAAAACACGCTCGATTGAACCGCGGACACCAGCAACCAACCTAGGTAGTTGCGTAGGGGGGGGAGCCCATCCGCCCAGGTCCAAAAGTCGAGCGCGATGGCAACGGGCTCAATCAGGTAGTCGAGCGCCACTAGGCTCAACGAAGCGAGTACGATCTTCACGAACGTATTGAGATGTGGAGCCGCAGAATTGATGGATTGACAGACGCTGTACACGACTAAAATCCAGTTTACGCCGATGACGAGCGGAATGGCCCAGAGTTTCGGTCCGAGTACATCCCCGTAGATGTAGCGGCCGAAGAGCCATCCCCCGTGGACGCCAACGTACTCGGCGATCCACCCGGTGAAATAACAGATCGGTACCCAGATCCAGAGGCCCGTGTTTTCGTTGGGGCGGTGGCCGAGCAGCAGTAACGTGGCGGTAAATACAAGGTGGGCGCTCGTAAGGTAGACGAAGCTCGGGATCGGCCGAAAGGCGAGCATGAGCGCTCCAAACGCGTAGCTGCTAACCAGTAGACTTGCGTGTAGCCGTTCCCGGCCGACTAACCTCAGCATGCAGTTGCGGGATTTGGCATCAGACCGGCCGCAATTTTTGCGGACAACAGGGCGAGCGGGACGCCGCCCCCCGGATGCACACTTCCACCGACGAAATACAAATTAGTGAACTCTTTGCTCGAGTTGCGGTGGCGCAGGAACGCAGCCCATTTGCTGTTGGAGCTCGTACCGTACAGTGCGCCTAGGTGGGATCCCGTATCGGAATCGATCCCCGGGGGTGTCCAAGAGTGCTCTACGTCGATAAATTTGGCTAGGTCAACGTCGAGTTGCGCCGAGAGCTTGGCGATCGTTTGCCTTCGCACACGGGCCGTGGTCTCCGCCCAGTCCTGCGCTCGATCGTAAGGGGCGTTAACCATGACGAACCAGTTCTCACAGCCTGCCGGCGCGTCCGCCGAAACCCGCTTCGAACCGACGTTGACGTAGACCGTAAAGTCGTCGGCTATCTCTCCCGCCTGCAAAGCCGCGAATTCAGCTCGATAGTCTTGTGCGAAGAAGATATTATGCAGCTCCAACTCGGGAAAGCGTTTGCGTACCCCCCAGTAAAAGATAAGAGCGCTCGTAGACCGCTCCTGACGCAGGGTCCGCACCGGCTTTCGCGCTCGTGGCATTAAATTTTGGTAGAAGTAATGCACGTCTACATTTGATATCAACAAGTCGCAAGGAACCCGCTCGCCGCCGCAAAGAACGGAAACGACTTTACCCGCTCGTGACTCTACGCGCGTTACCCGAGCCCCGTAAGCAAACTCGACACCCTGGCGCTCGGCCAGCGCTACCAACGACTGTGTGATGTCGAACATTCCACCAACGGGCAAGAAGGTGCCGAGTAAATGTTCGAAGGTAGGAATGACGGTGAGGATACCCGGGGCACGGTAGGGGTTCGATCCGTTGTAGGTGGCGAAGCGATCGAAAAGCTGCACCAATTGTGGCTGTTCCAACAGCCGCTCGTTGACCTCGTGCATGGTCGCGCCGAGATCCATTCGACTCAGCTTAGGCAACGCCCGCAGTACGTCGCCGCTGAGCCAGGTGCGTAGCTTATGCAGCGGCTGTTCGAGGAAGATTCGGCCCGAAGCACTGTACTTCAGCTCACTCGCCCGCAACGCTTCGCTGACCAACTCGGGCCTTACGGCAAAAACCCGGGCAGCCTCTTCGCTGAAGGCCACCGGATCGGCGAAGGCCGTCAATTGCTTCCTGTCGTCCCAGAAATAGCGACACACCACGTCTTCGCGCACGTAGTCGAAATGGTCGGAGGCCCGCTCCCCGCAGAGTTCGAACAACTCGTCGACGTACTGAGGCATCGTGAACAGGCTCGGTCCACGGTCGAACCGATAACCGTCGATCGAGAAGCTGCTCAGCTTGCCGCCAGGTCCGGCGGCACTCTCGTACACCTTCACGTCGTAGCCCGCCGCAGCGGCTCGAATCGCGGCGGCGATGCCGCCGACGCCCGCTCCTATTACTACGGCCTTCGGTTTCATCCGAGAACCCTAACGTAAACTCTCCGCACCGGTTGTCGATTCCGAGGGTACACCGTCGAGTGCGCGAGCCGCCAATTTTGCGGCACTGGGTGGCTTCGCCTTCGGAACCCTCGGTGTGGCTTCGTCGGTGTGCAGACTCTGCACGAGAGACGCGACGTCGGCGAGTGGTATCTCCACGAAGAATTCCGTACCCATGCCGGTGTCGGTCTTGAAGTAGATACGGCCGTCCGCCGACTTCACGATGTCCCGGCAGATGGCCAATCCGAGTCCGGAGCCCGAGCTCTTCGTGGTAAACTTCGGCATGAACACCTTCTCCTGCATCTCTTCCGGAATACCGGTACCGTTGTCCGCTACAGTCACTCTAGCGTTAACCCCCTGCTTTTCCAGGCGGATGAGGACGCGGCCCCGGCGATCTTTTGGAATCGCCTGGATCGCGTTCTTGATCAGGTTGCTGATCACGCGCATCAGGAGCTTTTTATCCGCGAAGATGATGAAACCAAGACCCTCTTCCGCCTCCAGGAAAATATCGAGGTCCTCTTCGCGATACAGGTCGTACGAGGAACGCACGAGCTCGGACAGATCGATGTACGTCGGCTCCGGATCCGGCATCCGGGCGAACGTCGAGAAGTTGGAGGCGATCGAATCCAGGTTGTCGATCTGCTCGATGAGCGTAGAGCTCACTCGACTTATGAGGGGTTCGATTTGCGAAGGATCCCGCTCGAACGCGAGTTTCAAGTACTGAATACTCAGCTTCATCGGCGTGAGCGGATTCTTGATCTCGTGCGCGACTTGCTGGGCCATCTCCCGCCAAGCGGTTTCGCGGCGGGCGTCGGCGAGCTCGCGGGCCGACTGCTCTACGGTGCTCAACATGGAGTTGAACTCGCCGATGAGCGCACCGAGCTCGTCGGGGGCCGCCCACACCAGTGGCTCGTTGTTTTTATCGAGTTTGAAGCGTCGAATTTTGGCTCCTAACTCACTGAGTGGGCGGGTGATCGAATTGGCCACCGTGATCGCGATGACCCCGGCGATGAGCAACAAGAAGACGTACACATTGAGCAAGGTCCCCATGAAGGAGCTCACGTCATCGCGCAAATCGCGTTGCTTCGAGTAGTAGGGTAGGCCCATGTAGGCGATGCGCTCTCCCTCCGGCATGCGCACCGGCACGTAGGCCGTGCGAAAATTGAGCGAACCGACCGACTCCTCTTGCACCGCCAACGGTTGACCGATCTTGGAGAGTAGCTGGAAGGCGAGAGCGCCCATCTTGGGGGCGATGATGCCTCGCTTGTAAATGTCCGTCTCCGAGCTGGCGAGGAGATTGCCTTTGAGGTCGTAGAGATTCACGTCCATGTGGTGGATCTCCGAAATGGGCTTGATGATTCGCTCGAGTGAAGGGCGGTCTATATCGGTTAGCTCCGAGAGCAGCTGGACCTCGTGCTCGGTGTTGCGCAGGATACTAGCCACTTTGCGATTGAGGCGATTGTCGTGGTAGGCATCCGTGGAGTCGTGGAAGTAGAGTACGGTCACGTAACCGATCATGGCGAACGAGAGCAAGACCAGGGCAATGATCCCCACCTGAATTTTGGTTTTGAGGTCGGGCTTCCCTAGCCAGGTAATGTCCACCGCCCGGGGTAAGACCTCGACGTAGACGTTCACCATCGAGAGTAGGATGGTGAGCATGATGCACCACACAAACAGGTAGCTGAACAGCGACATCGGTCGCCAGTAGCCGCCCATATCTTTGCCGATCAGCACCACGGTTCCATCGTAACCGGAGTAGATGACGCTGGAGTAGTTGGCGTCCGTAACGGAGATGTAGTAACCCGGCTCGGGCAAATTTGTCGAGCGCAGCTCGAGGGCGTGGCTACGCCCCGCCTCTTCTACGAGTCTCCCCTGTCGGTAGATCGCGTAATCGTAATCCGGCAGCGCGGCCAAGTTGCGGTACCGCTCGTCGACGAGTAACTCGGTAAACACGCGCGAGGGAGATCGGGGTTGGTGCTCGACCTCGACGACGAGCGTTCGGGTGGGCTCGCGCTGTAGCTCGGAGCGGAAGTGGGCGATGTAACGGAGCGCGCGCCCCTCCTCGAGGAGGTAGGCGGTGTAGTTGCCGACGGCTACGCTGCGGGACAGGCGTTCCATCGCGGCTCGGGCCTCGACCGGCTCGCGTCCCTGGAAAAAACTGCTGTCCGTGGCGGCATCGTAGCCGTAGATGCGGTAGCTGTAGTTGTTGTAGAGGTAGCCGTTGTCGATGAGGGTGCGTTCGACGACCGGGATCACGTCCCGGAGAGGGACCTGGGCACCGTTTTGCGAAAGCGCCTCCTGGAAGCCGATGTTGCTGCGTAAGGAGCCTACGAAGTGCGAGAGCGCGGCTTCGGCCAGACTGTCCCGGGCGTCGGCCAGTACGAGGGCGTAATCGATCCGCCGATCGAGGTCACGCTCCTCGTTGAAGGTGAAGAGCATGGCCGCGGAGTACAGCGAGATCACGACCAACCAAAAGAACAGCCACAGGATGTTCGACTCCCCTGAGTCTATGAACATGTCGTACAGCACCACGAACGCGAAGGTGCCGAGGTAGAACTGGGGGAGGGGGAGGGGGCAATTGCTGACGTAGGCGAGGGGGAGTGAGACGCAGACCGCCCCCAGCAGGGAGGCGAGGCGGGCGGATTTGGACAGTCCGAGGTTACTGATCCCCACCATCAATCGATGAGCGACCAGGAACATCCCGAACGTCAGGGTGAGCATAGCGAAGATCGCCAGCATGGCGCGCACGTCGAGGTTGAAGACGTTGCTGAAGTCGAAGGCTAGCTCTTCGCTGCGTATTACGCCCCGGAAAGCGTAGGCGAGGGCGAACGCGCAGACGAGGATGGCGAAGTACTGCAGCCCCGTGGCGAGCCACCGCCTCGTCGGAGTGAGCGTGAAGCGCTCCGAGAGCCGGTAGTGCTTGTGGAAAAAAGTAGATAGCCACAGCGTGAACAGCACGTTGAGGATCATGCCCCCGAGTGAACCGAAGGCGTGGGGCATGCGGAAGCTCTGGGCGAAAACCCCTAGATCGGTGAAGCCCTCGACCCACTCCGTATTGTTCATCAACACGCGTAGGCCGACGACGGCGCTCACGAGGAACATCCCCCCCGCCCAGGACCCCGAACTAGCCGCCAGTAGCGTGGCGACGTAGTGGATCCAAATCCCGATAAGGAGAAAGCTGAGCAGATGACAGCCGAGCAGCATGCGCTGGCCCAGGTGGTCGTGGAACTTCTTCGAGCTGTTGAGGTAGGCGACGAGCGTACCGTCCTCCGCCCGGACGGGAAAGGCGGTAGGCACCTGCGATATCTCGACGGCGCCGGGTATGCTCGGGTTGCCGAGGTACTCGTTGCGGAGGTACTCCGAGGCGAGGCTGTAGTTATTTTTGATGGGAATAAGCGCGATAACCTCGAAGGTCCGACCGCGAAACAGCTGGACGGTGTTGCGCTTCACGACGTAATAGCCGTTTTGGAATAGCCGCGCCTGAACGGGGGCCAGCCTCGCCGGGGAGCTGTGCTCGGGGAGGAAGACGCGCGTGTTCGTCCAGAGTATCAGCGAGTCCCCTTCGTACAGGCAGATGTTGTAGTCCTCCCGGCTGATCTCCTGGAGCTTGTCCCCATCCTCGCGCTGTGCATCGGCGGGGAGTTTGCCTAACCCGAAGATGCGCCGGCGCAGGAAGGCGGTATCCTGGACGATCGCGTCGATCTCCCCTTCCTGCGTTCGGAGGGTGAACTCGATGTCCGAGGCGTAGCGCCGCAGGTTGGCGCTTTCGCTGAAGAAGTAGTTGAGCGCGAGGCTACTGCCGAGCAAGAAGAGCACCGCGCCGATCATGGCCCAGGTTTGCCAAGCCAGATCAGCCGACTCAAACCTCGTGCGTGCGCGTGCTTCGCCCATTGACCGAGTGTACGGAGGGCGGGTGCAAATGTTGGGTCTTACCTTCGCGCACCACAGGCGTCGGGACAGCCCATCGCGCCCCGGTCTCCGCGAGGGGCCCGGGGTGAGGAAAGTCCGGACAACTCAGGATAACGTGCCAGCCGAAAGGCTGGGAGGGTAGGGGGGAACGCCCACCTTACGGACAGTGCCACAGAAAATATACCGCCCGCACTGAACCGTGCGGGTAAGGGTGAAATCGTGCGGTAAGAGCGCACGCCTCCGGCGGGTGACCGCGGGAGGAGGTAAACCCCACGTGTTGCAATGCCGCGCAGCGTACGGTGATCCGCCGCAGGTCCGCGAGGACCTGGTACGCGGGTAGGCAGCGTAGATAAATGATGGGCTCGGTCGGGCGATTTAGGTCACCCGGCTAGACAGAATCCGGCTTATCGTCCCGGCGCTTGTGCTTTAGTAGGTGTCGCCACCGAAGGCGTAGCCGAGGCTCAGGCGCAGCGTGTTGTCGAGTGGGCCGGTCTGGTTGGTCGTCGGCACGAGGTAGCTGAAGTCGATGTTGAGCACGTTGTAAACCAGACCTACGCCCACGGTGAGGTAGCGCCGTCCACCCTTGGTGTTCGGCTCGTTGAAGAAGCCGAGCCTTGCGGCAAACTGCTCCGCGTACCAGTACTCGGCACCGATACTGACGTTAATTTCGTTGAGTTCCTCACTGAAGCCCTCTTCCGCATCGCCGAAGCTGGAAAATATGCCTTCGATGGGGCTTTTAGTCAGGCTTGGATCCGGGGTACCTGGGTCACGATTGAGCTGTGGGCTCGGAACGAGCAGCTTGTTAAAGTCGAGTGCGAAGGTAAGTGAGTTGTAGTCGTCGAGGTACATCTGTAACGATGAACCTAGGCCGAGGTTGGTCGGAAGGAAATCCTTCTGAACGCTGTTGGTGTAGGTAATCTTCGACCCGATGTTGCGAATCACCGCGCCGAAGCGCAAGATGGAGCCGTCGGCTACGGCCACTTCGCGCTGGTGGGTTACACCGATATCGGCCGCAATAGACTTACCGGCCTGGATGTCGTCGCCCGTACCGTCGACGGTTAGGCCAGTGGCGAGGCTCGAGAGAATAAAGCGCCCGGTGATGTTGCCGCTCCAATTATCGCTGAGCTTTCTCGCGTAGCCCGCCGAGAGGGCCATCTCGTAAGGCTTGCTGGTTCGGATCGGCTGGCCGTTAGAATTGGTGAAATCGATACTACCCAGCGAAAAATAGCGGAGGTCACCATAAACGGCCTGATCGTCGTCGAGCTGACCGTAGCCGGCCAGATTAGCGAGGTAAACGTCGTCGAGGTTGAGTGCACGCAGCCAGGGGGTGAAAGTAGCTTGTATCTGAAAGGTCTCTTCGGAGAAGGGCAGCGCGGACGGGTTCCAGTAGGTGGATGCAGCTGTGGGGCTAAGTGCGATCCCAACGTCGCCCATCGCACCGGAACGTGCGTCGGGGGTAATGCCCAGGAAGGGTACACCCGTTTGAATGGTCTTGACGCAGGCCTGCCCGGATGGGTTAAACCCGTCCACGCACAGGCTAATGCTGGGCGGAGTAGTCTGAGCAGAAATGGTGCCGCCAGCCGCAGAGACCGCAAGGAGGGTAGGCAGAACACTTGCCTTGAATATGTTCATCAACATCTTTTTGATCGTGAAGGCGAGTGACACCGACAGCACACGCGCGTGCATAGGAATCGCCTAAAGCCTCCGCTCTATTGTTGGTTGGTAACAATTCCTTAAGAAACTGCCACGCAAGGGGTAGAAAAACTGCCGTCAGCGGAGAATTACCAGCTTTTCGAAGTCACTCTCCCCCGAACTCGCTTCGTCGTCAGTGCGCATACGTATTCGGTATAAATACGTTCCGCGGGCGAGGCGTTGGCCGTAGTTGTCCGTGCCGTCCCAGGCGATACAATCCTCGTTGCCGAAGCGGCGGCCGTTCGCCGTTCTCGTTTCGTTAACGCTCTTCACGAGTCGGCCGGACACGGTGTAAATGTCCACCTGCACGTCCACGGTAAGTCCGGCGGCCCTGTGCTCGAACTGAAAGCAGGTCGCGTCGACGAAGGGGTTGGGGTAGTTGAGCACACGCTGTAGGGCCGTATCGTCGTCGTCGCTGACGATAAATTCGACACTGTCCACGGCAGTATTATTTCCGAGATCCCAGGCGCGCGCCGTAACCATGTACCTGCCGGGAGTCAAGCCGTCGAGCGGGTAGTCGACCTCTCCCTTGCTGTAGTCGTCGATCGACGCTTCGTAGAAGTCATTCAGGACGATCGACTCCGAGAACGCTTTCCCCTGGCCGCGGGTAATGATTGGGCCGGTCGTTTCGTCGGTTACAGCCTCCAGAGAGCGGATAGTCGCGGTGAGGTCGTGCCCGATAGCGGCGCCGCTTACGTTGATGCCCGTGTCGTCGGCTAGCTTGAGGATCAAACGGGTATCGCCCGGGACCACCCCCCCGGTTCGGAAGTCGTCGCTGCCCACGTACAGGTCGAGGATCGGGGGGGTATCGTCTCGCACGCCGGGGGTGTCCAACCCATTGACCAGGAAGCGACTGAATACCCCCGATCCGTCTACACCGGTTGCGGACTTCACGTAGAGACTGAGCTTTCCGGTACCGAGGGCTAGACTCACGTCCTTCGGAAGCATAAACTTTGCCTCCCATTTCCCTCGCGTCACGCTGGCCTTACCGTTGAAGAGAATGCTCTCCTGGCGGGAGAAGCTCTGTACGAAGCTACCGCGGTCCTGACCTAATGTTTGATCCGTGCTCGCTTGATCGTAGACGGTTGCAATGATCTCCCCCGTGAAATCTTCGGCCAGCTCACCTTCGGTGGTCTGGACTTCACCGGCGAGTTGAACCTCCCGCAGGGGGGGGATCTTGACCGTATCCGCGTCCGAGCCCACGGCGACACTATCGAAGTTGGTCACGACCACCGTCAACCTGGGTACGGCCAGCCGCATCGATGGATCTCCGAACAGACCGTACTTCAAGTCATTTTGCTTATCGCTACCGGTAGAAACCGTCTTAGCTTGCATCAGGAGCTCACCGATTCGATACTCACGATTTAAAGCCTGATCTAGGAAAAGCTCGTGGGTCTTCTGCGCGAGTACCCTATTCCGATTCGTAAACACCGGACGCACCGTACTCAAGCTGGCTACGGCACCCCCGTTGGGCTTAAACAGCACTTGCTCCCCGGCGACGACACGCGTCGGATCGTCGAAACCCGTGAACGTGCAGGTGGCCGTGACCAGCACGGGAAGCGAGGTCTGCGAATTCCACTGCGCTATGTCCGGGGAGTTGAGGATCCGTTCTTGCGCCCACCCGTTGGGGCCCCCGTGTCCGAGGTAGGTAGTTAGCAGGTTACCGCGGAACATGTTCCGGTTGATCGCAGCCGCCGCTCTCGGAATACGCACGCCCCCCAGGGTGACCTCCTGCTCGAAGGCATCGGCGTAGACTTTGACTTGATTGAAGGTCGGAAACTCGCGATCGTCCAATTCGGCGATCGCGTCCATGTCCCTGAGGTGCAGGTTGTTGTCCTCGTCGTCGGCTACCATCACGTTGCGTAGGCGCCAATTGCCGAGCAGCGCGGAAGCGGTGTCGTACTTCATTATCTTATCAACGACTGCAACGGCTTGGGCCGAGTTCGTCGCCGGGATCCTACCCACGGCGATATCGAGTCGCCCCTCGGGAAAGCTTCCCTGCGAGCGTCCCTCGCCCTCGTCCAGCATCGCGACGTAGTCGTCGGTCGGGAAGGCGGTCACTTCGTAGTTCGAGGCGGCGGTCTGGTAGGCGGGCACCAAATTTCCGCGATCGGGCAGTTCTCTTCCGAGCGAGGCGATGATCCCCCGCTGATCGAAGCTGGCGTCACCGAGCAGCAGCGTGAACCGGAAGCCCGGGTTACGAGCGTAGATCATTTGGTTTAGCGCGCGGATGGCCGTCGGATCGAAGCGACCGCCGCCGAACTCCTCCGCTACCTCGCGCATCGAAGCGGTGAGCACGTTGAAACCATCCCGCCGTACACGGTGCTCCCTCAACTTCTCCGCCGCGGTCTCCATGTCCTCGCCGTACACGATTAGGAAATCGATGTCGCTCGCAGCGTGCAGGTTGGTGTTCGGCACCGGGGCATCCGATACTACCGCGGGCTTCGGGTAACCCCCATTCGGATCGAAGGCAACGAACTCCCGCGGTCGTTCGCCCGCCGCTTGCGTGTACCCGAACTCTACGGCACCCGATACAGCCCGACCGTCGATCGCCTGGACCCGGAGCGGGTCCGTGATATCCCAGACGACAAGGCTTTCGCCCCCGTCGATCCGGTAGCCGTACGTCCCGGGGAGCACGTGCGCCTTGGAGCGGAAGAACAGCGGCCCGTCGGCGTACCTGAGCCGCGACGTAGCGGTGATCTCGACGTAGTCAACCCAACCCGGGTTGGTCTCCTCGGAGCCCGGATACGCGAGTGTGACCCGCGGGGTCCCGCTCGATAGTTCAACTATACCATCCACTCCCGCTATGTCCGCGAATGCGCCGTTCGCGTCGTTGCGTATCGCTTTGCGCAGTACGTCGCTCTGTAGGGTCTGCCCCTCTACCGTTAGCTCGAACGTGGTCCCCGGACGTAAGGGGGAGGCGGCGACTCGGGCTCGTACACGCGCCTCGCTTCCGGCTACCACATTCCCCAAATCGAAAGCCCCCTCGCTAGATTCGATGGTGCGGTTATTCAAAAAACCCTCCCCGAACCAGTCTTGCCCACTACCCTGACCGCCGCCGTACTCGATCTGCGAGTAGTAGAGCAGGTTGGTGAGGTCCTCCTCCCAGCGCGCTCGACTGGTATAAGTACCGTCGTACGCGCCGGCGCTCACCGCCGGTTTGGTCGCGATAGGATCCCTGGGGCCGCCGACCTTGAGGTAGTAGTGGGTTACCTCGCTGTACAGGTTCTCTCTGCGGACGAAGTCATCCGTGCGACCCGCGTCCCAGTACCAAACGTCTTCGCCCTGTCCGAAGAAGAGCAGCTTTTCCCCACCGTCGAATTTGCCGTCGCCGTTCCCGAGTTCGAGGAGGCTCACCTCCTGAACGTCCGGCTCGTAGGGTGCGCCAACGACCTCGGGCAACATGGCGCCCCCTTTGCTATACAGGTGGATCTCGCCGGGGGAAATGTCGTCGGCCGACAGGCCGAGCCGACCGAGTAGCTCGGCGTCGATGGCGTAGATCCCGTCCTCGTCGACGCTGAGCTTGTACACCTCGCCGCTGGCGAACACCGACGTAGTCGGCTCGATGGTGGATACGGTTCTCGCCGCTAACACCCCGTCGGTCACGCGGTAGTTGGCGCTCGCCGTCACGTTCAGCTCCCCGCCGCTGCCATCCGTGCGCTCGAGGGTTACGGCGATGGATAGGAGGGGGCGCCTTGCGGCAAAACGAGTTTTAGCGAAAGCGAACGTGGCCTCCAGGCCGGGGGTAGCACTAAACCGTATCGACTCGAGACTCCCGCGTTGACCTCGGGCCAGGGGGATGTCCCACTCGAGCTCGGTGCTGTCGAGGCCTTGCGGCAAAACGAGATCCGTGGTCGCGCTCTCGTTTTGCGCACGCAGCCCGAAAGCGAGTACCAACAAGCAGTTAGTGAGCAGGACGACACGCATGGAGAAATGAGACATATACGGGTTCGCGGGGGTAATGGGACTAGGATCGGGAACGTTGTGCGCACACACACATTGCTACCTTTAACCTGCCGCGACGCGTTCACGTTGCGTGCTGGCGAACCCCGGACCGAGGATGCTCAAAGAACTACTACGATTTGTAATGTGCGCCGGAACCGGCCTGATCTGCACTACTGCCGGGGCGCAGGATGCAGTTTTCAGTCAGTTCTACACGGCACCGATCCTGCTCAATCCCGCCTTCGCCGGTACGACCCGGGCCCCGAGCATCGCGCTCAACCACCGCTCTCAGTACGTCGGATTCGCCAGTGGAATACCCTACAAAACGTACAGCGTTTCCTACGGACAGTACCTCCAACCCCTCCGTTCGGGCATCGGATTAAGTATCGTAGCCGACGATGCGGGCGATAATCTACTGGCTACCTACGAGGCGAAGGCTTCGTATAGCTACCAAGTGCAGATCGATCCGCAGCAGAGCATCCGGATTGGATTGAGTGCCGGGTTTAGGCACAAAAGAATCAACTGGAGCCGGCTGGTTTTCTACGATCAAATCGACCCGGTTACCGGCGCGATCGGCCCGGACGGCGAGCCGAATCCCTCCCTCGAGGAGCAGCCCGACAAGCCGAACGTAACCTACCCCGACTTTGGCGCCGGCGTACTTTACGCCGGCAAGCTCGCCTACGTGGGCGTTAGCGCGAATCACCTCACCACGCCCGACGACCGAATCGCGGCCGTTGGCCCGGGTGGGTTCTACACGGGTTACCCCATACTCCTGAGCGTACAAACGGGCGCGCAAATTCCGCTCGATCAAAACCGGGCGAACTCGAAACGTTTTGTAACCCCCAACATCCTGTACGCCCGCCAGGGGCCTTTCGAACAACTCAACCTAGGGGCCTACGTCGGCTTCGGGCAGGTGTTCGGCGGTGCTTGGTTCCGGCACACGTTCGGCAATGCGGACGCGATAATAGGGGTGGTCGGATTCGAGTACGACATGTACAAGATCGGCTACAGCTACGACGCCACGGTGAGCGAGCTCGCGGGGGTGAGCACGGGTACCCACGAGGTGAGCCTGCAGCTCAACTTCGAAAATGCCTGGTTTATCAAGAAGCGACGGCAAGCCGACCGATACAACGATTGCCTGCAGCTGTTTAGGTAGTTTTGGCGCAAGCCGCCAACCGAACCCTTTCGCAATCTGTACGTACGCAACAATGACTCCGGGGTAGCTTCGTTTACCCCCTGTCGGTTACTTGGCGCATTCCTTGCTAGATTTAGATATCGGTATACTAACGCCCCTCCTCGGGTGCATAGAGACGAAAAAGACGTGATGAAGCAATTTTTTCAGTTCGGCCTTATCGCCCTCGCGGCGGCCACACTCCTCCCCAGCTGTAAGGAGTCTGAGCGCTCCGCCAGCACGGGCTGGAAATACAACGACCAGAAGTGGGGCGGCTTCGAGAAGCTCGACAACGAAGGTCAGATGACCGGTCCGAACCTCGTGCTCATCGAGGGCGGTACGTTTACCATGGGCCTCAGCGAGGAGGACGTGATCCGCGAGTGGAACAACGTACCCCGCCGCGTGACGGTCTCGAGTTTCTACATGGACGAAACCGAGGTCGCCAATATCGACTACCGGGAGTACCTGTATTGGACGAAGCGCGTGTTCGGCGAGAGCTATCCCGAGGTGTTCAACAACGCGCTGCCCGATACGCTCGTTTGGCGCGAAGAACTCTCCTACAACGAGCCGTACGTAGAAACGTACTTCCGGCACCCGAGCTACGATGCCTACCCCGTGGTCGGGGTGAGTTGGAATCAAGCCAACGATTTTTGTAAATGGCGCACCGACCGGGTCAACGAGATGCTGCTCGTGGAGCGAGGCATCCTCAACCTGAATCCGGAGCAAAAAGACGGTGATAACTTCAATACCGAGGCTTACCTCGTAGGTCAGTACCAGGGCGATGTCCGCAAGAACCTCAAGGACCTTAGTTCCGGCGGCGAGCGTCCCGTACGCTTCGAGGACGGCATCCTGCTGCCGAGCTACCGCCTGCCTACCGAGGCGGAGTGGGAGTACGCCGCGCTCGGCTTGCAGGGCAATATGGCCAACGAAAAGGACGAGCTGATCACCGATCGACGTATTTACCCTTGGGACGGCAACAGTGTCCGTTCGCAGAAGCGCGATAAGTATCAGGGCAAGATCCTCGCCAACTTCAAGCGCGGCGACGGTGACTACATGGGGATGGCCGGTAACCTCAACGACCACGCCTCGATTACCGCGCCGGTTAGAACGTTTCAACCCAACGACTTCGGGCTCTACCACATGGCCGGTAACGTGAGCGAGTGGACGATGGACCTCTACCGCCCGATGAGTTCGATCACGCTGCGCGATGTCGAGAACCACGACCTCAACCCGTACCGCGGCGGTAATTTTCAGGCACTCGAGACGAACGAGGAGGGCAAACCCGCTGAGAAAGACTCGCTCGGGCGCCTCCGTTACCGCTACATCGAGGACGATGAGGTTGCGGGCCGCGAGAACTACAAAACGGCTCGTGTTTACAACTACCTCGACGGTGACGAGCAATCTTCCGCTACCTACGAGTACGGGGTTAGCTCGCTGATTAGCGACAAGAGTCGCGTGATCAAAGGCGGAAGCTGGGCCGACCGCGCCTGGTGGCTCTCCCCGGGTACACGGCGCTTCAAGGAGGAAGACAAGGCCGACCGCACGATCGGTTTCCGCTGCGCGATGACGCGCACGGGTGGTCCTTCCGGCAACGAGGACACCGGCGGCAACGTTTTCAAAGATTCCAACAAGAAGCAGAAGCGTCGCTTCAAGTAGCTTTTTTAAAGCGTCGATTCTGTGGCCCCTTCGCTCATCCGGCGGAGGGGCCACTGTATTTTGGCCCCATGCTCCAGAGTCTGCTTGATGCCTTCCTCACGTGTACGGGCGTATCCACGGATTCACGGACCACGCGCACCGGCGAGCTTTTCTTCGCTCTCCAAGGGCCTTCTTTCGACGGCAATGCGTACGCAAAAAAGGCACTCGCGCGGGGAGCGAAATACGCGGTGATCAGTCGTGCCGACGCCGCCCCGGGCGAGGTTAGCTACGTCGTCGACGATACGTTGCTGGCGTTACAGGACTTAGCCCGGGCGTACCGGCGAACTTGGACCTGCCCGGTGGTAGGTCTCACGGGCAGCAACGGGAAGACGACGACCAAGGAGCTGCTCGCCGCTGCCCTGGCCACCGTGTACCGTGTGCACTCGACGGCCGGAAATTTCAACAACCACATCGGTGTACCGCTTACCCTCCTGCGCACCCCCGCGAACGCGGAGCTAGCCGTTGTGGAGATGGGCGCTAACCACGTTGGGGAGATCGGTGAGCTCAGTGCGATCGCCGAGCCCACCCACGGCTTGATCACCAACATAGGCCGTGCGCACCTCGAGGGCTTCGGGGGCCTCGACGGGGTACGTAGAGGGAAGCGCGAGCTGTTCGATTTTCTAGCGGAGCAAGGCGGCCACGCCTTCGTCAACCGCGATGACGCCGAGGTGAGTAAGCTCGTGCACCCCGGATCGAGGTTGCTTTTCTACAGCGGCGAGGGTGCCCCGGGGCAAGCTTCGGACGTCTTGCGCGGGGAGCTCATTCAGGAGTTTCCGGAAGTGAGCGGAACGCTACGGGTGGGGGAGCGAGCACAGCCCTTTACGAGTCGGTTGCCGGGGGTTCACAACTACCGCAACCTGCTGGCGGCCGCGGCGATAGCGAGTTACTTCAAGGTGCCGTTACCGAAAATCGCCGGGGCGTTTGCCGCCTACCAGTCCGCTAACCAACGCAGCGAAGTGCGTACCTGGCGCGGCAGCACGCTGCTCTTCGATGCCTACAACGCGAATCCGGACAGCGTAGCCGCCTCCCTCGCGTGGCTGGCGAGCCGTCCTGAGCCCCGCAAGATCGTTGTCCTGGGGGAGCTAGCCGAACTCGGGGACGACACGGCGCCCGCGCACCTGGAGGCAGCGAAGTCCGCGGCCGCAATCCCGGGTGCCGAAGTCGCGCTGTTCGGGTCTGCTTACGCCAAAACGCCCCGACTCCCACCCGCGGCACGGGTTTTTGCGGAAGCGGACCCGTTGGCGGCCTGGCTCGCCGAGCGCGCGGGCTCGCAGCGGACGGTGATTTTGCTCAAGGGCAGTCGGTCGAACCGGATGGAGCAACTGCTCTAAACGAAGCGTTTGTAGGCCTCGACGAGCCTGTCGGGGAGCTCGTGCTCGCAGGCCTTTAGGTAGTCAGCGTAGGTGCACGGAATGTAGCGGTGTCGGGGGGCACCGTCGTTGGCGTAGGGCATCTCCATCCACCAGCGCCCGGAGCGTTCGGATTTCCAGAAGGTCAAATCCGAGTTGCCGCCCTCCATCTTGACGATGTACTCGGTGAGCCCTTCCGTTGTCCCCGGGAAATCAAACTTGCGGTGCACGTAGCCTTCGATAAAATACCACAGCATCTGGGCTAGGGTATCCGCGCACTGTCCGGTAGGGTCGCGCTCGGCGTAGTAGCCGTATACCCCGAAGGAGGTGACCTTGTCGCTCATGCCCGTGAACCGGCACAGCTGACAGGCCTCTTCGCTGCTTAGCCCACTGCTGCCGATGGGCTCCTGAGCGGGAGCGTCGTTCGTTTTCAAGGCGGAGAGCTGCATGATCACCGCGTCCGCATCGCGGATCACCGGCTCGCACTCCTCGAGCGTATACTTGATGTGGCCGAGTCGGTAGAACTCGAAGTGGTGCTGGTGCAGGTACTCGAGCGCGGCGGGATCGTTGTAGTGGCTCTGGTAGCCGAGGGCCGCGAGGTGGAAGAGGCGGACCGGGGTGAGGTCGAAGATCTGATCGAGGTACCGCTTCTCGGTGGGGACGTCGCGCGCTTGAAAGTCTAGCCGATCGTCGATGAGTACGAGGTTGGTTAGGAATTCGGCCTGGTGGTAACCGAGGTACTGCGCGAGGCAGTTATCCCGCTCACGTCCGATAAACACGGGCGTTACGCCCGCCAACAGGAGCTCCTGCATGATGGGAGCGTTGACGGCTCCCCCCGGGCGGCGCGCGTTGCCGAGGTCGACGAGCCGAAGTTCCTCGCCGGGGCGCGCCATGCGGTAGAGGTGGTTGCGCACCCGATCGGCCTCGGTGGCGTCGAGCCCGATGAGCGCAACGCCACCGGAGCGGAGGTCGGGCAGCCCGTCTTCAGCCGTGTAGCCGCGGTAAATGTGTCCGAGCTGCCAAACCTCGTAGTCGTCGGCTTGCCAGAAGGACATAAGTTCGGAGGGCTGGAGCCAGTGATCGAGCATGCAAACGGGCGTGGGGATGACGGGGCGGAAGGTAGTTGCTCACACTAGCTAGCCGTCTAAAGAATTCAGACGTCGATGTAGGTATAGGAATGTATTGCTTAGGTTATGTACGTTTGTCGCCGTAGCTCCTGCGCGGTATAATGCGCGACTCTACTTAAACGCACGCACTTGAACCAAAGCAATCAGCTTCCAGTTGCACGCACTGACTTCGAAACTCTCACTTATCGGAAGGATCGCGAACACGCTCCGGCGTAGCTACGCTGTGGAAAGACAACCTACCACAGGATAAAGTACGCTTATAGGTTTGTTCGCGAACCCACTATTCCTCGTCGACACGACTACACAGAAAAAATCAGCATGAACACACGCGGCATCATTTACGGCTTGGCGACGGCGCTCACGCTGGGCGCTGCCTCATCGGCTGTGGCCCAGGACGACGACGGCCAGGTAGAATACACCCCCAAGCACATGACCGAGATCGGTTTCAACGGCGGGTTTGCTTTCCTTTCCGGTGACTACGACCTGGAGCCAGGGTACGGTGCTGGTATTCATGTCCGTCGTGCGTTCGATCACATCTTTTCTATCCGGCTGGGCGCTAATTACTTGCGAGTCAATTCGAATGCCCCTTCGGAGGCAGAAGTATACACGTACACTAACGTCCAGACTTCGTCTTTTTCCGGAGACGCGCAGGCGGTGATGACACTGAACAACTTTAAGTTTAACAAGCCTGTCCGTAAGGTCAACCTTTACGTATTTGCCGGTCCTGGTGTCGGAGGACTTACCATCAAAGGTGACGGGTTACGCGGCGGAGGTGACGCGCTCGATGTTATAGAGAGGGAAAATCTCGGCAAATCGAGCTTTTTCTTGACTGGCGGAGCCGGTTTCGCTTTTCGGGTGAGTCCTCGCTTCAACATTGGAATTGAGCACAAGGCATTCATTCCATTCGGAAAATCATCAGACTTTTTCGACGGCTACAACAATGTTGGTCTTACTTCCACCAGCTACCGCGACGTACCCAATTACACCAACATTCGCTTTAACTTCAATATCGGCAACAAGGACGAGCTCGCCGAGCCCCTCTACTGGGTCAATCCCCTCAACCAAGTGATCGACGAGCTCACCGAGCTGAAGGCACGCCCGGTACTCGACCTGACCGATACCGACAGCGACGGTATCATCGACATGCTCGACCAGGAAACCGATACCCCTGAAGGTGCCCCCGTTGACACGCGCGGCGTCGCGCTCGACTCCGACTCCGACGGTGTGCCCGACTACGAAGACGGTGAGCCCTACAGCCCACCCGGTATGACGGTTGACGCCAAAGGGGTTGCCGCATCACCGGGCTACATGACGCAGCCCGAGGTCGAAGATCTCATCGCTTCCAAGCTTACCGACTACGAGAACTCCACCAAGGGGAACATGGAAGATTGGTTCTTACCTATAGTTCACTTCGGCTACGACAGCTACACCGTCCGTACGGCCGATTACGGAAGCCTGAAGAACGTCGCTGCGGTGATGAAGGCCAATCCGGACATTCGCGTTGTCGTACAGGGCTTCACGGACAAAACCGCCAGCGAGGATTATAATAAGGTGCTCAGCTACAACCGTTCGAAAGCAGCCGTCGAGTACATCTCTAAGCGCTACGGGATTTCCGCCGATCGCCTCGTGATCATGTACGATGGCGAGGAGGATGTGCTCGTGCCAACCAATGGTCGCAGCTTTATGAACCGTCGCGTCGAGTTCCGCGTCGCTGGCCCGGACGATAAAGCCATGGCCGAACCAGAAGGTCCGCGAGCGGGCAAGGGTACTTTCTTCGAGGGAAGCAAAGATGCCGGTTACTAGCTCATATAGCTAGCGCACTGGTGAACACATATTCACCACACGCACGAAAGGGGTCGCAATCGACGATTGCGACCCCTTTCGTATTGGGTTCAGCGTCACTTTGTAGTTGCGGCTGAAAGATATAAACGGCCTTATGCGGCTGCGTCCTCGTAGCTGCTGCTTCCGAGCATGACCAAAGTGCACGCGATCTCGTTGTGGATGCCGCACTCGGCCGCGAGCTCCATTAGCTCGGCGTTCTCCGTTCCGGGATTGTAGATGATGCGTACCGGGCGGATCTCGTCTAGAAGGTACCCGTAGTAAGGTTTCTGACGCTCTGGATTCAAGTAGAGCGTTACCGTGTGCACGCCCGCCACGACGATCGGGTGATCTGCGATCGGTTCGGCTTCGACGAACCCCGCGCGGTTACCTACGAGCACGACCTCGTGTCCGGCCGCTAGTAGACGGCGCGCAGCCATATTCGAGTAACGCACGGAATTTGCCGACGCCCCTAAAACGAGAGTTTTCATGCTCTACGAACGCGTTAGATGAGCATCCGTAACGGATTCTCGAGCATCTCCTTGAGTGTCGTCAGAAACGCCGCACCGGTCGCCCCGTCGACCACGCGGTGATCGCAGGATAGGGTAAGCTTCATTACGTTACCGACGACGATTTCCCCGTCCTTGACCACCGGACGCTGCTTGATCGTACCCACGGCGAGTATGCAAGCATCGGGCGGATTAATGATGGCCGTAAACTCGGTGATGTCGAACATCCCCAGGTTGGATATGGTGAACGTATTGCCCTGCATCTGTTGAGGCTGTAGGCGTCGTTCCTTGGCCAGGCCCGCCATTTGCTTGACCTCCTGATCGATCTCGGCGAGGCCCTTGCGGTCGGCGTGACGGACGACCGGGACGAGTAGACCGTCCTCCACCGCGACGGCAACCCCGATGTTGATGTCGCTATTGACCCGAATCCGGTCACCTAGCCAGCTGCTGTTAATCGCCGGATGCTTGCGCAGCGCTTGCGCCGAGGCTTTGAGTACGAGGTCGTTGAAGGAGATCTTTACCTCCGAAACGGTATTGAGCTCTTTGCGGTAGGCGATCGCGCCGGTCATGTCGATCTCGATACCGAGGTAGAAGTGGGGGGCCGTAAACTTCGACTCCGCGAGGCGCTTGGCGATAACCTTGCGCATCTGCGTGGTCGGTACATCCTTGTAGTTGGCCTCCCCCGGGGTTGCTCCGAGGGTTCCGGCGCTCTTGACGTCTTGGTAGTCCGCGACGGCAGTGCTCGTTTCCACAGATGCGGGAACGCCGGGCGATTCCGGGGCCTCCGAGCTGCGCTTCGATGTACCGTTGCTGAGGACAGCTTCCACGTCACGTCGGACAATGCGGCCCCCGTCGCCGGTTCCGGTCAGCGAAGACAGGTCGATACCCGACTCCTTAGCCATGCTGCGCGCGAGCGGACTGGCCTTGGTCCTGTCGTCTGAACCACCCGTATCCGAAGTAGCTTCCGCTGTCTGTCGTTGGGTAGAAGCTTGCTTCGAGCTAGGCGCGCCCGCAGCATCCTCCGAAGAAGGCGCCTCCGCCTCGTCGGTCGAATCACTCGCGGCGCCGTTCCCCCCGGCCGCGTCGAGGGCAGCCTGAAAATCTTCTCCTTCCTCGCCGATCACAGCGAGTACGGAGTTAACCGGAACAGCACCTTCCTCTACGCCGATGTGCAACAGCACACCCTCGTGAAAGCTCTCGAGCTCCATGGTCGCCTTGTCGGTTTCCACTTCGGCCAGCACGTCGCCGGGCTCAACTTCATCGCCAACTTTCTTTAGCCAGCCCACGATGTTTCCTTCTTCCATCGTGTCGCTCATTCGCGGCATGCGGATGACTTCAGCCATTATCCTTCAATCTTGGTATGCGGTAAAGGTGCAAGCTAATCTATCGCCCCGCGGGATAAAAAGCTTCGGTACTGGACGAGACCGGCGGCAGAGGGGTTAAAAGTGGTGAAGCTTACGCACAACTGGCTCTCGGATAGTTGGCTACGTTCATCAAATGAAGAAGCTGGCCGTTCTTAAAAGGACACCCAATTATCTCGGCCGCCCCCTGCCCAACGGCTCTAACTTCACCACTCGATGAACTTCTCCTCGAAACACCTCGAAGGGGCCGTGAACGCATTCGCGGGCCTCCCGGGCATCGGGCGCAAAACCGCACTTCGCCTCGCGCTCCACCTCCTACAACAACCGGAGGAAACGACGGATCAGTTTACCGAGGCGCTTACCGTGATGCGCAGAGACGTAAAGTCCTGCGCGCAGTGCCACAACCTGTCCGATGAAGCGCTCTGCGTGATCTGCGCGAATCCTCAACGGGACGAACGCGTGATCTGCGTCGTGGAAAACGTTCGGCAAGTGATGGCCATCGAGGAGACCGGCCAGTATCGGGGACTCTACCACGTGCTCGGCGGCGTAATCTCGCCGATAGAGGGCGTCGGTCCGCTCGATCTGCACATCGAGAGTTTGGTCGACCGCGTCAAAGCGGCGGATAGTGATTCGGTCGAAATCATACTCGCGATCTCCCCGACCATCGAAGGCGAGACAACCTCCTTTTTTATCAGTCGCCAACTGGCCGAGCTCAAGCCCAAGATCTCGACCATCGCCCGCGGCGTCAGCTTCGGGAACGACCTCGAGTACGCCGACGAACTAACGCTGTCGCGCTCCATCCACGCCCGACTACCTTACACGATGCACGAGGGGTGATCCGGGCGCGCGCACATCAACGGAGCGGGGTAGACCTCTCGATCGTTATCGTTAACTACAACGTCAGGTATTTCCTGGAGCAGTGCCTACAGTCCGTGCGAGTGGCGGCGGACGGACTCCGAGTCGAGATCTTCGTGGTGGATAACGCGTCGCACGACGACAGCCTGGAGATGCTGGGTGCCTTCCCGGAGGTGCGACTCATTGCCAACGGTCGCAACGTTGGTTTTGCAGCAGCAAACAACCAGGCCATCCGGGAAGCGCGGGGCCGGTACGTGCTGTTGCTGAACCCCGATACACTCGTACCGGAAGATTGCCTGCGCGCCTGTCTGGCGTACGCCGATGCCCACCCGAACGTAGGCGCGCTCGGCGTCCCGATGTACGACGGCGCGGGTCAGTTCTTGCCCGAAAGCAAGCGAGGCTTTCCCTCGCCTTGGGTAAGCTTCGCTAAAATGAGCGGACTCTCCAAGCTAGCACCTCGCTCTAGTCAGCTCAACGGATACTACGCGGGTCACCTCGCGCAGGGGGAGACGAACACGATCGACGTGCTCGCCGGTGCATTCATGTGGCTACGGGCCGAGGCGCTCGCCCGGGCCGGCGGCGGACTCGACGAAGACTATTTCATGTACGGAGAGGATATAGACCTCTCTTACCTGATCCAGCGGGCCGGTTACGACAACGTCTACTTCGCCGACGCGTCGATAATCCATTACAAAGGGGAGAGTACCCGCAAGCGCTCGCTCGGCTACGTACGTACCTTCTACCGGGCGATGGATCTGTTTGCCGGTAAGCACCTACGCGGCCCAATGTCGGGCGCCTACCGGGCTACACTACGCTCGGCGATCTACCTGCGGGCGGCGCTCGCGGTATCCACGAATGTCCTTGCCGCCCTGGCCGTCGTCATCCTCGACGCCGTCGCCGTAGGCGCGGTGGCCCTGGCCGCGAAGTGGGCCTGGGCGCGCTATTATTTCGATTCGCCGGATTGGTTCCAGCCGGAGTTCGATTCCATCAACGTACCCATTTACACGGCCACTATGCTGCTCGGGGTAGCACTCGCGGGAGGTTACGACAAACCCTACCGGTTTGGCGCTGCGCTGCGCGGGGTAGCGCTCGGGACGGTCGTCACGCTGATCACTTACGCCCTGCTGCCCACGGGTTTGCGCAGCAGTCGGGCGGTCGTTTTGCTTACCGGACTGGGGGCGGGGTTGTTGGTGCCCGCTATCCGCTACCTCTGGTCGCTGCTGCGGCCGACGCAGGTGTCCATGAGCTTGCAGCGGCGCAACACGGGGCGCCGGCTGGTCGTCGTCGGCTCCAACGACGAGGTCGAACGCGTGCTCGCACTACTCGCACGGGCCGGGGTGGCACGCGAGTTTATCGGTCGCCTCGCGCCCAAGTTCGCCCTGGGCGTGGGAGACGACCTGGGGGTAGTTAGCGATCTAGCGGAGGTGGCGCGCGCCTACCGACTCGACGAGGTCATCTTTTGCACGCGCGATGTCCCCATCTCGACCACGCTGTACTGGATGCGGCACTTCGGGACCCGAGTAGACTGCCGGACCGTAGCCGATCGCGCGCAGGCGATCGTCGGGTCGCCTTCGAGTGGTGCGCCCGGCGAGCTGTACACCGTCGGGGTTCGCTACGAGATACTGCTTCCCCGGCGCCGGCGTCAGAAGCGTTTGCTCGACTGGGGCGTCGCCCTGTCGAGCCTGCTGTTGTGGCCTATCCTAGCGCTCTTCGTCGAACAGCCGTTCGGGTTGTTACGCAACGCGGTGAGCGTGCTGCTCGGCGCGGTGAGTTGGGTGGGCTACGCTGACGGGACTCTGGACAGCGTGCTGCCTTCCCTACGACCGTCGGTGCTGAGCGCAGCTCCCCCCGCATCGCTGGGTCCGGCGGCCGCTCGCTTGAATCAACTTTACGCGCGCCTCTACCGCCCCGCGGAAGACGTACACATCTTGCGGGCCCGGTGGCGGCAGCTCGGCCGACGCCCCACGGTTATCGCGCGGCTCGCACCGAGTCGCTGGCCCCACTGGGCCGCGGCCGCCGACCCGACGAACGCCGCCTACTCCGATGCCCATGCCGCCTAACCCCGTTCTTCCCGCTACTGAACTCCGGTCCGCCGCCGAGCGGCTTTCGCCAAAACTCGTCGAGTGGCGCAGACACCTTCACGCACATCCGGAGCTGTCGTTTCGCGAGTTCAATACCGCCAACTTCGTAGTGGAGCAACTGCGCGAGGCTGGTTTTACGGCAGTGAAAACGGTGGCGGAAACGGGGGTTTTAGTTACCGTCGAAGGGGCGTTCGACGGACCGTGTATCGCGATCCGCGGGGACATGGACGCCCTACCCATCCAGGAGGTAGCGGGCAGGCCGTACGGCTCACGGGTAGCGGGGGTCATGCACGCCTGCGGCCACGACGTACACACCGTCTGCGCGCTCGGGGCCGCGATGTTGCTGCGCGAACGCCGCGGCGAACTGCGGGGCACGTACCGCATCATCTTCCAGCCCGGCGAAGAGCTGTTGCCGGGTGGGGCCACCGAGGTGATTGCCGCCGGCGGACTCGAAAATCCGACCGTGGACCGTATCGTCGGACTTCACGTTGCGCCCGATTTAGCCGTCGGTACCTTCGGGGTACGCGAAGGCGCCTACATGGCGAGTGCGGACGAAATCTACCTAAGCTTACTCGGCGACGGTGGCCACGCGGCCCTCGCCAACGAGCACGTCGACTTGATCGCCACCGCCGCTCAGCTCATTGCCGGATTACAGCAAGTCGTGAGCCGGAAGGCGCCCCCCGGCACGCCCTCCGTACTCTCCTTCGGTCGCGTCAATTCCGTAGGGGGGGCCACAAATGTGCTCACGGCAAAACTCGACCTGGCCGGTACGTTTAGGACGTACCAGGAGGACTGGAGGCACGAAGCCCACCGGTGGATCCGCCGGATCTGCGAACACACGGCCGCTGCGTTCGGGGCTGCGTTGGAACTCGACCTACGCCTCGGCTATCCCGCCCTCAGCAACGACCCAACCACCACCCGAGTCGTGCGCGAGGCGTTGCAGGAACTCGTCGGTAACGCCGACGATGTGCTAGAACTGGACATACGACCTACCGCCGAGGACTTCGCGTGGTACTTACAACGGGTACCGGGCTGCTTCTTTCGCCTCGGCGTACGCAACGAAGCGGCCGGCATAACCGCGGGGGTTCATACCTCCGAATTCGACGTAGACGAACGCTGCCTCGCCCTCGGGGCCGCTGGATTGGCGACAGCTGCAATCCGGCTAACCGGCGCGGATTGAGCTTACCGTAAAGGCGCATTCCAAGGGAATTCCGGACAGACAAATTCTTAATCCACCCGAACGTAAGTCGGAGAGCTCCCGTATACGTGGGCTACGGACCTCAAACGGCAAGGCGGCTTGGCGCAAAATTTGCATGTATTGCCTCACGCACTAATGCGTAAGCCCTAAGCTTTTAACACTCTACGCATGCCAGCAAAAATACTAATCGTCGACGATGAGCCGAGCATCCGCCGGACCTTGCGAGAGATTCTTCAGTTTGAGAAGTACAAGGTGGAAGAAGCTTCCAACGGATTGGAAGCGTTGACGAAGCTGAAGGGAACCAAGTTCGATGTCGTGATTTGCGACATCAAGATGCCCAAGATGGACGGCATGGAGGCTCTCGAGCGCTTCCAGATCCTCAGCCCGGATACGCCGGTCGTTATGATCTCGGGGCACGCCAACATCGACACCGCCGTCGAGGCGGTGAAGAAGGGTGCCTTCGACTTCATCTCGAAGCCGCCGGACCTCAACCGCATGCTCATCACCATCCGCAACGCGATGGATAAGTCGTGCCTGATCAAGGACAGTAAGGCACTGGCCGTCAAGGTGAATCGGTACAAAACGCAGGAGATCATCGGGGAGAGCCAGGGGATCGCCAAGATTAAGCAGACCATCGATGTGGTCGCCCCTATAGATGCGCGCGTACTCGTTACGGGCGAAAACGGTACCGGGAAGGAGCTCGTCGCCCGTTGGGTGCACGAGAAGAGCCCTCGGGCCAAGCACCAGATCGTGGAGGTCAACTGCGCGGCTATCCCCGCGGAGCTGATCGAGTCCGAGCTGTTCGGTCACGAGAAAGGAGCCTTCACGAGCGCGCACAAACAGCGGATCGGGAAGTTCGAGCAGGCCAACGGGGGCACGCTCTTCCTCGATGAGATCGGCGACATGTCGCTGTCCGCTCAGGCTAAGGTGCTGCGAGCGCTGCAGGAGAGCCGCATTACCCGCGTCGGTGGCGATAAGGAGATCCGGGTCGACGTACGCGTGATCGCCGCTACCAACAAGGATCTACGCAAGGAGATAAACGAGCACCGGTTTCGGGAAGACCTTTACCACCGGCTCGCCGTGATCCCGATCCACGTACCCCCGCTCCGGGAGCGAGCCGAGGATATCCCGCTGCTCGTCGACTACTTCATCCGGCAAATTTGCTCGGACTACGGTACCAAGACGAAGGGCGTGAAACCTGACGCGATGGAAGCGCTGCGGGGATTGCCGTGGACCGGTAATATTCGCGAGCTACGCAACGTTGTGGAGCGTTTGATTATCCTGAGTAGCGACGACATCGTTTTGGGCGACGTGCAGCAATTCGTTGCCCCTGCCCAGGGTCCGCCCAACGGTAGGATCAAGGATATCTTCGGTAAGTTTGATGACGTCAAAGAGCTACACAAGTTCATTGACGAAGAGTACGTGAATTTTAAGAACAATTGAGCTAGTCCTCCGATAGGTCCGTTACGCCGCGAGCCCCCCGTCGTTACAGAGGCGACAGGGGGCTCGCCCGCGCACGCCGCCCGGCCTCTCGCCTGCGCCGGCTCGCCCAACCAACTGTTATGACTGATCAGACCATGCCTACCCCGGCGCGCCACCCCATGAAGCAGTGGAACCGCATCAAGGGTGAGAACTCCTGGACGATGTTCAAGGTGATCGCCGAGTTCGTGGACGGCTTCGAGACGATGAACCGGATGGGACCGTGTGTTTCGATTTTTGGATCGGCACGTACCAAACCGACCAACCCGTACTACAAGCAAGCCGTTGAGGTAGCCCGGCACCTCACCGAAGCGGGCTTCGGCGTGATCACCGGCGGCGGACCCGGGATCATGGAGGCCGGCAACAAGGGAGCCGCGTTGTACGGTGGACTTTCGGTCGGACTCAACATCGACCTGCCGTTCGAGCAGAGCAACAACCAGTACATCGATCCGGACAAGAACCTGAACCACCGCTATTTTTTCGTGCGCAAGGTGATGTTCGTCAAGTACGCGCAGGCGTTCGTCGTGCTGCCGGGTGGCTTCGGTACGCTCGACGAACTGTTCGAGGTACTCACGCTCATCCAGACGGGAAAAATCACCAAAGTACCCGTTGTACTCATGGGGGTCTCCTTTTGGTCCGGTCTGCTCGACTGGATCAAAGGCACGATGCTTGCGGAGGGCAACATCGGCGAAGCCGATCTGAAACTGCTGCCGCTCACCGATGATCCGGCTGAAGCCGTTGGTATCGTCAACGATTACTACGCCAACAAGGACGAAGGGGAACTCTCCCCGAACTACGAGCTCTAAACAGCGGCCGTACCGTGGCCTAATTGAACAGAAAGAACGAAACCCCGAACCGGAGGTAGGTTCGGAGCGGCTTCGCCCCGCCGCGTACCTCGGGATAGTCCCTCACGGTTAGCGGCGGGTCGTCGGGTGCGTTGACCAACAAGTTGTCCAGCCGTACGAAGGCCTTGAAGCTTTGCACCTTGAAGGCTACGAAGGCATCGGCGCTAAACTGCCAGTCCCTGTTCGCTGCCCCGTCGCCGAGGTAGAACACGCCCGTGAGCGGTGAATAGTCGTAGAGGTCCGCCGGGCTTCTAACCCACCCGTCCAGGCCGGCCATTAAATTGAGTCTGCGCTTGAGGATGCGCAAATCGACGTAGGCGCTGTGCTGAGCGGTGTAGCTCGGGAGCCGTACGGCGCGGCCGCTGAGTTGCGCGCGCGCCACCGCGCGGTTGGCCAGCACGAGCGGGCCGAGCTGCACCGGTGCGTCCAGCTCCAGGGTAGGTATGGGCGCGATCGTGCCACTTCCCCGCGCCAGCTGGTCGGCCCCGTACACCGTCGCGTCGAGGTAGGCGTCCAAGTAGCCGCGCAGCAGGATCCCGGTAGGTACCCAAAGCAGGCTTCCGCCAAAACGCGTGTGCGTACTCACCGGTACCGAGCGATCGGCGACCAGCTCGCCGTTCACGAAGGCGCGTTCGGCGGACCAGGGAGCCTCGCTTCGCTCGAGCAGCGCTTCGGCACTCAGGTTGAACTGCTCTCGGAACGTCCAGCCGAGCGAACCGAGCAGTTTGCCCTGACCGGCGCGCTCTCCGAGGGCGATGTCCGCCTCCGCGTTCAAACTAAAATCATTTAGCACTTCGCCAGCGAGCTTACCGGATAAGCCGAGTAAGGTTTGCTTCGAGTCGGACTGGGTTTCGAAAGCGAACCGCTGTTGGCCGGCGTAGACGCCCGCCTGAAAATTGAACCCAAATCGTGCGTCCACTCTCGGATCGAGGAAGTACTCCAGGTTCGCCTGGCCGACGAGCGAGGATTCCTCGAAGGCGTAACGGAGTCCGCGGTCGTCTACCAGAAAGCCCTCGTGCTGCTCGCTGAATCTCGCTAGCTGCGCGGAGTCGACCGGGATGTTCGCCGTGTGGCGCGTTCGACCGCGTCCGTAGTCCGCCCCAACGCTCGCCGACCAACCCGACGCCGCCGAATCTAGCTGCTGTCGCAAAAACGTCCGGTGTAGTAGATGGTAGTTGGAATGGCGTTCCTCACTCCGACTGCCCGTAAACTTGGGGTCGAGGAAACCTGGATCGTCCGGAAAGGTGGGGTCGTCCGCCTCCGCCTCGATGGGGTAGAGGTAGCCGCCGGAAGTGCTGTAGCCCGCGCTGCCCAAGCGTATCCAGGCGTAGCTACGGTGGCGGGAGCTGTCGGGTACGTGCGCTAGTGTCGCTCCGAGGCTAACGCGGTCGGCCGCGGACTCGGGGTATCGATTCCGCGTCCCCCCCTGGTAGATGTTCCGGTAGTCGAAGCCCAGTCTCCAACCTTCGGCGAAAGACCTGCCGAACAGGCCCTGGAACTGACCATCGTCGATTTCGCCCCCCTGGTCGTAAGCCGTGTAGCTAAACGGCACGTTGGCCTCGAAGTACGGCGCTGCCGGATCCAGGTAACCGGGGTGCTCGCGCTGGGTGGTGGGCCGAAGCCTGGTGTACGGGGTCCCGAGGACAGGATTCAGCGTCGCCGGCTGAGCGAGACTATTGAGCGAGACGTAATCCGGACCGAACGCCTGCACGGGATCGTAACGGACGTAGGCGAGGTCGAGCAGGCTGTCCGTGAGGCCCCGGTAGGCGACGGGAAACTGCGGGTCGTAGCGTAGGAGTATGACGGTATCCGGCCGCAGGAGGGAACTGTTCGCAACGTCCTGCGTCGAGTCGCGGTCGCTCGGCAGGCGCTGTCGATCGTCGTTCCGTGGGATGATCTGCGCGTCCGCGCTGACCGCAACCAGCGTCAGGATCAGTAAAGCGCAAGTGAAACGGGGGCGGAAGGACATGCGGACGGCGAAACTAGGCCGCGGGGTATACGGCGGAAGTGTTTGAACGCAGCTAGCCGAATGTTTGGCACCTTGCGGGCGCTATGGGGCAATCCGCTAAAATATACGGCCGTCGACCGGTCGAGGAAGCATTTGCTTCCGGACAACGATTCGAGCAAGTTTGGTTAGACGAGCGCGTGGGGGGCGACTTCGCCGAAGAGGTGCGCCGGCTGTGCGGTGCGGCCAACGTACCGCTCAAGTACGTCCCCCGTTACCAGCTCGATAAGTTGATCTCCGAAAACCACCAGGGGATCGTCGCGCAGGTCGGCCTGGTCGATTACGCGACCCCGGAAGAGTTGATCACCGCCGCTGAAGCGGGCGGCTTCCTCCTCCTGCTCGACGGCGTAACCGACGTACGCAACTTCGGCGCCATCGCGCGCACGGCCTACGTGGCGGGGTGCAAGGGGTTGATTATCGCGCAAAAGCAACGCGCTCCAATCAATGCGGCCGCCGTGAAAGCCTCCGCGGGGGCGCTCTCGCACCTCCCGGTAGCTCGGGTGGGCAGCCTGGGTACGTTTATTCGTTTGCTGCGGTCACGCGGGTTTGTGGTCGCGTGCGTGGAGGGTCGCGGGAAACGGGAGTTGGAGTCGGTCGACCTACTCGGATCGCCGGCGGCCTTCGTCCTCGGTTCGGAGGGGAGTGGTGTGACGTCTGCCGTTCGCAAAGCGTCGACGACGGTGGTGCGGTTACCGCAGGCGACCGACTTCGACAGCTACAACGTCTCCGTTGCGGCGGGTATGTTGGCTTACGAGTTCCTGCGGCAAAATATCGGATTACGCGTTGCGGAGGAAACGGCCCCACCGGCTACCGAAGGCACCGTGGAGGGACCCGGAACGAGTGACCTAGAAGCTTAGCGGCCGCTTTAACGACCACGAAAGGGGCCGAACGACGTATAATCGTCCGACCCCGCAGAGAATCGAAATACATTGAGGGTGAGCTCGGTCCGTAGCCACCCGGTGTGGGAGCGCTACGATCGAGAGCTCAAAGGGCGCTAATCCGCCGCAGCACGCGGTAGAGCTGGGTGCGCTCGGTTACGTCCTCCACGAAGGGATCGTGCTCGAGGTGGTTCGCGCTGATCAGCTTGAGCTGAGTTACGCGGCCCCGGCGATCGGTAATCGGGCGGACGTACTTGATCCAAACCGAGCCGTTGGACTTTACCGCGTAGATATCGTTCTCGCGAATGCGCTTGAGGCTATCCACAGCCTTACAAATAACCACGTCGCCGTCGGTGATGACGGGCTCCATCGAGTTACCGTTGATCGGGAAAGCGACGAGGTCCTCGCCGTTGAGCCCCGGGATGCTGAAGTACTCGGATTCCACCTCCCGGGCAACCGCCCCGGAGTCGGTAGCGAATCCGGCGAACGCATCGAAGGAGGTGTAGCGGATCCGACCTTCCATCGCCATCGCGTTGGCCACCGACGGGGGGACCGCCGGGGTTAGATCGAAGGGTGAGCCCACGCCATCGAGCATGTACGATTCGGAGATCCCGAACTCCCGGCACAGCGTGCGGGCTTGCGAGTAGGAGATAACTCGCTTGTCGGAAGGATTGAGGTACGCACGAATGATGTGTCCGTAGCTGCGGTTGCCGAGCAGCTTCTCGGCGAAATCGCCCATGCCCCGACCGCCACGGTCGTTCTTGACGATCACTCCCCGCTCTTCGAGGAGGGCGAAAACGACGCGAAAGCGGTCGTTGAGTTCAATACGGTCCGGAGTAATCATGTTTTTGTGTTATGCCTACCGCAAATTAAAACAAATTGTAGGTGAAGGAACAAACACATTTATAGATTTCTGCCTTTTTACCGCATCTGTTCGGTAGGAAGAAGAGCGAATCAGCCTTCTACCGCGACCTCGGAGGCCTCGCTGGATGGGGGTTGACGAGTTTTGGCGAAAGCCAGACCCGACGGGCGAGCGCATTTGACATCATTTTCCACACGCCGGTAACCGTCGGAGAATGTGGACAAGCGACTCCGTTGGTCGGAAGTCCGGCTTGGCGATGTCGACGCATTTGTTCGAGAAATGCGGTGATTCTCTACTTCGTATGATGGAAAGTGTGGATATCTATGTGCACCTTAGGGCCGAAACACTAACACACTGGAACACACGCACGAAACACTATGGCAACTGTAATTTCTCTGCTCAATCACAAGGGTGGCGTCGGTAAGACTACTTCCGCAATCAACATTGGCGCCGGCCTGGTGGAGCTCGGCAAGAAGGTGCTGCTGCTCGATCTCGACCCACAGGCCAACCTCACGGTCTCACTCGGTATCCAGCGCCAGAAGGTCACGATTTACGAATCGCTCCGCGGCGAGGCCGAATTAGCTCCGTTTAGCTACAAGTCCAACTTCGACGTAATTACCTCCTCGCTCGACCTCTCGGGGGCCGAAATGGAGCTCGTGAACGAGCCGGGCCGCGAATTCTTACTGCGTGCCCTCTTCGAGCCGATCCAGGACGAGTACGATTACATCATCATCGACTGCCCACCGAGCTTGGGGCTACTCACGCTGAACGCGCTGACGAGCTCCGACTTCGTTTACATCCCACTGCAAACCGAATTCCTCGCGCTGCAGGGCGTTGCGAAGATCAAGCAGGTCATCGACAAGGTCCGTTTCCGCCTCAACAAGAAGCTCGAGGTAGGCGGTGTGATCGCCACGATGTTCGACGCGCGCAAGGTGCTCAACCGCGACGTGGTCTCGACCATCCGCAAGTACTTCGGCGACCGCGTGTTCGAGACGATGATCCGCAACAACGTATCCCTCGCCGAGGCTCCGGCCCAGCGGATGGACATTTTTACCTACAGCCCGAAATCCAACGGCGCGCTCGACTACCTCGAGCTGTGCAAGGAGATCATCGCGCGCACCACGGGCGAGGAATCAGCTCCGGCGGTAGCAACGACCGAGCGCTTCTCTACGGCCTCGAGTCGCGCGCCGCTCGCCCCCGTAGAGTCGGCCCCACAACATCCGCGCGGGACCGTGGCGGAGCAGAAGGAGGAACCCATTCAAGTCGCCGCCGGACTTCAGTCCTAGCCGCATTCGCACCCAACCTCCTCTAGATAACACGCGGCAGTTTGGCCTTCGCGTCAAGCCCGACCAAAAGCGAATGTGGTGAGCAAGAAAAAATTTAGCAGCGGCCTCGACAGCATGTTCAGTGCGGAGTCGCGGGCCGAACCCAACATAGACGACAGCCCCTGGCTCTTAGAAACGACGGCCCCCGAAACCGCGGAGGCTGAGCGCCCGGCGCGTACCCGCCGCGTGCGGTCCGCGAGGCCCGGGAAGAGCTTCGGTACCGACATCGACGACCTGTTTGCCGCGGCCATCGGGGCGGTTAAGGAACAGGGGACGGATCTCTCGACCCTCGGCGAGGTAGCCGTGATCACCGAGCTGCAAACCGGTGAGACGGAAGCCGATCCCATCCTGGAGCGCAGTGTGCCGGCCCGCCTGGGCGGTATCGACGGCATCATCCGCGATACCACCGACGGTAAGGCGAACGAGCAGTTCGAGCGCAAGCAGGCCAAGAATACGGTCAAGAGCAAGCGGGTCACCTTCACCTACGACCGCGGCAACTTCGCGAAGCTCAAGGCGATCGCCCGCGACGAGGGTTCGTACCTCAAGGACATCATGAGTCACCTGCTCAACGACTACATCAACGCCCGGCTGGAAGCGGAGCGAGAGCCTTCGCTCTCGTAGGCATCGCAAGCCTCCGCGAACGACCTGATCCGCCCTCACCTCGCCGGCAAGCGGGTGGGGGCGTTTCATTTGTAACGCCATGACCGAGCACCCGCCCCCTCCCTTCGTCCCGTACGAAGCCCCCCGCTTCTCGCCCGCGGAGAGTTTGTCGCGGGCGGAGGCTTTCGCCACGTACCTGAGTCGCCGCCGCTCGCTGCGCGAGTTCGCGGCCACGCCCGTCCCGCGTGCGCTGATCGAGTCCCTGCTGATCGCCGCCGGGAGCGCCCCAAGTGGTGCACACAAGCAGCCGTGGACCTTCTGTGCCGTCTCTAACTCGGACCTTAAGACTCAACTCCGACAGGCCGCCGAGCGCGAGGAGTACGAGAATTACCACGGCCGCATGAGCGAGGAGTGGCTCGAGGACCTCGTCCCTTTCGGTACCGATTGGCGTAAACCGTTTCTGGAGGTGGCGCCCTGGCTCATCGTCGTGTTCAAGCACGTGTACGAGCGGCAAGCGGACGGGCAGCGCGCCAAGAATTACTACGTCAACGAGTCGGTCGGCATCGCGAGCGGCATGTTGCTGACTGCCATTCACCAAGCTGGCCTAGTGGCGCTCACGCACACGCCGAGCCCGATGAACTTCCTCGGCGAGCTCCTCGGGCGGCCGGCGAACGAGCGCCCGTTCCTACTTATTCCAATTGGGTATCCTGCCGAAAGGGCCAAAGTACCGGCGCTTGCGCGAAAACGGCTTGCGGAAATCAGTGTGTTCTACTGATTATACAGCGGCTGCGGACTGTCAGGAGTGGGATAGGGTAGGCGAGTGAAATGAAGGCCGGTTTGATAAAGGAAAATAGCATTAGGCGGTGGTGGAGTATCCCACACCACCTCGTAGTGATACTCCTTTAGCGACAGAGCAAATCCGCCCCGTTCGTCACTGAAGTCGGTTAGTCCGAACCTTCCGCGCCACCACCATCCGCCGGCCGACTTTAGAGATACGTAGAGCTTCTTGTTGCCCCACTCTGCGTAGACTGTGTCTAATACGGATCCTGCGTTAAATTGAGCTAGCTCGAAAGGTTGCTCCGGTAAAGCTCGTCTTTCTAAAGTTTTCTGTTGTGATGCAATGTTTACGCGGTTCGAGCGAAAGTTTGCGAACACAGGTGCGCCGATCGCATTGGTAGCGTAACCGAGAAGGTATACCGGGCCGGTGCTCGTACCGACCTCAGCCCTGTACGAGTTCAGCAAACCAGTTTCCAAATCCGCCGAAAGGTGCCAAGCAGTGAGCGGTTTGCGGATAAACACCAAACTTAATACCACCAGTCCGGCCCCTATCGCTACGCCCAGTCGGCGGGGCAATAAAGCACAGGCCGACGCTAAGCCCGCCGCTACAAAAGCTCCGGGTAAAAATCCGAGTCGATCGCCGCTTACCCAAAGTAAATCGTAAAAGAACAGCGGCGCTATTACCGCCGTAGCCGCCCCCATCAGCCAAAGCCAAAGCAGGAGCATAACCCACGGGGCGCCGCGATGCAGCTGGGCCGCCAGTACCGCAAGACCAGCGGCGCCGGCTGACAAGCCGTACAAAATCAACAAAACGAGTGGTTTGGCCAGCCATGCCGTAATCTTTACCACCAGGCTATAGGTCCACAGTCGGTAGTGCAGTCCGGTTCGGGCCGCCCAGCGCCAGGGTGCGGCCAGCACCTCGGTCGCCGGAAGGGCGGTAACCGCATCGGAGCCGTAGTGCCCTATCCACGCTCCCATCGTAAGTTTCGTGAGCGTAAGGTGGATAGCGATTGCACCCGCCGCGAGCAGCGGCGGCCAAACGACTTGCGTCCAGGTACCATCGCCGTAACGCCACTTGGCCCAGAGTCCACCCCCCGCGAGCGCGAGCGGGAGTCCATACCCAAGTTCCAAACTGAACACCCCTACGAGTGCAAGCAAACCGACGGTGGCGAGGTGCCGTCGCTTCCCGTCTCGTAGGTAAGCGAACGTAGAGAGTAGTGTTGTAAACCAGATAATCGCGCTCACGACGTAGTGGAGGCACACCCGCCACACCAGCACTTCCGTATTCGTCGGTGAGACCGTCCAGAGGAGGGCGCCCAGCATACCGAACACGGCAGGTGCCGCAATCCCTTCGCGCCCGAGTACCTGCGTAATAAGTCGCGCCAGCAGTATGGCCGCGCCAACGAACGCCAACCCCGTTAGCCCGAACACGAGCCACTCACTCCCCGAGCGGAGCCAAACCGTGAGCCACATCATGAGCGCGTAGAGCTCCAGGTGACCTGCGTAATCGTAGGCGTGCCAGGCTCCGGCAAACCCACCCGCATCGACGCGTACCGACCAGTTGATGTAATCCTCCACGTAGCCCGCGTCGACCAACCCTGCGTACACAACGACGTACGCCACCGCCACAACCGCCCCCACGTACCCGTCGTTACGGCGCATCGCCGGCGGCCTTCGTGGGTGGAACCATGTCGTTTGGCGTGTTTTGCAGTAAACTGCCAGCTCCCCACAGGAGCTTCCCAAACCTCTTACCCCGGCGCCCCACCTCAATCCCCGCCCACTCCAGCCCACAACTGTTGTGAATCCGCCCACCCGCCACCTTGAGCGTACCCCCCGGCTGCACCAAAATACGCTTGCCCGCAGGCATACTCAGGCGGCACCGCACCTCGAGGTAGCCCCCCTCGGCAATGGTGAGGTTGCCTTCTAAATCCGCCTCGTGCCTCAGCACGAAAGTATCGCGCAGCACCACGTCACCCCCCTCACGACCCCTGCACCAATTAGGCTGTAGGTACTTGCGCTGCTGGCTGCCCTCCCGCGCCATCACGGCCTGCATACGCCCTACTTGGCAGGGCGTGAGCGTGATGGCGGCGGCGGTGTAATCCATGAGGTTGTTGCTGATCTCGTCGCAGCCGAGGTTGTAGTTCCAACACTGCTTGTGCCGGGGGGTGTCGTCGCAGCCGTCGTCCTGCGCCCAGGTGTGCGCCAATGTATAGATGTGGCTGATTTCGTGCGTGAAGGTCTGGTGGTACGCCCACTGCCCGTCCCACCGGTCCCAGCGCGCCGAGAGCTTCACGTAACTCGCCCCGAAGGCAACGCCCCCGTTCACGATTCGGTAGGTCTCGCTCTTCACGCTGTCCGGATCCGGGGCAACGAAAAAGACGTTCAACGTCGAGTCCTGCCGATACTTGTAGCGATTGAAGGCCGCCGAGTTGCCGATATTGTTGCGCCGACCGGTGTGCAGGTGCCAGGGTACCTCCTCGTCGTAGTGGAAGTACACCCCGTCGTCGCCCGGGGTACTACCATCGGAGGTAAGCACGTAACGCATCCGCGACGGCACCGGATCGGGGGCTCCCCCCACGGGCAGGTTCATGCGCGCCACGCGCGCGAGGTGGTGGTTGCAAGCGTTCACGATCGACTGCACGTGCGCCGGCCCCTCTACCGTATCCAAATTCGAAGGTCGGGAGCGCTTGTCCATCACGTGGACGTTGAGTCGCACGTACTTGATCGGCCAAAACCCGAGGTGGTTCGTATCCGGAACGTACCGCTCGGTACCGCGGCGACCGGGTTCACTGCGGCGACTCAGTTCGGCCGCCGGCACCGGCTCACCGACGACCTCCCAGTCGGCCGCCGTCGCGAGGCGCGTACTCGGCCTCGGCGTGCAGGCGACCACGCAGACGCACAAACACAGCCAGGCGATCGTCCTCACCACTGTGCCCCCGGATAGCTGCGCTGAAGGTGCTGCATCTCGGCGAGTATGAAACCGAGCTGTTCGGAGTGTATCCCGTTTTTGCCGCCCAGGCGCATGGCGTCCGCGGGGAGGTCCGGCACCCGCAGTCGGGCTTCCGCCAAAACCTCCCGCACGTTCGCCCGGTAGGCTCCCGCCAAAACTTCGGGCAGCGGGGCGAGACCCTCCGCGTGGGCGGCCTCCTCGGTCGGCGAAGCGGTGGTCAGCTCTCCGGTGAAGAGCCACAACGTGTCCAACGCGCGCTGCATACGGCGGTTGCTCTCCTCCGTACCGTCGCCCAGCCGGATCACCCAGTCGCGCGAGTAGCGCAGGTGATAGGTTACCTCCTTAAAACCCTTCGCGGCGAGGGCGGCGAGGTGCTCGTCGCCAGAACCCTTGAGCTCGGTTAGTAAGAGGTAATGGAAGCTATCGAAGAGGAACTGCCGCAGTACGGTCTGCCCCCAATCCCCGTTGTCGACCTCGCAGAGCAGCGGGTTCAAAAACTCGCGCTCGGTGCGTAGGTAAGCGAAGTCGTCTTCGGTACGCCCGTCGTCGGCGAGCTCGGCGGCGTAGCTGTAGTAGGCGCGCGCCTGACCGACCAAATCGAGCGCGATGTTAGTGAGCGCGATATCCTGCTCCAATACCGGGCCGTGACCGCACCATTCGGAGAGCCGCTGACCGAGAATCAAATTCGTATCCGCCCGTTGCAGCACGTAGTTTAAAATCGCCACTTACATATTTTTAACCTCCGGCGGTACTTCGTAGAAGGTGGGGTGCCGGTATACCTTGTCCTCGGCCGGACCAAAGAAAGAGTCCGCATCCGCTGGGCTGGAGGCGGTGATCGCGCTGCTAGGTATCACCCAAATGCTCACGCCTTCGCTACGCCGGGTGTACACGTCGCGCGCGTTCGCCAGCGCCGTAGCCGCGTCGGCCGCATGTAGGCTACCGGCGTGTTTGTGGTGTAAGCCCCCGCGTGAGCGCAGGAAGACTTCGAAGAGCTGGCCCTGTGAAGTTGCTGACATACTGTTGCTAGGCGGTAGCGAGGGCAGGTCGATCTTCGGTACCGGCTCTCGCCGCTTGTCTCTCGGCGTAAGCCTGCGCGGCCTCACGGACCCAAGCACCCTCCTCGTGTGCGTTCAGGCGAGCCTCCACGCGCTCGCGGTTGGCCGGGCCATGACCCTTGATCACGCGGTAGAACTCCGCCCAGTCGATGGCCCCGAAGTCGTAGTGGCCGCGCTCCTCGTTCCAGCGCAGGTCCGGGTCGGGCAGCGTCAGTCCGAGCGTTTTGATCTGCTCGGCGATCACGTCGACCATCTTTTGCCGGAGCTCGTCGTTGGTGAACCGCTTGATGCGCCAGCGCATGGAGCGGGCGGTGTTCGGGCTCGCGTCGTCGGACGGACCGAACATCATGAGCGCCGGCCACCACCAGCGGTTCACGGCATCCTGCGCCATGGCGCGCTGCTCCCCCGTGCCCCGCGAGAGCGTGAGCATGATCTCGAAGCCCTGGCGTTGGTGGAAGCTCTCCTCCTTGCACACGCGCACCATAGCCCGCGCGTACGGCCCGTAGGAGCAGCGGCAAAGCGGCACCTGGTTCATGATGGCGGCCCCGTCGACCAACCAGCCGATGGCGCCGATGTCGGCCCAAGTCAGGGTGGGGTAGTTGAAGATACTCGAGTACTTAGCGGCGCCACTGTGCAGCTGGTCGAGCAGCTCCTCGCGGTCGATCCCGAGCGTCTCGCAGGCGCTGTACAGGTACAGACCGTGGCCGGCTTCGTCCTGGACCTTAGCGAGCAGAGCCACCTTACGGCGCAGGCTCGGGGCGCGGGTAATCCAGTTGCCCTCGGGTAGCATGCCCACGATCTCGGAGTGGGCGTGCTGGCTGATTTGTCGGATAAGCGTTTTGCGGTAAGCGGCCGGCATGTAATCGCGCGGCTCGATGCGCTCGTCGGCGGCGACGCGGGCCTCGAAGGCGGCGTCGCGTTGCTCCTCGGTCAGTTGGGGTTGTTGGCTCATGGTTGGGTGGACTAGGCTCAAGGTACGAACAGCCAATAAAGCGTTAAAGATCAGTCGAAACAGGCGTTCGACCTTACGGGGAAGTTAAAGACCGGTAGCGGTGTACGCCAGGGCGGCGGCCACCGCGGTTACAGACTTACCAACTAAAAATCCCCCCATGAAGTACTTCCTCGCCGCGTTTACCCTACTCGTATGCTTCGGTACGGCCTCCGCGCAGTTTATCCCGAGTGTGGGTATGCACGGCTACCTGACCGAGCGCGTGGACGCGAACGACCTCGACGCCGACATTGAACTACGGGGCCGCGCGGGCTTCCAGTTCGGTTTCGATTACCGGACCTCGAAAAAGGCGATCTACCTCCAACCGGGCGTCCACTATTACAGCACGAAGACGACGGTGAGCAACTTGCGTGAGGTCGGACTTTCGCGCAACGCCGGCAAGCAGCGCCACACGATGCTCAAGGTTCCGGTACTGGCTGGTCTGCGCATCGGCCTCAACGGAGTGGCCGCCGTCCACCTGCAGGGTGGACCCGTGGTTACGGCGAGCCTCAACGAGGACCTAACCAGCGACCTCGGTCGTCAGTCCAACTTCGCCTTCGGACTCGGCACGGGCGTAGCCGTCGACTTCATGAAGCTGCACGCCTTCGCGCGCTACGAGTTTGGAATGACGCAGGCCTTTAAGAACCAGGCGGGCAACGCCGACGTCGTTAGCGTGGGCATCGGGCTGGTCTTCTAGGCGACCCGCCGTCGGTCGGTGCGTCTGCGGTACCACCACAAGTACGCTACGGACAGAAAGCTAATGCCGGCGAACACGCCGTAGGTAAGCGGTAAGCGGGTTACCTCGTTGGCGTAGATCGCCGCACTGAGTAGAGCCCCGAGCCCGATGCCGGCCTCCAGCGCGATGTAGAGCGTCCCGAACGCCCGACCCCGCCCACCCTCGTCCGCCCGATCGATAACCCAGGCCATCACGGCCGGGCCGGCGATCCCGGTGGTGAACCCGAATACGGCCGCACCGCCGAAGAGCCCCCAAGCGCCCTGCCCGAAACCCATGATGAGCAGCCCGAAGCCGGTAAGCGCACTCGCCACGCGGATCACGGGTACCCGCCCGAAGCGGTCGCTCACCCGCCCGGCAACCAGTCTGCTCAGCAGGCTGGCCCCCGTGAAGAAGAGGAAGTACAGGCCTTTGTTGTGGAAACCGAGCGAGCTGCTGTGGTCCGGGCTCACGGTAAGCAGCAGCCCGTAGCCCGAATAGAGCAGAAACAACACGGCCGCCGGCGCCAGCGAGGGGCGGTACAGTACGTCGCTCCACCGCACCCGCAGCAGCGACGAGCTCAGGGGGCGGCGCTCGCGCACCGGCAGCGTTTCGGGCAAACCGTACAGCAGGAGCATGCTCAGCAGCGCCACGCCACTACTTGCGTAAAACATGAGGTCGTACCCGAAGTCGTTCGCGAGCCAACTGCCGAGCGGGGGCGCCGAGCTCGCGCCCACGTTGAAGGCCACCCCGATAATCCCGATCGCCTCACCGCGGCGGTGGCTCGGTACGATATCGGCGAGGTAAGCCGTGTTGGCCGTCGGCTTGAACCCGGTCGAGAAGCCGTGCGCGAGTCGCAGGGCCAAGAAGGCCGCCACGCCGGAGATCAAAGGGTACAGCGCGGAGCAAACCACGCAAACCAACGTACCGATAGCCATCACCGGAACGCGCCCCACCGTGTCGGATAGCTTGCCGGACCAGGGGCGCGACAATCCCGCGGTTAGCGTAAACAGACTGATAATTAGCCCCTTGTAGTCCGCGCCACCCAACGCGCTCAGGTACTGCGGCAGCTCCGGGATGATCATCGTAAAACTGGCCGCAAACAAACCGTGGCTCGCGGCCAATAACCAAAACTGACGCGTGTAGAGCGGCCGCTCGACGGGGGAGATCGGTACCGACTCGGTTCGGTCGACCGCGAGAGAGGAAGCCATAGCATGAAGCGCTTGCGGATCGCGAACCGAACCCCGGGTAAGCGTAAAGCCGGGAAGCGACCTTTCAGTTCTTAGCTTGCTACTCGTAAATTCAGGTTTGTGGCGGCAAACTTACCCGTATGTATCCCCTACTGAGGTTCCGTATTTCGTCACCTCCTAACTTGGTCGAATGTTGCAGCGCCTCGGTTTCGTTCTTTTAGTCATCTGTGTAGGTCGAGCGACTACCGTTTTGGCGCAAGCAGATCCGGTTAGGTCGGCGAACGCGGAGGCAGCTATCGGGTACACGTTACGACAGGCAAACGGACGGTCCTTCACGACCGAAGACGTGCAAGGCCTGCTCGTACTCAGCGAGCACCACGACGCGCTCGCCAACGTCGACTACGTTTACCTCGGTCAGGCCATCGACGGGGTCCCTATCCGCGGTTCGGTGGCGAGCGTGGCCGTTCGCGACGACCGGGTGCGCAGTTTCGAACACACCTTCTTGGATCGTCTGGCGAGCCGCACCTCGCTGAGCGCACGCTCGCCGACCCTCAGCGACGCGGAGGCCATCTCGGTCGCGCTTCGCTCCCTCGGCGTGGTGAGCGCCGGTGGCTTAGGTGCACGGAGCGAGCAGCCGGCCCGCGCGCGCGATCCCCTATCCGTCGAAGACTACTACCTCCGGCTGCCCGACGGTAGCCTGCGCTTGTGCAAGGGGGTGGATGTGGCCCCCGAGGGAAGCGACGCGAACCTGCGCCTGAGCATCGACGCGCGTACGGGCGAAGTTTTGCAGCAGGAAGATCGCACGGTGTACTGCTCCTTCGGGCACCCGGAGCCGTTCGGACACGATTGCGAAGCGGCGGTCTTCCCTCGTCCCGCTCGGCACGCGGAGCAGTACACCCCGCTCGCCAACGGTAGCTACCTCGTGTTCCCTTGGCCGGCGGAGAGTCCCGACTTCGGTCCGCAGGAAACCGTCACCGATCCGGCCGACCCGGAGTTCAGTCCTTTCGGGTGGCACGACACCGACGGGGCGGTGGGGCCGGAGTACACGATTACGAGGGGCAACAACGCGCACGCCTACGCCGACCTCAAGGACGAAGACGAATCCCTCGGCAACGAGCCGGACGGCGGGGCGGAGCTGACCTTTCGCTTCCCCTACGTAGCGGGCGCGAGCGCCGAACAGCAGTCGGAGGCGGCCGTGGTGAACCTATTTTACGTGGTAAATCGAATGCACGACTTCGCGGCGCGCTACGGGTTTACCGAGGCCGCCGGTAATTTTCAGCAGCAGAACTACGGCGGACGGGGCAAAGGCAACGACCCCGTAGTGGCCCAGGCCCAGGACGGCGCGCAAACCGCCGACGACAGCCGGCCCGACGCCGACCACATCAACAACGCCAATTTTGTGACCCCGGTCGAGGGCAAGGCGCCACGTATGCAGATGTACCTCTGGGACCGGCTCGCGGACCTCGAGTTCGTTTCCGCGCCGGGGTCGTCGAGCAGCTACGGACCTTCCTCGCGTGTTGGCGGCGACTGGGGGGAGGGGGCCTTCCTCGCGTCCGGAGACTCCGTACGGAGCGCGATCGTGCAGGTGCGAGACGCCGGAGGCGAATCCGCTACAGACGGCTGCGAGGCCCTCACGAACGCCACGGCGCTGGAGGGCAAGATCGCGGTGGTCGACCGTGGCACGTGCCAGTTCGGCTACAAAGCGCTGCAAGCGCAGCGCGCGGGTGCCGTCGGGGTGATAATTTGCAACTCCGAGGACGCACTCGTCGCGCTCGGGGCGGGGACCGACGGGAAGGAGGTAACCGTCCCCGTGGTAATGCTCACCGAATCGGGCTGCGCCCGCTTGCGCGTCGACGTAGACCGTAACCCGAGCCAGACCTTTAAGCTCAGTTACCCGGAGGGGGAGGTCAACCCCTACTTATCGAGCTCGTTCGACAACGGCATCGTAGCCCACGAGTACGCCCACGGCATCTCGACCCGCCTCACCGGGGGGGCGGCTACCGACGACTGCCTTTCGCGCCGTGGGAACGTCGAGCAGATGGGCGAGGGCTGGAGCGACTTCTTCGCGCTCGTCACCACGTTGCAGCCCGGACAAGACGGAAGCACGCCGCGTGGGCTGGGCAACTTCGCCAGCGGCGCGCCAACCGACGGACCCGGTATGCGCAACTACCGTTACAGTACAAACCTGGAGGCTAATCCCGTCAATTACGCGGACGTAGCCGACGAATCCTTCAGCAGGCCACACGGCATCGGTAGTATCTGGGCGAGTATGCTCTGGGATCTCTACTGGGACTTGGTCGAGCGGTACGGACGCGCGGGCGATCTCGTCCGCGGCGAGGGGGGGGATACCCGGGCGATCGCCCTCGTTATGCAGGGCCTCAAGCTCCAGCCCTGCAATCCCGGGTTCGTGGAGGGTCGCGACGCGATCCTCGCGGCGGATTCGCTGCTGTACGGCGGCGAAGACGACGCGCTCATCTGGGGCACGTTTGCGCGGCGAGGCCTCGGGTACGGCGCGGACGGTGGGGCTACCGACAACCGCTACGACGGCACGGCGAGCTTCGAGCTTCCGCCAAAACACGCCAATCGCGTCTACCTGAGCAAGTCGACCGCGGCAAACGTCGACCCCGGCGGGAGTGTGGCAACGCAGCTGCGCGTAACGAACTGGCGCACGGGCTCGCTCCGCGGTGCACGACTCACCGACGAGCTGCCGCGGGGCGCTTCGCTAATGGGGGTAACCCATTCCGACACGCTCACCGATCAACCGGTCGACTACACGCTCGTCGGCGATCTGCTCACCGTCGAGCTGCCCGAACTCGCCCGGGAAGGAGAGTACTCGATTCGCTACACGTACACTGCGCCGTTGACCGAGCCTAGCCCACTGTACGTCAACAACCTCGGGGACGTGAGCGCGGGTGAGGACTTCGCGCACGACAACTTAGTCGACGGCGCTCCTGACGCCTGGGAGGTTACCGTGGACGACGGCTTCGGGGACGACGTCTCGTACCTCGCTACGTGGGGGCGTGAGGCGAGTCAGCCATCGCTAGCCCTCAGTCCGAGCACGCCTATCCGCGTGAGCGGCAACCACCCCCTACTCAGTTTTCACCAAAAATTTCAATTGGAAACCGAGGACGAAGGTGGATTTCTAGAGATAGAATCGGACGATAACGCGGGCTACACGCCGATCGAAGCCGGTAAGATCTTGCGGGGCGGCTACTCCGGACTGCTTGCCGGTCGGGCGCTGGGGCTACGCGGGCCGGGCAGCCAGCCCCAGGGGTGGCGCGGGGATCAACCCGATTGGCGGCACGTGCTCGTCGATCTCTCCGAGTACACCGGCAAAGACGTGCGCATACGCTGGCGGGCCGCCCGGAGTCGCTTCTTGGACGGCGATCAACCGCAACCGGTGGGTGAGGGGTGGCGCATCGACGAGATCGCCGTGCTCGACGGGGTACTCTACAACGGCGAAGCGCGGGTCGTACTCGACGCGGAACAACTGGCCCGCGCTACCGCCCCGGGGGCAGGGACGTTCGTCGATTATAACCGAGTGACCACTTCAATACAAGAAGTCGACATCCCCACGTACCTATCGGCCTACCCAAACCCCAGCGCCGGCGAGGTTACCCTCGAGTTTGCGCCCGGTGCCGGGGCCTTGGAGCTAGTTGGTGCAAACGGCCGGGTGCTCAGCTCGCACCCGCTCGATGCTACCCGCGCTCGGCACAAGCTCGACCTGGGCTCCTACCCGGCCGGCGTCTACTTCGCTAGGCTTCGGCAGGCGGGCTCGACGGCGCAGCTTCGGCTGGTGCGGAGGTAGTGGCCTCCGGGGGTGCAGGAAGGCTAAGCTCTACCGACGGTGCGGCGTGGACCAGTCCCTCGGTAGTGGTTTCAGCCTGGTTGGTAGCCGGGGGCTCCTCGGGTGCGGGAGTGCTCGATTCGGTTTGCGCGGCGGCGTCTGCTTTCGGCCGCGGGCGAGCGGGTTCTTCGCCGAGCAGCAGTCCGACCACCGTCGAAACGTCGAACATCAAACGCTGAGGTACCAAGCGCTGTCGATTGCGGTTCCGTTTGCGCGTCTTGCCGCTCGGCTTGCTGCTACCGTCCGAGGAGGCAACCGGTGTCGCGTTTGCCTTCCCCGCCTGTTGTTCGGCCTTTTTACTGAGCGCGCGTTCTTCACGCTTACGCAGCTTCTCGAGCTTTTTTACCAAGTCGGCGCGGGTGGCGAGCATGTCGTCCAGCTTCGCCTGTTTACCGCCCGTTTTCTGTTCGAGCATTTGCACCTTGGCTGCCCCAAGTTGCACGGCGAGCTGGTTGCCGGAACGCTCGATCTGCCGCCGCTCGTAGTCGATGTTGTTGGTATCGCGACGCAGGGAGTACTCCATGCGGTTCAGGGCGCCGTCGAGGCCGCGGAGTCTGGATTCCAGACGCTCGCGCTGCTGCGAGAGGTGCCCGGCGTCCGCCCCCGTAGAATCGATCTCCGATTTGGTGGCTTTAAAAAGTTCGTCGAGACTCTTACGGAGCTTGTTGCGATCCTCCCTCGCCAACTGCGCTTTGTTCACCTCGTTCTGGATCTCCCGGAGCCGATTGAAGAGCTTACGCAAATCGCCCTTCCGCTCTAACTCCTGCTGGGCTTCGGCCAGTTTGGCCCGGAAGGCGTCGCGCACCCCGCGGCTTCGCGTGCGCACCGTCTTCTCCTTGCCGCGACGCAGGCGCTTGAGACGATCGAAGAGCCCGTCGGAGTCCTTCCGCAAACTTTGCAGGTGCTCGTAGCGAAGCACCTTCGCGTCGACCTCGCGCTGCACGCGATCCCAGGTCCCTTTGAGTCGCTCGAAGGTGGCCTCGTCGAAATCTTCGAGTCCGAAGATGAAGTCGCGCATCTCCTCAAACTCCGCGGCGAAAGATTTGCGCATGCGCGCGCTCACCACGTCGAAGGGCCACTCGCGCTCGGCGCTGGCTACACGGAGCTTATCCTCCACCTCGGCGCCGTCGGGTACGATGGTGCCCGCGCTGGTCAGCTCGGCGACATCGACCTCCGTACCCTCGGGGTAGGCAATGGGCGTAAACTGCTTCCAGCCGTTGAGGATCGTTTGCAGCAAATCCTCCGAGCTGGCCGCCGGCGGGAGTACGCGCCGCACGATCTGGGCGTCTTCGGGGTCGAGCTCGAAAGTGAACAGACGGCGCTCGCCGTCGCGTGTGCCCCAGGTCACGAAGCGGTCGGACATGATTGATTTGGTTGTAATTCGATACTAAGCTGCTACCGCCTCACCGACGAGCCCACGCTCCACGAGCGCTTTAGCGATTTGCACGGCGTTGGTGGCGGCACCTTTGCGCAAGTTATCGGCAACGACCCAGAGATTGAGTGTATTGGGCTGGCTTTCATCCCGGCGAACGCGACCCACGAACACTTCGTTGCGCCCTTTGGCATATCTGGGCATAGGGTAGCTCAGGGTCGCGGGGTCATCCTGAACGATGAGCCCGGACGTACCGCGGAGCAGCGCGTACACCCTATCGAGCTCGAAGGGCCGTTCGAATTCCGCGTTCAAAGCTTCGGAGTGGCCACCGTGCACGGGTACGCGAACGGCCGTGGCCGTAACCGGAAGCCCGGGGATGCCCATGATCTTGCGCGTTTCGTGCACGAGCTTCATCTCCTCCCTCGTGTAGCCGTTGTCGAGGAACACATCGCAGTGGGGTAGGCAGTTCTCGAAGATGGGGTAGGGGTAGGCCGCTTCGGATCGGGGCACCTCGCGCCCGGCGCGCTCCTCTTCGTACTGGTGCACGGCTTTCATGCCGGTACCCGTAAACGATTGGTAAGTACTAATGACTAGCCTCTTGAGTCCGAAAGCCTTGTGCAATTCGCCCAGGGCAACCACCATCTGGATGGTCGAGCAGTTCGGGTTGGCGATGATCCGGTCCGCCGCGGTCAGGGTCTCCCCGTTTACCTCGGGCACGATGAGCTTCTTGTCCGGGTCCATGCGGAAAGCGCTCGAGTTATCGACCACGATCGTACCCGCTTCCGCAAATCGGGGCCCCCACTCCAAACTCACACTCCCCCCCGCGCTAAAGAGTGCGATGTCGGGCTGAGCCGCCACCCCGTCGGCGAGCGAGATCACGGGGTACTTCTGCCCCCCGAACACCACCTGCTTCCCCACGGACCGCTCCGAGGCACAGGGAACCAGTTCGGTTACCGGAAAATTCGTCTCCTCCAGCACCCTGCACAGCTCGTACCCCACCAAGCCGGTCACCCCCACGATAGCAACTCTCATTTCTACTCCTTTTGCGAGGTGCAAAGCTAGCGGCTAGGCCGGTTTAACGCCCGGTACGGATACCTTCCCGGCGTGTGTAGTTTGCCGGCCGACGTTTTTCGGGGATCGAGGGCGGTCCTGCTGCTCGGAAGTATCTTGTTTTGCAGCAGCGCGGAGGGCCTCGCGCAAAAGCTCGTCGAGGATTTCGACGCCGGGTTTTCCGTCGGCTTGGCTTGGTCCGGGGATACGGGCGCCTTCCGGTTTCGAGAGGGGCGACTGCGGCTGCTCGACGAGCGAGGGGGCAGCGCGGAGCGAGCCGCCGTGTGGTTGCCGGCACCGACGCGCGACAGCGCCTGCTGGAGCCTAAACGCCGAGCTCGGCTTCTCGCCTTCCGCCAGCAACCGAGCGCGCTTTTGGTTGGCGAGCGACCTCCCGCTCGACTCCGCCGAGCCGGCCACGGGGTACTACCTCGATTTCGGCGGCGTGGCCGGCGGGGACGACGCCTACTCCCTTTACCGTCGGGAGTCCGACAGGGCGACGTTGGTACTCGCCACCGAGCCCGGTACGGCCGCGGGCGACAGTCTGGCCGTACGCGTGGAGGTCTGCCGTACGCCGCCCGGCGCCTGGTCGTTGCGCGTCGACGAGCTCGGGTCGGGCCGGGCGCTCGCTCGGGCGCAGGGTGCTTCCGCGAAACCGCTCGCCGGCGCCTACGTCGGACTCGAGCTGCGCTACACCAGCACCCGTAACGGTCGCTTCTACTTCGACAACTTGACCGTAGACACCAGCTCGACACCGCTGCGACCGCCCCCGGAAACCGGGGCGGCCCGGCCCCGCGAGCGCTTCGATCTGCTCTTCACCGAGCTCATGGCCGATCCGACGCCCCCCGTCGGCCTACCCGAGGTGGAGTACCTCGAGGTGTACAACAATACCGACTCCGCGCTGTCCCTCGGTGGCGTGCTGCTTACCACCCGTACCGCCGAGGCCGTGTTGCCGGATACGCTACTGCCCCCCCGGGCCTACCTCGCGCTGGCGAAGCGGGCGGTCGCCGGTACGTCGCTGCGGACGTTACCCGACTTCCCGGCGCTCAGCAACTCCGGTGCGCGACTGGAACTGGTGAGCGCCGACGGGATCCTGCTCGACCAACTCGACTTCCGCCCGGCTTGGCACAGCGCGGGTAAGCGGGACGGCGGCTGGAGCCTCGAGCGCGTAGACCTAGCCGAGCCGTGCGTACTGGGGGCTGCGAACTGGGCGAGCAGCACCTCGCTGGCCGGCGGGACCCCGGGGGAAGCCAACTCGATTCGAGTCGGTACAGCACGCGATAGCCTGCAGCTGAATGCGCTTTCGCTCCTCGATTCGGTCACACTCCTCGTTTCCGTCAATCGCGTCCTCGCGCGCGCCGACGGGAGTTTTCGCGTAAGCGGAACCCGACTCGATGGGGTCGCTGAAGGGACGGAGGCACTCGGGACCTACCGGCTGACGTTGGGCGATCCCGTGCCGCGGGGCGGCACCGTGGGCGTAGGCCTCGCATCCACGGCCGGCAGTTGTGTGCCGGGGGCTGGGGTAAGCGAGCGGGTTTTGCGTACGGGTTCGGCGCTGGCCCCCGAGCGGGGCGACTGGGGCATCAATGAGATCATGTACGATCCGCTGCGTGGCGACGGTCGGTGGGTGGAGCTGATCAACCGAAGCGATCACCCGCTCTCGACGGCCGCGATCCGGCTCGCGCTGGTCGACCGAGCTGGGGAGGTGCAGCGGATCGCCGCGGCGGAGGATTCGCTCAGCGTAGTACCCGGCGCGTTCGTGGTGCTCGCCGCCGAGCCGCTGCTACTGGCCGGTCGCTATCCGAACCTACCTACCGGCAGCGTGGTGGCAGCGGAGGTACCGACGTTGGGCGAAGAGGACTGTCTGCTCGTATTCTCACCCCCGAACGAGCGGGTCATCGAGCGGGTCTGCTATACCCAGCGCTGGCACAATCGAGCGTACGCGAACACGGACGGTGTTTCGCTGGAGCGAATCGACGCGCTCGGACCGAGCGGATCGGCGAGCAACTGGACGAGTGCCGCCCTCGGTCCGCCCTCCGGCACGCCCGGGCGCGGCAACTCGCAGGCCAGCACCCGACCCCAGTCGGCGTCAGCCGGCGGTACCGACGCCCGGATCCGGCTGCTCTCCGAGCGCGTGAGCCCGGATGGCGACGGCTACGAAGACCTGCTGGAAGTCAGCTTCGCGTTCGAAGAACCGGGTACCCTCATCGATTTTGAGGTGGTAGACCTGCTGGGGCGAAGCGTATACGCACCCTCCGCGAGTGTGTCGGCCGGCAGGGCGGGCAGATGGACCTGGGACGGCGTCTCCACCGGGGGCGAGGTAGTCCCCGTTGGTACCTACGTACTTCGTGCCAGCTCGTGGACCGAATCGAGTCGTACCCGCACCCACTACTTGCCCTTCTCGGTACTTAAAAAGTGAAAGAACTCGCTCGCGAGTAGGGCGGCGGGACCCCGGTAATCGGTACTCTCGAGCCGGCCGAGGTGAGCGTGCGGCATGCGCTCGTCTTTGGCGAGAAACGTATTGATCACCCGCACGCTCTTCGCGAAGCGGCCCGCGTCCGCTACCCGCCCCACGTCGGGTGCCCGGAGTCGCCCGAGCGCCGCGAGGTAGCTCCCCGGCTCGAAGTAGGCGTGCGTGGCGGGCAGACGTAGCGTCGTGTACAAGCTCGGCGCCCGGTAATCGTCGTGGTAGTGCGTGACCGGGGCCTTGAGCGGTCGGGTGCGGCGCACGTCGTCGAGCATCTGATCGAGCACGAAGTTGAACTTGCTGAAGCGGTCCCCGAGCTCCGCTTTCTCGTCGAAGAGTTGTGCGAGTGCGAGGTTTATCATCTCCGGGCTGTGGCGGGTCAGCTCCAGCAAAACCTCCTTCGGAAAGTAGGCGTGGCCCTGCCACAGGCGCCGCGTCTGCGTGTTGCCGATGGCCCGCTCTAGGGTGGGTGCCAGCTCGGACACGCCGGTCGGTGGCCACTCGTTTTGCCAGAGCGCTATACTCTCGTAGAGGTGAGTGAGTGGCGTTTGGTACCCCCCGGCGAGGGCACCGACGAAGGCGTCGAGGTGCTCGCGCAGTAGATCGAGTTGCATGCTGCGAATTAAGCTGGCACGTCTGTTGGCTTACCGAGCGTTGTGAGGATCCGGTAAACAGCACCATGCCGGAGGCGTTGCTCCACTTGCCAAATCTAACTACAGCCCTAACCATGCCACTCGACCGAAAAGACTGGAATACACTCAGCAGAGAGGAAGAATACGTTATCGTGAACAAGGGTACCGAGCGCCCCTTCACGGGGGAGTACGATAAGTTTTACGCCCCCGGCATGTTCGTGTGCCGTCGCTGCGAGAACCCGCTTTACCCCAGCAGCGCCAAATTTAGCAGCGGCTGCGGCTGGCCCTCCTTCGACGACGAGATCCCCGGTGCGGTAACGCACGAGACCGACGCCGATGGGCGCCGGACTGAGATCTTGTGTAGCAACTGCGGGGGTCACCTCGGCCACGTCTTCTCCGGCGAACGACTTACTGCGAAAAATACCCGGCACTGCGTCAACAGCCTTTCGGTCAAGTTTATACCTGCAGTCCAATGGAACCAAACACACCCGGATCGCCAGATCCAAATCCCCGTCTAGCCACCGCCACGTTCGGTTGCGGCTGCTTTTGGGGGAAGGAACACCTGTTCAGTCAACTCCACGGCGTGACCTCCACGCGCGTCGGCTTCATGGGGGGCTGGAAGATGGATCCGAGCTACCACGAGGTCTGCGAGAAGACAACCGGACACTCCGAGGTGGTCGAAGTTACCTACGACCCGGACCTCACCCGTTTCCCTTACCTACTGAAAGCTTTCTTCAGCTTCCACGACGCGACGATCGATCGGCGCGACGGAGGTGGGCAGTACCGCTCGGTCGTGTTCCACCGCAAGGCCAAGGAGCAGATCCTCGCTCAACGAGCGATCGAGTTGCTCCGGGAGTCCGGTCTCGCCGTGTCTACGGTGGTGCTGCCCGCCCAGATCTTCTGGGAGGCCGAGGCGCGTCACCAGCACTACGTAGCCCGTACCGGCCACCGGGCGGAAGCACACCCCAACCCGAACCTCCGGGAGCTCAGCCTGCGGGAAGCCGCTTTGGCGGCGGCGAGTTAAGCGGCGAGTTGCTCCCGGGGTGGAATTTGGCGTCGTGTTTTAGCAACAGCCGGTCGATCTGCTCGCGTACGGCGGCCACGTCGGCCGCGCTGTCGGTGATGCGCTGCGGGGTCCCGATGTAGAGGTACACGTCGGTGCGCTTTTCGCCGGCGAGGCGCACGTAGCTGTCCCACAAGCTCACCCCGACGCCCCAGTGGTAGCTGCTGTCGGGGTAGGCGATGGCCAGCGGTACGGCCGGGACGTCACACTCCTGCGCCACCCCGAAGCCACCGCGCCGGAAGGGTAGGGTAGTGACCTCCACGCTCGTAGTACCCTCCGGGTAGATGAGGATGTTGTGGCCGTCGTTGACCTCGCGCACCATCTCGCCCATCGTCGACTGGCGCGAGCTGCGGCTGTTGCGGTCCACCCACAGGATCCCCGTGGCCCGCGCGCCCTGCGACACGATGGGGTACTTGGCGATTTCCGCCTTCGCCACCGGGAAGGCCCACACCACGCTCATCTCCACGAAGGGATCGAGCCAGCTGCGGTGGTTCGATACGTAGATGCAGGTCCCGGCACGGTAAGGTTCCCCCTCCACGTGAAGCCGGATGCCCAAAATTTGCATCGCCTTGCGGCAAAACCGCTGGCGCACCGCCTGGTGGTGGTCCCAGTCGATCGGGCCGCGCGCCGAGCGAATCCACAGGGGCGCGGCGTACCAGGTGAGCGCGGCCAGGAAAGCCACGATTCGGTAGACGGCACGGAGGGTTTTCATAGGCTTAAATCATCGCGTAGCACGCGCGCTACCAGCTTAGCTACCGCGGCGTCTACGGTTCGTTGGCCGGACCTCAGGGCCGCTAGCTCCGCCTCGAGCAACGTTCGCACCACCGGCCTCGCGCGCAAATTTGCAAGCAGTTCCGATCCCCAGTGATCGCTGAAGGCGGAAGCCGCTTGCTCGCCGCGGTAGCGCAGCAAGTCGGGCCAACTTACGCCATTCCAAAAAGCAGCCAGGCTTTCGCTAAAACCCGTTAGGCCATCCTCCCTCACGGAGCTGGCCGTGATCACGCGGGGCGTCCACCCGTCGGTACGCTCGGGCTGTAGGTGTAGCGCCCTGCGGTAGTCGGAGGCGGTATCGCTGGCCGAGCGCTGTCGTTCCCCGTCGGCTTTGTGGATCACGACCAGGTCGGCGAGCTCCACGATGCCCCGCTTGATGCCCTGCAGCTCGTCGCCGCTGCCGGGCAGCACGAGCAGGGTCATGAAATCACACAGCTGGCGGACCGTGGTCTCGCTCTGGCCCACGCCAACGGTCTCTACGAGGATTCGGTCGTAGCCGGCCGCCTCACACAGCGCGATCGTGCCGCGGGTAGCGCGGGCTACCCCGCCGAGGGTCGTACCCGCCGGGCTCGGTCGTACGAAGGCGCGAGGCTCCGCGGCGAGTTTCGGCATACGCGTCTTGTCGCCGAGGATACTCCCGTGGGTGCGCGAGGAGCTCGGATCCACGGCGAGCACGGCCAACTTGTGTCCCGCTTCAATCCACCGGGTGCCGAGCCGCTCGATGAAGGTGCTTTTCCCGACCCCGGGGCTTCCCGTGATCCCTACCCGCCAACTCGGAGGCCCCGTGCTCCGTGGAGCGGACGGGGCGGCCGCGAGTTCGCCGAGTAGCGCGAGCGCGAGCGGCCGGTCTCCGGGTCGGAGGCTTTCCACCAGTGTGATCCCTTGGGCGAGTGCCCGCCGGCTACCGGCGCGAATATCGAGGGCGAGTTGGTGGGGGGAGGAGCGTGGGGCCATACGCGCTAGGCACCGCCGAAGCTGGGACGACGTTTGGCGATAAACGCGGCGATCCCTTCGGCGTAATCGGCGGTTTGGGCGGCTTCCCGTTGTAGGCGATCTTCTAGGTCCAGCTGTGTATCGAGGGGGTTGGTGGCACTGGCGTCGACGGCCTGCTTCGTCAGCGCCAAGGCGCGGGTGGGCATAGCGGCTAGACGCTCGGCGAGGGCGTTGGCTTCGTCTAGCAGGGTATCGTGGGGTACGGACTTGTAGATCATGCCGATACGCTCGGCGGTGGCTGCGTCTACGGGGTCGCCGGTCATCATCAGGGCCGTGGCGCGCTGCCGACCCACCAAACGGGGCAGCGTCCAGGTGCTGCCGCTGTCGGGGATGAGCCCGATTTTGGAAAAGGCCTGAATGAAGCTGGCTCTGTCGCTGGCTACGGTGATGTCGCAGGCCAGCGCGAAACTCGCTCCGGCACCCGCGGCAACGCCGTTGACGGCGGCGATGACGGGTTTCCGCAGACCGCGAATCTGCCGCACGATGGGGTGGAGGTGCTCGCTGAGGATCTTCTCGATGGGCGGGGCGTCTTCCCCCGTTAGCTCGCCGATGTCCTGCCCGGCGCAGAAGGCCCGTCCGGCGCCGGTTACGATTACGGCACGCACCGAGTCGTCCGCACCCGCTGCGCTGAGCTGCTCCTGCAGGGTGAGGGCGAGCTCGCGGGTGCAGGCGTTGTAGGCGGCAGGTCGGTTGAGGGTGAGGGTGAGCACCGCGCCAACCCGGGCGCTCAGCACGGTTTCAGGCATGCGGGCAAGATAGTCGAAGTGTCGAGCGCCCCGCGCTCAGTGGCACTTGAAGTAGTCGAAAGGCTCGCGGCAGTCGGTGCAACGGTACAGCGCCTTGCAGGAGGTAGAACCGAACTGACTGAGCAGCTCGGTGTGCGTGCTCCCGCACAGGGGGCAGGCTCGCGGTTTGTCCCCGCCGGTAAGACTCTGTTTACTCGCGCTACCGTGCGGGGGAGCGATTCCGTAGGCGAGGAGCTTCCGGCGCCCCCGCGCGGTGATGTCGTCGGTCGTCCACGGCGGAGAGATCGTGCTCTCGACCCGCGCGTTCGAGATGCCGGCCTCCTGCAGGGCGGCCAAGATGTTGACGTTGATCGCCTCCACGGCCGGACAGCCGCTGTAGGTAGGCGTTACGGTGACTACCCAATCGCCGCCGGTGAGTACCACCGAGCGGACGATGCCGAGCTCGACGACGCTAATGGCCGGGACTTCGGGATCGGGGACGTTTTGTAGGACCGTCCAGATGGCTTGCTCCTGGTTTACAGGAGCGCTAGTGCGTGTTTCAGTTGGCGGAGGCATCGCCTACCGAACGGTAAAGGTCCGCCGGTGGTTGGCTCAGCTGGCTGGGTCGCCGACCCCGGTCAAGCCGAGCATGGGATTGTGGTACTCCATCCAAACCTCGGCCTCGTCCGCTCCGGCGGCCGTTAGTGTTTCGTCGGCGGAGCGGCCGTAAGCCCGGCACCAGCGTGCTGCCCACCCTTTGACGGATCGATCCCGGGTTGAACGGAGCTCGGCGGCCTCGGGGGTCGGCGAAGACTGCGAGCTTGGTAAACGTACTTGTTTCATGATGTTAGGTGCTACGCTGGAGTGGGGGGCACCGGATTCTGGGGGCGAGACGCGGGCCTCTAACGAGGTTACTAAAGTAAGTATGCTCGGCGGCGAAATAGGGTTGCCGAGCGTCCATAAACTTAAGCAGCTCATAACGTTAGCGCAATAACGGAAACCGCTATGTAAAGCGATTCGACGGGCGGGCGGCGCTAAACGACGAAAGACCCACGTTGCCGTGAGCCTTTCGTCAGTGTGCCCGGAACTGGACTCGAACCAGCACGCCGGTTAAAGCACACGCCCCTCAAGCGTGCGTGTCTACCAATTTCACCACCCGGGCAAAGGGTGAGTCGCCTAACCTAGTGGCTAAGCGGGCGCGAACATACGGATTCGCGCGGAAGGTTTCGGATGAATCCTCGTCAATCTTGGAGGTTCACTGGCCCAGGGGGGGAGCCCGAATCGACTTAATCTCTGCCTAGTGCGGCGTTGCGGAGGCGTTGTAAAAAAGGACTCGCGAAGATGAAGTTTTCTAGAAACTCATTGTCGCTCGTGAGGACCTCGTTCTTGTTGCCGCGCCACACGAGCTTGCCGAGGTGCAGCAGGTTGATGTTGTCGCCGATCTCCATGACGGAGTTCATGTCGTGCGTATTGATCACGGTCGTGATGTCCTGATCGTAGGTAATCGACTGCACGAGCTCGTCGATGACCATGCTGGTTTTGGGGTCCAACCCCGAGTTGGGCTCGTCGCAGAATAGGTACTTCGGCTTCAGGATGATGGCCCGGGCGATGCCGACCCGTTTCTGCATCCCGCCCGAGACCTCGCTCGGGTACTTATCGTTGGCGCCCTCGAGGTTGACCCGTTCGAGCGTATCGTTGACGCGGTCGAGCATTTCGGCGCGGGAGAGGTTGGTGAACATCTCCAGCGGGAAGATCACGTTCTCCTGCACCGTCATGGAGTCGAACAGCGCGGACCCCTGGAAGAGCATACCAACCTGCATGCGTAGTTCGCGAAGCCGGTCGTCCTCGAGCTGACTGAAGTTTTGCTGATCGTAGAAGATATCGCCGCTCGTCGGGCTCATGAGCCCGACCAACAGCTTGAGCATCACCGTTTTGCCGGCCCCCGAAAGTCCGATGATGAGGTTGCACTTGCCGGAGTCGAACTGGGTGGTAATGCCTTTGAGGACCTCGGTCTCCCCGAAAGATTTCTTGACGTTATCGCAGCGGATCATAGCGGTGGACCGATTGGGGGTGTTTTAGCGAAAGCGAAACCGAGGCGTGCGTCGATCAGCCCGTGAGCGCTACGGCGATGAAGAAGTCCGCCAGCAAGATCAAGATGTCGCTCACCACCACGGCCTGCGTGCTCGCGGCCCCGAGCTCGACGGATCCCCCCTGCACGAAATACCCCTTGTAGCAGCTCACGGTGGTGAGTATAAAGGCGAAGATGAAGGCCTTTACGAACATGATGAACACGTTGTACGAATCGAAAAACGTGTGGAGCCCCTTGACGTAACTCGAGCTGGGGATGGTTCCCGGGATGACGACGGCGAGGTACCCGCCCGCGATGGCGACGCCGGCGGCGATGGCCACGAGCAGCGGGATCATAACGAGCGCGGCGACGATCTTGGGTAAGATCAAGAAGGCGGCCGTGTTGACCCCCATGATCTCCATGGCGTCGATGTGTTCCTTTTGGCGCATACCGCCAATCTCCGAGGCCATGTTGGAACCCACCTTACCGGCGAGCACGAGGCACGTGATGGTGGGGGCGGACTCGATGATGGCGAGGTCGCGCACGATGTAGCCGATGTAGTAGTCCGGCACGAGCTGCCCGTCGAGCTGGTAGGCGAACTGAACGGCCGCCACCGCACCCATGAAGATACCGATGATGCCGACGATGATGAGCGAGCCGACGCCGATGTCGTCCATTTGGCGCAGGGTTTCGCGCCAGTAGATCTGAAGCTTCTCCGGTCGGCTGAACGCATCGCGTAACAGCTCTATATACTGACCGAAGTGGAAGGTGAGGTTGGAGAACATCAGCAGCGTAGAACGCTAACATACCCGCCCGGTTTCAGTGAGACGCCCTCCGCGTACCATCTTTCCGGGTGGTTGTTACCGGCGCGGACAAAGGTATTTGACCGGTGGCTGTTCGCGACCACAACCGCGCGCGCGCGGTGAGGCCTATCCGCCAACGAGCATTTAAATTTTAATACATTGCAGTACCGCCGCCGATGGTAGTCCATTTACGGACGCTGCGACCATACATATATGTCATTGTAAAGTCCAGTATGTCATTGTAAAGTCCAGATTGATCCATCGTAACATAATGTACACGTATTATCTCGAAGCTTACATCCGCTTCATAATTTCCGCTTGACCTTGCCCTTGGGATGGGATCAAAAATTAGCATTTATGCGCCTCTACGGCACCGCCTAGCTAAGCTCTTAACCGGGTCGAGCCGCGGTTCGTAGTGCTCGCGCCTTTCGTCTCCGGTGCCTCCGAACAAATTGTGGTTCGTCGCCGAGCACGTACGTACGCGGGGCGTTAGCTTCGCAAACCTTTCGTCACGCCCCGTACGTGCAGGGTCTGTTGCACCAACACCTTTCTATGCCCCAAAGCAAGTACTGCATCATTCTTCTCGAGGACAGTGAGCCGGATGTATTCCTCTTGCGCCGCTACCTGACTAAGATGATGGACGAGGTCGACATCCGCGTTACGGCCACTCAGTCCGACTACGAGAATGCCGTCCTTACGCTAAACCCCGACTTCATTCTCGCCGATTACCGCCTGCCGCGCTACTCGGGTATCGAAGCGCTGATGTTCGCGCGGGCCCACGCCCCCGTGGTGCCCTTTGTGTTCGTGACGGGTGCGCTCAACGACGAAGAGCTGGCCGCCGATACCATCCTTAAGGGCGCGAGCGGATTCGTACTCAAGAACAACTTGGACAAGCTCGCCCAAATCATTCCGCCACTCCTCGACCGCCGTCAGGTCACCACCCCGCCCAAGGCGGTTGAGCCGGAGTCCCAACCCGCGGTGAGCTCGGTTCCGCTCGCGGAGATCGACGGCGATTTGATCAGTAACCTCTCGAACGCGGACGAGGCCACGCTCGCCGAGATCCGCCGCATGCTCAAGGTCAAGGCCAGTGGCCAAGCTCAGGCCAGCTAGTTAGTCGAGGAGCCGCTGCTGAATACCCGGGGCGGGTACGGGGGCGGAGTTGCCGTGACCATTTTGCGTACCCCCCCGCTCCTTACGCTCGAACGGCAAAACGGCGCCCATCCGGAAACAGTGTCTACAGCGCGCTTCGTACGCTTCGCTCGCACCTATGTACACGGTGTCCGCCCCGTCGGTGAGTCGGTAGCTGTGCGTAGCCAAATTCCCGCACTGCGCGCAGATGGCGTGGACTTTCGTGATGTACTCCGCGACCGCTAGTAGAGCCGGCATGGGGCCAAACGGCTTTCCCCTGAAATCCATATCCAAACCGGCTACGATCACCCGGTGACCTCGCTCGGCGAGCTCCTCACAGACTTCGGGTAGACGGGCGTCGAAGAACTGTGCTTCGTCTACGCCGACTACCGCTACTTCGCCCGCCAGATCCAGCATTCGCGTGGCCCGCGTTAGCGCCCGCCCGGGGAATGCCGATCGATCGTGCGACACCACGTCGCGCGCGTGGTAACGCGCGTCGGTACTCGGCTTGAACACGAGGACCTGCTGCCCCGCGATCTCGGCGCGCCGCAACCTACGGATCAGCTCCTCGGTCTTTCCGGAGAACATAGAGCCACTAATCGCCTCGATCCAGCCTTTACGCTGACTCCTAAAATGTGGCTCCAGGAACATAGGCAACAAAGGTAGGCCCGACTACCTTGCTTACGCTATGGATCTGACGAGCGCACGCACTCTGCTAAGACGTATCAACCGACTTTTCGAAGACCTCGACACGGAGCCCTCGGCGCTCGAACGTGACCTGTTGCGGGAGTACGTTCGTAGGTTCTACGAAAGCCTCACCGACGGTGCGGAGGGCACGTCGGCACCCGCCCCGCAGCCCGCGATCGAGCCCAAATCGAATGGCGCGAGCACAAACACGCGGCACGAGCGCGAGCGCGATCGACCGCGGCCGCCGAAACCCAGCGTGGAGTTCGTCCCCTCGGACGCCGAGCGCGAATCCGGGCAACCGCTCAGGCACGGAGCCCCCAAACCCAAACTGATCCAGATTCCACCGGACGTGGAGCAGGACCTCCGGCGCATCGAGCACCAGGTGCCGAAGCGCCCCTACGCACCCCCGCGCCGGATCGAACCCGTTGCCGAAGCCGAGGAACCCACGCCGTCGTCTACGCCCGAGCCCGCGACGCTCGCCCCCGTCGAGCTCGAGGCTCCCGCGCCTGCGGTTCCCGAGAAAACTGCCCTCAGTCCAGAGCTAAAGGAGCTTTTCGCCGTCGAGCGCGGGAACGAGCTCTCCGACAGACTGGCCACGCAGCCGATCACCGATCTGCACCGCGCCTTCGGCATCAACGATACCCTGGTTACCAAGAGTCAGCTGTTCGGCAACGATTCTGCGGAGTTCAACGCCGCCCTCAAGCACCTCAACGGACTGACCAGCTACGACGATGCGGTCGCCTACCTCGCCGCGGGCCCGGCGACCCACTACGACTGGGCTAAGGAGGAGAAACGTAGCGCCGCCCGAACCTTCGTCAAGTTGGTTCGTCGGCGCTACGTGAGCTAGCATGGTAGAGCTACCGGAGCATTACGGCACCTTCGTCCTCGTTTCGCTCGCACTGGCCATCACGCCCGGGCCGGACATCTTGTACGTTCTAGGTCGCGGGCTCGCGCAGGGTCCGCGCTCGGCACTGGCCGCGGCGCTCGGGTTTTCGCTCGGCAACATCGTCCACACGCTGGTGGTCGCCTTCGGGATCGCCGCAGCCCTGACCTCGGGCCCGCAAATCTTCGGTGTCATCCGGTACGTGGGGGCACTGTATTTGGTCTACCTCGGGGTACGGATGATGAAGCGAGCCCACGGGACTTCCGTAGGTACGCTGCCACCGGAGTCGCTGTGGACTGTATTCCGGCAGAGCGTAATGGCCAATCTGCTCAACCCCAAAGTGGTCTTGTTCTTTCTCGGCTTGTTCCCCCAGTTCGTCGATCCCGCGCGGGGTGCCGCCTTCGGCCAGACGGTACTGCTCGGAGCTACCTTCATCGCGTGTACGCTCGTTGTATTTAGCGCGGTGGCCCTGCTCGCCGGTAAGCTCAACCAAACCTTCGCCACGCGTCCCGACCGACAGAAGGCACTGCAACAGTTCGGTGGGGTCGTACTCCTCGGGATCGCGGTTTGGCTCGTCTGGCCGAGCTCGCCGTAGGGAGGCGCTAGCCGGCTAACTCCAACACCTTCGCTTTCAGTTCCGCGATCGGGCGGGCCCCGGCCTCACGGTACTTCTGCTCCCCGCGCTGGTAGATCATAACGGTGGGGATACTCTGCACGCCGAGCTTGCCGGCGAGCTCCGGATTGCGGTCTACGTCGATCTTGACGACCCGTACCTGGTCGCCCATCTCCCGCTTGAACTTCGCGAGTTGGGGAGCGAAGGCCTTGCAGGGTCCGCACCAATCGGCGTAAAAGTCGATGAGGACGGGTTTCTCTCCTCGGATAAGGGATTCGAAGGAGGCTTTCTGTTTTTCGGAGCTCATGCGCGAGCGAGTTTTAGAGGCTAACGGTACCCGAATTAACCCTTTAGTACAGCGGCTGTTCTCGCCCGCTAAGTCCGCCGAACGGGTTCACTCGTTTGGGCTCCTAACCGTCTTCACGCTACTTCGAACGGTCCGGATAGTTTCCTCAGCTCGTCCCAAAAGCGCGGGAAGCTCTTGCCGACCACACCCGGATCTTCGATTACGACGGGTCCGCGAAACGCCAGGGCCGCAAGAGACATCGCCATACGGTGATCGTGGTAAGTCGCCACCGATGGCGCCTCCTCCCACTGCGCGAGCTCCTGCACCATGTGGTACTCGCGCTTGGTGTTGGGTGCGAAGCGGGGCGGGAGCTTCGCGAACGATACGCCCACTTTGGCGAGCTCATCGCGCAGGGCCGCGATGCGATCCGTCTCCTTGATGCGCAAGGTCTGTAGCCCGGTAAACAGGCCGATCGTTCCGGTTAGGCCGCAGAGCACGGCGAAGCTTTGGGCTAGGTCGGGGCTCGTTTCGAAATTGCACTCCCAGTCGGCCGGTGCTTCGCCCGCTGTTTTGCGGAAGCGAAGCCCCCCCTCGTCGAATTCGGACGTTACGTTCCACTCGGCCACCCACTCGGTGAGTTGCCGATCGCCCTGCAGCGAGTCGGCGCGTAAGTTGGGCAGGTAGAGCTCCGTACCGGCGTCGGCGAGGGCGAGCCAGGTGGCGGGGTAGGAGGCGGCCGACCAGTCGCTTTCCACGGTGTAGTCGCCGCCGGTGTACGGGCGGCCCTCCACCCGGATGCCGTCGTCCTCCACGCGGGCTACGGCCCCAAAGTGGCGCATGAGGGCCACCGTCATCTCCAGGTACGGTCTGCTCACGAGCTCGCCCGTCCAGTGCAGGGTTAGGCCTTGCGGCAAAACGGGGGCCACGAGCAGGAGTGCGCTGAGGTACTGGCTCGACACGTCGCCGGGCAAACGCACGCTCGCCGTCGCGCGGAGCGGGGCGTCACCGATGCGCAGGGGAGGGTAGCCCTCCTCGCCGACGTACTCGACCTCGGCACCGAGCTCGCGGAGTGCGTCCACGAGCGGGGCGATCGGGCGCCGGAGCATGCGCTCGCTGCCGGTAAGGGTTTGGGTGCCGGGCCGCGTGCAGAGGTAGGCGGTGAGGAACCGGTAGGTCGTGCCGGCCGGACCGCAATCGAGCGTCGCGCCGTCCCTTACCTCGCCGAGCAGTCTATCGAGCGTCACCGTGTCTTCCGCATCGGACAGATTGTGTAGCTGCACGCTGCCCGCGCCCGCGAGCGCACGAATGACGAGCGCCCGATTGGCGAGCGATTTGGAGGCCGGCAACCGGAACGTGCCGCTCGGCGGCAAAACGAGCTGCGGTAGCTTGATGGAATCAGCCATGAATCAAAGTCCCGCTTTGGCGCTCACCTCGAGCATGCGATCGATGCAGGCGCGACCTTCCTCGACGATCCAATCGGGCAAGACGATCTCCGGCAACTCGTACTCCATGCAGGTGTAGAGCTTCTCCATGGTGTTGCGCTTCATGTGGGGGCACTCGTTGCAGGCGCAGGTGTTGTCGGGCGGGGCGGGGATAAACTCGGCGTCGGGTCGCCCTTTGATCATCTGGTGGATGATACCCGCCTCGGTGGCGACGACGAAGGTCTTGACCGCCGTGTTGGTCGCCGTGTAGCGGAGCAGTCCGCTCGTAGAGCCAATGTAGTCCGCCCGTTCGAGCAGGTCCGGCTCACACTCCGGGTGCGCGATGAGCTTAGCCTCGGGGTTGGCGGACAGTAGTTTGGTGATCTTCTCGTCGGAGAAGATCTCGTGCACCATGCACGAGCCGTTCCACAGCCGCATCTCGCGCCCGGTCTTCTTCACCAAGTACTTGCCCAGGTTGATGTCCGGCGCGAAGATGATGGGCTGCGACTCGGGGATCGACTCGATGATGTGTACGGCGTTGGTGCTCGTACAGCACACGTCGGTGAGGGTCTTGAGCTCCGCGGTACAGTTGATGTAGCTCACCACCACGTGGTCCGGGTACTTCTCCTTGTACTTACGAAACAGGTGGGGCGGACACGAGTCGGCCAGCGAGCAGCCCGCCTTGAGGTCGGGCAGCAGTACCTTCTTGCCCGGGTTGAGCATCTTGGCCGTTTCGGCCATGAAGTGTACCCCGGCGAATACGATGATGTCGGCGTCGGTCGACTCGGCTTGCTGACTCAAGCCCAGCGAATCGCCCACGTAGTCGGCTACGTCTTGGATCGGACCTTCCTGGTAGTAGTGCGCCAGCACGATCGCGTTCTTCTCCTTTTTGAGTCGATTGATTTCGGCGGCGAAGTCGAGGGTGGGATCGACGGCGAGGTCGAGGTATCCGTTTCGTTCCAGGCGGGCGGCGGCGCGTTCGAGGGCGGGATTGGCGGGGGCCATGCGTGTGGTGGCGTGAGTTGGGAGAAATTGAGGTCGTAATGTAACCGGTGAGGCGCCCTTAGGTGTTAACCTAGCCTCTTGCCCATCGAAATGCTAGCTGATCAACGCCGCCAGTTCGCGACGGCGCTTCGCGCCGCACTCACCGCCGTCGGGTTTTTGTGGGTACTGCACGTGCTGAGGTTGCTCGCGAGCGGTTCGGCGGGGGCTTGGGGGATTTTGCCCCGGCGCCTAGACGGGCTCCACGGCATTCTTACCGCGCCGCTCGCCCACGGGGATTGGGGGCACCTTTTCAATAACTCGGTACCGCTGCTCGCCACCATCGTGCTGCTCGTCTATTTCTTCCCGAGGATCGCCTTCCGCGCGATGGTGCTGCTCTACTTCCTGACGGGGTTGGCCGTTTGGTTGCTCGCCCGGGGCGAGGGTTGGGGGGCGGACGTTACGATATCGCACGTGGGTGCCTCCGGCGTGGCCTACGCGCTGGTGAGCTTCCTGTTCTGGCTCGGTGTCTTTAAGCGCTCGCTGCAGAGCGTGGTGGTCGCGCTGGTGATCCTATTTTACTTCTCGGGTATGATCGTGGGTGTTCTACCGGACCAACTGCACGTAAGTTGGGAGAGTCACCTGCTCGGTGGCATCGTCGGAATGGGGGTGGCCTGGCTGTTTCGCTCGGCGGTCGTCAACGATCCGAGCGCCGAGCCGCCGCCCGAGGAGCCTTACGCCACCCAGCCCGTGCTGCCGGCGGACACGTTTACCTACACGCGTGCCGAGCGGGAGCAGCTCCGCCTGGAGGCGGAGCGGAGGCGGTTCGAAGCCAAGCGGACCTGGCTCGACGACCGAAGCGCCCACTGCGGACGTTTCGGAGATCATTGAGCCGCTTGGGTCGCGTTTTGCGGGAGCGTGAAGTAGAAGGTGGTGCCGGGCGAACCGTCGGCATTCCCCTCGAACCAGAGCCGCCCGCCCAGGCGTTGAACCGTTTTTTGGGCGATGGCCAGCCCTACGCCGGTACCCCCGAACTCGCTGCGCGCGTGCAGGCGTTGGAAAAGGACGTAGACCTTGTCGGCGTACGCCGGATCTATCCCGATCCCGTTGTCGCTGACCGATACGAGCCACTCCTCCCCGACGGTCCGTACCTGGATGTGTACCCGTGGCGGGATCTCCGCGCGCCGAAATTTGACGGCATTGTCCATGAGCGCAGCCAGTACGTGACGAAGCAGCTGGCCGTTCGTGTGTACGCGGGGCAAATCTACGTAGGTCAGTTGCGCCTCACTCTCCTGGATCGCGGAAGCCATCTCCCGGTCGACCGACGCTACGACGCGCTCGAAATCGACCCAACTGCGGCGGCCGTCGAGCCGGGCGATCGAGGTGTAGTGCATCAGGGAGTCCAGTAGGTGATTGAGCCGAGCCACGCCTTCGGTCACGAAGCTGAAAAATTCGCCGGCCTCCCCGCCGAGTTGCGTTACGTAGTTGCGGTGGATCAGCGATACGTAGGAGCCGATTTGCCGGAGCGGCTCCTTGAGGTCGTGGCTCGCGATGTAGGCAAACTGGCGCAGCTCTTCGTAAGCCTGCACCAGCTCGCGGTTGGTCCGATCTACCTCCTCGCTCTTCGCGATGAGCTCGCCCTGCAGCGCGTTGATGTGGGTCAGCTCCTCGATCTCGCGTTCCTTCTCGCGCAGGGCGGCACGCATGTCTAAGTTCGGGAGCTGCCGCTCGCGTAGGTTGTCGAGTAGTTCGCCCGTGCAGGCGGACGCGGCGCGCTCGTGCGCTAGAGCAGCCGCCGGATCGCCCCGTTGCTCGGCCAAGGCGGCCGCGAGCCGCAGCGAGCTCCGGCGTTCCTCGGGGGCAGCGCGTGCGGCCGAGAGTACGGCCAGTCGTTCGGCTTCGGACGACCGGCCCGCGTGGTCGGCGAGCAGCGCGCGCACGTGGTGGACGACCGGCGGATACTCCGGCTCCGCCGCTTCGTCGATGTTCAGTAGCGCGGCCTCGGTCAGTGCCCGTTGCGCGTCCGCGTACCGCCCAGCGCGCAGATCGAGTAGCGCGAGGTAGGCGATGGGTGCCGCGGGCCGCTCCGTACTCCCCGGCGCCCGCGCCGAGTCGAGCGCCTGACGCATGAAGGCCGTAGCCCGTTCGGGGCGTCCCCGGTGCAGCGCCACCGTACCGAGGGCGAGGGTGGCGTGAAATAGATCCCCCGCCCGCTGCGTGGTCGCCGCCGAGGCGGCGGCCCGCTCGAGGTAGGTCTCGGCCTGGCGCTCGTTGCCGAGGGCGGTGTACACCAAACCGAGCTCGAGTTCCGCTTGGGTCACCAAACGCCTGAAATCGATGCCCTGGGCACCGTCGAGCGCCTCGTAGAGCACGCGTAGGGCGATGGCGAAGTTGCCCCGTAGCCGACTCGACTTGCCGAGCGCGTACTGGGCGCGGATCAGGAATTCGGGCTCGCCTGCCTTTCTGGCCAGCGTGGTAGCACGGTGGGCGGCGTCAAGCGCTTCAACGAGCGCACCCGTCGTCAGGGCCGCCGTAGCCTTCGCTAAGCACAGTTCGGCCAGCAAACTCGCCTCCGCACCGGGCGGCGCGTGCGCGATAGCAGCCTCGGCCAGTGCGAGCCTTCCGGCAAAACCGGTCCCGCCCGCCTCGGCGAGGCTACTCGCCTGGGCTACCCGTACCCGGGCGCGTAGGCCGGGCGATCGCGCGTCCGAGGCGGCCCGTTGCAAAGCGCTCTCCGCGCGTTCGTACTTTTCGAGTCGAAGCCACCCCACGGCCTCTACGTAGTACAGGTACGCTGACCTATCGCGCGAGGTAGTTTCTTGCCTGAGCAGCGCCAACCCATCCCATCCCCGCAGTTCCATCTCCGGATCGACGAGGTAGGCGCCGTTGGTGAGGTAGATCTCGCTGATGAGGGCGCGCGCGGCGAATACGACGTTGGGCGCTTCGCCCGAGCGCTGTGCGAAGTCGAGTGCGATTTGGGCGTTGTTGAGCGCCTTTTTGAGCTGTCTGCGGCGCAGCAGATCGCGCCCGAGGCCGAGGAGGTCCCGTAGCTTAGGGGCTTCCCGTACGAGCTGCGGGGTTTCTGAATTTGCTGAGGGGCTAAACACGCTTACCCTCGCCTCTAGCAAATCGGGTGCCGGGCTTAACCCGCCGCTGGCCTGACGTACCGAACGCCCGTCGAGCAGCCTGCGTTCAGCTACGACGCATGACGAAACAACTACCCGAGCTCAAGATTTCCCGCGTCCGTAGCTCTCTGTACACGCTCGCATTGGTTATGCTCGGCATCGCGGCCCTGTACTACGCCAAGTCCGTGCTGCTACCGATCGCGTTCGCGGGTATCGTGGCCATGCTCGTGTATCCCACCGTCGAGCGCCTGACCCCGGTGGTAGGCAGGGGCGGGGCCATCGCCGTCGTAATGATTGGCTTGGTGGGCCTCGTACTGAGTACACTGGCCGTACTGGGGTATCAGTTCGCCGGATTCTACGAGGAGTGGCCACGTATTGAGCAAAATCTCCTCGACGCGATCGAGGAGGTGCAACGTGCGACGGCGCGGGCGATAGGTTGGACGTCAGACGAGCTCGAAACCGTGGTCGAGGAGGAATTCGCCGGAGCCCAAAACGGTGGAGGGAACGCGGGTAGGTCCGTCGTCACACACACGCTCGAGTTCCTCACGGATTTTCTTCTGTTCTTCGTGTACCTCGCCTTGATCCTACTCGAAGCGCCACGTTTGGAGCGATTCGTCATCCGGCGCGTCCCCCGCCGGATGAACGATACGGCCGAAGACGCGCTTCAGCAGGTGCGTAAGGTATCCGGCAACTACCTCTGGGGGCGATTTCTGCTCATCTGCATCTTGTTCGTGTTGTACTCGTTGGGCTTCTACTTCGGCGAGCTACAGTTCCCGTTCGTGGTTGCGATAATCTGCGCCATACTGAGTTTGCTTCCCTACCTCGGCGGGATCCTGGCGGCGCTACTGGCCGTGGGCGTCGCTGCACTGTCCGATGATTTTGCTTCAGTCGCGTTGTGGGCGGTGGTCACGCTGTCTGTAGCGCAAGCCTTCGAGAGCTACGTAATTACGCCTTTCTTGATCGGTAAGGAGGTGAGCCTCAATCCCTTGGCGACCATGGTCGCCGTAATCGCCCTAAGCGCAATATGGGGAGTCGGGGGCGCCATATTGGCAATTCCGATCGTGGCGATGTTACGTCAGGTACTCGAACACTTACCGGGGGGTGAAGACTACGCCTACTTGCTCAGCGATCGAAAAGATTAAACCATGCTTAAGAAGATCTGGAATTTTACGAAAGATTTGGTCAACGCCTACATCGAGGACGATGGTTTTACCAAAGGAGCCGCCCTCGCTTACTACACCACGTTTTCGCTGGCGCCGATCATCATCGTGATCATCGCCGTGGCCGGGATCTTCTACGGGAAGGAGGCGATGGAGGGCCAGGTGTTCAGCCAGCTCGAGGGGATGATCGGACCGGAGACCGCCGCCACGGTGCAGGACCTCGTTAAGGCGAGCTACAACGCCGGTGGCAATTGGTGGGTGACGACGATAAGCGTGGGGACCCTTATCTTCGGTGCTACCGGTGCGTTCAATCAACTAAAACTTTCGCTCGATAAAATCTGGGAGCTCGAATCGAAGCCGAAAAACGGGTTGATCGGATTCATCATGGCGCGGCTGGTGTCCTTCTCGCTCGTACTGAGTATCGGCTTCATCCTCCTCGTCTCGCTAGTCGTCAACGCCGTCGCGGTTGCGCTGAGCGATAAACTGACGGAGTACTTCTCCGTAGCCGGCGAAGTCTCGCTCGCCCTTTTCGGGACGGTCATATCCCTCGCCCTCACCGGCGGCGTGTTTGCCTTAATATTTAAGTACCTACCGGACGCCAAGGTCCGCTGGCGTGAGGTACTGTGGGGGTCGCTCTTCACGGCCGTGCTGTTTGCGCTCGGCCAGAAAGGCATCAGCTACTACATCGGCAATAGCTCCATCACGTCCGGATTCGGGGCGGCGGGGTCCTTGGTCGCTCTACTGGTGTGGACCTACTACTCGAGCCAGATCGTTTTCCTCGGGGCGGAATTTATCTGGACGCTCGGCAAGATGAACGGGCACCCCGTGCTGCCCGACTCGAACGCCGTGAAGGTGGTGAAGGTCTCGGAGAAGATGGACGAAGCCCAAGCGCACCGCTACGAGCGGCGGGCGGCGGCCAACCTCGCGGCCAATAAAGGGAGGGTCAGCAAGTCGACACTCCCCAAACCCGCGGGAGGGCGCACACTCACGCAAAACCGCGTGAGTCGCACGTTCGTGCACGAATCCGAGTCGCGCATCGTAGCCAACGGCGAGATCAGCGACGGCGGTCGGGGAGAGCGAATCGGCGAGGGCGAGGACGAAACCGCGCCGCTGCCGAAGCCGGGCGTAGAGGCCTGAGCTACACGGGGCCGCTGCCTACATGTACCCGATCCCCTTTACGAAGTAGGTGAGCACGAACGGGAGCGAGACCCAGAACCACGTTGGATCCACGATCAGGAAACCGACGGTGATGACCAGCGATACCCCAAAGATGATCCAATCTAGTCGGTGGGATTTTTTAGCCTCTGACATATTAGTGATTCTTGTAAATCTGGGGCAAATGTAAACCGCTCAATACCCACGCGCAGGGCTTTCGGTTGCTCGGCTATCTTCACCCCGCGTCGGGCGTCCGGCACAGCTTTTCAAATGATCTCCATCAATGGCAAAGGACCAAGAACTATTCGAGCGCGCAATCAAATGGGTGAAGAGCCAGGGTTTCGACAAGGTCCGCGCGAACACGGAGGAGTACGACGCCCCGGGGGCGTTTCGCCGACAAGACGGGGGCGACGCCGACGAGGGCGAGCTGATGACTCCCGACATTACCGCCGTTAAGAATAAGCGCAAGAGCTACTTCGAGATCGCGATGAAGGACGATGAGCTCGACCACAACATCTCCAAGTGGAAGCTCATCTCCACGGTGGCCTCCGCCCAGAACGGTAAGCTCTTCCTACTCGCACCCCACGGACACAAAGCATTCGCCACGCGCGTCATGGAACGGCACGACATCATCGCCGAGGTCATAGCGCTCTAGTTTATTGACCGCGCGCCTCGAAGCGACCCGCGCTTGGCTCGACCAGGCCGTCGTAGCCCAAAACTTTTGCCCCTTCGCCAGTCGCCCACTCCGCGAAGGGCGGGTGCGTCTCGCGTTCGCGGCGGGTATCGACATCGAAGCGGCGCTGGGGAGCCTGGTCAGCGCGTGTCGCGAGCTGAGGGCCCAGGAGGATACCGTAGACACGCTGTTGCTGGTTTTGCCAGCACACTTCGACGACCTGAGGAGCTACTCGGCGGGATTCGAGCTCGCCGAGCTCGTGGTCGCCGAAGTTTTCGCGGGCGAATTCGTCCTCGCTGGCTTCCATCCGGACTACCTGTTTGCGGAGGTCGAGGCCGACGACATCGCGCACTGGATCCACCGGTCTCCTTACCCGGTTTGGCACGTACTGCGCGGCGAACAACTGGAGGCCGTCGCGCCGGGTATCGACGTTGCCTCCGTACTGGCCCGCAATCGGTGGTGGGCCGCAGGGCTCGGCGAAGCTTGGTTCGAAACGCACTTAGCGAAGTGGCGCCGCGGGGTGAACGCGTGAGCGCGCTACCGGCGCGTCGTACTAAAGGGAAAAGCTCTCGCCACAGGCGCAGGTACGCGTGGCGTTCGGGTTCTCGAACGTGAATCCCGTACCCTCGAGTCCGCCGCTAAACACGAGGCGCGTGTTCGCGAGGTAGATAAACGAGCGCAGGTCCGTTACCACGCGCTCGCCGTTGTCCTCGAACACCTGATCGTCGTCCCTGAGGTCGTCGTCGAACTCGAGGTTGTAGCTCAGGCCGGAACACCCGCCGCTCGTTACGCTGACGCGTACGAAGTGATCCGGCGTAAGCGCGTCCCGCTCGCGGATGTGAGAGATTTGAGTCTTGGCACTGTCGTCAACGAAGAGCATACGTACAAATTTACAGGCGCAGCCGGGGCCGAGCCCCCTTACAACGCGCCATCGAGGAAAAGCTCCCAAATCGGACTCTCCGCGCGCAGTTTTTCGACGCCCCGTACCAGTAGTTCGGAGGCCAATTCGAGGTGTTCGACCGTGGTTTCGCGACCCAGGCTCAGGCGCACGGACGCTTTGGCGTCCTCGCGGTCGAGGCCCATGGCCAGCAGTACGTGGCTCGGTTCCAGATCCGCGCTCGCGCAGGCGCTCCCGGTACTGAGCGCCAGTCGCCGTTGAAAGGTGCTGAGTAGCGCCTCCGCCTCGGTAAAGCGCAGCGTGAGGTTGGAGATATGGGGTAGCCGCGGTGCCGCGGCACCGTTGATGCGCACCGCCGGAACGGACGCCAGCACTGCCTCCAACCGATCCCTCCACCCGCGAAGTCGCTCGCCGACCGCCTTCATCTCCGCTTGCGCTAAAACGGCGGCCGCCCCCATGCCGACGATGCCCGGGACGTTGAGCGTCCCCGATCGGTGCCCCCCCTCGTGCCCGCCGCCGTGCTGCTGTTCTGTGAGCCGTACGCGGGGCGCCCGACCGCTCACCCACAGGGCACCAACCCCCTTGGGACCGTAGAATTTGTGTCCCGAACAAGCGAGTACCGATACGCCCACCGCCCGCGGGTCGACGGAGATTTTGCCCGCCGCCTGCGTCGCGTCGGAGAAAAGTAGCGTACCGGCCTCCCGGCAGATCGTCCCGATGGCGGACATGTCTTGAATTACGCCGGTCTCGTTGTTCGCCCACATCACCGCGCAGAGGGTCGTGTCGGGGCGCAAGCTCGCGCGCAGTGCATCGGGATCGACCAATCCGCTTTCGTCCACGCCGAGGTAGCTAACCTCGAACCCCTGTGTCTCCAGGTAGCCGCAGGTATCGAGCACGGCCGGGTGCTCGGTCTCGATTGTCACGAGGTGGCGGCCCTTGCCGATGTAGCGGTAGGCCACGCCCTTGAGCGCGAGATTGATGGCCTCGGTCGCTCCACTCGTAAAGGTGAGCTCGTCGGCCTCGACGTGTAGCAGGCCCGCGAGCCGCTCGCGGGCGGTAGCGACCGCCTGTCCGGCCTCCCAACCGAAGGCGTGGCTGCGGCTCGCGGCGTTGCCCGGAACCTCCCGAAAGTAGGGCAGCATGGCCGCCAACACCTCCTCGGCGACCGGGGTGGTACTCGCGTGGTCGAGGTAGACGCGCTTTGGATCACGCCGTGGGTCAGGTTCTGTCATACGTCGCGCAGCTAACGCACAGCGCGCTCGATCCGTTGGCGCGCTACCTTGCCGGCGTGACCTTCGCCCAACTCCTCGAGAACCTACCCGCCTCCGACCACGCCGCCTGGGAGGCCGCCGCCACGAAGGAGCTCCGGGGCGGAGCGCTCGCGAGCATCGACTTACCGTTGGTCGGCGAGCCGTTCCACGCCGCTCCCTACGCCAGCGCCACCGAGCGGGCATCCCCCCGCACTACGTTCGCGAGCTACGGATTCTCGCAGGTCAGCGATCTGACGAGCCTGTCGGCAATCGCGGTGACCGATTTGCTCACCGAGCTGGAGGGTGGGGCCTCCGGTTTGTTCCTGGATCTGGGGCGACACGTCGATTGGTCGGGCGCCGAGGAAATTCGTTTCGACTACATTACTACTTGCCTCCGGGCGACCCCCACGCAGCTGTCCGCTTTCGCTAAAACGCTCCGCGAGCTGCTTCCCGTAGCGCAGCGCGCGGAGGCGACGGTGCAGGTCGAGCTCGTTGAGGTCGACTCGCTCGTTGGCGTCGACCAGCTCGAGGGCTTCCGGGAGCTGAAGCGCGATTTTCCGCAAGCGAAGCTGGTGCTCTCGGGGCCCGAGTCTACGGATCCTCGCACACAACTCGACCGGTTGCTCGGCGAGATGGACGCGTACGCGCGCTCCGCCGGTAGTGTCGAGCTTAGCTTGAGCGAACTCATACTCGCCTACAGCCCGAGCGCGGGTTACCTCGATACACTGGTCACCCAGCGTGCCCTCCAGCTCCTGTACGCGAACTGGTGTGCCGAGCGGGGCCTCGCCGAGCCACTGCCGAATCCAGCGATCTGGCAGCGGATACGCCCCGAGCCGCACCAAAGCCCCGAGGCGTACCTCATCGACGCCACGTGTAGAGCCGTGGCCGGATTAAGTGCAGGCGCCACCCAGGTGAGTGTTCGGCCGCACGACTCGGCGGATGCCCCGCCGCAGCTCCGCCGCGCTCGGAACGTGCTCAACGTACTCGCGATCGAAGCTCACCTCGGCACCCAGGGCGATGCCCTCCGCGGGGCTACACTCGTCGAGGGCCTAGCCGAAAATCTCGCTCGCCGCGTATGGGAAGGATACTAGCGGTCGACTACGGCGCGAAGCGCTGCGGGCTCGCGGCCACCGATCCGCTGCGCCTGAGTGTAAACGTGGTGGGTACCTACAGCCCGGAGGAGCTGCTCGCGTTCGTTGTCGCGTACGCGGGCTCCGAGGAGGTAGACGCGCTCGTGCTGACGCGCTCCGAACACCACGACGGTACCCCCAACCCGATCCAGGCGGCGATCATCCGTTTTGCCGAAAGGCTGCACGCGGCCGTGCCGACCCTCGAGCTAGCCTATCAGGAGGAACACGGCTCGAGTGGGGAGGCGCGGGCGTTGTTGCGGGCGCAAGGCGTAGGTAAGAAACGGCGGCAGCAGAAGGGCCGCATCGACGGGGTAGCCGCGGCGGTCATTTTGGAACGCTACCTTCGCGATGCCGGCGTGTGGTAGTTGACCCGGTATGGCCTCAGATTGTTTTCCCCCCATGATTTTACCTGTGTATGCCTACGGGCAGGCGGTGCTCAAGCGCCGGGCTGAAGATGTAGACCTGGCGGACGCCGAACTTCCCACGCTGCTGGCTAACATGTGGGAGACGATGTACAACGCCAACGGCGTAGGGCTCGCCGCCCCACAGATCGGGCGGTCGGAGCGGATCTTCGTGATCGACACCGAGCAGCTCAAAAAGGACGCGGAGCCGGGCGAAGACGTTGAGGACGGCATCAAGATCGCCTTCCTCAACGCCGAACGACTCGACGAGACCGGCGAGCTCTGGGCGTACGAAGAAGGATGCCTGAGTATCCCACACATCCGGGGCGACGTGGAGCGGCCCGAGACGATTACCCTACGCTACTGCGACGCGGACGGCTCGGAGCACACCACTACGTTTACGGGGATGAACGCCCGGGTCGTCCAGCACGAATACGACCACATCGAGGGGAAGCTCTTCGTCGAAAAGCTCAAGCCGCTCAAGCGCCAGCTCGTGAATCGGAAACTGGAGAAGATCCGCAAGGGGCAAGTTTCGGCGGACTACCGACTGAAATTTGCCCACGCCCGGTAAAACTTACTTGCGACCAAAATCCGCTGGGATTTCCCCCCAGCGCTTCGTCTCCCACTTCAAGATGGGGTTGCGCCAGCGGTAGTCGTTGAGCCACTGCTCGGCTCGCTCGATCGTGAGCCAGAGCTCCTCGGTGCGGTGGTCGCGGGGGAGGGTGGTCTTGCACTTCTTCTTAACGATCCAGCCCATGGCGTTGCGGCTGTCGGTATAGATGGGCAGGTCGCTGAGTCCATTGGCCTTGCACCACGCGAGCCCGTGCACGAGTCCGAGGAACTCACCGACGTTGTTGGTGCCCACGGGGTAGGCGCGGTGGAACTGCTGTGCCCCGGTGGCGGTGCTCACGCCCTGGTACTCCATCTTGCCGGGGTTGCCGGAGCAGGCGGCGTCTACGCTGAGGCTCGGACGAATTATGGACGCGGAGCCGGCTGGTGCCGGACTCCTACTCGTTCGGGGGCTGGCGCCCATCGATTTGCCGTTCGCCGCCGGTGCACCGGCCGCGTAAGCCGCCTCGGCTTGCTGTTTAGAGGGGAAAGACTTGTACCGCGCTCCCGGGAAACCGGCTACCTGCGCGTTGGCTTCGGGCCAGGTGGCGTAGACGCCGGGTTTGGCGCCCGACCACACTACGTAGTATTTCGATTTCCGCTTCGCCACGGGCCGCAAGGAAATGCGGTTCGCTTACATCTCGGTCCACCGCGAGTCGAGAATCGTGCTACTCGCGCCATCCTCCGGTGACGCCGTCCTCGGCGCGCATCAGACTAAGCCGTGCTCGACCGCGAACTTCACGAGTTCGGTAGAGGTGCCGAAGTTGAGCTTTCGCAAGATGTTCTTGCGGTGGGTCTCGACGGTGTAGCGACTGATGAAAAGGTCGTCGGCCATCTGCTGCGACGTGAACCCCTTGGAGATCAAGTTGAGAATCTCCTTCTCGCGCTTCGAGAGCAACTGACGCTTTTGGAAATCGTCGCGGAGGGGAGCGGGCTTACCCTTCGTCCCACCCTTCGGGACGGCGCGGGGGCGGACAGCCTTTTGCTCCGTGCCGATGTACTGCTCGCCGGACATGATCGTATCCAATGCTCCCAGGAGATCCTCGCGACTGGTTTGCTTAAGGAGGTAGCCGCTGCAACCGAGCTTAATCGTTTCCCGGATCAGGTCCGGGTAGTTGTAGCTCGTGTAGGCTACGAGGTGGGTACGGGGAAAGCGGTCGCGGAGACCGCGGATGTTGGCGGGGTAGGTTTCGCCGGGAATATTGAGGTCGAGCAGGATGATATCGAGGTCTTCCGGCCAATCGCTGCCCACGGTCGCGGCGTTGACGGCCGTCCAGCTCGCGCGAATCCGGTTCTCGCGCGCGAGCATCGCCTGGAGGCCCGCGATGACGATTGGGTGATCGTCGACGACACCGACTTTCAAGAGAGTTTGTTTAGGCATAGTGTTTCGGCGCGCGGTTCGGTAGTGGAGCGTTTCTAGCGAGGCAAGATGCACAATTTCGGGCTAACCCCTCCCCCGAAATAGGTATCTCGGGCGGTTATTCGCCAACACCCGTTGAAACTGCGGCCCGTACCGATCCGTGCTTTTTGAGCATCATGCGGGCCTGCGCGTCGCTCACGTTTAGCGCCTCCTGGATCATCCGCGAGCCACGCTCCCAGAGCTTATCGTTGGAGAGCTGCATGTCGACCATACGGTTGTCCACGACCCGCCCGAGCTTGATCATCACGGCCGTAGATAACATGTTGAGCGCTAGTTTCTGCGCGGTTCCGGACTTCATGCGCGTAGAACCGGTCACGAATTCGGGACCGACGATGATCTCCACCGGGTACTGCGCTTCGGCCGCGACGGGGCTGCCCGGATTGCACACGATGCAACCCGTCGCGAGCCCCGCCGCGCGGGCGGCCTTCAGTCCGCCGACCACGTACGGCGTCGTGCCGGAGGCAGCGAGGCCCACCACCACGTCACCCGCCCGAGCCCCCGCGGCCCGTAGATCGGGCCAAGCTTGCTCCGAGCTATCCTCGGCGAACTCGACCGCCCTCCGGATGGCCGAATCCCCCCCCGCGATGAGCCCGGTAACCAGCTCGTGGGGGACACCGAAAGTGGGCGGACACTCGGAGGCGTCGACTACGCCGAGGCGCCCCGAGGTACCGGCGCCTATGTAAAAAAGGCGCCCGCCGGCTTCTAGGGCGGCGTAAGTTGCCTCCACCAGGGCGGCCAGCTGCGCCTGTGCCTCAGCCACGGCGGGCGGCACGCTCCTATCTTCCGCATTCATCGCGGTGAGCAGTTGCTCGGTGCTCATTTGTTCGAGGTGGCGGTGGGGTGAGGCCGCTTCGGTATATTTCGTCATCGCGGAAGGCTTGCTGCGTATACGACATCCGACTCGCGAATAGTTCCTGAATACACTAATTCTATGTCGATTTCGCCGGTAGATCCCTCGTTCGGTCAGGCGGCCCCGGCCCGTGTCATCGGGTTGATGTCGGGTACGAGCCTCGACGGGGTAGACCTCTGCGCCGTGGAGCTTTCGCTAGAACGGGGCGGTCGGTGGAGCTACCGATACTTAGCCGGAGAAACCGTCGCGTATGCCCCGGCCTGGATCGGTACCCTGGAGGAGGCCTACCGCGCCCCGGACGCGGACCGTGAGGCGGGCGCCTGGTCCGATCACGCGCTCTCGGGGCCGGACGTCGCTTACGGGACGTACCTGGGGGAGTTGGTAGACGCGTTTTTGCGTAAGCACGAGTCGATCGCGCAGGGGGTGCTCGTGGCGAGTCACGGCCACACCATCCACCACCGCCCGGCCGACGGCTACACCTTTCAGTTGGGCGACCTACGTGCGCTGTCGACCGCGAGCGGTGCGGACGTGGTCGGGGACTTCCGCAGCCTCGACGTGCAGCTCGGCGGTCAGGGCGCCCCCCTCGTACCGGTCGCGGACGAGCTACTGTTCGGAGGCTACGCGCAGTGCCTCAACCTCGGTGGGTTCGCGAACGTGAGCTACCGCGACGCCGCCGGTCGACGGATCGCCTTCGACATCGCGGTGGCCAACATGCTGCTCAACGCGCTCGCGGCAAAACTCGACCTGCCCTTCGACGCCGGCGGCCGGGTAGCCGCTAGCGGCCGGGCGGACCTGTCTTTACTAACCGCGTTGAACACCCTCCCGTTTTACGCGTCGACCGTGCCGAAATCGCTGGGCCGGGAGTGGTTCGAGCGGGCGGTGTGGCCGCTGTTCGCGGGCAGCAGCCTGGGCCTCGCCGATCAAATGGCCACGGCCGCCGAGCACATCGCTCACCAACTGGCGAGCTCGCTCAATCTCGGTCCCGAGGGTGAGGTCCTGGTTACGGGGGGCGGTGCGCACAACGCCGACCTGCTCGCGCGAACGCGGCGGGGGATAACCGGCCGGCGCCGACTCGTTTTGCCGCGAGGCGAGCTGATCGAATTCAAGGAGGCCATCGCCTTCGCGCTGCTCGGGGCGCTCCGCTGGCGGGGGGAGGTGAACGCCTACGCCTCCGTAACGGGTGCCACCCGCGACAGCTGCGGCGGGCGGGTCGTAGTCAACAAACCACCGGCGAGGATGTAGTGAGTACCATGGCGAACGAAAGCAAGCAAGCGGCCCTGGTCACGGGCGGGAGCAAGGGGATCGGTTACGGCGTAGCGGAGGCCTTGGTGGAGCTGGGGCACGACGTCGCGGTAACCGCGAGGACGGAGTCGGAGGTGAAGAGCGCGGCCGAGAAGCTCAACGAGACGGGCCCGGGCAAAGCGATCGGGCTCGTGTGCGACGTCCGCGATCTGGCCGCGCAGCGCGCTGTCGTCGAGCGGGTACTCGATGCGTTCGGACGGCTGACCTGCGTCGTGGCCAACGCGGGGGTCGGCAAATTCGGCAACGTGGCCGAGCTGTCCGAGCAGGACTGGAACGACACGATCGACATCAACCTGACGGGGGTATTCTACACGGTGAAGGCGAGTCTGGAGGCACTGAAGGCGTCGCAGGGGTTTTTGGTAACGATCGCCTCGCTGGCCGGCACCAATTTCTTTCGGGGCGGGGCGGCTTACAATGCCTCCAAGTTTGGCCTGGTCGGCTTCACGCAGGCCGTGATGCTCGACGTGCGGGAAGCGGGCGTGCGCGTGTCGACGATCATGCCCGGCTCGGTGGCCACGCACTTTGCGGGGCATACCCCGAGCGACGAGGATGCCTGGAAGATCCAACCGGAGGACGTCGGGCAGCTGGTGGTCGACCTATTGAGGATGCCCGCTCGTACCTTGCCCAGCAAGGTGGAGGTGCGACCCGCGCAGACTAAGCCCAAAGGTTAGTACGATGAGAAAGAAAACTACCCCTGTACGAACGCTACTGCTACTCGCTGCGGCCGGTACGATGGCTACCGGCTGTGGCGCGGATGCCGCCAACGAACGCCCCGTAGAGAGCGATACGCCCGCCGAGGAGGTACGCAACGAGGTGGGCGAGGACACCGCCCCGATCAGCGACGTGACGGGGTACATCGACCCGGTGTGCGGGATGAAGGTCGCCGAGGATTCCCCCAATCGCGCAACGCACGAGGGGGTCACCTACGGCTTCTGCTCCGGTGCCTGTAAGGATCAATTTACCGCGGCTCCGGCGAAGTACCTGGCGGCGCTGGACGAATAGCGAACCGGGTAATGCGCTTTTACATCTTCTACTTCGACCACCACCTCGAGGGCGAGCACGCCCTGGCCACGGTGCAGGCCCACGAGATGCCGCACCGCCTACACAAGTACACCGCTTCCGTGTACGGCGGGGCCACCGCGCTCGGGCGCGGTTGGGGGCAGCTTCATATCCCCGACTTTGCCCTCGATCAATTCATGGAGCTCACCGGCAACCGCTTCGCCCCCGAACCCGGCAGTTACGCCGACGATGAGCTAGCTGCTCGCCGGGGCTGTTGGCCGCTGAGCTAGGCCGCCCTCCTCGGCTTCGATCCTTTCTTTGAGCTCCGCGATGTGGGCGTGTACCGCGCTCACGACCACCGAACCTTCCCCCACGGCGGAGGCTACACGCTTGATGGACTCCGAGCGAATGTCGCCCACGGCGAATACGCCGGGCAGCGAGGTCTCCATGCCGTGGTGGCCGACGGCCTGGCCGGTCTTTACGAATCCCTTCCCGTCCAGGTCTATGGTATCGCGCAGCCAGTTCGTGTTGGGCGCCGCGCCGATCATGATGAAGCAAGCGCCGGTCTCGATCCGCTGCGTTTCCCCCGTTTTGCGGTTGGTGAGCGTAACGGAATCCAGGTGCTCGTCGCCCGCGAGCCCGGAGAGCTCCGTGTGCGTCCACAGGTTGATGCCCTCGTCGTTGAGGATACGCTCGGAGAGGTAGGAGGACATGGTTTCGGACAGTCCGCCACCGCGCACTACGACGTTGGTGCACCTGGCGAAGCGCGAGAGGAACATCGCCGCCTGTCCGGCCGAGTTGCCCCCGCCGACGATGACGACGTTCGCGTCGCGACAAAAGCGCGCCTCCAGTTCCGTGGCCGCGTAGTAGATGCCCTGGCCTTCGAACTCGGCGAGGTTGTCGATGGGCAGGCGGCGGTACTGCACTCCGTTGGCGAGTACGACGGAGTAAGCGCGCAAATTCTCCGCGTTCTCCAGGTCGAGGGTGTAGCAGTGGCCGGTTCGCGTGAGCTTGGTCGCCCTCCGGGGGGCGGCTATGCGTGCACCGAATTTGATGGCCTGAACCTGGGCGCGGTACGCGAGCTCGCCACCGGACACACCGCGCGGGAAGCCGAGGTAGTTTTCGATGCGCGAGGAGGTGCCGGCCTGGCCGCCGATGGCGGTGTCCTCGACGATGATCGTACACAAGCCTTCGGAAGCGGCGTAAACGGCCGCGGCGAGCCCGGCCGGACCCGCGCCCACGATGGCCACGTCGTAGGGGGTCCCGTGGTCCACGCCGAGGTCGAGCCCGAGTGCGGAGGCGAGCTGACAGGGGTCCGGGTCGACCATCACCCTGGCGCGTCCGGTAACGACGACGGTACCCCCCGCGGGGATCTCGCAGACTTCCGCCAAGGCCGCCAGGCCCTTTTGGTCGGAACGATCGACCCAGTGGAACGGGATTCCGTTTCGCCCGGCGAACTCCCGTAAGCGGAGTGCGGAACGGTCTGTTTCGTCGCCGACGATCGTGAATCCGCCCTCACTCGACTCGATGAGGATACGGCGGCGGGCCGCGTAGGCCGTTACCACGGCGTCGGCGAAATCCGGAACGGTGGAGATGAGCCTGCGCAGGGTGTCCAGATCGAACTCCATCGTTCTACAGGGCGTGGCCGCGACCGCCGCCAGGAAGGCACGCTGTCCCATGAGCAACCCGAGCTCACCGAGGAAATTATTCTCGGAAATAGTCCGGATCGAGTGGTCGTCGGCGCGGTCGACGATGTCGACGCGCCCACTCAGGATATAGATGAAGGCGTAGGAGGTGTCCCCGACGTCGAAGAGTACATCCCCCGCTACGTAGGTCTTTTCGGTCCCCTCCTCGCGGATACGGGCGAGCAGCGACTCGCTCAACTCGGGCCACGCTAGCGCTTCGGGGGATACTTCGGTCGGATTGGAGTAGCCGCCATCATCGTTGTTCATGCTCGGGGTTGTGGTATCCAAACCGGTTGAGGGTCAAGCTAGTTGAGGGGCAGCCACTCCACCCAGGTTCGGAGCTGTTGCCCCGCGAGCTCGATGTGGCGAACGCCGGGGACGCGGCTCGCGATGGCGAAGTCCGACCGCATGGGGTCCAGCTGGAAGTACGTACTCGGGCACAGGTACACGGTGTGCTGCCCTACGGAGATCGATCTATCGGTGTGGTAGTGACCGCAGAATACCTGTACGGGTTTGGTGCTGCCGAAGATCATGTCGTAGACCTCGCCCGTTCGATCCTCGAAAGCGTAGCGTTCGTCCATGTAGGGTACCCCGGCCTCGAGCGGGGGGTGGTGCATGAAGAGCAGTACCCCGTGCCGGGCCCCCTGTAGGTGCTGCTGCAGCCAGTCGACCTGCGCGCGTTCTAGGTAACCGCGCGAGCTATCGACGAACAGGGCGTCCCAGTCGCCGAAGGCACGGCGGTAACAGACGCTCTCCCCGAGGAGGTTCGCCGTCTTCCCGCAGGCTTCGGCCACGTCGCGCGCGTCGTCGTGGTTGCCCGGGATTACGTCGAAGGGGACCTCCGCGAGCCGCATGCGCGAAACCGCCCACTCGACGTCCTCGCGTTTCGGCTCGCGCAGCGACAGGTCGCCGGTGAGAACGACGTGGTCAGGACCCAGGGCCCGGATCCTGCGTACGACCCGGGTGTAGTGCTCGCGCGGATCGATTCCGTGGGTATTCGGACCTGCATTGGCGATGTGTGGGTCGGAGACTTGAACGATATGCATGGGCGGTACTGATGGAGGCGGCTACTTTCGCGGCCCAAGAAACCAAGGTTATGCGCCAACGTGTCATCATTAATTCCGTGAGCCCAGAAATTGACGGTGGTCGTTATTACGTCAAGCGGGTACCGGGCAACGAGGTCAACGTAACGTGCACGGCCTTCGGCGACGGCCACGATCACGTGCGCTGCGCGGTTCGGTACAAGCACGAGAAGGCCAGGTCGTGGCAGACGGTAATGATGACCGACGTGGGGCAGGATCGCTGGACGGCTAGTTTCCCCGTCGAAAAGCGCGGCTTTTACACCTACGAGGTCGAGGGCTGGGTCGATCCCCTGCTGCACTGGTACATCGGTTTCGGCAAGAAGGCCGATGTCGGCCAACACCTGCCCGTGGAGCTACAGATCGGTGCCGAGCTGCTGGAGCGTGCCGCCGTCGATCAGAAGAAGCCGGTGGCGGCCAAGTTGCGGCGCTTCTCGAAGCTGTTCGACGATTCCGACAAGTACAACGACGCCTACGCCGCGGCCCTCTCCGACGAGTTCGCGCAGCTTATCGCCGAGTATCCGCTCCGGCAGTTCGTCACGGTCTACGACAACAACCTCCGCGTACGCGTCGGCCGGCGGAAAGAAGTTTTCTCCAGTTGGTACGAGCTGTTCCCGCGGGCCGCGAGTCCGGACCCCGAGCGGGCGGGCACGTTCAGCGACGTCGAAGGTCTGCTCCCCCGGATCGCGGAGCTCGGCTTCGACGTACTCTACATGCCGCCGATCCACCCGGTGGGCGAGGTGAACCGGAAAGGCAAAAACAACAGCACCGAGGCGGAGCCCGGCGAACCCGGCAGCCCGTGGGCCATCGGCTCCCGGCACGGCGGACACAAGGCCGTCGACCCGGGACTCGGTACGCTCGCGGATTACAAGCAACTCGTGCTCAAGGCAAAACGGGAGTTCGACATCGAGGTCGCACTCGACCTGGCCTTCCAGTGCGCCCCGGATCACCCGTGGATCGAGGAGCACCCCGAGTGGTTCATCTGGCGGCCGGACGGTACGATCGCCTACGCCGAGAATCCGCCGAAGAAGTACCAGGACATCGTTCCGATCAACTTCGAAACCGAAGATTGGGAGAACCTCTGGGAAGCCCTGCTCGACGTCATCCTGTTCTGGAACAAGCAGGGCGTCAAGATCTTTCGGGTCGACAACCCACACACCAAGGCCTTCCGTTTTTGGGAGTGGGTTATCGCCAAGGCGCAGGCGGTCGATCCCGATCTCATCTTCCTCGCCGAGGCCTTCACCCGGCCGGCCGTTATGCTCGAGCTGGCCAAGCTGGGTTACTCCCAGAGCTACTCCTACTTCGTGTGGCGTACCTCACCCGCGGCGATGCGCCAGTACCTCGAGGAGCTGACCGGCGGTGAGTTGCGCGAGGTGATGCGCGCCAACCTCTGGCCGAACACACCCGACATTCTGCCCTTAGACCTCATGAACCGGGGCGAGGCGCATTTCATGCTTCGCTTAGGGCTGGCGGCCACGCTGTCGAGTAACTTCGGGGTGTACGGGCCGGCCTACGAATTCCTCGAAAACGTGGGTGCCGATACGGGCAAGGACGAGTACCACAACTCGGAGAAGTACGAGCTGCGTCACTACGACTGGAACGCGCGCAACCGGCTCACCGCCTTCATGACGGCCCTCAACACCGCGCGCAAACAGCACGCCGCGCTGCAGGATACCTTCAACATCACCTTTTCGGGAACCGACAACGGAGCCCTGCAGAGCTACGTGAAAGTGAGCGGGGAGAGTAAAATCTGGTGCGTCGTAAACTGGGACGCCGACGGTGGTCAGGGGGGGTGGATCGAGACCCCGCGCGCCGCCCTCGGCATCACCGGAGCCGTTGACCTACGCTGCCGCGACCTGCTGACCGAGGAAGTCTACTACTGGAAAGGGGAGTGGAACTACGTGGCGCTCGATCCGCGTCGCTTCCCCATGCACCTGTTCGAAGTCACCGTTTACGATGCCGAGTAAGCTTACCGCCGTACTCGGTACGCTCGGAATCACCGCGGCCGCCTTCGGGCTGCCGTACCTGTTCCGTAAACCGGGAAGCTCTCACAAGGCGGAAGACGAGTTTTACGAAAGCGAGAACACGCCGGGTTGGGCGCCGCCGAGCTGGGCCTTCCCCGTGGCCTGGAGCATCAACACGGTGGTACTCGCCTGGGCCACGCAGTATTTGTACCTGCGGTCCGGGCACCCGCGCCGAAGACAACTGCTCGGGTTGCTGGGAGCTCACTGGGCGGTGTACGCCACCTTCGAGCGTGCCTATTTCGGGGAGAGGAGCCCCGTACTCGCCGCGGTTTGGACCTCCGCCGATTTTGCGATCTGCCACCTCGCCTTCTATCGAGCGTTGGGGGTAAACCGGTCGCTAGCCGCGGCGTGGGTACCCGTCAACCTCTGGCTAACCCTCGCCCTGCCCCTGTCCATTTACCAACTTACCCACAACGAGGATCCGCGCTTCGGGACGGCCGGTATCGCGCTCGGCGAGGACCTCGCGGCGATGCTCGGCGTTGCGCCGCCGCGGGTCGCCACCCGGAGCGTGGGTTAGCGGCGTAGCGTGCACCTTTAGCCGGTGGCAACAACGAGCCTCCCGACGCGCGGTCGCAAATTCGGTCCGGCGGCGGTGGTCGCCGCGGCGTTCATCGGTCCGGGAACCGTCACCACGGCAACCCTGGCCGGTGCCGACTACGGGTACACCCTGCTGTGGGGTATCGTGTTCTCTACGCTCGCCACGCTCGTGCTCCAGGAGATGTCCATGCGGCTCGGGGTGGTGGGGCGACTCAGTTTGGGGGAGGCGATCCGCCGTAAGGTTCCGAGCGGCTGGCCCTTCGCGTTAGCCGCCGGACTGGTCGTGCTCGCGGTGCTGGTCGGAAACGCCGCCTACGAGGGCGGCAACCTCGCCGGCGCGCTGCTGGGGGTGCGTGCGGTACCCGCGTTCGGGGAGCTGCCGGCCTGGACGCTGGTCGCGCCCGCCGGCCTGGCGGCGGGGTTACTGTTCTTCGGACGAGTGCAGCTCGTTCAGCGGACCCTCGGTGCGCTCGTCGGCCTCATGAGCGTCGTGTTCATCGTCGCGGCCGCAGCGAGCCAACCCGCGCTCGCCGAGCTGCTCGTCGGTATGCTCGTACCGCGTCTGCCGACCGGTAGCGAGCTCACCGTCATGGCGCTCATCGGTACCACGGTGGTGCCCTACAACCTGTTTCTACACGCTTCGGTAGCCCGCAACCACTACGCTAGTCCCGCGGACCTGAGTGCCGCGCGCCTCGATACCTACGTCTCGGTCGGCGTCGGAGGCCTCGTTACCCTCGCCATAGCGATCGCCGCGGCCAGCACCCTCGGTACGGAGACCACGAGCTCCGCCGGACAGCTCGCCAACCCGTTGCGTCCGGTGTTCGGGAGTGGTGCCAACTGGCTTATCGCGGGTGGGTTCTTCGCGGCCGGGTTGTCGAGCGCCATTACCGCCCCGCTCGCCGCCGCCTACGCCGTAGGTGGACTACTCCGCTTCGACGAACGATTACGCAGCCCGCGTACGCTGGCCGTTTGGGGCGGGGTACTGCTCGTCGGCTTCGTGTTCGCCGTGACCAGCACCCGCCCCGTAGCGTTGATCGTACTCGCGCAGGCCGCCAACGGGGTGTTGCTGCCCATCGTCGCGGGCTTCCTGCTGTACGTGGCCAACGACGCGAGTTTACTCGGCGAGCGCCGCAATTCGCCCCCGCAAAACATCCTGGGCCTGGCCGTGGTCGTAGTCACCGTTGGGCTCGGGTTGCGCTCCGTGTACCTTGCCTTCGCGTGAGCGGTCGAAGCATAGATTTGAATGCGGATCTCGGGGAGGGTTTCCCCTACGACGACGCCTTACTTCGGGTCGTAACGAGCGCGAACATCGCCTGCGGGGGGCACGCCGGCGATAGGGACAGCATGCGCCGTACCCTGCTCACGGCCGCGAGCAACGGCGTGCGTCTCGGAGCGCACCCCAGCTACCCCGATCGCGAAAATTTCGGCCGGAAACCCGTTGTCCTCTCAACCGCTGAGCTAGCGGCTTCGCTCACGTCGCAAGTCGCGGCGCTCCACGAGGAGGCGAGTCAGCTCGGTCTGCAACTCTCCTACCTCAAACCGCACGGCGCGCTCTACCACGAGGCCGCGCGCCACCCGCACACCACGGGCGCGGTGGTGGCCGGGGTGGCCGCCGAGTTCCGGCTCGCACTGTTGTGGGCACCGGCGGTCCGGGCGCCTACCGGCTCGCCGATCGAGTGCTACGGGGAGGGTTTTGCCGACAGGCGATACCTGCCCGACGGGAGCTTGGCGGGGCGGGGGCTCGCCGGGGCGGTGCTCACCGACCCGCGGCAGGTCGCACGCCAGGCCCTCCGCCTGGCGCTTCGGCAAAACTTGCTGGTCGGAGCGGGGGGTACCCTGCACCTGGACGTCGATAGTATCTGCGTGCACGGCGATACCCCCGGCGCGTTGAAGCTCGCCCTCGCGGTGCGTGACGCGCTGCGCGCGCACGACGTGGTCGCCAAATCCTTCCTCGCGTGAAGGCGCGCGTTGCCCCGTACGGACCGAACGCGATCGCGTTCTCGGTGCACGCCACGCCGAGCCCGCACCTCTCGGCACGCTTGCGCGGCTTCGCCGATACGCTGCACGCGTGGCCCGCGGTCGTGGAGACCGTGGTCGCGTACGTCGAAGTGGTCGTCCGCTTCCGCGAAACCCCCTTCGCGCGACTGCCGGAAACGCGGACCGCGCTCGAGCTGGCCTGGTGGACCTGGTGCGAAGCGCCACACGGCACCGAGCTCGCTACGGGCGCGGGGGGCGGCACACTCCACGAGCTCCCGACCGCGTACGACGGTCCGGACCTACCAGACGTCGCCGAGCGGTGCGGCCTCGACGTGGGGGCGATCGTAGCGGCGCACAGCCGACCGACCTACACCGTCTACGCTTTGGGGTTTCAACCGGGCTTCGCCTTCATGGGGGAGCTGCCCGAAGCGTTGTGGCTCCCGCGCAAGGACGTTCCGTTGCCGCGCGTCCCGGCGGGCTCGGTGGCGATCGCCGGGCACCAGACGGGGGTTTACCCGCACGCAAGTCCGGGGGGGTGGTACCTGATCGGACGTTGCGACGCCCCCGTGTTCGACCCCGCGAGCGCGACCCTGAGTCGATTCGCCGTCGGCGACCGGGTGCGGTTCATCCCTATCGCCCGCTGATGGCCCCGAACCGACGCAACCTCACGGTGGAAGTACTACGGGTCCGCGGACCGCTCAGCGTCGAGGACGCCGGGCGCCCGCGCCAGCTCTCGGTGGGCGTACCGCTCGGTGGCTACGCGGACCGTCCCGCCGCCCAGCTCGCGAATCGCCTGGTCGGGAACCTCGACTCCGCGCCCCTGCTCGAGGTAGCCCTCGCCGCCCCGCGCTTGCGCTTCTCGCACGGCGCGACGATCGCCTGCACGGGGGCGGCGGTGCGCTGGACGGTGAACGGGCTGCCGGTACCCGACTGGACGCGGGTCCAGGTCGGCGCCGGCGACGTGGTAGACGGGGGAGGGGTAGGGGAGCGGGGGCTGTTCGGGTACCTCGCGATCGGCGGACGGTGGACGGTCCGCCGCTGGCGGGGTTCGGTTTCGCCGCTGCGGCTCGGCGCCGAGGTTTGGCCGCGGAGCAGCTCCCTCGCCGCGGGAGACGAGTTATCTATCGAGCCCGGTGTACGCGCGGGAAAGGTGTGGGCGCGGCCCGTAGCCCCCTGGTGGGCGCGGGAGCCGATCCGACTTCGGTTCGGTGATGCCCCCGAGAGCGCACTCGTCGGGGAGGTCGTCGGTACGAGCGCCGAACGGTTCGACCAACTCGCCTCGACCCGGTGGCGCGTCGTTCGCCGAGCGAGCAACCGGATGGGCGTCCGACTCGCGGGCGGACCGAGGTGGTTCGAACCCCCCTCCGCGGCGGCGGAGCGCTGGAGCGGGGCGGTGCTGCCCGGTGTCGTTCAGTGGCTGGCTGGGGGCGACTTGATCGTGGCGGGCGTCGACTGCCAAACGATCGGTGGTTACCCGCGCATCGGGTGGGTGGACTAGTCTTCGTGGAGCAGGCGGCCGACCCAGAGGTTGAGCATCTTCTCGAGGTCTTCCCTCGTTCGATCGCCGAACTTCAGGTCGGTGAGTTTGGGTAGATGTTCGGCGAAGTAGATGTGGTTGTTCGCCATCTCGCAGAGGCTACTCGCTAGCGCCCGTGGGTAGGGGAACCCGGGATTGACCTCGAGCACGAGCTTGGCGAGCTCGGCGGTGAGCGCTTTGTAACCGAGGAAAAGCCCCTGGTCGTTTTCGGCGTCGACCGCCTTGCCGTGGTAAGCTTTCGTACCCTCGGTGAGTACGACGCGGTGGAGTAGGCGTTCGTCGATGTACGGGACCGACTCGTTGGGCGTCATCGGTTGGGTCAGCGCCCGGATGGCCGCCCGGAGGCGCTCGGTAGGTTTTACCTGGAGTGCGATGGCCTGGTTGATGAGGTGGTGCACCCAATCCCAGTAGTAGCTAACCAGGTACAACAACAGTTGGTGCTTCGAACAAAAATAGCGGTATACGCTCGCTTCTGTACAGCCGACCGCGAGGGCCAACTTCCGGAAAGTGAGCTCCTCGAGGCCAATTGCATCCAGTTCGATAATCGCGTGCTTGAGTAAGCGTTGACCTAGATCGGTGGCCTGCGGATCGCGCAGCGAGAGCTCTGGGTTCGGAGCGATTCGGATGAGAATAGCCATGCACTTACAACGGTGGTAAACCTTATTCGTTCAGATAGCATTCCTATCAAAAAATAAAAGGAAAACCCCTATGGCTCTCGCTAGTGGCCTCCCCGGCTTTACCCCGCTTCAGCGTCTTGGGAGGCTTCTCGTACCCGACCGTAGGGACATTGGATATATTTATCTGTACGCGGTACTGATCGGTTTGCTCTCGTTGGCGGGACCGCTCGGCGTGCAGGCTATCATCAACCTCATCGCGGGGGGCGAGTTTAACGCTTCGCTCGTCGCGCTCGCCCTCGTGGTCACCGCCGCAGCTACATTCATCGGGGTCCTGAAGGTCATGCAGCGCATCGTGGCCGAGACCCTGCAGCGGCGTCTGTTCACGCGCGCGGCCCTCGAGTTTGCGTATCGTCTGCCCCGGATCCGGATCGAGGCGCTACGCGATAGCTATCCCCCGGAGCTCGTCAACCGTTTCTTCGATACGGTCAACATTCAGAAGGGCCTACCCAAAATCTTGCTCGATCTTAGCTCGGCCATTATGCAGATCGTCTTCGGGCTCGTGCTCGTCACGTTCTACAATGCGCTGTTCGGGCTGTTCGGCCTACTGCTCATCGTCCTGCTCGGGGTAATGTTGTTTTCGTTGTGGAGCGGCTCGCTGCTGTCGAGTTTGCTCGAGAGTAAGTACAAATACGCGGTGGCCGGCTGGCTGGAAGATATCGCGCGCGCCAACAATACGTTTAAGCTCGCGGGGGGGGCACAGCTCGCTATGAATCGTACGGATACACTGGTGTTGGGCTACCTCGAGAACCGCGACCGCCATTTCCGCTACCTGTTGTTTCACTACGGTGGCCTCATCGCCCTACAGGGTACGCTCATCCTGAGCTTCCTACTTTTTGGCGGCTACTTAGTCATCGAAAACAGCATCAATATCGGGCAATTCGTAGCCGCGGAGCTAGTCGTCCTTATTATCGCCTCCAGCGTCGAAAAATTGGTCTACTCCTTTGAAACCGTGTACGACGTGGTCACCGGCGTCGAGAAGCTGGCCGCCGTAACGGATCTCCCGCTGGAAGACGGGGGGAGTATGCCGTTCAGCCAGGTCGATACGGGCAACGGTATCCGGGTAGAGGCAACAAAGCTTTCGTTCACCTACCCCCGCTCCGGTATTGTCGCCCTCAAGAACATCGATTTGGAGCTGGCACCCAACGAGCGTTTTTGCCTGGCGGGATTCAACCGTTCGGGCCGCTCGACCCTCGTGCAGTTGCTCGCCGGGCTGCGCCTCGATTTTAGCGGGCGCCTGCTCTACAACGAAACCCCCATCAAGAACTACGCGTTGGATACCCTCCGGCAGGCGATCGGGGATTACACACCGGACGAGGAGATTATCCCGGGTACGGTAACGGATAACATATGTCTAGGTCACCCCAATGTGAGCTTCCACGACATCAGGTGGGCGCTCGAGCTCGCGGGACTCAAGGAGTGGTTAGCCGAGCAGGCCGACGGCTACGAATCCGTCCTCTCGGCCGAGGGGCTCGACCTGCCGCGGTCGGTGCGTACGCGCCTACTGCTCGCCCGGGCGGTCGTTCGGCGCCCGCGGCTACTCGTGATCGGCGGTTTGCTCGACCAGCTCGAACCCGGGATGCGCGATCTGATCGTTCAACGTCTAATCGATCGTGAGAACCCTTGGACGCTGGTGATCTCGAGCAACGACCCGCGCATCGCCGAGCTCTGCGATCGGGTCGGGGTACTCCACCGCGGTAAATTTACCGCGCTCGGGGATCCGAAGTCCGTCTTCGCACAGCCCGCCGTTCGCGGTGTTTGGTCTTCGCCCGTTCAGCTCGCTTAAGCACACTATCCTCACTATGCTCAATCTTTCACCACGGTCGGTCTCGTCGAGTGTCGAGCAGTTACGGCTCGAGTCGCTCAACCACTCCAAGCTGCCCACGAGTCAGCGCATGTTCCGGCGCTGGACGCTTGCGATCCTCCTGATCGGCGTCCTGTTCCTGTTTCTGCCTTGGGTGCAAAATTTTCGGGCCAAGGGTATGGTCACGGCTTTCGACCCGGAGGTCCGCCCGCAAACTATCCAATCCACCATCCCCGGCCGCGTGGAGGCCTGGTACGTCTTCGAGGGCGACAGCGTCGTGCGCGGCGATACGATCGTCCGACTCTCCGAGACGAAGCCCGAGTACCTCGATCCGCAGCTCGTGGAGCGCACCGGGGCCACCCGCGACGCGAAGTCGAGCAGCGCCGGGGGTTACCTAGCCAAGGCGCAGGCCCTGGAACGGCAAGCCGTTTCCCTCGAGCAGGAGCAGGAGTTCAAGCTGCGGCAGGCGCAGAACAAGCTCGAACAGAGCCGGGGCTACGTAGCCATCCTCGAGGCCGAGTTGGCGCAGCAGGAAGCCGAGCTCGAGGTCGCTACCTACCAGCTCGAACGGGCCGATAGCCTGTATCGCCGGGGCCTGAAGTCGCTCACCGACCAGGAGGGGAAGCGACTCAAGGTGCAGGAGACCAGGGCGAAGCTGACCAGCACGCAGAACAAGCTCGCGCAGGCGCAAACGGACATACGGCAGGCGAGCCTGGCGATAGAGGGCTTGGCCCCGGAGTACGCCGGCAAACTGGCCAAAGTCGAATCCGACCGGCAGAGCGCCCTCACCGACTACTACACGGCCGTCGGTGATGTAGCGAAGCTCACCTCGCAGGAGGCCGGTTACCGCATCCGCCGCGGCTACAATTACATCACCGCGCCCCAGAACGGTATCGTTTCCAAGATCCGCCGACCGGGCATCGGGGAGACGGTAAAGGAGGGGGAGGAGGTGGTCAGCATTCTGCCCAGCAACTTCGAGGCCGCCGTGGAGATCTACGTCGAGCCCTTCAACCTACCGCTCGTGCAGCTGGGCGAGGACGTCCGGCTACTCTTCGACGGTTGGCCCGCCATCGTGTTCAGCGGCTGGCCGGGAGCGAGCTACGGCACCTTCGTGGGCAGGATCGCGGCCGTCGACAACATCATCGACGAGAAGGGCCGCTACCGTGTACTCGTCACGCCGTCTTTGGAGGGGAAATCCTGGCCGAAAGCTCTGCGCCCGGGATCCGGGGCCGAAGGGGTGGTCCTGCTCAACCGGGTACCGGTGTGGTACGAGTTCTGGCGCCAACTCAACGCTTTCCCCCCCGATTACTACCAGGGCGACGGCCCGGTCGCCGGCAAGGAGACCGCCAAGCGCAAAGCCCCCGCAAAAGCCGTCGCGAAATGAGTAGCTCGTTGCCCCGTCGGATACAACGGGTTTTGGCGCAAGCCGTCTGCGCGCTGCTGACCCTCGGTAGCGCCCCGGCGCAGGAGCTGTCGCTGCAGGAGGTGCTCGACTGGACGCTCGACGAGCACCCCGCCGCCGAGCTCGCCGCCGCCGTGGAGGCGCGGGGCGTGGCCGAACTCATGGCCGCGCGCGGTGCCTACGACCCGACTGTCACGGCCGGGGCAGACCACAAGAGCTACCTCGGCACCGAGTACTTCACCTACGGAGACGTCGGCCTGAGCTGGCAGAGTCCGCTTGCGCTAAAACTCGAGGCGGGTCGCCAGTGGGCCGACGGCACCTACCTCAACCAGGAACGGACGGTGCCCGCGGACGGCCAGGCCTACCTCTCGTTGAAGTTGCCCGTGTTGCAGGGCTTGCTCACCGACAAGTACCGCACCGAGGTGGCGCAGGGCAAACTGGCCGTGGACCGCAACCGGGCGGCGGCGAACGTGATCCGCAACGAACTCCGCTACGACGTTACGGTAGCCTACGCCGAGTGGGTGTACGCCGAGCGCGTGCTGCTGATAAGCCGGGAGACGGAGTCGCTGATCGAACAGCGACTCTCCGCCACGCGCGACTTGTACCAACAGGGGGATAAGCCCGCCGTGGATACGCTCGAGGCTACCGTAGCGCTGGCCAACCAGCGACTCAACAGGCAGGAAGCCGTGGTCGCGCTCACGCTCGCGCAGCAGACCCTACAGACGCTGTACTGGCCGTTGCGCGACGAGAGTCGTCCCGCGAACCAGGCCGGCGCAACGCTTCAGCTCCCCTTCGATACCATTTCGCCGATGCGCAACCCGGCGCTTACGGAACTGCGCGTCACGGCCGCTCAACTCAGCCTCGAACAACGCTTGAAGCGGGAGTACCGCAAGCCCGAACTCAACCTATCGTACAGCCTACTCGGCGACGGGTTCGACCTGGCTCCGGGCTCGGAGGAGCTCGGTCACGACCGCATCGGTGCCGGCTACAAGCTCGGCGCCACGTTCCGCTACCCACTGCTCACGCGTACGGCACGAGCCAACCAACAGATCACGGCGCTCAAAGTGGCCGAGACGCGCGCCAAGCAGGCCGTCAAAACCGCCGAGCTCCAACGCGCCGCCACGGGTTACCGTCAGGCCGTACGCGCCTTCGACGCCCAACTGCAGGACGCCGAGGCGTTGGTGGAGCAGACCCGCACCCTGCTCACCGCCGAGCGGGAGTTGTTTGGCCTGGGGGAGTCGACACAGTTCTTACTGAACTCGCGCGAGCAAACCCTACAAAAGGCGTTGCTCACCGTGGAGAAGCTACAGCTCTCGCGCACGAAGTCGGCCGCGGCGGTTTGGAAGAGCATCGGCCGGTAGGCGCCACGCGGCTGGATTACATTGGCCACTCCGACTACCTCTGCCGCCCCGTGCCCCCACCGCCCATGCCCACGATCGACCTTTCCGATTTACTCGCCGACCCCAGCTGGGTGAGCGCGTTCACGAGTCAAGACCTCCCCACGTACCTGAGTAAGCAACGCTGGTACACGAGCAAGGGGGCCGTTATACGCGGCGCGAAATTGGAGGCCCTGCCCTGGGACCGTGCGGACGAAGGGCTCTGGCTGCTGTCCCTCGAGTTCGAAGCGGCGCAGCCGGAGACCCGCCTCCTCACCGTACGCGTAGCGGGGGATCGCGTGGCCGACGACGACGCGCACTTGCTGAGTCGAGTACCGGGCGGGGCGATCGTGGAGGCCCTCGGCGATGCCTCCTTCCGGGAGCGGCTCTACCGCTTCATCCGGAGCGGTGCCACGAGCGAGAACGCGCGCGGGACACTACGCGGGGACGTCGGTACCGCCCTCGCCGAGCAGCCGCTGTCGGACAGCCAGCTGCCCCCGCAAAACTCCTCCAACACCGTGGTGGTGTACGAGCCCGACGGTTTTCTGAAGCTCTTTCGCAAAACGGAGCCCGGACTGCATCCGGACGCCGAGCTGATCCGGTACCTCAGCGAGGAGTGTGGCTTCGGTTCGGTGCCGGTCTACGGCGGCGCGCTCAGCTTCGAACCGGCAACCGGCGGCGAGCCGCTCTCGCTGGGTCTGTTGTTGGGTAAGGTCGACCACCAGGGCGAAGCGTGGGAGACGACCCTACACGACGTCGGCGAGTACGCCCGACGCTACCGGCGGGGCGCGGTGCCGGAGGTACCCGTGGACGAGGCGTTGGGCACACCGCTGAACGTAGCGGACGTCGACGAGCGGCTGCGCGAGGCGATGGGGGAGGATACGCTGCGCAGGGTACGACTCCTGGGCGAGCGAACCGCCGAGCTTCACATGCACCTGGCGTCGGCTACGGCGGATTCGCTGCGGCCGGAGGTACTCGATCAGGGCTACTGGCTGAGGACGCGGACCGGGTTGTACGAGCGGTTGGAACGGGAGAGTCGGTTTGCGGACGACACCTCCGCCGAAAGTTTGGCGACCCTCAAATCCTGGCTAGAGCGCGTCGAGCTGCCCGTTTTGCCGCGGGGGCTCATCCGCGTGCACGGCGACTATCACCTCGGTCAGGTACTCGATACGGGCGACGACCTGATCGTCATCGACTTCGAGGGGGAACCGCTGCACTCGCTCGCTTACCGTCGGGCTCGCCACGCGGCGTTTAAAGACGTAGCGGGAATGCTCCGCAGCCTCCACTACGCGCCTTACGCGTACGCCCTCAACGAGGCCGACGGGGCCGACTGGGCGCTCGCGGCCGCGCAGCCCTGGTATGCCGTGGCTTCACGTTTATTCCTGTCCACTTACCTCGAGCGGGCCGGTGCGGCGCGTTTCATTCCGACGGACCAGGAGGAACGCGCCAACATGCTCGCGTTTTTCCTGGCCGATAAGGCATTGTACGAGCTGGCTTACGAACGCGCTAGTCGCCCGGGGTGGACGGGGATCCCGGTCCGGGGTCTCCAGCAGGTGGCCGCCATGCTGACCTCCCGGTAACCGTAGAGCCGTACCATAAGGTAGCTCGGGATAAACCGCGAATGGCGCAGAATACGTTGCGGTAGAAAGCAAATTAATGTTGGCGTTCGCTGAACACGCCGATAAATTCTTTATTTGGTGTAGTAGTACCGGTTGTTGATTAGCTATAACAAAACTATCCGCGCTTACGTGGACCACGTGTAGTATTTTACATCCCATTGCAGGACGTACGTCTCTAAGTTTGCATACCTCTACTACCGTAGTCCAACTCGTCACCAAACTCTCCGTGCTTTATGATCAAGAAAGAATTTCTCAAAAGTCGCCCCGTTTGTAAAACCACCTTTAGCCTGTCTCCGGAGGAGCTCGACGGGGCCAAACAAGTGGGTGTGGTCGGCGAGTTCAACAACTGGGACCTGGAAGCCCCCATCGAGATGACGAAGAAGAAGAACGGGAACTACACGGCGACCGTTGAGCTGCCCCTCGACAAGCAGGTACAGTTTCGTTACGTCCTCGACGGCAAGACGTGGGCGAATGAGTCCTCCGCCGATGCGTACGCCCACACGCCCTTCGGGAGCGAGAACTCCGTGGTCCACACGCAGGTCTAGTACCGAAGGAGTCACCGCTGTCCGGGAGCCCCTGTCTGTAGCCACAGGCAAGGGCTCCCTCGTTTTGGCGAAAGCCGGACCCGAATCTTCGCGGTGGCCTTGCCTACCTTGTCCCGCTCTACCGTCTGCCCTCATTTATGTCTGTATCCACCAAACCGTACCCCGCCGTTCGCCCGGCCTCACGCTTCACCGAGCTGGACATCCACTTGTTCCGAGCGGGCAAGCACCACAAGCTGTACGATAAGCTCGGCGCGCACCCCATGCAGGTCGACGGTACGGAGGGCACCTACTTCGCCGTGTGGGCTCCCTCGGCGCGTGCGGTGAGCGTGATCGGTGAGTTCAACGGGTGGGACAGCGAGGCGCACCAGCTCTCCGCCCGGTGGGATAGCTCGGGAATCTGGGAGGGCTTCCTCCCGGAGGTGGGGCACGGCCAGCTCTACAAGTACGTGGTGATCGCGGAGAACGGCACGCCGCTCGAGAAGGGCGATCCCTTCGCTCGCTACTGGGAGAACCCACCGCGCACGGCGAGCATCATTTGGGATAACCGACACGACTGGCGGGACGAGACCTGGATGGCGGAGCGCGAGCGGTACAACGGGCTCGACAAGCCGATGTCCGTTTACGAAATCCACCTGGGCTCCTGGCGTAAGAAAGCCGGAGGCGCCGAAAGCCTGAGTTACAAGGAGCTCGCTACCGAGCTGGTGGACTACGTGAAGGAGAAGGGCTTCACGCACGTGGAGATGATGCCCGTCATGGAGCATCCGTATTTCCCGAGCTGGGGCTACCAGATCACGGGCTATTTCGCCCCATCGAGTCGCTTCGGGGTCCCCGACGACTTCAGCTACTTGGTCGACGCTTTCCACGGGGCGGGGATCGGGGTGATCCTCGACTGGGTACCGAGCCACTTCCCGGAAGACGCCCACGGGCTCGATCACTTCGACGGGACGCACCTCTACGACCACGCCGACGAGCGCAAGGGGTTTCATCCGGACTGGAAGAGTCGCATATTCAATTACGGCAGAAACGAAGTGCGTTCGTTTCTCATCTCGAATGCGTTGTTTTGGTTGGACAAGTACCACGTGGACGGTCTCCGGGTCGATGCGGTGGCCTCCATGCTCTACCTCGATTACAGTCGCAAGGAGGGGGAGTGGATCCCGAACGAGTTCGGGGGGCGCGAGAACCTAGAAGCCATCCAATTTCTCAAGGAGTTTAACGAAGCGGTGTACCGGGACTTTCCCACCGCGGTTACGATCGCCGAGGAGTCGACGGCCTGGCCGGGTGTGTCGCGCCCCGTGTACACCGGAGGTTTAGGGTTCGGCCAGAAGTGGATGATGGGTTGGATGCACGACACGCTCCGCTACTTCGGTTACGATCCGATCTACCGGCAGTACCACCACTCGGAGCTGACCTTCTCCCTGGTCTACGCCTTTACGGAAAACTTCATGCTTCCGTTGAGTCACGACGAGGTGGTGTACGGCAAGGGGAGTTTGCTCACGCGGATGCCCGGTGACGAATGGCGCAAGTTCGCCAATCTGCGTACGCTCTTCGGGTACATGTACACCCACCCGGGTACCAAGCTGCTCTTCATGGGGGGTGAGTTCGGGCAACCCACCGAGTGGTCGCTCGGCGACGGTTTGGACTGGGAGGTAGCCGCCGAGCCTATGCACGCCGGAGTGAGCGAGTGGCTGCAGGACGTCAACCATTTCTACAAAGAGACGCCCGCGCTGTACGAGTTGCAGTTCGACCAGGGCGGGTTCGAGTGGATCGACATGGGGGATGCCGCCAACTCTACCCTCAGCTACCTGCGTCGGGGCAAGGCGGACGACGATCTCGCGGTGGTGGTTCTCAACCTCACGCCGACGCTCCGGGAGGTATACCGGGTCGGCTTGCCGAGCGGCGGGCGGTGGCGGGTGGCGCTCAACAGCGACGCGGCGCGGTACGGCGGGAGTGGGGTAGAGGCCGCCGACGGCACCATCGGTGCGGAAGGGGTGATTTGGCACGGCCGCGACCAAAGCCTCGAACTCCGGTTGCCCCCGCTCGCGAGTGTCGTACTCGTGCCGGTCGGAGGCGAGGCCAGCGTTTAGAGGCCAGTGTATCTTGCGAGTACTCGTCGAAGGAATTTATGCATCAATCCGATCTACGTAGTCGCATATCGGGGTCGCCGCGCGTGAAGCGGCTGGTGCATCGATTGCTCTTCCCGTTGCACGACTACAAGCCGCGCTGGTGGGTGCGCGCATTCGTCAATCCCTGGTACCATACGCGTCAAGGCGTTATCCGACGTCGCGCACGCACCGACGTGGTTCCGTTCCACAACTTTACGGTCTGTCACCGGGCGATTATCGAGGACAATGCCTTGGTCAACAACGTGATGGGTGCCGTTTACCTCGGCGAGAACAGTTTGATCGGCGTGGGTACTACCGTGATCGGCCCCGTGCACATCGGTACGGACGTACTCATCGCCCAGCACGCGGTCATCTCCGCGCTCAACCACAGCTTCGAGGACATCTCCCTCCCGATCCGCCAGCAGGGGGTAACCACGCGATTGATTCGACTCGAAGACGGGTGCTGGCTCGGGGCGGGTGCTATCGTGTTGCCGGGGGTTACCGTGGGCAAAAACAGCGTGGTGGCCGCGGGCGCCGTAGTGACCAGAGACGTGCCCGATTACAGCGTGGTGGTCGGTAACCCCGCCCGGGTCGTGCGGCAGTACGACGCGGCGACGGGACAGTTCGAGCGTCACCAAGAGGGAGCCGAGCTAACCCGCTCGGTCCCCTCCTAAAACGCAGCAGGCCCTCACCCCGGAGGGCAAAGGCCTGTTTGGTGGCGTGGGCAGGAATCGAACCAGCGACACCACGATTTTCAGTCGTGTGCTCTACCAACTGAGCTACCGCGCCGTGCGTCTGCCCGTTCGGGCGGCCGCGAAGATAGCGGACGCAAGCGGCCACGCAAGAGTTGGATCAGAGAATCTACTTTCGTCTCCAGTCGTCCGCCTATGCAGCCCGTGCTCGCCCGAATCTCCATCGCCGTCGTCGGGGTCGCCGCCCTCGTTTTTCTGGGCCTGGCCTTTCTCGTCAGTTCGAGTTGGGCGGTTTGGTGTATCCCGTTCGCGGTCGTCCTCGGTATCCTCGTCGCTATCCGCCCGCAGCTCGAGTGGGCGGAGGCGAAGCGTAATCCCCCCGATCTCGATGAGCAGGTCGTTGAGCTGTTCGACCGCGAGCTGCCGGCCTACTACCAAGAGCTCGATGCGGCCCAGCGGCTGCGTTTTCGCCAGCGTACCGCGCTGGTCCGGATGGCGACCGACTTCAAGGGGCAAGGTTTCGAAAACGTGCCGGGCGATGTCGCCGCGCTCATCGCGAGCCAGTCGGCTCGCTTGACGTTCGCCGGTGAGCTGGTCGTGCTGGGCGACTTCGAGAACGTCGTCCTGTACCGACACCCCTTCCCGAGCCCCAACATCCCCGACCCCTGGCACGCCAGCGAGCTGTTCGCCGAAGACGGCGTGCTCATCTTCAGCGTCGAACAAGCACTCCCCGGGATTCTTCAGCGGGGCCGGTTTTTTAATACGGTACTGTACGAGTGGATTCGCGCCTACGCTATCGCCGTTTTGCCGCGAGCGGACAGCTCGGCGTGGCCCGACTGGACGGAGGCCGTGTCGGCCGTAACCGGTCATCCAGCGGAATGGGTAGCGAGCTGGGTCGGGCTTCCGGACCATATCGACCGCGAGGCCGTTATCGAAGTCCTGTTCCACGATTACACGCCCGCTTTCGCGAAAACATACCCGGAGTTAGCCGGTCAGCTCAGGCTTCGGTGGGCGAAAGCCGTTGGCGTCGGGGAGTAGACTTACCGGCTTACTCCCACCCCAGATCTTGTGCCAATCGGTAGGACGGACCCACTTCGGATGAACAATTAGTCTGATTTTACGCTATAAAGTTAATGAAACGCAGTGAGCCTAGCTGTGTCCGGCGCCCCTCACTCATATATACTCCCCCCTCATGCCCGCCCACAACTGCACCGAGATACTCCTGGTCGAAGACGATCCACTCGATCGGATGCTAACTCTGCGTGCGCTCCGCAAGCTCGAACTGAACGTCCGTTTCGTCGAGTTAAGCGACGGTCAGGAGTTGCTCGATCACATCGAGAAAGCGGACCTAGTCGACACGTGTCTCATCATCCTCGATCTAAAGCTCCCGCGGGTTAACGGGATTCAGGCCCTCAAGATCCTAAACAAGTCCGGTGTCACCGATAAAGTCCCGATCGTGATGATGAGTAGCTCCGGTCTCGAACGCGACGTGAACGAGGCGTACGCCAACGGGGCGCGGGCCTATCTATCGAAGCCCATCAAGCACACGGAATTCGTCGAGGCCGTACAGGGGCTCGGTTTGTTTTGGGCTAAGTACAATCTACTGCCGACCCCATCCTAGCTTACCTTTCCCAGCATGGACTGGAAGGGGAAAACGATTTTGATTACGGGTGCGAGCCGGGGGATCGGTAAGGCCATCGGCCTGCGGTTCGCGCGCGAGGGCGCCAACGTCGGCGTACTCGGCAAAACGGCTGACCCGCACCCGAAGCTCGAGGGGACAGTCCATTCGGCGGTCGAGGAGATGAAGGCCGTCGGCGGCGATGCGCTGGGGTTGATTTGCGATATTCGGGACGAGGACCGGGTCGCGGAGGTCGCCGCGGAACTCGCCGGTCGCTTCGGCGGTATCGACGCGCTCATCAACAACGCGAGCGCCATCTCCCTGACCCCCACCGAGGCGACCACCATGAAGCGGTACGACCTGATGCAGTCGGTCAATACGCGTGGTACTTTTCTGGGCTCCCGGGTTTGCCTCCCGTACTTGTCGAAGAGCGATGTCGGGCACATCCTTACGTTGAGTCCGCCGCTCGACCTGCAGATGAAGTGGTTTGCCGGGCACGTGGCGTACACGATATCTAAGTTCGGGATGTCGCTCGTTACGCTCGGGATCGCCGAGGAGTACAAGGAGCGCGGTATCCGCGCGAATACGCTGTGGCCGCTCACTACGATAGCGACCGCGGCCGTCAACAACCTACTCGGCGGTGATACGCTGATGCAAATGAGTCGCACCCCGCAGATCGTCGCCGACGCCGCCTACGCCGTACTCTCCTCGAGGCGTACGGGGGGGTCGTTGATCGACGAGGACGTCCTGCGGGAAACGGGGGTCACCGACTTCTCGAAGTACCGGGTGAACGACGGGCATCCGCTCGCTCCAGACCTTTTCGTCGAGCCCGAACGCGTCAGTTAAGCGTTATTGTTGGGTTTCGTCTTTCACGATTAATGGATCGTACGTGACATTTAGGTGGATCCACACTGACCTCGAAACTCTAAATACGTATACAAATCCGATTAAAGATACCGCGATGAGTGCGGCCATGCTCGCCCCTAATGAGTAGTCAAAAACCCAGTGTAAGAGAAAAACTAAGCCCAGGCAGGGGAAGGAGAAAATGATGTAGCTGAGGAACATCGCCCCGTAGTAGAACCCGGGTTCCGGAAAGTAGTGCTGGCCGCATACAGAACAGCCTTGGTGCATGTCGAAGGGCTTCGAGAAGCCCAGCGTCGAGCTCGGGAACAGGCGACCCGTTCGACACCTCGGGCACCTCAATTTGACTACGCTCGAGAGCCAAGTTTTCGCTGGTTCCGCCATATGCCGAACTCAACGCGTAAATCCCCTGTTCGGTGCGATTTCTATTTATGTAAGCAAACTTTTATATGTAATGGTGTATTGCACCGTCAATACCTAAAAAATAGCATATGTATACATTACGACTCTCTTGTGCTAACTTTCGGCCATGTTGTTCGATCGACTTCGATATTTTTTTCCCGTGAAGGCAACCGTCCTAAAAGGCAGTCCGGTACAGCAGATGAGTCTTCACGTCGGACGGACACTATGCGCCCGTACCGAGCGCGCCAACATCCCCACGGGCCCGATCGAGTCGATCGGCCTTCCCCATTTGCTGACTCCGGCTGCTACCGTAGCCGGATAACCCGATTATTTCCCGCGATTGTGTAAAGCATCGTAACCAAGGTACACCCGGAGCACATCAACCAGCTCTCAAGCCTTGACTGCCCTCTAAATACGCTCCACCAATGCTAAGACTTTTTACGCTCGCTATCTGTGCATTCGGCTTCCTATCCGCACAAGCCCAGCAGAAAGTACCCACTGCAAACGAAGTCGTTCCCGAGTACAACGCCTCCTTCGGTCAGGGGATCAACTTCGGTTGGTACCAGAATTGGACCGACGAGGATCTCGCCCGCTTGTCGACGGGGTCGACCGATGGCCAGGTTAGGGGAATCGGGGTAAACGCGCTCCGTCCCGCGCTGTTCAGCTGGTTTCTGGAGCAGCACGGCTACGGCGTCCGGGAGAGCACTTTCAAGTTTTACGATCAACTCGGCGCCAAGAACAACGTGGCCATCATCGGTCACCCGAACGACGAGGAACAGTCGACCACGGACTACTGCGGTGACGGCGTACCGAGCATGCTGCACCGGGGCATGTGGGAGCCCATTTGGGACGGTGGTGCTAACGGCACGCCTTACAACGATAACAACCTGTACGCCAAGCACGTCTACAAAACCGTCATGGTCTACGGTGATGAAGTGCGTTTCTGGGAGGTCTGGAACGAACCGGACATCAACTACTCCGGTAACGGATGGAAGGATCGGCGCTTCGAGGGCAATTGGTACGACAACGATCCCGAGCCCTGCGAGCTCATGATCCACGCCCCGATTCAGGCGTACGTCCGTATGCTCCGTATTACCTGGGAGATCGTCAAGAGCATCGATCCGAACGATTACGTAGCGATCGGCGGCGTTGGCTTCCCCAGTTTCATGGACGCCATCATGCGCCACACCGACGAAGAAGGCTCGGGGGCGGTCACCGGGGAGAACCCGCTGCTCGGTGGAGCTTACTTCGACGCTATCTCGTACCACATCTACCCCCACCTCGAGGACGCCTTCCGCGAGTGGAACAACGACAAGCTCCAGTGGGACTACCACCGCCACTCCGACCGTGCGATCAAAGGCGTCGGCGATAAGCTGAAAGGGTTCGAGAAGACCGCCGCCGACTACGGCTACGACGGTAAGAAGTACCCCAAGAAGGTGACGCTCTGCACCGAGGTCAACCTCCCCCGCCGGGGTTTCGACCTCGAAGCGGCCAATCTCTCGAGCGTACAGATGCAGCGCAACTTCATCCTGAAGCTACTCGCCCGCTCGCAGGAGTGGGGTATGACCCAGCTACACCCCTACCAGTTGGCCGACAACAAGAAGCCCGAGAACGCGGAGTTCGAGTTCGACCTGATGGGTTTCTACCGCTTCATCGACAACGTACCCACGTTGGCTCAGGCTCGGGTCACCGAGACGGGCGTCGCTTACCGGACGTACTCGACGTTCCTGCGTGACGCTAGCGCCGAATCGTACATCACCGACAAGCTCGACCTCCAGCCCCAACAGGGGGGCGTTGGCTACAAACTCAAAGACGGGCAGGAGGCTTTCGTCCTCTGGGCGGAGACCACCGCCGACGGTAACGAGTGGGTTACTACCGAGTACAGCGTTCCCGCCGACTTGGTGGCTGCCGGCTACCGCGTGGCGGAGTGGAACTTTAGCGAGGACCCTAAAAGCGAGCCGCTGACCGAGAAGCTCACCCTCACCGGAACACCCGTCTTCCTCGCGCCTTCCACAATCACCGGTGGGACTTCCGCCCTCGGGGACCTCGGTGAGGAAGTCATCGAGCTTACCGTTTACCCGAACCCCGTCGTCGAGCAACTCAACGTGGCGCTCCCCGCTAGTCCGGGCGAGTGGACCCTCGAAATCTTCGACGTATCGGGCCGCAAAGCCGCCGTTACCTCGCAGACGCTTCGCGCCGGAGCGACCAAAGCGAAATTTAACGTCGCTAACCTGCCGGTCGGTACCTACGAGTTGCGCGCCCTCAACGGCGACGACGAGCAGCTGGCCGTTCAGTTCGTCAAGGACTAGCCGCAATCACGTTCGCTTTCCATAAGAGCCGCTCGGACCTCTAGTCCGGGCGGCTTTTGTGTATAACATTAATTTACGAATAAAACAATTTGTGTTATCATGAGCTGATTTCATCGCGCTCATGCACCTCAACTGTCACTCCTACTACTCCCTCCGCTTCGGTACGCTCTCGCCGGAGGAACTGGTGCTGGCCGCACGGCAGCGCGGTATCCGATCGATCGCACTCACGGACGTAAACTCCACCGCAGCCGCCTTCCCGTTCTGGAAGGCCTGCCTCAAACACGGAGTCAGGCCGGTACTCGGCATCGAGTTCCGTAACGACGACGAGTTGCTCTTCATCGGGTTAGCCCGCAATCAGGAGGGCTGGGCCGAGTTGACCGGGCTACTCACCGAATGCTCCCTGGCCGGGCGCGTACGGCCCACCTTGGCCCCCGCGTTGCCCAACTGCTACGTCATCTACCCGCGTCTCAGTAAGCCCCTTGAAGCCTTTCGGCAAAACGAGTACCTCGGCGTAAAGGCTCAACACCTCAGTAGGCTGTTTCGCAGTCCGGTAGCGAGGCACCCGGAGCGACTCGTCGCCTGGAGTCCGTTCACCTGCCTCGACGACGAAGCCTACGTCACGCACCGCCTGCTACGCGCCGTCGATCACAATACCGTCCTGAGTCAGCTACAGCCCGCTTGGCTAGCCGATCCCGATGAGCGTCTCTTTACCCCCGACGAGCTTTCGGAACGCTACGCTACACACGGTTACTTACTGGATAAAGCACGCGATCTACTCGAAAACTGCGAGATCGGCTTCGACGAAGGGGCTACACTCAACCGCCGGTGCTTCACCGACTCGGAGGAGGGTGACTTCGCGCTCGTCCGTAAGCTGGCCGACACGGGCTTCCGTCAGCGCTACGGAGCCGGCCACGGGGAGGCGTACGAACGCCTCGAGCGCGAGCTCGCCGTAATCCGTCAGCAGCACTTTTGCGCCTACTTCCTCATCACCTGGGACATCACCCGCTACGCGAAATCGGCCGGATACCACCACGTGGGGCGGGGGAGTGGGGCCAACTCGATCGTCGCTTACTGCATGCGGATCTCCGACGTAGACCCGCTCGAGCTCGACCTCTACTTCGAGCGCTTCATCAACCCACACCGCTCGAACCCGCCCGACTTCGACATCGACTTCGCCTGGGATGAGCGCGACGACGTGATCGACTACGTCTTCAAACGCTACGGGGAAGAATACACCGCCCTGCTCGCCACCACCGTCACCTTCCGGTTCGCCAGCGTCGTCCGTGAGCTGGGAAAGGTATTCGGCTTGGCGAAGGCCGACATCGACCTCATCGTAGCGGATCCCGACGCCCGGGACGATCACCACGAGCTCGCCCGGATCGTGCGCCGCCACGGCCGGCGGATCGCCAACTTCCCGAACTACCTCTCCATCCACGCCGGGGGTATCCTCATCTCGGAGCGACCGCTACGCCGCCACACGGCCCTCCAGCTGATGCCGAAGGGGTTTCCGATCGTGCACATCGACATGTACACGGCCGAGGACTGGGGCTTTCACAAGTACGATATCCTCTCGCAGCGCGGTCTGGGGCACATCAAGGATACCGTTGACCTCGTGCGCGAGAACCAGGGAAAGGTTATCGACATCCACGACGTAGCGCGAATCAAGGCCGACGGGAGGGTGCGCGCCCGACTTAAAGGCGGCCGCGCCATCGGCTGCTTTTACATCGAGAGCCCCGCCATGCGCGGGCTCTTGTCCAAGCTGCGCTGCGACGATTACGTGCACCTCGTGGCGGCGAGCTCCATCATCCGCCCGGGCGTGGCGCAGTCGGGCATGATGCGCGCCTACATCGAGCGCTTCAACGATCCGCGTAAGGTTACCTACGTCCACCCCGTCTTCGAGGAACACCTCGGTGAGACCTTCGGGGTGATGGTCTACCAGGAGGACGTGATGAAGATCGCCCACCACTTCTCCGGCCTGCCGATGGACGAGTGCGATATCCTGCGCCGCATCATGTCGGGCAAGCGGCACCAGTCCGAACGCTTCGACCAGTTGCGAAAGCGATACTACGCGGGCTGCCGCGAGCGCGGACACGACGAGCGGACGAGCACCGAGGTGTGGCGGCAGATCGAGAGCTTCGCGGGCTACTCCTTCTGCAAGGCACACTCGGCGAGTTTCGCGGTAGAGAGCTTTCAAAGCCTCTACCTGAAGGTGTACTACCCTCTCGAATTCATGGTCGGGGTGATCAACAACTTCGGTGGCTTCTACCGAACGGAGTTCTACGTGCACGAAGCCCGCCTCCAGGGGGCCAATATTCACCCGCCCTGCGTCAACCGCAGCCTCTACCTCACCACCATCCGCGGGAAAGACATGCTGCTCGGGTTCGTGCACCTCCGTAGCCTCGAGCAGCGCGTGGCGCACCGCATCGTACGCGAGCGTTCGGAGGGGGGGGCGTTTCGGGACCTCGCCGACTTCGTACGGCGCGTCGAGCCCGGCCCCGAGCAGCTCACCCTACTCATCCGTATCGGCGCGCTCCGCTTCACCGGTCTGAGTAAGTACACGCTCATGTGGGAAAAGCTGGAGGTGCTTCCGCGCCCAACCCACCGCGAGCGCGCCGCGGGCGCCGGCGCGCTGTTCGCCAACGTGAGCCCGGGGGCGGTAGAGACGGAGGAGTACGTGCTTCCCGAGTTCGAGGACGGTCGTTTCGATCAGGCCTTCGACGAGCTCGAGTTGCTGGGCTTCCCTCTCGTTTCCCCTTACGAGCTACTCGCCGAGGAGCCGGGGGGCACCATCGCCACCGACGACTTCCCCGCGCACCTCGGGCAGCGTATCCAGGTCCTCGGCTATTTCGTAACGCGTAAAGACCTCCGTACCCGCCAGGGGGCACCCATGGCCTTCGGCACCTGGCTCGATCGCGACGGCAACTACTTCGACACCACGCACTTCCCCGGGGCCTGGCGGCACGGCGACCTGCGCGCCGGCGGGATCTACATCATCACCGGAACGATTAGTGCCGATTTCGACTTCCTAACCGTCGACGTGGAACGCCTGCGCCGCTTGCCTTACGTACCCGACGACCGGTACGCGGGCTAGGCTGTGTTTGACAACCCATGCCGTGGCGAGGGCAAGTGAATTTTTTGCTGGTCCCCGACCCAATGGGATCGGGGGCCCCGCTGGGGAGTAGCGGCGAAGGGTGACGCGAGAGCATCGTTCGAGCCGCGCGACGGCGGGCGGGGATCTCGCCGCTCGCAGTAGGTAAGGGGTCAGATACAGCCTAGTGGAGCTAGCCTTTCTAGCAAGCGACCAACGCCACCACGACCACGAAGACGACGAACAGAACGACGCCCACGATCCCGCTACCCTCCCCCTCGTCGTCGACCGCGCTCAAGTCCTCGAGCTCCCGGCGGAGGAGCTGGTAGTCGGCGTAGAACGCATCCCGATCGCCGATCGTCGAACTCTCGCCGTGTACGTACGCGTTGCGCGCCGTAGACCACCGGTGGAAGGCCCCCCAGGCTTCCGGACTAAGTTTTGCCTTGAGCTGGTACATGCGCGGACCGAGGGTGAGCGGCTTTCCGTCCGGTCCCTGAGGCTCCGGGACGAGCTCGCGGGCCAACGATTCCAGCTCGCGCCCGCTTTGCAGCACGAGCTCATCGAGGTTGGCCTTACGCAGGGATTTCGCCACGGCGGGAAGGTAGCCGCCACGCCGCCCGCTTGCGCTAAAACAAAGGTAGCCGCCACGCCGCCCGCTTGCGCTAAAACAAGCGCCGCTGCCCCGGGCGGTACCGTTCGAACGAGCTCGTGTTGTAGGGCGGCAGGTTGGATCGCGTACCGTCGCCCGCCTCAACCGACCCTCCGAGGTACAGCCGCCTGGCCAGTTGGATCTGCTGACCGATCGCGTCCGCGATCGGACCGGCCCCCTTTTGCCGCCGCCCCCACTGCGAATCGTTGAGCTCGCCGCCGTGGCAATCTCGGATGCGGTTGAGGATGCGATCGGCGCGGTCCGGGTAGTGCGTGCGCGCCCAGGCCGAGAAGATCTCGCCTAAATCACCGTTGAGTCGTACGATGGTGTAACCGATCGAGCGAGCGCCCGCCTCCACGGCGGCCTTGGCGATGGGTAGGATCTCGTGATCGGTGAGCCCCGGTATGACGGGGGCGATCATGACGCGTACGGGGACGCCCACTTCGCTGAGCCTGCGGATGGTCTCGATGCGTTGCGCGGCACTCGCGGTGTGCGGCTCCATCACGCGCCGCAGCGATTCGTCGAGGGTGGTCGTCGATACGGCGACGTGTACCAAATCCTCGGCCGCGAGTTCGGTGAGTAGGTCCAAGTCACGGGTGATGAGCCGGTTCTTGGTGATCAAGCCGATGGGGTGGCGGTAGCGCAGACACAGCTCGAGGATGCCCCGGGTGATGCGCTCGACCCGCTCGATGGGCTGGTAGCAATCGGTGTTGCCGCTCACCATGAGCGCCGAGGCCCGCCAGCTCGGCTTCGACAGTTCGGCGTCGAGCAAGGCGACCGCGTTGCGTTTGACGAGGATGACCCGCTCGAAATCCTGCCCCGCCGAATAGCCCCAGTAGTTGTGCGTATTGCGCGCGAAGCAGTACGCGCAGCCGTGCTCGCAACCCTGGTACGGGTTGAGGCCCCACTCCCCGCGCAGGTCGGGCGAGGTAATCTTGTTGAGGATCGTCTTCGGGTGCGTGAGCACGTACTTGGTCCGGTCGGGTGCGGATTCGTCGACGCCGTGCCCGTCGGCGGCCGCGGCATCGTGTAGCTCGGGTACGTACACCCCGCGCTGTGCGTCGAAGCGATTGTGGGGGTTGGTGGTGGCGCCGCGCATCGGGGAGGGTTGTGGTCCTAGGCGGGGAGGTTGAAGTAGTCGACCTGCCCGATCTCGCCGTCGACGTCCTGGACGGAGAGCAGGTGTTCGTGCACGTCGACCTGGGTGACGTAGCTGATGTTGATGTTCTTGATCTCCCTGGCGGGGATCACGAAGAAGTCGCCCGACACCGCGAAATGTTCCGCGCGCGTTCGCAGGGGATCGGCGCCCGCGCTGATCGGGCGTCGGCTTACCCCCGCGGCCAGGATCAGTCGGTCGAGCTGGTTGTCGGCGCTCAGCTCGTAGTCGGCGAGGATCCCGTCGTAGATCAGATCCCCCTCCGAACTCGATACCAACACCTCGATGCTCGTCGATACGACCTGCTCCAGGTTTCCCTGGAAGAGGCTACGCACTTCCGGAAACTCGCGGATCCCACCCCGCAGGGTGTAGTGCCAGTGATTTTTGAAACGAAGCAGGCGCGTGCGGCGATCGAGTCCGGTGCGGAGGATGAGGTACTGCAGCACTACCCCGGCGGCTCCGGCCACGAGGATGAGCGCGACCTCGGCGGCGCACAGGACGAGTACGGTTTCGACCGTGAACTCCCCGACCGATATCCCCGGGGCGAAAGCTTTGCCCACGAGCGCGCGGAGCAGGCGCAACGGTTCGTTGGCCTGGGATACGAGCAGACCTACGGCGAGCAGAGCCTGCGCAATCAGGCTCGGCACGAACACCCGGAAGGCGAGCTGCCCGAGGTTGTCCGAGAAGTACTGGCGCGAAAATTCCCCGGTGTAGTAAAATCGACGGAACGCGATACCCGGCAGCAGTAACCCGAACAGGATGAAGGCGGTAGCTGCGATGTTCACAGCTACGAGCGTTTACCGAAGCGGGGCTTTACCCCTTCCCCACACGTGAATACTAGGCCCCCGGCTTCGACTTCATGTCGCGTACCGCCCGCATGAAGAGCTCGGCGGTCTCTTTGTCGCTCATCAGTGCGGCTACGCGCGGACTCATCAGCGGCGTTTTCCCCCAAAAAGACGGCTTGATTACATTCGGCAGCTCCATTGCCGCCTTGAGCTTCGCCTGGATACGAGCCCGACGCTCTCGCTCGAGGCGCTCCTGCTCTGATTGCTCGTGTTGCGGGTCCATCGTGAGGGAAGGTAATCTCTTCGCGGTAAAACTGCATGGGGGGTGTTTTTTGTTTTGGCGTAAGCCATACGGAGACTTATGTTAGGTTTCGTGCGGCCCTAGCCGAGGCAGCGCGCCCGGCGAACGGCCGCCTCGCCGAAACGCGCGCGGATGTCGTCGAGGGCGCTGAGGAGATCCACCTCGCGCCGCGTGTCTTCGAACAGGTCGACTTGGTAGTGGCCGCGCACCAGTCCGGAGAACTTCACGCCGACGAGGCGCACGAGCTGACGGCGCTCGTGCAGCCCGTCGAAGATTTCCTCGGTGTGCCGCAGCAAGTGGCGATCGTGCGAGGTGTAGGCGATGTGGCGCTGCCTGGTGAAGGTTTGGAAATCGGTGTAGCGTACCTTGAGGGTGACGCAGCTGGCCAACTGGCCGCGCTGACGCATGTCGAAGGCGAGGCGGCCCACCATATCCACGAGCGTATTGCGCAGCACGCGCACGTCGGTGGTATCCTGCTGGAAGGTTCTCTCTTTGGAGAGCGACTTGCGCTCGGAGTGGGGCACCACGGGGGCGTCGTCCACGCCGTTGGCCTTGCGCGAGAGGGCGAGACCGTGCTTGCCGAACTCGCGTTCGAGCAGCGGTACCGGAATCTCGCGCAGCAGCCGCACGGTGCGCACCCCCATGGAGCTGAGGCGCAGAAAGGTCTCCTTCCCGAGCCCCGGCAGCTTCGCCGCGGAGAGGGGAGCGAGGAAGTCGCGCTCGTGCCCGTTGCGCACGAGCATGGTCCCGTTGGGCTTGGCCTCGCCGGTGCCCACCTTGCTGACGAGCTTGTTGACCGACAGCCCGAAGGAGATCGGTAGCCCGGTCTCGGACATCACGCGCTGGCGCAGCTCGAGCGACCAGCGCCAGCAGCCCACGTGGCGATCCATGCCGGTGAGGTCGCAGTAGAACTCGTCGATCGAGGACTTCTCGTACAGCGGCGCCTGTTCGGCGATTACGTCGGTGACGAGCTTCGAGTACTTCGAGTAGCTGTCCATGTCGCCGCGGATCACGAGTGCCCCGGGGCAAAGCCTGAGCGCCACGCGCATCGGCATGGCCGAGCGTACGCCAAACCGGCGCGCCTCGTAGGAACACGACGCCACTACCCCCCGGCCGGAACGGCCGCCCACGATCAGCGGGCGCCCCACCAGGCTCGAATCGCGCAACCGCTCCACGGAGATGAAGAACGAGTCGAGGTCGAGGTGCAACACGGCGCGCTCGAAGGTGGAGTGGGAGTGGTGGTCGTAGCTCACGGTCGGAGACTTTGGTGGAGGTTAGCGTCAACCCCCCGGTATCAGACACAAATTGCAACTACATGTGCGCTTTCAGCAAGTTAATCAACACAAAAAGTTTTAAACAGGCGGTTAGCGCGACTTCTTCTTAATGCCCTTCTTGTCCATTTTCGCCTTGAGCTCGCGGCTGCGGCGGTTGCCGCGGTTCACTTTTTTGCGTTTGGCGGAGCGCTCGTGGTGCTTGCCACCCGTTTCGCGCAGCTTCACCTCCACGGTCGGCATGTTGATCTGCGGACGTTCCTCGGGGATGAGCTCCTTCGATACGGGCACTCCTTCCGGGAAGGGCAGCCGCGCGATCTCCCGGCGCATCAGCCCTTCGGCGTTGGCGACGTGTGGCATCTCCTTGTCCGTGTAAAAGCTGATGGCCTCCCCGCTGGCGTCGACGCGCCCGGTGCGGCCGATGCGGTGGATGTAGTCCTCCGGCGTGCTCGGTACGTCGAGGTTGACGACGTGACTTACCTCGGTCAGGTCGAGTCCGCGCGACACGAGGTCGGTCGCCACGAGCACGCGCTTGTCTCCTTCCTCGAAGTTGCGCAGCGCCCGAAAGCGCGCGTTCTGCGCCTTGTTGCCGTGGATCACGGTCGCGTGTCCGGGGTGGTCGGCCTCGAGCCGCTCGAAGGCGAGGTCGGCGAGGCGTTTCGTCGGCGCGAAGACGAGCGTTTTGCGGAAGCGCCCGGCGTCCCGGAGGAGTTCGGAGAGCAGATTGAGCTTGGTGTTGAAGTTGGCGACGGGGTAGGCGAACTGCTCGATCTGGGCGAGCGGCGTGCCGCTACGCGCGGCGGTCACGTACACCGGGGTGTTGAAGGTTTCGGCGATGATGAGCTCGATGTCGCGGGTCATCGTGGCCGAGAACAGGAGGTTCTGCCGCTTTTTGGGCAGCATGTCGAGCACGTTCATGAGTTGGGGGCGGAAGCCGAGCTCCAGCATCTCGTCGACCTCGTCGACGATGAGCTGCCGCAGGTGCCGAAACTTGACGGTGCCCGTCATGGCGATGTCCACGATCCGACCCGGGGTGGCTACGATCAGGTCGACCCCATCCTGCAGGAGCTGCTGTTGCGTGTGGATGTTGGCCCCGCCGTAGATGCCGAGCGTCACGAACGACATGTACTTCGTGAGTAGCTCCACCTGCCCCACGACCTGCTGCACGAGCTCGCGCGTGGGCACCAGCACCAGGATCTGGGGGTAGGGGTGCTTGACGAAGCGCCACTGCCGCAGGGCCGGCAGCAGGAAAGCGAGCGTCTTCCCGGTACCCGTTTGCGCGATCCCCACCGCGTCGCGCCCCGACATGATCACGGGGAAGGCCGTACGCTGAATGGCGGTGGGGTGCTCGAGGCCCATGTCCTCCAGGGCGGTCCAGAGGCCCTTGTTGAGGTTGAGGTCGTCGAAGGTGAGTTGATCGTCGTGGGATGGCATGCGGCGCGAAGGTCGACATTCACCGGCAAGCGCTCCTACTTTCGCCGTCCGTGACCCTTGGCCCCACCGACATCCTGATCGCCGGCTTCCGTCTGCAGGAAGTCGACGTGATCCTCACCGACCTACTCTGGTCGGTCGTATCGCTGATTTGCTACTATCGGCTCGGCAAATTGGGGTCGCGGCTAACCGACGCCGGCCGCTGGTTTCGGCGCTTCTTCCTGTTGATGGCCGTCGCCGTATTCCTCGGTGCCTTCCTCGGCCACGGACTCCAGTACCTCGTCGGCTTCGAGGGCAAGTACCCCGGCTGGATCGTCAGTATGTGGGGGGTGGCCTGCATGGAGCGCTCGGCGATCGACTTCGCCGGCGAGCGCGTCTCGGCGCGACTGGCCCGGGTCATGTCTTACGCCAACATCACCGAGCTCGCCGTCTTCCACGGGCTCATCCTGTACACCGGTTCTTTCTACTTGGTGGAGGTGCACGCCGCCTACGGCCTAGTCGTCATCGCGCTCCCGCTGCACACCCTCGTACTGAGGGCCACCGGCGCCTCGGCGAGTAAATTCGTGCTGGCGGGCATCGCCGTCGCCGTGCTGGCCGTCGTCGTGCACCTCACGGGCTTCGGTTTCGGCATTTGGTTCAATTTTCACGACGTTTCGCACGTCATCCTCACCGGTAGCACCCTCTTATACTACCAAGCCGCCCGCCGCATGGTTAGCGACGAGCGGCCCGGTAGATGAGTCCCTCGGGAGGTTGAGCCTTACGGCAAAACCACGGTACGGGTGCTGGTTGCACCCCCACGGATCAACGTCACGAAGTGAACGCCCGGTCGGGCTTCACTCAGTTCGAGTTCGAACTGACGGAGGGCCTCCGGGGAGAGGTTGTCCTTCGCGGCGACGAGCGAGCCGTAGCTGTCGTGAACGCGCAGGTTCGTAGGGCCTGCAAACTCGGCGTTCTTCGCCTGAGCGACCGGTTGCCCAGTGGCGGCGTCGGTCTGCTCTAACGTGCGAATTTGGAGGGTGCGCTCAGCGAACACGTTTGCCTGAAATTCACCCGCCTTGCGGGCGGCGGGCATCTCCCGGTAGGTCACCACTACGGCGTTCGAGCTCTGCTCGAAGCAACCGTCGGTAACCTGGCTCCCGTAGAAGTTGTCGCCGACGTTGAGCAGAACGGTCCCGGTGTGGCTTACGCCGTAGATGTAGTACTGGCCGTCCGCGTATCCGGCGAGATCGACGCTCGAACCGAGGGTGGCGTCGATGATGGTGCCGGTGTTGTCGAGTACGAAGTAAGCGTAGGCCGCGGTCGAGACACCGGTAGTCTCCAAGTCCACGGTCGACTCAACGCCCGTAGCACTTACCTGCTCTTCGCCACCGGAGCTCACCGTACCACCGTCGGGGGTGGTGCGCACGATGGAGAGGAAGTTGTCCGAAAGGTCGAAGCAACCGCTGCTCAACTCGGTGGTAGCCGCGTTGTCGCCGGCGCCCGCGGTGATCTCGCCGGTGTAGCTCAGGCCCCAAACGCGGCACACGCCGACGCCGGCACCGCTGAAGTCGAGGTAGCTCGTCGTGGTCGTCGCGAGGATGTTGTTCTCGTCGTCGGTGATCACGTAAGTGAAGTTGGCCCCCGAGGTGCTGTCGCTCTTGAAGGCGACGATGCCGGAGGCGGTGTCGCCGATGCATACGTAAGCGGAGGAGGCCCCGCTGAGTGCGGTCACGCTACCGCCGTCGGCTTCGTTTCGGATCACCTTGACCCCGTTGTTCGAGATGAGGTACGTGTCGTCGGAGAAGCGCGTGGTGTAGACCAAGTCGCCCAACTGCGACATGATGTTCCCGGTGTAGTTGAACGTGAAGATGTAGCAGATACCTACGCCCGCTCCGGAGAAGTCGACGCTGTTGGAGGTCGGGAAGGCGATGATGTTGAAGTCTTCGTCGGTCACGACGTAAGCCACCTTACCGACGGGCGTCGAGTAATCCTTGGTCACGCTAATGGGCTCGGAGTTACCTTCACCCGGGCAAACGTACGCGGTTTGCGAACCGTCGGGCAGGGAGATGTTCCCGGTTACCACCGTGGTCGGCTCCGGCTCGTCGGGACTGACCCGGTATACGGTGAGTGGATTGGACAACTCGAAGCAACCCTCGAGGTCGGCAGCATTGTTACCGACCTCGGCGCCGACGAGCTCGCCGTTGTAGTTGATAGACCAGATCAGGCAGGTCCCGGTCCCGGCGCCGTTGAGGTCGAAGGGTGGGGCGGCGGGCAGACCGAGGATGTTGAGGTCGGTATCGGTGATCACCCAGCCCGAACTTTCGCCCTGGCCGGTGCCGTCGAGCGACACGTCGAGTGGATCGGGGACGGAGTCGATCACGATCGTAGCTTCCCCACTGCCGTCGGCGAACGAGATCGCGTCGGCGCCGACTTTCGCTCGTTTTACGGTGAGTGGGTTGGCGAGGTCGAACTCCCCGCGGATACGCGCGGCGCTGCGACCGATCTCTACGCCGGTGAGCTCACCGGTGTAGGTGATCCTCCAGATGAGGCAAGTGCCCTCGCCGGCGCCTTCGAAGTTGAAGGGCGGGGCGGCGGGTAAACCGAGGATAATCGCGTTCTCGTCGGAGATGACCCAACCGGTTTGCTCGCCCGGGTTACCCGGATCGGTGATCTCCACGTTGACCTCATCGTCGACGCCGTCGAGACACACGTCGGTCTCGGAGCTGCCGTCGGGGAAGGCAATGGTCCCGGCGCTGATGGCGCTCGGATCGACCACCTGTACGACGACCGGATTACTCGGCGAGAAGCAGCCCTCCACCATCAGGCCGTTTCCACCTACTTCGAGGCCTTCGATCTCGCCCTCGTAGCTCGCGTACCAAATCAGGTAATCGTCGGCTGGCTTATCGCTAAAGTCGAACGTCGGTCCCTCTTCGAGGTAGAGGATGTTGGCCTCCTGATCGGTGATGGCCCACGCGCCCTGCGCTCCGACCTGATCGCCGCCGAGCACGACGGTGGCCGTCGACCCGGCCTCACCCTCCGTGAAGGTGGCAATACGGTTGCCGTCGGAGAATTCGATGGATCCGCCGACCGCTTCGCACTGCGCGGAGAGGTCGGTCGAGATCAGCCCCGTGCAAACGAGCAAAGGCAAAGCGCCGAGGCGCGATAACGTAGATTGAAACATGCAGTTAATTTTAAGTATGAGGATTGATTGGCACAATATATCTGGGCAACCGCGGGCCGAATGGCTACTTCCAGACCAATGCCCCTTTTGAACCGCCATTAGATTCACGTGACGGAAAGAGGTATGTTTTGCGGAAGCAAAAAACCCGCAATCGGACCAGGTCGATTGCGGGTTTAATATCGTTTACAGATTCGGCTGCGGCGTCGTTCTTAAGTACGGTCGAACGGAAGTGTAACCTTTCGGGAACTTTGTGTCAGCCTGCTCGTCGGACACGCCGGGACTGATGATCACGTCCTGCCCCTCCTCCCAGTCCGCGGGGGTCGCCACCGAATAGTCGGCCGTTAGTTGGAGCGAGTCGATCACCCGGATAATCTCCTGGAAATTGCGGCCCGTACTCGGCGGATAGGTAAGGGTAAGCTTTATTTTTTTATCCGGACCGATAACGAACACGGAGCGCACGGTCGCCTTTTCGGAGACGCCCGGGTGGATCATGTCGTAAAGTTCGGCCACCTCGCGGTCCGGGTCGGCGATAATCGGGAAGTTTACCGCCGAACCCTGGGTCTCCTCGATGTCCTTTAGCCAATCGTTGTGACTGTCGAGCGGGTCCACCGAAAGTGCGATCACTTTCACGTTGCGGCGATCGAATTGGTCCTTCAGGCTGGCGGTGCGCCCGAGCTCGGTGGTGCAAACCGGGGTAAAATCGGCGGGGTGACTGAATAGAAGCCCCCAACCGTCGCCGAGGTAGCTGTAAAGGTTGAGCTCCCCCTCGGTGGTGGAGGCGGTAAAGTCGGGGGCGAGATCACCCAGGCGAAGAGGCATACTGAAAGATTTAGAGGTTGGTACGAGTGTGTTACAGAAGGCGCGAGCGCGCCACCGGTTGTCGGTGTCAACCTACGACCAGGCGATCGGGCATCCACTCCGTGATGGTAGCGCTGATCTGCGACGCTTCGGTGAGGAAGCCATCGTGCCCGTAGCTGCTGTCGAATACCCGCCACGTGGCGTTCGGGATGCAGCTGGCGAGAAGCTCCTGCTCGCGGGGCGGGAAGAGCAGGTCGCTGTCGATCGAGAGTACGAGTGCGTTCGCCTCGATTTGCCGCAAGGCGGCCTGCACGCCCCCGCGCGCACGCCCCACCTGGTGCGAGTCCATGGCTCGCGAGAGCACGTGGTAGCTCCAGGCCCCGAAGCGGCGGCGCAGCTTCTGCCCTTGGTACACCTGGTAGGTGGCCGCCCGGTAGTCGCCGAGCTTGTCGAGGGAGCCCTCGCGCTGCGTCCGGTCGTAGGTGTCGTAGTGCCGGTAGGAGAGCATCGCGATCGCGCGGGCGGCCTCCAGTCCGCGCGCCCCACCGGCGGGATCGTCGCTGAAGAAGGTCGGGTCGGCCTCCAGGGCCATGCGTTGCGATTGATTAAACGCGATCCCCCATGGCGAATGACTCGCGTTGGTGGCCAACACGCAAATCCGCGAGAAGAGCTGCGGCCGGAGGATGGCCCACTCCAGTACTTGCTGACCGCCCATGCTGCCCCCGATGGCTAGGTCGATGCGTTCCAGGCCGAGGTGCTTCCGCAAAACCTCGTGCGCCCGGGCCATGTCGCGGATCGTGACCTGCGGAAAGTTCCGCAGGTACGGCCTGCCGGTCCGGGGGTCGACGCTCCCCGGGCCGGTGGTCCCGTAGCTCGAACCGACGATGTTCGCGCAGACTACGTAGTCGTGATCGGGATCGATCGCCCCGCCGCGCACCACCATCCCCGGCCACCAATCGAAGGGATCGGCGTTGGCGGTGAGCGCGTGGCAGATCCACACCACCCGGCCGCCCTGCGCGGGGGGGCGGCCGGTGGCGGTGTAGGCGACGGTGAGTTCGGGCAACTCCCCGCCGGCCTCGAGGGGGAAGGGGTGCGGTTGGTGGTAGAACTTCAAGGCCTAGGCGAGTTCGAGCTCCGGGACCGCGGCGAAGGCCTGGGTGAAGTCGGCGATGATGTCGTCGATGTACTCGATGCCGACGCTCACGCGCAACTGGTTGGCCGTTACGCCGGCGGCCTGTTGCTGCTCGTGCGAGAGCTGCTGGTGCGTGGTGGCGGCCGGGGCGATGATGAGCGTCTTCGCGTCGCCTACGTTCGCCAAGTGACTGACGAGCTTCAGGTTGTTGACGAACGCCTTGGCCGACTCGAGGTCGCCCTTGAGCTCGAAGTTGAGTACCCCGCCGAAGCCGTGGCGCAGGTACTTCTTGGCCAATTTGTGGGTAGGATGGTGTTCGAGCCCGGGGTAGACCACCTTTTCTACTTGGTGGTGGGCCTGCAACCACTCGGCGAGCTTCTGCGCGTTTTCGACGGTTCGTTGTACGCGTAAGGACAGCGTCTCGAGGCCTTGTAATAGCAAGAAGGAGTTGAAGGGCGCCTGCGAGGAGCCGTAATCGCGCAGCCCCTCCACGCGCGCGCGGATGGCGAAGGCGATGTTCGGCATGCCGAGCGGGTTGTCGACGCCGAAGGTTTCGCCGAAGTTTAGCCCGTGGTAGGCTGGACTCGGTTGCGAGAAGTAAGGAAACTTCGCCGTGTTGTAATCGAAGTTGCCGCCGTCCACGATCACGCCCCCGATGGTGGTACCGTGCCCGCCGATCCACTTGGTCGCGCTGGCGACCACCACGTTGGCGCCGTGCTGGAGCGGCCGGGCCAGGTAGCCGCCGGCTCCGAAGGTATTGTCGACGACGAGTGGGATGCCGTGGCGTCGGGCTACCGCGCCGAGCGCTTCGAAGTCGGGGGTGAGAAAAGAGGGGTTACCGAGCGTCTCGCAGTAAATCGCCTTGGTCGTCTCGTCGATGAGCGCCTCGAAGCTGGCCGGCTCATTGTCGTCGGTAAAGCGTACGTCGATGCCGAGGCGGCGCAGCTGTACGTTGAACTGCACTTGCGTGCCGCCGTAGAGGTTGGGCGAGCTCACGATCGAATCGCCCGAACCGGCGACGTTGGTGATCGCGATGAATTGAGCGGACTGGCCCGAGGAGGTGGCCACCGCGGCGACGCCCCCCTCGAGCGCGGCCACCCGTTTCTCGAAAATGTCGGTCGTCGGATTCATGATCCGACTGTAAATGTTGCCGAACTCCTTGAGTGCAAACAGGTTGGCACCGTGGTCGGCGTCGTCGAACTTATAAGCCGTGGTCTGGTAGATCGGAACGGCGCGACTCTTCGTGGAGTCGACTTCTTCCTGGCCGGCGTGGAGTTGGAGCGTATCGAAGTGGTAGGAGGACATGGGGGTATAAGGTGTTTTTAGCTTGACTACTTTGAGGGATTCCAACGCGTAGCGCTCGGAAAGGCTGGGCGGGGGGGGAGAAGACGTTCGCGACGCGCGGCGCGTTAGAGCTCGGACGGGTTGCAACAACAACCGCGGTAGCCGTTGGGGCTAGGGAGGGGGAGCGGGCCGGGGAACACCATAGCAGGACGTTTATCTACCCGGGGCCATACGTTGTACCGCCGGAGGGATTTGGCACCGGAACCCGCTCTGCCGCGCGGGGAGGTTGCCAGGGTATCGCAGAGCCCTTTCTCTCCACCCTTCAAAATAAATTCCTTTACGAGCGCGAACATAGCTTTGAACACCCCGCCGACCAAATCTTTTGGCTACCCGTCACGGGTAAGCTTTGCGGGTTCGGCGTCGTTGTGTTGCTTCGCCACCTGACCTTTGGCGACCAGTCTCAGGTATTGCAGAATTAAATTTCGAACGCTGGCAACCACCGACGCCTACTCCAGAGTAGAGTAAGTGGAAGCTGGCTTAACCCGGTTAAGCACAAGCCCGAGCATGGACAGCAATTGGGATGAAATCATAGAAGGTTGCCTGCGTGAGGAACGCTCGGCTCAGCATAAGCTCTACCAAGCCTACTTCAGCTACGGTATGAGTGTCTGCATACGGTACTGTCGCGATCGCGATGAAGCTGTAGCGGTATTGCACGACGCTTTCCTCACGATCTTCAAACGCCTCGAGCGTTTCGATCGGTCGGCCCCCTTCAAACCCTGGTTTCGAGTAATTGTGGTTCGCGCCGCCCTCGACCACATCAGACGACAACAAAAACATTCGCACGTAGTGGAGCTAGAAGATCATATCAACCCAGCGGGTCGAGAAGACACCCTCAGCCGCATCGGCTACGAGGAGCTGCTGGCTATGGTCCAGAAGCTCTCGCACGCCTACAAAACCGTCTTCAACCTCTACGTCCTCGACGGATTCAAGCACGAAGAAATCGCCGAGGCACTCGGCATCTCCATCGGAACCTCAAAGTCTAACCTCTCTAAAGCCCGGGCCCATTTGCAACGCATGGTGCAAGCCAGTCTCGTTGCGGGTCCAACACCTTCAACCTCGTGACTAACGAACAACTCGACGCCCTCTTCCGCGCCAATGAGGCGCGCGGCGGATTTCAACCCACCCTCGACGATTGGGATCTCATGTCGGCCAAACTCGACGCCGCTGCCGTAGCGCCGAGCCCGTACGCGCGCTTCGTGAGCGTCTCGTGGATGACCGTGTTCGCCTCGCTCATCCTGGTAGGGATCGTCGGGCTGTACACGCACAGTGGCCCGAGCGCCGCCGAGGAGGAGCTAGCTCCGGCCGGCAGCCTGCCCGTGCACGTTATACAGAAGCTGGAGCTTCCGGACAACTCGCTGCCCATGGTGGAGACGGCCCCCGTGAAGTCCGAGCGTTCGGTGAGCACTCCGGTCGAGGAGGTCGTCGAACTCCAACCCGCTACCGGTATCGAAGACCTGCAGGCGATCACGGCCGGTTACGCCGAGCGCGAAGCCCAGGCCCAGCGTATGGTGGCTGATTCACTCACCGCCGCCCGCGCCGCCGCTAACTACAAGCAAAACACCTCCCTCGCTACCGCCCCCGAGGCCACTATCGTAGACGGGGCCCCTCCTACGACCATTCACCTGGGTGACGTCGTCGATCCGAAGGAAGCCGAACTGCTTACCGAAATCTCGGCCGCCGAACGGTCTCGTACCGATTCTATCGCGCTCGCCACCGAGCCCCTGACGGAGCTACCCGCCAAGCGCGAGGCTACCCCTAAGTTGGCGACCCCCGTGATCCAGGCTCCCGGCAACAAGGCGGTACGTTCCCCCCAGTAGAGGGAGCGCGACGAGAGGTTTCCCGACGTACCTAAAAAAGCCCTACTACTCCGGAAGGAGTAGCAGGGCTTTTTACGTTGATCTATATACCTGCTAACCGGAGGAAGGTATTCGCGCCCGCTGCCGTTCCGATTTCGCTCGTCTGGTACTCAAGTGGAAGTAGGTAACTCCCACCCTTTGCGGTACCCATCGGGCCGGCCCACCAGCACGTTCAACTCGTCTACGTTCGTGATCCTCATCGCGGTACCGTCCCAGAGTAGCTTCGTGCGACCGGGGAGCTCGTAGTCGTCCTGCTTGTCTTTCCCCGTCGTGGGTACGCGTAGATTGTAAGCACGTACGGCCAGGTTGCCCATCAACACCGCCTCGGTGAGCGGGCCGGCCTTCGCGAAGTGTGAGCTCGGTTGGTAGCCCTCCTTTATGCCGTTGATCCAGTCCATCTGGTGGCTCGTCTCCACACGCGGTAGCGTTTTCTCCGGAAACCGATCCTGCTGGTCGTTGAGCGACAGAGGGAGGAGTCGGGGATTGCTGGCGTACACGTCGTGCATCAGCTTCCCCTTGGTGCCCTCGAGGATGACACCGCCACCCCAATCGCCCATCGCCTCACTCGGCTTTAGCTCCTGCGGGCGTTCGGGCAGTAGGCCGCCGTCGTGCCAGGTGAGCTTTACGGGCGGTTTGTCGCCGCGCGCGGGGAAATCGAGGTAGATCTTGGAAGCCACCGGACAGGCTTCCGGCGTGTAATCCGCCGACCAATTCTGGTGGTAGATCGGGACAACGCTCGCCTCGGCGCTCGTCGGGTAGCCGAGTTCGAGCGCGTAAAACGCCGAGTCGAAAATGTGGCAACCCATGTCCCCGAGCGCGCCCGTACCGAAATCCCACCAGCCCCGCCACGCGAAGGGGTGGTACAGCGTGTGGTACGGTACCGGTTGCGCCGGACCGATCCAGCTGTCCCAGTCGATGCCCTCGGGTTTCGGCATCTCCTTCGTCGGGGCTGCATTCCCCTGGGGCCAGATCGGGCGGTTCGTCCAGGCGTGCATGGTGTGCACGTCGCCGATCAGTCCGGCATTGAGCCATTCGGTGACCACGCGGATCCCCTCCTGGCTCGCTCCCTGGTTGCCCATCTGGGTAATCAGCTCGGGGCGGGCGGCGGCGGCCTCGGTGACCAGGCGCGCCTCTTTGATGTTGTTGACGAGCGGCTTCTCGGTGTACACGTGCTTGTTCGCCTGGAGGGCGGCGAGCGTCACGATGGCGTGGTTGTGGTCGGGTACGGACACGACCACCGCGTCGGCGTTGTCGAGCTGCTCGTCGAACATCCGGCGGAAGTCCGTGTAGCGGGCCGCCTTCGGGAAATGCTCGAAGGTCTTTGCGGCCCCCGCCTGGTCGATGTCGCAGAGCGCAATCATTTGCTGCGAGTCTAGGGCCATCAGGTTACTCTCCCCCTTCCCCCCGGCGCCGACGCCCAACACGCGGACTTGGTCGCTCGGGGCCACGAATCCTACTCCGCCCAGTACGCGTCGGGGCACGATGTACATACCGGCGGCCGCGACGGACGCCTTCTTGAGAAAGGATCGTCGGGATCCGTCGGCTGACTTCTTCATGGGATTCGTTTTACGCGGCTAGACCTAAGGTTACTACATAGTATCGACTCTTGCAAAGCCCCCGTTTTGCGGAAGCGCCTTCAACGAGGCACCGCCGCGAGCCGTCCTTCGGCCTTCATCCTCCGCGCGAGCTCCCCGAACGTGATCACCTCGAACCGATCGCCGTTCGCCGCCAGGTACTCGAGCAGGGCGAGGTGGGCGTCCGCACTCACCCGTATCCACTCGCCGTCGATGCCGTGAAACAGGTATACCCCGGCAACACCGGTTTCTTCCGCCTTTTCGGCAAAACCGATCAAAGCTTGCGCGTCGGTACCCTCCGGGACCGCGAAGGAGGGGATCTCGAACCGGGGGTAGATCCGGTCCGGTAACAGGACGCTGTCTTTCGTGCCACCGGTTCGACCCGCTAGGATTACCTCGGAGGCGGACAGCAGGGGTAGGGTCGATACGGCCGGGGAGTCCACGTAGGCGTAGCTACAGGGGTGGGCGAAGCTGCGCGGTCCCACCAGGCTATCCAGCTCGAAGAGCAGACTGTCGTTACGGAACAGCTCCTCGGTAAATCGGTCCGGGGTGTAGCGTTCCGCCGCCTGTTCGCCGGCGAAGCCCATGCGCCGCGGGCACTGGTGTTTGAGCGTGTGGTTACCCAGCTCGTGCCCGCTCGCCCCCACCCGGCGAAAGCCCGCGATCTTCTCCGGCCACGCGAGGTCATTCAGGAAAAAGGTAGCCCGCAAATCGAGCGAATCCAGCTGCGGTACCGCGCGTTGCAGCTGGCTCACCATACCGTCGTCGTAGGTGAGTACGATGGTGGTGCGGCGGCTCGTGTCGGCGCTGCGCTCGGTCCGTGCGAGTAGGGTGGGTGCGGGCGCCTCCGTCAATTCGGTCGTCGGTTTGCATCCCGAGGCGAGCAGGCCGAACGTTAGACCCCAAATCAGTCGTCTTTCCATCTCGCGGTAAGATCCTAGCTACCTTTCGCAACCCCTTCACCTGCTTGTACTTTTACCTGTGCGAATCTTACTTCCCCTCCTCATCCTGCTCCTCGCCATGTGCGCTTCCGCAAAACAGTACACCGTCGATACGCTCCCCGCGGAGCAACTGCGGTTCTCCTTCGGCGGGGGCTTCACGGGCGAGGTAAACGAGTACCTGCTCCTGCCCAACGGCCAGCTTTTCGCCCGCAAACAGGTGGTGCAGGAGCTGCCTTTCCGCGAGCAGGAGCCTATTGACGCCAAGGTGGCCAAAGAGCTCTTCGGCACCTACGACGAACAAAACTTCGACGCGCTCGACTACGACGATCCGGGCAACATGACCTACAGCATCCAGCACGTCAACGGCTCCGACACCACGCGATTGACTTGGGGGGGTACGCGCGTGAAGCCGGCTGAAAATCTCCGTACCTACTGGCGCCGTGTGATGGGCCTACTCGATACGCGGAAACCGGAACCGCTACCCCCCGCCCCGAGAGTGGCCCCCAATCAGTAGCCGAGCTTCGCCGAAACCACTCACGCACGCACCCCCCGCCCCCGCCAGTCTTCCTGCGGCAAGCCTTTCTTCTCTTCCTTCGGTTGGCGCCGTACGGGCTGATGCTCCGCGGGTACCGCGAAGGGAACCCTGCGCTCGTCGCTCTCCACGAGCGTGAACGCGCAGCAAATCGCCGCCCAGCGCGCCTCGGGAGTCGAGCCGTAACAGCGCTGCCGGTTGATCTTCCAGTTGCGCCCGAAGATCCGGAAGCCGTGGCAGAGCGCCCCGCCCGCCACCCGAAAGTGGTTGAGCTCGAGCTTGTACACCTCGTGAAAGTAGAGCTCGAGTTCCGTGAGGTCCCGAATCCGCCGCCGCCAGTCCCGCGGGTGCTTCGCCGCGAAGCGGGTCGTACAGGCCCCGAGGGCGATAGGTGCGATGGTTTGGAGCTGCGTCCACCAGGTACGATTCATGTGTTGAGCTTGGGTACGAACTGGTTTACATAATTATAAAACAATTTGTTCCTTATTTGGAACACCGGCTATCCCCACCCCCCTGTTGATAACGGGGCGGTTGCCGGTACCTTTGGCTCCATGCGTACGCCCCCGAGCGATCGGCTCCAACTCCACGTGTTGCGGCTGGGGACACTGGTTTTACTACTACTTTACCTCGCCGGGGCACTCTCGGTGGGGGCGCAGGTCGATTCGCCCTACCGGCTTTCGCCGGGCAAGGAGCTAGCCCTCTACGGCTTCGGGGGCGCCACTTTCGGACTCGGGACCATCGCCAGCGCCAGACTCGATCTACTGAGTGCGGAGGACTTACAGACCCTCACGAGGGATGAGGTTTGGAAATTCGACCGGAGTGCCACCCGCCGCCGCAGCGAGTCGGCCCGGCTAACGAGCGATGTACTGGGGTACGGGGCCACGGCGCTGCCGCTCGCCCTCCTCGTCTCCCCCGAAGTGCGGGCGAACGCCGTCGAGGTGGGGGTGTTGTACTCCCAGGTGCTGCTCGTGAACGCCGGCGCCACGCAACTCGTCAAAAATACGGTGCGACGCACGCGCCCGTACGTGTACAACGACGCCTTCACGCTCGAAAAACGGCTGCAAAAAGACGGCCGCCGCAGCTTTTTCAGCGGACATACCTCCAACGCGGCGGCGAGCGCCTTTTTCGCGGCGCAGGTGTTCTCCGACTTCTACCCGAACTCGAAAGCCAAGCCCTGGGTGTGGACGGCCGCTTGTCTCATTCCGGCCGCGACGGGCGCCACCCGGGTGCTGAGCGGCAACCACTACGTCACCGACGTCGTCGTGGGTTACGCCGTGGGTGCGGGCATCGGCCTCCTGGTGCCGCGCCTCCACCGCGTCATCAACCGAAGCGGCTCTAGCCGCGTACACGCCGTGCCTCCACGGCGTCCCACACGCGCAGGAGGTTCTCCCCGCACACCTTACGGACATCGGCGGGGGAGTACCCGCGTTCGAGGAGCACGTAAATTAAGTTCGGGTAGTCGCTCACGTCTTTGAGTCCGGTGGGCAGCGAGTTGCCCACGCCGTCGTAGTCGCTTCCGAGGCCCACGTGGTCGATACCGGCCAACCTCGCGGCGCGGTCGATGTGGTCGGCCACGCGTTCCACATCGGCGAAGGCGCCGGGGTTGTTGGCGTAGACGCTGTCGGCTATAGCTTTCACTTCAGCCCCCATCTCCTCGCTCTCCGGGTCGAGTCCGCGCGCCGTGAGCTCGAGCAAAATGACCGAGTCCAGGCCGTTGCGCGCGGCCACCACGGCCGAGTCGATGAAGGTGCTGCCGAAGTTGATCATGACCACGCCGCCGTTCTCGCCGAGGAGCGTCACGAGGCTATCGCTCATGTTGCGCTCGAAGCCGGGCGTGTAGTAGCGCAGCGAGGAGTGGCTAGCGATGACGGGCGTTTCTACGCCGCGCAGCACCTGGTAGGCCGTCGAGTCCGACACGTGCGAGATGTCGATCATCACGCCCGCGTCGTTGAGCAACGGGAGGAGTGTTCTCCCGTAAGGGCTCAATCCTCCCCAGGTGCCGGTGGTATCGTAGCTCGAATCACAAATCTGGTTGTCCTTCGAGTGCGTCAGCGTAACGTAGCGGATACCGCGTTCGGCGAAGTGCCGGAGGTCGGCCGGCGTGGCGAGCGGCGCGCCGTTCTCCATCCCCATCGGGAGGCTCATGACGCCGCGTGCGAACTGGGCGCGGACGGAATCCGGTGTGGTGGCCAACGCGAATTCGGCGATCCCGTCGGCGATCCCGCTCACCATGTCGATGAGCGAGTCGGCGAGGGCCTGGCCGCCGGAAAGGTCGTCGCCCTGCTCGTCGGCGGGGATGTAAATCGACATGAAGGGCGCGTTGAGGCCGCCCTCCTCGGCGCGCACGTAGTCGAAGTCCCCCTCGTCGGTCTGGATCGGGATGCCCATGAATTCCTTCTCGAAGCGGAAATTGCTTACCTCGAGGCGGTAGGGGAGGTCCACGTGGCCGTCCACGATGATGACGCTCTGCGCCAGGCTATCGGCGGTGGCCCGGAGCTGCGGGTCGGAGAAGCGCGCCGTCTGGGCGGTGGCTTGTATCGAGGTGCAGCTGAGCGCGGCGAGGAGTAGGCTTCGCATCATGCGCGCAAAGTACACGCGGCATCAATCTACCGTGAGGCGGACGAGGAGCTCGGGGGCGGCCCAGCCGCGGCGGTTTACGCCGAGGTCGGCATCGAGCCGGTAAGCGAAGCGCAGGCCCACGGGGAGCGGCTCGGCGTTGAAGAAGATGGCGTCGGCCATCACGTCGACGCCCAGCGTCCGCTGGACGCTGCGCAGCCCGGCGGCGGGCAGCCCGGCGACTCCGTAGTCGCCGAACGCGACGGCGCGGACGCGGCGCACGTACACGACGCCGGCGGCGCCGAGGTCGGGGTAGAGCAGCGGGAAGTGGTAATCGACCGACAGCCGCCGGTAGGTACGCTGCGGGAGCCGGAAGTAGCCGCGCGCGTAACTGAACCGATCGCTGAACTGGTAGCTCGCGAAGGGGTCCGCGAGGCGGAAAGCGCCCTGTACGCGGAGTCCGTGGGTCGGGACCGGGGTCGGTACAAACAAACCCACGCGGGCCGTCAACTGCTGTGCGGCGGCACCGGAGAGGCCGCGCCGGAAATCGACGGAGAGATCCTGACCCCAGCGCGGTACGATTTGGCGGCGGGCGCGACTCCGGTAGCGGGAGGCCCGCAAACCGCCCCAGGCTACGGGTAGGCTCTTGCGGGCCGACGCGCCGGAGTCGAATCCGCCAAAATTGAGGTAGTCGAGTCCGCCCGCCAGCTGAGCCGAGAGCTGGTACGGCCCCTTGACCTGCGTCAGCGGCGCGATCACGGACACCCCAACGTGCTCCTCGTCGAAGTTGACGGTGGTGAGCTCGAGGACGCTCGGCACCTCCGGCGCGGTGCTCGCGTACGCGAGCCGCTGCGTGGCCCGCGAGCGCCACCCCCCGCTGAGCCGAAACCAGGGATACGAGCGGGCCACGGTGGCCGAGGCGGAGAGGTAGGTCTTTCGCTCGACCCGATTGAAGCCGAGGGTGGTTCGAGTGGATAGTTCGCCGAGCAGGTTGTCGCCGGCCAGCGTGGCCTCCAAGCTGGTTTGCCCGGCCTCCGGCAGCCAGCTGTGGAAGCGAAAACCGCGCAGCAAGCCGTAGTAGCGGGGCGGGCGACGGGCGGCGCTCGACCCGTTTTGCGGAAGCGGACCGGCCGCTTCGGCGGGCAGGCGATCGAAACGCGGGCGGGCGGGGTCCATGAACTGGCGCCGGAATTCAGCGGCTTCGGGATCGAGCTCGAACTGCGTAAACTGAGGGACGTCGACGGGCTCGGTGAGCTCGACGGGCCGCAGCAACCAGTGCTTGCGGGCGAGGGCGGTGACGGGGTCGCCCATCGCGTCGACCTCGACGTAGTAGAGCTGGTCGCCGCGCACGGCGGGTGTGGTCGCGGATACGGACACGCTGGTGAGCTGCTCGATGCGACCCCCGCCGCTCAGCGGCACGCGGAAGATGTTCTCGATGCCGGTAAAGCCGGCGCTGAAGTAGACGTGCTCCCCGTGCGGGTAGAGTCCGTCGACGGAGTGGCGCGTCCAGGGCGTAAGCTGCTTGTTGACCTTGCCGTTGAGGCTGAAGCGCCAGACGGCGAGCCGGCCGCGCTGCTTGGCCAGCGCCACCACCGACTTGCCGTCGGGCGTGAAGCGCGGCCAGCTCAGGCCGGTGAAACCGGGGTCGAGCCGTAGCTTCTCGCGGCCGCTCACCGCGTCGAGCACCACGAGGAGCGGGGTTCGGCCGGTACGTTGGTCGACGGCTACGAGTTGGGTGGCGTCGGGCGCGAGGCCCGGGTTGAAGAGCCGCGTCCCGGAGGTGAGCTGCTTGAGCTTACGTTGGCGCACGTCGTAGACCATGACCACGCTGTAGCTCTCGGCGGGGCGGCGGGGGTTGTGGCGCAACTGCGTCCACACCGCGCGGTTGCCCACCGCGTGGCACTCCCGCTCGGCGCGCTCCCCGAGCCAGGCGAGGTGTTTCGGCTCCTCGCGGGCGTCGAGGCGCACGAGCTCCGGGATCCGCGTGTAGCTGCTCCGCGTGGCGAGTAGGGGGCCGCCCCTGCCGTCGGGCAGGGGCGTGTTGTAGCGATCCACGGTTTTTTCGAGGTCGCTGGTCACGCGCACCCCGGGCGTGAGGATCAGGGTGTCGCGCTGTTCGACGAGCCGGGCGGCGAGGCTGTCGTACGCCGCGTGGTAAAGCCGGCGCGAGCTCAGTCCGGTGCGCTCGCGCAGCGCCGAGGAGAAGGGGTAGAAAGGTCGCCGGTAGGTACCCGCGCCGGCCAGCACCCGCGGCCACAGCCCGCCGCCGTAGGTCGTGTGCCCGTAGCTGACCAGGGTATAGCCCAGCGTGTATTCGTTCGGGACGCGGTCTTTGAGCGAGCCGTTCACCGCCTTCCCGTAGCTGTACCGCCTGCGTTGCAGCAAGACCGCGCGTTCGAGGGCCGAAAAGGCGGGCGTGCGCCCACGGCCGGAGTAGGTCAGGGCCGTCTCCGCGAAAACGGCGTCCCCCTCGAAAAACCAGCCCGGCGTAGAGAGCCCAGCGAAGAGTCCCCAACCCCCGTCGCCGCCGAGGAAGGCCGCCAGCCCGGTGGCCCCACGGCGCAGGTTGGCGTACTGCTCCACGTGGCGGTACTCGTGGATGGCGAGGATGTCGTTCCAGTCGAGGCTGCTCAACTCCCCCTGGCGCTGCGGTGGCGCGGCGTAGAGGTAGCTCCGGAAAGGGGCCAGGCTCACGAAACCGTTCGGGACGACGGTGCTCGGCTGCACCACGATGTCGATGGGGCGGACTTTGGGACCTAAGCTCAGCGGGCGGGAGCGGATCAAGCCCCGGTCCAGCTCCAGGGTGCGCCGCGCGAAGTCGAGCGTGGCGGGCGTGGTGATCAGCGCGACGCTATCCGCACGCAGGATTCGCCAGTCGAGTTGCCCCGGGAAGCCGCCGAGCGCCTGGGCGCGCAGGCTTTCGCCAAAACCGCACAAGCAGATTCCGAGCAAGAGCGTGCAGAGGGAGCGCATCGAGGTTTGCGTAATGCAAATACAGTGCGCGATTCAAACCCGATAAAGGTCTCGAACTCCGTCCGGCTCAAAAAACGGGGAACTGGACGAGGAGCTCGGGGAGGGCCCAGCCCTCGCGCTGATCTTGGACGCCGTAGAGCGAACCGTCCAGCCGGTAGGCGAACCGCAGTCCGACCGGCAGGTCCTCGACGTTGAAGAAGGTGAAGTCGCCGAACACGTCGAAGCCGACCGAGCGCTGGGCGAAATCCCGGGCCTCGGAGCTTTCCGGTAAGCGGAACGACTCCGGTAGACGAAACGTGCTCAGGTCGACCCAAGCCGTGGCGCGCACGCGTTTGAGGTAGGCGATGCCGGCCACGCCGGCGTCGGGATAGTAGAGGGGGAAGTAGTAGTCGGCCGAGAAGCGCCACACGAAATCCGACACCGGGCGGGGGCTATCCGAGGTTCGGTAGCCGCGGGCGTGCTGGAAGAAGTCCGGAAACTTGTAGGTCCGCCGGTCGAGCTCCCGCTGCCCGGCGATCTCGGCGTACACGCCGTGATCCGGCAGTACGCCCGGGAAGAAGATGCCCGCGCTGGCCGACACCTGCGCCGGTGGGTCCGACCCGAAACCGCGCTGGAGGGTGGCGCTCACCACCTGGCCGTCGCGCGGGACGATGTGCTGGGTGGCCCGACCGCGCGTCCGGCTAGCGGACACCCGGAGTCCTGCGCTCGTGAGGTTTTCGCGGCCCGGCAGCTCGGCCGACTCCCCGTAAAACGCCATGCGCTGCACTTCGACCTCGGGTCGGAAGCTGAGTCGGTAGGCGCCGTCGATCTGCTGGAGCGGCGCGAGCGCCCGCGCGCCGACGGCGAGCTGCCCGAAGCGCGAGCCCAGGATGCGGAGGGTGTCGTCGACGACGCGCGACTGTATAACCTGCCGGTCGCGGTAGCTCGCCGTGAGTCCGAGCCAGGGGTAGGTGCGCGCCAGCGTCGCCGACGCGGCGAAGAAGCCCCGGCGTTCGTTGTGGTTGTAGCCGGCGGTCACCTGCGCGGCGAGGTCGCCGAGGATGTTGCCCCCGAAGAGCGTTAGGCGGGCCTGCGTCTGGTCGACGAGCGGCTGGTAGGAGTAGACGCTGAAGCCGCGCAGAAGGTGTCGGTAGGGCCGTAGCTCCGCCCCGGCGGGTACCGGGGTGGAGTCGGCGAGCGGCTCGGGACCTCGATCCAGGTACCGCCGCCGGAAGCGAGCGCCCGCGGTATCGGGTTGCAGCGCGGCGTACTGCGGCATGTCGACCGGCTCGACGATCTCGGTCGGGCGACGCAACCAGTCTTCGGAGCTGAGCCGGACCAGCGGATTACCGGTGGCCTCGGTCTCGACGAAGTAGAGCCGTCCGCCGTGAAAGGCGGGCGAGGTGGCGCCGACGGCGACCTCGCTGAGTTGCTCGGCGCCGCGCGATCCGTCGAGCGGCACGCGGAAGATCTGGTCGGTGCCGGTGTAGTCCGCCGAGAAGTAGACGAACCCGCCGCTCGGCAACGGCGCCTCCACCACGTGGCTGCTCCAGGGCGTGAGCTGCAGCGAGGAGTCGGATCCGTCGGTGGCGAAGCGGTAGAGGCAAACCTCGGACCCGCGTTTCGCGACAGCGACCACGTGGCGACCGCCGGCCGCGAAGCGGGGGTGGGCGAGTAGATCGAAGCTATCGGCGGCGAACACGAGCGTGCGCTCGCCGGTGCTCTCGAGCAACGCCAGGCGGGAGGGGGCGCCAATTCGCACGTCGGCCACGACGATCGAATCGCCCGTAGCGCTCAGGCCCGGACTGAAGTAGTGGGTGCGGTCGGTGAGGCGGTGGCGCTGCTTGGTGCCCAGGTCGTAGCGCATCACCACCGAGAAATTTTCGTCGGGGTGACTGGGGTTGAAGCGCAGTTGCGACCACACGACCTGCCCGCCGTCGGCGTGGAGCGCGCCGTCGAGGTTGGCGCCCAACGGGACGATCGGGCGGACGCGACCGCCTCGGTCGACGCGCACGAGCTCCGGGATGCGCTTCAGGGAGCGGCGCTGGGCGAGGATCGAGCCGTCGGACTGGGGGAGCGGGGTGTCGTAAAGGGTGCCGTGCTTTAGCGGCGGCGTGAAGGCCTCGCGGGGGGTGAGCTCGCGGCTCGCGACTTCCCGCTCCCAGGCGGTGGCGAGGCTGTCGTAGGCTGCCCCATAGAGGCCCCGCGTCGAGAGCCCCGTAGCGCGTTTTAGCGAAAGCGAGAAGGGGTAGAGGAGGGGTTTGTAGCTGCCGGCCCCGGCGACGGTGGCGGGCCAGGGATCTTCGGCGAAGTTGAGGCGGCCGTGGCTCACGAGCGCGTAGCCGAGGCGGTAGTGGTCGGGTACGAGGTTGCGCAGGGAGCCGTTGCGCGCCTTGGCGTACGAGAAGCGGACGCCGGCGAGGGCCTGCGCGCGCTGCAGCGAGGTGAAGGCGGGCGTGCGGCCGCGGCCGGCGTAGGTGAGCACGGTCTCGGAGTAGACCGCGTCGCCCTCGCTAAACCAGTTGGGTACGCTCAGGCCCGTCATAAAACCCAGGCCCGCGTCGCCGGTGAGGGTGGCCACGAAGCGGGTGAGGCCGCGGTTGAGGTTGGCGAGCTGCTCCACGTGGCGGTACTCGTGGATGGCGAGCGCGTCGACCCAGGCGTTGGTGCTGATTTCGCTCTGGGGCTGCGGCGGGGTGGCGTAGAGGTAGCTGCGCAGCGGTTCGAGGCCGACGAAGCCGTTGGAGACGACGGTGACGGGCTGCACCACGACGTCGATGGGCGCGAGCCGGTCGCCGAGCGAGGTCGGACGCAGCTCAATGAGGCCCGCGTCGAGCCGCTGGGCGCGCCGGGCGAAATCGAGCGTGGTCGGCGTCGTAATGAGGTCGACGGTATCGTTGCCGAAAACCGACCACTCCATGCGCGTGGGCAGGCCCCCGAAGCTCTGGCTGGCGAGTGGTCGGAGGCCCGTCAGCAGACAGAGTAGGGCTATGAGGTTACGCACGGAAATGAGGGTTAAGATGCGGCGATTTGCACGATTACCTTCCGCCCATGGCTACGCATCCCTTTCAGAAACTTCTCGTTGCGAACCGCGGAGAGATCGCGATTCGAGTATTACGTGCGGCCTCCGAGCTCGACCTGCGAACCGTGGCTATCTATACGCGCGAAGACCGCTATTCCTTGCACCGGTACAAGGCCGACGAATCGTACGAAATCGGTGCGGCCGACGAACCGCTCAAGCCCTACCTCGACATCGAGGCGATTATCGCCTGCGCGAAGGCCTGCGGGGCGGAGGCCATCCACCCGGGCTACGGTTTCCTGAGCGAGAGCCTGAAGTTCGCCACGCGCTGCGACGAGGAGGGGATCGTGTTCATCGGTCCGAGCCCGCACGCGATGTCGCAGATGGGGGATAAGCGGCAGACCAAAGAGCTGGCTCGCCGCTGTGACGTACCCATTATCGAGGACAGCAAGGAAGAGATTACGAGCATCGAGGTGGCCAGCCGCGAGGCCGAGCGAATCGGCTACCCGATCATGGTGAAGGCCGCCGCCGGGGGTGGCGGACGCGGGATGCGCGTGGTGAGGGAGCCCAAACGGCTCGAGGCCGCCTGGCGGGAGGCGAGTAGCGAGGCCGAGCGCGCCTTCGGCGACGGCTCGGTGTTCTTGGAGCGCTTCGTGGAGAGTCCGAAGCACATCGAGGTGCAGCTGCTCGGCGATACGCACGGCAACCTGGTGCACCTCTACGAGCGCGACTGCTCCATCCAGCGCCGCTTCCAGAAGGTGGTCGAGGTGGCGCCCTGCAAGACCCTGCCGGAGTACGTGAAGCAGAAGCTCTACGACTACGCGCTGCGGCTCGGCCACGAGGCGGGCTACTCCTGCGCGGGCACGGCCGAGTTCCTCGTCGATCCGCAGCACAATATTTTCTTTATCGAGGTCAATCCCCGGGTGCAGGTCGAGCACACCGTCACCGAGGAGGTGACCGGCATCGACATCGTGCGCTCGCAGCTCCTCGTGTGCATGGGTAAGCGACTCTCCGATCCGGAGCTGCGGCTCTTCGCGCAGGAGCAGATCCCGCTCAACGGCTTCGCGATTCAGTGTCGGGTTACGACCGAGGATCCGGCGAACGACTTTAAGCCCGATTACGGTACGCTCACCGCTTACCGGTCGGCTTCGGGTTTCGGCATCCGCCTCGACGCGGGTTCGGCCTACCCGGGGGCGGTCATCAGTCCGTTTTTCGACAGCCTACTTGTCAAAGTGACCGCCCGCGGCCGCACGCTCACCGGGGCGGCGCAGCGACTCCACCGGGCGCTGCGCGAGTTCCGGGTGCGCGGTGTGAGCACGAACGCGGATTTCCTGCTCAACCTGCTCCGCGATCCGGATTTCCTCTCGGGCGAGTACACGGTCGACTACCTCAAGGACCACCCCGAGCTCTTCGAGCTTCCCGTGCGGCGCGACCGCGGTACCAAGGTGCTCCGCTACCTCGCCGATACGATCGTCAACGGCAACGCGAGTGTGGCCGGGCGCATAGATGCGGCCGAGGCGGCGCGGATGCGGACTCCGATCGTGCCGAAGCCCAAAGCACCGGTCGTAGCCGAGCCGAACGCGCAGAACTTACGCAGCCTGCTCCTCGCCTCCGGGGCCGATGCCTTCACCGCGGCGGTGAAGGCCGATCCGCGGATCCAATACACCGACACCACCTTCCGCGATGCGCACCAGAGCCTGCTCGCCACCCGGATGCGCACGCGCGACATGCTGGAGGTGGCGAGCGCCTACGCCCGCGACCACGGCGACGATTTGTTCAGTCTCGAGATGTGGGGCGGCGCCACCTTCGACGTCGCGCTCCGCTTCCTGCGCGAAGACCCCTGGGAGCGCCTCACCCTCCTGCGCGAGGCGATGCCGAACGTGTGCTTCCAGATGCTGCTGCGCGGCTCTAACGGGGTGGGGTACAAGGCCTACCCCGACAATCTAGTTGAAGCCTTCACCATCAAAGCCGCCGAACGGGGCATCGACGTGTTCCGCATCTTCGACGCGCTCAACTGGGTGGAATCGCTCCGGCCCGCCATCCGCACCGTGCGCGAGCGGACGGGCGCGGTGGCCGAGGCCTGCTTGTGCTACACCGGCGACCTGAGCGATCCGGCGGAGGATAAGTACACCTGGCAGTACTACGTCGATCTCGCCCGCGAGCTCGAAGACGCCGGGGCCCACATGCTCGCCATCAAGGATATGGCCGGGCTGCTGAAGCCGCGTGCGGCCGAGCTGCTGATTCCGGCGCTCCAGTCCGCCGTCGATCTCCCGATCCACCTGCACACCCACGATACCTCGGGTATTCAGAGCGCGACCTACCTCGCGGCCGTCCGTGCCGGGGTCGACGTGATCGACTGCGCGATCGCCGGCATGAGCGGGCTCACCTCGCAGCCCAACTTCAACTCCACGGTGGCGATGTTGGAGGGTTCGGAGCGCGAGCGCGCCATCGACTTGCACTCGCTCAACGCCTACAGCAGCTACTGGGAGGCCACGCGCACCTACTACTACCCCTTCGAAACGGAGTTGCGTTCGGGTACGGCCGACATCTACGATTCAGAGATCCCCGGCGGGCAGTACTCCAACCTACGGCCGCAGGCGCGCGGGCTCGGGCTCGACGACCGCTTCGAGGAGGTGAAGCACAACTACGAGCTCGCCGACCGGATGCTCGGTCGCCTCATCAAGGTCACGCCGTCGAGCAAGGTCGTCGGCGACCTGGCGCTGTTCATGACCTCCAACAACCTCACCCCGGCCGAGGTGCTGAAGCCGGACAATAACCTCAGCTTTCCGGACTCGGTGCGCCAGCTCTTACGCGGCGATTTGGGTCAGGCCCCCGGTGGCTTCCCCGCCGACATTCAGGCGGCCGTGCTCCAGGGCGAGCAGCCCTACACCGATCGGCCTAACGCCCACCTCGAGCCCGTCCATTTCGACGCTGAGCGAGCGGCTTTCGCCAAAACCTACGGCGAGCAGCCGAGCGAAACCGACTTGCTGAGCAGCCTGCTGTATCCGGAGGTGTTTGCGAAGTACTGGGCGTTTAAGGAGGAGTACGGCGAGGTGTTGCCGATCCCAACACCCTCCTTCTTCTACGGCATGGCCCCCAACGACGAGATCGACGTGGAGCTGGAGCGCGGCAAGACCATCAACGTGAAGTATCTCTCGCGCACCGTCACGAGCGACGCGGGCGAGGTGTTGGTCCTCTTCCGCCTCAACGGGCAGACGCGTTCGGAGGTGACCTTCGACGAGCACGCGAACGTGGAGGTGGTTCGGAACCGGCGGGCCGAGGGCGAGCAGGAAGTCGGGGCGCCGCTGCAGGGCGCCGTGAGTCGCGTGCTCGTGAAGGTGGGGGATGAGGTAGAAGCCGGCGAACCGCTCTTCGTGCTCGAGGCAATGAAAATGGAGAGTACGGTAACGGCGCCGGTTGCGGGCGTTGTGCGGGAGGTGGTGCTGGGCGCGAAGGCACTGGTCGCGCAGGGAGATTTGGTGGTGGTGTTGGAGTAGCTACTGCTAGAGTTTGGGATACATTGAATCAGAGTACTAGATAATATATTAGCTATCACACCTGAAATTTGCGTATCTAGCTAACATGTTATCCCGAACTTCCTACGCGTTAACCCGGCAACCCCGTGAAGTTAGTCTCGATCTCGCCGGCCGGTTACGCGTTTTGCGGAAGCGCGTCGGCTACACGCAGGCGGAGTTGGCGGAGCGCTCGGGCGTCTCGCTCGGCTCTTTGAAGCGTTTCGAGCAGTCGGGCCGTATTTCGTTGGAGAACCTGTTGGCACTCGCCCAGCTGCTCGGAAAGCTCGGGGACTTTGATACCATTTTTCCCTTAGAGCGTGATCTCCGGGAGATCGATCGCCTGTTTGATCGCGCAAGCCAACGCTGATGGAGCTGCTGGACGTGAAGCTCGCTTTTACGCCCGACGAACTAATCTCGGTTGGGCAGTTGGGCTCGGATGGTGGGCAGATTTACTTCCGCTACGCTAGCGATTTCTTGGCGCGTGGGCTCGACCTCTCGCCCATTCGTTTGCCGTTGCTACCGACCGCTCAACGGGTCGAGACTCAGGTATTCGACGGTCTTTTCGGCGTATTCGCAGATTCGCTACCCGGTGGGTGGGGGCGGTTGTTACTCGATAGGGCGCTCGTTGCTAGAGGAGTTGATCTAGCCACCGTTGGCCCCTTGGCCCGGCTAGCTTACGTTGGCAGGAATGGTCCGGGAGCGCTAGTCTACGAACCTGCCGTAGGGGAAGAAAATCGACTCACGTCGCTACCACCGCTCGACCAACTCGCCGATGAAGCGGCGGCGGTGCTACGCGGCGAAGGGGACACTGCGGTAGAAGACTTGCTGCCGCTCGGGGGCTCGAGCGGTGGGGCACGTCCGAAAATCTTGGTCAACTACAATCCGATTAGCGGGGAGCTGCGTCCGACATTTCAGCCGCTCAAAGCGGGTGACGAGCCGTGGATCATCAAATTTTCGGCGGGGACCGATGCGTTTGACAGCGGTCCGATCGAGTTCGCGTACTACCAAATGGCGCGGCTGGCCGGAATCGAGATGGCACCCTCGCGGCTTTTCCGCGGCGCGTCCGGACGGCAGTATTTCGGAACCAAACGCTTCGATCGGGATGGAGAGCGGCGTTTGCACTTCCATTCGGCGGCGGGGTTGATGCACGACAACTTCCGCTATTCGAGCATGGACTACGGACACCTCATCGATGCAGCTTACCAACTGGAACGTACGGCTGCGGTGAAGGAGCGGGTGCTTCGATTGGCGGCGTTCAATGTGTTCGCGCACAACCGGGATGATCACAGTAAGAATTTTTCTTTTCTGATGGATGCAGATGGGCGTTGGTGCTTTGCACCCGCCTATGATTTGACGTATTCGGAGTCTGGTCACGGCCACCAGAGTTTGACGGTTGCAAGAGAGGGGAGATTGCCGGGCAGGAGACACCTTATGAAGTTGGGGCGGCATTTCGACATTGCGAACGCAGGTGAAACGGTTGATCAAGTCCGTAATGCATTGGAAGGGTGGCTAAGTATTGCACAGAAAGTAGGCGTTGGAATTTACATGCGGAAGGTAATCGAGCGGGTTATTAATTATTCTTGAGCGAACAGCGCATGCTTTCAAAACCTGTTGCGCCAGATGCCTACACCACAACTTCAATCGATGGCCGTAAATTTGACGATAGCTTGCAACTGAGGATTTTGACATGTCCGCGGTGGCCTTGTAATAAATCATACATTATACTATTTGTCGCCTTTGTCGCAGCCAAGGTCACTATGCTCCGCATTCGAGCGCCAGTGAAAGAGTAGTCCCCAATCAAAAATAGCTACTAATTATAGATTAATTAGCAATATTACTACGCAAATGATTATGGCAATCACAAAGATCCACTCTGAAGTAGTATGCTGATAATTCTCAGTTATTTTACTGATAACTTGTTTGTCCTTATTCGCGCCTTGAGTTTGTTCGTCAACGGAGGTTTCATTTTTGACAATTCCTTGGAAATAATGATATAACTCATGATAGGTATCGTTTCTAAGAGTTATGGATAACGTTTCCTTCTTTTCGATTGCAGTGTTTTCTGCCAGAATTTCAAAAGTTAACAAGGGATGCTTGAAATCTTTAATTACGTATGTTTTTTCTCCTATTGGTTCGACCCCTCCAAATGGCTTTAAAAGTACTTTATTTGCATTTATCGTTTTCCACGAAAAGGTTACTCGTTCGTTATACTTAAATGAATCACTACTTGCTTTAAAAAGCACGATAACGGGACTAAAGTTCTCGCCACGATTTTCTCTGTGACGTAACGATTCTGCCACCGCGTAATCATAGCGCCTTCGTCTGACCGGATCAATTAGTATTTCATACGCTTCCTTGATTTGCCGGAACTGATGTGAAAAAAACTCGTCTCCTTGATTTGTGTCAGGATGAAATTTAAATGAAAGCTTTCGGTATGACCTTCTGACTTCTTCGGGAGATGCATTTGAGGTTATACCTAAAATATAATAGTAGTCTTTCATTTTGTTTCGTCGTCAAATTAATTGAGACTCAGAGCCTATTTGAATTGATGGATTCTTCTCTTCGTTCGGTCGTGTGGGGTCGAACGAACGAGAACTATCGGGAGGCATACAGGGGGGTATGCGACTACCTAACCCCCGTACCTTGTCTCACCGATAGCCGGTCGAAGGTACGGGAGCCCGCGCTCGTGCGCCTCGTCGGCTCCCGCAAGCTCAAGCATCCCCTGCGTGCGATCGCCGAGGCGATCTTCTTCCAGCTGCGCACCGGGTGTCAGTGGGCCGAGCTCCCCCGCGAGCGCTTCCCGCCCGCGGGCACGGTCTACCGCCACTTCCGCAAGTGGGCCGATGCCTACGTGCTCGACAGGCTCAACGCCTTACTCGTCAAGCGCTTACGGGCACTCCCTCCCGCGGGTGACGCCCCCGCCACCGGACCCGAGCCGACCGCCTGCGTACTAGACTCGTAGTCGGTCAAGTCGCGGGTACGAGGCCGCCGCGCCAAGCGGGCCTTCGACTGCCACGAGAAGGTAAACGGCGTGAAGTACCACACCGCGACCGAACCCGGGGCAACGTCCTGGCGTGTTTGGTGAGCGCGGGCAACGTCCACGACTCGCAGGCGATGCCCGAGCGGTTCGACGCGGTGCGCGCGGCGGGGTTCGGCGAGGTCCGCGTAGCGTACGCTCAACGCCGCCTACGGGGGCTTCGAGCGCGGGGCGGCGGCGCGGGGGTTCACCGTAGAGATCGTCAAGCGCTCGGATTCCACGGAGGCTAACCGGCTGAAAGCCAAGGGTAAGACGTTCGTCCCGTTGCCGAAGCGGTGGGTCATCGATCGGACGTTCTTGTGGCTGACGTGGTCCCGGCGGCGGTGCGCGAGCTACGACCGCCTCACGCAGGTCATCGAGGCGTGGGTGCTGCTCGGGTCCCTACGCCACACATTGTCGAAGATGTAAATTCAAATACGCTCTTAAACCAAAATGGCTAGCCGTTGCGGCGATCCATAGATCGTTTTTATCCATGTTTCTTGCGGTAAATTCCTTTCCTCTTACACTTCTCTTTCCTTGACTAAACGCGTTAATGTCCCCATATTGTGATAATATTTCGCCGTAATCAATTCCAATCTTTCCTATTGCGGATAGGATCTTTTCTAATTTTGCTACCTTTCGATCGCCTAACTTATTTTTCTTGATAATAGCGTCTAACTCACCCTGCGTGACTACCGAGATGTATAGGTCATGTTCACCGCCAAAAAGATTGTACCTTTTTTCAATTTCCTGAGCATACTGATTATCTCTTCCATAAATGATTGCGATGTTGGTGTCAAGCAGGTAATTCATTCCGAGGTTTAGTCAATGGAGTTTAACAGGTCCTGAACGGACTGATCCCACTCCCCATCTACATCGGTAGCAATAATCTCCTGAAAAGACAAGGGCGCCAGGTTTTGATTTTTTCTAATTGACTCCAATGATACCCCGTGCTTCAGCTTTATAGTCTTTATTGCCCCAGCATCTGTTTCTAGATTTGGGGCAGAGGGAGTGTCGTCCATCGCTGTAAGCGTATTATAAACATCTCTGAGTTTCTCAGCATCATCCGTGCGCATGATGATATCGATGATGTTGTACCGAAGGTTGCGTAGCGTGACCATAAGGATTCGTTTGACGATTGTAGATGCACTGAACACGTGTCAGTATTAGGCAAATTTAGTTCTCAATGAGATTTTCTTTACAAACTCACTCTCCATGTCTGACAATATACAGCACTTCCTTACACGCCGTTAAGGCTTTTGTGCCTCTAATGCCCTAACGGATATCTCGTCGCTTCACTGAAGCCTGTCTCGTTTTAGCGAAAGCCGCCACGTGTCGATGGTCTTCAGCCGCACCAGTGATAACGCGCTTTAGCTGACCCAAGCGCACAAGATAATTGGCCTAGCAGCAAGAACCTCAATTCTCATGCTCTTCAGTTCGGAGCAGACGGACTGATTGTATTGCTCAAGACAACTATGCAATCCAAGTTACGAGGATTGCGTACCAGTACGCGTACCCGCATGATACAGTCATGCTAGCATCCAGCTGATTGCAGTAGAAAGAGTATTTCTCCTACACCGAGAAAACTGCCCGGTAGATAGATGTGGTAAGGAATATGCGGCGAAAGCACCGGAGGGACAGCGGATTAGGCGCGCTGGCCCGACCTGCGGTATCCGTATGCTACACCGGCCACTAACAGTACACTAAGGCTTAGGATCACGGCCGGGCTACCGAGAGAAAGCGATGCCTCTACGGAACTCAGCTCGTGCAGCCGTCCATCCCTAAGGCTCAAGCTGGCCGTATGCCCGTTCTCGGCCGTTAGCTCGAATTGCTGTTTCTCGGTGCCCGATTTCAGGATGACCAAGACACTCTTGTTGTGGTGGATATCCGCAAACGCGGTATTGGTCACCTCGATCTCGGTGAAGGCCTCGGGCACGGCCGCAAGGGCGAAGGCAACCTTGGTTTCGTGACCGAGGGCCACCCGCGTGGACGTTAGGGCCACCGCCTCCCCATCTCCAAAACGTACCGAAACGGTACGCTGCAGGTGCTTGGCCACCAAGTCCTGAAAGGCCTCCGGGGTGGCGTAAGCGTCTTCACCGTAGTGGGTTCGGACCTCGTGCTGAAAGGCGGTCAGGGAGGCAACGAGGTGGAGTTCCCAGGCTCCGTCGGCCCGCTCGACGAGTAGGGTGGTGGAAAGATCCGCTTGGTGGGCGATGCCAACCGTGCCGCCGAGCAGCAGTAGGAACAAGAAAATACTTTTCATCACTGTGCGTATGCGCCGTTGAGGCAGTTCACGAAATTGTTATTCCCGGCGGCGTCCACGTGGTAGTGGTAGCCCCGGGTCTCGTCGTAGTGGCCGCGGCAGTCGTCCAGGTCGGTAGGTTCGTCGCCGTCTTCATTGAGCTGGGCGTGCAGGGCGTGGCCGTCGAGCGCGTAGCCGATCATGGGGGCGTGGCCGTCGGCCTGGGCGATCTCGGTACTCCCGCCGGTAGCGGCGTGGTAGTGGTATCCGGCGTTGAGGTTGATGTGGCCGCCGGCGTCGTCGAAGGGAGCCAGGGTGTAGGCGCCGAGGATGGCATCGGTGGGGGCCGGTCCGTCGAAGCGGATGCCGTTGAAGGCTACGCCGCGGGCCATGATGCCGCCGCCGGGTCCGCCAACAAACTCGTTGCTGCCGGTAACGCGGACGGGGGTAGACGGAATGAGGTAGGTCTGCGCCAGCTCGGTGATGTAGGAGGGCAAGCACTCGACGCAGAAGTTCTCGTACTCCTCGCCCACGTTGGGGTTGGCGGCATTGGCGCAATCCTCCTGAGTTTCGGTGACGTAGACGTCGCCATTGTCGTCGTACATCCGCCAGGTGTCGTCGTTGTAGAAGGAGGCTAGGTTCTCGATGAAGTCACCGTCGACGTCGTAGACCTGGCCCCCCTCGAGCCAGATACCGCCGGCTTCGGCACCGTCGGAGATGTTTTCGGGACACCAGGGCCCCATCTCGTGATCGGAGGGGTCGGAGGCCGCCACAATCTGATAGCAGTCGGCGCTGCTGCCGTCGGAGAGGGTGCAGGGGACGAGGGTGACTTCTTCGGCAAGACTGGCAGACAGAAATAAGGTAGGATCGACGTCGACGACCACGGTGTCTTCGTCGAGGGTCATCGCCACATCTTCATCCTTGCCGCAGGCAACACACATGCCGATCAGGAGGACGGCGCCGAGGGCGGCCGCAGTTAGATATCTATAGTTCATGCCCCTTCGACCGGGGTATCCCACGAATCCCTCGCGCGCTAGCGAATTATTTTTGCCTTTCGGCAAAACAGTGCATCTGCGGCCCCGCCCCAAGCCACGCTATTCCCGCTTCGGCTCCAGTAAGATCTGCTGCAACACTGCGTCCACGAAGGCGGGAAACTGCTCCTCCTGCTCGGGGCGGAGCAGGGCCTTGACCTCCAGGAAATGCTCGTAGGTACTGACGATCTTCTGTCGCTCGATGTCCTGCACGGCGGCCGGCGGCGGACCCGCGTCGGCTGCGGAGGGGGTGGTCAACCGGCGGAAATAGGCTTCCAGTAGTTCGTTTTGCCGGGCGTTGTACTCGCGCATCTGATCCTGATGGGCGTCAGCGTAGGTGATGAAGCGCTCGTGCTGCTCGGCGTCGAGGCCGATGGTGTCGATGGCACGCTGGGGGGCATCGTCGGCGTGCGCCGGAGCGAAGGCGATGACGGCCAGTAGGGCGAGGTTGAGCACGAGCAGACCTAAGGCGGTAAGCTGGTATACTTTGAGCTGCGTCATTAGTCGTAGAGGTAGGTGGTCACCAGGGCGTAGGACTGGTCCGGGGTCACTGCTAGGGTCGCGTAGTACCGCAGGGCTACCACATTTAGCAGCAGCAGAAGCACGGCGGCAGCCGCCAGGGCACGGTAATGACGCAGGGACACGACAACGGCTTCCGGACGCGCGATCCTGGCTTCGATACCGACGAAAAGGTCACGGCGCGGTTGGGCCCGGGGGAGCTTTCCCAGCCCGTCGAGGAGGCGTTCGAATTCATCGGGCGTAGGGTTTGGCATAATGGATTAGTTAGTGGAGTTTAGATCCGCGTAGGTGGACCGCAGGGCGGTCCGCAGATTTTGTTTGGCGCGCATAAGGAGTCCCTCCACGGCCTTGAGGGTGAGCTGCATCACGTCGGCGACCTGCTGGCGGGGCAGTTCCTCCACGTAGCTGAGCACGAAGGCCGTCTTTTGCCGCCCGGACAGCCGGTAGATGGCGGCGAAGAGGGCGCCGTTGGTTTCCTGTTCCTCCAACTTGGCCGCCGGGTGGTGGAAGTCGGGTGGGTCATCGCCCGGGGAGAGCACGCCCAGGAACCCGCGCCGTCGCCGCCGCTTGTCCAGGGCCGAGAGGGAGGTATTGACCGTGATGCGGTACAGCCAGGTCGTTACCTGACTATCGGAGCGAAACGAGGCCGCGCCCCGCCACACCCGGGCGAACACGTCCTGGGTCATCTCCTCCGCGTCGGCCTCGACCTGCAGGTAGCTCAGTGCGGTGCTGTAGACGCGGGCCACGTGCCGGTCGTACAGCGCGCGCAGGGCCGTGGCATCCTGGGCGGCGATGCCGGCGATCAACTGCTCGTCGGTGGGTGTGACCATGCAGGCCTTCATTCGTGGGTTGGACTCCGTGAAACTAGAAATCCTTCGTGGGGAGGTGCGTTTTCGCGAAAGCGATCCTAAAACGGCTACCATTCAGTGCCGTACTACCACACTCATACTAGACACGGCCTGCCCGTCGGTAGCCACTAATAAGTACAATGCGCTCAGTAGATCTCTTACGTCGGGCGAGCAGTACCACACCCGCCCCGAATACGCCGAGGCGTGAACCCCAAAGTTTTCGACCAGAAATACGCAGTTTTAGGAGATAGTATGCGCACGAGCAAGTGAGTATGCGCAACATTCATTCGGTAGCCGTAGCAGAACTCGCTTAATGAACAACCCCGAAAACTTCTCGCAACTCGCCGAAATCCAGGCGGAGCAACTCCCCGTTCCCCGCCACCAACTGCACGGTTGGACCCACTTCGCGGGCCTGTACGCCGCCGAGCACGTCGCCGCCACGGAGTTCGTGATCGGCGCAACCTTCGTGGCGCTGGGCGCGAGTACGATGGATATTATCGTCGGGCTGTTGATCGGCAACGTGCTGGCGGTCCTGAGCTGGACCCTGATCACCGCCCCGATCGCCGTCGATACCCGCCTTAGCCTCTACACCTACCTGAAGAAGATTGCGGGTAGCGAGATGTCCAAATTGTACGACTGGGCGAACGTGGTCATCTTTACCGTCATCTCGGCGGCGATGGTAACGGTATCGGCGACCGCCGTACGCTTCGCCTTCGACATCCCCGCTCAGCTCGACTGGTACCCGACCAACCCGTGGTTCGTACTCATCGTGATCCTCGTGGGCCTGTTCGCCGTGTTCGTAGCGATCTACGGGTTCAATGCCGTATCCGAGTTCTCGGGCATCTGTGCGCCCTGGCTATTCGTCATGTTCGCCAGCGGCGCGCTGGTGCTGCTGCCGGCGCTAACGCTGAGCGTGGTCGGCGAAACCCTACCGGCGAGCTGGGCGGAGCTCATCCAGATCGGCAACCAATCGATCTGGACGGGCATCAACAGCGACGGGGAGCCCGGGATCGGGCTCGCGGAGGTGATCGGCTTCGGTTGGGCCGCCAACACCATCACCCACTTCGGCCTGATCGACATGGCCCTGCTCCGGTTTGCGAAGAAGAAATCTTACGGACTCGCCACCAGCACGGGGATGCTCTTCGGACACTACATCGCCTGGATCGCGGCGGGTATCATGGGGGCTGGGGCCGCCGTCATCCTCGGCCAGTCCATCGTCGAACTAGACCCCGGCGATGTGGCCTACTACGCGCTGGGCTGGTCGGGTTTCGTAATCGTGATCGTGGCGGGCTGGACCACCGCGATCACCAATCTCTACCGGGCGGGCCTCGCGGCACAGGGGGTATTTTCGAAGTACTCCCGCAGGAATACCACGCTCGCGGTCGGCCTCGCGATGGTCATCATCGCCTGTTTCCCCTTCGTCTTTTCCCAGATCCTACCCCTACTCACGTACGCGGGCCTGCTGGTGGTCCCCGTCGGAGCGATCGTGTTCGCGGAACACCAGCTTTTCCCGAGGATAGGCTACACCCGGTACTGGGCTAAGTATCAGAATTACGTCCACAGCCTTCCGGCGGTCGCTTCCTGGGGCCTGGGTTTGCTGTTTGGCTTCGGATTGAATTACCTGGGTGTGATGTCCTTCTACTACCTATTCATCCCGACGTGGTTTTTTACCGTCCTCGTCTATACACTGCTGGCAGGCCGGTACGGAGCGAAGGAGAGTTATCCCGAGGCAGTAGCGGAGGAGGAACAATTCGACGAATTGGTCGAATCCTACCACCTGCAACTAGCCGGGGAGGAGCCCGTGATGCTCGAGGATCACTCGACGTTCTCGAAGGCACTGACCGGTATCGGATACCTCGCGTTGGGCGTCACTCTTACCCTCGCCATCGTCGTACTCTTCGGGAGCGCCGACGAGGTCGCGTACGTCGCCAATCGCGATACTTTCTACCGCTACGGTTTCCTCTGCACTATCCTGTATTTCGTAACCGCATACTGGGCCATGCAACGGGGGAAAGCCGGTGTTACTTCACTGGCGTAACCGCATGATATGAAATTAAATCAACAGAATCTGCCCCAGATAGTGGAACGGATTCCCTGCCCGACCTACGACCGGCAGCAACTGAAGACCGGGATCGTGCACGTCGGGGTCGGTGGTTTTCACCGCTCCCACCAGGCCTACTACGTGCACCAATTGCTCCAAGCCCAGCCCGCACTGGAGTGGGGGATCTGTGGGGTTGGCCTACGGGAGGCGGACCGGACGATGGGCGAGGTCATGCAATGGCAAGACTGCCTCTACACCCTAGTGACCCAGTATCCCGACGGGACAGACGAAAGCGAAGTCATCGGCTCTATCCACGAATACCTGTTGGCCGTAGATGCCCCCGACGCGGTAATCGATCGGATGGCGCACCCCGATACCAAAATCGTCTCGCTCACCATCACCGAGGGCGGTTACAACCTCAACTCGACGACGGGAGAGTTTAACCTCGACAACCCGGACGTGCAGTACGAGTTAGCGCACCCGCACGATCCCCGCACGGTGTTCGGGTACCTGACGGCGGCCCTGCGGAAACGTCGGGCGAGTGGCCTGCCGCCCTTCACCGTCTTATCCTGCGATAATATCCAGCACAACGGTGCGGTCGCCCGTAAAATGTTGCTGGCTTTCGCCAAAACTCAAGACGCGGACCTCGCCGATTGGATAGCCGAGGGGGTGACTTTCCCCAATTCCATGGTCGACCGGATCACGCCCGCGACCACCACCGAGGTCACCAATCACTTGCAGCGCGAATACGACGTTACGGATGCGTGGTGCGTAGTCTGCGAACCGTACATCCAGTGGGTGATCGAAGACAAGTTCGCCAACGGCAGGCCCCCGTTCGAAAGCTTGGGGGTGCAATTCGTGGCGGACGTTACGCCCTACGAGAAAATGAAGATCCGGCTGCTCAACGCCGGCCATTCCGTGCTCGGCATCCCGGGGGCGATCCACGGTCACCCGACCATCGATGTTTGCATGGGCGACGTGGTTTTCGCAAGATTTATGCGCCGATTCATGGATACGGAAGTCACGCCCATCCTGGATCCGGTGGCGGGCATCGACGTCGATCAGTACAAAGACAGCCTGGAGGCGCGCTTCGCCAATCCGAACATCAAAGACGGCGTCAGTCGGATCTGTTCGGAGAGTTCGGCGAAGCTGCCCAAGTTTCTGATTCCTACCCTCCGGGAAAACTTGGAGCGGGGGGGTGACATCCGGTTCGCGACCTTCGTCCTGGCAGCCTGGTGCTACTACTCCGACAAAGGGGTAAACGAAAAGAACCAACCGCTCGAGATCATAGATGACCTAGAGGAGCAGCTACACCGTGCCGCGGAAGGCACGGAAAAAGACTGGACCTCCTTCCTGCACCAGCCGGAGATCTTTGGTGACCTCCAAAAAGACCAAAGATTTGCGGAAGCATACACGCGCGCAGTCCGATCGATTTACCGGCAGGGGGATATTAGAAAGTCGATGCAGGGGTTGCTGGAAGGCAGCTAGCATACCAGTCCGAGCAAGCTGTACGGCTGCACTGCTATCGAATTTGCCCAAACCAGCTCATCGCAGGAACGCTCGCCTTCCTCGGGGAGGAACCAGCCTACTCCATTCAGATTGTCTAGTGGTTCGTTTGCGCCGACCTTGGATCGATCACCTCCGCACCCGCAACCCATCCAGTACTTGCCCACTAAAATAATTCCTGCGTCCACCGAAGGATTTGGTTACCGAGCAAGTCAAAGGGGGAAACGGCCGAGATGAAATACCTAACCCTGCTCCTGATCTGCGCAAGCGTGGGAGCCTGCCAGGACGATGGGACCGACGACTTCAGTGAGGTTCCCCCGGGCGGTGTGGACGTCACCGAGGTTGTACGCGCCAACTTACTGAATGCCTACACGGAAGGGGTAAGCGTGCAGGTGGACGGGGGGAATATCTCGATCAGCAGCACCGGGCTACCGGACCACAAAACGCCCTACTGGGGCGAGGGGCACGAGATGTACGCGGCCTTCCCGGGCACCAATCACGCGAACACGAATACGACGATGACCGGCTTCAACTACGTGATGACCATACCCGCCTACCCCGCCGAGGCCACCACGAAGGAACAGACCGAACTGGGGCCGGTCGGGATGGCCCTGAACGGCGTACCGCTCTACAACGATTACGAGGGTGGGGGAGTGCTTGCGGAAAATGCCTGGAGCACCTTCGACGCCGCCGGCGCGCACCCGGGCCCACGGGAGGACTACCACTACCACTGCGAGGGGGCGTACCTGACGACCGACGATGCCAACTTGATCGGCTTTCTCCGCGACGGCTTCCCCGTGTACGGCCGCAAGGATGCGGACGGCTCCCACCCAGACGATCTGGACGAAAACGGCGGGCACATCGGGGCCACCGACGAATTTTCCGAAGCGCTCTATCACTACCACGTGAGCAACGACGTGTACTCCACCTCGGGGCTGTACGTGATCAAGTCCGGTGCTTACCACGGTACCAAGGGCACGTTTACGCAGTAATTCCTGGGTCTGTGTAGAGTTGGGATAATCGCGTTCCCTCCTCATCCGGTACTTCCCCGAGGAGAGGGAGAACATTTCCGTTTTGGACAGCGAGCGTTAAAAAGATGAGGATGGAAAGCCTGCAAATCTGGTTTGTCACCTGCCTATTTTTACTGGGGATAGGAGCTTTCGCGGAGTTCGATAACGCGACGTATTCCGTGTCCCTAAGCGCCTCTCCGATCGATACCGTAGCGTTCGAGGATCCGGCTTTGACCTGCGTGGACGGTGCGTATCGCTTCGACGACGAGCCGTTCTCCGGCGTAGTCTACCGAGTACTAAAGGGCTACGCGATCGAAACGTATAGCTCGGTCGCTGGTGGCCGCCTGCACGGTAGCTATACCAGCTACTACGCTAGTGGAGTACCCTACGAGGTCCGGACTTACCGTAACGGACTTTCCACGGGGACGCATACCGGCTACTGGGAGGACACCGGGGACAAAAAGTTCGAGTACCACTACCTCGAGCAGAAGAAAGAGGGGACGCAGCGCACCTGGTACGCGACCGGCGATCCGGCCGAAGCCTATACCTACCGTGACGATCGCCTGGATGGCCAGCAACAAGCCTGGCGCGAGAACGGGAGTCTCTACCGGAACTTCGTCGTCAGGGACGGGATTCGTTACGGATTGCAAAAGTCTAAAACGTGCTACGAGGTCAGCGACGAACAAGTAGTGCTACAGGCGGATAAGCGGGATGTTGAATAACCAATCGACTATGAAACGACTACGAGGATACGGCCTGTCGCTCCTAGCCATCACCGGGGTGCTCCTCGGCGGCAGCGGCTGCGACGCCGAACAGGAAAGCACTACAGCGGTTCGGCAACTGCCCTACTACGAAGAGGCTACTTACACGCCCCGGTGGTTCGACGGCGAGGCGGTGCCTGACGGCTTCCACCGCATTCCAGCCTTCGCGCTCCAGAATCAATTGGGGGATACGGTGACCGAGGCGACGGTGAACGGGAAGATCTTCGTAGTGGACTTCTTCTTCACCGCCTGCCCGGGTATCTGTCCCAAGATGACGGACAATATGGCCATCGTGCAGGAGGCCTTCGCGGACGCTGAAGAGGTGCTGCTGCTTTCCCACTCCGTGACGCCGGAGTACGACAGCGTGGCGGTGCTCGGTCGGTACGCCGAGGAGAAAGGCGTGATCGACGGCAAGTGGCACCTCCTTACCGGCGACCGCGACGAGATCTACGAGCTCGGCAGGAACGACTATTTCGTCGAGGAGGATCTCGGACTGGAGAAGGCAGCGGATGAGTTCATCCATACGGAGAACTTCGTCCTCGTAGACCAGCAGCGCCATATCCGGGGGATCTACAACGGGCTCGACCGGGCGGCGGTCGATCAACTGATCGCGGACATGCACACCCTGAGCACCCCCGTCGATTAGGTACGGTTAGGTTCCGTGTCGATCCCCTCCGAATGATGACCCCCTTCGAATACATCCTGCCCCTGGTCTCCGTCCTCGTCGGTCTGGCGATCGCCGACCTGGCGGTGAGCTTCAACCGCTTGCTGCGGGCGCGCAACCGAGTGACCTGGGACTGGCTCACGCTATTGGCGGCCTTCTCGGCCTTGCTGAGCGTATTAGATATGTGGTGGATGTTCTACGGCGTACAGGAATCCACCTTCTATTATAGCCTCTTGGGCTTTCTTCCGTTGGCGTTCCAGCTAGTCTTACTTTTTCTCATTAACGCCGCCGCCCTGCCCGACGACGTCCCCGAGGAAGGAATCAACCTGAAAGAATTCTACGCAAACAACAGCGGCTATCTCTGGGGGCTCTTCACGGTCTATTTCGCATCCATATTCGTCACCCGGGCCGTTTCCTTACTACTCGAGCACAGCAGTATCGGCTACGTGCTCCGGCACACGGTTTGGAACCTGCCGATGTTAGTGCTCTTCGGGAGCCTGCTCGTGATAAAGCGCCGGTGGTACCACGGGATGGTTTTGGTCGCTTTTCTGGCGGTTTACTTTTTACGATCGTCCTCGCGGAGCTTAGGATAGTTCCGCCCTAATTATTCTTCCTCTTCTAATAGGTACCGTAGATGTCGATAGTATGGAGTTGATAGCACCCGTCGGTAGTTATCTACTGAATATTCGATGCGGCTCAGCATTTCAATTAGTGCATCTTTGAGTGGAGGTAGGTGGTTTCTAATGATATCGAACGAGATAGTAGGATTTAGGCTACGATAGTCATGGGCGATTCGATTGCGTAACTGCGCAATTTGCTTCCACGGTACCGACGAAAACCCCTCGCGTAGTGAAGTATCAATCTTCTTCGACTCCTCACCGATGGTTAGCAGAAGCGTTTGGCAAGCGTTGAAGACCAATTGGTCTTCACGGCCTAACAGTTCCTCAGCGGAATCGATTGACGCCGTGTAAATAAATATTTATCAATCGACTCTAAACAAGTCAAAATGTATGTAGCGTTCCTCGAGCTATACACACACTAAATCATCCTCTATTTCTATCTCAATAATAGGGTTGACGTACTGCTTGTCGACTAAATCTATTGCGTCAATGGACAGATGTTTTTTCAAATAACTTTCCAGTCCGTCGATTTCTAGAAGCCCGAACTTACTGCGATCCGTGACTTCGTACAGAATATCTAGATCACTCTCTACTTTCTGATCGCCACGAGCGTAGCTACCGAAGATCGCTAAGCTCCTAGCGTGATAGTCGCTCGATATACGATCTTCGGAAGATCTGAGCTGCTCAATAATCTGCTTACGAGTCATTGCTATGATTTTAGAGAGAGACGGGCGGCTTAATTGAATCGTTGGCCTCGTCGAGCGCCGGACGATCATCGAGCTCGTGCGAATAGGCTCTCGTCCTTGGAATATCGAGCAAAGATTGCGGATTTACCAAAGGAGAAGTACACTTTCCGCTTTGATCTCCGCGCCGTTTCGTTTGGCGAAAGCCTCCGTCTGCCGGGCACTGAATTGGAGATGTCATCGCCGAAGCTTCTCAGCTGCATCGGGGGCCGTCCGCGCAGTCGATGCTATTATGCTCACCGCTGCCGATGGCCAGATAGATACTTTGAGGATCGAGCAATTCCCTCGCACCGGTAGCTCAATGCACGCGACCTTCCCCCCCATGCTCCCAACCCGCGAAACCGGAACCCTCCTCCGCGTAAGCGCCCTCCCCGGCCCCGCCTACTGCGGCGATTTAGGTCCGGCCGCCAAGCGCTTCGTCGATTGTCTCGCCGAGTACGGGGTCGGGATTTGGCAGCTTTTGCCGATGCAACCCACCGATGAGGCGCTCGGGAATTCGCCCTATTCGGCGCAATCGGTTTTCGCCGGGGACGAGCGGCACACTTCCGAAGCGATGATCTAGGAGGGCTGGCTCACGGGCGGGGCTTACCTACCCGGGGATCTATCAACCGATGGGCGCGTTCACGTGACCCCGTACCTAACGTACTTGGGCTTTTACGTTGAGGGCTTCGCGTGGGAATTTGAAGTAAACCCACGTCCCGAGATAATTTTCGCTTGTACCCGAGGTTTCGGCGGTAGGATGGATGCCTACCGTGAGCCGCTCGCTATCGGTAACTCGACTTGCCTACCGCCGAAGCCTTGAGTAACAAGGGGTGACCTAGCGTTTGATGAATTTAAGCACTTGCGAGGATCTACTCCCTCTGATAAAATAGAGCCCGTCGGGTAAATCGCTTACGGAAATGGGCTGGTCCAACGCTCGGCCCGGGTAGCGCGCGACCTCCCTGCCTACCGCGGAGTAAAGCGTGTACTCCTCGCTGCTGGCGGCACCGCGCACGAAAAGCTGATCCGTAGCCGGGTTCGGAAATAAGGTCAGCGGATCGTAGCGGCCGTTAACTTTTTGGGTCTTGCTGGTGATCAGGCTTCGGTCGAAGTCGCCTACGGGGATGAACGTAGCGTCGTTCTTGGCGAAGTCCCCCGCGATGCCCTCGTTGAACAGCTCCCCGTTCCGGTGGCGCATGAATCTTCCGGGGAAGTTGAAGGACTCGAAGGAGATCAGCGAGTCGTTGGCTAGGCCCGGGCGGACGATCCAGGTGGCGTCCGCTGCGTACAGGTCGTTATCCTCTGAGGCGTCCGCCCAAATTTCGCCACCCCGGTGTCGGAGGTGGTCCTCGGGGAAGTTTTGTGCCTGAAAGGACACCCCTTCCCCGGCCAGGCCGGGGACCATCTTCCAGTAGGCATCTTCCACCGGGTCGACATCGAGGTCGATGCGCCCCCGCGCGCTCGCGTGTCGGATGTGGTGGTCGGCTAGATTGAACGACTTCCAGGCGTTGAACCCGCTCGGGGGGGCAGGAAGGTCGGTGTTCGGATTGAACACCCCGGAAGTCGGCAGGCCGTTTTGCTCCCGCAACAGCTGGAAGAGGTGGTCCGGGCGAACCACGCGGTAGTCGTCGTTGAGGTTATCGGCTACGTTCCTGAACACGGCGGGTGTGGCACCCCGCCAGGGTTGAGATTGGATGATGAGGAAAAGGGGTTCGTCGCCCTCCCAGCCCTCGGAGGCGTTGGCGATGTGGCTGCCCATGTTGCCCTCGTCCCAGCAGTAGTTACAGGTCAGTGGCTTCCCCGGCAGGCTGTTGCTGTAGATGGACAGTGGCCCACCCGTGTTTTGTCCCGTCAGGCCCAAAAGCGAGGGGGCGTAGCGGGCGTACACCTGCCCCACGTTGTCGTCGATGCCGCCGGTGATGGTGTTCCAGACGGTAGTGACGCGGATGCCGGTCGCGTTGTTGTAGGCTTCCGTCCGCTTCACGTAGTCCGACAACCGGTCGTCGTCGGGGTAGAAGTTCGGGTAGATGTAGCCGAGTCCCGACGGCCCGGAGATGAGGTTGTCGTTTTCGGCCGCACTTTCGTAGAAGTAGTTCAGTGCGCCCGGCATGGCGTCTTTCATGGCCGGGGAGATCGTGTACCCGAGGGGTACGGAGCCCCGTTCGGGATCGGACCAAACCTTGCGCAGGCCGTGCTCGACGAACTGTAGGTTATCGCCGTCGCTGAGGATGAAGGCCACGTAGATTTTGTTCTCCAGTTCGGGCTTCGGTGGGGCGGGCTTGATGCGTATCTCCCGGTCGAAGCCACTGTGCATCGTGAGGTTGGTGGAGTAGTCGCTGGGGATGGTCGGGATACCGAACTGGGAGGCGCGCGTGATACCGGTGGCTTCATCGGGCCACCAGCCGAGGTAGTGCCCGTCGGCGGGCATGGTCGCGAAGAACTTGTCGAGTAGGTCGCTCTCCGCGCCTACGTCCGGGTCGAGCCAAATCGTCACGAGCCCGAGCGCCACGGCGTACTCCCGGATGGAGGCTTTGATGATCTCGGGACTGATGCCCAGCAGGATACGCCGGTCCCGCTCGAACCAGTAGTCGTCGTAGATCGTCTGGTAGACATCGAGCTTGCTGTCGAACCTGCCGCGCAGGTCCGCTACGATCTCGAGGTTATAGGGCTCGGCCGTCAAGCGTTCGACCAGGCGGGGGGAAGCGACGAGCGCGCTATCGGCGCCGGCGATCATGGTGGCCAGGTTGACCGTGTGGATTTGCTCCGGGTCGTAGACGACGAGGCCGCCGACCTCATCTTTGTACTTATCCATGAGCGCCCACGGGTCCGCGTGTTCGACGTACTCCAGTCCGAGCGATTCCAGCCAGGTGAACGGCCCTTCGGCGGCGTCGTCGCCTTCGTAGGAGAAGATCCGCGGCTGAGTTCGGTTGACGACGCCCTTGAGCGAGGAGAAGAGGTAGAGTTCGTCTTCGTTCTCCAAGACCTCTCCGCGCAGCAGGATCCAGTCTTGCGTTTGTGCGGGTTCGGGGAAAGAGGGTAGTACTTGCCCCTCGGGCCAGGATATCTGCGCCGTTAGCGTCGACCGGAGCTGACAGGTCAGGAGTATCAGGAGGAGAAGGGAGATTGTGTAGGCTTTTTTCATCTGCCCAACTTACTGAAGCCCTTCAGCTTTCAATAATAATTGATTGATATTTATAGGTGATCCTTGTGATTGTTTGGTTCGATTGGTTTATTACTTTTTTTGATGTTGCTACTCGATTCGCGGTCGTACGATTTTTTCGATTCATCGGTTGACGACGGCGGCCGGTGCGTTGCACGGGTCTAGGCAACCGGAAAGCTTCTGAGCCCCGGTTCGCTTCAGTTAGTACGTCATCCGCCGTACCCATCCCCAGAGTAGAAGTCCCACGGCTGCGTGGTGGGCCTCTCGCGCTGTTTGGGACATTTAACCTTCTGCTCCCGGCAGCCCGACGGCTACCGCGAAGATCGAGCAGTTCCCTCGCACCGGTAGCGTAACGTAAACGATCTTCCGCCCATGCTCCCGACCCGCGAAACCGGAATCCTCCTCCCCGTAAGCGCCCTACCGGGGCCCGCCTACTGCGGCGACTTAGGTCCGGCCGCCCGGCGCTTCGTCGACCACCTCGCCGCGCACGGGGTCGGGATTTGGCAGCTGCTGCCGATGCAGCCCACCGACGAAGGACTCGGCAACTCGCCCTACTCCGCGCAGTCGGTATTCGCCGGTGACGAGCGCTACATCTCGGTCGAGGCGATGATCGAGGAGGGCTGGCTCCCGAGCGAGGTTCACCTGTACGGGGACCGGTCGACCGATGGGCGCGTCGATTATTCGGCCGCCCTGCTCGCCCGCCAGTCCGCCGTGGATGAAGTTTGGACGGGCAGGGGTCCGGGACTCCGCCGCGACTTCGAGCGCTGGCGGGCGAGTGCGCCCTGGGTGGAAGCGTACGCCACCTGGCGCGCGATCGCCGACGCGCGGGGCGATATCCACTGGACCAACTGGCCGGAGGAGTTGCGATCCTCCGGCGGCCCCGCCGTCGAGCGTTTTGCCGCCGAGCATACCGAGCTCGTCGAGCGGATCGCCTTCGGGCAGTTCGCGTACGCGCACCAGTGGGGTGCGCTGCGCGCCTACGCCGCCGAGCGGGGGGTACGGCTGCTCGGCGACGTACCCATCTACCCGCACCTCGACTCCGCGGACGTGTGGGCGGCGCCGGAGGTCTTCAAGCTCGACGCCGGCGGTGCCCCCCGCAAAGTGGCCGGCGTGCCACCCGACTACTTCAGCGCCGACGGACAGCTGTGGGGCAACCCGGTTTACGACTGGGCGTACCTCGAGCGCGCCGATTTCGACTGGTGGGTTGCGCGCCTCCGGTACGCTTTCGCGCAGTTCGACCTCGTGCGCGTCGACCACTTCATCGGCCTGGTCCGCGCATACGAAGTCGACGGGGACGCCACCCACGCCCGCGACGGCGACTACGTATCCGTACCCACCGAGGGCCTCTTCCGCACCCTCGCGCGCAAGCTGGGCACACTCCCCATCATCGCCGAGGACCTCGGCGTGCAGCTGCCGGCCGTCGAGCTGTTCATGCGGCGGTGGGAGCTGCCGGGGATGAAGGTGTTGCTCTTCGCTTTCGGTGGGGGGGTAGACAATCCGTACCTGCCTTTCCGGATCCCGGACCACAGCGTCGCTTACACCGGCACGCACGACAACAACACGGTGCTGGGGTGGTGGCGGGACGATGCCTCCGCCGAGGAGCGGGCTCACCTCGAAGCGTACGTCGGTCGTTCGAAACTCACGGACGCCGAGGCGCTGGCCGCGGTACTCCGCTTTACGCTCGGCTCGGCTGCACGGCTGGCCGTAGTCCCCGTCCAGGATGTGCTAGGCCTGGGTTCCGAGGCGCGAATTAATACGCCGGGGACGACGGAGCGGAACTGGACTTGGCGAATCGACGAGAAGACCCTGTACGAGGCAAAGCATTGGGAGGAGTTTGCTGAGTTGCGACGGCTGTTTGGGAGAGTGGCTAAGAACGAGCAATTTGAGGATTCTCTTGCAAATTAGAAGTTGAACTTCTAATTTGCAAGAGAATGATACCACGTCGACTCCATGAGGAACTCCTGCTAGCGGCTGCCGCTTTGCCGGTCGTCGTCCTGAGCGGCCCGCGTCAGAGCGGTAAATCGACCTTAGTTCGGGCAGCTTTCCCTGAGCACCGCTACGTCAACCTCGAAGACCCCGAGATTAGAGTCTTCGCCGAAGAGGATCCAAAAAGCTTCCTCGCAGACCTCGGGGATTTCGCAATCATCGACGAGGTGCAGCGCGTCCCAAATCTCACCTCCTACCTGCAGGTACGGGTAGACGCGGACGACCGGCCGGGACGGTACATTCTGACGGGCTCCCAAAATCTTTCCTTACTCGAAGCCGTCTCGCAAAGTTTGGCCGGGCGGGCCTCCATCCTTAATCTTCTTCCGCTCTCCGTTCCAGAGTTGGCCGGCACAGAATACGCACAGCCGAACTACGAGAGCTATCTCTACCGTGGGTTCTATCCGCGGATTTACGACCGTGACCTCGATCCGGGACGCTGGCTACGCAGCTACATACAGGCCTACGTGGAGCGGGATCTCCGTCAGGTGGTCAACGTAAAGGATTTAGGTGCTTTCCAGCAGTTCGTAGAGGTCTGCGCGGGGCGCGTCGGTCAGCTGCTCAACCTCTCGGAAATCGGTAGCCAAGTGGGGGTGAGCTACCAGACCGTCTCGAGCTGGCTCGGCGTACTCGAAACGAGCTTTATCATTTTTCGGCTGCGTCCCTACCACCGGAACTTCAACAAACGAATTGTAAAGTCGCCGAAGCTTTACTTCTACGACGTTGGACTCGCATCCAACCTGCTCGGCGTAGCCGCACCCGAAGAGCTTCGGGCGCATTTCGCTCGCGGAGGCCTGTTCGAAGCTTTAATCATCGGAGAGATCCTCAAGATGCACCTCAATCGTGGGGCACGTCCGAGGTTGTATTTCTGGCGTGCCGCAGGCACTGCCGAGGTTGACCTCATTATCGAAACTGGAGCGAGACCGATAGCGGTCGAGATAAAGTCGGCCCGAACGATCGCAACCGATTTCTTTAAAGGACTTCGCTTTTTCCAAGAAGCTAGCGGGGTGAGCTCAGACCGATGCTTCATCGTCTACGGTGGAGAAGGGGTGCAACGGCGATCCATTGCTACTGTACTCGGTTGGGCCAATCTCGCCGAATTGGAAAGACTCATTTGGCCCGCAACATAGGCTTCCTTAGGCGTGTGCTTACCCAGCCCGCTGCACCCGCGCCAAACGATCCCCGAAGTATCGTTACACACGAGCAGCGCACCGTCCGGCGTAACCGTCACGCCAACGGGGCGACCGTACACTTGACACTTGACACTTGGCTATTGGCCTCATCGGCGATGAAGCCGGTGAGGAAATCCCGCGGCGGTTGCGGCTCGCCCTCGGTGTTGGGAGGGATAAAGATCACTTTGTACCCAGCGAACTTCGCGCGGCTCCAGGAGCCGTGCTGACCGACGAACGCCCCATCCTTGCAGCTTTCGCCAAAACCACCTTCAGGGTAGAAGGCAAGTCCGAGGGAAGCGGTGTGGGCCCCGAGCGGCACGTCGGGAACGATAGCCTCCGCGACCCCGACCGCGTGGGGGTCGTCGGCCCGGCGCGGGTAGGGCAACTGTCCGCAGTAGCTGTAGGGCCAGCCGTAGAAACCGCCTTCCCGTACGCTCGTGGCGTAGTCGGGTACGAGTCCGCCGCCGAGCTCGTCTCGCTCGTTTACGGCCGTCCGGAGCTCGCCGGTTTGTGGGTTCCAGTCCACACCGACGGGGTTCCGCAGGCCGTCGGCGTACACGCGCACGCCGGTTCCGCCGGGGTTCGTCTCCAGGATATCGGCTCGGTTCTCCTCGGTATCCATACCGTGTTCGTCTACGTTGCTGTCCGAACCAACGCTCACGTACACCTTGCTTCCGTTGGGACTGGCGAGCAGGTTGCGCGTCCAGTGGTTGTTGTAGCCGCCGGCGGGCAGCTCGAGGATTCTCGCGCCGCCCTCGCCGTCCAGCTCGGTTTAACCTTCACCGTGGGGGCAGCGGTACACCCTGTCTGTGTTGGCTACGTAAAAGTATCCGCCCAGGATCAGCACGCCGAAAGGCTCGTTCAGGTCTTCTGCGAACACCTCGCGTAGCTCCGGCGTGCCGTCGGCGTTTCCGTTTCGGGAGAGGGTAATTCGACGGGCGCTGTTGCGCGTACTGCTCTCCACCACGCATACGTCGCCGTTCGGTCCGATGTAGGTCGTGCGCGGATTCCCGAGCTCCTCCGCGTAGCGCTCTCTACGGTGAAGCCGGGCGGGGCTTGCGGGGTTTTGCCAGAAGGCCGAGGTTTTGCCAGAAGGCCAATCGATGGTTTTGCTGCCCTTGCTCACCGAGGGCGTACTGTACGGGGAGGGGAGTTCGAGCGGACCGATCGGCGTCTCCACGACGACGCTATCCCGCGCGCCGAGCTCGGTGTTCGTTTCTTCCGGTACGGAGTCCTGATACTGCGTCAAGGTCGGCGAAACGAGCGCGGCGAAAGCGATCAGCGGGAAGGGGTTCGCGTGGATAGACACCGTTAGAGAGAGGCCCTTCGAAGGGGTTGCGGATCGGGAACGGTTCGGGCGGGCTGTATTTTGGACATCTAGTAGAACCGCAGCTACGTGAGCTACTTATGAACCTAATGCCCGCCAAACGCTTATTCGGCAACCCCGACGATTCGTATGAAGCTCTTATTCGCCCTTCTCGCCACTCTATGTCTTGCCCACGGCGGCACCAGCGCGTACGGGCAGACCGGCAACGGGGGTAAGCCGTTCTCGCTCGAGGAGGCACTGACCTACGCCCTGGCGAATCAGCCTGCCTTCAAAGCGACTCGGCTCGCGGACTCACTCGCCGAGTTAGAAAACCAAATCGCGCTGAGTGCCTGGCGGCCGAGTGTAGGCGTCACGGGCACAGCCCAGCACTACTTCAAGCAGCCCGTTTCGATCATTCCGGATCTACAGAATCCGGAGAGTGGAGACACCCGGGAGGTCACGTTCGGAACGGTCAACTCCTCGGCCGTTGGGGCCAACCTGCGGCAGTTGCTTTACTCACCCGCCGTGGTGCGCGACCTGCGGCTGCGACAGTTGCGGCGGGATGCCGCCCGGCTGCATGTCGAAGAAGCCAGCATCGACGTGAAAGTGCGGGTCAGTCAGGCTTTCTACCGTGCCCTACAGACGCAGGAACAAGCGCGTCTGGCTCAGGCGGACATCGTGCGCTTGGAGAGGAGCCTGCGCGAGGCGAAGCTCCGCTTCGACGAAGGCCTCAACGATAAGGTGGACTACAAACGGGCGACGATCGCGCTGAATTCGGCGTGGACCAACCTCGGCAACTTCGAGCTCGCTACCCAAGCCCGCCTTCAGGATTTGAAGGCGCTCATGGGGTATCCGCAGGGGGACTCACTGTCGCTGAGCTACGATCCCGACGAGCTCGCCGCCCTAGTCAGAAACGACTCGACGATCCAACTCGACGTGCAGCAACGCGTGGAGCTGCGCCGCCTACAGGTGGAGGGGGGGATCCAGGACCAAAGCACGCGGTACCTCAGGCAGGCTTGGTACCCCACGGTATCCGTGGGCGCGCAGGGCAACGTGCTCTGGTTCGCCAACGAGCTCGACGAGCTCTACGGGAATCCGTTACCCAACGCACTCGGCATGCTGAACGTCGACTTTCCGATTTACGACGGTGGGCGACGTTTACGACAAGTGGAGCGGAGTAGGGTGTTGCAATCACAGCTTTCGCTAAATCTGCGGGCACTTCGCGAGGAGCTGACGAGGGGTTTTAGCGAAAGCGGACAGGATTACCAGCAGGTGCGCAATCGGTATCTCGTGGCAATCGAGAACCTAGCCCTCGCCCAGGAGATCTACGACGTGGTAGACCTACAGTACCGGGAGGGCCTGAGTACTTACCTCGAAGTGGTGGTGGCGGAGAGCGACCTGCAGGAAGCTCGCTTCGCGATTTTGAATAACCTCATCGACGCATCGATCGCGCGGATCGAAGTGCGCCGGGCAGCTGGAACCCTATGAAATCGGAACTCCTGACGCGGGCGCTCACGCAAATCTCGACGCTCCTCACCGGCGTGGTACTAGTGAGCTGTGGGGGGGACGCAGCGAGCCCCGCCGCCGGCGCCGCCGCGCCGGGCGGGAAGCCACCGGCGACGCCCGTGCGCACGACCCTATCCGAACTGAAGGCGGAAACCTTTTACGATACCTACCCCGGGACGGTCGTGCCGCTCGAGGAAGTGGAAATCCGTCCGCAGGCGGGCGGTTACATTACCGAAGTTCACTTTAAGGAAGGTGACCGGGTCAAGCGTGGCCAGCGGCTGTTTAGCATCGACGTGCGTGCTTACGAGACCGGGGTCGCGCGGGCGGACGCGAGCGTCTCTACGGCGGAGGCCAACTTGGCCCTCGCCGAAAAGGACGTGGAACGCTACAGCCGGCTCAACGAGGCCGAGGCGATCGCGAAGCAGACGCTCGAACGCGCCCAAGCCCAGGTGGAAGTGTACCGCCAGCAGCTCGCCTCCGCGAGGGCGGAGCTTCGGGGTGCGGAAACGCAGCTCGACTACACGAGTATCACCTCGCCGATCGACGGATCGACCGGCTTAGCGACGGCGAAGGTGGGCACCCAAGTGTCTCCCGGGCAGCCACTGCTCACGACGGTGTCGCAGCTCGCCCCGGTCGGGGTGGACTTCGCGCTCGAGCAAGATGGCATCTCGGCGTTCTCCGAGTTCGAAGGCAAATCCGCCAAACAGCTCGATTCTACCTTCCGCATCCGGTTGCCGGGCGGAGAAATGTACTCGGAGTACGGCCAGGTGTACGCGCTCGACCGGGCGGTAGATCCGCGGACGAGCAACCTCACCGTCCGACTGCAATTCGCCAATCCCAAGTTCCAACTCCGGCCCGGGATGAACCTCGACGTCGAAGTGCTGAACGCAAACTCGGGGACCGTAGTCATGATCCCCGACGCCGCCATCGGCGAGCAAATGGGCGAGTTCTACGTCTACGAGGTTGAAGACGGTATGGCGCTGCGCCGCACGATCCGGGCGGGGCGAAAGATCCGGGGCCGGACGGTCGTACTCGAAGGCCTCGAGGGGGGCGAGCCGATCGTGGTGGAGGGCGTAAAAGCCCTGCGCGACAGCGCTCGGGTGAGCATCGCCCCACCGAAAGCAAGTACCGGGGGTGCGGGTTCGCGACCGACGGCCAGGTCTACCCAAGCGAATTAAGAAAGCGGCTATGAAAGACTTTTTCATCGTCCGCCCGAAGGCAGCCATCGTGCTGTCCCTAATTATCGTGATCGTGGGCCTGGCGGCCATGATCAACCTGCCGATCACGCAATTTCCCTCGATCACGCCGCCGTCCGTGCAGGTCTCGGCCATCTACACGGGGGCCGACGCGCAGACCGTGGAGGAGGGGGTGACCACGCCGATCGAGGTCCAGATCAACGGAGTGCCGGGCCTGAAGTACCTCTCGAGCAACAGCACTAACTCGGGTACGGCCAACGTGGAGGCCACCTTCGAGCTCGGCACCGACATCGACATCGCCGCGCTCGAGGTACAGAACCGAGTGAGCCTCGCCGAACCAGTACTCCCCGAGCAGGTACGCCGACTCGGGGTCACGGTACGCAAGCGCAACCCGGGGCTCTTCATGTTGGTATCGCTGTACTCCCCGAACGGCTCGCACGATCAGGAGTTCCTCGACAACTACGCCAACATCTTCGTCAAAGACGAGGTGCTGCGCGTGGACGGTATCGGGGATGCCTTCGCCCGCACGAGTGATTTCGCGATGCGCCTTTGGCTACAGCCCGATCTCATGGCGCAGCTCGGGCTCGAGCCCGCCGACGTAATCGCCGCGCTGCAGGAGCAGAACCTGCAGGTGGCCGCGGGAGCGGTGGGTCAGCCCCCGCAGCGGAGCAGTCAGGCCTTCGAGTACACCGTTTTCATCGATGGTCGCCTCGAAACGGTGGATGAGTTCAATGATGTCATTATTCGCAACGATCCGGCCACCGGATCGCTTATCCGACTCAAGGATATCGGTCGCGCCGAGCTCGGCTCCTTCGCCTACGGCAACTCGGCGGTGGTCAACGGGCAGGGGGCATCGCTGCTCATCCTGTTCCAGGCTCCCGGGAGTAACGCCATTCAGACCGGCCAGGGGGTGCGCGACGTGATGGAGCGGCTCAAAACGCAGTTCCCGCCGGACGTCGACTACCGCATTCCGTTCGAGGCGGTTTCGGTGGTGAAGGTCTCGATCGAGGAGGTCGTCATCACGCTATTGATCGCGCTGCTGCTGGTGAGCCTGATCGTGTACGTGTTCCTGCAGCGCGCGAAGGCGACCCTCATCCCGCTGCTCGCCATCCCCGTGTCCATCATCGGGGCGTTCATCCTGTTCGTACCGCTTGGCTTCACGATTAACACCATCACGCTGTTCGGCTTCGTGCTGGCGATTGGCATCGTGGTCGACGACGCCATCGTGGTCGTGGAGGCTATCCAGGGGAATATGGAGAGCGACGGGATGGGACCGGTCGAAGCGGCGAAAGCGGCGCTGGCCGATGTGGCCACACCGGTGATTACCACCTCGCTGATCCTGATCGCCATCTTCTTACCGGTCGCCTTTATCCCGGGCCTGACCGGACAGCTCTACCAACAGTTCGCGGTGACCATCTCGGTTTCCGTGGCGCTCTCCTCGCTGGTCGCGCTGTCGTTATCGCCGGCGCTGGCCGTACTTCTGTTCAAGAAAGATGCGAAGCAACCCGACTGGGTACAGAAGATTTTCGGTCCGTTCAACCGCGGTCTAGCCAAAACCACCCACGGGTACAGCAAGGTGGTCGACTGGACGCTCGGACACCGCTTCGTAAGCCTCGGTATTTTCGTCGCGTTTTGCGTAGGCGCCTACCTGTTGTTCCTCGTGCTGCCCTCCGCGTTCATCCCGACCGAGGACGAGGGGCGGATCTTCATCACCTTCGAGCTGCCCGAAGCGGCGAGTACCGACCGCACGATCGAGGTGATGGCGGAGATGACGAACATCCTGGACAGCGTCCCGGAGATCGAGAGCTACACCGGCGTACCCGGTCTCAACGCCATCACCTTCACGACGCGCTCCAACACGGGCACGGTGTTCTGTCAGTTGAAACCTTGGGACGATCGCACCGGGGAGGGCCAGGGGATTTTTGCCCTCGTGGGGCAGCTCAATCAGAAAATGCGCCAGATTGTGGACGCGCGCATCATCGTCATCCCGCCACCACCGATCCCGGGATTGGGCACAAGTTCGGGCTTCAGTTTCATCCTCCAGGATCGGTCGGGTACTTCGACCGTGGAGGAGTTCGAGCAAACGATGCAGGGCTTCCTCGACGCCATCAACCAGCGCGAAGAGATTACCGGCGCCTTCTCCTTTTTTACGGCGCAAACCCCGGCCTACCAGATGACGGTGAACCGGGAGCGCGCCAAGCAGTTGGGTGTGCCCCTGGTCGATATCTACAACACCATTCAGACGTACCTCGGGAGCCGGTACATCAACGACTTCACGCTCTACGGGCGCACGTTTCGGGTGGTCGCGCAGGCGGATACCTCCTACCGGACCGACATCGAGGATTTGAGTAGTTACCACGTGCGCAACACGGGGGGCACGATGGTACCCCTGCAGACACTGGTGAGCTACGAGATCTCCCGGTCGGCACCACTGATCTCGCACTACAACCTCTTCCGCTCGGCGACCATCAACGGCGGTCCGGGTGAGAGCTTCACGAGCGGCCAGGCGATCGCGGCGCTGCAGGAGGAGGCCGCCAAGCTTCCCCGTGGCTACGCCTACGAGTTCTCCGGACTCTCGCAGGAGGAGGTGGCTTCCGGTAACGCGACGGTCTACATCTTCTCGCTCTCGATCATTTTCGCGTTCCTCATCCTGGCGGCGCTCTACGAGTCGTGGACGGTTCCCTTCGCGGTACTGCTTGCCGCCCCACTCGGTATCTTTGGTGCGCTGCTGGCGCTCTACTTCGCTCCGGGGATCGACAACAACGTCTACGCTCAGATCGGGCTCATCACGGTTATCGGTTTGGCGGCCAAGAACGCGATCCTAATCGTAGAATTCGCCAAACAGCGGGTGGAGGAAGGTCAGTCGGTGGACGAGGCGACCAAAGAGGCGGCGAAGCTGCGCTTACGTCCCATCCTCATGACGAGCATGACTTTCATCTTCGGTATGATCCCGTTGGTGGTGGCGAGCGGGGCGGGGGCCAATTCACGCCAAACCATTGGGTACACCGTGGTCGGTGGTATGCTCGGCGTTGTTTTTCTCGCTACACTGGCCGTGCCGTACTTCTACGCGGTGATTACGAAGTGGGCGTATTCGGACGAGGAGCTGGCTGCGTTCGAGGAGAATGCAGAGTGAGCGTCGGTGGTCTGAGCGTTTCGTTCGCCAGCCTACCTGAACCGAATGTGTTTTTCTCAAGCCTATATCTGGTTGTTGGCGTGCTGTTTTAGCGTAAGCAGTGCTCTACTGCTGGCCCGACAACCGGGCACTGCGAGGCCGAACATTCTGTTCATCATGTCCGACGATGACGCGCAACGCGCGATCTCGACCTATACCGACGAGCTGATCGAGACGCCCGACCTCGACCGCATCGCCGGGGGGGGCTATTTCGCAGCAGCTTCGTGACGAATACGACAAGCGCTTTATGTACGAGGAGAGCCTGCGGACGCCGCTGATGATCCGCTACCCGAAGGCGCTGACGGCGAGTGGGGAGGTGGAGGAGATGGTGCTCAATATCGACTTAGGTCCGACGCTACTCGATTACGCCGGCGTGGAGATACCCACCGAGGTGCAGGGCGTGAGCCTACGCCCGCTGCTGGAGGGCCGCTCGCCGGAGGATTGGCGCGAAGACATGTACTAACGCTACTACCAGGAGATGGCGAGCTATCACCGGGTGGCGCGGCACGAGGGGGTGCGCGATGCGCGGTACAAGCTGATTCAGTTTACGGAGCCGGGCTTCGGGGGCTTCGAGTTGTACGATTTACAGGTTGATCCTGACGAGTTGCGTAACCGCATTGGGGATCCGGCGCTGACGGAGGTGAAGACGAGGCTGATGGCGCGGATGGAGTTACTTAAAGCGCAGCTGCGGGCGCCGGATTAGAATTCACGCTTACGTCTCTCCCGTGTACGAACCGTTCGCGCAGCACCGCCTGGGTACCTACTGGGTGAATACATACGACCTACGTAGTCGCGCGCTTGATCACCTTGGCGCGGGCTTTGCCCGGCAACGGTGCAGATGGTCCAGACTCACACAATCGACTTGCCGAAATTTGGGAACAGGCTACTCCTCTGGCTGGGCCTGCTTCTCGCGTGCCAAGTGGCGGCGTCCGCCCAGGCCGACGTGGAATCGATCGCCGAGATACGCAAACAGTTCTTTTCCATTCACGACCTGCTCGAACGGCAGAAGTCGGAGGGCGAGATCGACGAGACGGCCGTACAGGAGCAAACGATCCGTCTGCTGACGCAGCTCCTGGCGGAAGGCCAACCGGCGGAGCAGGGACAGGCGATCAACATGGCGGTCGACTTCGCCAACCGGCTACAGAATCGGCAGAGCCTACTCAAGCAAATCTCAGAACTAGGTTACGGCTTAGACATCACGGTGGGCGCTGATACGTCTAACGTATCGCTCTTGTTTTCACTCGGAATCGTGGAACACGCCCGCGGCGACATGAAGGCCGCGCGGATGTGGTTCGACAGCACGATCGTACACCACGAACGGGGCTTGAGACACCGGGACATCGCTTCGGCCGCCAAGCTGCGCGGCTACGTGAACCGCGAGGAGGGTAACTACGCGGAAGCCGTGCGGGACTTCGCCCTGGCCGAACAGCTTTACGCCGGGATCTACCACTCCGAGGAAGACAAAATCGAGATACAGAGCGTGTTGGCCGTATCTATGGTCGAAGCCGGAGCCGACCCAGCCGAGGTCATTGGGCGCAGCACCTGGGCTTACGACCAAATCGTGTCAAATGAGGACATGCGGAAGCGGTGGACGTATGGCTACCTCGTGTACATGCATCACGCCCGGGTACTGGAGGCGCTCGGTCGGTACCGGGAGGCGATGGACGTCGCCTCGGCAGGTCTCGAATTGTGTCGTGTCCGCGGCGACCAGGCAAGCATAGGCTACATCCAACTCAAGCTTGCGGAAGTCGCCCTCGCCGCCGGTAAATACGCCGAGGCCAAGCCGCCGGCGCAAAAGGCGTTGCAAATATTTAGCACGACGGATCACAACGGTCACTTAGCCAGCGCACACGAATGTCTGGAGCGCGTGTACGAGCATACCCCCGGCGGGCTCCGGGAAAGTTTGGAGCACGCTCGCGAGGCTAGGCGGCTGCGCTTAGAGATTGCGGAAAGCTCCCGCCTCGAAAGCATTTTCGCCCTGCAGAGCGATCACCGTCGTGCGCAGGCGGAGCACAAAGCCGAACTCGCCGAGGAGCTGGCCGCCCGTACCGAGCTACAGCGCGCGCGCGTCGCGTCCCAACGGACGGCACTCGTCCTCGGTATCGTCTGCGTGGTCGGGCTCCTCGGATTCGTGGCCCTCCGACTGCAGCAACGCCGCCGCCACAACACGACCCTCGAGGCCGAAGTGGCGGCGCGTACTGCCGAGCTCGCCGACCAGGCCAACATGCTCGCCGAGCAGACGGTGGAGCTCGAGGCTAAAACTCGTCGCCTCGAGGCTTCCAACCAAGAGCTCGAGCGCTTTGCGTACATCGCTAGTCACGATTTGAAAACACCGCTGCGCAACGTGACCAGCTTCCTCGGACTCATCGAACGCCGGATGCCCCCGGATGCCAAGCCCATTGTCGGCGAGTACGTCGAGATGGCGCAGGAGTACGCGCAGAGTATGCATGCACTCGTGACTAACGTGCTCGAGTTCAGTCGCCTCAATACCAACGTTGCGGACATGAGCACTCTGGTCGACGTGCGCGAACTCTGCCTAGGGCTCGCGGAGCAGCGGCGGGGGGACTCGACGGAGAACCCGGTGCAAATCGATGTGCTCGGGTTAGCTGAACTCATGGCACCGGAGCTTTTTCTGCAGCAGCTCATCGGCAACCTGATCGACAACGGACTGAAGTATAACAAGGCCGAATTTCCGAAAATCACACTCAAGATTCACCAAACGGATGATGAAGTCTTCGTCGCGGTCGAGGACAACGGAATCGGGATCGCGGAGGAATACCACCAGCAAATCTTCGATCTATTTAAGCGCCTCCACACCTCCGATACGTACGCAGGTACGGGGCTAGGCCTGGCCAGCTCTCGCAAGATCGTGGACCGACTCGGCGGCGTCATTACCGTACGCAGTGTGGTGGGGACCGGGAGCGTATTTACCGTACGGCTCCCGCGCCGTGGCGCGGGAGAGGGCGAATGCGCTGCGGCGGTGATGGAGCACGACGACCTAGTAGCCGTTCAGTAGGAGCCCGACGCTGCCAGCGCCACCGCGGCTACTGGCTAGCGCAAATACATCAACTCCTTCACCGGAAAAAAGCGATCCACCAGCGCCTTTACCCGCCGCCCGGTGTGCGATGGTCGGATACGCACCGGCGTCTGCGTCAGGTCCATCGCCGCTACCTGTTGGATTAGGGTCTCCAGCGTCGCCCCGGCGAGGTAACTCTCCACCAGGAACGTCCCGATCTTCTCCGTCCAGGCCTGCTTATTGCCCCAGTAATGGCCGAAGGTGTCCTCGGCCGGCAGCAGGGGGGCGGTTTTGCCGAGCGCCAGCGAGAGCGCGAACTGTTCGATGAGCTTGGGTTCGACGCGGCGCTCGCACATCGCGTCGCAGACGGCGAGGGCGAGGGTGACGGTGGCCGCGGAGGTGGGTCCGGCCAGGCCTACGAGGCCCGCGTTCCACATGGCGGAATCGGCGTCGATGGCGATACCGGCGTAGGTATTGCCCTTTACCTGATTGTACATGCGGCGCTCCGTGCTGGCGCGGATGCCCGAGAGGTTGCCCTCGACGGTGTGCATGAGGTTGTTTCCGGCGGCGAGCGCGGCGCGGGTGCCGTCGAGCTCGCCGTAGAGGAAGGTATCGGCGTCGAGGTAGAGGAGCGGACCGGGGTTATCCTGCGCGAAGTCTTCGAGGGCTTTGATCTTGATGCGCCAGAAGAAGCCGTGGGGTCCCGTCCAGTCCATAAGCTGAGCCTCGGTCAGCCTACGAACCTGTACACGCTGCCCCAGGATGCGGTACCGCTCGGGGCAGTCGGTGAGTACGATGACCTCGTCGTGGACCCGCAGTTGCGGCAACAACGAGAGCACCGAGAAGACGGCCTGTTGGTGGTTGGCGGGTTCCGCCCCGAACACGAGGTAGGCTATGGTCATCGCGTCGGGCAGAACATCGGTTTGGGCAGCAACTTACACCACCGTGCCCCCACAACTGCTGCCCGCGCCCGCCGTGCACCCGTAGCAGTGCTGATTGAGCACGATACTCCGATCGGAGAGATCGGCCCCGTTCCAGTCGTCGATGTGCTGCACCGCGTGCGCGAGCTTGAGGTCGAGCATCTGGTTGAAATCGCAGTCGTACAAGAAGCCGTCCCAACTCACGCTCACCGTGTTGCGACACATGAGCCCTTCGACCGTCCCCGGGTTGTAGGCTTCGACCAGCTTCTGCATGTACTCGGCGTAGTTACCGCTCTCGATGAGGTAGTCGAGGAAGCGACTCACCGGTAGGTTCGTGATCGCGAACAGGCTGTTGAAGACGATGCCGAACTTCCGTTCGAGCTGCCGCTTGAACTCGGCCTCGAGGGTCGCCTGCGGTCCGGGCAGGTAGGCGCCGGAGGGGTTGAAGACGAGATCCAGCAAGCGCCCGCTGCCCGGCCGACCGTAGCCGACCTCGTTGAGCAGTTGGAGCGCTTTGATGCTGTCTTCGAAGACGCCGTCCCCGCGCTGCGCGTCCGTTTTCTTCGCGGAGAAGTACGGGAGGCTCGAGACTACGTGCACCTGGTTCTCCGCCAGAAACTCCGGTAGATCTCGGTACTTCGGATTGGCCATAATGATCGTCAGGTTACAACGATCGATCACCTCCTTGCCCAGCTTGCGGCACTCGACCACGAACCAACGGAAGTGCGGATTCATCTCCGGCGCACCGCCGGTGATGTCGACGGTCCGGACGCTCGGGGTAGCCGCGATGATCTCCAGGCAGCGCTCCAGGTCGGCGCGGCCCATGTTCTCCTCGCGTCGGTCCGGGCCCGCGTCCACGTGGCAGTGCGCGCAGGTCTGGTTACAGAGCTTACCGATGTTGAGCTGGAAGATCTCGACGCCCGTCGGCCGGAAGGGCTCGTGCCCGAGGGCCGCCACCTTACCCGCGAAGGGTTCGAGCCGATCGTCGGCGATGTCTTTGCCGTTGAGCACCTGCAGCTGGATGAAGCCACTCGACAGGTCGGTGCCGCGGGCTTTGAGTGATTTGGTGCGTTGCTTGATGGCCATGAGCAGTGGAAACGGGATAGAGGGACAAAGAGGTTTGTCGTCAGGGATTTACATACTCAGATGTTCCGCCTGTTTCATCATCTGCAGGCCGTAGATCAGGGTGGTTCCGGCCTTGATGGCCGCCGCCACGTGCACCGCCTCCATCATCTGCTCCTCGTCGGCACCGCTCTGCAGCGAGTTGGTGGTCGAGGCGTCGATGCAGTACGGGCACTGGATGGCGTGACTCACCGCCAGCGCGATCAGCGCCTTCTCGCGCTGCGTGAGGGCCGTGTCGCCGTAGGTCGCGTTCTCGTACCATTCGAAAAACTGCCTGCCCATCTCGGGTTGGAGCTCCGAGATTTTGCCGAAGCGCTTGAGGTCTTTCGGGTCGAAGTAGCTGGATTCCATGGTGGGTTTTTTCTTGCGTTGAGCTCGGGGGGGGGGCGCCTGCAGCCCGTCGGTGCCGTCGAGCTCGAGGGCGATCCCCGTTTGCGCCGTTTCGGCGGGGGGCATGATCTCGGTATTGTCCCAGAGCCCCGTTTTGAGCGTGAGCGCGTAAGAGAGCGGCAGGGGCCGATCGAGCATCCGCCGCCGCGCCGCGGCCCAATCGAAGTCGAGCGCGTGGAAGGTGGCTTCGCCCGTGGGGGCGAGCAGGGCGTACCAAACCCGCTGGGTACCGTCGTTGGCCGGCATCCCGATCACGCCCGGATTGAGCCACAGCTCGTCGCCGTTGCGCTGGGCGAAAGGCAGTCCGCAGTGGCCGGCCACCACGGTATCGACCCCGGTTTTGGCGAAAGCCGCCGCCTTCTGGGCCCACGGGCCGCTGCGCCACACGAACTCGCTCGTCGCCCCGTAATTCCCGTGCAGCACGAGCAGTCGCCTTCCGGCAGAACTAGCCGTGAGGTACTCGGGCAGCGTGCGCATGTAGTCGACGGCGTCCTCGGTGCTGTGCTCGCGCGCGTACGGGTACCAGATGCGCGAAAAGAGGTCGCAGGCGCTGTCGTCCTCGAAGTTGCAGCCGCAGTCCTCGAGTCCGTCGCGGATGTTCATCTCCACGTTGCCGGCGATGGCGTGGATGCCCCAGTCGCGCACGAGCTCGACGCAGGGGGTCGGATCGGCGCAGTACCCCACGATGTCGCCGGTGCAAACGACGTTGCCCGCCGGGATGCCGCGCCCGCGGGCCACCGCCCGCACGGCCTCGAGCGCCTGCAGGTTCGAGTAGACGCCGCCGAAGAGTAGGACTTTGCCGCTGAGTGTACCTATGTCCTTCGTCATGCGCGGAGGAGTAACCTGGGCGTGAGGAAAAGGATGAAGGCGAGCGCGGTGCCGGCGAGACTGGCGCCGAGTAGCTCGGCGTACTGCCCGCCGCCGACGGCGAGCCACGCCGGTGTACCCAAAACGCTCAGTAGGATGCCGGAGCCAACCCCCCCGAGCACGGCGAGGTGGAAGGAGATCGCGGGAACCGGTAACCACCAGAGCAGGAAGACCGGTGCGAGCCCGACGACCATGAGCCCGCTGATCGTCGTGGCCGATAAAACGGCCGGACCGAAGAAAACGGGGACCGTGCCGACCGTGGCGAGCGCGGCCATGGCGATGCGCCCGGTGCGCGGCTCGGGTTGCGTGGCGCGGCGCGACAGATCGATGGCCGCGAGCTTGGAGAAGCTCGAGAAGCTACTGTCCAGCGTACTGGCCGCGGAGGTAACCATGATGAGGTTCATCGCCAGCATAGCGCCCACGCCGAGCAGGCGCGCGACCTCGACGGGCGCCTGACCGCTGAGGCCTTCCGCGCGCGCGAACACGCCGACCAAACTGAAGGCGATGATGCAGGCCATACCGATGCCCGTGGCGAGGTAGAAGGAGCGCTCCGTGACGCGCTCCTCGCTGATGAAGCCCCGGTCGGTCATCACCGGATCGTGGAAGGGGTAGGAGAGCGACTGGACTACGGCCACGAGTAAGAAATCGAGCCCGCCCGCCATCGTCCAACTGCCCCAGAGGGGCGCCTCGCCGGCGGCGGTCCGAACGACCGTCTCGCCGAAGTCCACGCGGGGGAGACCGAGGGCGAGCACCGTGACGAGGAGCACGGCGAACAGGCCCATCTGCACCGCGTCGGTCAGGATGCTCGAGCTCATACCCCCCTTGAGGCTGTAGGCCAGCGTGAGTCCGGTGAAGACGAGCACGGCGGCCAGGTAGCCGCCCGACCCTTCGTCGCCGAAGTAGCTGCCGATCACCATCGTGTTGCTCCAGATCTCGTTGAAGAGCCGGAAGCAAATGAGTACGGAAAACACGAGCAGTGCCGCCCGTCCGTGCTTGCGCTGCAGGAATTCGTGGATGCTGCCGAACCCGCCCCGTCGACGCAGCCGGAGGATGACGAAGCCGGCCACGGCGAAGCTCAAGTAGTAGCCGGCGTACCCGACGCCCCCCACGAGCCCGAAGTCGAGTCCCAAATTGGCGGCGTTGGTAATGGACTTCGCGAAGAGCCAGGAGATGACGAGCGAGCTGGTGAGTAGCCAGGTATTGGGACTTCGCTCGCGCCGCCGCCCCCTGAAGAAGCTCGCGAAGTCGCGCGCGTAGGGCGAGAGCCAGAGTAAGCCGAGGCTACTGCCGACGACCAGCACCCACTGCCAGACCAGTACGGTGGATAACGCACTACTCATCCCACCACACGGCCACGTTTTGGGAGTTGCCGCCGATCGCCGAGGTTGCCGCCTCGTAGTTGGCGAGGTTGAGCGCCTGTTCGTCGATGGGGTAGGGGAAGCGAATGGGCAGCTCGCCCCCGTTGAGGCTCGCCTGCACGGGCAGAAACTCGGGGAAGCCCGTACGCCGCCACTCGATCCATCCTTCGTACTCGTGACCGATGTTGGCCAGCCAGCGTTGGGTGGCGATTTGCTCTAGGGCGCGCGTCTGGTCGTAGGCCGCGTTGCCGCTCGTTAAATACTCCGGTGGCAGCGCCGTGTTCCAGTACGCGAAGGCGAGCCGTACGCCCTCCTCGTAGCGGGTTTTGGCATCCCCGACCGCGTAGCCCCTCAGGGCGAGCTCGGCGAGGATGAATTGGGTCTCCCAGGCGGTTACGTAGTTGCCCTCGAGGTCGCCGGCCCCCTCGCGCCAGATCGTTCCCGGAAGCGAGATGGTGGCCGCGTCGAACTCGGCCGTCGCCAAATCGAGTCCGTTAACGAGCCCCCCGTAGCCGCCGTTCGGTGCTTCCCGGAAGAAGACCCCCACGCGGGGATCGTCGAGGGCGGTGAGCACGGAGTCGATGGTCAGCGACATCACGTAATTGGTGAAATCGCCCTCCCGCGCCCGCGCGAAGCGGAAGTCGTTGGGTGCGCTGCCGTAGGCGAACACGGCGTTCTGCGCGTCGGTCGCGATGTAGCGCCCGTCGGCGACGATCTGCTCGACGTCCCCGCCCGGACCGCCGAAATCCGCTACGGCACTCGCCCGGAGCATGTACTTCAGGCGCAGGGAGTTGGCCATCCGAATCCAACCGTCCAGCTCGCCGCCGAAGAGCAGATCGCCCTCGAGCGGGACTACCCCCCCGTAGGCGTCCATGGCGTCGACCGCTTGCCGCAGCTTGGCGAGGATGCCGTCGGGACCGGTGTAGATGTCCTCCTGCTCGTCGTAAGCCGGAGCTATTTCGCCCCCGCGCCCACGCCCGGCCGCGCCGTACGGCACGTCGCCGAACATATCGGTCGCCGCGCCGGCGATGTAGGCCTCCAGCACGAGGGCCGGTCCTTCGTAAACGGCGAGATTCGGCTCGCTGCGCGCCTCGTCGAGCACGATTCGTATGTCCCGCAGATTTCGGTAGATGATCGACCAGGGATTGCCCCCGAACTGTGGGGCGAGCAGGTCCCCGCGATCGAACTGATTAAAGCCAACGGCCGTGAAGTACTGGCCCAGGTTAGCGCCCCCGGTAAAGCCTTCGTAGTCCATGTTCTCCCGGTAGTCGAAGGTGACCTGCCGCAGGAGCAGCGAGGGCGCTACCTCGACCGGGGCATTCGGGTTCGTGTTTAGCTCTCCGAACTCCGAGGTGCAGCTACCGAGGCTGGTAGCGAGCGCGGTGGCGAGTATGCCGAGGCGTAGGGTGGTCATGATTTGGGGATTAAAAGCCTACGGATACGCTTACGCCGATGCTGCGTGGGGTGGGGTAGCTCATGTCCTCTACGCCGCGCACGAAGCGCTGACCCTGCACGGCGAATTGCTCGGGGTCGAAGTGGGGGATCCCGGAGAAGGCGTAGAGGTTACGACCGATCACCGCTAAGTCGAGCCGGTTGAGGTAGCGTAGCGAGCTCACGTTGCAGCTGTAGCCGAGCCGCAGCTCGCGGAGCTTGAGGTAGCTCGCGTCGTAGGTGTTGTTCTCCTCGTGATTGCGGTTGTAGTAATTGACGTAGTAGTTCTCCGGGGTTATCGGGGTCGTATTCGTTACGTAGCTCGGGTTCTCGGCCGAACCGGTGTTGACGACCGCGTCGACCACGATGCCTTCTTCCGGACGGTTCTCGGTTTCGACGAGCTGGCCGGAGTACCCCCCGAGGGAGAGGGTCCGACTCACGAGCTCCCCCCCCTGGCGCCAGTCGAGCAGGAAGTCGAACGAGAAGCCCCCGTAGCGGAGGGTGTTGCTGAACCCGACGGTAAAGTCGGGATTGTAGTTGCCGAGTCGCTTCAGCTCGTTGTCGGCGATAAACTCGCCCGAGGCGCTCACGATGTACTCCCCTTCCTCGTTGCGGAGGTACCCCGTGCCCCACAAGTCGCCGATCTGGCCGCCCTCCTCCGCGATGAAGTACACCGTTTGGTTGGGGTTGTCGTACACCCTGCTGTAGGCGAGCGTCGTTCGCTCGACCCCGTCGGGGAGCTCCAGTACGGTCGCCCGGGAGCTCGAGAAGTTGACCCGCGCGTCGTAGCGGATCACGCCCAGGCGCAGATCGCGTACCGCAGCGATGGCTTCGATCCCGCGCGCCCGTACCGACCCGCCGTTCACGATCCGAGTCGTGTACCCCGAGCTGATCGGGGTCGGGAGCGCGAGTATCTGGTCCTCGTTGAGTTGCGTGTACACCGTGAGGTCGAGCCCGAACCGATCGTCGAGAAAGCGGACGTCCGCGCCGAGCTCGTAGGCCGTCGCGCGTTCCGGTCGCAAACCCTCGGCCGGCAGGGTGGATCCGTCGGTAAAGGTCGGTGCGCCGCCCACCGGCGTCGAGGTTACGAACGTGCCCGTGGTTCGGTAGGGGTCCGTATCGTTACCCACCTGGGCGGCACTCCCGCGTAGTTGCAGGTAGCTGATCGCCGTCGGGAGGTCGACGGACCTCGACGCGAGCCAGCTCAAGCCGGCCGAAGGGTAGAAGAAGCCCGTGCCGTCGGTGGAGCTCGGGGTCGCCAGCGAGCTCGACCAGTCGTTGCGCCCCGTCAAGTCGAGGAACAACTGCTCCCGCCAACCCACGCGGGCGAGCGCGTAGAGGCTGTTGATGCGCCGCTCGGTGAGCTGACCGAAGTTCTCGAGCGGCACGGCGGCGTTGCCGAGCCGGTACACGCCCGCCTGCGCGAGCGCGACGGCCTGTGTCTGCTGAGACTCGGCGCGCTGCTCGAGTCGGTTGCCCCCCACGCTGAGCGAGTAGTCGAAATCCCCGAGTCCGTCGGCGTAGGTGAGCAGCAGGTCGGAGTTTCGCTCCGTAAAGCTCAGGTCGTTCTCCGCGTAAGCCCCCTGCCTGAACCGGTTGGAGGAAAAGGCCCGGCGCAGCTCGCGCGCCTCGTTCGAGTAGTCGAGTCCGGTCCGCAACCTCAGCTCCAGCTTATCGGTGAGGTCGATGCTTCCCTGCACGTAGCCGAAGAGCCGATCCCGCCGAAAGGAGTTGCGATTTTCGCTGAGGATGAAAAACGGATTGTCGAAGAAGTTGGTGTTGAAGGAGAACTGTTCGAGCCCTTCCAAACCGGGCTGCCAGTAGTCGCGCAGCGAGTTCAGGTCGGTGGAGCGCCCGAGCCAGGCCACCGTCGAGTAGTTCACGTTCTCCGAGCCGTAACCGGAGGCCGGGCGGTTGTCGCTGCGCGTGTTGACGTAGGTCAGGCCCGCGCTTACGCGAAAACGCTCCACGGGCGCAAAGCTCAGTCGCGCGGCGAGGTTGTTGCGCCGCAGATCTACGCCGGGGATGTAGCTGTCCGAACGCACGTCCGTGAAGCTGAGTCGGTAGTCGCCACCGCTGAAGCCCTGCCGGAGGCTAACGTTGTTTTGGGTGGTCGCGCCGGTTTCGTAAAGGTCGCGGAGGTTGTCGGGGTGGGCTACGAAAGGGGTGGGTGCAATCGGGGCGCCGCCCCGCAGGGCGAGGTCGCCGCCCCGCACCACGCTGCCGTCGGGCAGGGTAACCGGACCGTCGAACTGCGCGACCGCGAGCCCCTCGTCGAGGCGCGGCCCGTAGGAGAAACTGATGCCGTCGTTGGTACCGCCGCCGCTCCCGTTTTCGTAGGCGAAGGCCCCGGCGTTGCCCTGGCCGTAGGTATTCTGAAACTCCGGCAATTTGAAGGGCCGCTCGAAGCTGGTGATCGAATTGAGGTCAACGCCCAATCCCGTCGGCTTGCCGCCGCCCTTGGTGTTGACGATGATCACGCCGTTGGCCGCCCGGGTGCCGTAAAGGGCGGCCGCCGCCGGACCCTTGAGCACCGATACGCTCTCCACGTCGAACGGGGAGACCTCCGGGCTCCCGCCCCCGAAGTCGATCTCCTGGAAGCCCTGCGAGCGCTCGTCGGTCGTGTTGAGTACGGAGCGATTGTCGACCGGTACCCCGTCGACCACGTACAGCGGCGTATTCCCCGTGAAGCTCGCCTCCCCGCGGATGGAAACGAGGCTCGTCGAGCCCACACCCGTCGGACCGCTGACCACGTCTACGCCCGCCAGCTGCCCGCTCAGGTTATCAAGAAAGTTGGTGGCCGGTACGTCGGACACTACGCGATCGTCGAGCTGCTGCACCGCGTAGCCGAGCTCCGCGTTGTCTCGCTCCAGACCGAGCGCGGTAACCACGACCTCGTCCAGGCCGATGCCGCCCGCCCCGAGGGACACGTCGATGCTGGCCGTACCGCTCGTGAAGGCCCGCTCGACCCGGGCGTAGCCTACGTAAGTGAACACCAGCGTGCCCCCGCCCTCGCCGACCGCTAAGGTGTAGCGGCCGTCGACCCCGGTTGAGGTACCCGTTTCCGTAGCGAGGAGGCCCACCGTAACGCCGATGAGCGGTTCGCCGGAATCGGCGTCCGTCACCCGGCCGGTTAGCGTTTGGGCCAGACTCAGGTGAGCGCAGACGCAGAGCGCGACCACGCACGCGGTTCGATGCATAAAGCAAAACTTAGTAAGGGAGAAAGCAGGGTGGGTTGGACGTAAGGCACTACGCCGCGAGGGGCGGTCCGCGCCTGCCGTGCACGCGTCCGTCGGTCGTTTTAGCGAAAGCCACGCCGCGTTGCGGTACCTCCACCGGCGTCGGACCCGGGACGAGCGCGTGCAGGGAGCGCAGACCGCGCAGGCGGTACCAGGCGACCTCCAGGTCTTGGCGACTGTTGATGTCCTGGCGGTGGCCGAGCACGACCGCCCCCGTTAGAACACCCCCGAGCCCCTCGGCGAGTCCGGTCGTTCGCCAGGGCAGCGCGGAGAAGGTCTCGAACGAAAAGTCGGCCCGCGATACGCCGATCAAGAACGCCCCGCCCCGCCGGTCCGGTCCGATAACCGATTGCCCGCCGGACAGTAGCCCCGCGACGCGGCGTAAGTCTCGTGCCCGCAGTTCCGGGCAGTCGTTGCCGATGATGATCAAGTGCTCGTAGCCGAGCGCGAAGCCGGAGGAGACGGCGTGGCTGAGGCGCTCGCCGAACGACGCTCCCCGTTGGGCGACCTCGGTGCACCGGATCGTAGGCAGTCCGCTTTCCTCGACCGCGCGGGCGGTGTGGGCGTCGAGCACCGCGAGGCGTCTCGCGGACGCGCGAACCGTATCGCCCAACGCCTTGTGCCGTGCCTCCGCCCCCGGCGTGCGGGCGAAAAGCAGTACGGCGGTATGGGCGACGGAATCGATGGGGCGAAGGTGCCTATTCCCATACTTATATATAGTACAATTTTTCCTTTTGTCTGCCTTATTCTTCCTCAAACGCCCTCGCGCAGGCGTGCCAGCGCCAAGATCATGGCCACCTGCTCGGCGCGACTCAGGTTGGAGTTATCGATCACCACCGCGTCGTCGGCCTGCCGGAGCGGGGAATCCGAGCGGGTAGAATCGATGTGATCGCGCTCCCGTAAATTGCTGGCTACCGCCCCGTGGGCGGTCGAGTGACCGAGGCCCGCCAACTCGCCGACGCGCCGCTCCACGCGGATGTGCTGCGCTGCGGTGAGGAACAACTTGAGCTCGGCGCGCGGGAACACGACCGTACCGATGTCCCGGCCGTCCATCACGATCCCGCCCGCGGCGCCGATGGCTTGCTGCTGGGCGACGAGCGCGCGGCGCACCTCGGAGAGCGCGGCGACCGGGGAGACCAACCGGTTGACCTCCATGCTGCGCAACTCCTCGTCCACCACGAGCGCATTGAGCAGGACGCGCTGGTGGGTACCCTCGTTGCGGAATCCGAGTTGAAGCGATCCGAGCGCGCCGCGTACGGCCTCGGTGCGGGCGACATCCACGCCGTTCCGTAGGAAGTGGAGGGTGACGGCCCGGTACATGGCCCCGGAATCGACGTAGATGTACTGGAGCTCCGTAGCCAGATCGCGGGCGAGGGTGCTTTTCCCGCAAGAGCTGAAGCCGTCGATGGCGATGGTGATAGGCACGCCGCCAAGCTAGCCCACGGCGCGAATCTTAGGCGGCAACCGCGAGCGCCTCGTGTTGGATCCCGAACCAACCGAGCGCCGAGCGTAGGCAGATGGGCTCGAACGCCGACTGCCGGACGCGCACCGCGAAGCGAGTCTCGACGAGTACCCCGAGGTGGCGTTGCCCAACCCGGTCTCGTCGCAGGTCGAACTCGTACTTCGCCGCCCGAAAGAGTATCTGCGCGGCGGCGATGAACCGTACGTCGCGCTTGCCGTCGAGCTTGCGGATGGCCAGCTCCCGCAACCGATCGATGGTGTCGGAGGCCTCCTCGTCTTGCCCGCGTTGTTTGAACAGGCAAGCCTGCAGCAGGAGCCTCCAGGCGTTGAGCCGGAGGAGCTCCCCCCCGAATACGGGCTGCTTGCGCAAGAACGCCGCCGCGTCGAAGCCCTCGGGTACGGATTCTGGGTTCTTACCGTGGTCGTGGGAGGCGATCCAGCTAGCCGCGGTGAGTAGCTCCCACATCTCCTTGTCCGGGGCACCGATCTGCCGGTAGGCGCGCTGCCGTTTTACGTGCGTGCACTGAGCTAGGGCCTCGACCGCCCGTCCGCAACGTAGGTGCAGGGCGACCTCCAGCTTGCGGAGCTCGAACCACGCGGCGTCCCCGGCCTGGCAGTTGGCGTCGCTATCCCCGATCGCGGCAACGCCCCCGGTGAAGTCCCGTAGCTCGATCAGCGCGTAGAGCCTACGCCGCTTCAACTCGCGCAAACGAACGACCTGCAGCTGCCTCGGGTTAGCGTCGGAGAAGGCGATGGCCGCCTCGACGGTGGAGATCAATCGCCGCCGCTCGCCGCGGAGTTGGTGGATCCGACACCAGGCGTCGTGCAAGTTGTAGCGCACTACCGAGCTCTCGGAGCGTCGGGTCAGCCCCTCGAGCGCCCCCCCGATGGCCAGCGCTTCCGCCTCCTGCCCCACGCTGCAGCTCGCCTGCTGCCCCACCTTGCGACCGATCAGCTTGACGGCCCGCAGGTGGCGCTCGCTCTCGAGCTCGATGCGGTGCGTCGCGCTCGCCCCGTCGATCGACGCTTCGAGTTGCCGCAGCGATCGCAGGTCGCCCTCGCTGGCCGCACAGTCCGCGAGAAACCGAGCCGCCTGCACCGTCATCTCCGCGAAACCGTACTGCTCGCAGCGTTTCAATAGGGTTTTGGCGAGGGCGCGCGCGGGCCCGGTGGCCTCGTTGGCGCGTAGGATGCAAATCAGCGACCAGTCGCGCTGCGAGTTGTGGTAGGTCTGGTCGAAGGAGGTCGCGTGCGGTCGGTTCTGGTCGACGAAAAACAGCGTGTTGAAGAGTCGCTTGCGGAAGCGCGACTTCAGCTGGCGGTAGCGCGCATCGGTGGGCGAGGCGTCGTACAGCAGCTTGGCGGCCTCGCGGTCGTTGCGGACCGTCCCGTCCTGCAACGCGTCGTAGAGGTCCCGAAACTTCGACGCTTTCGAGTCGAGCAGGTCTTCCGTCAGGATATCGAGCTTCCGGAGCTTCTGACGGGAGATCAGTTTGGCCACTTGGAGCAGGCTCTTCATGCGCAAACATGTGCAAAAACCTTTCCATATGTTTTGGCGAAAGCCTAGCTCACTTAGGCGACGCGGAACCGCCGCACGGCACGCTCTTCGGAACTCGATCTAGGCGGCCGGCCCCGCGGGAGACTCCGCGGCTGCACGAGCGCCGCCGATCCGAGCGCCGTGGGTGCGGCGTAGCCTGTTGGCGTAGCCCGCACCCCCGTCACGCCGCCTCGCCTTCGTCCAGCAACCTCGATTCGACCACGAACCGCAGTCCGAGCGGGATCTCGAGCGAGAAGCTCGCCCCCCGCCCTTTCACCACGTCGACGGTGAGGTGCGTATGGCGCCAGTACGCGTACTGGAAAGCGGACATGTAGAAGGGGCATCCGTGGATTTCCCCGAGCAACACGTCGTTGTCGTCGTCTACGTACAGCTCGCCTTCCGGAAAACACATCGGCGCCGAGCCGTCGCAGCAACCGCCGGATTGGTGGAACATGAGCTCCCCGTGGGCCGCGCGCAGCCGGTCGATTACGGCTGCGGCGGCCTTCGTCACGGAGACCCGCTGGGTGGTGCCCGTCGTCACGCTAGAAAAAGCCCATGGCCTTCTTGTCGTAACTGATGAGCATGTTCTTCGTCTGGCGGTAGTGGTCGAGCATCATCTTGTGGTTCTCTCGACCGAAGCCCGACTTCTTGTAGCCGCCGAAGGGCGCGTGGGCGGGGTAGAGGTGGTAGCAGTTTACCCATACGCGCCCGGCCTTGATGGCGCGGGGGATGCGGTAGGCCTCGTGCATGTCGCGCGTCCACACGCCGGCGCCGAGCCCGTAGAGCGTGTCGTTGGCGATCTCGATCGCCTCCGCCTCGTCTTTGAAGGTCGCGACGCAGACTACCGGACCGAAGATCTCCTCCTGGAAGACCCGCATCTTGTTGTTGCCCTTCAGGATGGTGGGCTCGATGTAGAAGCCGCCCTCGAGGCCCTCGTTGTAAGCGGCCTTCCCGCCCGCGAGCACCTCGCAGCCTTCCTCCTTGCCGAGCTCGATGTACTTCAAGATCTTGTCGTACTGATCGCTGCTCGCCTGCGCACCCATCATCGTGGTCGGGTCGAGTGGGTGCCCGAGCTTAATGGCTTCGGTCCGCTCCACCACGCGGGCGATGAAATCGTCGTAGATGTCCTCGTGGACGAGCAGCCGGCTCGGGCAGGTACACACCTCGCCCTGGTTGAGGGCGAACATCGTCGCGCCCTCGAGACACTTGTCGAAAAACTCGTCGTCGGCCTCCATGACACTGGGCATGAACACGTTCGGGCTCTTCCCGCCGAGCTCGAGCGTCACGGGCAGCAGGTTCTTCGAGGCGTACTGCATGATCAGCTGCCCGGTGGTCGTCTCGCCCGTGAAGGCGACCTTCATGACCCGCGGGCTCGAGGCGAGCGGCTTGCCGGCCTCGGCGCCGAAGCCGTTCACCACGTTGAGCACGCCTTTCGGCAAAACGTCTCGCAGCAGCTCCATGAGCACCAGGATCCCAACCGGCGTCTGTTCGGCGGGCTTGAGGACCACGCAATTGCCCGCCGCCAGGGCGGGGGCGAGCTTCCAGGTAGCCATGAGCAGCGGGAAGTTCCAGGGGATGATCTGAGCGACCACGCCGAGCGGCTCGGGTACGTTCACGCACACCGTGTGCTCGTCGAGCTCGGCCATCGAGCCCTCCTCCGCGCGGATAACCCCCGCGAAATAGCGGAAGTGGTCGACGGCGAGCGGCAGGTCGGCCGCCATGGTCTCGCGCAGCGCCTTGCCGTTGTCCCAAGTCTCTACTCGTGCGAGTTGCTCCAGGTTGTCCTCGAGCACCTGCGCGACCTTGAGCAGGACGTTCGAGCGCTCCGTGGCGCTGCTCTTGTTCCAAGATTCGGCAGCTACCCAGGCGGCGTCGATCGCCTTCTCGATATCCTCACCCGTGGAGCGCGGAATGCGCGTGAAGGAGTTGCCGTCGACCGGGCTGGTGTTTTCGAAGTAGTCGCCGCGAACGGGCGCGACCCACTCGCCGCCGATAAAATTTTCGTACTGCTCTTTAAAGGCGGGGCGGGTGAAGGCAGTAGTGGACTGCTGGAGGGTGCTTGACATACTTGAAAGGGTATTCGGTTAGGCCGGACGATATGTCCGGACTAAACTTAATACACGATCTACGGAATCTGCTCCTGAAGAAGGCAGAAATTTGTCAAAACACCAACACGGTAGTCTAATCGTTGGCTAAGGCGAGCGGTGGGCCCCATAGAGCCGGTCGGCTAATACTCGTCCTCGTTAAAAAGGAAGTCGTCTTTACGTGGGTAGTCGGGCCAGACGTCTTCGATCGTCTCGTAGACCTCACCTTCGTCTTCCATCTCCTGGAGGTTTTCCATCACCTCGAGCGGGGCCCCCGAACGGACGGCGTAGTCGATGAGCTCGTCGCGGGTAGCTGGCCAAGGAGCGTCCTCGAGGTGGTGAGCTAGTTCAAGTGTCCAGTACATGCAGTGGCTTAATAAAGGCGGTCTTGCGACAAAGGCGGGAATCGGGAGCATTGTTGCCGGATTCCGTTTGGCCCGCGAAGAACGCAAGCGTAGCTCGCCTTTACAAACCCTTCTTACGCCCCCGCCGGTAGGTAGGCCGAGACCACCTCGAAGTCGCGATCCGCGTAGCCGTAGGGTGGCTCACCGATGGCCTCGGAGCCGCTCGGTCCGGTCGGATCGCACACGAAGAACGCGCGGCCTTCGTGGAGGAAAGGCGTCCCGGTAAGCTCGTCCGAGGATACGGCCACACTGAGGTGGTCGTCGTAGGCGATCGCGATCACGGGGAGCTCGAGTAGGTCGCGAACGAGCGTGAAGTACAGCGCCGAGCGGTCCTCGCAGTCGCTCACCGGGTAGTAGAGCACCTCGTCCGGGATCATGGGCTTGGAGAAGCCAAACGATTTTTTATCTTCTTTGTAAGCGAAGGAGCTGCGGGTGAACGAGGCGAGTAGTTCGAGCGCCTGCGCGTCCGATTTGCCCTCGAGCATGGGGCGCAGCTCGCCGTACAGGCGGTCGCGGGCCGGTGCGCTCAGGGGGGTCTCCACGTAGAGTCCTTCCGCGAAGAAAGGATAATCGTGCATCCAACCCGCGATGGTGCGGTCGCTGAGGCCGTGCACGGTGAGCAGCTCGCCGCGGTGGCGAAAGCGGAAGGTGCGCTCCTGGAGGCTCGGGGCCAGGCGGGGTAGCTGGCGGAGGCTAAACCCGAAGGAGGTTCCGTCGGGGAGCGTCCGTAGCGGGTGCATGTGCAGCGTGCGCTGCGAGCGGTGGCGCGGGTTGAGCGCCGCGGTCAGGTTCACGTAGCGGCGACCTTTGTCGGCGATCATCGGGACTTCGAAGAGTTCGTCCTCCGTGTAGGCGTACACGTACACGTCGGAGTCCTCGTAGCAGAGACGCGTGTCGAAACCGGAGAGCGTGAGCAGGTGCCACACCAGTACGCGGCGCTCGTTGTCCGCGGCGAAGTGCGCGATCTCGTCTACGGCGTCGACGACGAGACGGTAGTAGAGCCAGTCGTTGAGCTGCCACTGGCGGCGCATGTCCTCGAGCTGCGATTGCAGGGGGAGCCAGTCCTGTTCGGTTACCCGGGCGTAGTGATAATCGATACCGGGTTCGGTGAGCTCGAGCGATCCGTTGGCGAAGAGTTCGGGCCGGTATTCGACACTGAAGTGCTCGCTGTAAAACTGAACTTCGGCCTGGCGGGGCGGAAGCATGAGTGCGAGGATCCAAGTTGCCCAAGTGAGGATAAGACTGTGCATTCCCGGTGTAGGGGTGTTTCGTATGTGAGCTGTAGGCTCCGCCGGATTTACTGAACAAAAAGGCGGAGTAGGGCGATGACAGCTGCGTCAAAGTACGCTGGACTCAGAACTCTAACGGGTAGATTTCGGAGAAACCGGTGCTTTCTTGCGGCTCTTACGCCGTATAGACACAAAGTGTGGGCCAAATCCCCCATACGCCGAACGAAAAGTGTGCCTCACCCGGTGTATTGTGTCGTTGGAGCGACCGGATCTCATATACGAAAAAAGGGCTCGAAGCGTGGGGATACGCGCTTCGAGCCCTTTTTACCGTCTCGTTTTCGCTTACGCAAAAACGGTTCAAATTTCTCTTTAAAGGATCAGCATCGCGTCGCCGTAGGTGTAGAAGCGGTACTCCTCTTTGACGGCCTCGTTGTAGGCCTCGATGATGAGATCCGTCCCCCCGAAGGCACAGGCCATGATCAGGAGGCTCGACTTCGGCAGGTGCAGGTTGGTGATCATGCTGTCCGCTACGTGAAAGCGGTAGGGTGGGTAGATGAACTTGTTCGTCCAGCCCTCGTTGGGCGCCAGCAGATCGTCGGCGCTCACGCTCGATTCGATAGCGCGCATCACCGTGGTACCGATCGCGCAGGCGCGGTGCCCGCCCCGCTTGGTGGAGTTGACCACCTCGCAGGCCTCCTTGTCCACCCGGAAGTACTCGGCGTCCATCTTGTGCTTGGAGAGGTCCTCGACCTCGATCTGCCGAAAGGTGCCGAGCCCGATGTGTAGGGTGAGCTCCGCGCGGCGGATCCCCTCGAGCTGCATTCGCTTGAGCAGCGACTCGGAGAAGTGCAACCCCGCCGTCGGGGCGGCTACGGCGCCCTCCTCCTTCGCGTACAGGGTTTGGTAACGCTCGTGGTCGATGTCCTCTACCGGCCGGTCGATGTACTTCGGCAGCGGGGTGTTGCCCAGCTTGTGGAGTAGCCTCCGGAACTCCGCGTCGGTGATCTCGTTCATGAACCGGATCGTGCGCCCCCGGGACGTGGTGTTGTCCACCACCTCGGCCACGAGCAGCTCGTTGCCGTCGTCGTCCTCGAAGAAGAGCTTATTGCCCACCCGGATCTTGCGCGCGGGGTCCACCAGCACGTCCCAGAGCTTTTGCTCGTTGTTGAGCTCGCGCAGCAAAAACACCTCGATGCTCGCGTCGGTCTTTTCCTTCTTGCCGAACATGCGGGCGGGAAAAACCTTGGTGTTGTTCATCATGAAGGTATCCCCCTCCTCGAAGTAGTCCAGCACGTCTTTGAACACCTTGTGCTCGAGCTTACCGGTATCCCGGTGTACGACCATGAGGCGACTCTCGTCGCGGCGCGCGGTGGGGTACTTGGCCACCCGCTCCGGGGGCAGCGTAAATTCGAAAAGGGAGAGCTTCGTTCTCATCGTAGCGTAGGGGGTAAATTTCGGCGCGCGAAGGTAGTAAAACGCACGACCGTCTCCGCGTGGGCTTCGTTCGTCGAGAGAGGGGGGCTCTCAACCCGGGGCCGCGTAGCTTTCGGCTATGACGTCCTTGCTCCGCACCGTTTACGAAAGCCTCGCGCAGGCCTGGGGGCAGCTCGTGGGCAGTAAGCTGCGCACGGCGCTGTCGCTGCTCGGGGTCAGCATCGGTATCTTCTGCATCGTCGCCGTGCAAACGGCCGTAGACAGCCTAGCCGACAACGTGGTGGGCAGTCTCTCGAAGCTCGGTGACAACACCCTCTACATCCAAAAATTTCCCTGGGGCGGGGGAGAGGACTACCCCTGGTGGGAGTACCTCAAACGGCCCAACCCGACGTACGCGGAGTACGAGGCGCTCAGCGAGCGGCTGGCCGGGGTCGGGCAGGCCGGGTACTTCACCGAGGCCGGCAACCAAACCGTGAAGTGGAGGAGCAACTCGGTCCGCGGGGTCGGCGCTATCGCCTGCTCACCGGAGTTCGACAGCTTCTTCGATATACCTATCGCGCGGGGGCGCAACCTCACCCAGACCGAGTACCACTACGGGAGCAACGTCGTGGTCCTCGGCTTCAAGGTCGCCGAAGAGCTCTTCGGCCCCGTGGAGGCCGTGGGGCGGCAGGTGCGCATGTTCGGACAAAAGCTCACGGTCGTGGGGGTGATCGATAAATCCGGCGAGGACCTCATCCAGGTGCTGGACTTCGACCAGGCCGTACTGGTGAGCTACCTGTTCATCTCCAAGGTGATCAACGTCAACTCGAACACCTACGGCGGGCAGATCATGGTCCAGCCGGTGGGGGCGTCGACGCAGCAGGACATCCGCGATCAGGTAACGGTGGGGCTGCGGGCGGAACGACGCCTGAAGCCTACCGCCAAGCAGGATTTCGCGATCAACAACCTGTCGTTCATCACGGAGTCGCTGGGTGGCATTTTCCAGGTGCTCAACCTGCTGGGCTACGTGGTCGGTGGCTTCGCGATCCTGGTCGGCGGCTTCTCCGTGGCGAACATCATGTTCGTGAGCGTGGAGGAGCGCACGAGTCTCATCGGGGTCAAAATGGCGCTCGGTGCGCCGCGCACGACCATTCTGCTCGAGTTCTTGATCGAATCGGTCGCCCTGTGCCTCATCGGAGGGGCCATCGGCATCGTGTTGGTACTTGGCGCAAGTGCAATTTTCAACACAATCATGCCCTACGAGACCTCCCTCTCGGTCCGGAATCTGCTCATCGGAGTGGCCCTCGCGCTCGCCATCGGGGTGGTGGCCGGTATCTTTCCGGCGTTCAGGGCCAGTAAGATGGACCCCGTGGACGCCATCCGCTCGTAAGCGAGAAGGGGCTGCTCCCCGAATTCGTGATTGTGTGAAATTCGGCGTAAGCCAGCTTACCCAACGGACACTACGTATTGTGAGATGACGCTAATATCTGATATAGGCGCTATCCTTGACCTCCCAGACGTGAAATCACGGGCGTAACAGCCCGTAAGTGGAAGTAATTGGATCATTCTACCCCCTGAATGGTATAATTTTTGGCCTAATCCTGCATTTGAACCTAATACTCGGCAGCCTTTCACTCCCACAGCGTTTTGGCCTAAGCCTATCCCATATGGATGTACGCTATGACTCAATATTAGCCCGCTCGGTACAAGTAGTGTGCGCGCTCCAGTTGGTGGCCCTCGGGTACTCCCCCGCGTGCGCGCAGACGCCGTGTAGCCCGCGGCTCTTCGCGCAAGACACCGTATTCCTCATCGAAGGCCCGGGGCCGGCGAACTACTGCCTCACCGAGGACATCGACCTGAGCGACTACATCGTGCGGGTCGATGGGCTGGAGGTCAGTCCGGTGGAAGACTCACGCTGCGCCGTCGATACGTCCGGTTTCGCGCCGACCCGACCCGTCAACTTCTACTCTACGTCGCAACTGCCCGGCAATGGCTTCAACGGTCCGTTCAAGCTGGAAACCTGGGACGTCGACGGAACAACCTACACGGACAGTATTTACGAAAACGTCCGGGCGCTGGCCGAGGGCATGGCCATGCTCGATCCCGCGGGGGGGTGGTATTACAACGAGGACGAACTCGGTATCGCGGCCGACACCTCCAATTTTCGGTACTCGCAGCTCTTCCTCACCCAGCAAGTGGGTTTGCAACCGACGTTTACGATCGACCTCGAGTCGCTGGAGGTCCCCGACACCTCCCGCTCTTCCGTCGGGGCGCTCACCGCCGTGGAGTTGATCGGCGAGGGCTGGATTGAGATCGAGGTCACGGCTAGGGACAGCGGCTGCTCGGAGACGCTCGCCGTGTTTCGGGACTTCCCGCGCCCGTTGACTCGCGATACGCTGTTGCTCCGGGCCCGGGGGGACAATGCGAACGGACCTATCTGCGTCGACTTCAGCGAATTCGAGAGTACGCCCACGGGTGGGGCGCTGTGCGGTCCCCCGCAAAACGGATCGATCACCATCTCCTCGGTAGGCTGCGTCGAATACACACCGAACAACGGGTACCGCGGTCCGGACACCGCCTGCTTGGTCGTGTGCGCCGACGGGGGCACGCGCTGCGATACGACCGATTTGTTCTTCACCGTCGGAGAACCGGCCGACTGTCCCGAGATCTTTGCGCCCCGCCGCCAGAATAGTATCCTGGACAGTTGTGCGACCCCCCAACGCGTTTGTCTACCCAGCCTACCGCGCGACCCCGCCGAGTACACGATCCGCATAGACGGCACCACCGAGACGGATCTAATCTCCTGCGGGGTTGCCGCCAATCAGGTTGCCGCTTCCTTGTTACCGGGGTCCTACTTCGTTGGCGTGGTCGACGACAGCAACGGGTGTAGCGATACGATGCGCCTCGTCGTGAGCTGCGAGACCAACGTACCGGGCGGTGAGTGCCCGGAGCTAACGGCGTCCTCCCGGTCCATCCTGCAGCTCGACGATTGCGACGATCGGGGGAGCTTCCTCGTTCGGAGCAGTAGTACCGACCCGCGCGCGCTCAACTCGACCATCAACGGGGAGCGACTCGACGGGCGCGTGGTGGACGATCAACTGTCGTGGGACCTCGACACCGGCGAGTACGACATCTTCGTGGCCGACCCGAATCGGGGCTGCGGGACTCGTTTTAGCGTAAGCGTATCCTGCGATACGTGCGCGTTGTCCGGACCGATCCCCGCGTTGAGCGTCGAGCGGACCGTCCGGTGCGGCGGGGATTCCCTCGAGGTGTGCTTACCCGGCCCCCCGAGCGACTTCGCCGACTACCAGATCGACGTCGACGGGGAAGCTTACACCGGTAGACTCACCGGCTGCAACGTGGAAGAGACCCTCTTCATCAACCTGACGACCATGCCGAGCGGTGGGGCTACGGGACCCTACTTCGTCGATAGCTTCCGGATCAACGGGGAGTTGTTCAGCGGGGAGGTGGTCGACCGGAACGATATGGCGGACACGCTTTCCGGTTGGGACGCGGGCGCTACGTGGGTGTGGGACGATGCGGCCAACCAACTCGTCGGGGGTAACCTCGGGGATACCTACGGCGAGCTGGCCGTCACCCAGGTGAGCTCCGGGAGTACGGCACGCCTCGGTGTACAGCGGCGTTCCCGCCCGACCGGTACGACCCTCTCGCTCGCCGGCGACGCGCTGACGCGCCAACTCGCCTTCGACAACGGGCGGGGGTGTACGCAGACCGTCGAACTCTTCCTGGAGTGCTCCACCAATTCTAGTTTCGAAGATTCGGTCGACGAGGGGGGCTCCGTCCAACGGTGCCTGAGCTTGGACTCCCTGGGGCAGATCGCCACGATGGAGAACGCTTGCGTCGAAAACGACGCCGCCGTCTCCTTCGAGTTTGATACCTCCACGGGGTGCGTCATCGCCGCCGGCGAACGCGTCGGTTCCACCACGGCCTGTATCGTCACGTGCGATGTCGACGGCCGGTGCGACACCACCAATTACACGGTTAACGTGCTGAGGCGCGGTGGCTCCGGTGGGCTAAGCGCCGTCAACGACACCCTACGCACCATCTGCGGCGAGTTCGTGTCGCAGAGCGTGACCGTGAACGATGTATTCGACGGAGGTCTCGAGGCCGTTCGCGTCGTAGAGCTCCCGCGTAACGGAACCGCCTTCGCCGACAGCAGCGGCGTGCTCACCTACACCCCGAGTGCATCGTTTTGCGGGGGGGTAGACTCACTCATCTACGAGATCCTCCAAAACGGCGACATCAGTCGGGCGACCGTACTGATCAACGTGAGCGCCGAGCTCCTCGAGGTATACACGGGATTTTCGCCGAACGGCGACGGGGAAAACGACCAGTTCGTGATCGCCGGCATCGAAAACTTCCCTACGGCGGTGGTGAGGGTCTACAATCGGTGGGGTAATCTCGTACTCGAGGAAGAGGGCTACGACAACGACTGGGAAGGTTTTTGGGACGGAAAGCGCCTGCCCGACGGCACCTACTACTACCTCATCGAGTTGCCGAACGAGGATCCGCTGAGCGGCTTCGTGCAGATTTGGCGGTAGGTCACATCCCCGCGCCGTATACAGTAGTAATCTTTTGCATGTGTTTGGCACCCTTGTTGCTGCTCTCGCGTAGAGCAACAGCATAAACTCCCCATGTACAAGAAGATTTTCCCCCTCGGTTTCGCCGCACTTTTCGCCCTCGCTTCCTGCCAGCAGGAGGCAGGAGTAACGCTCACGCAACAGGAGTCCGCGGACTGGAAGCAGGCCGTAGCGAGCCCCCAGGCCAACGCGCAAGACATCCGTCTTTACACCCAGGGCAAGCGGCTGGGTGATGCGGCCGTGATGTACGGCGCGCTCCACAACATGCTAGCGCGCGATCCGGGCAACGACGCCCTCAAGGATTCCCTCGCCTCGATGTACTTCCGCGGCCGGATGTACGGCCAAACCGTAACCCTCACCAAGGAATTACTCGAAGACAAGCCCGACGATACGCGCTACCTCGAGATGGAGGCCGTATCGCAGAATAGCCTCGGGCTATTGGAGGAAGCCCTGGCGAGCTACGGCAAGCTACTGAAGGCCGACCCGAACCCCTACTACGCCTACCAGATCGCGACCCTCCAGTACGGCCTCAACCGGTACGAGCTCGCCGAAGCGAGCGTAGACAACATGTTGGCCGCCGACCTCAGCAAGGAGCGCGTCAACATCAACATCGCCCAGGGACGCTCGCAGACCGTACCGATGAAGGCGGCCCTACTCAACATCAAAGGTGTGCTCCGCAAGGACGTGCACAGCAACGTGAAGCAGGCGCGCGAGTACTTCGAGCTCGCCATGGCCGAATCGCCGGACTTCCTCCTCGCCCGGAACAACCTCAAGAGCCTCGACGAGGCGAAGGCGGTCAATTAAGACCGGGTAGAACCTCGTCGCCCGGGCTTCGCTCCCGCGAAACGGTCTACGCTCCCACGTCGGGGGCGTGGACCGTTTGAGTTACGGGAGGGCCCCAAAGCAACCGTCGGCGCCCCGAAGCCACTATGTAGTGTAGGCAATCTTCACATATGCGTTAGCCCCGAGACGCCGACTATCGTTCTACCTTGTCCGCGAAGGCTAGCGCCAGCACTATCCACACTATGAGACTTTGAAACCGGCCGGTCGCCCGAAAATCTCGGGCGATCGGCTTTTTTGTGTCGGTTTCGCGCTTACATCCCACACATCGTATATGTATGGCATTTGATTTGCCTAGGCTAGGGTAAGCACCGCGCGACTTCTCCTCGAAGCCATCCCCCCCGCCGGTATAGCCTCCACCACTTCCCCCCGGTGTCGCAGGCCCGCGATTATTTGGACGGTTTTGCCGCAAGGCGAACCGGTGGTTTTGAGATGCATACCCGATGAATTTAAAGCATACCCTCCTCTCGTTCTGTGCCCTCCTCGCACTGCCCCAGTTACCGCTGGCGCAAAGCGGCGTCGGCACCCTTACCCCGGACGCGGACAAGGCCCTGCACGTGCGGGCCGGTGCCGCGCAGGACCCGCTTCGGCTCGAGGGGCTGCGCCCCGGGGTCGACGGGGAGGACGATGTGGTCGTGACGGACGCGAACGGTCGGCTCCGGTACCGCTCGATCAGCGACTTAACCCTGGCCACCGAGTGGCGTAACGACCCGACGAACAGTTACATCTACGCCTTCCGGGCCCTCAACGAGGGGACCGCGGCGGATGTCGTCGTTACGGACGCCGGCGATTTCGGTATCGGTACCACGACCCCCGCCTTCAACTTCGATCTGTTCGGTACGGCCGCGGTGCGTACGCTGCCGGGGGGCGACGTGGACGGGAGCGGTACGGACGACTACATCGTGACCGCCGACCAGGCTACCGGGCAGCTCAAGGCGGTCGAGGTGGCCGACTTGATCTCCCAGAACGCCGAGTGGATCGACGACCTGAGCGGGAACCACATCCTCGCGCGGCGAGCCGGTGCGGCGGGTAACACGGTGGCGGTCACGGACGCCGGTTACCTCGGGATCGGCAACGCGACCCCGCAAACGCCTATACATATAACCACGGGTGCCGACGTCCAGGCGGACGGATCCGGCGGACTCCTACGCCTCCAGCGGGGAAACAATCAAATCGGCATCGACGACAACGAAATCCAGGCGTTCAACAACGGTACGGTCTCGCCGCTCTTCCTCCAGAACGACGGAAGCGAAGTTCGGATCGGTTCGTCGAGTCCGGGCACCAGCTTGCTCCACGCCTACGGAAAGGCCCAGATCCGGAGAATGGATCCGGGAGTGATCCTGGGGATCCCCGCCACCGACGACCAGGTCGTCGTGGTGACCACCACCGGCGAGCTGCGCAAGATGCGTGCGGACGACCTGTTCGACGAGGAAGGGGAGTGGGTGGACAACGGTTCGTCTACCTACATCTACGCCAAGCGCGCGCGCGACGAAGGGTCGACCGACTACGTGGTCATCGACGACGACGGGCAGATGGGCATCGGCTTGACCAACCCCCAGGAAAAGTTGACGATCGACAACGGCGGCATGACGCTGATGGGCACCAACGGGATCGCCTTCAATGGAGAAACCCCCTTCCCCGTAGACGCGGTCAGGGACGGCTCGCGGATTTATTCCGAGGGCAATGTTTTCGGTAAATGGAAGGACGCGCTGGTTATCGAAAAAACGGACTTCAACAACGCCGGCGTCGACGGCGGTATCGTATTCGCCAACCGGGCGGCCGGGAATACCCGCGTCAACGCGATGATCATCGACGGGGCCAGCAACATCGGTATCGCCGACGGCGACAACGACGATCTCCGGCGCCGTTTTCAGGTGGATGGCGACGTGCTGATCCACGGCGAGGGAGAGAACCTCAACGCCTCGCGCGGCCTACTGAGGTTGGTCGACGATCAGGGGGGAGATTACCTCACCCGGGATTGGGCCACCCGAGGCGTGCAGGTGCGCGACGACGGCGATTACGCCTACTTCGGCCTGAAGCGCGAAGCGGCCAACCGCATGGACGCGGTTGCCATGTGGGGCAACAACAACCAGGAAGATTTCCGCTTCATCCAGGTCGGCGGCAACATCGAGCGCGAGGTGATGACCCTGGCCGGCGACAATCGCTACGTAGGGATCGGGGTTACCGATCCACAACGCCACCTGCACGTCGGTGGTCAGGTGCGCGTCGACGATCTTCCCGCGGGCGACGCCGATCAGGACATGGTCGTCATGGCGCAGGCCGACGGCGATCTCGTGCAGGTCGCCGTGGCGGATCTCTTTCAGGAGAACGAGGACGACGACTGGGTCATCGCCGGCAACGACATCTACAACGCGAATACGGGCAACATCGGGGTCGGTGTAACGAATCCCGCCTACAAGCTCGACCTCGGGGGCTCGACGCGCCTGCGCTACGGCAGTCAGATGGTGTTCGGTAACCGCAACGAGAACCACATCCGCGGGATCAGCGATACGGAGTGGCGCATCGCCACGCGCCAGGAGCTCAGCTTCGTCGAGGACGACGGCGCCACGCCGATCATGACCGTCCGTGGCGACCGCGGCAACGTCGGCGTCGGGACGACGACCCCCGATGCGGGGTACGGGCTACACATCGCCACCCGATCCAAGGTCGGACCGAATACCTTCCTCCAGTTCGGCGACGATCAACAGAACCGAGTTTACTCGCCCAACCTAACCGACCTACGGGTCGTCGGCGACACGCGCATCGGCTTCCGCGACGACGGTGACACCGAGGACGTCATGACGGTGCAAACGCGTGACGAGCGCGTCGGTATCCGGACCACGACCCCCGGCCGCATCGGGGCCACCAACGAGAACGTAGCCCTCGACATCAACGGCCGCCTCCGCGTCCGTGACCTACCCAACGGCGACGAGGACAACGACTTCTTCGTAACCGCCGACGGGCAGGGCGACCTGCGCCGTGTGCAGCTGACCGAGTTCGAGGGTCCGTGGATTCGCGACAACGCGAACAACGTGCGACTCCGCACGGTCACCGATCAGGTAGGCATCGGTTTAACCAATCCAACCTCCTCCCTACACATCTTCGAGCCAACCGGAACGACGCGAACCGGGAACGACGGTACCATCGTACTTCAACACGGCAACAACGGGGGCATGTCGTCCATCGTGTTCCGCAGCGCGGCCAACGCCGGCTCCGACCACGCGTACATCCAGTACGAGGACGACGCGAGCGGCAACGGCGCGACGAACGAGAACGGCCTGCTCACCATCGGCATCGAGAACGACGTGCCGGGTACCGTCTGGCAGGACGACATCGCGATCATGTCGTCCGGTTACGTCGGCGTCGGAACCACCGCACCGGCCAACGACCTGCACGTGGCCGGCGGCGTGCGCATCGACGACCTACCGAACAACACCACCGACGCCTTCGCGGTAACGAGCGACAACAACGGCGACCTCCACCGCCAGCCCATCTCGAGTATCCGCGATAATCTGGGCAACCACGACATGACGCTCGACCTGGTAACCGGTAATAATTCGATTCGCTACGCCCGCGACGACGCCGGCCCGGACCAGGGGATCAAGCTCACCCCGGAGAACTCGGTGATGGTCTCGAACCGGTTCCAAATGGGTAACGTCGCGGGCAACTGGATCGACGACGTGATCACCGACGCCGGGGGTAACCCGGTGAACAAAGGATTCGCCGGAAACGACGGCGCCGTGTTCGCCCCGATATACACGGGGGGTGAGAACAGCGACCTGCGGCTCTACATTCTCGACAACCCGAACGACGCCTTCAGCGTCTGGGGCAACCCCTGCGGTTCGTCGGATTGCGGCGAGATCAATAACTCCGAGGAGGTGATCCGCTTCCGGGCCGACGGCGAGATCTTCGTCGACAACCTCAAGACGGGTGGCGGTCCCGACCAAATGGTCGTGGCCGACGCCAACGGCAACCTGAAGCTCGGCGGTGCACCGGGCGGGGGCGCCAGCACGGGCGGCGACAACTTAGGGAACCACGTTGCCGCGCTAGACATAATATTGGGCGCCAACGAGATACGTGGCCAGGGTGACTTCCGGGTCAACGGCGGCGTAGGTGGCGCGGGCACGATCAACTTCCCGAACAGTCGGGGGATGTTCTGGGGGAGCATCTACGGAACGGCTATCGTGGGCGACCTCCAAGCGAACGGCGAGGGTGGCTTGGGCGACCTCAAGCTGGAAGCAAGAGACGATATCTACCTCCAAAGTAAAGGCAACGGCGGCGACCTGCTCGCGCAGGTCGGTGGCGGAGTCGTTATGAAGGCCCGCAACGAGTTCCGGTTTTCGGCGGGTACGAACAACACCGACGACGACTTCCGTTTTTACACGGACAATCCGAACGACAACCCGGCCGACAACAACTACGGACAGGAGCGTTTCCGCATCCAGAACAACGGTGAGATCCGCATTCAGGATCTCGCCGGCGGCGGCAACCGCGTGGTGATGGCCGACAACGACGGTATCCTTTACCCGACCAACGGATCCTCCGACGGCCTGTGGACCCGGGACAACGGAAACCAGGAGACCTACCTCGACAATTTCAACGACCAGGTCGGCATCGGTACGGCCAATCCGTTTGCGAAGCTGCACGTCACGCAGTTCACGAACCAGTTCGATCCCACGGCCCCCGGCGCTACCGCCACGGAGTTCCGTTTGGAAAACCAACGCGGGAACGGTGCCGCGTCAATTTACTTCAAGGAGGGCGCCGGCGGAGATTTCGGGATGCGTCTCACGTACGACGGGGCGGCCGTGGGTGGCAATGCCGGTGGCGGTCGGCTGCAGGTCACCCAGGCCGACGGGACACCGTACGCGTCGTTCGAGCGAACGGGTGAGGTCGGTTTCGGGGTCGTCGATCCGGAGGCAGAAGTGCACATCATGCACGAAGCGGTCGCGGGTGTCGACCACAGCGGCTTGCTCGACCCGGCGACCCTACGTATCCAGAACGAGCAAGCGCAGGGATCCGCGGCGATCGAGTTTGTCGAGGGCGACAACGCTCCCCAAAACAACAGCATGTCGATGCGCTACCACAGCACCGCCGACGGCTCCGAGAATCACTTCGAGATCCTCCGCGGACTCGCCAACGAAGGCAGCGCGACCCGCGTCCACTTCCGCGTCGAGCGCGACGGCGGGGCCGTGACCATCGGCGACTTGGCCACCGGCGCGGGTAACCCCGACGAGTACGTCGTCGCCGACGAAAACGGTGTGCTGAGCACGCGTACGATCGCCGAGGAGCTCCTCACCCGGAGCGCGGGCAACGAAACCTACGTCAGTAACCTCGGTGACGCCTTCGGCATCGGGACGGCCAGTCCGACGAGCCGACTGCACGTAGCCGGCAACGCCCGGATCGAAACCTTCGGCACGGGTGCGAATACCGACGAGGTGGTCACCCGCGACGCGGCCGGCAACCTGCGCAGTGTTCCTTTCGCTACGTTGGAGTCCCCCTGGGACCGCAGCGCTACCGACGGTACCTACCTCGCTACCGGCTCCGACAACGTCGGCATCGGGACCTCCACGCCGGGCGCGAAGCTCGACGTCGTCGGTACTACCCGCGTGAGCACCCTCGCCGGGGTCGGTGACCGGATGGTCATCGCCGACGCCGCCGGGCAACTCGCCCCGCAATCGCTCGCCCCGTACCTCAGTCACTGGCGGCGCACGGACGGGGCCACGGTCGACTACCTCAACTTGGTGAACGCGGGCGATCGGGTGGGTATCGGCACCACCGGTGCCCCGCAGGCCACGCTCCACGTAGTCGGGACCAGCCGGATCTCGAGCCTCGCGAACGCCACCAACGGCGAGATGGTCATGGCGAACGCCAGCGGCGATCTCTACACGCAAGTAGTGCCCGAAGAGCTCTGGCTCCGGGCGGGCACCGTGACGCAACTCGCTAACGGCGGCGACCGCGTGGGGATCGGTACCGGTACGCCGGCCGCGACCCTCGACGTCAACGGCGACGTCCGTGTAGACAACATGGTGACCGCCACCGGCGCCGGCGACCGGGTGGTCGTGCGCGGTGCCGACGGCATCCTCCGCCAGGCCGTAGCCGGCGAGTACGACAGCCCCTGGGTAGAAGATGCCGGTACCAACCGCGTGACGCTCAAGAACAGAGATCGTTGGGTGGGCATCGGAACCGACGCACCGGCTTCGGCCTTCCACGTCGAAGACGACGTGAACGGCAACATGGAGGTACGCCTCCAAAACCGCCGCGGGGCCGGCGCGGTACAAATGCGCTTCCGTACGGGCACGAACTCCGGCGGTTTCAACGACGAAAACAACTCGATGACCCTGCGTTACAGCAACGCATCGGACGCGCTCGAGATCACGAACGGCTACGTCAACAACAGCGTCGATTACGCCAGCCACTTCAAGGTCCGCCGCAACAACGGCAACGTGGGCATCAACGTGGGCGCCGCCAACCCGGCCGAGCGGCTGCACGTGATCGGGAACGGCCTCTTCGACGGCGACCTCATCCTCGAGGAGAATCACCGCCTGCAGTTCGACCAGGCCCGCTCCTACGTCCGGGAGGTCAACTCGATAGACGTAGAGGTGAGCGCCGACGACGACCTCTTCCTCCGCGCCGACGACGCCATCTTCGTGCGGGCCGACGGTACGGACTTCGACGTGGAAGCGGACCGGGATATCCGCCTGGAGTCCGATAACGACGTGCTCATCAATGCTCGCGGTGACGACGTTACGGTTCTCGCGGGTGACGACATGGACCTCCGCGCTGCCGACCAGATCATTCTCCGGACCGGGGGCGCCGTACGCGGTGCTATCCAACCGGACGGCCGCTTCCAGATCAACGACGGTCCGAACGACGACGACCTGCACGTGCTGGGTCGCACGCGCACCGACCTGTTCCGCCTCCAGGATGGCGCCCAAACCGGCTACGTCCTCCAGTCCGTCGACAACAACGGAAACGCCAACTGGGTGGATCCGCTCACCCTGACGACGGCCCCCACGGGACCGTGGACCAGGACCGGTACCACGGCCACGCTCGCCACCGGGGTAGATCAGGTCGGTATCGGGACCGCTCCCGCGGCCGGGATCGAGCTCGACGTGGCCGGCGATGTCCGCATGCGGTCCCTCGCCAACAACAGCGCCGAGACGCGGGTACTGGTCGCCAGTGCGGCCGGCGACCTCAGCACGCGCACCGTCGGCTCACTCGGGTCCGACGACCAGCAACTGACGCTGGTCGCCAACAGCTTATCGCTCGAAGACGGCGGTACCGCCATCAACCTCGCGCCGTACCTCGACAACACCGACGCGCAGGACCTCAGCCTCACCGGAGACGAACTCGCGCTCACCAACGACGCCAGTACCGTCAACCTCGCCAAGTACCTCGACAACACCGATGCCCAGGCGCTCGGCTTCAACCCGGCCACAGGCCTGCTCACTCTAACGAACGGTGGTTCGGCCAACCTCTCCGGCTACGCCAATACAGACGCACAGGATCTGGAGCTCAGCGGGAACTCCCTCTCGCTCACCAACGACGGCACCCCGGTCGACCTAGCCGGTTACCTCGACAACACCGACGCGCAGGCGCTCGGCTTCAACCCAGCTACGGGCCTGCTCACCCTCACGAACGGCGGTTCGGCCAACCTCTCCGGCTACGCCAATACGGATGCTCAAGACCTAGAGCTTACTGGGAATTCCCTCACACTGACCAACGACGGCACCCCGGTCGATCTATCGGGTTACCTCGACAACACGGATGCCCAAGACCTGTCGCTCGCCGGCAACACCCTCTCGCTCACCAACGACGGCACCCCGGTCGATCTCTCCGCTTACGTCAATACTGACGCTCAGGATTTAGAGCTAACCGGGAATACCCTTTCCTTAACCAACGACGGCACTACCGTCGATCTCGGTGGTTACCTCGATAACACCGACGCGCAAACGCTGGGCTACACGGCCGCAACTCGCCAAATCACGCTCACTAACGGTGGATCGGTAACCCTGCCGGCGGACTCGGACAGTCAAGATTTGGGGATCAACGGAACCACCGGTGTGCTAACGCTGAGCAACGATGCTACACCCGTCGACCTCTCGGCTGTGGCCGCCATCGACGATCAGGTCCTCAGCCTTACCGGCAAAACCATCAACCTCGAGCGGGGCGGTGCTGGAGTAGACCTTACTCCCCTGCTCGACGCTGCCGAGGACGATCTGGGCGATCACACCGCTACGGAGACCCTCAACATGAACGGCGAGTGGATCAACGGCGACGCCGACTTAAACGAAGGGTTGTTCATCACTCCCGATGGGGACCTCGGAGTCAACGTAGCCGCTCCGACCGCGGCGCTGCACGTGGGTGGCGAAGCCCAGATCGATGTCCTGAACGTGGTCCCCATGACCTCCTTTTTGGTGTCGACCGATCTCACCGGCAGGCTGACGAAGATTACGCCGGCGGACCTCGGACTCGTGACCTCGGACAGCCGACTCAAAAACGACATCACCCCCATCGAGGGCGCGCTCGCGGCCATCGACTCCCTCTCGGCCGTCAGCTTCACCTACAAGCCGGCGAGCGAAACGGGTGTCCAACTCGATTCCGCCGCGCACTACGGCGTCATCGCCCAGGAGGTACAGAAGTTCTTCCCGCACGCCGTCAAGCAGGGTACCGATGGGTACCTCCGCGTCAACTACGACGAGCTCGTCGGCGTGCTGCTCGCATCGAGCAAGGAGCTCAAGAGCCGCAACGCCGAGCTCGAGTCGCAAGTCAGCGAGCTACAGGCTTCGGTCAAGGCCATCGAGGCGTTCATCGCGGCGCGACGGGCCACCTCGACTACGGAGAATACTACCGGGGGCAACGAGTAAGGCCCCCTCCCCAGGAGCAACTGCACGACAACATACTATGCATCCTTCGGCCGGCCCCGAGCGTAACAGCTCGTGGGCCGGTTCTTCTTTCCGGCTTGCGCCAAAACATATTGAGTTTTGGCATAATACTTGAACCCCTAACGGTGCATAGGACTGTACCCGACGCAAGCTATACTACCCCCCCATGTGGTACGCAACTGGCCTCTGGCCACTCGCGTGTCTCCTGATAGCAAGCCCCCCGGTCGTGGCCCAGACCATCTTCCACAACGACGGTAACGTCGTGACGGTGACTCCCGGAGCTACCGTGTTCGTGCAAGGCGGTGTGAACAACCACAACGACGGAGCGCTCGCCAACGGCGGCACTTTCTACCTCTCCGGCGATTGGTCGAGCAATACCCCGCTCGCCGACGAAGTCGCCAGCCTACCCGGAACCTTCGTCTTCAACGGAGGTCGCCAAACCGTTTTCGGCGCCAGCCGAGTGGCCTTCCCTACCGTCGTGGCCGCCGGTACGGACCGCAAGGTGCAGGTCGGCACCGACGTATCCATCGCGGGCGAGCTGCGGCTCAACGACCTGGAGTGGGCCACCAACGTCAACCGCGTCCACGTCCTCAACACCGACCCCTTCGCCATCACCCGCACCAGTGGCTTCGTCTCCTCCGATACGATCGGGGGCTACCTCGTGCGCAACATGGACCGCGACGCGGATTATCTCTACCCCGTCGGCTCTACCGGCGACGAGTTACGCAACCCCGTTCCGCGCTACCGACCCGTGTACATCCGGCCCTCCGGCGCCAGCGTGGCCGACGCGTACGCCGTGCGCTTCGGCAACATCGATCCCTCCCTCGACGACACCGACGGCGGACCGGGCTTCGACCGCGGCAACAGCGTCGCGTCGCTCAACCAAATCAACGACGAGTTCTACCACATGGTCGACCACCCGGCGGGAAGCTCGCCGGCCGATCTGCGCTTTTACTACTTCCTGAGCGACGGGCGCTATTCGACCGTGGCCCAGGTGCAGGACGACGGCCGCTGGACCGATATGTTCGGGGAGGTCAACATCCCCGCGGTCCCGAGCGTGCCGAACATCGACGGCGCCGACCGCGTGGCCGTGCTGCGCGACCACAGCGACTTCACGCAGCCCGTTTTCGCGGAAGCCGGCGCGGACAACGACAACGACGGCATCGCCAACCTCCTCGACCTCGACGCCGACAACGACGGCATCGCCAACCTCGACGAATCCCCCTCCGATCCCTACGGCGACCACGACAACGATGGGTTCTTCGACTACATCGACCCCGATTTTCCCGGTTGCGGCTCCCTCGTCAACGGGATCTGCGGCAACTTCGATTTCGACGGTGACGGCCTCGCGAACCACCTCGACCTCGACTCCGACGCCGACGGCATCGCCGACATCATCGAAGCCGGCGGGGTGGACGCCGACCGAGATGCCTACGTAGACTTCCCCGTCCCGGGCGATCCGTACAGCATGATCGACGTGGACAGGGACGGTTTCGCCGACGAGCGCGACTATCTGGATAGCGGTAAGCCCGGCCCGGAGGTAACGTCCGGCGCGCGGTGGCCGAGCGAAGACCGCGACAACGACGGGGCCTTCGCCTTCTTCGACATCGACGCCGACGCCGACGGTATCGTCGACATCATCGAGGCCCAACCGACCGTCGGTTACCTCTTCCCGAACAACTTCGACGGCAACGGCAACGGACTCGACCAGGCCTTCGATCCGCTCGAAGGCGGACTCGCCCTCGTGCCCACCAACACCGACGGCGCCGACCAACCCGACTACCTCGACCTGAACTCGGACAACTCCCGTACCTCGGACCTGGCCGAGGGCCACGACCTCACCGGAGACGGGCTCGCCGAACCCACGCTGTTGCCGACGGGCGGCGACCTCGATGGCGATGGCCTGGACGACCGTTACGATCTGTCGGATCGCGTTACCGACGCGCCGAACAATGCGACCAACTTCGGGCAGAGTCCGTACGACTTCCCCGCCTTCGAGGCCCCGGGGCTGGAGATGGACTGGCGCGTCGACGGCTGTCCGCTCCAGAACTGCACCCCGCTCAACACGGCGCGTAACCGACCCTAGACCTCCCGTTTCGCGAACGGCACTAATGCCTTTCGCTGACCCGCAAGACGGTATCGACCCGGGAGGCGCGCGTCGTGAGGTAGAGCGACAGACTCCCACGGACCGAGTCGCGGATGAGCCGGTCGTAGCCTTCGCCCACGAACCAATGCTGGCCGACGCTGAGACCGGGGATGCAAATTTGGTGAGAGCCCTGCAGCGGGATCGCCTCGTCGTACACCGCGCGCATGTCGCTGTGGTAGCCGGGGAAATCGGCCGTGCCCACGTCGTGGAAGATGGTGGCCTCGTGCTGGGGGACCCCGTGGTGCGTTACGTCGAGGCAAACGGTGCCGCTGTAGCTCGGCGCCGGCTCGCACGCGGGCGCGAGCAGCAACGTAGCGGCAGTAAATAAGGAGACGACGGTCGGGTAAGCGCGCACGATGGCTAATCTAACGCGCCCGGGTGCGCTCGGGGTGTGACCTTTGCGGCATGTTTCGCCCAACTCTACTCTCGTCGTTCGCGCTGCTGCTTTACGGGTGCGTGCAGGGGGGCACCGATACGCAAACCGTACTCCGCCTCGGCGGTGAAACCATGGGGACGACCTACCACCTGGTGCTACTCGATGGGCTAGAGGCGGAGCGGGTGCAGCGCGGGGTCGACTCCCTGCTGGTGGCCATCAACGCGGAGGTGAATACGTACGATCCCACCTCGCTCATCAGTCGGCTCAACCGCGGTGATACCGTCGGGCTCGTGGCGGCCCGCGCCCCGTTGGCGCTGCAGCACGAGCCGGGCGCTCACCTCGCCGCAAATTTGGCGCTCGCGGCAAAACCGGTGGAGCTGAGCGGGGGGGCCTTCGATCCGACGGTGGGGCCGCTCGTGGACTATTTCGGCTTCGGTCCGGCGAGGCGCGACACCTCCGCGGTGGACAGCGCGGAGGTCGCCCGGTTGAATCGCCTGGTCGGCTTCGGCAACGTACGCGTGGACACGCTCGACGGTGGGCGACTGCGGGGGTGGATGGCGCTGCCGGGCAGCGAGCTCGACCTGTCGTCGCTGGCGAAAGGGTACGCCGTCGACCAGGTTTTGCTGCTGCTGCTGAGCGACGAATTCGGGAGTCGGAACCACTACGTAGAGATCGGTGGCGAAGTGCGGGCCACCGGCCACTCGCCGCGCGGCGACGCCTGGACGGTGGGGATCAATACGCCGCGGGAGGGTGCCTCCGTCGCCGACCTCGAGCTCGTGATCCGTTTGGAGGACCTCGCCGTGGCTACGAGCGGCAACTACCGCAATTTCCGCGAGCGGGGCGGCCAGCGCGTGTGGCACACCATCGATCCGGTGAGCGGCTACCCGAAGGCCACGCGCCTCCTGTCGGCGAGCGTGCTGGCCGGCGACTGCGCCACGGCCGACGCGTACGCCACGGCCTGTATGGCGAGCGGCGAGGCGGCGGCCGGCGTTTTAGCGAAAGCAAACCTCGCGGGCTGCTTGATTTACGCCGACAGTTCGGGGCGGGGCTTTAAAACCGAGTACGTGGGGGGCTTCGCCGGCTACGTGCGCGACTAACTTGGCCGCATGGAGGTAGGCAAATTGCGGTTGGAGCGTGACTTGGTGTTTCTCGACTTGGAGACGACCGGTCTCAACGTGGTCACCGACCGCGTGGTGCAGTTTGCGGGGGTCAAGTATTTCGCCGACGGTTCGCCGGCCGAGGAGTTGAACCTGTTCGTGAACCCGACGATCCCGATCCCCGCCGAGTCGACGGCCATACACGGGATCACCGACGCGCGCGTGGCCGGTGCGCCGACCTTCGAGGACGTCGCCGACCGGTTGCTCGACTACCTCGAGGGGGCTGACCTCTCCGGTTACAACCTCGCGCGCTTCGACGTGCCGGTGCTCATGGAGGAGTTCGATCGGGTAGGGGTGCGCTTCCGGACCGAGGAGCGGCGGATCGTCGACGTGCAGCAGATCTTTTACAAGATGGAACCGCGTACCCTCGCCGGCGCGCTGCGTTTTTACTGCGACGAGGAGATGGTGGACGCGCACGACGCGTTGGCCGACGTACGCGCCACGGCGAAGGTGCTCACGGGCCAGCTGGAGCGTTACGGGAGCCTGACGCCCGATGTCGCTAGCCTGGCCGAATTTACCAAACAGGAAGGCGCGCTGGACGCGACCAACCGGTTGCAACGCGATGCGGACGGGGCGGTGGTCTTTAATTTCGGCAAGTACAAGGGCAAGCGCGTGCGCGACGTTTTCAAGCGCGAACGCAGCTACTACCAGTGGATCCAAGATCGCGATTTCAGCGTGCAGGTCAAGGAGATCACCCAGCGGGAGTTCGAGGCGATCCAGTGGGGCGAGCGGTGAGGCGCTTCGTGCTGGGCGTAGTTTGCGCGACGGCCCTGCTGAACGCCTGCGACGAGCCTGCCGACGGTTGTCTGGACTACCGCGCGCTCGCCGTGAACGTGATGGCCGACAAGGAGTGCGAAGACTGCTGCGTGTACCCCCGGTTGGAGCTGCGGATTATCCCCGCCGAGATAGAGAACGACAGCATCGCCAGGGTGTACACGGCGGGCGACGTGATCTCGGAGGGTCCGGACAGTACCCGACTGCTGCAATTCGGCTTCTTCCTTTCGGACGTAGCGCTCGTCACGGCCGGGGGGGAAGCCTACCCGGTGTTCGATACGCTGAGCGTGCGCGACTCGTCCGGGACGATCGCGCGGCGGGAGGAGATCAGCCTGTTGCGCGTAAGGCCCTTCGTTAACGTCGACTACGAGCTCGGAAGCTTGTTGCCGCTCGAGGAGTTTACCGGGATCCGCATGCAATTCGGGGTCGACGAGCAGCTCAGTCTCAGCGATTCGCGGCAACCCAATTCCGCCAGTCCGCTCAGCGCAGCTAACGATTTCCTGCTGTACGACACCACTTCGGCGCACTTTCGCTCGGCGGCGGTCGTGCTCGAGCTCCCGGACAGCGTGCTCCAAACCTCCGAGGTGCCGGGTGGGCAGCGCTGGCCCGTCGAAGTGACGTTCGAGCGGCCGCTCGAGCTCCCCCGCGCGTACAACCTGTCCGTCACGATCGCGCTCCCGGTAGCCCGACTCGTGCAGCTCCGGGATCGCCCGGCGACCTCGGCGGAGCGACTCGCCGAACTGCTGTTCGCTGAGGCCCAAGTGATTCGCGTTGACACAACCCGGGAGTAATACGCGGCGTACTAAAGGTGTTAGCGTTTACTTACGTACTTAAATCCCCTTATTATGAGCGCATACTACGTTATTGGATTGTTATGTGCCGCAGCGCTCGTTTTCGGCGCTTGCGAAGACAAAACTCCGGTGGAAGACGCCACCAGCGGCGAGCTACGCCTTTCGATCGGCGGCTCGGTTCTGGGCGAAAGCTTCGGGCTCGAACCCAAAACTTACGAGGCCCAGGAAGTGGCCGAGGGCTACCGGTTTACCCGGGTGAGTATGTTTTTGAGCGATTTGCGTTTGGTGGAGGTAGCGGGTACCGAGTCCTTGGAAACCGAGCTCGCCGAGGTGGCCTACTTCGAGTTGGGTGATGCCGACGATCAGGAGCTCACCTTCTCCGACGTACCCGCCGGTAAGTACACGGCCCTCGTGTTTAACCTGGGCCTCACTCCGGAGCAGGACGCGCAGGAGCCCTCCGACTTTGCCTCGAGCAACCCGCTGTCGAAGTCGAGCGAGTACTGGCGAGACTGGGGCAGCTACATCTTCCTGAAGATAGAAGGCAAGAGCGATACGCTCGCCGACGGCGTGGAGCGATTCGACGCGCCTTTCGTGTACCACGTCGGCGAGGCCGCCGAGAACACGCGCGAGATCACCGTCCCGATCGAGCTCGACGCGAATGCCGGTACGGATGTAGTCAATATCCGGCTCGACGCTGCACGGTTGCTGGGCCTGGGAACGCCTACGCCGCTCTCGCTCAAAGGGGTAGCGGACCACCGCAACAAGGCCGCCGAGCGCATTATGGAAAACGCGGCCACGGCGTTTCAGGCAGTCAGGTAGTTAGTAGCGTACGCCAATCCCAACTTTGCCGCCCATGCCGCGAGTCCTTCCGTTCCTCTGCGTAGCCCTCGTGCTGTTCGACGCCTGCAAAGGCGACGAGGGGGACGGTGGGTTCGCGCCCCAGGAACCGCCGGCGAGCGGTGACGTCGATTTGCTCTCGGTCTCGTACGCTCCGGAGACGTACGACTTTAAGTTACCGGACCATTTTCCCGGAATGGAGCAGCCCGCCGATAATCCGGCGACGGTTGCCGGCGTGGAGCTCGGGCGGCACCTTTTCTTCGATCCTATCCTGTCGCGCGATAGTACGTTCGCCTGCGCGAGCTGCCACGAGCCCGAGCTGGCGTTTACCGACGGAATGAAGTTCAGTAAGGGGATCGACGGACTGGAGACGCCCCGTTCGAGTATGTCGCTGATCAACGTCGGATTTCAGCGTACCTTCTTTTGGGACGGACGCTCCGGAACGCTCGAAGAGCAGAGCCTGCATCCCGTCGAAGACCCCATCGAGCTCGGTTCCGATTGGTCGGAGGTGGAAACCCGCCTCCGCCGTAGCCCCGACTACCAGCGGCGCTTCCGCGAGGCCTTCGGTATCGAGCGGAAAGGCGAGGTCGATCGCCACCTGGTCGCTAAGGCCATCGCGCAGTTCGAGCGCTCGCTGGTGAGCGCCACGAGCCGGTACGATAAGGTGGTGTTCGGTCTGGAGGGAACGCTCACCGAGGAGGAGCTCGCCGGCGAAGCCCTCTTCAATACGGAACCCTCTTTCGAGCATCCGGGCTGTAGCCACTGCCACAACGCGCCCACGTTCGGCGACGAACGCTTCCTGAACAACGGCCTCGACAGCGCTGGTTCGCCGGAGGGGTTTGCCGACTTCGGTCGCGGGGGCATCACGGGCAACCCCTACGACAACGGTAAATTCCGCGCGCCCTCGCTGCGCAACATCGAGCTAACCGCACCCTACATGCACGACGGGCGCTTCGCGACGCTCGACGAGGTGCTCGACCACTACAGCTCCGGCGGCCACTACTCGCCGACGATCGACCCACAGATTACGGGCTTTCCGCTTTCGGAAGCGGACCGGGCGAGCATGCTCGCCTTCCTGCGTACGCTCACCGACGTATCCGCGCTCGAACGCCCGGGGGTTAACGCCCCGAAATAGTCCCCCAGCTTCCCCGGCGGTGTGCGAACTTGTGGACTATGAAGTTCGCCGACCTCTCTGAAGCTGACACGCGCCGCATCACCGATGGGCTTCGTCCGGACCAGGTCGTTTTAGCGGAAGCGGACCGGCGGGGCTACGCGAGCGACCACACCGAGGATTTCGTGTTCGTACCGGCGCTCGCCGTGCTGCCCGAAACCACCGCGCAGGTTGCCGCGGTACTCCGGGCGTGCTCCGGGCTCGGGGTGCCGGTTACCACCCGTGGGGCGGGCAGCGGCCTCGCCGGCGGATGCCTGCCCGTGCAGGGGGGGGTCGTGTTGAGCACCGAGCGGATGGACCGGATTCTGGCCATCGACGAGCGGAACCTACAGGTGCGCACCCAACCGGGCGTGATTACGGAGAACCTACAGAACGCCGTGGCGGAGCGGGGGCTGTTCTACCCGGTCGATCCGGCGAGCCGCGGGTGGTGCACCATCGGGGGTAACGTGAACACGAATGCCGGTGGGCCCCGCGCGGTGAAGTACGGGGTGGTGAAAGATTACGTACTCAACCTGCGGGTGGTACTGGCGAGCGGGGAGGTAATTTGGACCGGGTCGGACACCCTCAAGAATTCGACCGGCTACAACCTCACGCAGCTGATGGTAGGCAGCGAGGGCACCCTGGGGGTGGTCACCGAGATCGTGCTGCGCCTGTTGCCCAAGCCCACGCACGACCTGTTGCTCTTGGTTCCTTTCGCCCGCGCCGAAGACGCCTGCGCGGCGGTGAGCGACATCTTCCGCGCGGGGGTCACGCCGAGCGCCCTGGAGTTCATGGAACGCGGGGCCATCTTACTGGCCGCTGAGTACACCGGTATCGCGCCGCTTGCGCTAAAACCGGACACGGCCGCGCAACTGCTGATCGAGGTAGACGGGCAGCGCCTCGAGCCACTCTTCGAAGACTGCGAAACGATCACCGGGGTGGTCGAGCGCCACGGCGCGGGCGAGGTGCTCTTCGCCGACAACGAAGCGCAGAAGCGGGAGCTGTGGCAGTTGCGTCGCAACGTGGGGCAAGCCGTGAAAACGAGTTCGGTCTACAAAGAAGAGGACACCGTGGTACCCCGCGCGGAGCTCCCCGAACTACTTACTTCCGTCAAAGCGATCGGCGATCGGTACGGCTTCAGCTCCATTTGCTACGGCCACGCCGGCGACGGGAACCTGCACGTGAACATAATCCGTGGCGAGCTGAGTGAAACCGCTTGGCGCGAGGAGCTCCCCCTGGCCATTCGCGAGATCTTCGAGACGGTGAAATCCCTCGGCGGTACCATCAGCGGGGAGCACGGTGTCGGGCTCGTACAGCGGGAGTACCTGGACGTCGTGTTCGATGCTCCCGTACAGCGGCTGCAGAAAGCGATCAAGGATGCGTTCGACCCGCACGGAATCCTGAACCCGGAAAAGGTCCTGTTCGTGCGTGGTGCGGGGGCTAGCGTACGTGCCCACAATCCGGTCGCGACGTGACCAGCTTCAACACGACGTCGCACGCCACGCCGGAGGAAGAGGAGCTAGCCGCGATCGCCCGCTTCGACCTCGCCATATCGACCGCGTTCACGAAGCAGGTGATGAACCTGCTCAACGACGTTTACTTTCGAGCGCGTTTGGTCGGCTTCGAGGCCTGGGACGAGCGCAACAACCCGGCCGCACCGCTGATCTACCTGAGCAACCACTCCGGTATGGCGCTCCCCTGGGACGCGGTATCGTTCGTCGCGATGCTGTTTCGCCGCTTCGATTACGAGTACGACAAATCGTTGCGCACGCTCATCACGCCATTTTTTACGCGGGTGGGCCTACTGGCCATCTACCAGGTCCCCGAGATACTGACGCGCTCGGGTGGGGTAGAGGCCACGTTTCAGAACTTCGAGTCGGCGATGCGACTGCGTCGGGGTAACGTGTTGGTGTACCCCGAGGGGCTTCGCGGGATAGGGAAAGGTTTCGACCGGCGCTACCGGCTTCAGCGCGTCAGTACCTCGGTGGTGCGCATGGCGCTCAAGTACCAAACCGACTTGATCCACTTCGCCACCGTCAACGGGGAGTACATCCACCCCTTCGCCTACCGCTCGGAGTGGTTGAACCGCGTGGGCAAGCGCCTGCTGGGTATTCCCTTCCTACCGCTCACCGCGCTCCTCCCGTTCATCCTCCTGCAACCGTGGGTATTTTACCTGGCTTTCCCGGCCAACCTCACCTTCGTACGCAAATCGCGGATCCGCTGGCAGGAGCTTTCGCAAGAACCGTTCGATAGCCTCGACGAAACCAGTATCCTCGCCATCCGGGACCGCGTGCAGGATCAGATGCAGCGCGAGCTCACCGAAGCGGAGAATACGTACGGCAAATCGCCTTTCGGCTGGGCTTCGTTTTGGCGACAGCTCCGCAGGCACTGGAAGCTGCTCCCGATCTTCTTGCCTATCGGTTGGCCCCTGCTGTTCTGGGAGTTCCAACGCCAGTTCGTACAGGATCCGGATCCGGACAAAAAGCTGGAGCTGCGACCTTCGTCGCTGTTTGCGATCCTGTGGCGGCAGCCCTGGTTGATCGCTTACTACCTGCCCATCGTCGGCTGGATCCCTATCCTGTACTGGAGCAGCAAGCTCGGTAGCGGAAGGGAGCGTCGGGTCTGATCGGGGGTGCGCGCGTGCGACTCAGCCGCGTACGTCCTGTACGTCGGCCCGCTTTGCCTTCTCCCACGTTACGGCTTGGCGGTTGGAGAGCAGTCGGAACAATCCTCGGTACACCGAGAGGTTCATCATCGTGAAGTACATGGGCACGAACAGGACCTTGAGGCGCACCTTGCGACTCTCGAAGACCCAGCCCACCGCGGCGGCGGCATAGAACGAGAGTTGACCTACGAGCAGTAAGGTGTAGAAGCCGCCGAGCTCGAGACTGAGAACGACGTTCAGGATCAAGATTATCGGCAGCATGAGGGGCCCGAGCGTCCAGCGTAGCAGGCGGTGTCCGACGTACTGGAACGTGAGCTTCCAGTCGCGCAGCGGGTTAAGTAGCGGCGTGAGGCGGGCCGCGGCCTGCAGGCCGCCCGCGGCGATGCGCACCTTGCGCTTCATCTCCTCGGCCACGTTCGCGCTCGAGGTCTCCTCGGCGTAAGCATCCGGGGCGTAGGCCACGCGGTAACCGGCCTCGCAGAGCTTCATCGTCGTGTAGAAGTCCTCGACCAGGGTGCCCGGCGGGACGGGCGGCAGCAGCGCCCGGCGCACGCTAAAGAGCTCCCCCGCGGCGCCGACCACGGTGTGGAACTCGGAGTCCCAACGCTTGAGGGTCGACTCCATACGCCAGTACAGGCCCTCGCCCGCGCCGGAGGCACTATCGGCCGTTCGCTGCATGATGCGCTTCTCGCCGGCTACGGCGGCCACGTTCGGATCCTGGTAGTGGCGAACGAGGTTGCGCACGGCTCCGCGGTTGAGGTAGGTGTTTGCGTCCGTGAAGACGACGATCGGTTCGGTGACCTCCGGCAGCACCCGATCGATGGCGGCTTGCTTACCGCCCCGCCCGTCGCGGTGCCTGACCTCGAGCCTGAACTTCGGTCCGAAGTCGTACCCCCGGGCCAACTCCGCGGTCCGGTCGTCGCTCCCGTCGGTGATGATGTACACCGTGAGCTTGCCGGCGGGGTAGTCGAGCGCGGCGGTATCCGCTAGCTTTTCCAAGATGAAGTCCTCCTCGTTGTAGGCGGCGATCAGGAGGGCGACCCCCGGGCAGTCCGCGTCGGAGTGCAGCGGCGGGGCCTGGTGCCGGCGCCCGCCCGGCCAGAACGTACGCAGGAGCCACAGGTGGATGCCGTAGCCGAAGTAGCTGTAGAAAACGATGCACAGCGCTAACCAGAAGAGCAGCTGGACCGGGAGGGTGGGCATAGAGGCGATTGAGGGCGGTTGCGAAAGTATTCTTCCGGTGGGACAAAGAGCCCGCCAAAGGAGCCCGCCAAAGCGACTGCCACCCCGACGCATAAAAAGGATTCCCTACCTAAGTTTCAGTATTTGATTTGGTAAGATCTTATAAAACCTAGCCCTAAACTGAAATTGACTGTTATCAGCCTGTGAATGGGACATTAAGTCGATTGACGTGCGCAACCTCGCCGGTAAGCGTACATAAGTCGGTAATTGGCGAACGCAACTAACCTAAATTATGTAAAACTCACACCAAATATACATATGTAATTGATTAACAGGGTATTGTACAAAGATGGCGGTTGCCGGATGTTGGAGAATACCACTACTTGGGCAGACGGCTTTAGTGGTTTTGCTTCGGATAAGTGTCTAGCTTTGGAAGGACAATTAGTCGCTGAGCCGTCAGAAGCCCCGATGCAGAAAACGGCATCGAACCCCGACACCCAGACTTGGTTCCTTTAGTTGCCTATTGCCCGCGAAAACATTTATCCGATGACACAGCCTTACTCCACTCCACACCCACACATCCTCATCGTCGAAGACCACCCCGTGTTCCGGAAGTTTCTCCTCTCGTGGTTAGGACGGTCTTTCCGGGTGACCGCTGTTTCCGACGGCTTCGAGGCGCTTCGCTGGTTGCAGGAGGGCAATCAGACCTCGGCGGTCCTGCTCGATATGGAGATGCCCCGGCTCAGCGGTATTCAATTTTTGCAAAACATCCGTCACAGCGGTCTTTTCAACGCACTGCCCGTTGTCGCCCTTACGGCTAATCCTTCGGAGGCGGTGCGGGAGCGTTGCAGGAGTCTTCAAGTAACCGAGGTATTTCCAAAACCGTACCAGCCTCAGGCGTTGCTCGATGCCCTGAACCGTGCCATGGCCCTGGCCGCGCCCCCCACCGAAGAATCTTTCTCTTTGGCCGAGGAGCTGGAATTGGTTTAGTAGTTGATCATATAGAACTTTCGGGCAATCCCCTTTCCCCAAAACCCAGTATTTTACGTGCACTGCTCCCCGCAGAAGCTAATTTGGAATGACATTATTACAAGAAGTTCTGACTTCTGAGGCAGAAGTTGTCGTCATCGGGATCAACGGTCGCTACGACGAGGCGCTGTACGATTTCGATGCGTCCAATGCCTACGACATTCAGTCCTTCGACTCCACGTACAATGCCTTCCGTTACCTTCAGCTGCGGGAGCAGGACTTGTCCGAGATCCAGGCCGTGGTCTGCGACGTGGAGACGCTCAGTCGCGAAGGTTACGTTTTCGTCCACAACATCCGTCGCGACGCCCGCCTCGCCGAGCTCCCGATCATCGCGATCGACCGCAAGGGCGACAAAGTTTGCACGCAGGTGCTCGAGAACGGCGTCGACGACTGCTACCGGGCGCCCGTCAGCTGGGAGGTCTTGCACACCCGCATCAAGCAGCTCCGCGAGTACCGCAAGTTGTTGCGGGAGGCCGGCACGCCCAAGGTCCAGGAGGATCCCTTCGAGATGCCTAACGGCAAACGGGCCTTCGACGTAGCTTTCGCCCTCGGTGCCATCGCGTTTTGGGCGATCCCGATGCTCCTGATCGCACTCGCCATCCGGTTGAGCAGCAAGGGTCCCATCCTCTACAAATCCAAGCGGATCGGTCGCGGTTACGAGGAGTTCGAATTCTTAAAGTTTCGCTCGATGTACCCGGACGCCGACAAACGCGTCGAGGAACTCATGGCCCTCAATCAGTACGGCGCCGACGCTAAGTTCGTCAAGTTCAAGAACGACCCGCGGATCACGCCCATCGGTAAACTGATCCGCAATACCTCCCTAGACGAGCTACCGCAACTCTTCAACGTGCTGCGTGGCGACATGTCGATCGTCGGCAATCGCCCACTCCCGCTCTACGAAGCCGAGCAGCTGACCAGCGAAGACTGGTCCGAGCGCTTCCTCGCCCCCGCCGGCATTACCGGTATGTGGCAGACGAGCGGTCGCGGTAAAGACACCATGGACACCGAGGATCGCATGGCCCTCGACATCGCTTACGCCCGCCAGTACAGCCCCCTGACGGACCTCAAGATCATCTTCAAGACGATCGGTGCGATGAAACAAGAGGCGGATGTTTAACGCTACCGTGTCCATGGAGCGCCAACCGTCGCTGGCCATCGTTAGCGTCAACTACAATCAAACCGCCCTCACCCTCGAGATGCTCGCCAGCGTCGAGGCCGCCCGGCTGCACACCCGGTGCGAGATTTGGGTAGTCGACAACGCGAGCACCGTCGACGGTTCTGCCGCCCTGGCCGCCGCATACCCCTGGGTTCGGACCCTGCGCTCCGAGGAGAATTTGGGTTTCGCCGGCGGAAACAACCTCGCCATCCGCGAGACAGCGGCCGATTACGTGTTTCTGCTCAACAACGACGCGCTCATCGACGAAGGGGTCGTCGAAGCCCTGCTGGCTCGCTTTCGCGAAAACCCGTCCCTCGGCGCACTCAGTCCTTTGATCTACGATTTCCCCCGACGGACCCCGGAGCCCATACTCCAGTACGCCGGGGCTACGCGGGTCTCCTCGCTAACCGGTCGCAACCGGACGCACGGAAGGGGACAAGCGAACTCCGGGCAGTTCTCCGGGGTCGCCGAAGTCGCCTACGCGCACGGGGCGGCTATGATGGTGAGCCGCGCGGCGATCGACGCGGTCGGACTCATGGAGGAAGGTTACTTCCTGTACTACGAGGAGCTCGACTGGTGCGACCGGATCCGGCACGCCGGCTTCCAGATTATGCTCGATGGCGACCGCGCGATCTGGCACCGCGAGAGCGTGAGTACCGGACCGGATTCCGCCTTCAAGGCGTACTGGATCAACCGGTCGCGCATCCTTTATATGCGCCGGAACAAGTCTCGGGCACAGAGTTTGGTCTTCCGTACGTTCTACCTCCTGGGCGTACTGCCGCTCCACGGCGGCCGGCACGTCCTCGCCGGTAGATTCGGACACGCTCACGCGTTTTGGCGAGCCTGGCGAGACCAGCCTGCCCTGTGCGCGACGGATAGACTCACCGGAAAGGCCCCGGGGCACGTACTTGCGGCCCAACGCGAAGCCGCGGTGCTGGCCTCTTAGCTCACAATCGACACCCTATGGTTGTATTCACTTACATCCTCGTTGCGCTGGCGGCGATCTGCCTCTTTTTTCTGGTCTTGCCCTTCCTGACCACACTCGCTACGGCACTGCGGGGCGAAGAGGCCACTCCGGAAGCGTCGACGGATCGGACCTTCGATTTCGGGGTGGTGATCACCGCCTACCGGAACGCCGATATTTGTGGACCCCTGATCGAGAGTCTGCTGCGGCAGACGCACGAGGAGTTCGTCGTGTACCTCGTGGCGGACAACTGTGAATCCGTTAGCCTCTCTTTCGCCGACCCGCGGGTCGTGATCCTCCAGCCGCGGCCCGCGCTCAACCTGAAGGCCAAGTCGCTCATCCACGCGATGGAAAGCTTCCTGCGGCCCCACGACTACGTGGCGGTGTTCGACGCCGACAACCTAGCGCACCCGCGTTTCTTAGAAGAGCTCAACGCGTACGCTCGGGCAGGCTACCGCGCGATCCAGGGGCAGCGTACGGCCAAGAACATCGACAGTCTTTACGCCGCAGCCGATGCGGTGGGCGAGTTTTACAAAAACTACATCGAGCGCTTCGGCGCGTACCGGGTGGGCTCGAGTGCCGTGATCAGCGGCTCGGGCATGGCCGTGGAGCGCGAGCTGTACTGGGCGTACCTCATGGGGCCCGACATTCAGCAGGGGAAGGAGAAGTGGAAGAAGATGCTGCAGGAGGACAAAATCCTCCAGAACTTCCTCCTGCGCGACGACGAAAAGATCGCCTACGCCTGGGATGCGGTAGTCTTCGACGAGAAGGTCTCCGACGCGGGCGCCGTCGAGACCCAGCGCTCGCGTTGGCTGTACAGCTACTTTCAGAACATCCCGAATTCGCTGGGTATCCTGCGCCGCGGCCTCGTTGGGGTCAGCTGGAACCAACTGTTCTTCGGCCTCGTCACCGTCTCGCCGCCGCTCTTCATCCACGTCGCACTCAGCGGCGCACTCGCCGTACTCTGCCTCGGGCTTGGCCTCGGTTTTGGCGTAAGCCTGCTTACTTGGATGGGAGTAGCCCTTTTCGGAGGCCTGGCACTATTCGTGCTCAACGTGCTGTGGACACTCGTGCTGAGCAAAGCCCCTAAGTCGCTGTGGAGCAACCTGTACGGGGTGCCGCTCTTCATCTTGCGGCAGGTTACCGCGCTGCTCCGTATGGGGAATCCGAATAAAAATTTCAAGCACACGGAGCACAAGGTGTCGGTGACCATCGACGACGTACTCTCCCGGTAGGCCCCCTGCATGGTCTTCAACTCAGTTAACTTCTTCGTCTTCGCGGCGATCTTCTTCCCGTTGTACTTCGCCCTACGCGGGCGGGCTCGCCTGTGGCTCTGCCTGATCGCGAGCTACGTATTTTACGGGGCTTGGGACTGGCGCTTCCTCGGGCTCATCGTCCTGAGCACCTGCATCGACTACTACCTCGGTGTCGCCATCGAGGGGCAGAACGATCCCGTCAAGCGAAAACGGCTGCTCCAGCTCTCGCTACTGGCCAACCTCGGGTTTCTCGCCTTCTTCAAGTACTTCAACTTCTTCATCGAGTCGGCCATCGCCGGCCTCGATTCGATCGGTTACGATCAGTCTTTATCGACGCTGAGCATCATTCTCCCGGTGGGGATCTCCTTCTACACCTTCCAGTCGATGTCGTACTCGATCGACGTCTACCGCCGGCAGATCGCCGTCGAGCACAACTTCCTGCGCTTCGCGACCTTCATCGCGTTCTTCCCGCAGCTCGTGGCCGGACCGATCGTGCGGGCGAGTGATTTCCTGCCTCAGTTCGAGAAGGATCGCGAGTTCGAGTGGACGCGCTTTCAGGTAGGTCTAGGACAGGTGATCTGGGGCTTTTTCAAAAAAATCGCCATCGCGGACTCGATCGCGCCCTTCGTGGATCAGTGCTTCGCATCGCCGCAAACCTTTGGGGCCCTGCACCTCACCATCGGGGTGATCTTTTACTCCTTTCAGATCTACTGCGACTTTTCCGGGTACTCGGACATCGCGATTGGCCTGGCGCGCATCATGGGCTTCGACTTTCCGAAGAACTTCAACAAGCCTTACTTCTCGCAAAACTTCTCCGAATTTTGGCAGCGTTGGCACATCTCGCTGTCGGGTTGGCTGCGCGATTACCTCTACATCCCGCTCGGCGGATCGCGCGGCTCCAGGGTGTTCACCTTCCGCAACCTCATGATCACCATGTTGCTCGGTGGCCTCTGGCACGGTGCGGCCTGGGTGTTCGTATTCTGGGGCTTCCTGCACGGAGCCTACCAAATCGTCGGGCGTATCCTTTCTCCCTACTGGCAGAGGGCGCTCGCGGCGGTGCGTGCGCCGAACGCAGTCCAGGTGGCACTCAACGTCGCCATCGTGTACACGCTCACCTGTTTCGCCTGGGTGTACTTCCGCGCCGGTGCCCCGAATATCCCCTTCAGCGAGCAGCTCCCGCGGGCGCACGCCGTGATCGGGGGTATCCTCTCTACCGAAGGGTGGAGTACCGCCGCGGTGATCAACAAATTCATCGTCATCAAGGGCTTCCTCCTTATCGGCATGCTGCTCTGCGTGGAAATTATCGACGAGTACCAGCCCATGTGGAAGCTCGTCGACGAGCGGCCCGTCTTCCGGGTGGCGAGCTTCGCGACGGTCGTCTGGCTCATCGCGCTGTTCGGGGTTTTCTCGGCTTCGGCCTTCATCTATTTCCAATTCTAGTCATGTCGAAGTGGATCTGGATACCGATCTTCCTGGTCGTTGCCTTCGTGGGGGATCGTGTCGCCGGGTACGTGCTCAAACAGGCCGTCGACAGCTCGGAGTTTCGCTACTCGCGGATGTACACCGGCGCCGCGCAGTCGGATGTCGTTTTCTTGAGCAACAGCCGCGGACTCAACTTCTACCAGCCGTTCATCGAGGAGACTTCGGGGTTGAGTACGCTCAACCTCAGCTACAACGCGATGCCGGCCGACCTCGGCGCGGTACTCCTCGCGGACTACCTCGATCTCTACGGTCCGCCCAAGGCGCTGGTCCTCGACGTGACCTTCTTGGACCGCGATAACCCGGAACTCGTACAGGACTTCAAACTCTACGGCCAGTACTCACCGCGTATCGATAGCCTCGTCCGCCTCGCCAACGACCATACCTACTGGGGGACGAAGATCTCGCACCTCACCCGCTACGGCGGCGAGGTGGCCCAGCGTATGTTCTACTACCTCGGCAAGAGCGACGAGGACTGGCTGCTCGACCGCCAAATTGCTGCGCAGGTAGTGCAAGACACGGCGGGCCTGGAGGACTACCGCATCGATATTCAGACCGACCGCATCACGGCCATCACGAAAGTGCTCGATCGCTACCGACTCGCGGGCACGCAGGTAGAACTAGTCGTCAATCCATACTTCCCGCCCTTCGCCCGAACCATCCAGAATCTCGATTCGCTGGAGCAGGCCGTTACGAAGGCAACGGGCTTGCCGGTGCACGATTACTCCCGCAGCATCCAGGGCGTGGAGTACTTCGGCGACTACCAGCACCTCAACAAGCTGGGCGCGGAGAAGTACCTGGCCCGTTTGCTCGCCGATAGCGAGTGGACGCGGTAGCGCGTTAGCGACTCAGAAGGGCTCGCGCTTCGGTCGCCGCTTCTACGGGCAGCTGGCAGACCCGGTTTTCGCACACGTAAATCAGCGTTTTCCCCTCCCGGAGCTTTCCGGCCAATAGCTCGAGGTCGCCTTCCGTAGTTCCGCCCAGGAATACGGCCTGCGGGACGTAGCCCCGGCCCAACTGCCGCCTGCGCGCTCCCGCCGAGGGGCCGACGATGGCTACCTCCTTGCTCGGGTAGGCGATCCGTAACTGTAGCTCTAGCCAGCGCGACCAGTAGGCCGGCTGTTGGAGGGCCGTCAACGAAGGTTGCACGGCGCCCAGCATCGAGGTCGCCTGCTCGACGTACCTGCCTTCGCCGAGGATGGTCCCCAGCGTAAAGAGTGCGCCCGCAAAAACGGAGTTCGAGGAGGGCGTCACGTTGTCGGCGTCCTCCACCCGGCGGGCCACCAGTGCCGGATCGAGCTTCGAGGTGTAGTAGAGCAGCGCCGAGTTCGGATTGCCGAAGTGCTCGTTGGCGTAGTCGATCAGCCCCTGCGCACGCCCGAGCCACCGCGGGTCGAAGGTGGCCTGGTAGAGCGCGAGGTAGGCCTCGGCGAGGTAGGCGTAATCGTCGAGGAAAGCGTTGATGTGCGCTCGCTCACCGGCGGCCGTGCGCCAGAGGCTGCCGTCGGGGCGCGCCATCGTTCGTTCCAGGTAGTTGGCGTTACCGAGGGCTACGGTCAGGTATTCCTCCTCGCCGAGTGCGAGGTAGGCATCCACGTAGCCCTTGAGCATCAGTGCGTTCCAGCTGGTCAGCACCTTGTGGTCGAGCCCCGGCCGGACGCGCCCGGAGCGTGCCGCCATCAGTTTCTTCGCCGCTTGCGCTAAAACTGTACGTAACTGTCCCTCGGGTACCCCGAGTTTTTGCGAAAGCTCGACGAAGCTGCCCTGGCGGTGGAGGATATTTTTGCCTTCCTCCCAATTGCCCCCTGGCTGTACATCGTACGTAGCCGCGACGAGGCGCAGCTCTTCCGGGGTGAGTAGGCTTTCGAGCTCAGCGTGGTTCCACACGTAAAACTTGCCCTCCTCGCCCTCGCTATCCGCGTCGAGGCTCGCGTAAAATCCGCCCGAAGCATCGGTTAGCTCGCGGGCGACGAATTCGAGACTGTGGCGCACCGTCTCCGCGTACTCCTCGTCGCCGGTCACCTGGTAAGCGTGGGCGTAAAGGCTTACGAGCTGTCCGTTGTCGTACAGCATCTTCTCGAAGTGCGGGGCGTGCCAGGCGCCGTCGGTCGAGTAGCGAGAGAAACCACCTCCGAGCTGATCGTAGATCCCCCCCCGGGCCATGGCGCGCAGAGCTGTATTTAGGGTGCCGAGCGAGGCGGTATCGCCGCTCGTCACGGCTTGGTGAAGCAAAAACTCGTAAGCGACCGGCATCGGGAACTTGGGCGCGCCGCCGAGGCCACCGTACTCCGGATCGGAGAGCATGACGAGCCGGTTAGCGTTGTTCGACGTTACCGCCGTATCGAAGTCGAGCTGATCCGTATCTAGCGGTGGCGCCGAGTTCACGTTGAGCTGCTGGACGATCTGGGTTGCGTAGGCTTCGAGCTTGTCGGGTTCTTTCTCCTTGAGCTTGGCGAAGTACTCGAGCACCTCGAGCCACTTGGTGCGGGGGTAATACGTACCCGCGTACACGGGGCGACCGTCCGGCAGGGCGAAGGCGTTGAGCGGCCACCCGCAGGAGCCGCCGCTGGTCAGGTGGCAGGCCGTCATGTACACGTCGTCGACATCGGGTCGCTCCTCGCGATCGACTTTCACGGGTACGAAATGCGCGTTCATGACGGCGGCCACGGTACTGTCCTCGAAGCTCTCGCGCTCCATCACGTGGCACCAGTGGCAGGCGGCGTAGCCGACCGAGATGAGCAGCATCTTGCCCGTACGCTCGGCCTCGGCGAGGGCTTCGGGTCCCCAGGGGCGCCAGTCTACGGGGTTGTGTGCGTGTTGGAGGAGGTAGGGGCTCGTCTCCTCGGCGAGGGCGTTGGTGTATGCGTGGTCCGACACGGGGGGTTGGGCTTGACACCCCGTGAGCCAGAAGCAGAAACCGGCGATGGCCGCGGGGCGTGTTTTCACGAAAGTGTACTTGAAGGGTGGGGTAGTCGGCGCGAGGGCACCGCTACCTTGCCCGCATGCGAGCAGCAGTATTCAGGGAGCAAGGCCGCAATCCGGAGATTGAGGAGTGGCCCGAGCCGGAGGCCGGCAGCGGGGAGGTGAAGGTAGCCGTCCGGGCGGCGGCGCTCAATCACCGCGACGTTTGGATTGTGCGGGGCAAATACCCCGGCGTGGCGCCACCGGTCGTGCTCGGCAGCGACGCGGTGGGCGAGCTGGACGGTAGGCGCGTCGTGATCAATCCCGCTCTCTTCTGGGGGGACAGGGAAGACATGCAGTCGGACCGATTCGAGATTCTAGGGAATCCGCGTGCCGGAACGTTCGCAGAGTACACCGTGGTCCCTCGGGAGAACGTCTTCGACTGTCCCGAGCACCTTACGAACGCAGAGGCGGCGGCGCTTCCGCTGGCCGGACTCACCGCGTACCGAGCGCTGTTTACGCGGGCTTCCGCCAAAACCGGGGAGACGGTACTCGTTACCGGAGCGGGTGGGGGAGTGTCTTCTTTCACCATTCAATTTGCGGTTGCCGCCGGCTGCCGGGTGTTCGTGAACTCGAGTAGTGAGGAGAAAATCGAGGAATCAAAAGAGCTCGGTGTGGAGGGGGGCGTGCTGTACACGGAGGCCGACTGGGCGAAACAACTTAAAGAGTTAATCGGCGGCGGTATCGATGCGGTGGTCGACGGTGCGGGGGGCGCGGGCGTAGCCGCGATCGCCAAGCTCCTCAATCCGGCCGGGCGCATTGCCTTTTACGGCGGTACGGCCGGCCCGGTGCCGGAGCTCTCTCCGCAGGCGCTATTTTACAAACAGGCCACGCTCGCGGGGACCACCATGGGCAGTCCCCGCGAGTTCGCCGCCATGCTCGATTTCGTGAGCGAACACGAGATCCAACCGGTGGTTGATAGCGTCCAACCCCTCGAGCGCGTCGGTCGAGCCTTCGAACGGATGGCTGCCGGCAAGCAACACGGTAAAGTCGTGCTCAGCCTCTAACCCATGCGGATTCTGTTGTTGTCGGATACGCACGGCTACCTCGACGAGGCCATCCTCGAGCACGCCGCTGAGGCCGACGAGGTGTGGCACGCGGGGGACGTAGGCGATTACGCGCTCATCGAGCGATTGCTAGAACGCTCGCCGATCGTGCGCGCCGTGTACGGGAACATCGACGGTGCCGACGTCCGCCGCGCTTTACCGCTCGACTTATTTTGGGATTGCGAGGGTATCCAAGTGTACATGACGCACATCGGTGGCTACCCGCCGAAGTACAATCCGCGGGTCCGGGGCGAGCTTAGCGATCACCCCGAAGTGGGACTTTACGTCTGCGGGCACTCGCACATCCTCAAGGTGATGCCGGATCGCACGCGCGGCTTGCTGCACATGAACCCCGGCGCCTGCGGCACGCACGGCTTTCACAAGGTTCGCACGATGCTTCGCTTCGAGGTCGTGGACGGCGAGATCCGGCGGCCGGAAGTCATCGAGCTCGGACTGCGTGGTGCCTTACCCCGCTAGTCCCCCCGCCGACCGCCGCGTAGCTTCGCGCGTTGATTTTGCCGGATATGAACGAGAGGGCCAACGAGGTAGACGACGACGACGACGACGGGGAAGACGGCGAAGATGGATTCGTCGAGGAGCGCGTCATCGTGGTCGACGGCGGGCAGGAGCCGCTGCGCATCGACCGCTTTTTGCTGGACCGGACGATGCGCATCAGTCGTACCCGCATTCAGGACGGGCTGCGCGCCGGTTCGATAACCGTGGGCGGCGAGCAGGTAAAGCCCAACTACAAGGTGCGGCCGCTCGACGAGATCAAGCTGCTCATCCCGCGGATGGCCGATCCCGAAGCCGAGTTGCGGGCGGAGGCGATGCCCCTCGACATCGTCTTCGAAGACGGCGACCTACTCGTGCTCAACAAGCCCGCCGGCCTGGTCGTCCACCCGGGTATCGGCAACTACAGCGGTACGCTCGTCAACGGGTTGGCCCATCACTTTAGCGAACTCGCGCTGCCGGTGGCGAAAGGCAATCCGGACAACCGCCCCGGCCTGGTCCACCGGATCGACAAGGATACCACCGGCCTGTTGGTCGTCGCCAAAACTCCGTGGGCGATGACGCACCTCGCGAAGCAGTTTTTCGACCACAGCATCGAGCGCAAGTACCTCGCCTTGGTGTGGGGGGCGCCCGAGCCTACCGCCGGTACGATTACGGGGAACCTCGCCCGCGATCCGGCCGACCGACGCCGGATGGCCGTGGTGCGCGATCCCGACCTGGGCAAGCATGCCGTAACCCACTACCGGACGCTCGAAGACCTTTACTACGTGAGCTTGGTCGAGTGCGAGCTCGAGACCGGGCGGACGCACCAGATCCGGGTGCACATGCGATTCGCCGGCCATCCGCTGTTTAACGATGGCCGCTACGGCGGGGATCGGGTAGTCAAGGGTACCGTGTTTACCAACTACCGTCGTTTCGTCGAGAATACGTTCGGAGTGCTACCGCGCCAGGCCCTGCACGCCCACACGCTCGGCTTCACTCATCCGATGACGGGGGAACGGCTGCACTTTGAGGCGCCGGTGCCGGAGGACATGCAGTTGGCGCTACAGCGTTGGCGGGATTACCTGGGCTCCCGTCAGGAAGTCCTGCGTCAAGAAGCGAGTGGGGACGCTGCGGACCAAGTCTAGCTCCCCACCTTTGTGCACATGAGCTTATCAGTTGCGCAACGGCGCGCCGCCTTCGTTGGCCTCGGTGATTACATCCGGGCCAAACCCGAGCTGCTCGATGCCTACGTGCAGCGTACCGCACACCGGAACGGCTGGTTTACGCCCGAGAATCAGTGGCGAATGCTCGACGCGATCGCTGCGGACTACCTGAGCGAAGGCGCGCTCGACGAGTGGCTGGCGAACTACGACGTACCGGACAGCGTCGCCGGTACTACGGTCGGAATCGTGATGGCGGGCAATATCCCCCTGGTCGGTTTCCACGATTGGCTCTGCGTCTTGATCGCGGGCGCCAAGGCGCAAGTAAAGCTGAGCGAGAAAGACCTCTTCATGCTGCCCCACCTCGCGCAGCAACTGCAGAAGATAGAGTCTGGTTTTACCGGAAGGACTCAATTTGTTGATCGCCTCAAGGACTTCGACGCTGTCATTGCGACGGGGTCGAACAATACCGCCCGCTACTTCGAGCAGTATTTTGGCAAGTACCCGCACATCATCCGTCGCAATCGGACCAGTGTCGCTGTGCTGCACGGCGATGAGTCCACCGAAGATCTCAGTCGATTGGCGGAGGATGTGTTTGCGTATTTTGGGATGGGTTGCCGCTCGGTTGGCAAGCTCTACGCTCCGGGAGGGTACGACTTCGATCCGCTGCTGGCAGCGCTGCACGAGCACAAGGCGGTGGCTTTAAATTCCAAGTGGAAGAACAACTTCGACTATAACTACGCGCTGTACATCATCAATAAAAATCCGTTCCTCGCTACGGGGAGTGTGTTGTTGAGGGAGGATAAGGAATTACACTCCCGACTCGGGACGCTACACTACGAGTATTATAACGATACAGCTGACCTGGCCATCGATCTTCACTCCGTTATGAAGGAGTTGCAGGTTACCGTAAGCGTGAGAGATATTCCGGGCGTGTCCACTAAGCTGCCAGGGGAAGCACAAAGACCCGCACTCGACGATTACGCCGACGATGTCGATACACTCGGCTTCCTAATCGCGCAGAACGCGCTGATCCAAAAGCCGGCGAGCCCGATGGACGTGAATCCATCGGGCTCGCTTTAAGGGGCTGATTCTGCTTAAGCAAAAAACCAGGCAGTATTCCCTACTCAATCACCAGTTGCTCCGCTACGGTACCGCGGTTGGTTTGCAACAAAAGGTAGTGGACACCGGAGCTAAGTCCGCTTACGTCGAGCTCTAACTTAGAGCTATTAGCAGCTACTTGGCGTATAGTTTGACCGGCAACGTTAAGAACGCGGACCTCCCGAATGAGCACGTCGCTCGCTACTTCCACATTGGCGTACGTACGGGCGGGGTTAGGACTCACGCTGAGCGCCACATCGTTAGGCTGTAGATCCGCGGTCGAAACTTGAATTTCTCCAAGTTCGAGCGCCGCTGCCATACGGGGTAGGGCGAACATGATGATTGTATCCAGATTCAGCTTGGCACCCGCCGGGTCCGTGGTGTTCGCATTGGTTCTCCGATCGTTGGCGATGAGCGTCTCAGCCGTCACTCTTTCTCCGGAACGCGCGAAGTAGGACTCGAGCTCAGTCACCAATTGAGTGGAGTCAATCCAGTCAACACTGATGTTTGCTTTGCCGGTGAACGGGTAAAAGTTGGTAGCTCCCAAATTCGCCGTCACCTTTTCGCGGGTTTCGAACTCTACCGAAGAAAGACCTTCCGTGCGAGTCGTTAGGAACTCACCTTCGGTTAGGAGACGCTCGTTGGTCGTGTCCAGCGCAGCGTTCAGGCCGAGCCTGTTAGCGCGATCAACTATGAGGTGACCACCGGCCACATTGACCACTAACTGCTGTGTAGTAGGAACGATAACTGCGCCTTGTTCAAAGGGGGCAAACGGATCAAACTGAGCCTGTAGTCCAATCACGGGGGCTTCGCCGTTGTCCGCTTCCATCCAAGTGGAGTCGCCGAGCGCACCTCCCACGTTGATGGCGAGGTCAAAGTCCGAGGAGTAACCCGGGTGGTTTACGCGGTTAAGGGTAGCGGAGTCTAACCCATCCACGTCACCAGCTACCGAAGGCACGATGAAAGGTTCGCCGTTCCCCCCTATAAACTTCTCGAGTTGGACTTCCGCCTGCCGGTCCAGGGAGTTCGAGTTGACCACATTGTAGCCGCCTGTTCCCAAGCCGATGAAAGCGATACGCGAAGTGTCTACCGCGAGTGGGTTGCCATCCTCCGCGTACTGCTTGCGGATGTAACGCATCATTGCGTTGGCGTCCTGTACACCCCGGTATGCGGCCTGCAGCAGGGTACTCGTCCGAACCTCCTGATCGGTAGATGCGGGGTTCCAGCCTTTACGGTAGTCTGCTACGAGAACTACGAATCCACGAGCAGCCAGCTGGCTAGCCAAGTATACGTTTGAACTATCCTGAATGCTTCCGGTATAACCTCCGTTAGCGTACGGTGGCAGGAAAGACCCGGTGTGATTGATGACCACGACCGGGCGTTCCGCCAAATCATCTCCTACCGGAGAGTAAGCTCGATACTGAAGATCCACGGGACCGGGTCCCGGCCGCTCGGGAGACGGTAGAACGGTAATGTTGGTCGCGTAAACACCGGCAGTGTCCGCGACCTCGACATCGTACTGTGCGTCGAAAAACATCGACTGAGCATTCGCATTGACCATTGTAAAGATGGCTGCGAGCAAGAGGGTACAATTCTTCATGTAGGGTTATTAAGGTTTCTTACGAAGTTCGTAGGTTAAGGAAACGTAGGCGAGTCGACCAACGCGGGGACCTCCATACGTTTGGAATACTCTATTATCGAGGATATTGCTAGCTCCCAGCTTGAGTACGGTGTTAATGCTCGGGAAGCCTACGTTGACTTGAGCATCCAGCAATCCGTAGCTCTGAATAAAGCCGGTAAATTGCGGAGAGCCTTCAAATAAAAATCCTTCGATCCATTTGTAGTTAACGCTCAATCCAAATGTGTTATCGGTACCGATTCCTCGTAGAGGAATGTCGCGCGCCGAAAGTCCGAGATTGTACTTGTTCTTCGGTGTGTTGAAAGCGGGTATGATCGGATCGTCCGTAACCGAATTTAACTTATTAAAGGAGTAGTTGGCGTTTCCCACGAAGTAGTTGGAGAAGTAGTAGTTAAGACCTACTGAAAACCCCTGCGTCGTTACCTTATCCGTCGCGTTAGCTGCTACTCGGTAGGCCTGTGCGCCGATGGGGACTCCTGTTATCGAATTGAACGCATCTACACTGACTCCGAAGTTGAATCCGATAAAGTCTTGGTAGAAGCTATAGTAATAGGTAGCATCGACGAATAGCTTTTCGAAGAGTGTAGTCCTTGCCCCAACCTCGAACGTGCGGACTCTCTCCGGCCTAATAGGGGCAACATCGAAGTAGTCGAGCGTATCCTGCTCGTTCGTGTTGAGGTAGTCGACCAGCGATTCGATGGTAATTAGATCGTTTACCCCGTTGAGGTTTCCCAGTAGAATCGCCGGGCCTACATTGTAGAAGAGATATTGATCGGATAGGGTAGGATTCCGCAGTGCAGAAGAGAAAGACGCCCGCAGCGTAGTAGCCGGTTCGGGACTGTAAACGAGCGATGCCGCCGGGCTCAGCAAGTAGTCGAAGTTCTTGTTTTTGTCCAATCTCAAACTAGCCGAAGCCTTGAGCTTTCCGTAGAGCGTGGCCGTTCCACCGCCGTACACCCCGTATTCGTACGTATCGATGTTTGCTCCCGCCGTATCCGAGAGGACTGTGCCTTTCGAATCCGGAAAGTACTTCCGGTAACTAGTCCCGATGCGCAGGTCGAGATCGGTCAGCGCTGAGCCCTGGATCAAATCGTTGAATAGATACTCTCCTTGTGTGTGTAGAAGAGCTGATTTATCGTAAAACCGCGTTCCGGAACCTGTTGTGCCCAGTCTACCGCTTACCGCAGCGAGGGCAGCTTCGAATTCCGGAGTTCCGGGTTGCAAGCGGTCTCCGACTTCGTTTTGTAGGTTTTCCGAGTTTGCGAAGTCACGTGCATCCCGATGGGAGTCTTCAAGTAGTTCGCGATTCGCACTGATGAAATCGTTGAGTTCCCGTTCGTAGATCGCCGGTTCTTTCGTTTGGGCCCTACCGGTCTCCGGGTCGATGATAATCCCACCGCTTTCGTTGCGTACGAAGCGGTCGGGGATACCGAGCTCGCGGATAGGGGGAAGTGCCGTACTGTTCCAGTAGTTTCGGTACTGCGATCCCCAGGCGCCATTACTCGCGGCGGAGTCACGCAGGATGAGCGCTGTGAAGTACGGATCGTAGGAATTCCCTGCATCCTCGTGGGTGACGTAGCCGCGCACAAAGAACTTATCACGTTGCCGAACCTCCACTCGGTGTTGATAGAACTTAATGTCGCGTAGGCTGAATCGATTATCCCCCTGGTAGATCGTTGTGCCCGTTGAGAAGTTGGAAGCCACTATCACCTCGGGACTCAACAAACCTTTGCTAGGCTGAAGTCTGAACTGACCTAGTGCGCTGGCCTTCAGATTCTCCGAATCGTAGTCCACGAGTTCTTCCTCCAGATACCCATTCCGATGCAGCTCGCCCAGAAATGGGGTGCTCGAAGAATTGCCGTAGTCCAACACCCGATCAAATTCATCTCCGTATCGATTTACGGCATCGTAACCGCCGAGATTGTTCCGTCCCGTAGTCGTACCGTCTACCGAGTCGAGGTTGTTTGCCTCCCAGTCGTTGGCGCGAAAACCGTAGACATTGAGCTTGTACGCGAAAATCTCCTGCTCACCCTTGTTTTTGACCGCTTGCGCCCAACGTATGCCGCCCTCGAGCAAACTTCGCTCTCCACCCTTGACCGTAGCGGATAGGCCCTGCTGGAGAAACGGATCTTTAGTCTCCATGGAGATCACACCGTTGAAAGCGTTTGGCCCGTAGAAAGCTGAACTCGCACCCACGATGATGTTGACGGAATTAACGTCGAGTTCACTCGCACCCAAAAAGTTGCCGAGTGAAAAATTAAGTCCCGGACTTTGATTATCAACTCCATCGATGATCTGTAACGAGCGGACGGGGCTCGTAGAATTAAACCCCCGCGTATTAATAATCTTAAACCCCAAGCTCGCCGCCGTCAAGTCTACGTCCTTCAACGACCCGAGCCCATCGTAAAAGTTGGCGGCCGGGGTTTCTTTGATGGCGATGTTATCCAAAGTCTCCATCGTGAGCGCGGATTGCTGCTGACGTTCGCTCAGTCGGCGACCCTTGACTTCCACCGTGACCATCGTCGTAGCGTTGTCCCCAAGCACGATGTTTAGGTCCTGGTCGTCCGAGGCTACATCCACGGTGTCGTTAGCGTAGCCAACGTAGCTGATCACGAGTCGAGTGGGTAGCGAGGGGACATCTACTTCGAAATTGCCGTCGAAGTCGGTCACGTTCCCCGTACCCGTCTCGAGCACGAGCACGCTCGCCCCGATCAAACCCTCCGCAGCCTCGTCCTGCACGTTTCCCCGCAGGCTTACCTGACCGTAAACCGTGGTCAGCCCCACCGAAAACAGAACGATAGACAAGCTAGCTTTGAGTAAGCTTATTTGCATACGGACACTACGGGTTTGTCTCGTGACAAGTTTTCGGCCAGGCAATGTACGCTAATTGTTTCCCCGTCATATGTAAGCCGTAAGCATAGCGGTACATATGCCCGCGGCGATTGCGGCGAACTTGCTCCAGCTCAAGCGGTGATGGTGCGCGTCGTCGAGCTCGAAAAGGATGGTCGTGGACACGTGAATCAGGGAGCCGATGACCAGACCCAAAATGTACGGTTCCGCACTGGGCGCGCTAATCCCGGCGGCGAGGAAGGACCCCAGCGGAGTCATTACCGCAAATACGGCCAGGAGCGCCCACACCGTCGACCTCCGGTAGTTGGCCTGCGTGAGCAACACGGCTAGGGCAAAGCCCGCCGGTACTTTGTGCAGTAGGATCCCCGTGAGTAGATGCTCGTGTAAATCCGCGCCGCCCTCCCCGACGTGCGGCAGGGGAGCGCCCTCGAGCAGAGCGTGGAGCGAAAGACCGAACAGCACCGAAAGCGCCAGTCGCTCCCCATCGGCCACGTGGATGTGTCCGTGCTCTACGCCCGAGGAGAACTGCTCCAGCAGGAGCTGCAGGAAGAAGCCCGCGAGCACCGCTAAGCCCGGAATTGCGCCCGGGGTCGTATACGCGTCCGGGATGATGTGTAAAAAGGTAATCCCGAGTAAGTAGGCCCCACTGAAAGAGAGTACCAGGTGCAGGGAGCGACCCCGCCAGTTCGGAAAATACAGGCCGGCAACTCCGCCGACCAATACGGCCGCGAACAGGCTCGCGTACTCGAGAGGACTCACAACCGCTGTTTTGGCGAAAGCCCGTACCGATGTACGAGGACATTACTAATCCTAGCTCCAACCAATCCGATGAGAGTACCGAGTACGGCTCCCGCGAGGACGTCACTCGGGTAGTGGACGCCCACGTACACCTGGGCGAGCGCGATCGAGGCCGCCCACGAGACGACCGCGATGCGCCAAATCGGGTAAGGGACGAACACGGTCACCGCCAGAAACGTAGCCAGCGCGAAGTGGTTGGCGGCGTGGGCGCTGGGAAAGCTGAAGCCGCTGCCGCAGTTGACCAAGACGTCTAAATGTTCCACCAGACCGACCGTCCTACAGGGGCGTAGTCGGGCGATCAACGGTTTGATGACGCCTGCCGAACAGTAATCGGCGAGCCCGACCGATAGACCGGCGAGTACCGCGTGCAACAGGCTACTCCACCGGTAACGCCATAGCATCCAGGCCACCAGGATCGCATAGCATACGAGCCAGGTCGACTTATCCCGCCACCACGGGGCAATGGCGTCGACGACGTCAGGATGTAGCGGCCCCTCGTGCCATCCCGCGATGAGCAGGTGGTCGAGCGAATCTAAGCTTAGGGGGACGGCGAGCTGGCTCAAGGGAGCAAGGTAGCGGACTATCACTACGAACAAGCCGCCGCCGCTCCGAATGGGAGCGACGACGGCCTGGATTGCGGATAGAACGTAATCCTACTTCCGCAGAGGAATGACTTCGAGGATTATACCCTTCCGTCGCGCTTGAGTCTGGCGTCTTTCTCGGCGATTTCGTCGACTTCGACCTCGGTTTCGCGAACGTTATCGCTTACCGTCTCCGTGTGCTCGGAGGCTGTCTTACCGACCGAAATCTCTTCTACGACACGGGCGGTCTTCGATACCACGGGAACCTCCGCGGTTTCCTTCATCGAGATGGTTCCCTCCTTAAAGGCGTCCGTACCGGCTGCCACGGGGCGATTAACGGGCGTACGCTTCACCGTAACGTGCTCTTCGCGCAGACGAAGCTTCTCGGTAACCGGCTTGGAGATGACACGGCTACGGACGCGTACGCCCCCGGTGGTCACTTCGCGCTTGCCTACCTCAAGATCCTCTTTGATCACCTCGAGGTGTGTATCGGTATCAGTGTCGGCGATACCGCGCTCGCGGAGCTTGGCGGTCGCTTGGTTGGCGTCGATCGCTCCGTACTCGTCGAGGATGTCGGCGGCGCGCTCGGCCTTCGACATGTCGGTCGTGTGCACCGTCACCACCGTACCGCGGCGCGCGGCCTCGGTATAGTTGGTGCGGGTGCGGACGACATCGTCGTCGTGGTCGTCCATGCCGAACAAGTTGCTGAAGAACCCACCGACGGATTCGTGGCGCTCTTCGTGTCCGACGGTGTCGTCGTTGGTGAAGTGGTCTCGCGAAGAGACGTCGATGTGGGCGCTCTCGAATCCAGCTTGCTGAAGGGCGGTTACCGCACGCTGTGCGTCGGTGTGCTGGGGGAATACGCCAATTACTGTCTGACTCATGATTTTGGGTTTTGGATTGTAGGTGTTGTTGCGGTTGGAGTGCGTTTGACTTCCACGATCTCGCGGTGCACGGGGATGACGGTGGGCTCGGGGGTGACCGTACGTACTTTGCGCACGACGATCTCCTCGAGGACCTCGAAATGCGTGACCACGACCGGAACCTCACGTACTACGGTGTAGATCGTATCGTCTCCGTCGGTACGCACCGCAGCCGGGCGGGTCTCAAAGGTTTCGTTGACCTCCCGGCGGAAGATGTCCAACGTGTTGTCCACGCGTTCGAGCTGCAGTTGGACGTCCTCGAGCGTAACGCGCTTGTCGATGGTCACCTCGCCGGTTACCACCTCTCGCTTGGTTACATCGATCTCCTCCCGGACGACCTCGATGTGATCGGGGTCGAGCAGGTTCGCGGAAGTATTTTCGGTTCGTGGGTCGGGCACGCTTAAAGCAACCTAACCCCACATAGCATGTTCAAAAAGCGCCCGAAATTTTATCCGTCATTTTTAAGGTGAAATAAAGCTCGTGAGCGAACAAAATCCTGCGAGGGCATTCCTCGCATCTAATTCCCGGTTGTGTCGGGCAGATACGTAGCCGCCGGGTCGTCGTCGGGTACGTCGTACTCCTTCTGCTTTTTCCCGAACACGCTCACGTTGACGTAGCGCTTCGGGTTGAGCCGGAAGTCTTGCAACAGCAAGTCGAGGTTCGCGATGGTCCGGTTGAGGCGCTCGTACATCTCGTCGTCGTTGATCAGCTTGCCGGCCGTTCCCTTCTCGCTGTTGAGGGAGGCGCTCACCTCGTTGAGGTTATCGATGGCCCCGCCCGATCGCTCCAGCGTGCCGCGCAACTCCTGCAGGGTCTGGTTCGCCTGCGCGAGCGTTTGCCCGAGGTCGACGCCGGCGAGCTTCGTGGTCGCCGAATCAACGTTGCGGAGGATACTCTCCAGGCGGAAGTTGTTGTCCGCCAGGCTACCGCTGAGCACGGCAACGTTCGCGGCCGTCTCGTTGATGTTCTCGCTCGAACGCGCGAGGAGGTTGTTGACGCGCCCGGTGAGCGCGTTCAGGTTGGAGGTGGTCTGCTCTAAGTTCCGCAGGGTACGCCCGAGGGCGTTCGTGTCGGTGCGCGTGGAGATGGAGTCGATGATGCCGCCCGCGTTGTTCTTGAGGATCTCCACGTACCGTTCCACTTCCTCGGGCTCGCCGATCAGTCCGGCCAGTATCCCGCGCTCGTCGGCGACGAGGAAATCGCCATTCACCGCGCAGTCAGCACCCTGGCAGGCCTCCCCGAACTCGAGCGCGATCGCCTTGCCCCCCAGGATACCCGTACTGATGATCGTAGCGCGGGTATCCTTCGGGATCGGGAGGTCCTCGTCGGTCGTAAACTGGACCGTGATCGAGCGCACGTCTTCCGGGTTCAAACGGACGTCGATCACCTGGCCCACCCGGAGTCCGTTGATCAGGATCGGGTCCGTCCCGGAGAGCTGGTCGACGTTCCGGTACACCACGCTGTAGGTGTTTTTGTCCGAAAAGAGCTCCGTGCCTTTGAGGAAGTTATAGCCGAAGAACATGACGGCCAACGCAACGAGGGCCAGCAGGCCGATCCGGGTCTCTCTTCTCATAGGGGTTTGGGGGGGGAGCTGCACAAACGTACGATTTGCCGAACGTGGTGGTTGCCCAATCAGTGGAAACGGCTGGTTTCCGTAGCGATTCCCGTTTCCTCACCCCGGTAGATGACCACCGATGCTTCCGCAAAACCGGTCGTAGCCGCCCTGCGCGCCGCCCACTGCGCCTCACGTCGGCTGGCGTACGGACCGATCAAATAACTGTAATCGTCATTCAGCTTCACCTCCCGAAACCGGCTGCCGAGCTGCTCCCAGGCCTCGGTGCTCGTGTCGAGCCGGGCGTCGGAGGTGGCTAGTTGCACGAAGTAGGCCGCCGCCGTCGTCTCCGCTTTCGCTAAAACGGCCCGCTCCGCACCGCCCGAAGCCCCCCGCTGCCGCAGGTAGCCCACCAGGCCGCGGTAGAGCGCCTCGGCCGTTTGCTGTTGCCCCGCCGGACTCGTTAGGTAATCCTCCTCGCTCGCGTTGGAGAGGTAGCCGGTTTCGATGAGCACGCTCGGCATGGCCGTTTCCTTTAGCACCACGAAGGCCGCCTGCTGCACGCCCCGACTCTTACGCCCCTCGCGCCGCCGGAGGTTTCGCTCGAGCGATTCGGCCAGCAGGGTGCTCTGCTCCAAGAATGCGTGCTGGTACATCGAAAGAATGATGTGGCCGGCCGGCGTCTCCGGGTCGAAGCCGTAGCGGGCGCGGGAGAGGGTATCCTCCATCCGTATCGCCGCGTTCTCGCGCTTGGCGACGTCGAGGTTGTAATCCACCGTATTGAGCCCCATCACGAACGTCTCCGAACCGTTGACCGCCGCCGAGGACACGAGGTAGTTGCAGTGGATGCTGATGAACAGGTCTGCCCGCGCCCGGTTGGCGATGGCGGCCCGCTCGTGCAGGGGCACGAAAACATCTTCGTACCTGGTGTAGAGCACGCGCACATCGGGGCGGCGCTGCTCCACGAGCCGCCCGAACGCTCTAGCCACGGCGAGCGAAATGACCTTCTCGTTGCTGTGGTGCCCGGCGCAGCCGCGGTCCTTACCGCCGTGTCCGGCGTCGATCACGAGGGTGAGCGCCGGTGGCTCCCCGGGGCCGTGCTTTCTTTGCCCCGATGTCGCCGTTAAGGTGGCGTTAAGTTCCGGCGGGCCGGTGGACGCTCCGTTCGTCGCGCCCGTTGACAGTAACAGTACCTGCAGCAGCAACGCGGCTAACGGTAGCGTTCCGGCACCGCCCGCGCGTCTATTGTCAGTTCGCCTCCCCATTCACCTGCTTTCGAGCTCGTTATCAATCCTCCCCGCGCTAGACCATCCTTTACGCAGGCGCGGCTGCCCAGGGTTTCCCCGCGGGGTCGCTTTGGCTATTTGGTGTACTGTTGTTTCGTGGTTCTCGTTTTGCAGGACACTGCTGCGTTTGCGCAGACGAGCCCCGACACCCTCCAGCAGACAAGGATCGATCCACGCTCGCCGGCGCTCGGTGCGCCGGTAGACACGCTCGGCCAACCGGATTCACTCGCCCGCGCGGATACCACGGTGCTCGACTACAGCTTGAGTCCCGACGCCCTCGACGCGGAGGTGAAGTACGGTGCGCGCGACTCCTCCCGCATCGACGTGATCAACCAAAAGATCTACCTCTGGGGGGGCGCCCGCGTGCTCTACGGCGACCTCGAGCTCACGGCCGGGACCATGATCATCGACCAGCAAACCGGTTTGCTGACGGCCGAGCCCGGGCCGGACTCCGCCGGCGTGGCCACCGAGCTCCCCAATTTCAAACAGGGGGCGCAGGCCTTCGAGGCCAAGGGGATCCGCTACAACTTCGAAACCCGCAAGGGGATCATCTACAACGCCACCACGATGCAGGGCGACCTCTACGTGCTCGGCGGCCGCACGAAGCTCGTGGCCGCGGATCCCGAAGACCCGGGGCGCGTCGATAATACCATCTACAACTCGGACGCGATTTTTACGACCTGCGACGTGCCCGAGCACCCGCACTACGGTATCCGGAGCAACAAGCAGAAGGTAATCCCGGGCAAGACCGTGATCGTGGGGCCGAGCAACGTGGAGCTCGGCGGTATCCCGACGCCGCTTTGGCTACCGTTTGGCTTCTTCCCGATCGGGAGCTCGGAGCGATCGGGACTCATCTTCCCGACCGATTACACCTACACGCCCGTCGACGGCTTCGGCTTCCAGAACATCGGCTGGTACTTCCCCTTCAACGACCGGGTGCACACTTCGCTGACGACCGACCTGTTTTTGAAGGGGACGACGCGCTTCTTCGCGAACACCGATTACAACGTGCGGTACCGGTACTCCGGGAACCTCGACCTGGCGTTCTCACGCAACCGCGTCGCGAACGATACCGCAGATGTCTTTACCAACGCTTACGCGTTTACCTGGAGTCACGCCCAGGACCCGAAGGCGAATCCGTACCGCACGCTGCGGGTGAGCGCGAACTTCCAGGGTGGGGGCTTCGCGCGGACTAATGGGTTGGATGAAGCCTCCCAGCTCACCGCGGTACTGCGCTCCAACGCCTCCTACCAGATCCGCTTCCCCGAGCACCCGACCTGGAACTTGACCACCGACGTAGCCCACTCCCAGAACACGATAACCAAAGAAGGTACACTCGAAGCCCCCTCCGCCCGCTTCTCGACGGGTTCCATCTATCCCTTTCGTGACCTCGGCGACAACAGTAGGGCTTGGTACAAGAAAGCCGTCATCGATTACACGGCGAGCATCAAGGGCAGCTTCGAAATCGACTCCACCAAAACGGCGAGCGATGTGCTCGCGGACGGGGTGTTTGGCGGACAGCACGCCGCTTCCTTTTCGGCGCCGATCACCGTGCTGAAGTACTTCCGCCTGAGCCCGAACGTGAACTACGGGGAAACGTACTACCTCAAGCGACTCGAGCGGGAGTTCGTGCGGAGGGACACGACCGTAACCACGGTAGACACGGTAGAAAACGTGCCCGTGAAGTCGACCGAGACGATCATCCAAGACTTCGAGCGCGACACCTTGATCGATGGCTTAACGGCTGCCCGGGAGTTTTCGACTTCGCTAAGCTTGGGCACCAACGTGTACGGAACCTTGAACATCAAGCAGGGGCCGGTGCGCGGTGTGCGCCACGTCATCCGACCGAGCGTCAACCTGGGCTACACCCCGGACTACTCCGCCGCACCCTTCGACTACTACGAGGAAGTTCAAATCAATCGCGAGGGGGATACCGAGCGCTACCTGCCCTTTCCGACCCGCCCGTTCTCCGCCGGCTCGCTGCCCGACCAGCTGGCGCTGCGAGCGGGGTACAGCCTCACCAACCAGGTCCAGGCCAAGGTCCGCACGCGCAAGGACACGACCACTCGCCTCGTGACCCTGATCAACAACCTCTCGCTGAGCGGCAGCTACAACTTCGCCGCGGACACCCTCCGGTGGTCGCCCATCAACGTATCCGGCGGCCAGTTCAAGCTCTTCGGGGACATCGTGCGGATCAACTTCGGCGGCTCCTTCGACGTGTACGACCTCGACGAAAACGGTCGCCGGATTGACTCCACGCTGTTTCGCAAGGTCCGCCTCGACCGCGCCAATTTCCAGGCCAACGTCGGCCTCACCTTCGGACAGCTCCGCGACATCATCGAGGGCGAGGGCGCCACCGAGGCCGCCGGCGACGATGCGATCTTCTCGCTCATCGACCAATTTACCATCGACTACAGCCTGACGCAGAATTACGATTCGCGCCGGGTAGCCGAACCGTGGGCGACCACCGCCAACTCCGTCCGCATTGCGGCGCGCGCCATCAAGATCTCCCCGAAGTGGACGCTCAACGGCATCACGTTTAGCTACGATCTACTGCGCAAGGACTTCGGGTATCCCTCGCTGTCGGTGGGCCGCGACCTGCACTGCTGGCAGATGGACTTCAATTGGTACCCAGCCGCGAATGCGTTTCGCTTCTCTATCCGCGTGAAGCCGAGCTCGCTGGGCTTCCTGGAGCTGCCTTACCGGCGCGGTCGGGGCATCTGAGTCGCCGCGCCGCCGACCGGGCGGATCTCCCTACTCGAGCGCTTCCGCCTCGGCGTCCGTCAGGATTTCCACCGCGACTACCGACTCCTGCTCACGGACGAGTCCGGCGAGATCGTCGGCGTCCACCGCTTGGCCCGAGAAACGCATCAGGAACACCACCGGCTCTTCGCTCACCTGACGCACGGTTTCGAGCTTCTCGAAGAAGAAATACTCCGCGAGCGGGGTCGCCGCCTCGGCGCTGGTTAGCGTCACGAGTAGCTTGCTGGGCGGCAGCGGAGCGGCCGTCGAATCGGCCTCCCACGCGGCGTAGTCCGGCACCCGCTGCAGTGCGTCCCGTAGTCGCGCTACCGGGGGCGCAAAATTGATGCTGCCCTGAAAGCGTAGGGTGTCTCCTCCCGCCAGTACGGTGATCGTCGAGGTCGCCGCATCGGCGATCTCCGGACCTTCGGGTGTTTCGAGCCGGTCGGCTTGCGCCAAAACTTCGTCCACCAGGCCGTTGAGCATCGTCGTTGAATCGGCCGGGAGGCTGGCGTTCTGTAGGCCCGGGAAGGGAGCGTACTGCTTGCCGTCGTACGTCGCCGAGCCGCCGGGCAGGATTTCGAGGTCGTAGACGGGACACGTGCCGAAGCAGCCGCCCTGCTCGAGTTTTACGGAAGTGTAGGCGGCGTCGCCGGTGAGCTGACGCCCGCTGTTGCAGGCCGCCGAGAGCAGCGCCGCGGAGAGGAGGGACAACAGGGGGTAAATCATGGGCTAAAGCTATCCCCTTCGAACGGCGCAACCCACGCCGCATTGCCAGGTTGCTTGCCCGTGGGGGAGTACGCGCTGGGCGAGGGGGTTACGTTGCTGCGGTACGCGAGCTGGGAGGAGCTGGACGCGCTGCGGTGGGACGGACTGCCCGGGCTGCCGCCCTGGCTACACACCTTCTGGCTCCGCGCGTTCGCGCAGGCCACCTGCCCCGCCCCCGACTCGGACGAGCTCGGGGCGCGGACGGAGTACCTGGAGTTCGCGCGCGACGGTCAGATGTGCGGCGTGTCGCTGCTCCAGCACCTACCGGCGGCCAACATGAAGTTGGGCGAGCGATGGCCGAGCGCCCTCGGCCCGGTGGTGCTCGGCGCTCACTGGCATCAGTTTGGCCAGGTGCTCTTTGGCGGGGGCAGTGGCATCCATTTCGCGGATCGCGCGGACGTGGGCCGTCTTCTCGCGGAAGCGAGGTGTGCGTTGCGCGCGGGACTCGACGAGGAGTCGGTCTGGCTGGCCAAAGACCTAACCGTACCGGTGGAGCTCGACGGCTGGCAGCAGCTCGACGTGTTGCCGGAGATGCGCATGGAGCTCCCGGGGGGGTGGGGGGGCAGCTTCGAGAACTACCTGGCCGCACTGCCTTCGAAGTACCGCCGGCGGGCGAAGCGTACCCGCCGCCAGTTTGAGGGGCTCCTTGTTCGCGAGCTCGACGCGGAGGCGGTGCAGGCGCACAGCGAGCGACTCGACGCCCTCTACGCCGCCCTGATCGAGCGATCGCCGTACGTACCCTTCCGCGCGCCCAGAGGCTACTTGCCCCGGCTCAAGCGGGCGGCGGGGGGGCGGCTCACCGTGCGCGGCTACTTCGACGCCGAGCGACTCGTCGGCTTCAGCACCCTGCTCAGCGCCGACTGCGAGGCGCTCGCCCACTTTGCGGCCGTGGACCCGGCCTACAACCGGAGTCACAATTTGTACCTGAATCTCCTCTTCGATTTACTCGAGTCCGCACTGAGGTTAGGGGCCGAGCGACTCAACTACGGTCGCACGGCCACGACCATCAAGAGCAGCGTCGGCGCGGTCCCCGTGGCTCAGTACTCCTACGCGAGTCACGACGGTTGGCTCCGGAATCACGCCCTCGGTGTGTTGGGGGCGCTCCACGCGCCGCTCCCGGAGCTCGTGCAGCGGCCCTTCGGCTAGCAGGCGACGCAACTGCGGAGCTCGTCGCGCCCGAGTACCCCTTCCCGGATTTGCACGCCGTCGTAGGTCGCCCGCTCGAGGACGGGCTGCGCGGCGGGGGTGGCCTCGAGCTCGACGTCCTCCAGCTCCGCGGCCGCGGTGACTTCGGCGCCCGCCTCGTTCGCTCCGGTGGGCCAGAGCAGCCAGGCCACGAGCAGCAGCGCGGCGAGGCCGGCGGCCACCCGCAGGGGCGCCCGCAGCATCCGCACCCTGGCGCGCGGCTGGGCCGCCGGTGGTGGACCCAGCCCTCGTTCCACGCGCTCCCAGAGCGCCTCCGGTGGAGCTAGGCGGTGCTCGGTATCGCGCGCTCGGATCAGTTCGGTTAGTTGCTCGTCGGTCATGATCGGGGTGGTTGTGGAAGTGAACGCAGGTGGCGACCCTCGCGGGCGGCGAGGCGGGTGTAGGCCTCGCGGAGCTTGCGCTTGGCGAGGATCAGTTGACTCTTGCTGGTATTCACGCTCACGCCGAGCGCCTCGGCGATCTCGCGGTGTTTGTAGCCCTCGAGTTCGTAGAGGTTAAACACGGTGCGGCAGCCGGTGGGGAGGGTGTCGAGTAGCCGCAACACGTCGAGCTGCTCGAGCGCGTCAGTCGGTCGGTCGCCCGGTGAGGCCGTGGTGGCCTGCACCACGTCGGATAGCTCGGTGAGCTCCAGGCGGCGTTTGCGGATGTGCATGAGGGCCTCGTTGGCGACCACGCGGCGCAGCCAACCTTCGAAACTCCCCTGACCGCTGAAGCTACCGAGCGACCGGAAGATCTTGAGCCAGGCTTCCGCCAGAACGTCCTGCGCCGTCTCCGCGTGACCGAGGTAACGCACGGCCACGGCGTAGAGGCGCGGGGTAAACTCGTCGTACAGCGCGCGCTGCGCACGGCGTTCGCCGCGGAGGCAAGCGGGGATGAGCTGGGTGTTCGTCATGCGCGTCTGTAGGTCAAGATGTCGGGTTCGACTTTTTTGGCGGCCGCAAACGGTCCATATTCGCGGTTCATCGTATCGCCATGAGTGAGTTCGCAAAGATCGCCGCCCTGTGGGAGCGGGTCGATTTACCCGCGGTAGCCAAAGAGTTTGGTTCGCCCGTTTACGTGTACAACACCAGCGTGATCAAGCATCAGTACGAGCGACTCACGGGCGCTTTCGACGTGCCCCGGCTCGAGCTCCACTACGCCTGCAAAGCGCTCAACAATCTAGAGGTGCTGCGTTACATCCGCAGTCTCGGAGCCGGGCTCGACTGCGTGAGCCTCAACGAGGTACGGCTCGGGCTGCGGGCGGGTTTTAGCGGAAGCGAGATCCTGTACACGCCCAACGGCGTGTCGATGGGTGAGATGGAGGAGGCGATCGCGCTGGGCGTCGGCATCAACGTCGACAACATCTCCCTGCTCGAGCAGCTCGGGCAACGCCACGCGGGTTTGGAGGTGTGCGTGCGCGTCAATCCGCACATCATGGCGGGGGGCAACAGCAAGATATCGGTCGGCCACATCGACTCGAAGTTCGGCATCAGCATCTACCAGATGGCGCACGTGCTGCGGATCGTGGAGGCGACCGGGCTACGCGTTATCGGGGTGCACATGCACACGGGCTCCGACATCCTCGATACGGCCCCCTTCCTGACGGCCGCCGACATCCTACTCGATGTGGCGGCGAAGTTCTCCGACCTCGAGTACATCGACTTCGGTTCGGGCTTCAAGGTGCCCTACCGCGAGGGCGACGTGTCGACGGACATCGAGTCGATGGGCGAGCTGATGAGCGAGCGCTTCCGTCAGTTTTGCGAGAGTTACGGACGGGAGCTATCCCTCGTTTTCGAACCGGGCAAGTTTCTGGTGAGTCAGGCCGGTAAATTCCTCGTGGAGGCAAACGTGGTAAAAACCACGCCGAGCACCGTGTTCGTCGGTGTGAATTCGGGCCTCAACCACCTGATCCGGCCCATGTTTTACGACAGCCACCACCACATCGCGAACGTGAGCTCGCCTTCCGGCAAAACGCGGATCTACACCGTGGTCGGCTATATCTGTGAGACGGATACGTTCGGTACCAACCGGCAGCTCGCCGAGGTGCGCGAGGGCGATGTGCTGGCCTTCGACAACGCGGGTGCGTACTGCATGACGATGGCGAGCAACTACAACTCGCGCGAACGACCCGCCGAGGTGCTCGTTCACGACGGGCGTCCGCACCTGATCCGCCGCCGCGAAACGCTCGAGGATCTGCTCGGGGCGCAGGTGGAGGTCGGCTTGTTCGAAGCCGTGGCGGTCCGGTAGGCGCGTTGGCCGAGCTCGTGCGGCGGGGGTTACCGAGGCGCGTTAGGCGAGCTCCGCTCGTGCGCCGGCCGCCGCGTGGCGCTTTCGAATAGATCACGAACGAGGTCGAAACCACCCCCCCCGCGGACCACGAGCGGAGCTCGCGTAACGGCCCGCTCGTGGTCCGCCATTCATTGGTGTAAATACCTCCGATTCGACTGTGGGGGTAGTTCGAACTAACCTCCGCCCAACCCACCCATGAATTTTCGAAGCTCGCCGAGATCGCGAACGGTTTCTCTAACCTTGCGACCTTCGCCCGCTCCCCGCCTTCCGCCCCTATGCCCCTCCCCAAGCACTACGACCCCAGCACCACCGAACAACGCTGGTACCAGCACTGGCTCGATCGAGACTACTTCCACTCCGAGGTAGACCCCGAGCGCGAGGCCTTCACCATCGTCATCCCGCCGCCGAACGTAACCGGCGTGCTGCACATGGGCCACCTGCTCAACGGCACGGTGCAGGACATCCTCGTTCGGCACGCCCGCAAGAGCGGCAAGAACGCCTGTTGGGTCCCCGGTACCGACCACGCCTCCATCGCCACCGAAGCCAAGGTGGTAAAACGGCTCCGCGAGCGGGGGATCAAAAAATCTGATCTGAGCCGCGAAGAATTCCTCAACGAAGCCTGGGCCTGGAAGGAGGAGTACGGGGACATCATCCTCGAGCAGCTCCAGCGACTGGGCGCGAGCTGCGACTGGGCGCGCACGCGCTTCACGATGGACGCTTCGCTCAGCGAGGCCGTGACGCGCGTTTTCGTGGACCTGCACCGAAAGGGCAAGCTGTACCGCGGCCTGCGGATGACGAATTGGGACCCGGAGGCGCAGACGGTGCTCTCGAACGAGGAGGTGATCCACGGCGAGGAGCGCCGACCGCTCTACTACGTCAGCTACCGCGTGGTCGATAGCGATGAGGCGCTCACGGTGGCCACCGTTCGCCCGGAAACCATCATGGGCGATACCGCCGTGGCCGTAAATCCGGAAGACGAGCGCTATCGGCACCTCGTAGGGAAGCAGGTCCGGGTACCGCTCACCGATCGCACCGTGGCGATCATCGCCGATGACTACGTCGACCGCGAGTTCGGGACGGGCGCCCTCAAGATCACGCCCGCCCACGATGTCAACGACTACGAGGTCGGTCAGCGCCACAACCTCGACACCATCGACGTGCTCAACGCCGACGGCACGATCGCCGAGGTGGCCGGGGTGTTCGTGGGCATGGACCGGGCGAAGGCGCGCAAGGCGGCCGCGAAGCAGCTGGAGGCCGACGGCTTGCTCGTCGAAACCGAGGATTACGATACCAGCATCGGTCGCTCCGAGCGCACGGGGGCGGTGGTGGAGCCGCGCCTCACGCTGCAGTGGTTCGTGCGCATGGACGAGTTTGCCGCCGAGGCGATGTCGGCGGTGAAGCGGGACGATAACCCCGCGGGCGCGGTCGAATTTCACCCGCAGCAGTTCTTCAACATGTTCCGCCAGTGGGTCGGGCCGGAGAACGTGCGCGATTGGTGCATCAGTCGCCAGTTGTGGTGGGGCCACCGCATCCCGGCCTGGTTCGTCGGCGAGGAGGTGTTCGTGGCCGAGACGGTGGAGGGTGCCCTATCGCAGGCGCGGGACGCACTCGGCGCACAGATCACCCTCACCGACCTTAAGCAAGACGAAGACGTACTCGACACCTGGTTTTCGAGCTGGCTCTGGCCGATCAGCGTCTTCAACGGCTTTGAGACGCAGGCGGAGTTGAAGTACTACTACCCGACCGACGTGCTCGTTACCGCCTGGGACATCATCTACCTCTGGGTGGCGAGGATGATGATGGCCGGCCTCGAGTTCGGTCCCGAACTACTCGGACCAAATCACCCCGCCCTGCCCTTCAAACACGTGTATTGGACGGGGATGGTCCGCGATGCCCAGCGGCGCAAGATGTCGAAGTCGCTCGGCAACTCCCCCGACGCCCTCGCGCTGCTCGACAAGTACGGCGCCGACGGCGTGCGTTACGGCCTCCTCAATGCCGCCTCGGCGGGGGGCGATATCGTCTTCGACGCGCCCATCGATCCGAAGACCAAGCAAGTCCTCAACGAAAGCAAGCTCTGTGAGCAGGGCAAACTCTTCTGCAACAAGATGTGGAACGCGCTGCGCCTGGTTAAAGGCTGGGAGACCCACGATGCGCCCGTCGGCGAAGTCGAAGCGCTGGCCATCGACTGGATCCGACAGAAGCTCTCGCTTACGCTAAAACATGTGGAGCGCGACTACGCGAGCTTCCGCCTCAACGACGCGATCGGCCGCCTGTACGGCTTCATCTGGGGGGATTTTTGCTCGTGGTACCTGGAGATGGTGAAGCCCGACTACGAGCAGCCGATTAGCCTCGCCGTGCGCGAGGCGACGATCGACGTCTTTTCGGATTTGATGAGCGTGCTGCACCCCTTTATGCCCTTCGTAACGGAGGAGCTTTGGCACGTTTTGCGGGAGCGGGAGGAAGACGTTTGCGTATCCCCGTTGCCGAAAGCCGGTGCCTTCGATGAGGCGGCTATCGAACGCGTGGAGGCCGTGAAGGAGATCGTGAGTCGCGTGCGAGAGCAGCGGAGCGTGAAGGGGCTGAAGGCTCGGGACACCCTAGCGCTCAACGTCGACGGTCTGGATTCGCCGGTGGAGCAGCGTAAGCCGCTGCAGGCTATGCTGGAGAAGATGGCGTACGTTGATTTTAGAGGTTCTGCTCCTTTAGCGGAGACTGAGCATGCTGTAAGCATAATCGCCGGCAAGTACAAGTACTTTCTCGCCCTGCCCGCCGGCACCATCGACGTCGACGCAGAGCGCGAGCGAATCGAGAAAGAACTCGATCACCAGCGTGGCTTCGTTAACGGGATCGAGAAGAAGCTCGGCAATGCACGTTTCGTCGACAATGCACCTGCTAACGTGGTGGAGATGGAGCGTAAGAAGCTGGCGGATGGGCAGGCGAGGGTAGAGGCGCTCGAGGCGAGTTTGACGGGATTAGCCGTATAAAGCTTACCTCATTGGGCGCGAGCGGGCCGTTCGGCGAGCTCTGCTCGTGGCCCGCGGGGGATTCATCCGATCGAAAATTCGTGCCGGGTCGAAGCTTTACCCCATTCTCCGGCGAACGAGCGGGCCGTTAGGCGAGCTCCGCTCGTGGCCCGCGGAGAATTCTCCTGACCTAAACTTCGAGCCGGATCGATGCTTTGGGGTCATCCACCGGCGCACGAGCGGAACTCGCCGAACGCGCCTCGGCTCGTGGGGGATCGTGATGGGAGCTCTCGGCCGGATCGATGCTTTGGGGTCATTCACCGGCGCACGAGCGGAGCTCGCCGAAGCGCCTCGCTACGCCCGCCCCGGCAGCTCCCAGCCCTTGCGGTACTCCCGACCCACGAATTGGTTGGCTTCCTCGATATTGGTGATGCGCATGTTCTCGCCGTCCCAGAGGAGTTTCTTGCGAGCGAAGAAATCGCCTTCGTCGCCATCGCTGCGGAGCATGTAGCTGCGGATGGCGAGGTTGCCCATGAGCACGGTCTCGGTCATCGGACCGGCGTAATCGAAGGAGGACGTAAGGCCCTTGTGCTCCTTGCTGTCGAAGCCGGCTTTGCAGGCGTCGACCCAGAGACGCTGGTGACCATACTCGGGTTCGGTATCGTCCTCTTCGGTAGGACCGAAATCGGTGGTGCCGTCGTTGAGGTACAGCTTGGGCGTGAGCGGACTGCTGTCGTTGATGTTGGTGGAGATGATGCCCTTCTCGCCGATGATGAGGACACCGTTCGCGCTCGACGGGCCGCCGATATCGTCGTTCGCGGGGATGACGTCGGGGTGGGAGGGGCGGATACCGCCGTCGCTCCACGTCATTTCGATGGGCGATTTGCTCTTCTCGGTTTCGTCGAAGTGGAGCGTGATGAAGGAGGACGCCGGGCAGCCTTTCGGGTTGTAATCGGGCGTCCACATCTGCGAGAACACCGAGCCCACACTGCACTCCGCGTCGGTGGGGTAGCGCAGTCCGAGCGTGCGGAAGGGGATGTCGATGAGATGGCAACCCACGTCGCCGAGGGCACCGGTGCCGTAGTCCCACCAGCCGCGCCAGCTGAAGGGGTGCATGCCGGGGATGTAGTCGGTCTTCGGGGCTGGACCGAGCCACAGGTCCCAGTCGAGGCTCTCCGGTTTTTCGCTAGGCTGGGGTGCCGGCATCGGGCCGCCCTGTGGCCAGACGGGGCGATTGGTCCAAACTTGCACCTTCGAAACCGGGCCGATCGAACCGTCGTCGACCCACTTCTGGACCATTTTGAGTAGGGGGTTCGATCCCCCCTGGTTGCCCATTTGGGTGACCACCTTCTGCTTGCGGGCCATCTCGGTGAGCATCCGCGCCTCGCGGATGTTGTGCGTCATCGGCTTCTGCACGTACACGTGCTTGCCGAGCGCCATCGCGTAGGCGGCGGCGGGGGCGTGCACGTGGTCGGGCGTGGAGATGGTAACGGCGTCGATGTCCTTTTGCTCGTCGAGCATCTTGCGGAAGTCGGCGTACTGCTTCGCCTTCGGAAACTTCTCGACGGTGGCCTTGGCCGATCCGGCGAAGTCGACGTCGCACAGCGCGACCACGTTCTCGCGGCCGTCGACCGAGGCGTTGGCGATGTCGCTCGCGCCTTTGCCGCCGGCGCCGATCGCGGCGAGGTTCAACGTGTCGCTCGGCGCCATAAAGCCGACCCCCCCGAGCACGTGGCGTGGGACGATCATAAAGCCGGCGGCCGCCGCGGTGGATTGCTTGAGGAAGTTGCGGCGCGTGCGGTCGGCAGCGGCCTTTTTGGAGCTAGACATAGTGTGATTTTGGTCAGATCGACGCGGATCAAGTTAGCAGGCCGAAGCAAACCTTGCCAATCGTACGGCACAATCTACCTTCCCCACATGCGCTTCGCCCTATCCTGTGTAACTCTCCTTATTTTGTTTTGCGGAAGCGTGCCCGCCCAAGAGGGGGCGGATGAAGTCGGTTCGCCGCGCCGCCCGAACATCCTCTTCATCATGTCCGACGATCACGCGCAGCGGGCGATCTCGGCCTACACCGAGGAGCTGATCGAGACGCCGAACCTCGACCGGATCGCGGACGGCGGCATGCTGTTTCGCAACAGCTTCGTAACGAACTCGATCTGCGCGCCGAGTCGGGCGGCGATTCTCACCAGCAAGTACAGCCACCTGAACGGCAAAATCGACAACCTGAGCGCTTTCGATCCCGACCAGTGGACCTTCCCCGAGTCCCTGCACGAGGCCGGCTACCGTACCTCCCTGATCGGGAAGCACCACCTCATGGCGATCCCACACGGCTTCGACGAGTTTCGGGGGCTCGTGGAACAGGGGCAGTACTACAACCCGACGTTCGTGCACAACGGCGATACCCTGGCCCCGGAGCCGGGGTACACCAGCACCCTGATCACGGATTACGCGCTCGAGGAGCTGCGGCGCAACGCACAGCGCGAGGAGCCTTTCCTGATGCTCTACTGGCACAAGGCCCCGCACCGCAACTGGATGCCCGACACGAGCGATCTGGCCGGACTGCTCGACGCACGCTACCCGGAGCCCGCCAACCTCCGCGACACCTTCGCCGGCCGCCCCGCCGCCGAGCACGCCGACATGCGGATCGCGGACATGTTCGCGAGTATGGACCTCAAGGTGCTCGAGGCCTACGAGCCGAACGATCCCGGTACCGGCGGCGCCACCTTCTGGCCCGACGGTACCCCACGCATGGCGAAGGAGTTCTACGACGAGATCGATCGCCTCGATCCCGCGCAGCGCGCTGCCTGGCAACCGTTTCTCGATAGTGTGGGGGTACAGTGGCAGCGGGTGAAGGGGACCGACGGGGAGCTGAGCTGGCGCTACCAACGCTACATGCAGGATTACCTGGGCAGCGTGAAAAGTGTGGACGATAACATCGGGCGGGTGCTCGACTACCTCGAGGAGTCGGGTCTCGCCGAGAACACGATCGTGATTTACACCTCCGACCAGGGCTTCTACCTCGGCGAGCACGGCTGGTACGATAAGCGCTTCATGTACGAGGAGAGCCACCGTACCCCGCTCATGATCCGTTACCCCGACGCCGTGGCGCCGGGGATCGAAACGGAGGAGCTCGTGCTCAACATCGACCTCGCGCCCACGCTACTCGAATACGCCGGGGTCGCAGTGCCGCCCGAGGCACAGGGGGCGAGCCTGCGCCCGCTACTCGAAGAGCGTACCCCCGACGATTGGCGCGACGACGTCTACTACCGCTATTACCAGGAGATGAATAGCTTCCACCGCGTGCCGCGCCACGAGGGCATCCGCGACCGACGCTACAAGCTCATCGAGTTTACCGAGCCCGGCTTCGAGGGCTTCGAGCTGTACGATCTCGCCACCGATCCGGCGGAGATGGACAATCGGATCGACGATCCGACACTCGCCAAAGAGCGAGAGCGGTTGACGAGGCGTATGGCGGCGCTCAAAACAGAGCTGCTGGTACCGGATTAACCGATAGGATTAGCGTGGGCGGCGCATCTTTCAGCAGCTATGAAGTCAATCTTACTCGTACTACTGCTGGCATTCGTGTCGGTTAAGGTTTTCGCTCAGTCGAACCCGTCGACGGCGCTCTCCGCTCTCTTTACCGCTATCGAAAGCTTCGAGACCGCGCCCCAGGACAGTCTCTCCCAAGGCGTACACCCCCGTAATCCCTGGGTTTCGGCCGCCGATACGGCCCAGCGACGACACGCCGATGCGCTGGCTGTATTCATCGACCGGCTCGATGCCATCGACTCCGCGCAACTCGCGCCGCAGGAGCGGATTAGCCAGGTCGTGATGCGCATCAAGCTCCGTGACCAAGTCGATCGCGTGCGCTACCGCATGCACCTCATTCCCCTGAGTGCCGAAGGTGGATTCTACAACGGGTTGGCCTTCGCGTTGCCCAAGCTGCCCTTCGCTACGGTAGAAGACTACGAGCACTACCTCGCCTGGCTGCCGCAGTACGCCGTCAGCTTACGCGAAAACTTGACCTTGCTGCGCACGGGGGTAGCGGAGGGGATCGTCGCGCCGCAGCCGATCGTAACCAATACACTTGGCCTGCTGGAATCTTGGGCGGTGGACACCGTGGAGGCATCGCCGTTGTACGGTCCTTTCGAGGAACTGCCGGCGGGTTTTAGCGAAAGCGAAACCTCGGCACTGCGCTCGCAGGCCCGGGCGGTAATTGGGGAGGCAAACGCTGTCTACGCCGAGCTGCGCGAGTTTATGGCGGGGGAGTACACGGCGGCCGCGCCCGAGCGACCGGGTGTGAGCTTTTTGCCCGGTGGGCGGGAGTACTACGAGAATCGCATCCGCCATTACACGACCTTGCCGTTGACGGCGGATTCGGTACACCAGCTCGGCCTGCGGGAGGTCGCGCGAATTCGTGCCGCCATGGATAGCGTTATCGAGGTGCTGGGGTTCGAAGGTGACTTCGCCGCTTTCCTCGCTTTTTTGCGCAGCGACGAGCGGTTCTTCGCCAACTCACCGCAGGAGCTACTCAACCGGGCGGCCTGGATCGCGAAGCGGGCCGAGGGGCAGCTGCCGAGGTACTTTAGCACGCTGTACTCCCTGCCCTTTACCGTGGCCCCGGTGCCGGAGAGTATCGAGCGGACGTACACGACGGGGCGCTACGTGGCCGGTAGTTGGAAGCAGCGGCGTGCCGGGGCGTACTGGGTGAATACGTATGATCTGCCGAGCCGAACGCTCTACACGTTGCCTGCACTGACGTTGCACGAGGCCGTGCCGGGACACCACTTACAGATTGCGCTCGCGGAGCAGCTCGAAGGGCTTCCCGAGTTTCGGACGGACTACTACATCAGCGCCTTCGGGGAGGGGTGGGGGCTGTACAGCGAATACTTAGGCGAGGAGATGGGGATGTACACGACGCCCTACGAGCTGTTCGGGCGGTACACCTATGAAATGTGGCGCGCGTGCCGGCTCGTAATCGATACCGGTATCCACGGCTTGGGCTGGTCGCGCGAGGAAGCCCTTCGCTACCTAGGAGAGAACACGGCGCTCTCGCTGCACGAAGTCAAAACGGAGATCGACCGCTACATCGGGTGGCCGGGACAGGCGGTGAGCTATAAGGTGGGGGAGCTGCAGATCAAACGGTTGCGCGCCTCGGCGGAGGCGGCCCTCGGCGAGCGCTTCGAGATCGGGGCCTTCCACGAGGTGGTGCTCGCGAACGGATCGGTGCCACTCGGGGTGTTGGCGGCAGAGGTGGAGGCTTGGGTGGCGACCTACTGACCCGTCGCGCCGGCCGCTAAGCCCGCCAGGGCCTCGCTGACGGTTTGGAGTTGGGGGAGGTCGTCCGGCAGGCCGTGCCGCGCGGCGAGGTAGGCGGGGTCGTTGTAAGCCACCACCGTACTGTCGCCGCGGTCGAAGACGAGGAACTTCTGCGGGAGGTCGACCGCGACGCTCTGTCCGGCCTGCATGAGGGGCGTCCCGAGGTTCGGGTTACCGAAGACGAGCAATTTGCTGGGGGCGAGTTCGAGGTCGACCGATGCGGCGTTGGCGGCGTGGTCGAGCTCGGCGACGATCCGGAGGTTGGCGTTGGCGTCGACCAGGCCGCGCAGGCGTGCGTAGACGCTGTCGACCGACTCCGCGGTGGCGCGGGTGACGATGCCCTCGTCGCGCTCGACCGTGAGGTCATCCGCCTCGCGTATCTCCTCCCCCGAACCGCCGGCGGCAAAGTTGGCGAGCGCCCCGGCGATGGTGCCGAGCTGAGTAAGTGTGTCGGGGAGACCGTGGCGGCTGGCGAGGTACTCGGCCGCGTTGTAGGCGACGACGACGCCACTGTCCGCGGCCTCGTAGAAGGCGAGCTTCTGGGGGAGGTCGAGTCCCGCCTGCGGGTTCGCTTGCATCAGCGGGGTACCGAGCGCGGGATTGCCGAAGAGAACGACGCGGGTAGGGCGAAGTTCGAGTCCAACGCCATCGGCGGCGGCGGCGTGGTCGACCTCGGCGACGATGGTGACGGGGCCGGCCGCCTCGAGCGCGGTGATGGCGTCGCCGTAGAGGGTGTCGAGTGAGCCGCCCGCGATCTCGACGTAGCGGAACCCGTCGACGTCGGCCGGCGCGCCGCCGGAGACGACGTCGGGGAGGTCGTTGTCGCCGTCATCGTCGCAGGCGGGGAAGGTGACGGCGGCGAAGGGGAGGAGGATCGCGAGTAGGGCGGGGTAGAAGCGCGGGGCGGGGGAGTGGGACATAGGTTGACGGGTAAGGTCGCCTGTCAGTACTCCCCGTAGGGCTGGTTCCGTTGCTTCCGGGCCGCTCGTGCCTCCCTGTTAGCGACACGCGACATGACTTCGCGCAGGCAGACTCCATTTCGTACATACAGACGTACAACCCTAGTTGCGAATCAAAACTCGACTCGTCTTGCCCTGCCGCAACACGTAGGTACCGGTAGGTAGCTGATCGAGATTGATTTCCCTGGTCTGGGGAGCATACAAACGGATCATAGCGCCGCGTGCGTCGAAGAGCTCAAAATCCTCCTTTTCGGGCGGGGCACCATCCAGACGAAAGATGCGCACGATGTCCGCAGTCGGATTGGGAGCAACCGTCCAGGGTGCGCCGGCGCGCAGCTCGGCTACGCCGGACGTGATAACGCGCTCCCCGTTCGCGTAGGCCGTCGAGCGGCTCGCGTCGGCGGCGAACGCGGTGGGGTCGTCGCTGCGGTTGAGCTTATCCTCCTCCAGGGGGACGCGGCCGATCACGGCATCGCCTTCGGTGGTGTTGGCGCTGATGTAGACCGTCTTGTCGTCCGGGGCGTAGCTCGGGTAGCCGAGCTTGGTACCCGCGAAGAGGGTGCCCTGATCGCCGGTCAGGATGTCGACGGTCCGAACCTCGTAGTTGTCGTCGCCGTCGAAGTAGTCGAAGGCCAGGATGTTGCCCGAGTTTTTAGCCAGGGTTGGGTTGCCGATGTTGACGCCCTCGTCGAGCGCGCTGAAGAGTCGGTTAATGCTCCCGTCCGCGAACTGTTGGGTTCCGTTGTCGAATACGTGCACGATGGAGATGTCCCAGCTGTCCACCTCGAATCCCTGGGCGCCTTTCACCGAGCTAAACGCGTCGTAGATCAGGTACTCCCCCGTGTAATCGAACTCCATCGCGTCGGCGTACTGGACGTTGAAGAGGCGGTCGCCGTCCGTCGACTGATTGTACAGCCTGAACCCCTCGGTCTCGCCACTCGCTAAATCTCCGACCCAGATATTATCATCCCGGAAATCGCCTTTGAGGATGTACGCGATCCGGGATCCGTCTCTCGATATGATCGCGTTGTAGACGTCCCCCTCTCCATCCTCGTCGAAGTCGAAATCGAGCAGGCTTTCGCTCACCGTGTTCGTCGCGTAATCGATGGCGATCAAGTTGAGGCGACCTCCGCCCGTATTGTCATCGGAATCACCAGTAACCACAATCGCGAACGACCCATCGTCCGTGATCGAGGGTCGCTGCGAGGGCAGATAGGTGGGTGTGATGTCGTCGATTACCTGTCGGCCGGCCGCATCTACAACGCGAATCAAGGTTTCCCGCTCGTCCAAAACGGCGATCAGCTCGTCCCCCGGATTCGTAGCCTGGGTAACCGGCCCGCTGCCGCCACCTTCTCCGGCCGCCGACCCGGGAATGCCCACCGCGTCGAGTGCCGATACGATGGCCGTGAGCTCGGTGCTGCCCGCCCCGTAGCGCTGCTCGCCGCTTTGCTGCAGGGCATTGCGGTAGTCGATGAACTGGGAGGTACGCGTGAGGTAGTTGCTCAACACGTCGTAGTACAACTGCTCGGTTTCCTCGCGCCCGATCGCCTGGGCGATCCGGTAGCACACGTTGTTGACGATCCCGCTGTTGATGTGCACGCCGCCGTTGTCCTCGCTCCCGAGGTAGCGGTCCGCGTAGCGCGCGGGCTGGTAGCCGGCATCGCCCAGGCTACTGCCCCCGTTGTTGGGATCTGCGAAATCGCGGAGTGCGCCGCTTCGGAAGGTTCTGCGGTTGACGATATCTTCTCCGAGCTGCCAGTCGTCCCGATCGATCATCACCGCGAAGACATCGGCGAAGTGCTCGTTGAGCGCGCCGGACTCCCCCTCGTATTCGAGGTTGGCCGTTGCCTGCACCACGCCGTGGCTCATTTCGTGACCACCGACGTCCAGGGCGCCGGCTAGCGGACTTAAAGCCGACCCTCCGTTGCCGTACCACATGATTCCGTTGGACCAGAACGCGTTCTCCAGGCTCGAGCCATCCTCGTCGGAGACGTTGACCACGGCCCGGACGTTGCCCCCGGCCCCGTCGATCGAGTTGCGGTTGAAGGTGCGCCGGAAGTATTCGTAGGCGATCTCCGAGTTGTAGTGCGCGCTCACCATGGAGGCATCTCCCCAGGTATTGCCGTCGCTCTGTGCGTAGACGGCGGCGAACTCGTCGGATTTCGGGCTGGTGTTCTGCGCATCGATCGTGACGATCCCGCCCACTACGGCGTCTGGGATCTTCGAGGTGTTCTTCCACATCGGCCGGGTGCCATCGATGAGCCAGAAGGTTCCCTGGTCTGCGTAGGTCTGGAAAGTCCTGGCCACGCCGTTCAGGTCCTGCGCCCGCGCCGTTTCGCCGCCCTGGGGAGGGAGAGCGGCCGCGTGTCCGTGGTCGAAAACGTCGCAGCGCATGCTCCACCGGTCGATGACCTCGCCGGACAGCGCGTCCACGACCACGCGGAAGTGCTCGCCGAGCCGCGGGGATACCTCGCCGATGTAGGTGAGCCGCGAGCGGCCGTCGAGCTCGTAGACGGTTAGCTCGGGCGTGGTTTCCGTGGTCTGCAGCTGCGCGGCGAGCGAGCCCGGGGTATAGCGCGCGGGGGGCGATAGCTCGGCGTGCATCCGGTCGAGCGCGTCGGCACTCGAGAGGGCGGGGGTTAGGTTGAGTCCCTTCGCAGTCGGGATCACGCGGCCGGTCGCCGTTGCGACGCCCGCCGGGGGCTGGTGTAAAATCACCTCTCCCCCGTAAACGGGTACGCCATTGAGCTGCTGCTGCATCCGTACGTGGCGCACGCCCGTTGGATCGGTCGAAACCTGGGCTACGGTTAGCTCCTGCAGAACGTGTTTTAGCGGAAGCGACATCGAGGTGAGCTGCCGCTCGACGGCGCGCTCCACGGGGATAGCTCCGAGGGCCTGAACGCCCCGGTTGCCGTACGCATTCACCGAGCGAACGTCCGGGACGGCGCGCTTGCGGGCGAGCGGCACGGGGATGCCCGGGGCCTGTGCGGCTAGCGTACTGGGCTGAAGGGTCTGTTGGGTAGCAAACCCTCGGGAGCGAGATTGGCCGGAGCTTGCCGGCGCAACGCCATGTTGCCGCAGTTGCGCGGCGATGGCCCGGGTTACTTCCGAGGGATCCAACTGCTTGGCCGGCGCGTGGGTCGCATGCTCCCGCGGGGCTTTGAACTGAGCGTTGGCGCTGAGGGCGGCGAATAGGAGAGCGAGCAGTAACAGGCGCTTCATAGAGGGTAGCTTGGAAGTAGTAGCCTACGCGAGATTTCGGCGATGGTTAGCTGGGAAGTAGGATCTTTTCGACGCTCGTAGATCGAGTTACTGCCGGGCTAGTCATCAAAAAGCATAAAGAAAGCTCCCGGTGGATAGTGGGTTTCGAGGTAGTTATTAGGCGCGGCAGGGAATCTGGGCTTTCGCCAGAACGGTGGGTGTGCCCACGGATGGCGCATAGGCGAAAAGGTAGGCGCACCAGGTGAGGGGGCCGGACTTTGGGCACGGTTGGCTAAATTACTTACTCAACGAATTAAAGAGGGGTACTCGAAAACTCCCTATCTATGAACTTCTTCAAAACGTAACTACCTGACTGCCGACAAAAGGTGCCTATCCCTGCAACTAAAGAGTGATTCAGTGCGAACCATCCTACTTCTCTGTAGAAATCACAATAAACTTAAGTGATCAATGATTTGGAACAGTTTGCCCCAAACTTCGAACTCTCTAATTTCGCGTACATTTGGGGGTAGATATGAGCACCATCGGGCTTTACGGTGTAAATTTTTGCATACCCCTACATTTAGCTAGACCACTTCGCTCGATGCTTTCTGCAGCCTAAATATCAAACGCCCCGGCAGTCCATCGACTACCGGGGCGCTTCACATGGTTTTCCATTTTTGGTTACGGGCAAGGGGTGCCTTCCTGAAAGGTAGTGCTATCTATTCGGTACGTCATCTCAGGTCTATCGGGTCCATTACCTGGCTCGACGTTCTCGAACTCAGGATCGAAGCCATCGTACGCCGACCAGCTGAATGGGCCTTCTCCGCCATCCGCAAATCCTCCGTAATTGCGTAGGTAGCTCCGGCAGCCGTAGGTAGGCGATTCGATTACGAGCGAATCACCGTCAAGCGTCATAAAGTCTGTGTCTCCGAACGGTTGTGGAGGTCCGCCAGCACCTTGACTGAAGAAGGAAAGCGTACTATCGGGTAGAATCACTTGTTTTCCAGATTCGACAGTAGTATCACCATCGCCTACGGTGTCAAACGCTCGTATACTGACTGCATCCGCCGTATTATTCACATAACTACTCTGAAACAGGTAGAAGTACTGTCTATCAGGCTTGTCACAGCTTACAATGTGGCAGGTGAAGGATAGCAGCGCAAGAATCCAAGCTCCTAATTTCATGTCTAGTAATTTTCCCAGTAATCGAAGAGAGGAGCGAGGTTACCCTCTGTGCTATTAGAATGATCTCTCGCGAGAAATAATTGCCACCGCGCAAAGCCGTAAGCTCCATTACCCGCCGTTAAAGACTGCTCAACTTGCGGCAAACTGTAACCTGACACACTTTCCCGAATCCTTCCTTTGGGGGAATTGGCGTCCAAAGCGGTGAGTCCAGGTGCGTCTAAAAGGTCTTCTACGAGTCCAGTATAATTAGCGAAATAGTCAATTCTATAAGTAGGGTAAACAAGCCTAGTCAGAGCAACCTGAACGCCTCGAGCCCAAGTCTCCCGTACCTCCGTAAAGACGCTTGAATAAGTTAGCGTTGCGCTTCCCCAGCGCGTCAACACAAAGCGGAATTATTCATTAGGTCAGACGCGCTGAGCTTATCCGCAAGCCGCAGAAGAGGGCTCCGATAAGCCCCAAATCTTAAATTCGGTGGTCACTTTCGTGTACACTTTTCGTAAAGTACTGACTTACAGTACCCCGTGTGGTTCGCACTGGATTCGAACCAGTGACCTCTCGCGTGTGAGGCGAGCGCTCTAAACCAACTGAGCTAGCGAACCTTGTTGAACGTAGCGCGAATGTAGGCGGCGGGTGCGAACCTTTCGCCGGCTTGGCGGGATCATTACGGGGATTGCGCATGGCATCAGCAGGAGCTACTTACGATTTCGTGGCCATTGGAGCGGGGCCGGCGGGCACCACCACGGCCCGGCACCTCGCCGAAGCCGGGTACGGCGTGCTCGTCGTCGACAAGCGGCAGGAGCTCGGCGCCCCGGTGCAGTGCTCCGGGGCGGTGAGTCGGCACGCCCTCGAAGACGTAGGCATCGTGCCCGACGATGATTTTATCCAGGAAGCGATTTACGGTTTTCGGATCTACGAACATGCCGGTGCGTCGACCACGATCGATTACCGGCAGCTCAAGGGCGAGGAGTACGGGGCCGCCCCGGGCCGCCGCCCGCTCGGCTACGTCGTCGACCGTCGGCGCTTCGACCGGCATTTGCTCGCCCTGGCGATCCGTGCGGGTGTCGAGGCGTGGCTCAAAACCGACGGCCTCGGTTACACCTGCGATGCCGATGGACTCGCCACCGTGCACCTCCATCGCTACGGCGAACGCGTCGACGTACGTTGCCGCTGCGTGATCGGTGCCGACGGATTGCAGTCGCAAGTCGGTAAGTGGGCCGGACTGCGCACTCACATTCGCCTCGGCGAGCTCGCTGCTTGCTTACAGTTCGTCTGCGAAGGCGTGGAGAGCTACGGACTCCTCGAGATCATCACCGGCCACGCCTGGGCACCCGGCGGATACGCCTGGGTTTTCCCGAAAGGGCACGGGTACACCGAAATCGGGCTCGGCGTCACGCCCAATCAGACCCGCCTTTCGGCAAAACAGCACCTGCGCAACTTCATGGAGCGGAGCTTCCTCGCCGACCGCTTCGCGGACGCGAAGATCCTCGAGGTCCAGGGTGGGGGAGTCCCGCTCGCCGCCCCGCTCACCACCCAGTTCGCCGACCGGATGATCCTCGTCGGAGACGCCGCCCGCCACGTCAATCCGATCACCGGTGGCGGCATCCACACCGCCCTGTCCGGGGGCGCAATCGCGGCCCGCGTTTTGGCGGAAGCCGCCCGGGAAAGCGGCAGCTTTACCCCGGAGGTAACCGAGCGCTACCAGGACGCTTGGCTCAAAGAGCTCGGCGACAAGATGTGGAAGCTCTACCGGGAGAAATCCTCCATCTTCAGGGAAGACGATTTGCCAGAGCGCGACCGCCGCCTCTACGCCACCATGAGCGGCTACTTCGACCCGCACTCCGAATACAAAAAGATTTGAGCAAGAAGCACCCCCCCGTAACCTTCCAGATCGGCTGGAACGCCTGCATCAACTGCGGCGCCTGCGTGGCGGTGTGCCCCCAGCCCGCGGGCTTCATCTCCGAGTTCGACACCATCGCCGTCGACGAAGTGTGCGACATTGCCTGCATGGCCTGCGAGGAAATTTGCCCGGTCTTTACCATCGCGCATACCCTCGTGCAACCCGCGGTCGCCAATCCGATTCACCCCGTTCCGTCCCCCGCTTAAGTCCCCCCTATGCGTCTCATGCAGCACAAGCGCGAAGCCTACTGGTTCTACCGCTTCTTGTCCATTTTCTACGATAAGCTCGTTAACCCGCTCTTCTGGACGGAGCCCATGCGCGACGAGGCGCTCTCCATCGCCCGACTTACCGACGGTGCTGAGTCGCTGAGCGTCATCGACGTGGGCTCGGGGACGGGCTTCACGACCGAGGGTATCGTCGAGTACGTTTCCCCGGGTCAGGTGACCTGCGTCGATCAGAGCCCGCACCAGATGTCGCACGCCAAAGCCAAGGCGGCGCTGCGCGGTTGCACCTTCCGGATCGGTGATGCGGAGAATATTCCGGTGGATACGAATGCCTTCGACCGCTACGTGTCGGCCGGCAGCATCGAGTACTGGCCGCACCCGGCGCAGGGCGTCCGCGAGGCCTACCGGGTCATCAAGCCCGGCGGGAGGGCAACACTCGTCGGTCCCATCGAGCCGCCGACGGTCTGGGGTCGGTTCTTGGCCGACACCTGGATGCTCTTCCCGCCCGAGAAAGACTACCGCCGCTGGTTCGAGCGGGCTGGCTTCGAGAACATCGAGGTCCGCTACCTCGACCCGGTCTGGTACACCGGGCGAAGTCACTTCGCGCTGTCCATCGCCGGCGATAAGCCGACCGACGGTCCCGACGAGGCTCCGGCCATCGCCGAGCTCGCCGATCATCAATTCGAGGGCGTTTTAGCTGTCGCCAAAACAGTAAGCCGAGTGCTCGTCGGCTCCGCCGCCGGCGGCGCTTTCATCCCGATGGCGCTCGGCGCGAAGGCGATCGCGGCGATCAAGGGGGAAGACGACGGCTCCGAGCCCCTCACCGACGAACAGCGAACCGTCCTCACCGGCCTCGGCGTCGCCGCCGCGGTGGGCATCGGCGTTTGGTTGATTCGGTCAATCAACCGTCGATGAAGCAGGTGCCCGAGAATTTAAACGCGCGGATCGGCGAATTCTACGACGCGTCCACGCCGCTGTGGCTCGATACCTGGGGCGAGCACATGCACCACGGCCACTACGGCGTCGACGGCAAAACGCACAAGGGCGACCTCGAGGCCCAGCTCGACCTCATGGAGGAGCTACTCGCCGTAGCCGAGCCCGAGCACCCCTTGCGCATCCTCGACGCCGGCTGTGGCGTCGGCGGCTCGGCCCGCTACCTCGCGCGCCGCTTCGGCGCGGAGGTAGTCGGGCTCACACTCAGCGGAGTGCAGGCGGAGCGGGGGAACGCCTACACCCGTGAGGCCGGACTCGAAGATCGCGTTACGCTGCGTGCCGCAGACATGATGACTTTCGAGGACCCCGCCGGGTTCGACATGATCTGGTCGCTCGAGAGCGCCGAGCACCTTCCGGATAAGCGGGGCCTACTCGCGCACTTCTACGAGCAACTCCGGCCCGGCGGCACGCTCGCCATGGTCACTTGGTGCCACCGCGAAACCCCGCCTCCGCTCCGTAAATCGGAGCAGAACCTCCTCGCCAAGCTCTGCGAGCTGTATCACCTCCCGCCCTGGATCAGCGTGGGCGAGTACGTAGATATCGCCGCCGAGCTCGGCTACACCGACATCAAACGCGAAGACTGGAGTGAGGCCGTAACCCCCTTCTGGCGCGCCGTACTCCGCTCCGCTCTCAGCTGGGACAGTATGAGAGGTCTCGTGCGCGGTGGCCCGGCCACCATTAAAGGGGCCTGGGCGATGCGCTACATGATGGAGGGCTTCAAGCGCGGTACCATTCGCTACGGCGTGCTCGCCGCACGCAAACCCTGGTAGCCGACGTGAGCACCGTTGAGTCCATATACCGCGAGCAGCCGTTCGCGAGGCAACTGTGGCGCTTTTCGCGACCGCACACCATCGTGGGTACGAGCCTGTCGCTTCTCGCCCTTTGGGTACTGGCCCTGGGGCTCCGAACGGACGGTATCCACGTTATCCGCCCCCTCGACCTATCGATCACGCTCGTGGCCTGCCTGGGGGCCAACGTCTACATCGTGGGGCTCAACCAACTAACCGACGTCCCCCTCGACCGCATCAACAAGCCCTACCTCCCGCTGGCCTCCGGTGCTTTCGGCGAGCGTACGGGACGGTATATCGTGGGCGTAGCCCTGGCGATCAGTCTAGCGGCGTGCATCGCGCTCGATTCCGCGTGGCTCTACTGGACGGTAGGACTGAGTCTCGGCCTGGGCACCGCCTACAGCCTGCCCCCCTTCCGGCTCAAACGCTTCCACTTCTGGGCGGCGTTCTGCATCATCGCCGTGCGGAGCCTGATCGTCAACCTCCTGCTCTTCGCCCACGTGGCCAGCTGGCGGCGGCCGCTCACCGAGCTGCCCCCCGTCATTTGGCTGCTCACCGCGGTCATGTTCGCCTTCAGCATCGCGATCGCCTGGTTTAAAGACCTGCCCGACCTCGCGGGGGATAAAGCCTTCGACGTCCGTACCCTCCCCGTGCGGCTCGGCCCCACCCGCGTGCTCCACTACGGCGCCGCCGTACTCGGTCTCGTCGTAGTGGCCTCCATCCCGCTGGCCGTCGTTTGGGTCGAGCTGCCCGCGCTGGCCCTCGTTCAGGGCTTACTACTCGTTGCCTTTTTGCTCCTCGTCCGCTGGGTAGACGTGTACAGCGCTACTCGTCTGCGCCGCTTCTACCTCGGCCTCTGGGCCCTGTTCTTCTGCGAATACATCGCCTTCGCCCTCGCGGGCTACACCTAGCTTGCGGCGTGTATCTGCCCGCCGATCCGACCCGCCTCTTCGGCGAAATTCACACTCGCATCAGCCAGGAGCTCAACACCGGGCAGGTCGCGAATTACATCCCCGAGCTCGGCAAGGTACCCGCCGATAAATTTGGCGTTTCGCTACAAACGATCACCGGCGGTGGCCACCACTACGGCGATGCCCGAGAGTCTTTTTCGATCCAGAGTATCGCCAAGGTGCTCTCGCTGGTCATGGTGTACCGCAAGCACGGCGAGCGTCCGTGGCAACGTGTCGGGGTCGAACCTTCGGGGGGAGCTTTCAATTCGCTCGTGCAGCTCGAGCAGGACGCCGGTATCCCTCGCAATCCCATGCTCAACGCCGGCGCGCTCGTGGTCTGCGATCTGCTGCTCGAGCACTACGCCGATCCCAAAACCGAGTTCCTGAGCTTCCTGCGGGAAGGGCTCGGCATCGGCAACGCCGGGTACGACGAACGCGTGGCGCAGTCCGAGCTCGCCACCGGGCACCGCAACGAGGCCGTGGTCCAGTTCATGCGCTCCTACGGCAACATCCGCCACCCGCTCGCCGACATCATGGACCTGTACTGCCACATCTGCGCCCTCGCCCTCACCTGTAACGAACTCGCCGAAGCGTTTCTATTCCTAGCCAACGGCGGTGTGTCGCCCGCCACCGGCCGGCGGATCGTGTCGGCGAGCATGTGCAAACGCGTCAACGCCATCATGCAAACCTGCGGCTTCTACGACGAGGCCGGCGAGTTCGCCTTCAGCGTCGGTTTACCGGGTAAAAGTGGGGTAGGCGGGGGCATCGTGGCGATCCATCCCGGCCTGTACAGCATCGCCGTTTGGAGTCCGCCGCTCAATGCGAAGGGCAACAGTACCTACGGCTTCCGCTTCTTAGAACAGTGGACCACGCGCGTGGGCACCTCCATCTTTTAGGTACTTCACCTCCCAGGCGGCCAGCGCCAGCACGGGCACGTACTCGCAGACCAGCACCCAGTCCGGCACTTCGGTACCGACGCTCACGTAGGCCACGTAGCTCAAAAACGCGGTAAAGCCGAGCAGGTAGGGCCAGCGGTACGGACCCAGCGCGGCCAGGCCCAGCAGATGAACGAAGTACCAGGGGTGCACCGTCGTGGCGCAGAGCAAGTAGATGCTCATCGCCCACAGCAGCGTGTTCGCCAAGCTCAGTCCCCGCCAAGCGCGGTAAGCGCTCAGGCCGATGATCGCGATCGTCCCCGCCACTGCTAGGCTCGGCCCCACGCGCGCAATCCAGTTGTAACCCTTGTACCACTCCCCGAACCCCCGCGCGAGCGTGTACAGGCTGCCGTTAAATTCGAAGTTCCGGAAGTACAGGTCGAGGCTTTCGCCAAAACCCGTCATGTCCGCCCCCCAGAACATAAAGAACAGTCCGAGCCCGAACACGAAGGCGGTAACCGAACCGAGGAGAATGGCCCCGGGCCAATCCGGTCGCGGCTTTCGCCAAAACGAGTGAAACGCGAGTGCCGGAGCGAGTACCAGCGGCACGAGCTTGACCAAGCCCGCCGCGGCTAACGCTGTGGCCGCGACCACGATCGAAAGACCCGCGCGGCGGCCGGTAGCCCGCACCCGACTCGGAGTAGATACGGAGCCACCCTGCGTTGCAACGGGCTTTTTCGGCGTGGTTGCGAGCATCCCCGCGTGTCGACGCGGAGCGCTTCGGATCGCCGGTGGTGTCGACTCGGACACAGCCCGAGCCGCTGTCGCCGAACGCGCTGCGGGTGCCGACACTGCGGTTTCGACCGAACTGGATCGACTTTCGGAGCCCCCGCTGGCCGGTGATCCGACGCGCGGGTGCCTCGCTGCGTCTTTTGAAGCGCTCAGTTTTCGCACGGCGGCGTAGGCACCGAGCGCACCCAAAAGCGCGAACCCCTCGAAGTGCGCGTTCCCGATTACCTCGACGATCACCAGCGGGTGGAGCAAGTAGGCTCTGGCGCCTGACTTCGTCGCGGTCGCGTCCAGGCGAAACAGCAGCGTGATCACGCCGAGCTCGGCGAGTAGCAGCAGCGACTTGAGGGCCACTGCCCCCCAGTAGGCGCCCGTCGAAAGTTTTGCGGCCAGCACGAATACCAGCTGCGAGAGGGGCGGGTAGACGGTGAAGTACGTCCGACTGTTCATGAGGTCGAACAGCTCGGGAAAGGTTTTCGCGAAAGCCGACGGGGCGTCTGCCGGAACGAAGTCGAGGGGGTTGTATCCGACCAGCCACAGCTCCCCATCCCAGAGGAAGCGGTAGATGTCGTCGCTGAGCAGGGGGAAAGCAAACACGGCCGCGAGGCGGAGACCGACGCCGAGCGCCAACGCCCGCCGCCAGGGTAGTTTCCGTACGGCGATCAGGTAGCCCGGGACGGCGAGTAGGACGGGGACGAGGTAGGAGGTCGGGGCGCCGCGGTCCGCGGCAAACAGCAGCCAGACAACGGCCGCACCGTAAACGAAAGCGGCGACCACCGCGCTAGACGGGGTTGGTGGCAACCGCCGCAATCTCCTGGCACGGGCGTGCGCTGACCTTCGGCTCGACGGGGACCGACCGTGCGCTCACCTGACCGCCGCCGGCACGCAGGCTGCGGTGGCGGAGTGTGTAGTAGAAGATGGTGCCGTAGCCGAGCGCCAGCATCGCGTGGAAGATCGCAAAAAAGCTGTTGCCGGTAACCAGGCCCCAGATGAGGGCCGCGGCGAACACGAGGCAGAGGAGCCCCTCGGCGACGGTCGTCCACTCGAGCTTACGATTTCGGTAGGCGTTGCTCGCCAGCTTGCCGCCGTGCTCCAAATCGAACTTCGGCGTGCGTACGAAAGGCGTCCGCTTGCCGCGGTACCCTTGGATCACGGCGAGGCTATTGTGCAGGCTCAGTCCCATACTCAACGACAGAAACAGCGGGAAGAGCCCCAGAAACCGGAGCGTGGCCTGGGCGGAGGTAAGCTCCGGCCAGCTGGCGCGGACGTTGCCTACGTAGTAAACGGCGCCGACGGCGAGCGTAGCGATGAGGAAGCCCGTAAACGCCCAGGCCGGCAGCCCGAAGTGCGCCACCGCGAAGGCGGTCGGTACGCTGAGTACGCCGATGAGGAAAACGAACAGAAAGATGGAGCTGGCCAGCAGGTGCGTGGTAACGGAAAACTTCTTGCCGAAAGAAAGCCGCGGCGAGCGCCACAACAGCGGGAGGATCTTGCGCGCCGTTTCGGCCCCGCCCTTCATCCAGCGGTGCTGCTGACTCTTGAAGGCGTTCATCTCGGCCGGGAGCTCGGCCGGCGCGAGGTTGCCCTGGAGGTACTGGATCTTCCAGCCCCCGAGTTGGGCGCGCATGCTGAGGTCGAGGTCTTCGGTGAGGGTGTCGGCGAGCCACCCACCGGCGTCGTCGATGCAGCTGCGGCGCCACACGCCGGCCGTACCGTTGAACTGCGCGAACAGATCGGCGGCGCGGCGACCGGATTGCTCCACGGTGAAGTGGACGTTGAGCTGGAGCGCCTGCAGCCTCGTGATCACCGAGTAGTTCTCGTTCAGGTGGTCCCAGCGGCTTTGGACCACACCGACTCCGGGATCGGCGAAGTGACCGACGCTGCGCCGCAGGAAATCGGGGGCCGGTACGAAGTCGGCGTCGAAGATCGCGATGAACTCACCGGTTACCCGGGGCATCGCGTCCGCGAGCGCTCCCGCCTTGAAGCCCCGTCGGCGAGCTCGGCGCACGTGCTCGATGTCGAAGCCGAAATCCCGGTAGTGGGCCACCCGCTCGGCGACGATGTCGGCGGTACCGTCGGTGGAGTCGTCGAGCACCTGGATCTGGAGTAGGCGCCGGGGGTAGTCGAAGGCGCACACGGTGTCGATGACGCGCTGGGCTACGTACAACTCGTTGTACAGGGGGAGCTGGACGGTGACCCGGGGGAGGTTTTGCGGAAGCACAACGGGGGCCTTCGGCGCACGCCGGACGTAGGCTACGAGGAGGTGCAGCTGCACGAGGCAGTAGGCGGTTACGTAGAGCAAGGTCAGCAGGTACGCCGCCAGAACGATGCCGTATATGAGGTCAACTGCGGACATGAATTCATGCAAACGGGCCAGGGCGCCTAGAGGTTAGCAAAGATGGTGTAGAGGATCTTCTGCCCGGCGAGATAGCTATTGCGGATATCTCCCGAAACCTTGGACTTCCCGTGCGCGCGGCGACGGTAATCGACCGGGACTTCGACGCAGTTGAGTTTCAGCTTGGCGGCTTTGACCTGCATCTCGACCGTCCAGCCGAAGTCGGGATCGCGCATGGCAATCTTTTCGAGTGCATCGTAGCGGACGGCTCTAAACGGGCCGAGGTCGGTGAAACTCACCCGCCAGAGCAAACGGATCAAGGTGGTAGCCAGCCAGTTGCCGAAAATTTGGTGGGGGAGCATGGCGCCCTCCTGGCGCTGGCCGAGCGCCCGGCTGCCGATAACCAAGTCGGCGTCGGCGGTACGGATCGGAGCTAATAGGCGAGCGAGCTGCGCCGGGTAGTCGCTGAGGTCGCCGTCGAGGAAGGCGACCGCCCCCGGGTGCTCCCCCGGGGGGCGAGCGGCGATGTGCGCCATCCCGGCCAGGCAAGCGCTGCCGTACCCTTTGGCCGGAGCGCTGATCACGATCGCCCCCCGCCGGCGGGCCACTTCGGCGGTTGCGTCCGTACTGCCATTGTCGCACACCAAGATGTCGCGCACCAGATCCCGCGGTACCTCGTCGATCACAAGTCCGATCGAACCTTCTTCGTTGTACGCTGGAATAATGAGATCGACGAGCAAATTGTCGGTTGTTGTAAGGTTCGCGCCAGCGAACATAGCCCAATACCGAGGGTGTAGCTTTGCCCCCCGCCGTAGCCTCCCGTATGAGTCGAATCTGTTCTGCGCTTAGCCTCCTCCTCGGCGTTGCCGCCCTGCTCCTGACTCAGTCTTGCAAGCTCGAGGAGAAGTTCGACACCGATCCGGGCCTGGAGCTCGGCTTCAGCGTAGATACGCTCCGGTTCGACACCGTTTTCGCGAGCACCGGCTCGGCTACGCGCTCCTTCAAGATTTACAACCCGAGCAATCGGCCGTTGAGCGTCGAGCGTATCTCCCTCGCGCAGAGCGTGGGCGGGCGCTTCCGCCTCAACATCGACGGGATCGCCGCCGACGAGGCGACCGACGTGTTCATCCCGCCGAACGACAGTATTTATATTTTCGCCGAGGTCACCGTCGATCCGGACGAGGACGTGAGCGTGAGTCCGTTCGTGTTGGAGGGGCAGGTCGAGATCGAGGCGAACGACGTGCCGCAGGTCGTCTACCTCGAAGCCTTCGGGCAAAACGCGAATTACATTCCGACGTCGAGGGCGCGTCAAGGGCTAAACATTCTGACCTGCGAGCTCGGTGAGGTCGTGTTCAACGATCCGAAGCCCTACGTGATTTACGGAACGTTACTCATCGACTCGTGCACCGTCACTCTACCACCGGGTACGAGGCTGTACGTTCACGGCGGTCTCGAAGCGAACGCGGACGGCGGCCCCTACACCGAGGGCCGTTTGATCTTCTTTGGCCAAGGCTACCTCAACTCGGCCGGCACGCCCGAGGAGCCGGTACTAATAGCCGGCGACAGGCTCGAAGAGCGTTTCGCGGATGCACGAGGGGCGTACTTCGGGATCATACTCCAATCCCTCGGTAAAGCGCACACGATTTCCAACACGCGGATCCGTAACGCCAGCTACGGGCTCATCGTGGATTCAGCCACGACCCTCGAGATCGACAACTCCGAGATCGCTTACTCCGGCCTGTACGGTTTGCGGGGCTTCAACGCCAAGGTCAAAGCGACGAACCTCATCGCGTTTGGGAACAGTAGCGGAGCGGTGCAGGCGCTTTACGGCGGCGATTATCAGTTCGACTACTGCACGCTCGTCAATTACGAGAGTAATGAGCCCGCCGTACTCCTCGCCGACGGGTACACCGACCGCGACGAAAATAGCTTCACGCTTCCGCTGAAAGCGCGCGTCCGCAACTCGATCATCACCGGGAGCAGCGGTGATCCGCTCGGGCTCGTCGATTTCGGAGAACCGGAACTACTGGATTACCGCTTCGATCACACGTACCTGCGCATCACGGAACTGGCCGACTCCCTCCCGGACTTCGAGTCGCGCTGTACCGACTGCTTCTTCGAAGCGCGTACGGATACGCTTTTCTACGATATCCAACAGGACAGTTTTCAGCTCGATACGCTGAGTATCGCCCGCGGGAAAGCGGTCCCCCTGCCCGAGGTCACCCAGGATATACTCGGCGTCGAGCGCGATGCCACCGCCCCGGACCTCGGCGCCTACGAGTACGTACCCAACGATTAAACCGCCGTGCAGAAAGGATCCGTCGCTATTGTCGGCTGTGGGTGGCTCGGGCTGCCGCTCGCCGCGGGCTTGCTCGCCGCGGGCTACCGCGTTTTCGGTTCGACGACCACGGAGGAAAAGCTTCCCCGGCTTCGTGAGGCGGGTATCGAGGCGAGCCTGCTCGAACTCCCGCTGACCGACGCTGCGCCGGAGGAACTGAGCAGCCCCCTCTGGTCCGCCGATCAGCTCGTACTCAACGTCCCGCCGCGTCGCACCGAAGCGCTCCGTCGTGCCTACCCGGCCACCGTACTATCCGCGGTACTACACTACCGCCGCCGTCAGCCGAGCGGTCGCATCGTGTTTTGCAGCAGCACGGCGGTGTACGAGGGGCACGACGGGGTGGTGACCGAGGCTACGCCGCTGCTCGGGCCTTCGCTCCGCTCGCGGAGCTTGGCGCTGGCGGAGTCGCAGGTACAAGCCCAGAGCCAGCGGCCGAACGTGATTCTGCGACTGGCCGGCCTGGTGGGGGGCGAGCGGCACCCGGGGAAGCAGCTCGCCGGACGACAGCTCGACAAGGGCGATCAGCCCGTGAATCTCGTGAGTCGCGATCGCGTGATCGAGGTCGTTACCGCCCTGCTCGATCAGCCGTTCTGGACGGTGCCCGTATTCAACGTCGTCGACGGGGAGCACCCGAGTCGTGCCGAGTACTACACCGCTTACGCTAAAACGCACGGCTTGCCGCTGCCGCAATTCGCACCCGGCGGATCGGAGGCGAAAGTGGTAAGCGGGTCGCTGCTCAGCCGACTGCTTCCGGCGTGAGCACCGGCTGGCGTCCCACCTTACGCACACCCCAGAGGAAGCCGCCGCCGATGGCGAAGAACACGACGAGACTGAGCATGGAGAGGCGCATGCCGCCGGTCACCTGATTGATGATCCCGAAGGAGAACGTACCGACCACGATGGCCACCTTCTCGAGCAAATCGTAGAAGCTGAAGTAGCTCGTGGTGTCGGTCGTGCCTTCGGGGATGAGCTTGGCGTACGTGGAGCGGGAAAGACTCTGCACGCCGCCCATGACCAATCCTACGAGTCCCGCGAGACCGTAAAACGCCGTATCGCCGTGCACGAAGTAGGCGAGCCCGCACACGAGCGACCAGATGACGAGCATGCCGATCAGCGCGTTGATGTTGCCCACCCGCGTGCTCACCCAGGCGAAGAGCGCCGCCCCGGCGATCGCGACGATCTGTAGGACGAGCACCACGTAGATAAGCTGCGCCGTCCCGAAATCCAGCTCCTTCTCGGCGAAGGTGCTCGCGAGGAAAAGTACGGTTTGCACGCCGGCGCTGTAAAAGAAAAACCCCAGCAAAAAGCGCACGAGGAAGGGGACGGTCTGCGCCCGGCGCCAAGTTTGCGCAACCTCGAGGTACCCTTCGCGGAGCCACCCGTCCGGCATCCTCTGCTTTCGATCTTTGGGCAAACGGGCGAACGCGTACTGCGCGAACCCGAACCACCATACCCCCACCAGCACGAAGGAGATGCGGGTAGCCATCCCCGTGGCGTCCTCCGCCAGGCCGATCAGTTGCGGGTTGAGGATCATCACGAGGCAGACGATGAGCAACAATACGCTGCCGATGTAGCCGTAGCTGAAGCCCTTGGCGCTCGTGCTGTCGTAGTAGTCCTCGCTGGCGATCTCGGGGAGGAAGGCGTTGTAGAACACGAGCGCGCCGGAGTACCCCACCGTGGCCAGCATAAACAGCAGCGTACCCAGACCGAGGCGCTCGAGCCCGCTAAACCAGAACATACCCACGCAGCTGAGGCTACCCACGAGCGTGAAACGTTTTAGAAACTGCAGCTTCTTGCCGCTCATGTCGGCAATACCCGAGAGCAGCGGCATCGCGGCGGCGAGCACCAGGTAGGTGGCCGAGATGGCGTAGGAGAATAGGCTCGGCAGGTCGTACGTGCGGCCGATCAGCCGTACCGGCTCGTCCGACAGGCTCTGGAAGTAGGCCGGGAACACCGCCACGGTGATCACGAGTGCGTAGACGCTGTTCGCCCAGTCGAACATCGCCCACCCCCGGACGGTGCGCGGATTATTGAGCGCTCGCTCCATAGGCGCCCAAACTACTCGCCCCCCCGCTACCTTCGGCCCCTTGAAATTGCTCCTCCTCAGTCGCTCCGCCGAGCTCTACTCCACCAAGTCCCTGCTGCGTGCGGCGCGCAAACGGGGCCACCGGGCCTACGTGGCGGACTACACGCGCATCAACACCGCGCTGCGGGGCAACGGCGTGGAGTTGTACTACCGCAACCAAAGATTGCGGAATCCCGATGCGGTCATCGGGCGGATCAGTCCGACCTACACCCCGCTGGCCGCCGCCGTGCTCACGCACCTGGCCGCGGCGGGGGCCACGGTGGTGCCGGGGCCCACCGGACTGCTCCTCGCCCGCAACAAGTGGCGCGCGCACACCGCGATGCTCGGCGCCGGCGTCCCGATTCCCGACTCGGCGATGCTCAACGACGCGCGCCAGTTCGAAGAGCTCACCGAGCTGCTGGGTGGATTTCCGCTCGTGCTAAAACTGCTCGAGAGCACCCACGGGGCCGGGGTCATCATCGCGCGCGACGCCCAGAGCGGTCGCTCGATACTCGACGCGATGGCCTCCCTTCACCAGGGGGTGATGCTGCAGGAGTACATCGCCGAATCGCACGGGGAGGACGTCCGCGTCCTCGTCGTCGACGGGGAGATCGTGGCCGCCATGCGCCGCATCCCCGGCGCCGGAGAATTTCGGAGCAACCTGCACCTCGGCGGCCACGGCGAGCGCGTCGAGCTCACCGCCGAAGAGCGAGCGGTAGCCGTTCGCGCCGCCGACTGCGTAAACCTCGGCATCGCGGGGGTCGACCTGCTCCGCTCCGAGCGCGGTCCACTCGTTATGGAGGTCAACGCCTCTCCCGGGCTCGAGGGCATCGAACGCGTCAGTGGCGTCGACGTGGCCGGCGTCATGATCGAACACCTAGCCCGCCTCACCGCCAATACCCCCGTACCCCGTGTCTAAGAAATCCGACTCCGGCGAAAGCCGCAAGAAAAACGATGGCGAGGTCAAGATCGACAGAAAAACCGCAAGGCGGGAGGGTGAGGTCCTGCGCATCGGGGAGGTAAGAGTCGAACCCGGCGAACACGCGCTCGTCGATCTCTCCGTGGGTCGGCTGCCCTCCGGGACGCTCATACGTATCCGGGCGCACGTAGTCCGGTCGGTTAACCCCGGACCCGTCGTGCTGCTACTCGGCGGCGTGCACGGCGACGAGATCAACGGCATCGAGATCGTTCGCCGCGCCGTGTTCGACGGCATGCTCGACGGACTTCTCTGCGGTACGATCATCGGGATCCCGCTGCTCAACGTGTTCGGCTTCCTCAACTACTCCCGCGCCGTGCCGGACGGCAAGGACGTCAATCGCTCCTTCCCCGGCTCCGCGACCGGCTCGCTCGCGAGTCGGGTCGCGTTCACGCTCTCGCACCAGATCCTCCCCCTGATCGATTTCGGCCTCGACTTCCACACGGGCGGTCGCTCGCACTACAACCACCCCCAGCTCCGCTTTTCGCCGAGCGATACGCGCGCCCGCGGACTCGCGGCCGCTTTCGCCCCGCCCATCGTGCTCGAGAGTCGGCCCATCCAAAAAACCCTGCGCAGCGCCGCCAACAAGTTGGGTAAACCGATCCTCACCTACGAGGGCGGGGAGAACGCGCGCCTCAACCTCAACACCATCGAGATGGGCCTGGCGGGCACCCTGCGCGTACTCGTATCCGAGGGCATGTTGCCCGGCCCGGCGGCCCCCCCGCTGGAGCCGATCACCAATTTCGACCACCACAGCTGGTTGCGTTCCAAACGCGCCGGCCTCTTCGAGTGGCGGGTAGCCAGCGGGGAGAGCGTAACGAAAGGGGAGGTGCTCGGCTACGTGCGCGATCCGTACGGGCGCCACGAGGAGCCGATCGTCGCCCCGCGCAAGGCCTACATCATCGGGCACGACAACAGCCCCGTGATCAGCCAGGGCGACGCCCTCTTCCACTTGGCGTGGACGGACGCGGACGCTAAAGCGAAGCCGAAAGACCCTACCTTGGCTACGTGACGCAAGGGAGGGCAACTCTGGTTGGCAGTATTCGCACGTCTCGCCGGTGGCACCGCGGCCTCGGGCTCCTCCTCGCGGCCCTCGTACTCGTTTCGGCGGTTACCGGCGTGCTGCTCGGCTGGAAAAAGCAATCCGAATGGCTGCAGCCCGGTACGCAACGCGGTTCCCCGGGCGAATTGAGCGCCTGGCTCCCCCTCGCCGATCTCGAGGCTTCCGCCAAAACGGCCCTCGCGGCGGAGTTGGGACCCCACGCCGACCTCACGGTCGACCGCATGGACGTGCGGCCCGACGTGAGTACCGTGAAGGTGCGCTTCGAGCGGGGGGATTGGGAAGCGCAGATCGACGGCATCACCGGACGGGTGCTCAACCTCGGGCAGCGTAACGCGGATTGGATCGAACGCATTCACGACGGCTCCATCGTGTCGGAGGCCTTCAAGCTCGGGAGCATGAACGTGCTCGGCTTCGGGTTACTGCTGATGCTCGCCTCGGGCCTGTGGCTCTGGTACGGTCCCAAACGGATCCGGAACAAGAAGCGGGTACCCCCGGCTAAAACGGAACCGTCGCGTACGGCGCAGCCCCTCGGTTAGTGCGTTATCTCACCTGCCGGAAGCCAGCGCGTCCTCTCCGTAGGTATTCCACATTTCGCGGTGGAGCCGCCAGGTGTAGCCTTCGCGAAGCCAAACCGCCGAGTAGCGGGCTTTTCTCACCACGAGTCCATCCGTGAGCATCTCGGCCGCGCCAATCTCTACGGCCGTGTCGTCCTTGGTGAACACCTCTTCGGTTTTCAAGCGGATTTCGTCGGTGCCCTCGGCAAACAGTGTTTGGTAATACGCCGCGACGGCGGCCCGTCCGGATTCGAGCTCCACGCCGGGCGGGGACAGGCTCGCGTTTTGGGTGTAAAAGCGGCTGCAGGCCCGCGCATCTTGTTTTGCGAAAGCGGCCTCCAGTTGTCGGTTGAGGCGTTCCAGGTCGAGGCGCACGAGGTTGGTCCGGGTGTAGGCGAGGTCGGGGTCGATGGCGAGCGCACGCTCGAACTGCATCTGGGCTTCCTCGTAGCGCCCCTCCTCGAGGAGGAACTCCCCGTAGGAGTCGTAGGGGTTGGCCTCGAGCGGGGCGAGCTTCAGCTGCTTCCGGAAGGCGTCTTCGGCGGCCGGTATGCGGCCCTGCTCCATCTCCGCGTAGCCGATGATGTTGTAGGCGGGGAAGAAGGTGGAGTCCGCCTCGAGGAGTTGTTCGGCGATCGCGACGGCGGCGGCGCTGTTGCCGCGCCCACCTTCGGTGTAGCCGAGGTCGAAGAGCACGTTCAGATCCTGCGGGAAGCGTTCGGCGAGTGCGGTGAGGCCCGATACCTCCGCTTCGGTATCCCCGGCGAATCCGGCCACGTGCGCCTGCACGAGCGCCTGTTCGGCCTCGGTGGCCCGCTGCGCGTGGAGCTTGGCGCTCTCCATGTAGCTCTCGGCGTCGAGCGGGGAAACCAGGGCGCGGTAGAGGTAGGCGAGGGCGAAGGCACTGTCGGCGCGCAGGGCCGCGTCGAAGTGATTGGCCGCGAGCGCGTCGTTGCTGGCGAGCATGTAGCTCAGGCCGCGGTCCAGGTTCTCGCGCGCGGAGTTGGAGGCCGTACTCACCGGCATCGTTTGCGTTGAGCCGATCGCCGAGACCGCGAGTAGGCAGGGGATAAGGAGTAGAGATCGAAGCATGGTTCCGAAGGTTTAGCACGGTGGGGCGCGTGTTTCCGTTCGGGATGGGTCCGGGGGATAGACTAGCGGCTAAGGAAACCTGCGCTGGGAAGGTGGATTTTCCAACATAAATTCTGGTATGCGATGAATGTACAGCGCAAAATTGGCAATACCTGTCGACCGGCTGAATTTATTGCCTAATTTATGACGAGCAGCTTTCGCGATACACCGGGGCCGCTTTGGGATTCCACCGCGTGGGCGCCCCTCGGGAGCCGAGGGGTCCGTAGGCCGGGGCAGTGCTCGGCGCCGGTGAGCGCCCCGCGCAGCACCTCCCGCCCGCGTAGATCGAATGCGCCAACTGAAGGACGTGATCGCCGGACAGCTCGACGACCCCGTGCCGAGCGTCCCGAGCGTCGACCTCCGGGGCGTGGGGTGCCGCTGAGGGCGCGTAGGCTACCCCCCGAGGATGGCCTCGACCGCCTCCCGCGTCGGGGCCGAAGGCTGCGCCCCGAACACCGTCACGCTGTGCGCCGCGGCCGCCGACGCGAACCGCAGGGACTCCGCTAGCGGGTGGTCTTCGCTGAGCGCCACGGCCAGCGTGCCGCAAAACACGTCCCCGGCCGCCGTTGTGTCCACGGCCTCGACGCTGAACGCCGGCACGTACACAGCCTCCTCGGTGCCCCGCGCGAGCGCCACCGCCCCGGCCTCCCCCAGCGTCACGACGGCCAGCGAACACCCCATCTCGACCATTCGCCGAGCTACCTCGGCTGCGTTCTCGCGACCGACCTGCGCCACGCCCGTTACCGCCGCGGCCTCTACCTCGTTGACGATAAGCCCCGGGGCATAGTCGAGCAAATGACGGGGAAACTCCGCGGACGGCGCGAAGTTCCAGAGGATCCGTACGCCCGCCGCGTGCGCGATCGCCATGGCGCGGGCCGTCGTCGCGAGCGGGATCTCGTTCTGGACCAACAGCACGGCTGCGCCACGGATCACCCCCGCCGCAGCGTCCACGCGCTCGGGCGTGAGTCGGTAGTTGGCCCCCGGCGCCACCGTGAGGTAATTGCCGCCGGCCGCCCCGACCATCACGAGTGCGTGCCCGGAGGCGATCCCCGTCTCGCGGTAGACGTACGTGCAGTCGATCTTATCGCCCGTGAAACCCTCGACCATCCGTTCCGCGTAGGCGTCGTCGCCGATGCAGTTGACGAACGTCACGCGACCACCCGCGCGCGCCGCGCCGACGGCCTGGTTGGCGCCTTTCCCGCCAAACACCTGCGCGAAGGTGCCGTCGGTGACGGTCTCCCCGAGGGCCGGGAGCCGGGGGACTTTCATGATCAGATCGACGTTGGAGCTTCCGACGACGACGATAGACTTGGCCTTGGGGATCGACATGGGCAACTGGGTTTAGGCCTTCGCCGCGACGATCAGCACGAGGCCTGCGATGAAGAACGCGAACATGCCCAGCAGCAGAGCGTTGGCCTCCCGTTTTGCGGCAGCGAACTCCTTCCAGACTACCACGCCCCAGAAGGCCGCAATCATCGTCGCACCCTGTCCGAGCCCGTAGCTGATGGCCGGACCCGCCGTGCCGGCGGCCACGAGGTTGAACTCCATCGCCGTGCACCAGATGGCACCCCCGGCCAGGCCGATCAGGTGAACACGGGGTGTCCCACGCGAGCGGTAGTCCGCGAAACGCACTGGGGCTCCCTCGATGGGTCGGCGCATGAAGTAATAGTTGAACAGAAAGCTCGAAGCGAGAATGCCGAGGGTGAAAATAAACATCGCCGAGTACGGCGTGAGCTGCCCCGCCTCCGGGTTGGCGAAGTCCGTAATCATCGCGTCGGCCACGAAGCGGTAGAAAAAGCCCATCAGCACGCCCGACACCACGGCCAGCCCGATGCCCTTGCCCTTCGCCGCGGCCGTGTCCCCGGGCAGTTTTGCGTACGCGCGCGCGTTGAGCAAGAGCGCGACCACTACCAGCAGCGTCCCCCCGAAAATGAGGTAGGGATTGCCCTCCGGTACGCCCAGGTAGTTGACCACCACGCCGATGACCAGCGCCAGCCCCACCGCAATCGGGAACGCCACCGACATTCCCGCGATCGCCGTGGCGGCCACGATGAGTAGGTTGGACAGGTTGAACACGATCCCGCCGACCACCGCCCCGCCGATGGCTATCCAACTGGCCTGCGCGAGGTCGGGTAGGAAAGCCCTCCCCTCGGCGCCCGTGCTCCCGAAGGTGAAACCGAACACCAGCGCCGTGAGCACCAGCCCGAGCGCGTAGTCCCAGTAGTACAGCGGGAAGCTCCAGTCGGGCGGCGAGAGCTTGAGCGTGTTAGCCCACGAGCCCCACCCGATCATCGTGACTACGCACAGGAGGATAGCCGTAGGGTAAGATTCGGCGAAGTACATGTAGGGTGGGTTTAGGGAATCATCGTTAGGCGATAGCGTCGGCGCCGAAGCGCTGGCGCGCCTCCTCGAGCATCGCGACGGTGGCCGTGGCGCCGCAGCGCGCCGCACCTATCTCTCGCACCAGCAGCAGGCGGTCCAGGTCACGGATCGCCCCCGAAGCCTTGACGCGGGTGTTCGGTCCCGTACTCGCGACCATGAGACGGAGGTGTTCCTCGGTGGCGCCCGTGTAGCCGTAGCGTCCGTCCGGCCCTTTCGTGAACCCGAAGCCCGTCGAGGTTTTGACGTAATCTGCCCCTACCTCCGTGCAGACCTCGCACAGCCGTTTGACGAGGGCGTGGTCGCCAACGTAGTCGGTCTCGAAGATCACCTTCACGGTGGCACCCGCCGCGTGCGCGGCCTCGGTCACCGCCCGAACCTCCGCGGTCACGTAATCCCAGTCCTCCTCGAGGACTCGGGCCTCGTTGATGACCATGTCGACCTCCTGGGCGCCGGCCGCGGTGAGTTCTTCCGTTTCGGACACCTTCGTGGCGATCGTCTGTATCCCGTGCGGGAAGCCGATTACGGTGCCTACGCGCACGTCGCTGCCCGCGAGCAGGGCCTTCGCCATCGGTACCATGTAGGGCTTTACGCAGACCGAGGCCACCCTGTAGCGGCGGGCCTCCTCGCACACCTGGCGCAGGTCCTCGTCGCCGAGCGTCGGGTGGAGGATTGTGTGGTCGATCATTTTCGCCAGTTCGGCGACGGTGGGCTTGTTCACGGCAGTAGGTGGTTTGGTGGTGCGGTGGTTTGGTGGTCCTGTGTTGAGTTGGGGCGCTTACGCGAAAACACGCTTGTACTGCATGAGTCCGGTAAGGAACGCGGCGCTGTGTGGGATCCAATCTTCTTCCGTGAAAGAAGACGGCGCATCGTTGGCCCGGGTCGGCGCGACATCGAGTTCGAACTGCGGTCCCACTGAGAATCCATTGCACACTACGCCCTGGGTCTGGAACCACGTCCCCGCCCAGCGCCGCCCGACGCGGCAGATCATGCTGGCCGGCAGGGCGATGTTTTCGGGAACGTCGGCCGTGTAGATCACCGAGCCCATTTTGATGTTCTCGCGCGTGATGCCGGCGTTGAGGCCCGCAACCCACTGGAGGTTGCCGAGGGCGATGTCGCGGAGGCGAGCGTCGGGCCACAGCCCGTACACGCGGCTCGCGAAGGCCGCCGTGTAGCCGTAGATGGCGTTGCTGCCGTGGAAGGGGCCGGCGAACCACACCGGGCCTTCGCCGGGGTACACGCCGTTGGGCACGAGGGAGAAGGGGTTCAGCGCGCAGGTGGGCACGAGGTAGCCCTCGGCGTAGTTGCGCAAGGTCCGTCGCCACACCGGCGCGTCGGCGTGGGTCGGGTAGCGCTCGACGAGCTCGAAGAGTGGCACGAGGTAGTTGGCGAAAATGGCCCCGATGTCGGTCCCGAAGCGGAGCTCCTGCTCGGAGTTGATGCAGTGGGTCCACAGGGGCTCCGCGTGCGGTGTCGAGCTGAACTCCCGGAAGTGTCCGTAGAAGCCTTCGACGGCCGCCGCGGCTGAAATCTGCCGCTCCGACAGTTGCCGCGCGAACCCCGTACAGGCCGGGAGATAGCTGTCGTCGCCGGCCTTGACGCCCTCGAGGGTCGCCCAGCACAGAAACAGCAGGTCGCGTGTCGGCCACTCGTCCGCCGGAATGGGTGCCCCCTCCGGCAGGCCACGCTGCAACTTGCTCATGCCCTGCTCGCCGATGGGGCGCGCGGCGGTGAGGAGGTAGTCGAGACTGGCCTTGGCCGTGGCGCGGTAGCGCTCGCGTTTGTCCGCGAAGGCCTCGACCGGCAGGGCGGAGATCGACCGGTACAGCGCCACGACGGCCTTCATGGTGTCGTTCGGGAGGACGTACTCCTCGTGCCCGATCACATCGTGGCTCTGTGCGCCCGAGGGGTGTCCGAGCTCGACGGCCTTGTCGGCGCACAGCACGAGGTAGTCCGCCCCGATGACGATCTGCGCGTAAAGGCGCCCGAGGAATTCGGGGGTGAGTTCCGGTAGACCGGACTGGGCCACGTCGCACAGGCAGATCAGCATCGCGCTCTGCGCCGGGCTCTCGGCCCAGAGCGCCCCGGCGTCCTGCCACCCGGCGCCCACCTTCGTAAAGTAGCTGCGGCGCAGCAGCATCTCCACGGTGGACCAGTCGTACGTCTCGCGCCACAGTACGTCATCGGCGACGCGCAGCCCCGGGGCCCGGAGCGGCGTGGTGGCCTCGTCCTCGACGGCGACTGCGTAGACGCCCGGAGGTACGGCGTCTCCGAAGTCGGCTACCCACCAGTGCGACCGCCAGCGCTCGCCCCAGGGCTCGAGGGACACGCGCTTGGCGGGCGTACCCCCGGCGCCGCCGAGCGTGCAGGTGGCCGCGGCGCCGAGGGCATCCGGGGAGGGGGCTCGCACAATGACGCGGACCGGGGTGCCCGTCGGGTAGCCCAGCTGCGAGAACAGCAGCCCGGTATGCGGCTCCCCGCCCGTCCTGGGGGTGCCGAGCGGCGTGTGGCGTTCGTCGCATCCGGGGTCTGTCGTCCCCGCAGCGAGCCCCGATGCGCTCGCCGCCATAGGTACCGGTGCGAAGGCCGCGAGCGCGAGGGAGGTCTTGAGGAAGTCGCGGCGATCGGGGCTCGGCACGGGGCGGGCTTGTTGAAGTAGGACACCATCAACCCAGACCTAGTGTCCCAGGCTGTTCCACTTACCAGTACCCTATCTAGTCATGGGGAGGTGGAGCGGTTGCGGCGAAAAGCCGGAAGGTAGTCAACCGGGCTAATCATCCTCCATCGCTCGGTGAACTCAAAGGATTGAGCCGGTCTAGCGTTTTGGCGTACGCCGGCAGATCTCCCTCGAAACGCTGACCTTCACGCTCGTTAACGTGGACGTCGTGGAGGCTGAACGATGGTCCTACGCGGTGTCGGCTTCCGCCAAAACCGTCTACCGTATGTCCGTTACCGGGGCTGCCTGGCCGATTGGGGAGCCGTACCGAATTAACCCGCTTATGAAACCGTTCTTACCCGCATTTCTCGCCCTCGTCTCGCTGACGCAGGTTTTGGCGCAAGCCCCCTACTTCGTTTACCGAGGTGACAGCCTGGCGCTCGACAATGGTTTGGTGAGGCGCGTCGTGCAGCTCGCCGGCGACAGCATCTTCACGAGCAGCCTCCTGCTCGTGGGGGACACTACGGATTTCGTTACGGCGGGCGGGCCAGAGTTTGCCCTCCTGCTCGACGGGGAGCGCGTAGATGGCCTCGGTGGCTGGACGCACCAACGGCCCGAGGCCTACGACCACAGCGACGGCGGGCGGGGCGCGAGCGTCCAACTGACCAGCACGCGGTACCCACTGCGCCTCACCCTGTACTACGTCCTGTATCCGGACCTCCCGGTGGTCCGCAAGTGGATCGCGCTCGAACACACGGGTACGGCTGGCGGTCCGAGCCTCCGTATCGAGGCGCTCGACGTGGAGGATTTAGCGACGACCGTCGATCGCGTACACGCCGTCGTGTACCACCAGTACGCGCGGATGCGGCACCTAGGGCGCTTCGTCGGGGACTGGCACGATCCCTTGGTTGTGGTCCACGACGCGCGCGGCAGGCGTGGGCTCGCCCTCGGCAACGAGGCCGTCGGGGTCGTGAAGCGCACCGCCTACCACACCGAGGGGCGCAACAACGACGTCACCATCGGGATGACGCACCTCGGGCAGGACTTCCCCTTCCGTAAGTGGCTGGCCCCGGGGCAGTCCTGGACCAGCTTCCGGACCTTCGTGGCGCTGTATACCGATACAGACGACGCGTTCGCGGTGGTGGACGGGCCGGTCAATCGCTTCGTCGTGGACCACATGCGGCTGCGGTTTCACCAGCTGGCGGAGAAGCCGACCTTCGTCTACAACACTTGGTACCCGTTCCGCACCTTCGTGAACGACACGCTGATCGGCGCGGTGGCCGAGGCGGCCGCCGAGTGCGGGCTCAGGGAGTTCGTCATCGACGACGGCTGGCAGGTCAACGCCGGGGGCACGAGTTCGCAAGAATGGTGGGGCGGCAACTACGGCGACTGGATTGTAGACACGGCGAAGTTCCGCGGCGGGCTCCGCCCTAGCTTCGACAAGATCGCGCGCCTCGGGATGAAGCCTGGTTTGTGGGTGAGTGTGGCTTCGGCCACGGGTGACGCCAGGGTTTTCAAAGAGCACCCCGAGTGGTTCGTCGAAGATCCCGAGGGGCGCCCGGGCAATCTGCACTACGTCTCCTCGACGGGCAACCGGTTCTTCACGGCCTCGATGGGGACGGACTGGTTTGGCTACATCAAGGCGACGCTGCTACGACTTGTGGAGGAGTACGGCTTGGCCTACGCCAAACTCGACCTCGCGATCGTGACCAGTCCCTACGTCAACGACGACTCGGTCGCGGCGAGCTACGCCACCGACCACCCGGGCTACCGCGACCAACCCGAGTCCATTACCGTGCTGTACGAGCGCCTGCTCGCGCTCTTCGACGAACTCCACGCCGAGGCCCCGGAACTGTTTATCGACTGCACCTTCGAGACGGCGGGTAAACTTCACCTGATGGACTACGCCATCGCGCAACACGCCGAGGGCAACTGGCTGTCCAACTTCGAGGAGCCCGCGCCCACCGGGGCACTGCGTGTCAGGCACCTGGCGTGGTGGCGCTCGCCGGTACTCCCGGCCGGGAGTCTGGTGATCGGCAATCTGCCGATGGACGATCCGGACTTCGTGTTGGGGCTCAAGTCCCTGATCGGGACCCTACCCATCGTGCTCGGCGATCCGCGTGCTTTGGCGCCCGCCCGCCGGGCGGAGATCCGAGCGTGGAGCGAGTGGATGGACGCGGCGCAGGCGCGGCACGACTATATGTCGTTCCGGCGCGACCTGCCCGGCTTTGGGGAGCCGCGCGAGGGGGCTTGGGACGGCTGGCAGCGCGTGAATCACCGCACGGGCTCGGGTGGGGTGGTGGGCGTGTTCCGCCAGGGCGGCCACGAGACCGCGCGACAGGTGGTGGTGAGCGATCTGCTCGCGGCGGGGAACTACGTGGTACGCGAGGCCCCAGGCGGTGCGCCGGTAGCGACGGGGACGGGTACAGCACTGATGGAGACCGGGTTCGGGGTCGAGATACCGGAGACGTACGGTGGACGGGTGTACGAAATCGTGGAGCAGTGAACCGTCGGCAGGAATCCCCGGGCTACCGATCCTGTGTCCTCACCGCACCTGTACCCCCCCCCGCTCACTGAGCTCGCCGCGAACGTTGTCGCCGTCGACGCGGCTCAGGATGCCCTCGACGCGCACCTTGCCCGTAAACTAGTGAAAGCGCCAGTGGACGTGCGCCGAATCGGGAATGTCGGAGCAGTGCGCTACCCCCAGTGGGTACTCGTCGAAGAAACCTTTCAGTCGGTTTAATAGAAGGCAGTCGGTCTAGTAGAAGGAGTAGCCCGTGTAGATGATTGGCGGTACACCGTCGTGCGCCTCGGTGTCCTGATCGGGACCGACGAAGCTCGCGCCGTCCGTCCAGCCGCCCTTCGCGTAAGGCGCTTCCTTCGCCAAATTTGCCCGGTTGTAGTAAAACGTGCGGGCGGCGTGGAAGAGCGTGCTATCGTACACGCCCGTAACGATTTCGAACGGACCGGTCGCATAACCGGTGCCCGTGTCGAACACGACGTAAGTACCGGCCTGCCGGACGCTCGAGAAGTCGAACCACCGGCCGCGGTCGCCCGGCTGCGCGTGGAGCGCTCCGTTTTCCCAGGGCTCCGGGGCGCCGGAGTAAACTATCTCCTGCGTGTTTGCGTCGCGTACTTCGAGAAGCGGTCCCGGCGAGTACGACTGCGCGAAGTCGTAACCGACCTCGGGATCGCGGATCACCGCCACCTTCTCCGCATTCGGTAGATAGCCAAACTGGTCGACGACGACGTGAGGGGTTTCGGAGGCTTGCGCCAAAACGGAGGGACCTTCGCAAAAACCGAGCGTGAAGGCGGCGAGCAGGTAGACGGCTTTCATACGGCGACATTTATCAGTGCTCGAAGAGCATCTCCCTACTACTGCCCGTACCCACAGTTTGTGCTTCTAGCGCCCGTCTATGAGCTTGCTGATCGACTAAAAATCGGTTGATTTGGAGCTCGCCGTCGTCCGAAAGCCTCGTGATGATAACGCTCCTATCCCCCCGTTTTCTTCCTCGATGAGCCCCAAGTCAGCTGCGATTCCACCAGACCACAAGTTCTTAGACAGGCTCTTTGGCCGCGTGAACCTGCACAGATTTCAAATATCGCCCACCTCCTTTAACCTTAATCGACTAGCGCCGATCCACCTTTGCTGCGTTTAGATCTAGCTTGTCTTAGTGTTTTGGTGTGCCGCAACTCAAAGTCCTCTGTTTCCGACTCTCCGCCATCGGCGACCTGGTGGTAACGACCCCGGTGTATCGCACCTTGAGCCAACGGCTCGGTGCCGAAGTACACGTGTTAACCAAGGCCGGACCCGGGCAGGTGCTGCACCACAATCCCTACATCCGCAAGCTCCACGTCCTCGGTTCGGAGTCGTACCAGAATCTAAAGCGGGAGAAATTCGATGTCTTCGTCGATCTGCACGGCAACCTCCGCTCGCACGGCTGGCGGCTGCGACTCGGTATTCCGGCCGTCGGGTTCCGCAAACGGAACTTCGAAAAGAGCCTCCTCCCGAGGGGCATCGACGTGCTCAGCCCCCAGCACCTCGTCGATCGCTACTTCGAAGCGTTCGCGCCGCTCGGGATCAGCGACGACGGCGCGGGGCTCGATTACTTCGTACAGCCCGCGGAGCGCGAGGAAGCTAACGCGCTAAATCTACCCGAGGGCTACGTGGCCCTCGTGCTCGGTGCCACTTACCGCACCAAGCGGATGCCGGTGGCGCTCGTCGCGGCGACTATCCGGGAGCTCCGGCGACCGGTCGTCTTGCTGGGGGGTAAAGACGTGCTCGAGCTCAGCGGCGAGGTCGAGCGTGCCGTTTTAGCGGAAGCTGAACCCGATGTGGAGCTGGTGAATCTCTGCGACGAGCTCTCGCTGCGCGCCTCGGCGGCCGTACTGGACGGCGCGCGCGGCGTGATCGCTGGCGACACCGGCCTCATGCACCTCGCCGCGGCGCTCAAACGACCCACCGTCGTGGTGTGGGGCTCCACGGCACCGGCCATCGGGATGTACCCCCGGATGCCGGCCGGCCTGGAAAGCCTCCGCCGCGACGCCCGCGTACCCGGGCTCGCTTGCCAGCCCTGTTCGCGCATCGGCTACGACGCCTGCCCGCGCGGCCACTTTCGTTGCATGCACGACCAAAGTTCCGCGGCCATCGCGGAGCAGCTCGAAGGGGCTATCGCCACCGCCGAATCTTCGTAAACTTGCTTCTCACGAGTCCCCGCTATATGATTGCCCGCTTCCGCAAAACCCTCGGCGCCTGCCTCGCCCTCGTCTTCGCGGCACAGCTTTGCGGCCAGGACCTCCACTACTCCCTCGCCGAGTTCAATCCGCACTGGCTCAATCCGGGCCTGACGGGCGCCTACGAGGGTACCGCGCGGGTGGGGGGGATTTACCGGGATCAGTGGCGTGGGCTGGTCGAAGATGCCTACCAATCGCCGACGGTTTACGGGGATGCGCCGATCGCGATGCTCGGCAAAAAAGGGTGGCTCGGCGTCGGGGCCATGATCGCCAACGACGCGGCGGGCAACGCCAAGTTGGTGACGCGCTACATCCAGGGGAGCGCGGCCATCCACCGCATCCTGAGCGAGGGTCGGGGGGGCTCGAAGACGGTCCTGAGCTTCGGTGTTCAGGGGGGGGTGATCCAGCGCAGCGTCAATACCACCGGCGCGGGTATCATCCTCAACGACGAGCAAGACGCGTCGATCGGCGGCGGCGGCGTGGGGCAGGGGGGGAGTCCCGACCGCCTCGACGGCGCCTCGGTGTCGGGCATCGATTTCGCCGCGGGCGTAAGCCTCGGGCGGCAGCTCGACGAAAACCGCAATTTCCGCATCGGCGCCTCCGCGCGGCACGTGTCGCAACCGAAATTCGGTCTGTTGACGGGGGAGCCGATACCGGCCACCCCCCCGAACCCGAATCCGCCGACTGCACCGCCCGGCGGTCGGGACGATGCCCGCCGCCCGGTTACGATCGGCGTTCAGGCGGCCTACCGGCAACTGCTCGGGTCGAAGCTGCTGATCGAGCCGATGGCCTTCGCGCAGACCACCGCCGGTTTTGCGGAAGCACAAGCCCAGGGTATGGTCGGCCGCTACTTCGGACTCGACGACAAGTACCTGCTCAAAGCCGGACTCGGCGTTCGGCTGCCCGCTCGCTTCGTGTACCCGATGGTGGGGGTCGAGGTGGGCAACCTCAAGGTGGCGGCCAGCTTCGACATCTCCGCCAACGGCTTGCAACAGGCTAGCGGCCTCCAATCCGCGTTTGAGGTGGGCGTGAGTTATATTTTCAAAGTCTACAAAGAGCCCGTGGTGGAGGAGGTGATCCTCTGTCCGCAGATCTAGCCCCCCGTTCGATTTAGTTGCCTATGAACTGCCTTCGTCTTGCTTTTTCGCTGGTGCTGTGCTGGCTCGCGCTGGCCCGAGCCGGTAGCGCGCAGCCGCTGCGTGGCTCGACCTACGAGGCGTTGATGCGGGTGGGCGACGAGCAGCTCGCCGCCCACCGACCCTACAACGCGTTGGAGCTGTACAAAGAGGCTTACGACAAGGAGCCCTCCGGGGAGGTAGCGTTGAAGCTGGCGGACCTCAACTACGAGTTGCGCGACTACACGAGTGCGGTACGCTACTACGAACGCAGGCTGCGGCGCGCGGACGAAGGGGAGGAGCTCGTGGCCCAGTTCCGGTTGGCGCGGAGTCAAAAGATGCTCGGGGAGTACCCGGAGGCAATCGGTACCTTCGAAGAATTCCTGCGGCAGGCGAAGCTCGCCGGGGCGAACACGGACAGTCTGCGGGGCTTCGTGACCCGCGCCAACCTCGAGATCGTCGGCGCCAAGGTAGCGATAGAGGTGACCGATCCCCCGCGCATCGCCGTGACCAACGCCGGGCGAACCGTAAATACGACCAACCAGGAGTACTCCCCGGTACTGGCCCCGGACGGCTCGCTTTACTACGCGACGTTCGGGAAGAACGGAACGGTGTTCGAGCAGGGCGACGAGAACAAGGACATCCGTATCTACCGGGCCGAGGGCCAGGAGGACGGCGGCTACGGCAAGGGGGTTCCGCTCGGTTCGGGCATCAACCAGGGCGGCGTGCACACGACGAACCTGGCGCTCAGTCCGGACGGGACCGAGATGTTGCTCGTCCGCAACAGGCTCGCCGGCTCGGACATCGAGGTCTCGGACCTGTACTACCTCCGCGCGGGCGACGACGGCAGCTTCGCCAACGCCGAACCGGTGACGGGGCTGAAGGGCAAGGGCTTCGTGAAGAATCCGGCGTTCGGGGAGCTCTTCGGCGAGCGGGTGATCTTCTTTAGCTCTAACCGGCCGGGGGGGCAGGGCGGCTACGATTTGTACTACGCCACGCGGCGGGGCGAAGGCGACTACGCCGACGCCGTCAACCTCGGTCAGGCCGTCAACACCCCCGGCAACGAAGAGACGCCCTTCTTCCGCGACGGGGTGCTCTACTTCTCGAGCGACGGCCTCGCCACCATGGGGGGCTTCGACGTGTTCCGCACCGAGTGGTCCGGCCAAAACTGGAGTCCGCCGACCAATATGGGCAAAGGCTTCAATTCGAGCTTGGACGACCGCTACTTCCAGCTCGACGCCACGGGTAAGCACGGGGTGTTGACGTCGAACCGGGCACCGACCCGCTCCGTGAAATCGAAGACCTGCTGCGACGACATTTTTCTACTCGACGTGGAGCCGATCGTGGTCGCCTTGCTCGCGACGACCCTCGACGGGGAGGGGCAGCTCCTCCCCAACGTGAGTATCGACTTGGTGGAACTCTCCGACGGGGACTCGACGATTATCGCCCGTAAGCGCAACCCTAAGGGCAATCGCTTCGACTTCGAGCTGTTCGACGACAAGAGCTACGTGATCGTGGCGCGCCGGGAGGGCTACCTCGATAGCAGCGTCGAGCTCAACACCGTCGGCGTGACCGAGGCGGCCTCCGAGGAGCGTACGCTCGTGCTCGAGCGCAAGCCCGAGGAGGTGGCACCGGAAGACGAGATGGTGGAGATTACGATCAACCAGCCCATCCGACTGGCGAACATCTACTACGACTACGACGACGACAAGATCCTACCGGAAGCGGAACCGGACCTCAATTACATCCACGAACTGATGGTCCAGTACCCGGAGCTCGTCATCGAGCTGGGGAGCCACACCGACTCCCGCGGTGAAGATTCGTACAACCTCGACCTGAGCCAGCGCCGCGCGGAGAGTGCGCGTCAGTACCTGCTCGGGCGCGAGATCGCCGGGGATCGGGTACAGGCCAGGGGCTACGGGGAGACGGACATTCTCAACGCCTGCGTGAACGGCGAGCGGTGCAGCAACGAAGATCACCGTTTCAACCGCCGCACCGAATTCAAGATCCTCGAGGGGCCGACGAGTATCGAGGTACGCAAACTGCGCCGCACGAGTACCGGCGAGGAAGTCGACCCGAACGCAGCCCCGGACACGAGCGGGAACAAGGGCGGCAAGGGCGGACCCCGGGCGGCCGGGATGACGACCGGTCGGGTGGACACTACGCCTACCGCTGGACGCCCGGTGGTGGAGCCCGAGCTGGACGAGCTAAGTTCGTTGTCGTACGAGAAGGAGGTGCGCGCCGTGCCGCTGCTCCAGTTCGACGAGCGACGCATCGAGTTCGGAGCGGTAAAGAAGGGCGACACGCGCGAGCACGTCTACCGGTTCACGAATGTGGGCGAGGTGCCGGCGAGTATCGGGATCGTGAGCGCCTGCGAGTGCACCACGTTGAACTGGACGAAGGGCGAGATCCCGCCCGGTGGCGAAGGCGAGATCGAGGCCGTATTCGACTCCAGCGACAAAGATGCCGGCGAGCTGATCGTAATCGACATCGTGCTCGACCAAACGGCCCCCTCCGGCAACGGCATCATCGAACAGGTTCAGTTCACCTTCGAGCTGACCGAGTAGGTGGCCGCGATCGAGGTGATCGCAGTGGTGCTGGCCCTCGTTTACGTCGTACTAGCCAGTCTAAATTCCCCCTGGTGTTGGCCTTTCGCCTTCGTGAGCAGCGCCCTGGTGAGCTACCAGGTCTGGTTTGCCTACCGGCTGCTCTTCGACGCGGGATTGAATATATTCTACGCCGCGATGGCGGTGGTCGGCCTGTGGCGCTGGCAAACCCGCCGCGCTGCCCGGGGGCCGGAGCGGGTCAAGCCCATCACGGCCCTCAGTCTCCGCGAACACGCCTACATCATCGCCGGCGGCCTGGCGGTGAGCCTCCTGTGCGGAGTTTTGGCGCAAGCCTACACCAAGGTGAGCTTTCCGTACCTCGACGCGCTAACCACCGTATTCAGTGTGGTTGGCACCTTCCTGCTCGTCGAACGAAAGCTCGAAAACTGGCTGTACTTACTCGCGATGGATGTGCTGTACGTCTACCTTTACAGCGCCAAAGGTTCGGCGCTATTCGCCGGGCTCTTCGTGGTTTACACCCTGCTCGCGGGCGTGGGGTACTACAACTGGAGGCGACTCAGGATGGAGGCTGTCTAAATAAAGACCTGTAGAGAAACCGCGACCGGACCTGAACGTAGGGTCCGTGTATCTTCGCCGGGAAATCCCCAAGACCCCCGAAAGGCTATGCGGTTATCGCGATTGGTTCCCTGTTTACTGTTGCTCCTGTTGCCCGCCATCGGCTTTGCCCAGGCGGAGACGACCGGATCCAACTTGGCCGAATACACGCTCATCGGGATCGTAGTGGCGCTGTTGATCACCGTGGTGATCATGGTCGGCAACAGCTTCCTCTCCGTTGAGGCAGTCCAAACCGGTGCGGCGAGTACCGGGCAAAACTTCAGCATCATCCCCTCGCGGGACGAGATCTTCAGCAAGAAGTTGCCGCCCAACGTAGACAAGAAGAACGTTACTTTCTTGCGCCAGGGCTTCGACGTAAACCTGCTCGGCGAAGCCGAGAACATCGTCGAGCCGGCCAACGGTACGCGCTTCGGCATTCAGCCGCCGAACTTCATCGGGATGTCGCCCATCCCGAAACTCGAGGTGGAGGTAGGCAGCCAGGTCAAGGCCGGCGACGTCCTTTTTTACGACAAGAAGCGCCCCGAGATCAAGTACTGCGCGCCCGTGAGCGGGGAGGTCATCGAGATCAACCGGGGCGAGAAGCGCCTGGTGGCCAACGTAGTCCTCCTCGCCGACAAGGAGATCGCCTTCGCAAAACACGAGGTGCCTAGCCTCAATGGGGACCGACAGGGGGTCGTAGACTTTATGTTGGCCAACGGTGCGTGGCCCATGCTGCGGCAGCGCCCGTTCAACGTGGTTCCCGACCCGCTCGACGTACCTAAGGCGATCTTCGTCACCACGTTCGATACCGCGCCGCTCGCCCCGGACCTCAACGTCGTCATCGACGGGCAGGAGGCCGCCTTCCAACGCGGTCTAGATGTGCTCAACGCCCTGACTCCCGGCAAGGTGCACCTCGGTCTTGACGCCCGCGCGGGCTCCGCGCCGTCTACGGCGTTCAGCAACGCGGCGGGGGTCGAGAAGCACTACTTCAGGGGGAAGCACCCCGCCGGAAACGTCGGTGTCCACGTGCACCACATCGATCCCGTGGGATCGGATCAGGTCGTGTATACCGCCGGCGTGCAGGAGGTGATTACGATCGGTCGACTCTTCACGCACGGTCAGTTCGACACGCGTCGGACCGTAGCCCTCGTCGGCGATGAGCTCGAGCAGCCGATGTACCTGCAGACCTACCTCGGGGCGAGTGTAGCCGACCTGATCAAAGGGCGCCTCAAGGAAACGGAGAACGACATTCGCCTCATCAGCGGGGACGTGCTGAGCGGCGCCCAAACGCAGCCCGATGGCTTCCTCGACTTTTACGACGATCAGCTCACCGTGATCGAGGAGGGTAACTACTACGAACTCTTCGGCTGGTTGCTGCCGATCCTCCCGCGGCCGAGCCGCTCCGGGACTTACCCGAACGCCCTGCTCGGCGATTACCGCTTCAAGGCGAATACGAACTCGCACGGCGAACGCCGGGCTTTCGTCGTCACCGGGGAGTACGAAGCCGTGCTGCCGATGGATGTGCTGCCCCAGCACCTGATGAAGGCCATCATGGCCAACGATTTCGAACGTATGGAAGGCTTAGGGATTTACGAGCTCGTGGAGGAAGACGTGGCGCTCTGCGAGTTTGCGTGTACGTCGAAACAGCCTTTGCAACGCATACTCCGCGACGGGCTCGAGGTGATGCGCGCGCAGGGGTAGCCGCTGCGAAACCGCACGGCATCCCCTACGTTAGTTCAGTCCAACACCCCTCTTACTAGCTACGGTCCTTCGTTAAACTACTTATGAAGAAAGTCGCCGATTTTCTACACGCAAATACGCCGGACAAGGAGAAGTACCCACTGCTCCACACGGGTTACGATGCGTTCTTCACGTTTGCCTTCACGCCGAACACGACCACCAAAAACGGCGTGCACATCCGTGACGGGATGGACCTCAAGCGCCTGATGGTGTTCGTCGTTATCGGCATGCAGCTGCTGTACCTGTTCGGTACCTACAACATCGGTCAGCAGCACTTCGTGGCGCTGGGTGAACACACGGGCTTCTTCGAAGCCATCAACCTGAAGCTCGCTTACGGCCTGATCAAGATCATCCCGATCTTCGTGGTGACCCACCTCGTGGGCCTCGGCATCGAGTTCTACTACGCGGCTAAGAAAGGGCACTCCGTGGAGGAGGGCTTCCTGGTGACCGGTTCGCTGATCCCGCTCATCATGCCGCCGGACCTCCCGCTCTGGATCCTCGGGGTATCCGTTGCCTTCGCCGTGATCATCGGTAAGGAGGCCTTCGGTGGTACGGGCATGAACATCTTCAACATCGCGCTGCTCTCCCGGGTGTTCGTCTACTTCGCTTACCCGACGACCATCTCGGGAGACGAGGTGTGGGTGGCTGGATTCGAGCAAATAGCCGCTGGCGCGCACCCGGTATACGGTTGGCCCGAGCAGTTTGCCAACTTCATCTTTCCCGATAATTGGCCTCAGTTTAACGCCATGGCCACTGTCGCGGACGGCTATTCGGGGGCGACCCCCCTGGGCCTCGCGTACCGCGGGGGCTGGGAGGCGGTGACGGAGGTGTACACCCCGTCGCAGATGCTGTGGGGCGATATACCCGGCTCGATCGGTGAGATGTCGAAGGTGTTGATCGGTTTCGGTCTCCTCCTCCTCCTAATCACCGGCATTGCCAGTTGGCGGATCACGTTCAGCGTATTCGCCGGAGCCGCTGTAATGGGTATCATCTTCAATTGGTGGGACGCTACGGTATTCATGGCCGTACCCTGGTACGATCACTTCCTCATGGGGAGTCTGCTGTTCGCGGGGGTCTACATGGCTACCGATCCGGTTAGCGCCGCATCGACCAATACCGGTAAATACTGGTACGGCTTCTTGATTGGAGCCATCGGCCTGATCATCCGTGTGGCCAACCCCGCTTACCCGGAAGGGTGGATGCTGTCTATCCTGTTTATGAACGCTTTCGCTCCGCTGATCGACTACTACGTGGTGCAGGGGAACATGAAGCGTCGTATCAAGCGCCTCGCGGCCGCCGCCAACGGGGGCGACGAAGACGACTACGAAGTAGCGTTACAACCGGTGGGGGTAGAATCGAAGGACGAACTTCCTAGCAACCAGTTACAAGACTAGTCATGAGCGACAACAATCGTATCCTACTCTTCACTTTGACCATGACCACGATCGTGGCCCTGGTTCTCGGGGGTCTTTTTTACGGACTCAAAGGAATGGCCGATCGCAATGAAGCCGTCTTCAACAAGCGAGCTATCCTAGCGGCCGTCAGCAACTACCTCCCCAAAGCGGTAGACGAGCTATCCGATGACGATGTGCAGGCCGTATTCGATAATAGTATACAGCAAAAAGTCATCTTGCCCGACGGCAGCATCTCGGAGGAGGACATCGCCGACCAAGTCGATCTTTCGCAGGAACGTAAGAAGCCAGTGGATCGGCGTAAGTATCCGATGTTCATCTACAACGACGGCGAGGAAGACTTCTACATCATGTCGATCCGGGGCAACGGACTCTGGGACGAGATTTGGGGCAACGTCGCTCTCAAGAGCGACCTCGCCACGATCGCCGGTGTGAGCTTCGATCACAAAGGCGAAACCCCGGGTCTCGGCGCGGAGATCAAGGATAATCCGAAGTTCGCGGCCCAGTTCGAGGACCACAGGATTTACGACTACAACGGTACTTACACCTCGGTGATCGTGCGGAAGGGGGGGGCCAGGGATCCCCTGTACGAAGTGGATGGCATTAGCGGTGCGACGGTAACCGCCGACGGAGTGACCGAGATGCTCAACAAAGGTATCGCAGCGTATCGCCCCTACTTAGAACGGATTAAGGCCGAAAACGAAGCGGTCGGCCTTCTCCTCAACTAGCAGAGTAAATAGTTATGGCAGACACAGATGTAGCCGAGAAGACAGCGGTAGCCCGTCCCTCCACCGGGGTGGTCGAAAAGCCTAAAACGGAACCGCTCTTCGGCAGCAAGGAGCGCGTGCTGATCTCCGATCCGCTGCTCGACAACAACCCCATCACGATACAGGTGCTCGGCATCTGTTCGGCGCTCGCGGTCACCACGCTCGTTTGGCCTTCGCTGGTCATGTCGATCGCGGTCGTCTTCGTGATTGCCATCTCGAACGTGACCACTAGCCTGCTGCGACACCGGATCCCGAAGCAAATCCGTCTGATCGTTCAGCTGGTAATTATCGCCACCCTAGTCACCGTGGTGGAGTTGTCCCTGAAGGCCTTCTCCTTTACGGTGTACAAGCAGCTCTCGGTCTTCATCGGCCTGATCATCACGAACTGCATCGTGATGGGGCGTCTGGAAGCATTTGCTATGGCGAACAAGCCCTGGCGCTCGTTCCTCGATGGCATCGGCAACGGTCTCGGCTACGGCGCGATCCTGGTCCTCGTCGCTATCGTGCGGGAGCTCTTCGGTAAGGGTACCCTCTTCGCAGGTAGCCCGATCCCGATCTCCATCATTGGACCGGGTTCGGATTTCCTACTCGATACCACCTCGATCAGCTGGCTGGGATGGTACTCGAACAATAACCTGATGGTGCTGCCGGCGGCAGCCATGTTCATCATCGGGATCATGATCTGGGTGCAGCGTAGCTACAATCCCAAACTGGTCGACATCAGCTAGGGCCCCGTGGCTCTGCTAAACTCTGTTTACTGATTCTCAATATCCTGTACCATGGGAGAATTCATCAATATTTTCATTCAGTCGGCCTTCGTCCAGAACATGGTGCTCGCCTACTTCCTGGGGATGTGCTCCTTTCTGGCCGTTTCGAAGTCGGTGAACACCGCTTTCGGACTCGGCCTCGCCGTCATCTTCGTGCTCGGTATCACGATGCCCGTTAACTGGGTAATCAGTCACTTCTTGCTCGATCCGTCGACGAGCTTCATCGGGATCGACCTCACGTTCCTGCGCTTCATCATCTTCATCGCCGTGATTGCCTCGATGGTGCAGCTGGTGGAGATGGTTATCGAGAAGGTCGACCCATCGCTCTACAACGCGCTCGGGATCTTCCTGCCGCTGATCACGGTGAACTGCGCCATCCTCGGTGGCTCACTCTTTATGGTTAGCCGTGAGTACACCTTCACCAATTCGGTTGCCTTCGGTCTCGGCGGTGGATTCGGCTGGTTCCTGGCGATCATCGCGCTCGCCGCGATTCGCGAGAAGATCCGCTACTCGGCCGTCCCGCCCGCGCTGCGTGGTCTGGGAATGGCCTTCATTTTGACAGGTCTCATGGGGATTGCCTTCATGAGCCTACTCGGTATCGATCCGGCAGCTTTCGGAACCGTCAACTAGAACAATCGCCCCCGCCACGGGTCTTTTTTAAAACCGCCTACCATGATTGTAGTCAACATTTTGATCGCGCTCCTCGTGTTCAGCGTACTCATTGTTGCACTCGCGTTCTTGCTCCTCTTCGCTCGCAAGAAGTTGGTTCAGCAGGGGGAAGTCTCTATCATCGTCAATGGCGATAGCGACACGCCTTTGTTGGTGAGTCCGGGCTCGAGCCTGCTCTCGGCGCTCAGTGAGGCCAATATCTTCCTCCCGTCGGCCTGCGGCGGCGGCGGTACCTGCGCGATGTGCGAGTGCCACGTGGACGAGGGCGGGGGAGACGTTCTCCCTACCGAGCTCAACCACCTCACCCGCCGCGAGGTAGCGGAGCACAAGCGCCTAGCCTGTCAGGTGAAGGTGCGCAGCGACATGAATATCCGTGTGCCCGAAGAGATCTTCGGCATCAAAAAGTGGGAGTGCACGGTCAAGTCGAACTACAACGTCGCGACCTTCATCAAGGAGTTCGTGGTTCAGTTGCCCGAAGGCGAGAACCTCGAGTTCGAGTCCGGCGGCTACATCCAAATCGATGTTCCCGGTGACCTGACCGTTGACTTTAAGGATTTCGACATTGCCCCCCACCCGGAACACCACGAGGGTGCACCCGCCGACAAGTTCAAGGGCGACTGGGACAAGTTCAAGCTGTGGGACCTGCAAATGGTCAACGAGGAAGAGCAGTTTCGCGCCTATTCCATGGCTAACCACCCGGCGGAAGGCGATATCATCATGCTCAACATCCGAATCGCTACCCCTCCCTTCGACCGTAAGGCCGGAGGTTGGATGAAAGTGAATCCGGGGGTCTGCTCGAGCTACGTCTTCGACCAAAAGCCGGGCGACAAGGTGATGATCTCCGGCCCCTACGGCGAGTTTTTCATCAAGCCCACCAAGAAGGAGATGATCTACATCGGTGGCGGTGCCGGCATGGCCCCGCTGCGGAGTCACCTGTTTCACCTGTTCCACACTTTGAAGACGAAGGACCGCAAGGTTAGCTTCTGGTACGGTGGCCGCTCGAAGCGTGAACTCTTTTATACGGACGACTTCCGTGAGATCGAGAACGAGTTCGATAACTTCAAGTACAACATCGCACTCAGCGAGCCGGAGGAGTCCGACAACTGGGACGGTTACCAGGGCTTTATCCACTCCGTACTCCTCGACAATTACCTCAAGGAGCACCCGGAGCCGGAAGAGGTCGAGTACTACTTCTGCGGTCCACCCCTCATGAACCAAGCCGTGCTCAACATGCTCGACGAGCTCGGCGTGCCCGAGGAGAACATCGCCTTTGACGATTTCGGCGGCTAAGCTGTGTATCATAGCGGACGCTTAGCGTCCGCGGTTGCGGAGGGTGCAAGGACTGAGGGTCTTTGCGCCCTTCACTAATCTCGGCCCCCGGTAAGTCAGTCTACTACGTCCATGCCCCAATGTCACCTCGTCACCTCCGCGCTTCCCTACGCGAACGGTCCGCTCCACCTCGGCCACCTGGCCGGCGCCTACCTGCCGGCCGATGTTTACGTACGCTACCTCCGCTCGTCCGGTAAGGACGTGTTGTGGGTCTGCGGTTCTGACGAGCACGGCGCTGCCATCAGCACGAGAGCGAAGCGGGAGGGGCGCTCGGAGCGGGAGATCGTCGACCACTACCACGGACTTTTCAAACGCTCTTTCGCCGATTTTGACATCAGCTTCGACATGTACCACCGTACGTCGAGCGAGCTACACCACGTAACCTCCCAGGAGCTCTTCAAGCAATTGGTTGGGCAAGGCGATCAGTTCGAAGTCCGAACGAGTGAGCAGTACTACGACGAGAGCGAGGATAGTTTTTTGGCCGATCGCTTCATTCAGGGCACCTGCCCCAACTGCGCCTACCCCGACGCTTTCGGGGATCAGTGCGAGAATTGCGGTAAAGATTTAAGTCCCACCGAGCTCATCAACCCTCGATCTACGCTCAGCGGTAAAACGCCAACCTTACGCGAGACTAAACACTGGTATTTCCGCCTCGACCGGCACGAGGAGTGGTTGCGCGAGTACATCGCGGAGGGTCGGTTAGACGAGCGGGATAAAGTCGGTTCGCACCACGATGCTTCCGCCTGGCGCAACCACGTAACCGGGCAGTGCCTGAGCTGGCTCGACGCCGGCTTGCAGCCCCGGGCGTATACCCGGGATTTAGATTGGGGGATTCCCGTGCCCCTGCCCAATGCCGAGGGGAAAGTGCTCTACGTCTGGTTCGACGCGCCGATCGGCTACATCTCCGCGACGAAGCAGTGGGCCATCGATCGGGGTGATCCGGACGCCTGGAAACGCTACTGGAAAGATCCGAGCACGGAGCTCGTCCACTTCATCGGTAAGGACAATATCGTCTTTCACTGCCTCACCTTTCAGGCCACCCTCAAAGCGCTCGGCGACTACAACCTCGCGAGCAACGTACCCGCAAATCAGTTCCTCAATTTCGAAGGGGATAAATTTTCGAAATCGCGCGGCTGGGGCATCCAGATGGACGAATACCTCGAAACCTTTGCCAGCTTCCCGAACCACGTCGACGCCATGCGGTACGCCTTGATCCGGAACATGCCGGAGAACAAGGACGCCGATTTCAAATGGGACGATTTCGTCGCCTTTCACGACAAGGAGCTCGCCGACAAGCTCGGGAATTTCGTCAACCGCACGCTCGTGCTGTCCCATAAGTATTTCGCCGGGCGAGTGCCGCCAGCGCCTACAAGTTTTGCGGAAGCGTTCGGCGAGGTACGCGCTCGAGTTCGGCAAGTCGACGAGCAACTCGCCGCGTTCTCGTTCAAGGGGGCGCTCGCTACGGTCATGTCGATCGTAGATTTGGCAAACACCGACCTGCAGGAGCGCGCGCCCTGGTTACTCGCTAAAGCCAATCCGAACGATCCACGCATCGCGGAGGCACTCTACCTCGCCTGTCAGTCGGCCGCCGTAGCCCGCGTACTTTTCGAGCCGTTCATTCCCGGTACTGCCGCCCGCCTGGCCGACCTCCTCAATCTGCCTAAAGCGAGCGTTGGGAGCTTACTCGCCTCAGAATCTGGGGCTTTGCTTCCCGACGGTCACCAACTCGGCGAGCCAGCACTCCTCTTCGCCAAGATCCACGACCGCAAAGACGATTCGCGACTCAAGCTCATTCAGGCCCAGCGCGAAAAGCTCGACGCCATCCGGCAGATCGACGACGCTAAAGACACCCCGCAACACACTCCGGTAAAACCGACCATCCGGTTCGAAGACTTCACCAAGCTCGACGTGCGCACCGGCATCATCGCCTCGGCGGAGGTGATCCCCAAAGCGGACAAACTGCTTAAGCTCAGCGTCGACCTCGGCTTCGAATCGCGCACCATCGTATCGGGCATCGCGCAGCACTTCGACCCCGCCGCCCTCCCCGGCAAACGCTGCCTCGTGCTGGTTAACCTCGCCCCGCGCAAGCTGCGCGGCGTAGAAAGCCAGGGCATGATCTTGATGGCCGAAAACGGGCTCGGCGAGCTGCAGTTCGTGGCCACGGACGGCGAAAGTCCGGCGGGAATGCCGATCAGCTAGCGCTTGGGGCTATCGGTCGAAAGACGACGAGTCTGGTACCATTTTGGTCCTATAGCTAGCGTTATGCTGCCTCACATCTTACGTCTGATCGTAGTCACGGTGATCATCACCATCGCGTACGCCTGCATGCAGCGTCCGTTTACCCCGGAGGCGTACGCCAACCAACACCAGGAGCAGTTGTACGCCATGATCTGCCACGAGGGCAAACGGACCATCAGTGTCCCCTCCGAGCAGTGGCCGGAGCACCGCGCCCACGGGGATACGCGCGGCCCGTGCCGCGCGCGCTCCCTCGCCCCCCACCGGAAAAACCCGCCGCCACGCGGCACCGTAACCACCCTCGACGGCTACCGCGAGCGCGAGCGCACCAAACTCACGCCCGCGGAGTGGGACGAGCGCGAAGCCAACCGCCGCTTCATCGCCGACTCGATCGCCACGGCGCAGTAAGTCGCGCGTGTCCTACCTGCGCGACTAGGCTTTCTTTGCGCCAATGTCTCGCTTCCGTTTGGCGCTAGGGGTACCTAGCCTCCTGGCCGTCGTCGCTTCGGCCGCCCGCATGTGGCAACTCAACGGGGACGAAGAGTTGTGGGGTTGGTGGCCGCTGCCCTTTCTGCTGGGGGGGTGGCTGCTCGCGGTCGCGCTGGTCCAACGCACGCAGCGGCTCGACGTACTCGCCTACGCCTCCGTGGCGGGACTCGCGCTCGGACTCGGCTTCCCGCCCCTGCCCACCTGGCCGCTGCTCGCCGTCGGTTTTGCGGCCATGCTCTACCTCACCGAGCAGATCGGCCTCCGTTCGCTTTCGCTAAAACAGCAACTCTACTACTGCTTCCACGCCCTCGTCCTCTACAACGTCATCGCCACGTGGTGGGTGGCCAACACCTCGCTCGCCGCCGGCTTCGTAGCCAACTACCTCAACGCGCTACTGATGTGCGCGCCGTGGGTGCTCACGTTTCTGGCCCGCCGCCACATGCCGAAGATTTGGCCCGTGGCGGCGATCGTCTTCTGGCTCGCCTTCGAGTACGTCCACTTCTCCTGGCAAATCGCCTGGCCCTGGCTCGCGCTCGGGCACGGCCTAGCTTCGACGCCTTCGTTGGCGCAGTGGTACAGCTTTACCGGCGTGTTTGGCGGAAGCCTCTACCTCGCCGGAGCCGGCGCCCTGATTTTCCTCCGACGTAGGGTGGCCTACGCCAGCTGGCTCGTGCTGCCGCTGCTCGCGTCGCTTCTCCTGGGGTATACCTGGGTACCCGCGCCCGGTGAGCAGGTAGGGGAGGCGGAAATTTTGGCCGTACAGCCCAACCTCGAGCCGCACTACGTAAAATTCGCCGTTCCCGAACGCGATCAGTTGCACGAGTTCAAACTGCTGCTCGAGCAAAACCTCACGCCCTCGACTCAGCTGGTGGTACTCCCCGAAACCAGCTTCGGTCCGCTCGACGAAGCCACCCTGGCCAGCGCCGCTTTCGCTAAAACTTGGGGGGACGCGCTGGAGGCAACGGGCTCCCCGGCCGAGCTGCTCGCCGGACTCAGTACGTACGTTCGGTTGCCGGAAGCCAACGGCGATCCCGCGCTGAGGAGCCAACCCGACGGGCGCGGCGGGGAGATCTTCTACACGAGCCACAACACGGCGGTCGGTTTGGTGAAAGGTCGGACACCCCAGGTGTACCACAAGTCTAAGCTCGTGCCCGGTGTAGAGTTTCTGCCCTACCGAAAGCTGCTGTTCGTCTTCAACCCGCTCGTCGAAAGCCTCGGTGGGACGACGGCCGGGCTCGGGGCGAGCGACTCCGCCACGGTCCTTCGGTTCTCCAACGACATCCGCGCGGCCCCCGCCATCTGCTACGAGAGCCTTTACGGCGAATACACGGCCGACTACGTACGCTCGGGGGCCAACCTGCTCGTAGTGCCGACCAACGACGGCTGGTGGGACGATAGCCCCGGACACCTCCAGCACCTTCAGCTCGGTCAGTTGCGCGCCATCGAGACCCGCCGCTACCTCGTGCAGGCCGCTAATTCCGGGACGAGCGCCTTCGTGGATCCCTGGGGGCGCGTGCTCAGCGAAACCGAGTACGACACGCGCACGACGCTCACCGGGCGAGTCGAGCTACTCAGCGGTACGAGCTTTTACGTGAAGTACGGCGACCTGATCGGGCGGGTCGCGTTCGGCAGCTCCCTGCTGCTGCTGCTGAGCTTGATCGCCGCGATCTGGGGCGACCGGGTGGGGCAGCGCACGTACTGAGTCGGCTAGCGCATTTTAGGCCGCCGCCGCTTGCCCCCGGTCGCCATGCCGTTGCGCCCCCCCATGCGCTGCGCGAGTTGTACGTTGCCGCGGTTGCGGTACGCCTTCTCGAGTTGGACCACTTGCTCCAGGATCATGGGTTCGGTTACGGTCAGCTTGCGGATGCTCTGCAGGCGTTGGTTCACCTCGGGCCAGGTACCGCGTTGGGCGGCGAGGTTGGCGAGTTGCAGCTGGACCACGGCGCTCTCGTTGCCCGTGGGCATCTCGATCGCGGAGGCCTGCTTGAGCAGTGCCTCGGCCCCCTTGGTGTCCTTGCGGGTCAGCGCGATGTTGGCCTTGAGCATGTAGTAGTACGCCTTGTTGGCCGGGTACAGGTACTGCGGGAATTTGGTGAGGTTGAGTCGCTGCTCGGCGGCGTCGGTTTGCTGGGCCTGCATGAGCTCGCTCGCGCTTTGGATCGTACCCAGCAGCACGTAGCCCGCGAGCAAAACGAGGGCGGTCAAGTAAAAGGGTAGGGCGTACCAAAACGAGTACACGACGGTAAGCAAAACACCCGCGATCAAGGAGAGCGCGATGAGTGCGAACCGCAGGTAGATATTGAGTTTAATCATGCCGGTGCGAAGGTAGACGCCGCTCGCGAACGAATTGCTCGGGGGAGCGACGCGGCGGGCTATTCCGGGGAATTCGCCCTAGGCGGTCGCCGGCTTCACCCGACCGGTCTCCTCGGGGAGCGCGCAATCGTCGCCCACCTTGGCGCCGCAGGTTTGGCAGTCGCCGAAACGATCCTTGACCATCGGGTTGTTGGTCGCGCAGGTGCCCCGGAACTCCTCGCCCTTGACGACGTGCCGGATGTTGATCAGCAGGAACGAAACCCCGAAGACGGCGAAGATGATGAGGAAGACGGCGAGAAATTCCATAGGTCGAAAGGTAGGTCCTCCCCCTTAACGTATATGCGACCGACCTAGGTTTTGGCGAAAGCCGGCCCATCTTTGCGGCATGTTTACACCTGCGTCCCGGGAGCAGAAGTTGGAGGCCTTCGGGCGGCTGTTGGACACCATGGACGAGTTGCGCGCGAAGTGCCCGTGGGACAGGAAGCAGACCTTCGAGACGCTGCGGCCCCTGACGATCGAGGAGACCTACGAGCTCGCCGACGCCATCCTGCAACGGGAGCTCCCGGGGATCGAGGAGGAGGTGGGCGACGTACTGTTGCACCTCGTTTTCTACGCGCTGCTCGGCCAGGAGGCGGGCGCTTTTGACATCGCGTCGGTGATTCACCGCGAGTGCGACAAGCTCGTGGTGCGGCACCCGCACATCTACGGTGGGGTGGAGGCGGCCGACGAGGCGGAAGTACGCCGAAACTGGGAGCAAATCAAGCTGACGGAGGCGGGCGACGGTCGGGCCAAAACCGTGCTCGGCGGAGTGCCCCGCGGGCTGCCCGCCCTGGTGAAAGCCACGCGGATGCAGCAGAAAACGGCTCAGTTCGGTTTCGAGTGGGACGAGGCGGCCGACGTTTTTACGAAAGTGGAGGAGGAGATCGGGGAGCTCCGCGAGGCCGTAAAGGAGCGGCAAAGTGCCGCGCGACAAGAAGAGGAGTTCGGCGATGTTCTGTTTAGTCTCGTCAATTATGCTAGATTTATAAATGTCGATCCCGAAACGGCACTCGAACGCGCCAACCAGAAGTTTCGGCGGCGATTCGACTACATTGAGGCCCGCGCTCCAAGACCCCTCGCCAAGATGAGCCTCGCCGAGATGGACGTACTCTGGAACGAGGCGAAAGCGGCGTCGAAAGGCTAGAACTATAAACCCGACCGGTGCGGGGACGTTGGTCTCATACTGAAACGACTTCATGGAAAAGATCCGACTCGAGATCGTAGCCCTCTCTCACAGCGTCGCCCAGAGTAACAACTACGCCGTAGTACTCGGCGAACAGGACGGTGCCCGCCGCCTGCCCATCGTCATCGGTGGTTTCGAAGCTCAGGCCATCGCGGTGGCCATGGAGCGTATGGCACCGAACCGGCCCCTCACGCACGACCTGTTTAAAAACACGCTCGAGAAGTTTGGGGTAGACCTGCGTGAGATTGTTATCAACAACCTCGTGGACGGTGTCTTTTACAGTTTGTTGGTGTGTGAGAGCCAGGGCGAAGTGATCGAGATCGACAGCCGCACCTCCGACGCCATCGCCATGGCTGTGCGCTTTCAGTGTCCGATCTTCACCTACGAATCCATCCTCGAGAAAGCCGGTGTGGAGATCGAGGACGAGAGCGAGGCGACGCCCAGCTCGACGCGGAGGAGCCGGGGGCGCGGACGCGCCAAGGCCTCGAGTACCGTCGGGAAACCGAAAGGAGGCAGCGCGCTCTCCACCTACTCCGTGGAAGACCTGAAAACGATGCTCGACGAGACGCTCGGTAACGAAAATTACGAGCGTGCCGCGGAGATCCGCGACGAGCTCAACCGGCGCGAGCAGTCTTCTTAGGCTGTACTTCGGTAGCCTGCACGACGTGAATAGCGCGCGCGATCGCCCCGTCGTCTACGTCCAGGTGCGTAACGAGCCGGATCGTTCGCTTCCCGAAACCGCTCGCCGCCAGACCGGCGCTCCGCCAACGCTCCAGTACGTCGGTCGCGAGAAAGTCGGACCGCAGGTCGACCATCACGATGTTGCTCTCCACCGGGCGTACCCGGTGCACGTAGGTACACGCGCCGAGCGCCGCACCGAGCTGTTGGGCGCGACGGTGGTCGTCGCCAAGTCGATCGAGTTGGTGGCACAGGCCGTAGAGCGCGCCCGCGGCGAGGTAGCCCGCCTGTCGCATCCCCCCGCCCATCGCTTTCCGAAAGCGGCGCGCTAACCGAATGGCTTCCGTGCTCCCGCTGAGCACACTGCCCACCGGTGCGCCGACGCCTTTGCTCAAGCACAAGGAGATCGTGTCGAAGCGCTCCCCCCAGGCCTGCGTCGACTCGCCGGTCACGCTCAGCGCATTCATCAGGCGAGCCCCGTCGAGGTGCAGCGATAAGCCGTGCTCCTTACAGACCTCCCGGATGGGGTCGACCTCCTCCAGGCGGTACACGCTCCCCCCACCGCGGTTGCACGTGTTCTCGAGCACGACCAACCGCGTGCGGGCCAACCAATCGAACGTCGGCTGGATCGCCTCCTCGATTTGTCCCGCGTGCAATTTGCCCCGCGCGCCCTGGAGCGGATTGACCCGAACGCCGGAGTGCCAGGCGAAGCCGGCGCTCTCGTACTGCCAGATGTGCGAGTCGTGGTCGCAGATGACCTCGTCGAGGGTGTCGGTGTGCACTTTGATGGCGAGCTGGTTCGTCATCGTTCCGCTCGGGCAAAACACGGCAGCCTCGTGTCCGAACAACTCGCAAACGTAGGCTTCGAGGGCGTTCACGCTCGGGTCCGCCCCGAACACATCGTCCCCCACCGCGGCGGAGAACATGGCCTCCAGCATGCCCGGAGTGGGTTTGGTCACGGTGTCCGAAACGAGGTTGATCACCCCCGCGAAGAAAAGGCCTTCGCGATGGTGAGGACCCGGCGGCGGTTGGCCCCGAGGTCGGAATGGCCCACCCTTGACGCGGACCTGACTTCTATGGTCCTGGTGTCGTCGGGGAAATAGAACTCGACGTCGTCTACGAATACGAAGGCCTTGAATTCGGCGTGCAGGTAGTCGGGGCGCGCGCTCAGGATCTTGCACCTGGGATCCTCGGCGAGCACGGCGGCCAGACGTTCGCGGGCTTCGTCACGCGAACCGTCGTATTCGAGTGGTTCCACCCGCTGACTCCCGACGTCGGTCTGGGAGGAGACGCAATTGGGGGAGTTGGGGCAGTCGGCGAGCTTACCGTCCTGAACGCCGAGGCCGGTGGGGACCTGGCGAGCTGCCGGAACAGTCCAGAACATACGATAGAGGGTTTGAGACTGATAAAGTGGTAAAGGTGACGGAATCTTACCGCTTAGGTACTACGTACGATCATACCCCCGGGTGCTTATGCTCATTCACCCTACATTCCGGCCTATGCGAACCGTTTTGTACGCGCTGCTGCCGATTGTACTGGTCGGGAGTTGTCGAAGTGATAGCACCGATCCACCACCCCCCAAATCCTCGCCGTCCGTGCCCGCAGAAACCTCCCCCGTTATCCCTCACCGCGTAAATCCCGCGGACGCCTACGGGGAGCTGTTTACGGACGTGCAACTCGGTGACGTCTTCGAGGATTCGAAGACGTTCGTCGACATGGTCCCGCACGGGGAGCCCGCCGAAGTCCTCGAGGCGTACGCCCGCGAGAAGGGGGCGGCGGACTTCGACCTGAAGGCATTCGTCGACGAGCATTTTGCGGCACCCAAGCTGTACGCCAAGGATTTTACCTCGGACTCGGCCCTCAACCTCGACAAACACATCGAGCGACTCTGGCCCGTGCTCACGCGCGACGAAGAGCTGCAGGCGGGCGGCAGCCTGATCCCGCTGCCCTACGACTACGTCGTCCCGGGCGGGCGCTTCCGTGAGGTCTACTACTGGGACAGCTACTTCACCATGCTCGGCCTGCTCGTCGACGGCCAGACCGAGTACGCGCGCCACATGGTCGACAACTTCGCCTACTTAATCGATACGGTCGGGTTCGTGCCGAACGGTAACCGGACCTACTACTTGTCCCGGTCGCAGCCCCCGTTTTTCGCGGCGATGGTCCGGCTGTTGGGCGAGGCCACCGGGGACTCCCTGGCCGCGAGCTACCTGCCGCAGCTCGAGCGGGAGTACGACTACTGGATGCGCGGTGCCGCTGGCCTCACCGAGGGGCAGGACACCCTGCGGGTAGCCCGCATCGCCGGTGGCTTTACGGTGAACCGGTACTTCGACGAACGGCCGCGCCCCCGTCCGGAGGGTTACGCGGAAGACAGTCTGCTTGCCGCGAAAACACAACGCGAACCGGAGCGACTCTACGAAGACCTGCGGGCGGCCTGTGAATCCGGTTGGGACTTCTCCGCGCGCTGGTTCACCGACCCGCAGGACCTCGGGACCATCCGCACGACCCGGCTCGCGGCCGTGGACCTGAACAGTTTGCTCTTCGACCTGGAAGATTTGCTGGCGAGTGCCTACGAGCAAGCCGGCGACGAAGAGCGGCAGCAACGCTACGCCCAGCTCGCCTACGAGCGCCGCCGGGCCGTGCTCAGCAAGTTTTACGACAAGCAGCAGGGCTGGTTTATGGATTACGACCTGGACGCTCGGCGGCCGGGCGCGTTTCCGTCGCTGGCCGGCGTGTACCCGCTCTTCTTCGGGTTGGCCACCCAGGAGCAGGCGGATGCGGTGGCCGAGCGCGTAGAAAAAGAGTTTCTCAAAGAGGGCGGGTTAGTTTCGACGCTAACCGAGTCCGGGCAGCAGTGGGATGCCCCCAACGGGTGGCCGCCACTGCAGTACCTCACGATCGCGGGGCTGCGCAAGTACGGCCACGAGGAGCTGGCCCGCGAGATCGCGGATCGGTGGATGGCCTCCGGGCGTAAAGTCTACGCCCGCAGCGGGAAGATCGTCGAGAAATACAACGTGCTCGACACGACCTCCAACGCGGGGGGCGGGGAGTACCCCAACCAGGACGGCTTCGGTTGGAGCAACGGGGTTTTCGCTCGACTCATCGACGACTACCCCGGGATCTAAAGCCAGCGCGATCGAGCCCGTATAGATCGTTATACTCGGCCCCCCATGCTCAGACGCATCGGTCAATTCGTACGCTCGCTGCGCCGCCGCTACCGGAGGCGCTACGGTTACCACCCCCGCAAGCCGATCATCGTGCAGCTCTACCGGGGCTACCGCTCCGCGACCCGACTTTACCTCCAGGGCCGCGTACTCGCGGACGAATCGATACGCGTGGCCCACACCGACCGGCGCTGGCGCAACTTCGTGAACGCCCTGCGCCGCTTCGCGAGCGACGAAGTGCCCGGAGCGACCGTGCGCGTCCGCTACGAGGACGCTTTCTACGAGGTCGAGAGCGACGACGAGGGCTACCTCGAAGTCCACGCCCCCGCCGCCGAGACCGTCGAGCCACTCGACGGGGGTTGGTACCCGGCCACCGCCGAAGTTTTGGCCGTACCGCACGGGGAGCGGCCGGTGGGTGAGTACACCGGGGAGGTTGCGGACCTCTCGGCCGAGGCCCGTCTGGCCATCGTCACCGACATCGACGACACCCTCCTGCAAACCGGCATCACCTCCCTGTTCAAGCTCCGCGCGCTCTACCTCACGCTCGTGGCGAACGCCTACACCCGCCTGCCCTTCGCCGGTGCCCCCGAGCTGTACCAGGCGATGGTGAGCGGCCCCGACGAGCGCGTCGAGGAAGCCAACCCGGTGTTCTACCTCTCGCGGAGCCCCTGGAATCTGTACGACCTGCTCCGCGACTTCCTCGATCAGCGGGCCTTTCCCAAGGGGCCGATCTTTTTACGGGACGTCGGTTTTGCCTACAGGCCAAAAAAGAGTGAGCGCGGCCACAAGGAGGGCACGTTGCTGCGACTGATCGACGACTTCCCCGCCCAGCGCTTCGTGCTCATCGGCGACTCGGGCGAGCGGGATGCCGACATCTACCACTCCGTGATGAAGCAGTTCCCCGAGCGGATCGCCGCGGTGGTCATCCGTAACGTCAAGAACAACGCCAACGCCCGGCGCATCGAGCGGATGTTCGCCGAGATCGACCCCGGTCGGCACTTCTACCTCGTGCGCGACAGCGGCGAGGCGGCCGAGCGACTCAGTCGCATCGGACTGCTCAACGCCGGACAGGTTGCGCACGTGCAGCTCGCCGCCCGGGCGTGACGGAGTAACGGTGTTGGGATCGGGACTTGGCGGGTGGGGGTGTGTGCACTTACTTGCCGGCGGGTGATTGCCCACAAATTCAACGATGTCGGCAGATTTTACCCTAGCCCCCTTCTTCGTGTCCGCCGTCTCGGTCGACACGGTGATCTTCGGTTTCGAAGGCCGCTCACTGCGGGTCCTGCTCGTCCAGCGGGGCGTAGAACCCTACAACGGGATGTGGGCGCTCCCCGGGGACATGGCGCAGGCCGCCGAAAACCTCGACCAGGCCGCCGAGCGCATCCTGAGCGAGCTCACCGGCGTGAGCCAGGTGTACCTCGAGCAAGTCTCCAGCTTCGGCGACCCGGATCGCCACCCCGCCGGGCGCGTGGTCACGGTCGCTTACTACTCCCTGATCGGCACGCGCGACCACCCCGTGGCCCCGAAAGGCTGGGCCCAGGAAGCGCGCTACTTCGACATCGATAGCATCCCGGAGCTGGCCTTCGACCACAAACAGATCCTGAGCTCCTGCATGGAGCGCCTGCGCGAACGCGTGCGTACCCGTCCCGTCGGCTTCGAGTTGCTCCCGACGGTATTCAGCCTCAGCGACCTGCAACACCTCTACGAATCGGTGCTCGGCGAACCGCTCGACAAACGCAACTTCCGCAAGAAGATCCTGTCGATGGGGATCGTCAACGATACCGGCGAGCGTCAGGACAACGTCAGCCATCGGCCCGCCAAATTGTACCGCTTCGACGAGGAGCGCTACGAGCTCCTCCGACGGCAAGGTTTCAGCTTCGCCGTGTAGCGAGCGAGCCCCCGCCCACGGTGCCCGGCGTACCTTCGCGGCATGTCCAACCCCATGGCTCAAATCCGCAATTTCTGCGTGATCGCCCACATCGATCACGGGAAGTCGACCCTGTCGGATCGCCTACTCGAATTCACCCAAACCATCTCCGTACGCGAGATGCAGGACCAGGCACTCGACTCCATGGACCTGGAGCGCGAACGCGGGATCACGATCAAGAGTCACGCGATCCAGATCTACTACAAGCGACCCACCGACGGAGCGACCTACACCTTCAACCTCATCGACACCCCGGGCCACGTCGACTTCTCCTACGAGGTAAGTCGATCCATCGCCGCCTGCGAGGGGGCGCTCCTACTCGTCGACGCCAGTCAGGGCGTCCAGGCCCAAACCATCTCCAACCTCTACCTGGCCATGGAGCACGACCTGGAGATCATTCCGATCCTCAACAAGGTCGATATGGAATCCGCGATGGTCGAGGAGATGGGCGATCAGATCATCGATCTCATCGGCTGCACGAGGGAGGATATCGTGCTCGCGAGCGGCAAAACGGGCCTCGGCGTCCCGGAGATCATGGAGGCCATCGTGGAGCGTATCCCCGCGCCCACGGGGGATGCCGACGCCCCGCTCCAGGCGCTGATCTTCGACAGCATGTTCAACCCCTTCCGCGGGGTAGTCGCCTACTTCCGGGTGCTGAACGGAACCCTGAAAAAGAACGAGTCGATCCGCTTCATGGCTACGGGCAACGACTACGTGGCCTCCGAAGTCGGTATCCTCCAAATCAAGGAGATCGAGCAGGCCCAACTCCGCGCGGGCAACGTGGGCTACGTGATCACGGGCATCAAGGAGAGTCGCGAGATCAAAGTGGGCGATACGATCACGTCGACCGAAAATCCATCGCGGGAGATGATCCAAGGTTTCGAGGAGGTAAAGCCGATGGTGTACGCCGGTGTTTTCCCGATCGAAAACGACGACTTCGAAGATTTGCGTGAGGCCCTCGAGAAGCTTCAGCTCAACGACGCGTCACTCACCTACGAGCCGGAGAGCTCCGCCGCACTCGGCTTCGGGTTTCGCTGTGGTTTCCTCGGGATGCTCCACCTCGACATCATCCAGGAGCGCCTGAGTCGCGAGTACGATCAGGAGGTAATCACCACGGTGCCGAACGTGAACTACTACGCCTACACGACCAACGGGGAGAAGGAGCACGTGCGCACGCCCTCCGATCTACCGGAGACTACGCTGCTCGACCACGTAACCGAGCCGTACATCAACGCGCAAATTATCTCGATGCCGGAGTACATCGGGCCGATCATGCAGCTCTGTCTCGACAAGCGGGGCAACTTACTGAAGCAGACCTACCTCACGCAGAGTCGGGTGGAGCTCACGTTCGAGCTGCCGCTGGCCGAAATCGTGTTCGACTTCTACGATCGACTCAAAAGCATCTCCCGCGGCTACGCTAGCTTCGACTACCAGCTGATCGATTTCCGTCGCTCGGATCTGGTGAAGCTCAGCATCATGCTCAACGGCGAGCCGGTCGATGCGCTCACGGCGCTGGTGCACCGCACGAAGGCCGAGTACGTCGGTCGCAAGATGTGCAAGCGCCTCAAAGAGCTGCTTCCACGCCAGCAGTTCATGATCGCCATCCAGGCGTCGATCGGCGCGAAGGTCATCGCGCGCGAAACGATCAGCGCGCTGCGCAAAGACGTAACGGCCAAGTGCTACGGGGGTGACATCTCGCGGAAGCGCAAGCTGCTCGAGAAACAGAAGAAGGGCAAGAAGAAGATGCGCAATATCGGTAACGTGGAGGTACCGCAGAAAGCCTTCCTGGACGTGCTGAAGTTGGACTAGGCGGTGTACCCACCGTCGACCGGGATCTCGGCCCCGGTCACGAAGCTCGCCGCGGGCGAGGCCACGAACGCGATCACGGCGGCGATCTCCTCGGGTCTACCGTAACGCCCCATCGGCGTACCCGCCCGCTGGGCGTCGGCCGAGGGGTTGGCATCCGCGTCCGCCGGGTTCATGGCGGTATCTACCGACCCCGGACTCACGGTGTTCACGGTGATCCGCCGCGGGGCCAGCTCCTTGGCCCAGGCCTTGCCGAGCGCGGCTACGGCCGCCTTGGTGGCGGCGTAGGCCCCGGTGCCCGGTTGCGGGCGAGCACCGTAACCCGAACCGACCAGCACGATCCGTCCGCCATCCCGGAGCTTCGGCGCGGCGGCGTTTACGAGCGCGTAAACGCCACGCACGTTGGTGTCGAAGTTCCCGGCGTACGTCCGCTGGCTCACCTCGGACTCGATCGTCCCCGGCGCGAACACCCCGGCGTTCGCCACGACGATATCCAGTCCGCCGTACTCGCCGATGACGGCGTCGACGAGCGTTCGCGCCGTCGCCGGATCGCTCGCGTCCGCCTGGAACGCGCGCGCCTTCCCACCGCTGGACCGAATCTCCTCCACCACCTGTTCCGCCTGCCCGGCCGAGGCGTTGTAGGTGATGGCTACCGTCGCGCCTCCGGCAGCCAGCTGACGAGCCGTTTCGGCGCCGATGCCGCGGCTCGCTCCAGTTACGAGGGCTATTTTGTCGGAGAGCTTGGTCATAGTCGGTGGGTTCCGCGTCGCAGATCGGGTGCGGCGTAGAGTACGCCCCAGTCCGAAGTAGGTTTTGGTGCAGTGGGTTCGTACTCGATATTACTCATCCGCCGCCGCGCGGCGTAGCAACAGACTCAGGTGCTCGCGCGCGTCTACAACTTCGAAGTAGCTCGCATCCGCCTTCGCTCCCTCGCCGTCCTCGGCGAGCAGTGCGGGGTCGAAGCCGTACACCCGACCTCGCCGTAGCCGTCCCAGGCGACCGCGCAGCCGCCCGAACAGATTGACGTTTACCAGCTGCCGGAGCCCATCGTCGGTGAGCATCACCCGGTCGAAGAAGTCTTCTACGTCGTAGGCGAGTACCTCCAGCTTCGGTCCGTAGGTATGCAGTATACTGAGTTCGGTCTCGCGGGCGCCGATGCGTTTCGCCGCGACTACCTCCCCGAACGCGTTCAGCAGGAAGGGTACCCGACCGCCGCTGCCCCCGCCGAAGAAGTCGGCGTACGGAAGCCCGTAGGCTGCGGGGTCGACCAGCTCGAAGAGTCCGTCGCCGAGCTTCGCGCAGCCCACTTCGGTAAAGAGGGCGAGTAGGCCGGGGGGAAGCGTTTTGGCGAAAGCCGCTCGTTCTCCCTCCCCGGGGGGTTGGGGCCGGCCTTCCGGCGGGTAGGCCCGCAGCAGGCGTTCGAGGGTACTCACGTAGCGCCGGGCGCTTGGTCGCTCGGGTAACGTAGACCTATTTGCTCCCGGATGGCGGTGAGCGTGCGGTGTAGCTGCAGGCTGTCGTCGAGCGTCCACAACCCGCTCTCCGTGCGGCCGGCGCGGAGGTCGTTCACCATCGCCTGGGCCTCGAAAGCGTAACCGAAGCCGCGGGGCTTGCTCACGTAGCGCGTTTCGTCTTCCCCCTCGTCGGGCCGTATGATGAAGTCGGATTGGCGAAACCAACTGTCCTCCCAGTAGAGCGTACCGCGGCTGCCGTAAACGACGGCCTCGGTTTTGGTCTTGGCGAGAAACGTGGAGTGGAGACTCGCGATCTGTCCGCCCGCGTGTTGGAGCACGACGGTGTCGTCGATGTCCACGCCCGTTTCCCCGAATCGAGCGGTTGCGGTAATGTCGGTCGGAGCCCCGAGCAGCGCTTGCGCCAGAAAGACGGGGTAGATACCGATGTCCAACAGCGCGCCACCGCCGAGGTCGGGATCGAGGATCCGATCGCGGGACGCGGCCCCGGTTTTGAAGCCGAAGTCCGCTCGAAGCCCTTGCAACGCCCCGATGGCGCCGCCATCGAGCCGCTTTTTCGCTTCCAGGAAGGTGGGCAAGAAACGCGTCCAGAGTGCCTCGAGCAGGTACACTTTGCGCTGCCGCGCCATGGCGACCAGCTCTTCCACCTGCGTAGCGTTCATGGCCAACGGCTTCTCGCAAATTACGGCGAGATCGTGCTCGAGGCACGTTTTGACCAACCCGTAGTGCCCCGGGTGGGGCGTCGCGATGTAGACGGCGTCGAGGTGGGGCCCGTCGAAGAGTTCGGCGTAGCTGCCCGCGCCGTACCGCGCCCCGAACTCCGCGGCGAAAGCATCGGCGCGTTGTTGGGAGCGCGAGGCTACCGAGGTGAGTGTTGCCCCTTCGACGAGCCTGAGGTCGGAGGCGAACTTGCGGGCGATGCTGCCCAGTCCTATAATCGCAAAGCGGTACATGGCGGTAAGCTACCCTTACCAGATTACCACGCGGTCGGCCGGTGCCACATAGTTAGGATCATCCTCGTCGATGTTGAAAGCGTCGTAAAACGCCTGCAAATTCACGACGGGTCCCATCGCGCGGTACATGCCGGGGGAGTGCGGGTCGGTGATTACCTGATTCTCGAGGGCTTTGTCGCGGTACTTCGTCCGCCAGATCGTACCCCAGCTGATGAAGAAGCGCTGTTCGGGGGTGTAGCCGTCGATTGGTCCCGGGTTGCCGTTTTCGGTCAGGTGGATCTGCAGGCCGTCGTAGGCCGCGTTGATTCCGCCGAGGTCGCCGATGTTCTCGCCGAGGGTAAAGTCACCGTTCACTCTCACCCCGGGCAGCGGCTCGTAGGCGCCGTACTGTGCGGAGAGCTTCCCGGTGCGCGACTCGAAGGCCGTCCGGTCGGCGTCCGTCCACCAGGATTTGAGGTTGCCGTCCTTGTCGTACTGCGAGCCCTGATCGTCGAAGCCGTGCGAGATCTCGTGCCCGATCACCGCCCCGATACCGCCGTAGTTTACCGCGGCATCCGCCCGGTAGTCGTAGAAGGGGGGCTGCAGGATGGCCGCCGGAAACACGATCTCGTTGAAGCTCGGATTGTAGTAGGCGTTCACGGTCTGCGGACTCATAAACCACTCGTCCTTGTCGACGGGGTCCTTGCGCTCGCGGATGTCTTTGTCGTAGTTCCACTTCTGCACGGCCAGTACGTTCGCGAGGTAGCTCCGGTCTTCGGCGGCCGGCAACGCGAGCGTCGAGTAGTCCTTCCACGCGTCGGGGTAGCCGATCTTCACGCGGAACGTTTCCAGCTTACCGATGGCCTGCTCCTTGGTCTGCGGGCTCATCCACTCGAGGTCGTTGATGCGCGTGGCGTACGCTTCGCGCAGGTTGCCCACGAGCTCCAGGGCTACCTCCTTCGCCTCCGGCGGGAAGTACTCGTCTACGTACAGCTTGCCCACGGGCTCGCCGAGCATGCCGTTGGTCGTGCTTAAGACGCGCTCCTCGCGCGGGCGTTGCTCCTGCGCACCGCGGAGCTCCTTGCCGTAAAACTCCCAGTTGGCCCGGTCGATCTCCGGGCTGAGGTAGCTGGCGGCGCCGTCGATGGCCTGCCAGGTCAGGTAGTCTTTGAGCGTTTCGATATCCGCTTTCGCTAAAACCTCGTGCAGGGTATCGTAATACTTTAGCTCCCCGACGATGGCGGTGTCGACGGTTCCGAGGCCGGACGTCTCGAAGTACGTCGCCCAGTCGATCTCGGGCACCATCAGCTGGAGCGAATCCAGGGAACGGGGGTTGAAGCGCTTGTACGGATCGCGGCGTTCCACCTTGTCGAGCTGACTTTCGGCGATCTGCTTCTCGAGCGCCAGGACGCGTTTTGCGGCAGCGGCGGTCTCGGTGGCCTCCACGCCGGCGAACCCGAGCATGCGGGCGATGTGCTGCTCGTAGGTACCGAGCAGGGCCAGGCTCGTCGAATCGGTTTTGAGGTAGTAGTCGCGGTCGGGCAGGCCGGTGCTCCCGCCGCCCACGTAGAGTACCTTCTCGTTCGAGTTGCGCGGATTGCTACCGATGCCGAAGCCGAACAGACTGCTCCCGCCGTAGGGCGTGACCTCCGTTTCGTAGTCGATGACGCCCTGCAGATCGGTGATCGCGTCGATCGCGTCTAACCAGGGCCGGAGGGGCTGCACACCGAGGTCGGCGAGCGCGACGGAGTCCATGGCGACCGCGAAGAACGTGGCGGCCTTGCCCTGGTCGGTGGTGGCGGGATACTCGCCCGAAGCGGCCGCCTTCTCGAGCACGGCCAGGGTTTGGGCGTCGGTCGTTTTGCGGAGCTCGTCGAAGGAGCCCCAGCGCTCGCGGTCGGCCGGGATGTCGGTCTCGTCGAGCCAGCGGCCGTTGGCGAAGCGGAAGAAGTCGGCCGACGGACTGACCGTCGTGTCCATGTACGCGAGGTTGATGCCCACCGGGGCGGCTGCCGTGTCGCTCTGGGCCCGCAGCGAGGCCGCCGTGCTAACCGCCGCGAGTACGAAGGCACCCGCAGCGGTTCGATGAAGTCGTCTCATGGCGACAAGCTATCGCGCGAGCCCGTCGAGCACGTGTTAAAATGTCGGTCTATCTACCAACGCGATATTTCTATCGACTACAGGCCGAAATCCGTCTCCCCGTAAAAACGATCCCTCGCCGTACCGAGGTTGTTCTCCATGCGCTCGAGGGTCGTGTACTGTGCGTCGCTCAGGAAATTTTTCGCCTCGGACAGGTGCGCCTCACGCATCTGCGGGAGGAGGGCCTCCCGGTCGGAGGGGTCGTAATTTTGGTACGTCTTCTTTACGGCCTCGCGGTAGGCCTCGTCCCAGGCCTCGTACTGCGCCTTCTGATCTTTGTCCAGCGCGAGCTCCTTGATGTACGTTTTCTCCTGACGGACGAAGGTGTCGTACTCGGCCTTGGTGGGCGTGGTGCCGGATACGGACATCGGGCTCCCGCCCGCGGCCTGACTGACGGGGCGGTTGCAGGCGGTCGCACTCAGGCTAAAGGCGAGTGCGAGGAATAGGTAAGTTCTCATGGGCTCCGTGAATTTTGGTGCGCCAGGTATAACTACACCCCCCGCTCCGGAAGTTCGCCGGGCGTTCACCACCGGGCCGCGGGGTGGTAGTTGAGCAGCGTTTCGCGTAGGTGCCCGATGTCGAGGTGCGTGTACAGCTCGGTGGTGGTGATGCTGGCGTGCCCGAGCATCTCCTGGACCGCCCGTAGGTCGGCCCCGCCCTCGAGTAAATGGGTCGCGAAGCTGTGCCTGAGGGTGTGCGGACCCACCGGCCCGCTCACGCCCGCAGCCCTCGCCAGATCGCGTACGATCATAAAGATCATGTTGCGCGAGAGCGCCCGACCGCGCCGGCTCAAGAAGGCGATCTCCACGTGGGCGGGATCGACGTTTGTCTGCTCGCGTCGAACGTGTCGGTAGTAGTAGTCCCAGTGCTTGATCGCCTCCTCGCCCACCGGAATGAGTCGCTCTTTGTTGCCCTTCCCGATCACGCGCAGGTAGCCCTCGCCGAGGTGCAGCTGGGCGAGCCGCAGGCCCGTGAGCTCCGAGACCCGCATCCCGCAGGCGTAGAGGAGCTCGACGATCGCGCGGTTCCGAAGACCCTCCGGCGTGGAGTGGTCGATTCGCGCGATCATCGACTCGATGTCCGCGGACGAAAGCACCTGGGGCAGTTTTCGCGGAAGCGGCACGGAGTCGAGTCGTGCGGCGGGCTGCGCTCCCGTGTACCCGCGTTCGAGCAAAAAGAGGTAAAAGCCCTTGACGCCCGAGAGCGTGCGGGCCACGCTGCGTTGGGCGTACCCGAGCTCGTAGAGCGTTTTCACGAAAGTGGTCAGATCGGCCTCGCTCACCTCGGCGATCGGCTTGGTGGCCGCGTCCCGACCCAAGAATTCGCTCAGCTTGATCAGGTCGCGCTGGTAAGCCTCGACGGTGTGCTTGCTGTGGCCGCGCTCGAGTCGCAGGCTCACCGCGTACTCGCGGACCCAAGGTCGCCAGCCGGTGGGCAGGCGGGCGAGAAGCTCCGGGGTAGTCGCTGCCATCGCTCAGTAGTGCTCGCGGATGTAATCGAGGGTGCGGCCCGTAGCCCGCCGGTAGTCGAGCGAAGATCCCCGGTAGTGGTTGTGCATGATGGCAAAGGTGAGTAGTCGGCCGCTTTCGGCCCTCAGGTATCCCGCCAGCGAGAAATTATGCCGCAGGGAGCCCGTCTTCGCGAAAACATAGGGTTGTTCTCCGGGGCCGCCGTACCAGTTTTCGAGCGTACCGCTCTCCCCGCCGGCCGGAAACAGGTTGAGTACGGAGGGGTGCTCGGCGTAGAGCCGTTGCAAGACCCGGGCTAGCGCTCTCGGTGAGATCAGGTTGTAGTGGCTTATCCCCGATGCATCCGCCCAGGCCAATTCCGTTGGTTGCAGTCGGAGCACCGAATCCCGTGCCCGTTCCATGATCTCGGTGGGCTTCGTCAAGTCGTGGCGGACCAGCCCGGCCTCGAGCAGCAACTGCTCCGCGAGGAAGTTGTCGCTCTCCCACATCATGGTCTGTAGCACGCTATCGCGCTGCGCGCCGCGCCAAACGTTGAGGCCCCAGTCGGCGGGTAGCGGCTTGTTGTGGTAGCGTACGGGGTGGCCCGTCCAGTCTTCGAGTAGTTGCGGCATGAGTCCGGCCGCCCGATAGAGCGGCGCACGCAGGGTGTCGCGATTGCTCTGCGGGAGGTTAACGGAGTAGCGGTTGTCGTCCTCCCCGCGGATCAGGGTCCCGGAGCGACCGTAGCCCGAGTTGCGCAGCGCGAAGAACGCCGGTCGGGTAGCGAGGATACCGCCGCGCTGCCACACCGCGAGTGTGTTGCGGTACACGGGCAGTCCGGAGCGCTCCGTCTGGAAGTTGTAGGGGTAGTCGTCCCACATCCAGCCGGCCCCGTAGCGCGGCAGGGCGGCGTAACCGTGCAGGTTCACCTCGACCGTGCCCGCCCACTCGCCGATCGCCTCGCGGATTTTTTCGTTGTACGACTCTTCGTCTGCCCCCAGCAGGGGGTAGGCCAAGCCCCAGAGGCGCAGGGTGTCCGCCTCGTAACCGTAGGCGAGCGCGGGGAGCTCCCCGTCGTCTAGCCACGCGAGGCCGGTGGCGAGCGTCAGGATCTTGGTCGTGCTGGCCGGGGTAAAGAGCTTGCGCGCGTTCCGCTCGGCGAGCACCTCGCCGCTCACCGCGTCCACAAGGTAGAAGCCCGTGAAGTCGGCCTCGTACAGCGGCTCCGCCGCGAGCTGTTTCGCGAGCTTGTTCCCACAACCGGGGAGGGTACCCCCGAGGAGGACGAGTACCACGAGATAGGTAAGGGACCGCACGACCGCAAAGTATCCACTCCGGGCGTGCGGGACCCGCGCGACCGCTAATTTACCGCGGTGGCTCTGCTAGACGAACAACCTACCCGGACCTGCGACTACTGCGGCGAGGTGCTGCGCGGTCGCGCCGATAAGCGCTTCTGCTCGGCGGAGTGCCGCAATGGGTTCCACAACCACCACAGCTCGGTCAACGATGCGTACATGCGGAAGGTCAACTCGATCTTACGTCACAACCGACGCGTCTTGCAGCAGCTCAATCCCGACGGAAAAGAGACCGTGCGGCGCGACAGGCTCGAGGACCGCAACTTCAATTTCAACTACTCAACGAACGCCTACACCACCAAGGACGGCAAGACCTACACCTTCTGCTACGAGCACGGCTACTTGGAGTACAAGCCGGGTTGGTTCGTGCTCGTGCGACGGGAGCGCGACGGCCCGAGATAGGTATTATCCACGTCACGGATGCCCCCGTAGGGCGTGCGCGCTACGTACATATCTGATTTGCCGCACCATTCTTGCTGGACAGTACGGGTCCAAAAGCCACCGTCTATGCTGCATCGTTGTTCCACCATCGCCACCGCGCTCGCCCTGAGCACCTGGCTGGCACCCGCCGGGGCGTTCGCTTCGCCCAAGAATCCCGACAGGGAGGAAACCGTGCTCGTGTACCGCAATACGCAGGCCTTCTTCGACATCGCCGGCTGGCCCGACGACGGTTTGTACACGCACGCCGACGTGCACATCCACGACTACCCGGCCCGCGGGGAGGTGAAGGTGGATGTCGTAAACAAGTCCTTCGTCTTCTACCCGGACGTAGACCTCTGCGCGGCGGGCGATGAATTCGTGTACACCATCAAGTACGGCGACTGGATGGAGACGTACCGGATGGTCATCGAGATCGTGTGCGACGCGCCGACGATCATGGCGAGCTTCAGTCCGAGCGGCAGTGCCGGTGACTACCGCAGTTTCACGATCATCGGCGTGCAGAGCTTCCCGGATAACTCGCTGTCCGTATTCGATCGTTCGGGCAAGCCCGTGTTTTCCGCCAAGGACTACGAGAACACCTGGGAGGGGTTGCTTCCCGACGGTACGTACGCTAAACCCGACGAAGAATTTTTGTACGTGTTCGACGACGGACAGGGCAACCTGTACAGCGGCTACGTGAAGGTGCAGTAGCGCGTAGGCCGCCGGGCCTAGTCCTCGATAAAGAGCGCCGAGATGCTCCGGTGCTCGTGCGTATTGCGAATCGCCCGGGCGAAGAGCTTGTCGGTGCTCAGCTTGGTGATCTTCCCGACCGGGCGGTCGGGTTTTAGCGGCAGCGTATCGCAGACGATCATCTCCACGAATTTCGACGCGTCGATCTTCTCGTAGGCGTCGCCGCTCAGCACGGGGTGGGTACAGAGGGCACGGACGCTCTTAGCGCCGTTCTCGGTGAGGACTTGCGCCGCGCGGCACAGGGTGCCGGCCGTGTCGACGATGTCGTCGACCACGATCACGTCGGCGCCCTTCACGTCGCCGATCACCGTCATCTCGGCCACTTCGTTCACGTTGCGGCGGACCTTATCGCAAATTACGAGCTCGCGGTGGAAGTGCTTCGAGTAGGTCCGCGCCCGCTTCACGCCGCCCACGTCGGGGCTCGCGAAGATCACGTTGCCGAGGTCGATGTTTTCTTTGAGGTAAGGGATGAAGATGGCCTCCGACTTCAGGTGATCGACGGGGATGTCGAAGAATCCTTGAATTTGGTCGGCGTGAAAGTCCATCGTCATCACCCGATCGGCGCCCCCGGCCTGCAGCATGTTGGCGATGAGGCGGGCGCTGATGGGTACGCGCGGCTTGTCCTTGCGGTCTTGCCGGGCGTAGCCGAAGTACGGGATCACGGCGGTGATGTAGCCGGCCGAGGCGCGTTTGGCCGCGTCCATCATGAGGAGCAGCTCCATGAGGTTGTCGGCGGGCGAGAAGGTGCTCTGGACGAAGAACACGTAGGCGCCCCGTACGCTCTGGTTGATGATGACGCGCATCTCGCCGTCGGCGAACCGCTTCACGGTTACGTCGCCGAGGGCCTCGCCGTAGTACTCGGCGATGTGTTCGGCGAGGTAGAGGGACGCCTCGCCACTGAATAATTTTACGTCGGCCACGGGGTGAATGCTTTGCACGGTAGGGCGCAAACATAGCCGCGTATCGTTTGCGAGTGCGAACTTGCGACTATGACAATCGCCGAACACGCCGCCCGAATCGCTTTGTACCTGCCCACCCTGCTGTTGCTGGGCGGCTGCGCGACGAGTCCGAACGCAGACTCCGATACCCCGCTTACGCCGGGTTTGACGTACGGTAAGACCGACGTGTCGCCCGCGCGAACCAGCTCTACCCAGACCGAAGAGTGGGATGCGTACTGGAACGCCGGTCAGGCGGAACTAAACAGTTACAAACTCCATCAAAAGCGCTACGGGGCCGACCGAACGGGCGAGGCGGTGCTCATCTTCGTGACGGAGCCGTTTCTCACCGAGCGACAGGTCAAACAGGACGATCCGGACGCGGGCGGGGAGGCGACGAAGGTCTTGAAGTTGAACCGGATCCACCGTTTTCGGACGGGCATCTACGACTACTCGCTCATGCTGTCCGTCTTCACGCCCGTAGATCGAAGCGCGTATCCGCACACGCTGAAGACGACGCTCGGCGCCCAGGATTGGTGCGGGCAGTCGTGGTGGCAGATCAACCTGCGGAGTAAGGGTTATTTGGCTGAGCGCAGGAGCTATTTCGAGGCGGAGGGAGACGGTAAGCTCGTGCTCCGCGAAGTCCTGCTCGAGGACGAGCTGCTCAACTTGGTTCGGCTCGACCCCGGCTTGATCCCAACCGGCGTGCAGGAGCTCATCCCCGGTGCGATGTTCAGTGCCCTCGACCACAAGTTGCCCCGGGTGCGGCGGGCTACCGTGAGTTTTAGCGAAGGCGAAGACGAACGGGTACTCGAGGTAGCCTACCCGGAGCTGGAGCGGACGCTGAGCTACCGGTTTGCCGCTGAGTTCCCCTACCGGCTGCTCGGTTGGACGGAGACGTTCCGGGGGGAGGAGGAGAGCAGTGCGGAGTTGCTCGCTACGCGACAGGGGGCCTACTGGACCGAAAACAAGCCGTCATTCAGTAACCTCCGGGACAGCTTGCAGCTCTAGCTCCCCGGCTCCGAGCAGCCGCTGCGCCGCGTTCAACGCCTCGTCGTCTTCGCTAACAAACGAGGCACGCGTAACCGGCACCAACACATCCGGCGACACCGTGCCCGCCGCCGGGTTGGCGAGTCGCAACTCCCAATTGGGCGCCCTGAGCTGGAGCTCGTCGTGCGGCCCGATGTCGTAGTTGAGGATCTGGCCCCCGTACACGACGCGCCGCGAGCCACCGCTCGGCCTGCCCACCAGCTTGCCGCGCCCGCTCGACTGCACGAAGTGCGCGAACATGGCCGCCGCGGAGAAGGTAAATTCGTTGACGAGCACCACGAGCTCCCCGTCGAAGCGGAGGTCGTCGGACTGTGGCTTCCGCAGCTTCGCGCTCGAGCGCATGACGTAGTGATCGTCCTCGCGGCGCACGTTACCGATGACGTAGTAGCCGATCTTGGAAAAGGGATCTTTGCCGGTCGAGCGCTTGTTGTAGGCGCGCATCTCGCTCACGATGCTGAAGGCTTCGGGGCTGACGTAACTGTAGAGCCGGGTCATTCTGTCGAGCGAGCCCCCGCCGTTGCTGCGCAGGTCGATAACCAATCGCTCCACACCCGCCTCGCCGAGCTCCGCGAACATTCGTTTCAGCGTGCGTCGGTAGTTGACGCGTTTGTAGTCTCTACCGCTGAAGCTATTCACGTCGAGTACCCACGCGGAGTCCCCGCTCGCCGGAGTTAGGTTGAGGATACGTTCCCGGCGTTGGGTACGGGTTAGCTTCCCTCGCTTCCGGGCACGCACTTTCGGGTAGGTAAATCCGGCCACGGGCTCGGCGTTCGCACTGTCGCGTACCAGTACGGAGATACTGTCGCGCGGCCCGAAGTCCTTCTGGTAGCGAAAGGGGAGTTGGCGCGCGGCGAGGGCGAGGGCGGCGCGCTCGTAGCCTTCGTCGTTGAGTCCTCCGAAGGCGCTCAGCTGCCGGACGAGGGCCGGCATGCGCCGACCGTCGACGCCGAGGAGCTCGCTGCCCGGAGGGAAGGTATCCCGGCCGACGACGAGGGAGTCGAGCAGCAGGTACGTGCTGTCGTCGAGCGGGAAGCTCCACAGGCTGTAGGGCCTGGCCGCTAGGGCTCGACGCTGCGACTTCGAGAGTTTTGGCGAAAGCTGGAGGTGGCCACAGCGGGTAACCCGCTGAAGCGGGGCGGCCAGCTCGATCACGTCGGCCAGCAGCAGGCTGTCCGGTGGCTTCTTGCCCGTGGCGCGCTCGTAACCGCCGGTGCGCCAGAGCAGTACCTCGAGGGTGCTGTCGACGAGTACTTTGCCCTGCGGACTGCCGGCGAAGGGGTGGATCTCCACGAGCTTGTCCCGCAGCGCGCGTAGCGTGCCCGGCAGGTCGGCCGTAGCGAGCTTGCCCTGGCCGCAAACGCTCCCCGTGAGCGCGAGTAGTACGGCGAGTAGGCCGCCACGCAACGTAAACATCGCTACAAACTTAGGCCCCGGGCGGCGGGGCCTGCGTGGGGGGGTGACTCAGGTTGGCCAGGGAGTTGATGCCGTCGCGGATTTCGGCCAGGAGCTCGATGTCCTTGGGCGTGGGAACGCTCGTGTCCTTTTCGTCCTCGGCCTTATCCTGCAGTTGTCGGATGAAGCGTAGGATGGTGAAGATCGTGAGCGCCATGATGAAGAAGTCGATGCCGGCCTCGAGCACCATCCCGTACTGGATCACCATCCCGGTACCCTCGATGGATTTGCCGGCCTCGTCGAGTTTGGGAGCGACCACCGTCCAGGTTTTGTGACTCACGTCCACCCCCCCGGTCAGGAAGCCGAGCGGGGGGGAGATGAGCCCCTTGACCACGGCGTCGATGATTTTGTTGAAGGCCGCACCGATGACCACGCCCACCGCGAGGTCGATCACGTTGCCGCGCACGGCGAAGGCTTTGAAGTCGTGCCAGTACTGCTGAAACATGTCCGCAAGGTTTGCGCGCGGTAGCCTTTCGGCAAAACGTATTTTACGCCGCGATGGTAGAATGGTGGCAGGCCCTGTCGGTGGCGCAGCAGGTATTCAGCGGCATGGCGATCGGTTTCGGGGCTATCCTGAGCGTCCTGCTCGCGTTGAGCTTGGTGGGGGGGGAGCTCGATGCGGACCTCGACGTAGAGACGGAGTCGCTGACCCTCAAGGGGTTGCTCACCTTCCTGGCGTTTTTTGGCTTCGGGGGCTTCGCCACGGTGAGCTCGGGCGGACCGCTTTGGCTCGCCCTCGTCGTCGGCTTCGGGGCCGGCTACGTCGCGGTTTCGCTCCTCACCCTTGTCCTCGCCTGGGTTTACGGGCTCGGCGAGGAGGGCAACCGGCCGGTGCACCAGGCCCTGTACGCCGAGGGGCGCGTGTACCTCGCGATCCCGGCGGCGGGGCAGGGGAGCGGTCGGATCTCCCTTCCGCTCGGGACGCGCGTCGTGGAGCTGGAGGCCGTGTCGCAGGAAGCCGAGGGCATTCCCACCGGGAGTGCCGCTCGCGTGGTCGAGATCCTCGGTCCGGGCAAGGTGCGTGTGGAGTCGGTCCGACTTCTGGAGTGAGCGAAATCCCTGGTCGAGTTTGCGCCTACCTTCGTCGTGTGTGACGTACGAGATCCGCGCCAGTGGCGTAATTAGTTGACGTTTATCTAACAGTGTAAGCTACTCTCATGGACCAGTACATCCTGCTCGGCGGGAGCCTCGTGCTCCTGCTGCTGCTCATCAGCGTCGTTGTCGTTTTGTCGCGCTACAAGCGCTGTCCTTCCGACAAGATCCTCGTCATTTACGGCAAGACGGGCTCCGGCTCGGCGAAGTGCCTCGCGGGGGGCGCGGCCTTCGTGGTGCCCATACTGCAAGACTACGCCTACCTCGATCTGCACCCGATCTCGATCGACGTGGACCTGCACGGGGCGCTGTCGCGCCAGAACATCCGCGTCAACGTTCCGAGCCGCTTCACCGTGGCCATCAGCACCGAGGACGGGGTGATGACGAACGCTGCGGAGCGTCTGCTCAACCGCACCGAGGACGAGATCCGGGACATGTCCAAGGACATCATCTTCGGTCAGCTACGCCTGGTGGTGGCCACCATGGACATCGAGGAGATCAACTCGGACCGCGACAAGTTCCTGGCCAACGTCTACAACAACGTCGGCAACGAGCTGCGCAAGATCGGCCTCGAGCTGATCAACGTAAACGTTACCGACATCCAGGATGAGTCCGGCTACATCGAAGCGCTCGGTAAGGAGGCCGCCGCCCAGGCGATCAACGAGGCGCGCGTGATGGTCGCCCAGCGCAACCAAACCGGAGCGATCGGTGAGGCCCAAGCGCGTCAGCTTCAGCGGGTGAAGGTCGCCGACGCCGAAGCGCAGGCTGCCTCCGGTGAGGCCGAGGCCATGAAAGTGAGCCGCGTCCGCGTAGCGACCGCCGAGGCGGAAGCGGAAGCGAGCGTAGCGGACGCCGAGCGCGCGCGCAAGATCCGGGTGTCCGAGGCCGAGGCGGAGGCCCGCGTGGGTGAGGCGCTGGCGCTCCAGCAGGAGCGAATCAAGGTGGCCGACTACAACGCCCTCGCTACCGAAGGCGAGAACCAATCGAAGGTGAAGATCGCCGAGTCCGAGGCCCTACGCCGCGAGCGGGAGGCCGAAGCCCTGCGCCGCGCTACGGCCGCCGAGAAGATCCAGAAAGCGCAGTCGCTCGAGGCCGCCTACAAGGCGGAAGCCGAGGCCGAGACGGCCCGCGCCGAGCGCGACCGGGCGACCCGTCAGGCCGACGAGATCGTAGCCGCCCAGATCGCGAAGGAGAAGGTCGAGATATCGGCCGAGGCCGAGGCCGAGGCCGCCCGCCGTACCGCCCGCGGGGAGGCCGACGCCATCCTGCTCAAGATGCAGGCCGAGGCGCAGGGCAACTACGAGCTGCTCAACAAGCAGGCCGCCGGCCTCAAGGCGATCGTCGACGCCGCCGGCGGTGACGCCCGCGAAGCGGTACTCATGCTGATCGCCGATAAGCTACCCGAGCTCGTGAAGACGCAGGTGGAGGCCATCAAAGGCATCAAGATCGACAAAGTCACGGTGTGGGAAGGGGGCAACGGCGGCGGCCAGCCCGGGGAGGGCGCCGGCTCCACGGCGAGCTTCGTGAGCGGACTGTACAAGTCCGTTCCGCCCCTGCGCGACCTGTTCGACATGGCCGGCATGAATCTTCCTTCCTACCTCGGAACGGGTGAAGAACGAGCGAAGCCCGGGGAGACGATAGCCCTCAACGAGGCCGGCAAGCCGGCCAACGGCAGGCCCGCCGCTAAAAACGGCGTGGCGAAGCCGTAGCGCGCGTTTCTTTGCGCTAGGTGCCCGAGCGGAATACACAGGCCTACCTCACGCTCGGGCTCTTGGCACTGGTTTGGGGTAGCTCCTACATACTGATCAAGAAGTCACTCGTCAGCTTCGAGCCGTCGCAAGTGGGCAACTTACGGCTCGCGATCGCGGGCCTGGTGTTCGTACCGTTGGCCTGGCGTCGGTGCCGCGGCCTCCCGGCGACCGAATGGCTGCTGCTCGTCGCGATCGGGTTGTGCGGCACCGGTCTTCCCTCCTTTCTGTTTCCGTTGGCGCAGCTGCAAATCTCGAGCAGTCTGGCCGCCATTTTCTCGTCGCTCACCCCCCTGCTCACCCTCCTGGTCGGCGTCGTGTTCTTCGGGGCCGCTCTGCGTCGCTGGCAGGGCGTAGGGATCGCCGTCGGCCTGGCGGGCGTCGTCGGCCTCATCTTGGTTCGCTTCGGGCCCACGAGCTTGGTGGCCGGAGGGGCACCCCTCGGGAGCATGGCGCTCGCCGTGTTGGCGGCGCTCTGCTACGCTACGAGCAGCAACCTGGTCAAACGCTTCTTCCCGCAGACCGACCCGCTGCGCGTGACCGCGGCCGCGATGGTGCCGCTCGGCGTGCTCGGCCTCGGTGGATTGGTACTCGGCGGAGGGTTATCGCTCGATTTCGGTGCCGACGGACCCCTGGCCCGATCTTACCTCGCCGTGCTGTTCTTGGGCCTCGTGGGTACGGCGCTCGCCTCCTGGCTTTTCTTCCGACTCGTGCAGCTGACCACGCCCGTATTCGCGAGCACGGTGAGCTACCTCGTGCCGGTGGTGGCGCTCGGTTGGGGGTTGATCGACGGCGAGGAGGTATCGCTCGCGCTGGTCGCGTGCCTGGCCGTCGTGCTACTCGGCGTCAACCTGAGCAAGCGGTGAGCCTCGCGCGTCAACCGGGCCTGTACGTCGCGCACAGTCCGGAACGCGGCCGCGGCGTGTATACCGCCGACGCCATTCCCGCGGGAAGCACCGTCGAGATCTGCCCGGTGATCGTGTGCCCGCCCGAAGATTTGGACCACCTGCACGCCACCCATTTGCACGACTATTATTTCCTCTGGGAAAACCCGGGGGAGACGGCCATCGCGCTCGGCTACGGCTCGCTGTACAACCACGCCGAAGGGTCGAACGCCGACTACGAGATGGATTATCCGGGCCGAACGCTCACGGTGCGCGCCGTAACCGACATCGGGGCGGGGGAGGAGGTGACGATCGACTACACCGACGGGGTGGACCGCAGCACCCTCTGGTTTTAGCGCGAGCGGTTAGGAGACGAGCCACTCGTCCCCGTACCAGCCCGCGTACGTCGGGTAGGCGGCGGCGATGCGCCCCACCTCGTCGGCGAAGGCTTCGGGGCTGAGGGGCTTGAGCCGTTTTGCCGGAAGGCCCGCGTAGATGAAGCCACTGCGGCAGTGCGTGCCCTGGGTGACTACGGCCCCGGCGGCAACGAGGGTGCCGGAATCGACGAGGGCCCCGTCCATGACGGTGGCGCCCATGCCGACGAGCACGTCGTCGGCGATGGTACAACCGTGCACGAGCGCGCCGTGCCCGATGCTCACGTTGTTGCCGATGCGCAGGGGGTGGCGCTGGTAGGTGCAGTGTAACACGGCATTGTCCTGCACGTTGACCGCGTTACCGAGGCGGATGCCGTGCACGTCGCCCCGCACCACACTACCGAACCAGAAGGTACAATCGCGGCCCGCGACCACGTCACCGGTAAGCGTCGCGGTGGGGGCGGCGCGGCAACCTTCGCCAAATGTCGGCGTATTCCCTCGGACGCTCAGTATCATTGCCATCCGACGAAGTAAGCTGTTACAGCCCTTAACTAACTCGCCGCGGAGCAGTGGCGTTAGACGACCTATGCCGACATTTTTGAAGTTCGCAGCCTGCGTATGCTTCGCGAGCCTGCTGGCCTGCGCCCGCTACGAGCCCACGTACCAACGAGATGCGCTCAGGCCCATCACCGATGGTACGCAAATGCCCGAGGAGGATCTGATTTACTCTTTCTACCTCGCCGGGAGCGCGGGGGGGGTCGACGATATCGCCGACGCACCGGCGTTGCAGCTGCTGCAGCGAAGTTTGGCGCGCGCCGACGAGAAGTCGACCGCCCTTTTTTTGGGTGATAACCTCTTCCCGACCGGTTTCCCGAAGAAGGACGCGGACGATCGCGCGGCGGCGGAGGCGCAACTCGACGCGGAGATCGCCGCGCTACGGGGCTTCCCCGGAAACGTGGCTTTCCTGCCGGGCGATCACGACTGGGCGAAGTACGGCATCCCCGGCGTCGAACGTCAGGAGGACTACCTGAAGGAGAAGCTCGACGAGGACGTCTTCCTGCCCGAGAACGGATGCGGCGATCCGCAGCTCCTGGAGCTGGCCCCCGACGTGGCGCTGCTCATCGTCAACAGCCAGTGGTTCGTGGCTACCTGGGACGAGTACCAGGAGCTCAACGAGGGCTGCGACAGTCAAACCCGGCGGATGATGCGTTGGCGGCTCGCCGGTTTGGTCAAAGACGTGCGCTTCAAGCACGTGGTCGTGGCCATGCACCACCCCCTGATCTCGCGCGGTCCCCACGGTGGGGAGTACAATTTTCGCGAAGGCTTCAAGCAGGGTTCCGGCCCGCCGGGCGTCAATTTCGTACGCAGCAAGCTCGGGTTTCAGCAGGATCTGTTCTACCCCCGCATGATCGAGTTGCGCGATATGCTCACCGACCTGTTCGACGAGCATCCGAGCGTAACGTTCGTGTCCGGCCACGAATACCTGCTCCAGTACGGCGAATACAAAGATCACCCGGTGGTCGGCAGCGGTACGGCCAGTCAGATTACCGCGGGCAAACCGGGTCAAGGGACCTCGTTCACCGCGGGCGTACTCGGTTTCGCCAAGCTGAGCTACTTCGCCTCCGGAGAGGCTTGGGTGCAGTATTTCGAAGCCGACGGGAGTCCTTCCGGAAAACTGTTGTTCGAGAAGAAACTCTACACCCTCGAGTTCCCGCAGGACGCATTCGAGTATCCGCTCTACGAGTCGGATGCCGATTCGATGACCTACGCCGTCTTCGGGGGGTACCGCGAGTTCGGTCCGCTTTACCGCGGGCTGTTTGGAACGAACAACAAGGAGCTCTTCACGACCGAGTACACCTACCCGATCCTGCGGCTCGACGAGTTCGACGGCGGGTTGAAGGTCACCGAGCGCGGCGGCGGCGGTCAGACCAACTCCCTGCGCCTGGAGACCGCCGACGGCCGGGAGTACGCCCTGCGGAGCATCCGCAAGGACCCGACGCGCTTGTTGCCCGCCGCGGCCCGCGTGGGGCCGCTGATCACGTTGACGCAGGACGTGTTTTTTACCGCCAACCCGTTCGCCGCCCTCACGGCGGCGCAACTCGCCGAGGGGGTCGGGGTGCCGCACGCCAACCCGCAGCTGGTGTATCTCCCCGCGCAGCCCGGTCTCGGGACGCTGAACTCCGCCTTCGCCGACGATCTCTACCTGATCGAGGAGCGTCCCAACGATGAGTGGGTCGAAAATTCCGACGTGTTCGGGAAGCCCGACGACATCGACGGTCGGGACGACGTGCTCGAGAAAATCCAGGAGTCCCCCGACGACCGCATGGATCAGTCCGCGTTGGTGCGTGCCCGACTGCTCGACGTACTGCTCGGCGACTTCGATCGCCACGGCGATCAGTGGCGCTACGCGGAGTACAAAGACGAAAAAACGGGCGTGAGCTACTGGCGGGTGATCCCGCGCGATCGCGATCAGGCGATGTTGCGCATCAACGGCGCCGCACTCAAGTTCGCCGGACGCACGCTGCCCGCCGTGCGCGAGGTACAGGACTTCGACCGGCGCCAGCCCTTCATCGAGGACTTCACGTTCCAAGCCCGCTTCCTCGACCGCCGCTTCCTCAACGAGCTGACCCGCGAGGATTGGCTGAGCGCGGCCCGCTCCGTTCAGGGAGCACTGAGCGACGAGGAGATCGAGCGGTCGTTCGACGATTGGCCGCTCGCCGCGCAGGGCTCGGGGCGCCGCGAGGAGTACATCGGGTACCTCAAAGCGCGCCGCGATGATCTCGTCGACTACGCCGAGCGACTCTACGAGTTCCAGGCCGAGAACGTCTACATCGTCGGTACCGACGAAGACGATTATTTCGACGTGAAGCGATGGCCCGACGGGCGGGTCACCGTCGACATCTACGGGTTCAAAGGCCAGAAGAAGGGCCGCCGGTACTACCACCGTGTATTTAGTCCGGAGGAAACCGGGTCCATACAACTCTTCGGCCTCCGCGAGGAGGACTACTACGACATCCACGGGGAGTCGAGCGGGCGGAGCATCAAGATCCGGGTCGTCCCCGGTCCGGAAAAAGACAAGGTCGTCACCACCGACGACGCCCGTGCGCTCCGCAAGCGGACCCGGGTGTACGCTTGGCCCGGTGAGGACTCCCTGGCCGTCAACGCGAACACACGAAAGCACCTAACGCGCTTCCAGGCGTACAACCAGTACGACTACCGGGGCGTCGACTACGATTACAACCTGTACCTCCCTACGGCCGGCTTCAACGTCGACGATGGGGTGATACTCGGTCTAACTTACCAAAGGCACCACTACACCTACCAACGGCACTTCAGGCAGGCCCTCACGGGTACGTTCGCGACGGCCAGCGGGGGGCTTCGCCTCGGGTACGACCTCAACATCGCAGACGTAAGTCCGCGTATGGACGTCGGCCTTAACCTAGCCTACCAGACGCCGAGCTACGCGATCAACTTCTTTGGCCTCGGCAACGAGACCGACGAGATCCCGCGGGACAGCCTCCCGGACGGTCGGGCCTTCTACCGGACCCGTCAGCAGCTCTTCGGCATCTATCCGCGCGTGACCTTTCGGAACGCCCACCACCCGGGCGGATTCAGTCTCGGTATTGGGGCCGAGTCGGTTAGGCTCGACCGGACCCCCGATCGGATCTTCGACGCGAACAGCGAGCTGTACCCAGCGGATAGCGCGCTCTTCGACCGGGCCTACTACGTGGGCACGGGTCTGCGCTACGAGTTCGGCAACTACGACAACGGGAGCTACCGCCGCGAGGGAATTCATTTCGTCACGAACGCCCAGTACCGCTACCGGGTGGACCCCGAAACGACGAACATCGTCAGCATGGACGCGGCCCTCACCATCTACCAGCACCTCTGGAAGGGCGCCACCTTCGTTACGCGCGTAGGGGGTGGAGCGAGCTTCGGCGATTGGTACTTCTACAACGGCCAAACCCTCGGTGCCGATAAATTGCGCGGGTACCGCCGGGAGCGATTCGTGGGCGACGGGGCCGTTTACCAGAACATCGACTTACGACAACAGATCGGGAAGGTGCTCTACAGCCGGTTCGGTGTGTTCGGGTCCTTCGACCACGGGCGGGTCTGGCTAGACGGCCAAGATAGCGACCAATGGCACCGCGCCTACGGCGGCGGCCTGTTCCTGCGTCCGCTCAGTCTCTTCACCATCACGGCCGGTTACTTCATCCCCGAAGACGACAGTCAGGCGGTCGTAAGGGTGGTCGCGGGTTTCGATTTCTAACCAAACTCGGAACCTGGTCTGACCGATTCGTCCGGCACCCGCTGGTACCTTCGGCCCCAGTGTCAAGTCTTCCCGCCGCCCACGCGGCCCTCAAACACCATTTCGGTTACGACTCCTTCCGCCCCATGCAGGCGGACATCGTCGACTCCGTGCTCGCGGGCGAGGATACGGTCGTACTCATGCCCACCGGGGGCGGCAAAAGTATCTGCTTCCAGATTCCCGCGCTCGTGCTGCCGGGCGTGGCCATCGTGATCAGTCCCCTGATCAGCCTCATGAAAGATCAGGTGGAAGCCTTGCGGCAAAACGGGGTTCGCGCCGCCTACCTCAACTCCAGTCAGACGGGCTTGGAGCAGCGCCAGGTCGAATCCAGCCTCCTCGACGGCAGCTTACAGCTGCTCTACGTCAGCCCGGAGCGACTCCTCTCCGGCAACACCTTCGCGCTGCTCGAGCGCTCGCGCGTAAACTTAATCGCCGTCGACGAGGCGCACTGCATCTCGGCCTGGGGGCACGACTTCCGCCCGGAGTACACCAAATTACGGTTGCTGCGCGAGGTGCTGCCCGGTGTACCCATGATCGCGCTCACGGCGACCGCCGACAAAACGACGCGCCGCGACATCGTCAAGCAGCTCGGCCTCCGGCGGCCGAAGGTATTCGTCAGCTCCTTCGATCGCCCCAACCTCAACCTCGAAGTGCGTCCCGGCAAAGATCGCATCAAGCAGATCTTCGACTGGGTGAAGCGCCGCCCGGAGCAGAGCGGCATCGTCTACTGCCTCTCCCGCAAGAGTACCGAAATGCTCTCCGAAAAGCTCAAGGCGCGTGGCATCAACGCCGAAGCCTACCACGCCGGGCTCGCCGAGCGTACGCGCTCGAGCGTGCAGGAGCGCTTCGTACGCGACGAGCTGTCCATCGTCTGCGCCACCATCGCCTTCGGTATGGGCATCGACAAGTCCAACGTGCGGTGGGTGATCCACTACAACCTGCCCAAAAACCTCGAAGGTTTCTACCAGGAGATCGGTCGCGCCGGGCGCGACGGACTCCCGAGCGATACCCTGCTGTTCTACAGTTGGGGCGACCGCACCACGCTCGCCAGCTTCATCACCGAACGCGAGGGCGCCGCCGCAACCCTCCAACTCGCCAAGCTCGAACGGATGTACCAGTACGCCACGGCCGTGCACTGTCGGCGGCGACTGCTGCTTACGTACTTCGGCGAGGACTACCGCGACAATTGCGGGCACTGCGACGTGTGCCGCGATCCCCCGACGCCCTTCGACGGCACTCGCACCGCCCAGATCGCCCTAAGCGGAGTCGCGCGTACCGATCAGCGCGTAGCTCAGGGGACCCTCGTCAACATCTTGCGGGGTAGTCGATCCGCGGAGATCGCGGTACTCGGGTACAACGAGCTCAAAACTTTTGGTGCCGGTCGGGACATCGCCACGCGCGATTGGCACTACTACATCGAGCAGTTGATCCACCAGGGGCTGCTCGAGGTCGCACCCGATCAACGTGGCGCACTCCTCCTCACCCCCGCCGCCGAGGAAGTGCTGTTCGCAGATCGGAAAGTGGAGCTCGTTAAGCGGGAGGCTAAGGCCGAGAAGCGGGCTGCCGCGGCGAAACCCGCCTTATCGCGCCACAAGTTGAGTGGTAAGAGCCAGGATTTGTTCCAGCGGCTGCGTAAGCTCCGCTTGCGGCTCGCGAGGGAGAAGGGGGCTCCCCCGTACCTCATCTTTAACGACAGTACGCTCGAGGAGATGTCCATCCTGCAGCCTACCGATTCGGGATCGATGAAACTGATCGGTGGGGTCGGCGATCACAAGTTGCGCGAGTACGGGGATCCTTTCATAAGGGAGATCCGAGACTTCGTGTACGAGGAGGGCTAAACCCAGAATCGTACGCGTTGAGCCGTAGCCACCATCCGGGAAGCCAGTAATCGAGCCCCGCGGGGAGGTAGCCTTCCCGACGTAGACCGAAATTCGTTCGAGACGACGAGAAGCCGCCGCACCGGTTGCCCCCCGCCCCGTTTACGAAGTTTTGCCGGGCACGGCACTACGCCGCTTCGTAGAGCTTGTTGACCTCGTCCCAGTTGATCACGTTGAAAAAGGAGTTCACGTAGTCGGGTCGGCGGTTCTGGTAATTGAGGTAGTAGGCGTGCTCCCACACGTCGAGGCCGAGGATGGGGGTACCTTTTACTTCGGCGACATCCATGAGCGGATTGTCCTGATTCGGCGTACTCGTGACCTGGAGCTTTCCGTTGGCGCCCTTGATTAGCCACGCCCAACCCGAACCGAAGCGCGTTCCGGCCGCATCGGCGAATTTTTGCTTGAAGCCATCGTACGACCCGAAGTCCGAATTGATCGCCTCGGCGACCTTGCCGCTCGGCTTGCTGCCGCCGTTGGGGCTCATCACCCTCCAAAACAAGCTGTGGTTGTAGTGTCCACCGCCGTTGTTGCGCACGCCGGCACCGTACTTCGAGGTAGCCTCGAGCAGCTCCTCGATCGATTTACCGGCGCCTTCCTTGCCGTCGACCGCGGCGTTGAGCTTGCTCACGTAGCCGGCGTGGTGCTTGTCGTGGTGGATCTCCATGGTCCGCGCGTCGATGTTCGGCTCGAGGGCGTCGTGGCTGTAGGGGAGGTCGGGGAGGGTAAAGGCCATGGTGCTTTCGTTGTGTGGTGCGAGTATAGCAACCGGGCCGGGCATGTCAGGTTTACCCCCCCCCGCTAAATGCGCGCGAGGTGGCCGCTACATTCGCGGCGCCAAAGTCGATCTAGCATGTCCACACGAACGGAAAGAGACAGTATTGGAACCATCGAAGTCCCCTCGGATGCCTACTGGGGCGCGCAAACCCAGCGCTCCACCCAGAACTTCCGCATCGGCGGCCAGCGCGAGCGAATGCCGATGGAGATCATCCGCGCTTTCGCGGTGTTGAAAAAGGCTGCCGCCAAAACCAACGAGCGGCTCGGCGTACTACCGGCCGCGAAGGCCGAGCTCATCGCGCGCGTGGCCGATGAGATCGCGGCCGGAAAGCTCAACGATCAGTTCCCGCTCGTGATCTGGCAGACGGGCTCCGGTACGCAGTCGAACATGAACGTGAACGAAGTCATCGCGCACCGGGCGCACGAGCTGGAGGGCGGGGTGCTCACCGATAGCGAGCAGGTGCTACACCCCAACGACGACGTTAACAAAAGTCAGTCGTCGAACGACACGTTCCCTACCGCGATGCACATCGCGGCCTACCGGATGGTCGTCGAGGTTACGCTCCCCGGCCTCCGGCGGCTGCGCGATCGCCTTGCCGAAAAGTCGGCCGCCTACATGGACGTCGTCAAGATCGGACGTACGCACTTCATGGACGCAACGCCGATCACCCTCGGTCAGGAGCTGAGCGGGTACGTGAGTCAGCTCGACCACGGCATCCGCGCCATCGAACGTACCCTGGACCACCTGAGCGAGCTCGCGCTGGGGGGCACCGCGGTGGGTACGGGGCTCAACGCACCGCGGGGCTACGCGGTGGCCGTGGCCGGGGAGATCGCCGAAGAAACCGGCCTCCCGTTTCGGACGGCGGACAACAAGTTCGAAGCCCTCGCCGCGCACGACGCCATCGTGGAGACCCACGGCGCCCTCAAGACCGTCGCGGTAAGCCTCATGAAGATCGGCAACGACGTGCGCATGCTCGCTTCCGGACCGCGCTCGGGGATCGGCGAAATCGAGATCCCGGCCAACGAGCCCGGCTCAAGCATCATGCCCGGTAAGGTTAATCCCACCCAATCGGAGGCACTCACCATGGTTGCCGCTCAGGTGATGGGCAACGACGTGGCCATTAACGTGGGCGGGGCTACGGGCCACTTCGAGTTGAATGTTTTCAAACCGATGATGGCTGCCAACTTCCTGCATTCGGCAAGACTGATCGGAGACGCGGCCGTGGGTTTCGAAGAGCACGCTATCTCCGGATTGAAGCCTAATAATTCACGGATTAAAGATTTGCTAAACAACTCTTTAATGCTCGTTACCGCGCTCAACAACAAGATCGGGTACGACAACGCCGCGAAGATCGCGAAGAAGGCGCACGCCGAGGGTACGACCCTCAAGGAGGCCGGGGTGGCGTTGGGGCTCGTCACCAGCGAGGATTTCGATCGTTGGGTCAGGCCCGAGGAGATGGTCGGCGCTCTGCCCGTCACGCCGGGAGTGACCGGTTAACCCGTTTCGTTTAAATGCGAGGAACTGTCGCTTACTGTCCGACAATGCTTGAAATATCTCCTTAATTATGCCCTATTTCCCGTTGCGGTGGGTGCTCGGCATTCACCGCAGCCCTTTGCGGGTTTCCCCGAAAGCACATCAAACCGTTCACTATGGAGAGCCGCTCACGAGCACTCCCACAATTTGCTCAGCTCGCGCTCGCGCTCGTCGTGGCTGTGGCGGTTGGCCTAGTGATCCTTCCTTTCGAGCATCCGGCGGCGAGGCTCGTGAGTGAGTCGGCGCCGATCCTACTCGTAACCCTCTTTGCGGCGGGCTTGCTCGCGCTGGCTACCTCCCACCGGAGGCTCATGGAAACCGCTTTCGTCGGTGCGGTGGCGGTGGCGCTCGTGCTTCGCGGGGTTGGGTCCGGTGCGCTTTACCCGGGCGACTCCGCAGCGTCGGGGAGCCGCTCGCTCTCCGTAGCGCAGTACAGTACCCAAAATCTGGCGCTCGTCGACCCGGGCGAGTTGGAGTCCCTCCGGAGATCGTCGGCCGACGTGCTTAGCGTTCAGGAGTTGACCGATGAGTGGGCCACTCGCCTGAGCGACAAGCTCGGGCGACAGTACCCCTACCAGTATCTGTTTCCGGCGGCCGGTCTACGCGGCATCGGGTTGTTCTCGAAGTTTCCGTTGGGCGCTATCGACACCTTCGAGATTGGTGGCCTAAGGCACATCGACGCCTGCGTGAGCGGCGACGCGACAATGGAGTCGCTGCACATCGTGAGCGCGCAGCGGCTCCCGAGCGAAAGCTCGTGGACCTTGTTCGACGCGCAGGCCCAGCTGCGCGGACTCGCTCAGCACGTGCGTAGCCTAGAGACCCCCGCCGTGATCGTCGGCGATTTCAACGCCGCACCCTGGAGTACGGAACTCGTAGACTTCGTACGACGAGCCGACCTGCGCGATAGTCGTACCCAGCAGGTGTTGAGTTCGGAGGGGGGGCTCCCTCGGTTTTTCGAAGTACCCGTCGAGCACATCTTTTACACCGCCGATCTCCGCTGCCTGGGTTTTCGAAACCACCGTGGCCGCTCGGGCTACCTTGGCAACGGTGCGACCTTCCAGAACGAAAGCCCGACCTCGCCCGTGGTGGCGCTCTAGGATTGCGAGTTTTGGCTACGCCTGGCGGGGTATCCTAGTCTTGGTTCGCACGCAGCCGAACGCTCAGGTACATTCGGTCGTCAGCGCGCTGGTGGTTTTAGCGGGACTGTATCTCGATGTATCGTTCGGAGATTGGGCGATCCTCGGCTTGGCGATGGGTGCGGTCTGGACGACCGAAGCCCTCAATACGGCCCTGGAGTTCGCCATCGACCTGCTGCATCCAGACTGGCATCCGCTGGCCGGCACCGTCAAAGACGTTGCCGCGGGGGCGGTGTTGCTGGCCACCGTATTCGCCGTCGCGACGGGCATCGCGGTTTTTCTCCCGCACATTCGAACACTTTGGACCGAACTACCCCAGGTCGGGTAGACTAGGCCCAGTTATTGTGTCGAGTGGCACGTATGCGTTCACACTTGCGAATATCCCTCCTCGCTCTGCTCGCGTTCGGCGTGTGCCTGAGCGTCGCATCCCCCCTGCAGGCTCAGCAGGAAGTTCGGTTGAGTCGAAACTTAGACCGAAAGCTCCGGCGCGACGCCGCGCGACTGGCGCTCCGACTCAGCGACGGCGAGGATCTGCGCTACCAGCGTATCGAGATCCCGAAGCCCGACATGGAGGCCATCTACACCGCGCTGCTCGGACTCTATAACGCCGACGAAGGCATCCGCTCCATCTTCCGCTGCAACGTACACACCCGCCCCGATCCGTCGATCGACCACATGCTCATCATCTTCGATCGGGAGGTCGAGTGGGCCGCTCCGCTCCAGGAGGGTCGCCACGAGACGACCTCACTCACGTTCAACGATTTGCTCTACGAGCACGACCTCATCATCGAGAAGCACGTGCAGTGGGACGATACGCACGACGCGATCGCCATCCGCTCCAACCGTCCGCTCAACATGGCCTCGCTCGCTAACGAATTCTACAACCTCGAGGGAGTTCGCGAGATCGACCTGGGCCTGAGCAAAGACTTCGGCAACAACATCTCGGCCACCCGGCTCGCCAGCGCGTGGCGCATCGAATTCGCGCTCTCGTTCGGCGCGATGGGGCAGGGGAGTGACAAAGTGCACACCTGGTCCTACGAGATCAACGACGTCGGTGACGTGCGCAAGATCGCCGAGGGCGGTGAGCCCGTTCCGGAGTGGATGCGCTGCGCGACCGACGGCTTGCCTATGCTGGCGCGTGGGTAGCGGCTATGTTTGGCGTCCGCCATGCCGCAAGGTCCGACCTACCGCCTACAGTCTTTTGCCGAACTTAGTACCGATCAGCTCTACGGCATTTTGCACCTGCGCTCAGCGGTCTTCGTCGTCGAGCAAAACTGCGCCTACCAGGACATGGACGGTCGCGACGAGGGCAGCCTGCACCTCTCGCAATCGGTGGGTACCGAGCTCGTCGGTTACGCCCGCCTGCTACCCGCCGGCCTCGACTTCCCGGGGGCGGCGGCCATCGGTCGCGTGGTTACCTCCCCGGCCTACCGCGGGCGTAAGCTCGGTCGGCGACTCGTGGCCGAGAGCATCCGCAGGTGCGCACAACGCTGGCCCGCGGCACCGATCTACATTCGGGCGCAGACTTACCTACTCAACTTTTACGGGAGTTTCGGCTTCGTCGCTACCGGGCCGGAATACCTGGAGGATGGCATCCCGCACCAAGACATGCATCTTCTCCCCGGGTAAGGTATCCCGTCAGCTTTCGCTAAAACGATCCGCGGGTTACCGGGGCGGGAAACGAGGCCTTTACCGTCGGTGGCCGGCGGTTACGGACCACTCGTTTTTGCGGAAGCTGACGGGCCGGTGGACCGAAGAGCTTGGAGTCGGCCGGCCGCTCGAAGGCGCCGGTGGGTAGGATTCGGCAAGCGAGTGACCCGTGGTAGGTACGTGTGAACTATGTTATGTGCTCGACTTTTCGAAAGTTACGGCGCGGGTACGAGCCCCGACTTCCGTAGGATCCCCTACTAAAGCCCTGGCGGACTGTCGCCCCGCGGGGACCCAGGTACGCGACCGGGGCACTATCCTTGCCGCCCAAGCTTATGCCGAAGGCCCGCCTACTTATCATCGACGACGAGGACGATATCCGCCTCTTACTTGCCCGAATACTTAAACTCGAGGGATACGACGTGGATACCGCCGCCAACGGCCGGGACGGACTGGCGAAGGCCGAGCGGGGCGTTTACCACGTGGTAATTTGCGACGTGCGATTGCCCGACGCGGACGGCGTGGAGCTAACGCGACAGATGAAAGCCGGGGCACCTTGGACGGAGGTGATCCAGTTGACCGCGCACGGCAATATCCAGGACGGGGTGCAAGCGGTAAAAAACGGGGCCTTTGACTACATCACCAAGGGCGACGACAACAACCGCGTGCTGCCGCTCGTGGAGCGGGCAGCCGAGAAAGCCCGCGCGCAGCTGCGGCTCGAGGAGATCGCGCGCGCCAACGCCGAGCGCTACGGATTCGATCGAATCATCGGAGACAGCGAGCCGTTGGCTCGAGCCAAATCGCTAGCCCAACAAGTCGCCCCGACGGATGCGACCGTGTTGATTACCGGACCGACGGGAACGGGCAAGGAGGTATTCGCGAACGCGATCCACTACGCCTCGCAGCGTAGCGGGGCGCCCTTCGTGGCCATCAACTGCGCCGCATTCTCGAGGGAGTTGCTCGAGAGCGAGATGTTCGGGCACGTGGCCGGGGCGTTTACCGGGGCTCAACGGAGCAAGAAGGGGCTTTTCGAAGAAGCCGACGAAGGCACGATCTTTTTGGATGAGCTCGGGGAGATGGACCTCGGTCTCCAGGCCAAGATCCTTCGCGTACTCGAGTCCGGTGTTTTCATGCGGGTGGGGGCGACTCAAGAGCAACACGTAAACGTGCGCGTACTGGCGGCGACCAACCGCGATCTGCTAAAGGAAGCGGAAGCGGGCACGTTCCGACTCGATCTGTACTACCGCCTCTCTACCTTCAGCATCGCGCTGCCCAGTCTGGCGGAGCGCGCGAGCGACGTACCCGCCCTCGCCCAGCACTTCACCGAGACGCTCTCCGCTAAGATGAACAAGCGGATACTCGGTATGGACCGGGATTTCGAGCAGGCGCTCCTTCGCCACGAGTGGAATGGAAACGTACGCGAGTTGCGCAATTTCATCGAGCGAAGCTTGATCCTAGCCGAAGGTCCGAAGCTCACCGCGGCAGATTTACCCACGGATTTTAGCAAAGCGCGGGATTTGGCGAGCGCAGATAGCCGGCCGGCTACGCTGGAGGAGTTGCCCGCGGTTTCGCTCGCCGAGGTCGAGGCCCTCCACATAGATCGGGTAATGCGGATGACCAACGGCAACAAGAGCCGAGCCGCGGAACTGCTGGGCATCGGTCTGACCACGCTGTACCGCAAGCTCGATGAGTACGGCCTCAAGGGAAAGTACTAGGGCGTGCCGCTCGCACGGGACCCCTTACTGTTTTGGTAACATATCCCTTTTCAAAGTGATAAGACTTTTCCAAAATGGAAAGGTTAGGGAACGTCTTCAATTTACGTAATATCATATATATTTTGATTATGTATCTGCTTATCAGTGCTTTAGATAGATTAATTGAAAAGTTGGCACGGGTTGGACACCCGTTTGCACTAGGATTGGCATGCTCGCATTGATGCGGTTACAACCTCAAGGAACCTATCCATGGAAATCCTGCTCATAGCTCTTCTCGCGCTCATCGCCTACTTCTTCTACATCGCCTTCTCCGATTTGAATAAGACCGCTTAAAAGCGCCAGTCGAATCCGCCGATAATTTTTCTCAATCCACCTCGACCTCAATCCCTATGACACTAGCTCCCAACTTCCGCCAAGACGCTAACCCTCTTACCGCGCAAACCCTGACCGATATTGACTTCAGCGGACTCTTTGACCGTTACCACCGCTACCTCTTCGCCTTCGCGCTCAACCTGAGCAAGAGCAAAGAAGACGCGGAGGACCTAGTGCAGGAAACCGCTATGCGCGCTTACCGCAACCGAGACAAATATCAAGTCGGCACCAACTTCAAGGCTTGGGCAGCGACGATCATGCGCAATACTTTCATCAACGGTTACCGCAAGAAGAAACGTCGTAACATCTACCAGGAGCCCATCGATAACCACGCTTACAGCCTGGACATCAACCCGAGCTACAACGACGGACTAAAAGAGCTTCAGTTTGGCGACCTCGAGGAAATCCTCGAGGCCATCGGAACGGCGTACAGCACGCCATTCCGGATGTTTTACGAGGGATACCAGTACGATGAGATCGCCGAGGCGATGTGCATTCCGATCGGAACCGTCAAGAGTCGCATCTTCTTCGCCCGCAGAAAAATGCGTAGCCTCATCGAGGAGCGGTACGCCGTCAACCAACAAGCGCTCGATGCCTAACCGGTAGCTAGTGGACAGTTTGGAGAGATACACCTAGAACCCAAAATCCCGGATCTACCGGGTGCTTTTCAAACCCCCGCGGGTTTGAGTTGATGCCCGCCGATACCTATCGGCGGGCTTTTTTTGTTACCTCTACGGCTGGATGACGATCAAGGCACGCATAGCGCTCGGGATAGCTTTTCTGTTAAGTGTTATCGTACTGCTCGGGGTATTAGGCATCTTTTACTTGCACCTTATCGAGCAGCGTAGTGTGCAGGTGTACGCGCAAAATTTCCAACGCCTCGTCCTCGTCGAGCAGTCGATCCGAGAGCTGAGCGTCCTGTCCTCGGCGTTACTGAACGACGATCGTGCCACGGCCCGGGCTACCCTGATCCGCCTGGATACGCTTTACATCAAACCCGCCTCGAGTCTGCTCGCGGAGGCGAGCTCGGAGAACGGAGAACAGCAGACGTTTTCGGCTCCGGAGATGTACGTCGCCGAAATCGTCGAACGCGATTTCGATCGCCTGCAGGTGCTCGTCGAAGCCCGACTCGCCGATACCACCTCGCTCGGTCGCGCGCCCTCCCCGGTTATCGCCGATCTACTCAGCGAACTCAACGAGGAGCTGCACGCACTCTTCGCCTTCAACCAGGAGGAAGTGAGGCAAGCGAGTCAAGACACCGCCGCCACCGCACGGGCCGCTACTTCGCAGATGGCCTTTCTGGGGGGCTTGTGCGTGCTTTTCGCCGTCACGGTACTCGTGTGGCTGCCCGGCTACGTAACCAACCCAATCGCCCGCTTCTCGGAGAGTATTCGCGGGGTAACGGAGGGCAATTTCACCACCCGCCTGCCTATCGACCGTAAGGACGAGTTCGGGGAGTTGGCGCGTAGCTTCAACGGCATGGCCGAGCAACTCGGTCGCTTCTCACAGGAGAACGTCAACGAGCTAATCGCCTCGCGCAATCGTTTGAGCACCCTGGTCAACCAGCTCAACGAGATGATCCTGGGTATGGACGACAACCGCCGGATCATCTTCATCAACGAACCGATGACCCAGTACCTCGGGCTGGAGTCAGAATCGGTTTTGGGGGAGTACATGCCGGATCTCGCGCTCGCGAAACCGCGTCTGCAACGGCTCTTCGAGCCGATCGCCCTCGGGCAGTCGAGCGCGATCGACCCCTTCGCCGTGACCCTTTCCGACGGGCAGATGGCGTACTACCAGGAGCGGGTCGTCGTACTCCGCGACGACGGGGCGATCCCCCAGGGTTACATCATCATCCTCACCGATGTCACGGCCTACGAGGAGCGTACCAACCGACAAACCAACTTTTTGGCGACCCTCAGCCACGAGATGAAAACGCCGATCGCCGCGGTGCGCATGAGCGTAGATCTACTCAACGATACGCGCCTCGGCACCCTCGACGACGACCAGCGCGAGCTAACCGAAACCATCCGAAAAAACAACTCCCGACTGCTCCGCATGGTCAACGAAGTACTGCAGCTTTCGCAAAACAAAGCGGGCGAGACCCGGCTGGAGCTAGACAGCGTACAGATCTCCGATCTCGTGCTGTCCGCCGTAGAGCACGTCGCTCCGCTCGCGCGAAACGGTAACGTATCCATCGTACCCTCGCTCCCGGACAACTCGCTCGCCATTGAGGCGGACGCCAAGCGCGTGGAGTGGGTGGTCGTAAACGTGTTGACCAACGCGATTCGCTACAGTCCGCGAGGCGCGGCCGTCACGGTCACCCTCGAGTACGTAGCCGGGGGTATACGCATCTCGGTCGGAGACAAAGGGCCCGGGGTACCCGCTAGTGAGCGAGACCGGATCTTCCAGAAATACGCACGCGCCAAAGACGATCAGACCAAGGGTACCGGACTCGGTCTAGCCATCTCGCGGGAGTACGTCGAGGGCCACGGCGGTAGGATCTACCTCGATACGCAGTACGAGCCCGGGGCGTGCTTCGTGATCGAGCTGCCCCGACGCCTCCCCGACGCGCTCCGCGATCAGTACGCCATAACCGCACGCAGCTAAACACGCGTACCGGCGCTACCGGAGCGATTACTTTGCGCGCGTGTCAACAGATCACAGCGAGGTCCTTATCGTAGGGTGCGGGCCAGCCGGCGCGAGCGCGGCCTGGCGCCTCGCGCGGGAGGGCGTCGGTTGCACGATCGTCGACAAATCCGAGTTTCCGCGTGACAAGGTTTGCGGGGACGCGCTGAGCGGCAAGGCGATCACGCTGCTGCGTCGTTTCGACCCCCAGGCGTTGGAGCGCCTGATCGCAGGAAAGACCGCGGAACCTATCTGGGGCATCCGCTTCGTGGCCCCAAACGGCGTCCCGATCGAAGTACCCTTCCAGACGCCGATCCCGGAAGACCGCGAGCGCGCCCACGGGTTCGTAAGCAAACGGATTGATTTCGACCAGTTCATGGTCGACGAGTTGCGCCGACTCCGGGAGGTCGATTTGCACCTGGGCGTAAACGTCACGCGTATCGAGCGGGAGGGGGCGGGCTGGCGGGTCAGCTCCGCCGACGGATCTTGGACGCGAACTTGCCGCCTACTACTCGTGGCCGACGGTGCCCAATCGAGCTTCGCGCGCAGGGAGGCGGGACTGGACAAGCGCCCCGCCCACCACGCCGCCGCCGTGCGCGCCTACATGCGGGGCGTCTCCGGCTGGCACCCCGACGGCTTCATCGAACTTCACTTCCTGCGCGAATACCTGCCCGGATACTTTTGGGCCTTCCCGCTGCCGAACGGGAGCGCGAACATCGGTCTGGGTATGCGTACCGACGCGCTCAAAGCCAGCGGCCTCTCGCTGCGCGACGAACTGCCGCGCATCGTTGCCGCTCACCCGCTGCTGGCCCACCGCTTCGAAGGCGCCACGTTCGAGGAGAAGATCGTGGGTTACCCGCTGCCGCTGGGCTCGAAGTTGCGCCGGGCGAGCGGCGACGGTTATTTGGTACTCGGCGACGCCGGCCACATGATCGACCCCCTCACCGGCGAGGGCATAGGCAACGGCATGTACGCCGGGGTTATCGCCGCCGAGCAGGCACTGGTCGGCTTACGCGAGAACAAGCTGTCGGCCGCCGACCTAGCCGCCTACGACGTACGCATCAAGCGGGTGCTCGGACGGGAGATGGACATCAGTTACCGCATACAAACCAGCCTGCGTTGGCCATTCATCATCAACGGATTGGCTACATTCATCGGCAACCGACCCCGCCTGGTGAGCACGTTGTCGCGGATGTACACGGACTTAGAACTCCGCTCGCGCGTGGCGAAACCGAGTTTTTGGTTGCAAGCGGCCCTCGGGCGGGAGCTATCCTAGGGGTGGTTGACTTATGTTTGGACGCGTACCAGTCCCCATGAGCAGAAGAACCTTCGTCGACGACTACCTCCACCTCGGCGCCCGGCGCCGACTCGTTCAGACCTTGCGCGCCCGGGGCATTACCGACGAAGAGGTCCTCGGCGCCGTGGCGAGCGTGCCCCGCCACTGGTTCGTGGCCCCGGCCTACGAAGCCCACGCTTACGAGGACAAGGCACTCCCTATCCTACAGGGCCAAACGATCAGTCAGCCCTACACGGTCGCCTACCAATCCTCCCTGCTCGAGGTACAGCCCCGTACCAAGGTGCTCGAGGTCGGTACCGGCTCGGGGTACCAGGCTGCGGTGCTCGGCAAGCTCGGCGCCCGTGTGTTTACGCTGGAGCGCCAGGAGGCGCTGTTCCAGCTCGCGCGCGTCGTGCTGTCGCGCAAGTTCGGAACCATCCGCTGCTTCCTGCGCGATGGCTACCGCGGTCTGCCGGTATACGGTCCCTTCGAGCGAATCCTGGTCACCGCGGGCGCGAACGAGGTACCCGCGGCCCTGTTGGAACAGCTCGCCGTCGACGGCAAAATGGTGATCCCGGTGGGTGGCGAGCGTCACACCATGCTTCGGATCACCCGCCGGGGGGAAGACGCCTACGCGGAGGAGGAGTTTGGCAGCTTTCGGTTCGTGCCGTTTCGCGAGGGCCTGGTGACCGCGCGCGAGGTGAAAGCGAAGGGGTAGACCGCGTTTAGTTGCCGAGGCGCCTACCGCTCGGTCGCTCGACCTCGTACTGCGTCGACCCCTGCCGTCGGAGGTCGAACAGCAGGTTCGCGTTGGCGTGCACGGAGCTCACGTCCCACTGCGACCCCGCGTACTTCACCTTACCGCTCGTACGCTTCCAATCGGACGCGAGGAGCGTGTACCGGCCGCTTTGCTTCGGATTAGGACCAAATACGAGGTAGCGACTGTCGTCGTTCGCGTCGAAGCCGATGGCGAGGTGTCCGTCTTTCGGCGTAAACAGCGCCAAGCCCGGCGTGCCGCGCTTGAAGACGACCTCCTCGATCTCGCGCCCGTCTTCCACGCGTACGCGGCCCTGTACGATGGCGGTCGATCCCTGGCTACGCTGCTTGCTCAACACGATATCCTCCGAGAGGTAGAACTGAATCTGCTTCAGCTCCTCGTCCGACCAGGAGTTTTGTTGGCGTAGCTCCGTGGTCAACGGGGAGAGCCGCGGGCTGCAGGCAGCCAGACAGAGTACGGCGAGTAGGAGGGGAGCGAGTTTGTTCGGGTGAGCCATGGTATTCGTACTAACGGCTTAGATACGTGCGGTAACGAGGGAATGCTTCGGGGGTAAGAAGGCTTTAACGGCGTTTTGCGCAAGCTTAACGGTCTGCCCGCCGCGCTCGACCGGCATTCCACCGGTGCGACCGCCGATCGCCGCGGTCTTCGCACCACCGAACCAGCGTCTCGGACCACTCGACTAGGTAATCGGGATCGAGCAGCTGCTTGGACCCGGTTTTGCTTTGAGCTAAAGGGTCACCCAACCGAATCTCATGCTCGTAAGAATCTCCATCGTCGCCCTCGGCATCCTGACGACCGCACTGGCCCGGAGCCCGGAAGCCCCGGCCCCGACCCCGGTTTCAGCCCCGGTGACGCAGGATCTGGCATACGATTTGCAACTGGCCAAGGGCCAGGTTCTCACCACCGAGACGCTCACAAGCTCAATCAACTAGACATGAATAAACTAATAACAGCGGCGCTTCTCCTCGGAGTAGGTAGCTACACCGCGCAGGCGAGCTGCATCTACGAACAGAGCCTCGAAGGGCAAAACCTCCAGGTCGGTACCATGCTAACCTGGAGCACGGCCTTCGAGGAGAGTAACTCCCTTTTCATCGTCGAGAAGTCGGACGACGGCGCCAACTTCACGGACATCGGAACGGTCGAGGCCGCCGGGGAGAGCGCCGAGTTGAAGGCGTACAACTACCTCGACATCATGGCGAACTCGGAGCGCAGCTTCTACCGCCTCAAGCAGATCGATACCGACGGTTCGTTCTCGTACACGGAGGTAGTAACCGTGCCGCAGGTCTTCATCAACAACTACATGGTAGCCCGCATGAGCGCCGTTGCGACGCAGGATATCTTCGAGCTTACGATCGACTCGACCGTCGACGGCGACATGACCTACACGGTGCGCAACCTGCGTGACGAGGAGGTGCTCAGCGACGAGCTGATGATCGCCTCCGGCCTCAACGACCTTTCGATCGACCTCTCCGCGCAGGAGGAGGGGATCTACAAGCTGGCCATGAGCATGGGCAACGAAACCGAGGAGCTCGTGATCAAGCGAGTGACCGACGACATCGCCAAGCGTCCGAACGTAGCTTCGACCAAGCGGCTGAACCGGGGTCGCAACTAGCGACGCACCGTAAGATCAGGCACGGAGGCCGACTGTACCCACCCGGTACAGTCGGCTTTCCTCGTTTAGACCAGCCGCCTTTTGCCCTGAAAAAACTGTTGGAGCAAATCGCCGCATTCATCGTGGAGCACGCCGAACTCGACCTTCGTCCTCGGGTGGAGCATCCGCTTGCCGAAGGTCATGAAACCGCGTTGCTCGTCGGCGGCCCCGTACACGAGCCGGTCGAGTTGCGCCCAGGCCAGCGCACCGGCGCACATGGCGCAGGGCTCGAGCGTGACGTAGAGCGTGCACTCGTTGAGGTACTTGCCGCCGAGGTAGTTCGTGGCGCTCGTGAGGGCGATCATCTCGGCGTGCGCGGTAACGTCGTGCAGGCGCTCGGTCTGGTTGTGCCCCTTGGCGATGACGCGCCCGTTGGCCACGACCACGGCGCCGACGGGGATCTCCTCGGCGAGGGCGGCGGCGCGCGCCTCGCGCAGGGCGAGGCGCATGAAATGATCGTCTCCCAGGAGCGGAGGTGGCGAACTTGCGGGCATCGGTGGAAAGGTACCGCGAAAAACGGGGGGCACCGGATTCGGCAGCCCAGCTAGGGGGCCGTAACTTTGCGCATGGAAAACGCTCAGCCTACCCTCACAGAATCGAATACGCGCGCTAGTAACGGGCAGCTCTCGAGGGATAAGTTCTCCTACGAAGGGTTCACGTTCGACGACGTGCTGCTGCTGCCCGACTACTCGGAGGTGCTGCCGCGCGAGGTAGATCTGTCCACTCAGTTCACCCGCGGGCTGAGGCTCAACGTACCCATCGTGTCGGCGGCGATGGATACCGTGACCGAGCAGGGCCTCGCCATCGCCATCGCCCGTCAGGGGGGCATCGGGGTGATTCACAAAAACATGACGATCGCCCAGCAGGCCGAACAGGTCCGAGGCGTCAAGCGCTCCGAGAGCGGGATGATCATCGACCCGGTTACGCTCGGGGTGGATTCCAAGGTGGGCGACGCGCTGGCGCTCATGCAGCGCTACAAGATCGGCGGTATCCCGATCGTGAGCGACGACAACCGCCTGGTCGGGATCCTCACCAACCGCGACCTGCGCTTCGAGCGCGCCGTCGACCGGCCGGTGAGCGATATTATGACCTCTCGAAACCTGGTCACCGCTCCGGTCGGTACCACCCTGGAGCAAGCCCGCGACATGCTCCAGCAGGAGAAGATCGAGAAGCTGCCGGTGGTCGACGATCACGGGAAGCTGGCCGGCCTGATCACCTACAAGGACATCATGAAGGTCCAGAACTTCCCCCACGCGTGCAAGGACGGTTACGGCCGACTCGTCGTGGCGGCCGCGGTCGGTGTAACGCAGGACATCATGGAGCGCGTGGCCGCCCTGGTGGAGGTGCAGGTGGACGCCATCTGCATAGACACGGCGCACGGCCATTCGCGGGGCGTGCTCGATACGGTACGGCGGGTTAAAACGAGCTACCCGGAATTACAGATCGTCGGCGGTAACGTGGCCACGGGGGCCGGCGCACGCGCGCTGGTGGAGGCGGGTGTCGATGGGGTGAAGGTGGGCGTGGGGCCCGGGTCGATCTGCACGACGCGCGTGGTCGCCGGCGTCGGGGTACCGCAGCTGTCGGCCATCCACGAGTGCGCCTCGGCGCTGCACGGTACCGGCGTGCCGCTCGTCGCCGACGGGGGCATCCGCTACTCGGGCGACATCGTGAAGGCCTTTGCCGCCGGCGCGGACACGGTGATGGCCGGCAGTCTCTTCGCGGGCGTGGAGGAGGCCCCGGGCGAAACGATCCTCATGGGAGGTCGAAAATTTAAGGTCTACCGCGGCATGGGTTCGTTGGGTGCGATGGCGATCGGCAGCAAGGACCGCTACTTCCAGGACGTGGAGGACGACATCAAGAAGCTCGTGCCCGAGGGCATCGAGGGCCGCGTTCCTTTCAAGGGCGACCTGGGCGAAGTCATGATCCAGTACCTCGGCGGCCTCCGGGCCGGGATGGGCTACTGTGGCGCGGGCACCATCGAAGCGCTCAAGCGGGCCAAATTCGTCCGTATATCCGGCGCCGGCATGGCCGAGAGTCACCCGCACAACGTCACCATCACCAAGGAGGCACCCAACTATTCGGCGCGCGGGTGAGCGAATCGCGACCGGTTACGCGGGCGGACTTAGCGCATTTGGACGTAGTCGGGCAGGCGCGGGGTTTGCTCGGGTGCGTGGTGACCTCCGAGATCGACGGCGCGCTCACCGCCGGTCGGATCGTGGAAACGGAGGCCTACCGCGGCCGCGACGACCGTGCCTCCCACGCGTACCCCCTGAAACGTACGCCCCGTACGGAGGTATTCTTCGGTCCGCCGGGCCACGCCTACGTGTACCTCTGCTACGGCATCCACTCGATGCTCAACGTGATCGTGGGCCCGGAGCAGGAGCCGAACGCCGTCCTGATTCGAGCCGTAGCCCCCGCGCGCGGCGTCGAGCTCATGCTCGCTCGCCGCAAGCTCGGCCGGCCCGTGCGGAGGCTGAGCGGCGGCCCCGGTCTGGTGTGCGCCGCCCTCGGCATCACGCGCAGCCAAAATGCGGTCGACCTCTTCGATCCGGCGAGTCCGGTGCGCCTCTCCGGCACCTTCGGAAGCCTTGCGGCAAAACGGATCACGGTCGGTCCGCGGGTGGGGATCGACTACGCCGGAGCCTGTGCGGCGCGGCCCTGGCGTTTTCGCGAAAGCGGCAGTGCGTACACCTCTCCGGCCAAGTGAAGACAGACACGGTGACCGGTTTGCAAACTATTCGGGGTAGACTTACGGTTAGCCCTGAGGTATGAAGTGGATGTTGACGGCCCTCGTGGCTATGTGGGGCGCGGTGTTGCCCGCCCAACTGCCTGGCGAGCCGGCGGTTGCAGGTAGTACCCTCGGGGTGGGAGAGGTCTTGGACACGGCCCTCGGTTCCATCCAATTCCACGTGCGGGGCATCGAGCTGTCGGAGCCGATCGTAGAGCTGGGCAGCGGCAACCAGTTAGAACTGACCTTCGACGCACTCGGCGACGGGGTGCGCGAATTTCGCTACGACCTAACGCACTGCGACGCGAATTGGGAGCAATCGCAACTCAGTGAGATCGAGTACCTGCGCGACTATACGGAGGGCGACATCCTGGACTACGACCTCGCCTTCAACACGGTAACCTCCTACACGCGCTTTACGCTGCTGCTGCCCAACCAGTACGTGGCGTGGACGAAGAGCGGCAACTACGTCCTGAACGTGTACGATCAGGAGACCGACGAGCTCGTGTTCCGGCAGCGCTTCCTGGTGGTGGAGCCGCTGATTACGCTGCAAACGCGTGCGGTGCGCCCGGCGGCCGCGCGGAAGGACCGGACGAACCAAGAGTTCGACGTCGCGATGAGCCTGGGCGACGTGATCCTGGAAAACCCACGTCGTACGCTCTCGCTAACGGTCGTTCAGAACGGCGATTGGCGCACGGCGCTGTACTCCATTCCGCCGCGCTTCGAGCGGGGGGAGCAGTTGATGTGGGATTATCAGGACCTGATCAGCTTTCCGGCCATGCGGGAGTGGCGCTCCCTGGAGCTGCGAACGATCGAGTCGGCCGGCGGCAAAGTGGAGGAGATCGCCCGCGACGGAAAGGAGTTTAGCGTGTACCTCTTCCCCGATCTGTCGCGCGAGAACGCAAACGAGGAGACGCGCATCGATCTGAACGGCAGGTTCGTGATCGGAGACTTCGACAACCGCTTCGATCTGCAGGCCGAGTACGTGAACGCGGTCTTCGCCCTGAAGATGCCGCGCGACGAGAGTCTGGAGCCCCTGTACCTCTACGGCGCACTCACGAATTACGCGCTGGACGAAGCCAATCGCGGCGTCTGGAATTCGCTCAACAACACCTACACGTTCCGAACGCGGATCAAGCAGGGCTTTTACAGCTACGCGTACGTAACCGCTCGACCCGGGGAGCCCACGCCGGACTGGACGCGTACGGAGGGCAATACGTTTCAGGCGGAGAACGAGTACCGCTTCCTGCTGTACTACCGGCCGTACGGTGAGCGCTACGACCGGTTGATCGGGTCGCAGTACCTGCAGACGAACCGCCGGTAGCGTTTCTCGGCGACGTTCGTCTGACGAAACTCGGGGTTTGTCCAAGTGGCCCGGTGGGATCGCGGCGGGGGTTCACCTTTGGTGCAAAGGTGCTTTTGATGCTACGGTTTGTTCTCTTTGCTTTCGCTTTTTGGCTATCGTCTTCGCTAGCGGCTGCGCAAGCACTATCGCTCGAACAGGCGGTCGATTTGGCCGTTTCGCGAAGCTTGGTAGTCGAGGGCGGAGAGTTGGATCAGCGGCTTGCGCAGTCGCAGTTAGTAGCTTCGCAACTCGCCAGGGTTCCGAGTCTAAACGGTAACGCTACGGCGGGGTATCAATTTGGACTTAACCCCGATCCTACGACCAATACGCTCATCCAGCAGACCATTGGTTTCAACAGTTACAGCCTCGATGCGGGTCTACAACTTTTCGGAGGAGGCCAGATCAAAAACACTATCAATCAGGCGCGTACGCGAATTGCCGCGTCTGAGGCCAGTTTAGCTAACCTAACTCAACAGGTGTCGCTCGACGTTGCTCAGGCATACCTCCAGGTACTGCTTTCGGAGGATGAATTACGCAGTGGATTGAGCCAACTACAAGATGCGCAGCAAGCACTGGACCGCGTAGACGCCCGCATTCGGGTCGGTAGCGCGGCATCGGCGGATCGATACCCTTTGGATTCCGAATTAGCGAGACAGCAACAGGTCGTAACAATGGCCCGGAATACGGTGAGTTTGAATTATTTAACTCTCCGTCAACTGCTCCGACTAGACAGTAGCGAGACCTTGGAACTGACCCGATTAGACAGTATCTCAGAAATTGAAGTCAGTCTACCGACCATCTCCGGTGACAACATTTACCGCAAAGCTCTACAAAATCAGCCTTCGATTAAAGCGGCACAACTAAACGAGGAAGTTGCTCAGCAGGAAATCAACATTGCTAAATCGGCCTACTATCCGACGCTGAGGGCCTTTGGGCAGCTGAATACACGTTATAGTTCGCAAGCTAAAACATTCCAAACTGGCGAGGGACTCGTGGACATGGATCAGGAGGTCAGGATTAATGGGGAGTCGGTAACCATAACCACCTCCCAGCCTTCAATTACCGAAGTACCACTCGGGTTCAGTGACCAGCTTCAGCAGTTTTTCGGGCAGTCTGTTGGGGTACAGCTTACTGTACCGTTCTTTAATAATGGTCAAACGAGGGCACGAGTCCAAAACGCTACGATCCAGTACCAACGAGCATCCGTCCAAACCGAGCAGGCGAAACTTCAGCTCGAAATAGATGTCCAGCAAGCTTACCAGGCGGCCGTATCCGCGCGTGATCAGGTAACCGCCGCAGACCGGGCTTTCGTTGCCGCCGATGCTACGTATAACGCGGCTGTGAGAAGGTTAGAAGTCGGAGCTGGCTCCAGCTATGAGGTAAGCAATAGCCAAGTGTTGAGGGAGCAGGCGTCAATATCACTACTTCGAGCACGATACCAATATCTCTTTAACGCGAAGGTCGTAGAATTCTACCTCGGTAAGCCGCTTAGCTTAAACTAGTCGGGCACTCTTCGTGTAATCACTCCTTATCCAATTTAATCGTGACTAAAAAAGCAAAACGTAACCTCTGGATCGGAGTATCCCTAGTCGTAATCACCGCGCTGATTGCCTGGACGGTGATCAACGGTCGGAACAAGCAAAAAGGCGTAGCGGTCCAGATAGAGGAAGCGGCCACGCGTCGTATCGAAGAGCGCGTGAGCGCCTCCGGAAGAATTTTTCCAGTGATCGAAGTCGCGATCTCCAGCGATGTATCCGGAGAGATTATAGAACTGCTCGTTAAAGAGGGGGATAGCGTCAAGCTCGGACAGGTGTTGGCTCGCATCGATCCGGACGCTTACCAGTCGCAAGTATCGAGCGGTCAAGCGCAAACCAACGTACAACGGGCCAGTGTCGCCACGGCCAAAGCTGCGGTTCTGCAAGCGGACGCCGACCGAAAGTCGGCCGGCGTCGAGCGGGATAACGCAAAGCAGTCCGCCGAGCGTACGCGTCAGTTGGTCGAGGAAGGGATCTTGAGCGAAGCGGAGCTACAGACGGCCGAGAGCGCATTGGCGACCGCCGAGGCGTCTTTGGAGTCCGCCGAAGCGCGCTACCAATCCTCCGTGGAAAGCGTCAAAGGAGCCGAGTACGGCGTGCAGAATGCGGAGGCCCTACTGAACGTACAGCGGACTTCCTTGAATCGCACCAACGTCATCGCCCCGATGACGGGCGTAGTCAGCCTGCTCAGCGTTGAGCAGGGCGAGCGTGTGGTCGGTACCGCGCAGATGACCGGTACCGAGATGATGCGCCTCGCCGACCTGAGCCAAATGGAGGTCGAAGTGGAGGTAAGCGAGAACGATATCCCCCGGGTAGACGTGGGCGACCCCGTCGACGTCGAAGTCGACGCCTACCTCGATCGCACCTTCGCGGGCAAGGTGACCGAGATCTCGAACAGCGCCAACAACTTACTGTCCGCCACCGGCACGCGCACGTTGACCACCGATCAGGTGACCAACTTCGTGGTCACCGTCGGCATCGATGCCGCCAGCTACGCCGATCTCGTGAGCGAGCGGCGGCCGTACCCGTTCCGACCGGGCATGTCGGCCGCGGTCGAGGTGCTCACGAGCGTGGAGGCCGAAGCGCTCTCGGTGCCGATCGCCGCGGTTACCGCCCGCGAGAAGGAGGGTCGCTCGAACGCGCCGAGAGCCAAGCAGGTAGCCAACGACTCGGAGGCGGAGCGCAACGAGGACGATCTCGAGGAACTCGTTTGGGTGGTTACCGCGGCGGATACCGTAGCCCGCCGCCCCGTGAAGACGGGGATTCAGGATCGCGACTACATCATGGTTACGAGTGGACTGAAAGCCGGGGAGCGCCTGGTTGCCGGACCGTACTCCGCCATCTCGCGCAGGCTAAAGTCCGGGGACGAGGTGTACCAAGAAGATGCGTCCGACGACGCCGAAGAAAGCGATGATACAGACGACTAACGCGGTCGTCGCCATTATGGCGAGGCGCGCCGAGCTCGGCGAAGGCAAAACGCGCCTGGCTAGTACGCTGGGGGCGGGCGCTACGCTGGAGGCCTACCGCCGGCTCATCGCTCGCACCGCCGAGACCGCCGTCGCCGCCCGGCTGCCCGCCACCGTTTACTTCGAGCCCGAGCCGGGCGATTTCGAGGTCTGGACGCCCGAGTTCTTCGCCTACGACGTGCAACCGCGCAGCGCTTCGCTCGGCGCGCGTATCGAAGGGGTGCTACGGGCAGTTTTAGCGCAAGCGGAACCGGACTGCGTGGGCGCCATCGTGGTCGGTACGGACTGCCCGTACCTGGAGGCAAGTCACCTCACGGAGGCCGCACGCTTGCTGGAACACCACGAGATGGTGCTCGGGCCCGCCCGCGACGGCGGTTACTACTTGTTGGGTGTGCGAGCCCCCAACCCGGCCCTCTTCGAGGGCATCGACTGGAGTACCGAACGCGTGGCTGAACAAACCCTGGCCGCCGCCGCATCCCTTAACTGGTCGGTCGCCCAACTCGAAACCTTGGAAGATGTCGACACCGAATCGGAATGGAGGCGATACCTCCGAACTCTCACCTAACTACCTTCCCCCCAAACTAAGCTCATGCGTAATACTTGGCTTTTCGTCGTTCTCGCCATCGCCGCGGTGCTCGTCTTTATGGGCTGCGGCAAGTACAACACCTTCGTGAACGAAAACGAGGAGGTAAACAACTCCTGGGCGCAGGTGCAGAGCGCCTACCAGAGTCGGGCGGACCTGATCCCCAACCTCGTATCCACCGTGAAGGGGGCCGCCGACTTCGAGCGGGGCACGCTGACCGACGTAACGCAGGCCCGGGCCAACGCCACGAGCATCAACCTGACCGCCGACGAGCTGACGCCCGAGAACCTCGAGCGTTTTCAGGCCGCTCAGTCGCAACTCTCCGGCGCGCTCAGTCGATTGCTGGCCGTATCTGAAAGCTATCCCGAGCTCAAGGCAAACTCGCAGTTCGCGGAGTTGCAGAGTCAGTTGGAAGGACAAGAAAACCGGATCCGGGTAGAGCGAAACCGCTTCAACGAACAGGCGACGAGCTACAACAAGACCGTCCAAACCTTTCCCAACAATTTCTTCGCGAACATCTTTGGATTCGACCGACGCGCGCTGTTCCAGTCGGATCCGGGCGCGGAGAATGCGCCGAAGGTGGACTTCGGATAAGCCAACCCATGTTTTATCCCGCACACGTATTCTCCGCCGACGAGGAGGCCGAGATCGTAGCCGCCATCCGACGCTTCGAGCTGCGCACGAGCGGAGAGATCCGCGTGCACGTGGAGCACCGCCTGCGCCGCCCGCCGGAGGATGAGGCGGTTCGCGTGTTCGGTTCCCTGAGCATGCAGCATACCGCCGAGCGGAATGGCGTGTTGTTCCTGTTGGCTCCCGGCCAACGCGCTTTCGCCGTGTACGGAGACGAGGGCATCGATGCCGTTACGCCCGACGATTTTTGGACCCGCACCTGCGAAGCCATGCAACCTCACTTTGCCGCCGGCGAGTTCGTCACCGGACTGACCACCGGTATCACTATCGCCGGGGAGGCCATGGCTACTTACTTTCCCTACCGCGATGGAGATGTCAACGAGTTGCCGGACGACATCAGCTATGCGTAGCGCTCGGTTTAAAGCGTTAGCCTGGCTGGCGGTGGCGGTTTTCGTACTCGCCGCCGCGGTGGCGCTCCCGCAAAGCCCCCTCCCGGCCAAGCAGAACAAGCTCGTCTACGACTTGGCCAACGTTTTGGCGCAAGCCAACGAGGCGACCTTGGAGCGGAAGCTGGTCGCATACAACGACAGCACGGGTACACAGATCGCCGTGGTGATCGAGCGGACCCTCGGCGGCGGCAATGCCTTCGACCGCAGCTTCGCCATCGCCGATGCCTGGGGGATTGGCGGTAAACAAAACGACAACGGCATCCTGCTCTACGTAGCGATCGAGGACCGTGCGATTTACGTGCAGACCGGCTACGGCGTCGAGGACCGACTAACCGACGCGCTCTCGAAACGGATTATCGACCAGGTGATCGCACCACAATTTCGGAGTGGCCAGTACTACGTGGGCATCGACCGCGCGACTTCGGCGATGATCCAGGTGTTGGCCGGGCGCTACACTGCGGAGCCCCGGGAGCGGGCGGGGGGGGGCAACCCGCTGGTTACGCTACTCATGTTCGTCGGCATCTTCATCCTGCTCAGCTGGCTGCTCTCGCGCAGGGGTGGGGGAGACGACGATGACGACGGCGGCTACTACCGCGACGGACGTTACCAAGGTCCGCGGCGCCGCGGCCGGCGTGGGGGGGGCTGGGTTATTTTACCCGGCGGCGGCTTCGGGGGCGGCGGATTCGGTGGGGGTGGCGGATTCGGCGGCGGCGGGGGCGGTGGCTTCGGAGGTTTCGGCGGCGGCGGCTTCGGCGGCGGCGGTGCCGGAGGCAGCTGGTAACCTCCGCTTGCCAACTCTCCGAACTCGCCCGGCGTTCCCGATCGATTCACGAGCTTCACGCTACATGATCAAAAGCCTCGACATCCGCAACTACGCGCTCATCGACGCTTTGCGCGTCGAGTACGCCGCGGGCCTCACCATCATCACGGGGGAAACGGGTGCGGGCAAGTCCATCATCCTCGGCGGCCTCGGCCTCATCATGGGGCAACGAGCGGATACGAAAGCGCTCTACGACGAGCGCAAGAAGTGCGTGATCGAGGCCGAGTTCTTGATCGGCGCCTACAAGCTCGAAAAATTCTTCGAGGAACAAGAGCTCGACTACGACGAACACCTCTTCATCCGTCGCGAAATCCTGCCTTCCGGCAAAACGCGGGCGTTCGTCAACGATACGCCGGTCAAGCTCTCGGTGCTGCAGGACCTCACGCGCTCGCTCGTGGATCTGCACCAGCAGTTCGATACGCTCGACATCCACAACGTGTCCTTCCAGTTGCGCATGCTCGATGCCCTCGCGGACAACAAGAAGCTGCTCCGCGCTTACGAACAGGACTACCACAGGTTCCGGGCCGACGAGCGCGAGCTGAAGCGCCTGCACGCCGAGCGCGATCGACTTCGCCAAGAGGCCGACTTCGTGGCCTTTCAGCTGCAGGAGTTTACGGACCTCGGGCTCGTGGCGGGCGAGTCCGAAACCCTCGAGCAGGAGCTCAAGACTCTCGGGGCGGCCGAGGACATCAAGCGCTCGCTGGGCGCGGCGGGCGTGCAGCTCGTCGAAGACGAGCAGTCCGTCGTCTCCCAAGTCCGCGGTCTCATGCCGCGCGTAGAGGCGCTACGCGGCATCAACCGCGCCATCGACGAGCTCGCGGACCGACTCGAGGCGGCGGCCTACGAGTTGGAAGACCTCGGGCAGCAGTACGTGTCGATCGCGGAAGACACGGAGTTCGACGAGGACCGCATCAACGAGGTGCAGCAGCGGCTGTCTGCGATCTATAAGCTTCAGCAAAAACACGGCGTCGCGTCCGAGGAGGAGCTGCTGGAGGTCAGGGAAGGGTACCTCACCCGCGCGAAGTCGACCAAGGACGTGGATCGCGGCGTAGCGAGGTTGGAAGAGAGCATCGCCACACAGCGCAAGGTGTTGATCGAGCGCGCGCTCGAGCTGCGGACGCGGAGGGAGGGCGTCGTGCAAGACTTCCAGAAACGGATCCAAAAGCGGCTCTCCAAGCTGAGCATGGTCAACGCGCGCATCGAGATCGACTTCACCCCGCTCGACGAGCCCGGGGTAACCGGCATGGACGAGGTCGTTTACCTCTTTAGCGCCAACAAAGGCAGTCGGATGCTCCCCATCAAGGACGTTGCCTCCGGGGGGGAGATCAGCCGCCTCACGCTCGTGACGAAGAGCCTCGTAGCGGCCAGCATTCCGTTGCCTACCCTGATCTTCGACGAGATCGACTCCGGTGTCTCCGGAGACGTAGCCTTACGGATGGGGGAGATCCTGCACGAGTTGGCGGAGAAGCACCAGGTCATCGTGATCACCCACTCTCCGCAGGTGGCGAGCAAGGCGGATCGACACTACTTCGTCTACAAACAGGAGGCGGCGGAGCGGACGGTGACGAGGATCCGGGAGCTCGACCGCGGGGACCGGGTGCGGGTACTGGCCATCATGCTGAGCAGCGATCCGCCGAGTAAACCGGCGATCGCGAACGCGCAGCACTTGCTCAAGTAGGCGTTAGTCCTACATTGCCCCCTATGTCCACCCAACTCCTCGCCGGCAAACGCGGCATCATCTTCGGCGCCCTCGACGAGCGCTCCATCGCTACCCAAGTCGCTGAAGTAGCTAAAGCGCACGGCGCGAGCTTCGTACTCTCTAACGCCCCGGTCGCCCTGCGGATGGGCGATCTGCAGAAGCTCGGGGAAAAGCTCGACAGCCCGGTGATCGCCGCGGATGCCACCAGCGTCGATGACCTGACCAAGCTCTTCGATCAAGCCCGCGAGCACCTGGGGGGACCGTTCGACTTCGTGCTCCACTCCATCGGCATGTCGGTGAACGTGCGCAAGAAGCGCGAGTACACCGACTTGAACCACGACTGGATGTCGAAGACGCTCGACATCTCCGCCATCTCCTTTCACAAAGTGATGCAAACGCTCTACAAGGGCGAGCACATGGCGGACTGGGGGAGCATCCTCGCGCTGACCTACATCGCCGCCCAGCGCTCCTTTCCGGACTACAGCGAGATGGCCGACGCGAAGGCACTGCTCGAGAGCTTCGCGCGCAGCTTCGGCTACCACTTCGGTATCCGTAACAAGGTGCGCGTGAACACGGTGAGCCAGTCGCCGACGGTCACCACCGCCGGCTCGGGCGTCAAAGGGTTCCAAGATTTCTTCGGCTACGCTAACGGGATGAGTCCGCTCGGCAATGCGCCCGCCAAAGCATGTGCAGAGTACTGCGTTTCGCTGTTCAGCGACCTAACCCGCTACGTGACCATGCAGAACCTCTTCCACGACGGCGGCTTCTCCATGATGGGCATCAACCCGGGCGCCGTACTCGCCGGGAACGAAGGGTAAGGACGAAAAGAAACCCCAAGACTTTTGTAGGTCTTGAGGTCCCGAATTCCCAGAAGTGAAATCTTTATCGCTGTGATGTCGCTAACGTAGACTATTTATTTATAAAATATGGCACTACGCACTAAGTTTTTGCCGATAATTAGGTAAAAAGGAGTCAAACCCGAAGATTTGACCCGTCTAAAGTCCCAGAAGTAAATTTTGTCTTGTTAAATGTGGCTTCGATAACGAAGCTGACGCAAAGATGAAGCGATCTCCGGTGGAGTGCCGGTGATTAGCGTCACACCCTCCTCTGAATTCTATCAAAGTGACTTAGTCGCGCTTCCGTCGTCTTACCCGCTGGCGACCCCGAGATTCTAATTTGCGAGCGAGGTAAATTCCTATATTCGCGACCGTTTTCAACAAAGGTTGAGTACATGGAGCAACGACACTCCAATTTCGAAATCCCACTCGAAGCGCTCGCCGACGGTACACACCGCTTCAACTTTCGGTTGGAACCCGATTTTTTCGCCGCGTTCGGAGGAGATCTGATCCGCGGGGGGGAGGTTTCGGCGACGGTCGAGGCGGATAAGGTTCGCGGCAACTACACCCTGCGTTTTCGCGGAGACGGTGCAGTCGAGGTCGAGTGCGACCGGTGTCTCGAGCATTTTCCGATGCCCATCGACTTCGAAGACGAGCTGATCCTCAAGTTCGAAGGACTGAGCGTGAGGGAGGATGCCGAGGTAATCTACCTACCCGTAGGCTCGGAGGCGTTTGACGTGGCGAGGTTGCTGTACGAGTACGCTACGCTCGCCGTTCCGATGTCGCACGTGCACGAAGACGCCGACCTTGCCTGCGATCCGGAGATGCTCAAGTACCTGAACGCTCAGGAGGGTCAAGTAAGCAAAGACGAAACCGAAGACGATTCATCCATAGCAGACGATTCCCCCTGGGCTGCCCTGCGCGGCTTCAGCGGGTCCGACAATTGATTAAGAACCACCCATAACCCATGGCACACCCCAAGAGCCGCATCTCCAAGATGCGCAAGCGCAAGCGCCGCACCCACTACAAGGCCGAAGCGCCAACCCTTTCCACTTGCTCGACCACGGGTGAGGTGCACCGTCGCCACGTGGCGTACAAAGATGCCGAGGGCAACCTCTACTACCGAGGTAAAGTGCTTATTCCGGCCCCTACGCTCTAGCGCTCCCGCAAAACTCGTTTCGGTAGGCTGCCACCGCCACGCGCGGGGCGGCCTATTGTCGTTTATTTGCCGCTAATGCAGACGATTTACACAGAGAACGCCCCGGAACCGGTCGGACCCTACTCGCAGGCGGTCACGCACAATGGCGTCTTGTACTGTAGTGGTCAGATCGCCATCGATCCGCGCACCAACGCGCTCGTTCTCGACTCGATAGAGGCCGAGACCAAGCAGGTGCTCGCCAATTTGGAAGCCGTTCTTTCGCGGGCGGGTACCTCCCGGCGCAACGTGATCAAGTGTACCGTCTTCGTGGCCGACATCGGTCAGTTCGATCGCATCAACGTGGTGTACGAGGACTACTTCGGTACCCAGGATGCGCCCGCCCGCGAGCTGGTTCAGGTAGCGAAGCTGCCGAAGGGCGTGAATATCGAAATCTCCGCCATCGCCGCCCTGCCCGCTTAGGTATGAAGACCGTCCTCTCCTGCATCCAGCCAACCGGCAACATGCACTTCGGCAACTACTTCGGGGCCGTGAGCAACTGGGTGAGGCTGCAGGCGGAGTACAAGTGCTTCTACGGGATCGTGGACTACCACGCCATCACGATGCCGTACCGTCCAGACAAGCTGCGGCAAAACGTCTGGGAGCTGGCTTTCAATCTGATCGCGGCGGGTGTCGAGGTCGAGAACCTGTTTATCCAGAGCCTGATCCCGGAGCACGCCGAGTTGAGTTGGATCCTGAACTGCTTCGCGAGCTACGGTCAGCTAACCCGTATGACGCAGTTCAAAGATAAGTCCGCGCAGAGTGCCACCAGGGCCGACGACGACTTCGTGAGCGTCGGGCTTTTCGACTACCCGGTACTCCAAGCCGCCGATATCCTGATCTACCGTGCCGACTACGTGCCGGTGGGCAAAGACCAAGAACAGCACCTCGAGCTAACCCGCAACATCGCCTCCCGCTTCAACGCGCAGGTCGGTCGGGAGTACCTGGTGCAACCGGAGGCGCTCTACACGAGCACGCCGAAGATTACCTCGACGGCCGACCCTACCCGCAAGATGAGTAAGAGTGCGGGGCCGAAGCACTACATCGACGTGTTCGCCGAAGAAGCCGTGCTGCGTAAGCAGATCCGCTCAGCGGTGACCGATGCCGGGGATACACCCGCCGGGCGGGTGAGTCCGGGCGTAGAGAACCTGCTCGAGCTGCTCGGCGCAGCCGGCGGAGCGCAGGACGCCACGGTCATGCGCGCGGAGGCGCTGGCCGGAACGCTGCGGTACGCTGAGCTAAAGGACGCCACCGCGGATGCCCTCGTGAGACTGAGCGCCGGTGTGCGGGATGCGAAAGCCGGTGTACTGGAGGATAAGCGAGCCGTGAAGTCGCGGGTTAAGGCGTCCAGCGCCTCGATCCGTACGCGCGCGCAGGAGACCCTGCGTGAGGTCAAAGAGCTGTGTGGCCTCCTGAACCCCAACTAGCCGGAGGCCCCGTTCGCGCTTCCCCGAAGTTTCTACATTTGCGCGCCTCAAACACCCCGCCCCAGCATGTCTTACTTATTTACGTCGGAGAGCGTCTCCGAAGGCCATCCGGACAAGGTCGCAGATCAGATCAGCGACGCGCTCCTCGACGCGTTCCTCGCCAAGGATCCTAACTCCAAAGTGGCTTGCGAGACGTTCGTCACCACCGGCCTGGTCGTCGTGGGGGGAGAGGTAAATACGACCGCTTACGTAGACGTGCAGGAGACGGTCCGCTCGACCATCGAGCGGATCGGCTACACCGATCCGGCCCTCCAATTCGATGCGCTCAGCTGCGGCGTACTCAGCTCTATCCACGAGCAATCTTCCGAAATCCGCCAGGGGGTCGACCGCGCTACCGAAGACGAGCAGGGTGCCGGCGACCAGGGGATGATGTTCGGCTACGCGACGGACGAAACGAACAACTACCTCCCGCTCGGCCTCGATATTAGTCACAAGATCCTGCAGGAGCTTTCGGCCATACGACGGGCCGGGGGGGTGGACGGTCGCATGACCTACCTGCGTCCGGACGCCAAGAGTCAGGTCACGATCGAGTACGACGACGACCACACGCCGCGCCGGATCGATACGATCGTCGTCTCGACGCAGCACCGCGACGACGTCGAGCTCGCGCAGATCGAGCGGGACGTTAAAGAGATCCTCCTGCCGCGCGTGAAGTCGGCTTCGTTCGCCGATCGGGCGGCGCTCTTCGGGCAGGACATCACCTACCACGTCAATCCGACCGGGAAGTTCGTGATCGGTGGTCCGCACGGGGACGCCGGCCTTACCGGACGCAAGATCATCGTCGATACGTACGGTGGCAAGGGCGCGCACGGCGGCGGCGCCTTCAGCGGTAAGGACTCCAGCAAGGTGGATCGTTCGGCGGCTTACGCCACGCGCCACATCGCCAAGAACCTCGTCGCGGCGGGCGTCGCCCGACAGGTGCTCGTGCAGGTAGCCTACGCCATTGGCGTGGCCGAGCCGGTCGGGTTATTCGTCGATACCTACGGCAGTTCGAAGGTGGGCCTGACGGACGGGGAGGTAGCCGAGAAGGTGGGGGAGCTGTTCGACATGCGACCGGCGGCGATCGTGCGCCGGTTTGGCCTGCGTAACCCGATATTCTCCACTACGTCGGCCTACGGCCACTTCGGCCGCGCACCGGGCAAGGTGACGGTGGACGGGAAGGACTACGACACCTTCACTTGGGAGCGACTGGATCGCATCGAAGACGTGAAATCGGCGTTCGGGATTTCGTAGCTAGACGCAGTTCGTAAAACGAAGAGAGCCCGATCCGCCACACGGCAGATCGGACTCGTCTCGTACGAACCGTTTTAAGTTTCGATTCAGGGATTACACGACGTTACTGAAGCCCCTTGATCGAGATACTCAGCGTACCGCACTCCCGTGTGGGGGCGTCGTAATCGGTTTCGAAGCGGTAGTCGATCGCCTTTTCGAGTGCCTTGCGGATGAGTTCGGATTCGGTGATCGTACTGAGGTCCTCGTTGAACTTGACACCGATCACGCGGCCCTGCTTATTGATGCAGAGGTTGAGTACGATCGCACCGTTCGCCCGAATCACGTCGTCGAGGTTCGGACGGAACACGACCGCGCGGGCGAGGACGCCTTCCCCTTCCAGCGCGCTCCCGATCGGTGCGAGCCCTTCGCCCTCGTCGGCCACGGTGGCACCGTCACCGGTTTCGGGGGATCCGGTGGTCTCACCGCTCGAGTTGCTGTCGCCGCTGCCCTCCGCCGTGCTCGCGGGTGGACCGGGATCGGGTGCGGGTGCGTCGGCGACTACGGGCGGGGCGGGAGTCGGCTCGGGCTCGGGTTCGGGAACCGGGGGCGCGGGTACGTCCTCCACCGGGGGTAAGGGCGAGGGGGCCGTTAAGACGGGCGGTGAGGGCTTCGTGGGAAGTGCGGGCGGCGCCGGATTTTTCGGGGCGGCGGCACGCTCGGTTGTTGGCTTCTCCACTTTATTGCGAACTCGCTTATCCGCGCTCGCGGCGGCGGCCGAATGGGTGAAGTCGAGCTCCACGACCGTCTCGTAGGGCTTCTCCACCGGCGTATCCTGCGTTAGAAACGGAAAGATGAAAGCGGCGGCGACGAGGCCCGTGAGCACGCTGGCGGTTCTCAAACTGCGGCGCTCGTTGCTTCTCTCGGTGACGGATTTTTGCATGGGTGGTTGGATAACGGTGCTCATAGTACTTGCCGTACAAACATGAAACGCTTTCCGAGCTCGCCGCTCCTACCGATCCGTTAAAACGCTCACAGCGAAGCGTTAATAATTATGGATACCAATTTACAAGTAGCTGGGTATAGGGAGGGTAAATCCGTGGACAACCGTGACCTCCAACACGCTGTTAGGCGGATCCCCGCCGCTAGTTTTGGCGCAGACCAAGTTTACTTTATGAAGACCCTCCGCCCCGACTTCGCGCCCCGTCACCTCGGGCCGAGCCAGCAGGACGTGACCGAGATGTTAGCCGCCCTGGAGGTGGACTCACTCGATGAGTTGATCGACGAAACGGTGCCGCCGAGTATCCGGAGGTCCTCGAAGATCGCAAGCCCGGAGGCGCTCTCGGAGCAGGCTTACCTCGCGCACCTTCGGCAACTCGCCGACGAAAACCGGCCGGAGGTTCAGTCGCTGATCGGGCTGGGTTACTACGGGACGGTAACGCCGAGTCCCATCCTGCGCAACGTTTTTCAAAATCCGGGCTGGTACACCCAGTACACGCCTTACCAAGCCGAAATCGCGCAGGGTAGGCTAGAGGCGCTACTGAACTTCCAAACGGTCGTCGCCGATCTGACGGGGCTCCCGATCGCCAACGCGAGTCTGCTCGACGAGGGCACCGCCGCCGCGGAGGCCATGAGCATGTTCTACGGGCAGCGCAACAAGCGCGTGCGCGCGGGGGAGCAGGCGTCGAACGTTTTCGTGGTGAGCGAGGCGGTCTTCCCCCAAACCTTCGCGGTACTGCAAACGCGCGCCGAGCCGCTCGGTATCGAGCTTCGGCGGGTACCGGTTGGTGAGGCCGAGTTCGGACCGGAGGTCTTCGGGTGCCTGCTCCAGTACCCCGGTGCGAACGGCGCGGTCGTCGACCTCCGACCCACCGTGGAGCGCGCGCACGAGGCCGGTGCGTACGTGTGCGTGGCCACCGATCCGCTCGCCCTGTGCGTACTCGAGGCTCCCGGTTCCTGGGGCGTCGACGCCGCCGTGGGTAACTCACAACGCTTCGGGGTGCCGATGGGCTACGGGGGGCCGCACGCTGCGTTTTTTGCCGTAACCGACGAATTCAAGCGCGTGCTGCCCGGCCGCATCATCGGCGTGAGCGAAGACGCCACCGGGAAGGTGGCTATGCGGATGGCGCTCCAGACCCGCGAGCAGCATATCCGTCGCGAGAAGGCAACGAGTAATATTTGTACCGCTCAGGCGCTGCTCGCCGTCATGGCCGGCATGTACGCCGTGTACCACGGGGCGGAAGGCTTGCGCCAAATCGCGACGGACGTACACCGGAAGGCGCAGTACGTGGCCGCCTCGCTCGCGCGACTCGGGTACGCCGCCGAATCGGAGCACTACTTCGATACGCTGCGTTTCCGCCTGACGAACGCTCAACGCCTGGCCGTCTCCACGGCGAGTGAGGGACGATTTAATTTTTACTACACGGCGCAGCGGGAGGTTCACTTCGTTCAGTTTTCGCTCGACGAAACGGTGACGGAATCCGATCTCCGCGATCTGGTTCGGGTTTTCGCGACAGCGGCTCAGCGAGAGGTCCAGGAACTTTCCACCGAAAGCTTCGAGGTAAACGTCCCGAGTGCGCTCCGACGGGCGGTCGATTACCTCGACTACGATGTGTTCCGGGAGAACCGTACGGAAACGAAGCTGATGCGCTACATGAAGCGCCTCGAGAACAAGGACCTATCGCTCGTACACAGCATGATACCGCTCGGATCGTGTACGATGAAGTTGAATGCGGCCACGGAGCTGATCCCGGTCAGTTGGCCGAGCTTCGCCGATATCCATCCGTTTGCCCCCGCCGACCAGGTGGGCGGCTACCGCCGGATGATCGATGAGCTCGGCGAAGTCCTCGCGGACATCTGCGGCATGGCGGCTACCTCCCTCCAACCGAACAGCGGTGCGCAGGGGGAATACGCCGGACTGACGGTGATTCGCGCTTACCACCTACACAACGACGACCACCAACGTGACGTAGCCCTGATCCCGGAATCGGCCCACGGGACCAACCCCGCGAGTGCCGTGATGGCGGGTATGCGCGTGGTGGTGGTCGAGAGTGACGCGGCGGGCAACATCGATCTGGAAGATCTGCGGCAGAAGGCGGAGGCCAACTCCGAGCGATTGGCCGCGCTCATGGTGACCTACCCGAGCACCTACGGGGTGTTCGAGACGGAAATACAGGCCATTTGCGCACTCGTACACGAGCACGGCGGCCTCGTGTACATGGACGGGGCAAACATGAACGCGCAGGTCGGACTTACGAGTCCGGGGATCATCGGCGCGGATGTATGTCACCTCAATTTACACAAGACCTTCGCGATCCCCCACGGCGGCGGCGGGCCGGGTGTCGGACCGATTTGCGTGGTCGACAAGCTCGCGCCGTTCCTGCCGGGCCACCCGTTGGTGGATACGGGGGCGGATCTCGCCACGACGCCCGTCTCCGCGGCCCCCTTCGGTTCGGCGAGCATCCTGCTGATCAGCTACGCGTACATCCGCCTGCTCGGTCCGCGGGGGCTCGAGGAAGCGAGTCGGTACGCCATCCTGAACGCGAATTACATCGCGCGCAGACTCCGCGGTCGGTACGAGATCCTCTACCGCGGCGAGCACGGGCGTACGGCGCACGAGTTGATCGTGGATTTGCGGCCCTTCAAGTCGATCGCGAGCGCCGAGGATGTCGCCAAGCGGCTCATCGATTACGGTTTTCACGCCCCCACGTTGAGCTGGCCCGTCGCGGGCACGATCATGATCGAACCCACCGAAAGCGAGGACAAGGCCGAGCTCGATCGCTTCTGCGACGCGATGCTCGCCATTCGGGACGAGATCGATGCGGTGGCGCGGGGAGACTTTAGCGCCGGCGACAATCCGCTCGGGAATGCACCGCACACCCTGGAGGTCGTAACGGCGGACACCTGGGAGCACTCGTACAGTCGCGAGCGAGCCGCCTTCCCGCTTCCTTACCTGCGTGAAGGCCGTAAGTTTTGGCCGAGCGTGTCGCGCGTCAACCAGGCGCTGGGCGACCGTAACCTGGTCTGTACCTGTCCGGATACCTCGAGTTACGCCTAAGCTGTGTTTGACAACCCGTGCCGTGGCGAGGGCGAGTAAATTCTGTTCTGACCGCTGAACGAGAAGCGTGCCGCCGGCCGATGCTGGAGCATCGAGCCAGGCTCGCGACGAAGGGCAGGGCGAAATTTGCCGACTGTAGTGGGCAAGGGGCTTTTGGACGTAGCTCTAGAGTAGTGCGGAGCGGCGCATCCAGTCGTCGTCGAAGATTTTGTCGAAATACTTCGACCCGTGATCGCTCATGAGCGCGACCACCACGGCGTCGTGGGCTAGGGTAGGGAGGAGTGTACGGACGGCGGCGAGTACGGCCCCGCTCGAGAAGCCAACGAGGATACCCTCCTCGCGGGCCAAGTCGCGCGCCTCGTGGGCGGCGGCCTTGTCCCCGACTTTGACCATCTCGTCGATCAGCTCGAAGTGGACGTTGTCGGGGATGATATTTTTACCGACCCCTTCGAGGAGGTACGGGTAGATCTCTTCGCGGTCGAACTCCCCGGTAGCGTGGTACTTGGCGAGTACCGAGCCGTAGGCATCTACACCGATGGTGCGTACGCCGGGTTTCTGCTCCTTGAGGTAGCGAGCCGCACCACTCATCGTTCCGCCCGTGCCGATGGGGGCCACGTAGTGCGTGATCTGCCCTCCGGTCTGTGCCCAAATCTCGGGGCCGGTCGACCCGTAGTGCGCCGACACGTTGCCCGGGTGGAAATACTGGTTGATGTAGACCGAGTTCGGGATTTGGCGATTCAGCGTTCTGGCCCGTTCGTAGTACGAGCGCGGGTCGTCGGCGGGCACGTTGCTCGGACAAACCTCAACCTCCGCGCCGAGTGCCTGCAGGGCGTCGAGCTTCGACTTCGAGATCTTATCGTTCGTGCACAGCACGCAGCGGTACCCGCGCACCGCGCAGATCATGGCGAGGGAGTAGCCCGTGTTGCCGCTCGTCGTCTCGATCACCGTTCCGCCGACGAGCAGATCCCCGGATTGCTCCTTCGCGTCGATCATCGCCAGCGCGATGCGATCCTTGGCCGACTGCCCGGGATTGGCCCCTTCGAGCTTCCCCGCAACCAGCGCCTTGCCGCTTTCGCTAAAACTCGACAGGCGGACCATGGGTGTGTTTCCGATACAGTCTAGAATGCTAGCGCTGATGTTCGGGGCAACCCTGGGTTTGTATAGCATAGGTGGGACTCAAAGTTGCTAATGTACCATCCTGGGAAAAGGAAGCGGCTATCTTGCACCCGCGAGCCTTTGAGCGCCGGCAAACGAATCCTAAGCGAAGTATATGGCGTCAAACGCTGCGAGTAACGTCAAGTACAAAGCCCGTCTGATTTTGTACGATCGAGGGCGTATCCTTCTACTCAAACAGAAACGCGGTAACGGGGGTAACTACACCTTGGTGGGCGGCACGGTGGAGTCGAACGAGTTCGCCCGAGCCGCGCTGGTCCGTGAAACGCGGGAGGAGGCGAACATTCAAATCGCGGAGAAAGACCTTACCCTGGTTCACGTTTTGCACAAGCGGAAAAAGACCTCTCACCGGGTCAACTTGTACTTCAAAGCATCACGCTACCGGGGGATCGTGCAGAACCTGGAGGAGCATAAGTTTAAAGCCGCACAGTGGTTCGCGCTCAACAACCTCCCCGCCAACGTAACGGCCACGGTGAAGCAGGCGCTGGAGGCCTACCGGGCTGGTCGCTTGTACAGTGAGCAAAAACTGTAGCTCAAAAGTGGAGCCACTCCCAAGCCAGCCCCCCTTCGTGACGGTAGCGGAGTGCGGGGGCGGGAATCTTGATGTGGTTGGCGAGCAGGAGAACCGTTTTGAGGACCGGGCTTTTGGTGGGTATGCGCTCCAGGTTTAGGTCTAACGACAAGTACCATTCGCGTTGGCGGGGCGTGAAGCTCCCGGCGTCGTAGGTGTAGCCGGTCTTCGCGTCCGTCCAGGTGTTGGCGAAGCCGCCGTAGAGGTTGTGGCCGCTGTAGCCGACCGCCAGATTGAGCCAAGGGGTGCGCGTATCGCGACCGATCAGCACTGCCGGGTTTGCGGACAGCCAAATGGTTTGAGCGTTGTAATCCTTTAGGAAGCGTTGCCAGGGGGTAGCTCCGTACAAATCTTTGGCCCGTTCCGCGAGGGTGGTAGAGGGACCGAGGTTACCCACTGGAGCCACGGGGGAGGAGGGGTACGCCTCGCGCCAGTTGGACACCTTGAAGTTGAATCGTTGCTCCTTCCAGGCGAGCTCCTGCCCCACGAAGCTCGCTGTACCCGCTACGTTGAAGGCCATGTCGTACCACGAGAAGCCCCATTTGGCGCTGAAACCGTCCATCACTTCTACGGTAGACTGAAGGAGTAGGCTGGTACCGCTCGCTAGCAGCAGTGCTTTGTTACTCGGCGTACCGGACCAGCGCAGTCCGCTGTACGCCCACCGGGTGTAGTGGTAAGCGGTGTACGTGTGTCCGGCCTTGTCCATCTGTAGCCATTCGTCCCTGTCGTTGAAGGTGTGAAACGACTCGAGCTCGTAGTCTTTGTACCAAGCCTCCCAGAGGCCGATGGCGAATCCGGTGTAGATCGTACCCGCTGCCCCTATCGATAGCCAAAACCGCCGGGAGTCCGGCTCACGGCTCGGGGTTAGAAACGTACGTACGGGGCCACGGTCCGCCGGTACGAGGTGTACGGAATCTACGCCTCGGTATGCCTTAACGCCCTGCGCGCTTACCGACCCCACTGCAGTTAGCAGACTGAGTAAAATTCCTACGGAGCTTGGGTTGAGTACCATGGACGGGAAAGGCTCATCGACGAGCGGGGGAGTCTTACAAAGGAAAAGGCCCCGACAGCATTGTGCCGGGGCCTTTGTGGAAGGAGACTTGCAAAGCGTAAGTCACCTATCCCTCTTTGCCTCCCTTGAGGGAATCTTGTAGAGTTTTTAGCTCGTCCCACTTCTCGTCGCGAGCGAGTTCGGCTTGCTGAATCCAAGTGGCGGGATTGTGGATCTTGTAACGCGGCCCGGCTGCGTCCAACACCGTTTGGATACGGGTAGGTTCGGAGTCGGCTACTTGCGCGAAGGTATAGAGTCCGTCGGCCTGGAGCAGCGAGGCAATCTCGGGTCCTACGCCTTCGATCTGGGTTAGGTCGTCGGAGGTCTCCTGGTTGTACGCGGTGATCGGGCCCGCTGCGGATTGCGCTACTTCCTGATCCGGGGTAGCAATCTCGTTCAGGTTGGCTGCACCGGGCTTACTGACGCTGTCGCGGGCGAGCTCAGCGTCCGTGTTTTGCGTGTTGGTTTCTGCCTCGACGACCTCATCGGAGGCGGGCAGCGTAGAAGGTGTTGGTTTGCTTGCGGGCTGGGAGCTACGGGTGGCGCCCGCGCCCGGAGTTTTCGCGAAAGCGGAGGCCGCCGAGCGGGTTGCCTGTACGGGACGAGTTGAGTTCGCCACGGTTTCGTCGGTCGCCAAAATGCTCACGTAAGTACGGTCGCCACGGCGCTTGCGGAAAACGACGGTGCCGTCGACGCGGGCGTGGAGGGTGTAGTCCTTGCCCATGTAGACGTTGTCACCCGGGTGAAACTTGGTGCCCCGCTGACGGACGATGATGTTGCCGGCAATGGCGGCTTGCCCACCGAAGAGCTTGACGCCGAGGTATTTAGGTCTACTGTCGCGGCCGTTGTCCGTGGAGCCTACGCCTTTCTTGTGTGCCATGGTATTCTAAATTGTGGGGGTTGCGCCTAGCTGGCGATGGCGTCGACTTTGATACGAGAGAAGCTTTGGCGGTGGCCGTTCTTGCGGCGGTAGCCTTTGCGGCGTTTCTTCTTGAAGACGATCACCTTGTCGCCGCGTACGTGGTCGAGGACGGTGAGGTTGACTACGGCCCCCGAGATGGTGGGCGTTCCGTGCGTAGGGTCGCCGCTGTCCGGGGCGATGAGGTGGACCTGGTCGATCTCGACCTTGTCCCCTGCTTCGGCATCGAGCTGGTGGACGAAGAGCTCCTGGCCCTCCGACACTTTAAATTGCTGACCAGCGATGGTAACGATAGCAAACATGTGTAGGGAATTTGAAAACGGCCGCGAAGATAGGTAGATCGATCGGGTTATATCAGGTCTTCCAGTCGAAAGCTCAGCGAAACGGATACACCGTTTCTGATCAGCCGCAGCTTCACGAGTTTTCCGACCTTCTTCCGGAGGCGTGCCTGTGTGCGATTGAGGCCCATCAACCGGGTGGGTACGCCGTTTACGTGTGTTATCTGGTCGCCCGACCGAAAGCCCACGTCCGCCGCCGGCGAGCCCGGGGTCACGAGTTGCACCAGCACCTCCCGCAGGGTCGCGCCGGCCGCGACCAGCGTCAATCCCGAACGATCGTACGGGCGGCGCCGGGCGTACTTGCGCGTGGGCTTTAAGTAGAGCACCTCGTTGGGAAAGTCTAGAGTGACTAGGAATCGATCGAGGAGTCGGTTGCCGAGCAATCCACTTCGCAGCGGAATATCTGCGACGAATTCAGCGTCGTTCGTGGGTTGGAAATGGGTGATAACGTCTCGTAGGTGTAGACTCCCCAGTCGGATGGAGTCGCTCCGGCCCACGTACCCGAAGAGTTCGCCCCCGAGGCCGAATCCGACGCTCCCGAGTACGATCTTCGGTGGGTAGAGCAGCGAATCCCGCGAGTCGGCGTGCAGCAAGAGCTCGAGTGAGGCCCCCGTATCCATGAGTAGTTCGAGGGTGTCGGCGAATCCGGCGTGCACGCGCACGGGCAGCATGAGGTAAGGTTTGCGGTCCTTGAGCGTTAGCGGTATTCGTACACCGTCCCTGCGCTGCTCCCGCGGAACGCGGGTTTGCAGCCGGATACGGAGCCGCCGGTAGTCGATCGTCATGGCGTACGCCCCGAAGGCACGTATCCCGAGTATCCCGTAGACGCTATCGCCGGTCAGTTCGGCGAGGTCGAGGACGTCCGCATCCAGCAGGATAAGGGGCTGGCTCCCCAGCTGCAAGGGGCCTACCCGGATGGAGGTCCGACGGATGATGTAGCCCGTTAGCGCGGTGGAGAGATCCGAGCCGACGATGCGGATCAGGTCGTCCGGTTCCCGACCCAGTAAGCTGATCAGTTCCGGGCTAGCGAGAATGGTATGTTGCGATCCGGTATCGAAAATGAATTTTGTCGGCAAGACGCCATCGATGTTAACGGCCACGATAATGAAGCCGTTGGTGTACTCAAAAGGAATCTCGTATTCGGTGGCGGCGAGGGAGTTTGCTGCTTCCGCAAAACACGGGGAACCGTTCGAGATCAGCTGAATACATAGGAAATACGGCCATAAATTGACCGAATGTAAAGCGCGAAGCATACGGGAACGGTGGGGGTGGCGTCTTTGCAAAAGCGAAATTCAAGTATAGCAAAACCTCGCTTGCGCTAACGGTAGAAAGTGCAACAGGGCGGACGAGGTTTAGAATTTAGTTCGGGAACGCTTGGTTTAACCGCCTTAGAGCGCCACATTTGCCGATGGCAGTAACGATATGGTTGCGGCCGTTTTCAAACTCACGGTCTTTTGACAACAGCTTATACCCCTCACATGCGATTACTACACTACGTTTCGTGGTCTCGCGCACTTTGGATCGTTGCGCTCACCTTTGTTTCTATTGCTACCGTTTCGGCTCAGCGGACGCTGTCGGGTACGCTGACGGATGAGGGAACGGACGAACCGCTCATCGGTGCTAACATCCTTGTGGTGGGCACAAGCACCGGTACGGTGACGGACTTTGACGGTAACTACGAGCTCGAGATCCCAGATGAGGATGGGGTGCAACTGCGCATTACGTACACGGGCTATGCTACCGAGACCATTGATTTAACTTCGGATCAATCGACGCTTGATATTGCTATGCGTTCTGGTCAGGATCTGGAGGAGGTCGTGGTTGTGGGTTATGGCTCTCAAACTCAGGACGAGGTGACGAGTGCCGTGACATCGGTGAAGGAAAAGGACTTCAACCAAGGAGTCGTGAATAACCCAACTCAGCTCGTTCAGGGCAAAGTTGCTGGTTTGCAGATCGCTCAACCGGGTGGAAACCCGAACGCTACACCTACGATCCGACTTCGTGGACTTTCCACACTTGGTGCAAATACAGAGCCGCTCGTTATTATCGACGGTGTAGTAGGTGCTACGCTTCAAAGTGTAGATCCGAGCGATATCGCTTCTTTTGATGTCTTGAAGGATGGATCTGCCGCAGCTATATATGGTACACGTGCAGCATCTGGAGTTATCCTGATTACCACTAAAAATGGTCAAGCTGGTAAGACTGTTGTTTCTTATAATGTTCAGGGGGGGCTTACGACCGTAGCCAAAGCAGTTCCTGTTGCGAGCGCGGAACGCTACGTAGAGCTGAGAGGGGAGGCGGTAGACTATGGGGAGCAAAACGATCTATCTGATCTCCTCACTCGCGATGCACTCACCCAAGTTCATAATGTGAGTTTGAGTGGTGGTTTAGGTACCGGAAATTATCGCGCATCCTTTAATTACAGGGACGAACAAGGAGTTTCGAGAGCATCTGGTTTTGATCAACTTAATGGTCGTTTAAGTGTAAATCAAACTGCTTTAGATGGGCGACTCAAGTTTACCATCGTTGGATCTTCGACTAGCCGGAATTCAGAATTCGGTTTTGACGAAGCATTTAACTATGCAACGACGTTCAATCCAACGCTTGCAATCCGGCCCGATCTGCCTGATGGTGATTACGACGGATTTATCGTGCGCGGCGGATTCTCTCAGATTCAGCAAAATGATTACTTTAATCCAATTGCTATCATCGAGCAAAACTCCAATACCGGAGTTCGACGGGACGCTCTACTGTCTGGTCGCGTGGTCTTGACGCCCGTTAATGGCTTGGATCTATCTGCTCAGTATTCGATCAACCAAACTAATAACAGAAATAATACTTACTTCGGTCGTAATGATCAGTTCAGAGGCTTCGGTAGCCGAGGACTCGCTACCAGGTTCGACGATGAGGTGCGAAACAATCTTTTTGAATTGACCGGTACGTACGTGGTTGATCTATCGGATAAACTAAACGTGGAAGTTTTGGCTGGTTACAGCTACCAACAGTTAGAGAGCGATTTTACAAGGAACGAATCGGGCAGTGTGGTATCAGATGCGTTAGGAACCGATAATTTTGCGCTTGCCAGTAATTTCCGCTTCGGCCTGGGTAATGTTACGTCCGGTGGAGATCGCAGCGAAATTCAAAGCTATTTCGGTAGAGTAAGCCTCGATTTCGATAACACCTACTTTTTGCAAGCTTCCGTTCGTCAGGACGGTTCCACGAGATTTGGAAACGACGAAAAGACAGGCATTTTCCCGGCAGTATCAGGAGGTATCAACCTCGGATCCTTTGTTTCTAGTCCTAACGTGAATACTCTGAAGCTGAGAGTCGGTTATGGAGTTACTGGAAATATTCCAGGAGAAAGCTTGCTGTCCAAGTTGGTTTATGAAGGGCAAGACTTCTACCCAATTGAGGGTAATCCCCGTAGTTTCCTTCAGGCGGTTGGACCTGGTCGTTCGGCCAATGCTGGACTCCGCTTCGAGAAAAAAGGAGAGCTCAACGCAGGTTTGGACTTTGCTTTTCTAGACTATAAGTTAACCGGTACATTTGACTATTTCAGGAGAAGAACAACCGACCTCCTATTCCCCGTAGCGGTGGCACCAGGAGGAACGAGCCCTAACGGGGACCCCTTCTTGACCAACTCGATCGAGGCCAACCTTGATGATGTAGCCTTCGAAAATACAGGAGTAGAATTTACAGTTGCTTACGATGTTGTTAGCAATGAGACGTTTTCTTGGACTCCCCGCGTTGTCATTTCTACAGTGAAGACCATCTTCGATAGTGTGGACACGGATAATCCGGTATTTACCTTTTTCCCTGGTGGAGCGGGCGAACAGTATCAATTCGAAACTTCTCCAGGTGCTCCCGGGCAGAATAACGCACCTACGCAGGTTTTGCGTGCTGGAGAAGAGATTGGTCAAATTTATACGTATGAATTTCAAGACATATCCGAAAGTGGAGACTACGTCTTTGTTGATCAGAATAATGACGGTACAATTGAGTTCACTTCAGGAGCGTCCCCTGACAAAATTGTGGTAGGATCAGGTTTACCAGATTGGACTCTAGGATTCCAAAATGAGTTCCGATTTGGGAACTTTGATGCTAGTCTATTTTTTAGGGGCGTCTTCGGCCACAGTCTTCAGAATCTCAATCGTAACTTCTATGAGAACGTATCTCCCAGTCGAGGAACAGATAACGTCGTTATTACAGAGCTTTTCGACGAAAGGTTACGACCAGACGAATTAAGGTTTAATTCGCTGTATGTTGAAAAGGCCGATTTCTTGACCCTCGACAATGCATCCGTAGGTTACACCATACCACTTAGCGAAGGATCTGCTATTTCGAGCCTACGAGTTGCGCTAAGTGGACAACGATTGTTCTACATAACAGGTTATACTGGTGTCGATCCTGAGGTACGGTATGCTGATAACGTTGATCCCTTCAATCCCAACATCTTAGCTCCGGGTATAGATCGACGGAATAGTTATTTTCGTACACGTTCTTTCAACCTTGCTGTTAGCGTCTCATTCTAAATTGCCAAATATGAATCTTTCGATACGAAAGTCAAAGTTCGCTTTCCTTATAGGTCTTTCCATTGCTGTGGCAGGTTGTACCGACTTAGAGGAAGAGCCATTTGGCCAACTAGCTGCTTCGGACTTCGGGTCCAATGATGGAGAGTTCACTGCTTTGCTAGCAGGAGGATATACCCAGGTTTATGGGCTACTTGGAAACCACAATAGCTTGTGGTCGATGCAGGAGATTTCTTCTGACGAAGCAGTCATCCCTACGCGGGGAGCTGACTGGGCTGACGGTGGGCAGTGGATCCGTATGCATAAGCACGAGATGCTCCCTAGTGAAGAGTCTGTGAATAATGCATGGAACAAGCTTTATACAGGTATTGCGACAGCTAATAGACTACTCGAAACCCTTCCAGCACTTAATCCTGAGCGGGCTGCCGCAGCCGCTCCTGAGCTAAGGGGCTTAAGGGCATTATACTACTATTACCTCTTGGATACATACGGTAACGTTCCGCTTATCACCACCTTCTTGGGTAATGAAGCCGCGCCCGCTACTCGTCCCCGTGCTGAAATCTATGATTTCGTCGTTTCTGAGCTGACCTCAATAATTCCGGATCTGCCCAATCAGCGACTATATGCGAGGATGACCCGTCCAGTTGCACAGGCATTACTCGCCAAAGTTTATTTGAATGCCGAGGTGTATTCAGGTACCAGTCAATATGAAGAAGCTGTCGCTCAGGCAGACTCTGTCATCAACTCGGGCTTCTATTCCATTGAGGACGACTATTTTGCCAACTTTGTTTCTCAAAACGAAGGCTCTCGCGAGAACATCTTTGTAATTCCTTACGACGAAAGATTTGGACCGGGATTTAACCTTGGCCAAATGACCCTTCATTACCAGAATCAGCTTACGTTCCAAAGTCAGGAGTCCCCATGGAACGGCTATGCAAGCTTGCAAGAATTCTACGATAGTTACGATGATTCCGATCTAAGAAAGGGACAGAACGGAAACGCTACTGTTCCCGGTAACTTTATTGCTGGACAGCAGTTTACGGCAACCGGCGATACGCTTTCCGACCCGGCGGCGGAAAGCACTGATCCTGATGGAGCAAGATTGGTTTTCACCCCTGAACTAAATCAGCTTGCACCGGGTGCATTTCGTCAAGCAGGCGTGAGATTAGGAAAATTTCGGTTTCCGAGTGGATTTACTCAAAACCTTAGCAATGACTTCCCGATCCTACGATATTCGGATATTCTACTTACAAAAGCCGAAGGTCTTTATAGATTGAATGGCGGGGGTGATGGCGATGCGATTGCACTCGTCAATTTGGTTCGTGAAAGAGCAGGCATCGATGGTTTGGATGAGTTGGATGACGAAAATTTACTTGCTGAGCGGGGTAGGGAGATGTTTTTGGAAATGACGCGTCGTCAAGACCTAATTCGTTTTGGTAAGTTCGGCGAGCCTTGGTACGAGAAGCCTGCTTCCGATGAGACGAAAGAGTTGATGCCTATTCCGGCTGCCCAGATTCAGGCTAACCCTAATCTGGTTCAAAATCCAGGGTACTAGTTTTCTTGTTCTTAATAGAAAGCCCCCGTTCAAGCATGCTTGAACGGGGGCTTTCTAATGTATGAACTAATGATCTCTCACTCGATTCATAGCTTGCTTTATATGCTATGCTTTTTGATCGCTGTAGGATGTGGAGGCGGCAAAGATCCATTGGACGAGCATGGCCTTTTTGTACTACTGAATTTGGATCCGGCTGGAATAACGTTTAGCAACCGGCTTACCTACACCGACTCGCTCAATCCTTACACCTACAAATCGTTTTATAATGGAGGTGGGGTAGCTCTGGGAGATTTGGATAATAATGGATTTTTAGACTTGATTTTTGCGGGAAATCTTGTTCAGAATAAAGTATATCGCAATCTAGGTAACTGGAAGTTTGAAGATGTATCATCATCTTCAGGGTTAGCGGGAACAGACTCTTGGACCACTGGCGTCACCCTCGCTGATGTGAACGGGGATGGACTGCTCGATGTGTACCTGTGCAAATCAGGTCCTCCCGAAGGAACTAACCGTCGCAATGAGCTACGGCTGAACAAAGGAGATGGGACTTTCGTCAACGTAGCGGTAACCGCCGGAGTAGACGATTTTGGCTTCTCCGTTCACGCTGCCTTTCTCGATTATGATCGTGACGGCGATTTAGATCTCTATTTGCTTAATAACTCTATTCGATCCGTCGGCACCTACGATATGCGGCCAGGTGCTCGCGATATTAGGGATACGGCAGGTGGCAACGTTCTTTACCGTAACGAGCTAGTCGAAACCGGTAAGCTCACTTTCACCGATGTCTCCGAAGAGGCGGGTATTTACGGATCCGATATCGGCTTCGGCCTCGGCGTGACCGTTGGAGATGTCAATAGCGACCTCTGGCCGGATATCTACGTATCCAATGATTTTTTCGAACGCGATTACCTCTACATTAATAGGGGTGACGGGACATTCTCGGAAGAGCTCACCGACTTAATACCGGAGTCAAGCCTCGGCGCCATGGGCGCTGACCTCGCCGATCTCACCGGGGATGGTCTGCCAGAGGTGTTCGTCACTGAAATGCTACCGGAAGGAGCCCGACGATATAAGTCGAAGGCAAATTTCGAGAACTATGAAAAACGAAGCTTAGCGGAAAAGCAGGGCTACCACCGTCAGTACAGCAGGAATTCGCTCCTACTCAATGAAAACGGAGCATTCGCGGAGATTGCGCGGAGCGCGGGAGTAGCGGCGACCGACTGGAGTTGGGGAGCTCTCGCCGCGGATCTCGATAATGATGGCTGGCGCGATCTCTACGTTGCTAACGGTATCTATAAGGATCTGCTCGATCAGGACTACATCCATTTCGTCGCCGATCCAAGTAACGTGCGCCAGCTCATTGCGCAGGGGGGGGAAGTGATCAAAGAGCTTATCGATAGTATGCCGAGCGAGGCAATAGCCAACTATGCGTTCCGAAACGTTGGCGAGGGTACCCGCTTCGCCGACAGTACCGAGGCGTGGGGTTTAATCCAGCCGAGCTTCTCGAATGGTTCTGCCTACGGGGATTTGGATAACGATGGGGATCTCGATTTGGTGATCAACACCGTCAACCAGGCTCCACTGATTTATAAGAACCGGCATAGAGAACTGCGTGATAGCAGCAATTACCTCCGCATCCGGCTCGTGGATACCATCAGCATCGCTAACCACGCTGCGTGGGGATCACGTGTTCGAGTTTACGCCGACTCTTCTGTGTTCACCGCGGAGGTTGCCCCTGTCCGCGGGTTCATGAGCTGCGTGGACCCTCGTCTACACATTGGCTTAGCGGCTAAGGCCAGCATCGATAGCATCGTCGTCGACTGGTCGAGCGGGGGGCAAACTCGACTTTTTGATGTTCAGGCGAATCAGGAGCTGGTGATACGGCGTGCCGAAAATGGACCGGCGCCGGTGCCTCCTGCCGCGCCTTCCGGCAAAACGGCGCAGTGGACGCCCTTAGCGTGGGCGCACCAAGAGAGCGCTTACGACGACTTTGATCGCTACCCACTCCTCGTGGAAATGATTTCTGCCGAGGGTCCCGCACTTGCCCTACTCAATGCGCCTGATCAACCCAGACTCGCCTACTTCGGCGGAGCCAAAGGTCAAGCCGGTGTACTCTACGAACGTGCGGCTTCCGGTTGGAACGAGTTATCGAGCGAGGTCTTCACCGCATCCGCCGAAACTGAAGACGTTGCAGCCTGCTGGGTAGATGTCAATGGTGATGGCAAAGCCGACCTCGTGGTTGCGGCCGGCGGAGACGAATCTCCGGCGGAGAGCTTTCAGGTTCGACCGAGACTGTACCTAAACCGGGGTAACAACCGGTTCGAACTCGCCGCCGAGCGTTTTCAGACACTTAATGGACTTGCATCCGGGACAGTCGTAGCCCTGGACGCCGATCTCGATGGCGATCAAGATTTATACTTCGGTACTCACTTCCGTCTCGGGCAGTACGGTTTACCGGCACCTTCCGTGCTGATGTTAAACGACGGTAGCGGAAAATTCGAGCCGGCCGACGTGGTGCTCAGTGGTGATTTGGGTTCGATTAGCTTGGTGCGTAGCGCGATCACGGCGGATTTAGATGGTGACGGGCAAATTGAGCTTATTACGGCTCAAGACTACGGTCCAGTCACCGTTTTCGCGAAAGCGGAGGACGGAGCGTGGTTGCGGCGAGCCTCCAGCGCAAACGGGCTCTGGAGGAGCTTGGCCACCGTCGACTTCGATGGGAGCGGAGAGCGAGTTATCGTCGCCGGGAATCTTGGCTTAAACACACGACTGCGGACTTCTGACTCGGTTTCACTAACGCTCCACATAGGCGACTTTGACGAGAATGGCTCCGCAGAGCACATTATGACCGGACTACTCGGCGACGAGGAGTCCGTGTTGAGTCTGATGCCTGAAGTTGCCAAGCGGATGCCTTCTCTCCGCAAGCGGTACTCCCGATTTCAGCAGTATGCTACTGCGGATACGTACGATATCATCGATACCTCGCGGAGCACGACTACCCTCGAGGCCACGGAGCTACGGAGCGCTCTACTTCGCTACTCGGGTACGGAACACCTCGACTTGCAGCCTTTGCCAGAAGCAGCTCAACGTACTTGTATCCGCGCTATCCTGACGCGAGACTACTCCGAACAGCAGCGGCCATTCATTTACGTTGCTGGGAACTACACGCGAGTAAAACCAGAGTTTGGGGGGCAACTCGGTGGCTACGGCGCGGCCTTCACAGATGTGCCAGGCGGTACCTTACGTTACCTTCCGAAACTATTCCCGCGCCTACCCGGTGAGGTACGAGGCCTCGGTTGGTTAGGTAATGATGTGGTAGCGGCTCGGAATAATGCTACGCCCCTGACCTTCGCTTATGAGCAGTAGTTTTCGGTTCCTGTGTATCGGCTCGGTTTCGCTCGCCTTCGTGGCGTGCGGCGGATCAGACTCGGAGGTCTATGGCTCCGCCGTCGCATCAGAGCTTAACCGGACTGATCGGGTAGACACCCTCCTCGGAGGACTGAGTTTCGCCATGACGAGGGAGCAATTTTTCGAATACTGTATGGCCGCTCAAAAACGAGGGGAGATGCGCCAGGGAACAGGACTTACCGTTCGTATGGACGTGCCTGCCGAGCAGATGCCCGGATTGTCACTCGTAGAATTTTATCCAACCTACTCGGACGCCAACCAAATCGCTACGCTTCCCGGTCGCATCTACGCACAACAGTGGAGTCCCTGGAACCAGGAACTGTCCGCCGATTCCCTAACCCAAGCAGCACTCGCTTACCTCCAATCTACGCTCGGCGGAAACTCCTTTGAAAAAGTTGCGGGGGCACCACGTACGACCTTCGTTAAGCTCGACGCAAATCGTCGAGCGGAAGTACGTCCTAGTGAAGAGCAGATGATCGAGTTCACTATCGTCGATCTAGCTGGAGTCACCGATAGCGTCCGGCTCGGTCGAGATCTGCTCGTACCTCAGAACAACGTCGCTTATCCAGTTAGCCAAAGGTTTACCCGTGGTAACTAGGCTGTTACTAAGTACAACGCTGCTGCTGACGCTCATGCTCGTATCCGGTTGTGACCGAGCAGGGGAGGGGGCGGAACTTCCGAACGAGCAGGGTTTTACGAAACTCAACGGCTCGCGTACCAACGTGACCTTCCGCAACGACCTCCGCCACGACGACGCCTTCAACATCTACACCTACCGCAACTTCTATAACGGCGGCGGGGTAGCCATCGGGGACGTAAACGGCGATACCCTTCCCGACATCTTCCTCACCGCCAACATGGCGCCCAACCGCCTCTACCTCAATCGAGGCGACTTCCGCTTCGAGGACGTTACCGACTCCGCCGGCGTCGGCGGCACGCACGGTTGGAGCACGGGGGTAACCATGATCGACGTCGATGCCGACGGGCTGCTCGATGTTTACGTCTGTAACAGCGGCCGATTAGAAGACGACGACAAGCGCAACGAGCTGTACATCAACCAGGGCGGGGGGCGTTTTCGCGAAAGCGCAGCCGACTATGGACTCGACGATCCCGGACTCAGCACCCACGCCGCCTTCTTCGACTACGATCGCGATGGCGACCTCGACGTTTACCTCCTCAACAATTCCTTCCAGCCCATCGGGTCTTTCAACTTGCGTAAAAACCTCCGGCCGGTGCGCGACTCGATCGGTGGCGATAAGCTCCTCCGCAACGAGCTCGTGGAAACCGGTACTACGCACTTTACCGACGTCAGCGAGGAGGCCGGGATCTACGGGAGCGTCATCGGGTTCGGCCTCGGCGTAACGGTAGGTGACATCAACCTGGACGGCTGGCCGGATATGTACGTATCTAACGACTTCTTCGAGCGTGACTACCTCTACGTGAACCGTGGCGACGGCACCTTCGACGAAGTGCTCACCGACGCGATCAAAGCGACCAGCAACGCGAGCATGGGGGCCGACATGGCCGATCTGACCGGGGATGGCTACCCCGAGATCTTCGTCACGGATATGCTCCCGGCCAGCGACAAGCGGCTGAAAATGAACACGACGTTCGAGAGCTGGGACAATTACGTCAATAAGCTGCAGAACGGCTACTACCATCAATTCACCCGCAATACGCTCCAGCAAAACAACGGAGACGGTACCTTCTCGGAAGTCGGCCGCGCCCGCGGCGTCGAGGCGACCGACTGGAGCTGGGGAGCCTTAATGCTCGACCTCGATACGGACGGCGATCGGGACGTATTCGTGGCCAATGGCATCTACCAGGATCTTACCAACCAAGACTACATCACGTTCATCAGTAGCAACGAGGGCAAAGCCGCGGTAACGGCCTCGGGGAAGGTCGACTTCGGTATGCTGGTCGATCTCATTCCCTCGGAACCGGTCGCCAACGTCGCCTTCGTCAACGATGGCGACGGGCGGATGCGCGAGGTGGCGGCCGCGTTCGGACTCGCGGACACCGGCTTTTCGAACGGTGCGGCGTACGGGGATCTGGATAACGACGGCGACCTCGACCTGGTCGTCAACAACGTAAACAGCGAAGCGTGGATCTACCGAAACGATCAGCCACGCGACTCCCTGCACGCGAGTTTGGTCGTGTCGCTCGAGGGCGAAGGACACAACGCCTACGGCGTCGGGGCGCGCGTGTCGGGCTGGTGCGGCGACCGAGAATTCGTCGCCGAGCAAATCCCGACCCACGGCTTTCAGTCGAGTGTTGATCCGAGGGTATTCCTCGGACTCGGTACCTACGCGCAACTGGACAGTCTGCGCGTAGACTGGCCCAGCGGAGCTCGTTCTCACCTAACCGACGTGCGGCCGGGATCGCTGACGATCGCCGAGGCAGCCGCACAGCCAGGAGCCCCAAAAGCGGCCTTTCCATTCGGCAAAATCGGGCAAGGCAAACAGGAATTCGCCGAGAGAGACGTAACGGAGCTCGGCGTTGACTTCGTCCACCAGGAGAACGAGTACGTCGACTTCGACCGCCAGCGCCTGCTCTACAGCATGCTCTCCACCCCGGGTCCCTGTACCGCCGTCGGAGACGTAGACGGCGATGGACGCGAGGATATCTTCATCGGTGGAGCCTCCGATCAGGCCGGAGCCTTATACCTCCAATCCAAGGGCGGTCGCTTCCGCAAAACCGCACACGCCGTCTTCGACGGGGATTCGAGCAGTGAGGATACCGACGCGGTGATCTTCGATGCGGACGGCGACGGTGACGAGGACTTACTCGTCGGCAGCGGCGGCTCGGAATTCTCGGACGCGAACAGCGCGATCAAGGACCGGCTCTACCTCAACGACGGTCGCGGCCGATTCGAGCCGGCCCCGCGCTCGGTTTGGCCTTCCTCCTTTAGCCTAACGAGCTGTTTCGCCGTCGGAGACTACGACGCTGATGGCGACGAGGACGTATTCGTCGGTAGTCGGATGCGGCCCCAGGTCTACGGCGTACCCACCGACGCGCTGTTGCTCCGTAACGACGGCGGCCGATTCGTACGCGTACGCGGTGCCGCATTCGACACGCTCGGGCTCGTGACCGACGCAAGTTGGGTGGATCTGGATGCCGACGGCGATCTCGACCTCGCCGTGGCCAGGGAGTGGGGGAGCGTGGCGGTGTTCGCGAACGACGCCGGCTCGTTCAGCAAACTTAGCGAGCGAGACTCCACGAGTTTTGGCGCAAGCCCTTCCGGGTGGTGGTCGGCGATCCGGGCGGAGGATGTCGACGGCGACGGCGACACCGATCTGCTGCTGGGTAACCACGGGCTCAACAGTCGATTTCGTGCGAGCGCGGAGCAACCGGTGACCATGGTCGTGAGCGACTTCGACGGCAACGGTACCGTGGAGCAGATTATCAGTCGCTACCTCGGCGATACCAGCCTCCCGATCGTGCTCCGCCACGACTTGGTGATGCAGATGCCGAGCCTCAAGAAGAAATACCTCGCGTACGACAGCTACTACGGGCAGAGTATCGAGCAGATATTCGACCGCGGGGAGTTGGAAAACGCGCTCAGACTACGCGCCACGGAGCTACGCTCCGGCTGTTTGTTGAACGAAAACGGGCGCTTTCGCTTTGTCCCATTCCCCTTCGAGGCTCAGTTATCCAATGTCTTCGCCATTGCGGCGCTTCCGCCGGGTTCGAACCAGCGGAAGCGCTATCTGCTGGGAGGAAACCTCTACGGAGTCAAACCCGAAGTAGGGCGTTACGACGCGAGCGGTGGGGTCGTGGTAACGTGGAACGGGAGCGGCTTCGACGCCGAGCGCGCGCCCAGGATTGGACTGCCACTCGAAGGCGAGATCCGCAGCCTAAAACCGCTGCGAGTCGCCGGCGTACCGAGCGTTTTGGTTGGGCGAAACAACGCGGCCCCGCAGCTCTTTAGCCTAAGTGACGAGGATGCTGGATAGGTACGCGAGCCTGATTGTACCGCTTGCCGCCCTCGTGATCGCGAGCTGTCATTCGAACACCTCGGAAGAGGGAAGCTCCACGGTCGACGGTATGGAAGCCCCGCTATTCCGTAGCATTCCCGCGGACGAGAGCGGGGTTAGCTTCCAAAATCGACTGCGGCCAACCGACTCCCTCAACATCATCCAGTACCTCTATTACTACAACGGAGGCGGAGTGGCGATCGGGGACGTGAACGGAGACCAGCTACCCGATCTTTTTTTTACCGCCAACCAGGGGCCGGATGCACTTTACCTTAACGAGGGCAATTTGCGCTTTCGCGAAAACGCGGAGGCGGCGGGGATATCCACGCGAGCGGACTGGTCGACGGGGGCCAGCTTCGTCGACGTCGATGCGGATGGCGATCTCGACTTGTACGTCTGTAAAGCGAGCGGCTACGCGGGCCTAACGGGGCACAACGAGCTGTATGTCAACGATGGCAACGGTCGCTTCGAAGAACGAGCCGCTGCCTGGGGATTAGATTTCGCTGGGTTGAGCACACAGGCTGCGTTTGCCGATTTTGACGGTGACGGGCGGCTGGACTGCTACCTGCTCAATCACTCCGTCCACCACCGGGAGCTCCCCAACGACACGAGCGCCAGGCAGGCACGCGATCCGCTAGCCGGGGACCGCCTGCTGCTAGGCCGAGGCCGGAAGTTCGTCGATGCAACCCGGGAAAGCGGGATTTACAGTGGCCCGCAAGGCTACGGATTGGGCGTGGCCGTGGCCGATCTAAACGGCGATGCCCGCCCGGATCTCTACGTTTCTAATGACTTCAGCGAAAATGATTACCTCTACCTCAACCTGGGCGGGGGGCGTTTTCGCGAAAGCAGTGCGGATTACTTTGAGCACACCTCGCAGTTTAGCATGGGTAGCGCGGTCGGAGATGTGAACGGGGACGGCCTACTCGACATCGTGACGCTCGACATGCGGCCGGCGGGCGACAGCATCCGAAAATCTTCCGCGGGTAACGATGCGGCCACCACGTTTGCACTCAAACAGCGATTCGGGTACCTACCGCAGTACGCCCGCAACGCCGTGCAGTTGAACACGGGGCGTGGATTTGTAGACGTCGCCCCGCAGCTCGGCGTTCCGGCGTCCGACTGGTCGTGGACGCCACTGCTCTTTGACGCGGATCTCGACGGGCAAACCGACCTATTCATCGCGAACGGCATTGTGAGGCGACCGAATGACCTCGACTACCTTAAGTTTTCGGGAGGTGAGGCGGTGCAGCGACGGGCGAGCGATGCCGAATTGGCCGAGCTGATGCCGACTGGGTACGCAAAAAACGTCGCTTACCGCGGGGGGGACACCGCGTGGGTCGATGTATCACAGCAGTGGGGATTCGATCGGGTTGGCTCCACTACGGGAGCCGCCTACGCGGATTTGGATCTGGACGGCGATCTGGACCTTGTCCTAAACAATGTCGATGATACCGCCCGGGTACTGGAAAACGCCGTGGCCGAAAAACCGTCAATCACCGTAGACCTTATGGCCCTGCGACCCTTCGCGAGAGCAGCTGGGGCCACCGTTTTGGTTTCAGCGAGGGAGTGGCGCAGCGCTCGGGTATTTTCAGCCGTATCCGGATTCCAGTCCGGGGCATTGACCCCTTTGGTGTTTGGGGTTCCTGACGGGGTTGATACCGTGCAACTGAGCATTATCTGGCCTTGGACTCCAGACAGTGTGGATGTCGCTTCCGTGGCCGCGCGGGGCGGTAAAGTCAATAAGTCCGCGTTCACCCGGCAGGCCAGCGAGCGGTCCGTCGACCGTGAGCCGACTGGTGAGCTAGTTTCAAACGACGCGTGGTTGAGTGCCTTCGAGGTTGAACCGCTTTTGCCGTTCATCGTCCTGCCCGCAGATTCGATCGCGGTGGCTAGTGCGGAAGGGCAGTGGATTTTACAGGGACCGGAAGTCAGCTGGGTGTCCACCGGTTACCTTGACCTCAAACTACCGGGAACCAACGGCGAGCGGGCGCGGGCCGCTACTTGGATCAAACGAGAGACCGATAGCCTACTACTCCTCAGCTTCGGCTACGAGGCCAACCCCGGTAGCTGGCGGGTAAAGAGCTACACGCGATCTAGCAAGGGTTTCGTAGCGGTTGAGCTTCCTGCCGGATTCACGGAGCCAAATGGGCTCGTCACCTCCCTAATTTCGTTCGAGTCAGAAGCTGCGATGCCGACGCTGTTTGTGGGCGTAGGACTCGACCAGCGGGGGTACGGGGTTAGCCCGACTAGTTCGCTGTGGTCGGTGTCGCCGAAGGGGTGGAGGAGATCATGGTCGGGTGATGAGCTCGGTATGGTAAGCAGTGGGGTGAGTTTGGGATCGAGTCTACTCGTATCCGCTCCGTGGAAACCTGTGCGGGAGCTCCGTTTCGGGGAGGCCGACGCAAAAGTGATTTTAGAAGACCGGACGCCGCCCGGACTCTGGTTCGCCATCAGTAAGGTGCCCACGAGCGGCAGTCGATCTGATCGTTTCTTATTCGGAAATTTAGGAACCAACACTTTACTGCGGGCTTCGGAAGTCGAGCCTTTACGCCTGATCGTGGCCGATTTCGATGGTAATTCCCGCGTGGATCCAATCCTCGTGGAGGGTAGAGGCGAAGAAGCGCGGACCTATTTTGGACTCGATGAACTCGCACGTCAAATGCCGATGATGCGCAAGTTTTTTACGAGCTACTTGCCATTTTCAGCATCGAAGTTTTCGGAGATGTTTCCGCCGCAAGCGGTCGCGCAGGCGAGCGGTGGGGAGGCTACGGAGCTGCGTTCAGCGATCTACGAACCGGCGAATCAGGAACTCACCTATCTACCGGCAGCGGCGCAGCGCGGCGCAGCTGCCCGCATACGACGACTTGTGGATTCGGGCCAGGTCGAAGTCGAGTTTTTAGACGTCAGAACGCACCCCACCATCGGAGATCCGAGTCGGCGCTCAGTTCGGCTGGGGGGGCATCAGCTTAACCTAAATAACGAGTAGCGGTAGTGGCTGGGAGCCTGATTCATTAACCCGCCTCGCAACCCGAAGAGAACGGCAACAGGGACAAAGCCGAGCTTATACGCGCTTTTTGTTTATGTCTACACCCAAGGTTAATCGTTTGAAGATTAGCGCCCAGCTAGCTGAAGCGATCTGTATACCCAGCGTAGCTTACCAGCGCGAAGCCTCCCAGCATGAACGCAAGTCAGCCGCCCTACCTCATTGTGCGCGTTTTGGTTTTTCTCGCGTTCGGCTTTCAAAGCTGCGTCAAAGAGATCGAGCCCGACGACACCGGTGCCGCCAACTACCTGTACGTCGATGGTGGTGTGACTGTCGGAGAGACAGAGCAGGTAATCCAAATCGGTCGTACTCCCGCCCCCGGCTCCCGGCAGCCACTGCCGGTAGACCTAACCCAACTCGCCATCACCGATCTCGATGCCGGTAGTAGCTACCCACTGACCCCCTGTGCTGACGACGAAGATGACCTCAGCTACTGCGCCACCTTTACCGGCCGACTCGCCACCGACTACCAACTCTCCTTTACCCTCGCCGACGGTAGTCGCTTCGAGAGTCCTCCGGAAAAACTTGGCCCAGGCACCCTAAGCCCCGCTGGCGAAATGATACTGCTCAAACGTCCCGGACTCGACGGCGGAGAGGTAAGCGCCCGTAGCACCGCGTTGCAGGTGAGCTTCGATCTCCCGAGCGAGGGCACGGACGGTATCCTGGTGCTCATCCCCCGCGAACTGGTGTACCTCATCGTAGACCGCAGCTGTAGTCCCTTCGACGGAGCTGGAACATGTTACCGCACCGCTCCACCTTCGCAGCAGGGACCGAGCATCATCAACCTCAGTACATTTGCCGGTGGCGAGCGTTTCGTCGGGACCGTCGGCAGGGAGCCACTCGACTGGCGGTTCGCCTTCGCCGTTTACCAGCAGTACGTCTACGAGCGGGTGTCGGCCGCCGCAGAGTCCTACTACAGTTCGTTGCAATCATCGCTGGCCCTCTCGGGGTCCTTCTTCGCCGAGCGACCTCTCACGATTGGCGGCAACGTGCGCTACTCGGGAGCGGCAGGTGCCGGCGAACCGGTGCTCGGATATTTCGGCGTACGGGAAAAGGGTATTCTTCGTGCGAAATCAGACTCACCCGAGATCCGGGCAGACGCGCCCCAGCCACCTTGCGGTGGTCCGGCGGGGGGACCGGTTCCGGGAGATTTGGGGGACTGTTGCGATTGCCTCACCGTCTCGGGGGCGAGCTCCCTCGCCCCCGAATGGTGGGAGTAAAGCAGCGTTTTACCGGTAAAGACTGTCCATCTATTCGCCACAGCTTAGACCTACCCAGTTGAAACTCCTCCGATTTATTGGTTTGTACCTAGGTCTAGTGCTCGGCGGAGTACTTTCGTCCACGACGGCAACCGCCCAAGATTCCACCGCCCTACTCGTCGCCGACGAACCGCTCTACCGCGCCTTCGATCGCATCGGCGAACGCTACGGGGTCAACGTCTACTACCACCCTGAAGACGTTCCCTTTTTCGCCGCCTACCTCCCGCAGGGCCAGCGCAACCTCTACCAGATCCTCTCGGAAGTCACCCGCGGCACCAATCTCCTCGTAGTCAAATATGATTCCACCACCTACGTCGTCGCGCCTAGCTCGCGGCAGTCTAGCGAGTACGCGGAAGATGTCGTGGAGGGCTGGCGCTCCGGCCGATACCGATCTCCCGACGATCAGGTGCAGCCAGTCATCAACGTCACGCTCGGCTCCGCCGGCGATCGCGTCGTGGATTCGGAAGACATTCTCTTCCGGGGCACCATCATCGACGCCGAGGACGGTGAGCCGCTCTTCGGGGCCACCCTGTTCGATCCGCAGCGCAACGCCGGCACAAGCACCGAGCTCGACGGCAGCTTCTCGCTCCGCCTGCCCGCCCGCGACACGTACTTTCTAGAAGTCAGGCTCATCGGCTACGAGCTCCAACCGCTACTCGTGGCGGCGCTCGGCAACACCGCCACGGAGCCGCTTTCGCTAAAACTCGTTTCGCAGATCACCGGCCTCGACGAAGTGGTCGTTACGGCCCGCGACGTTCAGCGCTTGCAACGTGAGGCCGCCGGTGGCGTGCGCGCTGTGTCCTTACGCGAGCTGAAAACGCTTCCCGTACTCACCGGTGACCTCGACGTGCTGCAGGCCGTCACCACCACGGCCGGGGTCAGCAGCATCTCCGAAGGCTCCTCCGGGATCTCGGTGCGCGGGGGTGCGCTCGACCAAAACCTTATCCTCCAGGGGGGCATGCCGGTGCTCTACCCGGCCCACGCGCTGGGCTTTTTCCCGCTTTTTCACCCGGACCTCGTCGGTGGGGTAGACCTCTACCGCGGCTACGTACCTCCCGAATTCGGTGGCCGGGCCTCGAGCGTGGTCGACGTGAGCTGGCGTACCGGCGATATGGAACGCTGGCGGGCGACCGGCTCGGGTGGCTTATTCGCCTCCCGACTCGCCGTGGAAGGCCCAATCGTTCGTAAGAAAGTCTCCTTGCTGGTCGGTGCTCGGACGAGCTACCTCAACTGGGCCCTCTACCGGGTGCGCAACCGTAACGTCAGGACGTCGAGCGTTAATTTCTCCGACCTTTCGGCAAAACTCACCGGCCGCTGGCGGGGTGGCAAGGTCGATGTACAGGGCGCCTACGCCACCGACAAGTTTACTTACGCGGGCAACTTCGGCTACAGCTACACAAATTTTCAGGGGCGGGTGGCCGTCAACCAGCGCTTGGGTAAGGGTTGGCTAGGCCAGCTGGAGGCCGCTCGCTCGACGTTTGGTGACGAGCAACTGGAGCTGCGCGCCGTACCCGGTCAGAGCTCCTTCTTCACTGGCCTCGAGCTCTCGAGCGCACGTGCCTCAACGCGCTACGACCACGAGGGTGGGGAGGGAGGCTCCGGCGGGTACAGTCTCGAAGTCGGCGTCGAAGTTTCCGAGCACGTAACCCCGGATCGCGCTCTGGTCCCCGAGCCCGGATCCCCCGCCGAGGCGTTCTCCTTCCGGGATCCCGCGCTACGCAACTACGCTGCCTACGCGCAGACCCGTTACGTGTTGGGGCCCGAAACGATCGTGGAGGGTGGACTGCGTGTATCGCTCGCGGAAACCCGGCGGGCAGCTGGCGATCGGTATACCTACGACGGTCCGCCCGCCCTCGTACGGCTAAGTGAGACGAGTTTTAGCGAAAGCGGCACGAGCCATAGGCATCCCCTTCAACTGGAGCCGCGAGTTTCGCTGACCCAGGATCTCGGCGATCGGCTCACCGCCGGGGTGGCCTACAGCAGGCTCGTGCAGCCGCTGAGCCAGCTGACACCAACGGTGAGCCCGACGCCGACGGATGTGTTTTTAATGGCATCAGAGTACCTCGCGCTGACGAAGAACGATGGAGTGAGCGTGACGTTGGTTTCGCGGCCGACGCGTGGGGAGCGGAGTCTCGGTGCCGAGCTGGCGGGTTACTACCGGCTTACCGAAGGCAACCACTTGGCTCGCGAAGGGGTGGGGCTGCGCCGCACGGGGGTGCCGGAGCGCTCGGTGTACACGGCCTCCGGCTACGCCTACGGTGCGGAGCTGACCCTGCGGGCGGTCGGACTGCGCAATTCTCTGGCCCTTGCCTACGCCTACGGCCGCAGCTGGATCGATGTCGACACCCGCTACCCGGAGATGCAGCTGCAACCCGCGGCCCGTTTCTCGGCCCCTACGGATCTGCCGCACCAAATCAACCTGAACTTCTCACACGAACCGAGCGAGCGGGTGTCTTTGAACGTGGCCTGGACCTTTACCTCCGGGCGCCCCTTTACGGCTACGGATGGCTTGCTGCCGGTAAGTGGCACGCTCGTTCCTGTGTTCGGGGCGATCAACCTCGCGCGCCTACCCCCTACACACCGGCTCGATATGGGCTTCCAGCTCGACAATACCGAAGCTCGCCGGCGTGGGTTTAGGATGGGTTTTGCGATCTCCTTGTACAACGTTTACGGGCGCGAAAACCCATTCCTCGCCTTTTATCGCTTCGAGCGCTTTGGACGATTGGCGGCTAACCAGTTCGCAATCGTTGGGGATATCATTCCGGCCATCAACTTGACTTTTCAATGGGATTAGTGAGAGCTTTGACTCCGAGCCTGCGGGCTTACGTATCCGGGGCGCTCGTTTGCCTTGCGGGAGTCGCTTCGGTAACCTGCGTTAAGGAATTCGAAATAGATGGTACGAGCGCGGGTGGCTACCTCTTCGTCGACGGACGGGTAGTCGTCGGGGGGGAAAACCAGGTCGTCAAGATCGGGCGAACGGCTGCCCCAGGCGCGTTTCGAAGTGACCCCGTGGAGGTAACCGAAGTAAGTATCTCGAATCTAAACGCCGGGACGAGCTACCCGATGCAGCTGTGTCCGGACGACACCCTGGGTTTCAGTTTCTGCGGCACCTTTATCGGCAAGCTCGAAACGAGTTATCGACTCACCTTTACGCTGGCGGACGGAAGCCGTTACGAAAGCGCACCCGACGCTTTGGAGCCGGGCACGATAACGCCGACCGCGGAAATGGTGCTCCGACGTCGGATCGGGCTCGACGGGGACACGGTGGGCACGCAGGCGGTGACGATGAAGATCGCGTTCGAGATCCCGCGCAGCGGGGCGGAAGGACTGCTCGTATTCGCTCCACGCGACCTGGTGTACTTCGTGCTGGACGCGGATTGCGGAGATTTTGATGAGTCGAGGGTCTGCTATGGCTACGTGGAGCCGGTGTTACCGAGCCTCAGGATCTTTAATCTGGCTGACTACGTGGCCGGAGATCGCACCGTATCGAATGTGGGGATGGAAGACCTCGACTGGCGCTTCGCGGCGGCAGCGTACATGCAGGTCGGCTACGAGCGACTATCCCCCGCTGCCGAACCGTACTTCGGAACGCTTGCTACCTCCCTCGCGCTCACGGGATCTTTCTTCGCCGAACGACCGATTACGGTGCCGGGCAACGTAGCACAGGTCGAAGCTGAGGGGGACTCGCGCCTGGTGCTCGGGTACTTTGGCGTGAGCGAGGTCGGGATTCTTCGTGCGAAATCTAATGCGTTGGAGATTCGGGAGCGAGCGCCGGCGCTGCCGTGTGGCGATCTGGGGGAGCCGCCGGCGGAGCTAGGGGACTGTTGCGAGTGTTTGATCTTGCGGAGGACGACAGAGGAGAAGCCGGAGTGGTGGGAGTGAGGTTATCCCCTTGTCCGAACGTGCTCTAAACACTTAAGCCAAGCATCAAACCTCACATATCGTTACCTATGTAATTTGGGTCAAGGTTCTTGTCCCAGCAGCCGCTCAGTTCGGCCGGGGGGGCATCAGCTTGATCATAACAACTAGTAGCGGCGGCGAGCCGAGGTCGAAAGGTTAGCACTCGCAACGGCTCCCCCTCCGAGGGCGAAAGCAGCGAGTACGATGTAAGCGATGAACATAGTCGAGGTGTTAGCAGCCAGTGAGTGTTGTACTACGAGAGGAGTACAAAGGGCGTTCCACCTCTAGCGGTAACCTTGCTTACCAGGCAAGTTGAGCCTTGTCAACTGGCAGATTTAGCGTGATTTGACACCTTTTAGTAATCTCCGGTCAGGTATGTTAGCAAATGGCCCCCGAGGGTACACTTGTTAATTCTAACACAAGTATACCGGACTGCTCTGGCATAATTTGCGTCAGATGCCTACTTGGAACAAACTGTCAGTAACCGCTTAATATGAATACCTAGATCCAGGGATTTCTAATCCGAACTAGGTAATTCACGCGGATTTGCCGAATCTGCCAAAAAAGTCGTTAAGCCGTCTGCGACTCCCGACCCTCACTCGTCCGCATCACCGCCTCCTGGCGATTTATACTCTCCTGGTGGACCGCCTTGAGGAACTCCGTCACGAAGTCCGGCGACAGCTTCCGCTTCTCGCCCCGATTCAGCGCCTCGTCGAGCAGCGCTTGCCAGCGCTCCGGCTGCAAAATCGCGATGTTGTTCTCGCGCTTGTAGTCGCCGATCTGCCCCGCGAGCCGCATGCGGTCCCCGAGGAGGTTGAAGATCTCCTCGTCTACCTCGTCGATCTGGTGACGGAGCTGCTTGAGGTTCTGCAGGTACATCGGGTCGTCGCTGGTCGCATCCGGAACGCTGAGTCCGGCGAGCAACCCCGCGAACACCGCCGGGGTAATCTGCTGCTTGGCGTCGCTCCAGGCCTCGTCCGGATTGGGGTGGATCTCCATCATCATCCCGTCGTAGTTGAGGTCGAGCGCCTGTTGGGCCACCGCCGCGAGCGTGTCGCGCCGCCCGCAGATGTGACTCGGATCCACGAACAGCGGCAGATCGGGGCGCATCCGCTTGAACTCGATGGCCATCTGCCACCGCGGCGGATTGCGGTACTCCGAATCGCCGAAGCTGGAGAAACCCCGGTGGAGCGCGGCCAGTCGGGAGATTCCCACTTTCTCCAAGCGCTCGATGGCGCCCCCCCAGAGCGCGAGGTCCGGGTTGATCGGATTCTTCACGATAACCGGGATGTCGACGCCCCGCACCGCGTCCGCGATCTCCTGCACGCTAAACGGATTGACCGTCGTGCGCGCCCCAATCCAGAGCACGTCGATGCCGTGCTTCAGGGCCTCGTACACGTGCTGCGCGTTCGCCACCTCGGTCGTTACCGGCAGGCCCGTTTCCTCCTTCACCCGCCGCAGCCAGCCCAGGCCGGGGATACCCACCCCCTCGAAGCTGTTCGGACGCGTACGCGGCTTCCAGATTCCCGCCCGGTACAGGTGCACGCCGCCCTGCTTGGCTAGCTCACGAGCCGTATTCAATACCTGGCCCTCCGTTTCCGCGCTACAGGGTCCGGCAATCACGTACGGGCGGTGCGCTTTGAAATCGATGCTCATGGGCTTAGGTTTTGCGGCAGCATCGGTCCGATCGCATTGGCGCGGTCGATGAGCGTGTGCACGTGGGTAAAGTTACGTTTGATGAGCGCGGTCCGAAATTCGGCCAGCACGTTAATGTATTCGTCGAGTACGTCGAGGAGGTGATCGCGATTGTGTTCGAAGATCGGCGCCCAGGTGTCTGCGTTGCTCTTCGCGAGGCGTACCGTGCTCGCGAATCCGCCGGAGGCGAGGTTGAAGATCTGACTTTCGTCGCGCTCCTTGGCCAACACGGTCAGCGAGAGCGCGAAGCTCGAGACGTGCGAGATGTGGCTCACGTAAGCCACGTGGAGGTCGTGCTCCGCGGAGCCCTGTTCCACGGTGCGCATGGATAGCTCCCCGTAAACCTGACGCACGCGCGCCAGGTGCGCCGCGCCACTCTGTTCCACGTCGCAGAGTACGGCGGTCTTGTCCGTGAACAGCCCCTCGAGCGCCGCGGTCGGACCGCTAAACTCCGTACCCGCCATCGGGTGACTCAGCACGAGCCGCGCCCGTTCGGGATGCCCGCAGAGGGCTTTCGCCAAAACACCCTTCGTGCTGCCGAGGTCGAAGACCGTAGCCTGGCCGGGGTATCCCAGCAGCTCTGCACAAACTCCGGCAGCTTGGTTAACGGGCACCGCCACGGCAATGAGCTCGCACCCCGCGGCGATAGCCGCTGGAGGTAAAGCAGCCTCTATCAAGCCGATTTCTAAGGCCGTACGCAGGTGCGCAGGGCTAGCGTCGTGGCCGACCACCGCGTGCCCGTGCGCCCGCATCGCTCTCGCGAGCGAGCCACCGATCAACCCGAGTCCCAGGATCCCAATCTTCATCGGGCGGCGTATTCGCGGGTCAATCCGTGGGCTTTCGCTAAAACCTCGCGCGGCGCGCAGAGCGAGAGCCGCACGTAGCCCTTCCCCCCCGGTCCGAACACGGTGCCGGGCGGAATGAAGACGCCGGTACGGTCGAGTAGACCGTCGCAGAACGCCTCGGCATCTGCCTGGCCCTCGGCCAACTTCGCCCAGACGAAAAGCCCGTACTGGTTAGGAGCAACCGAGCAACCGAGATCCACAAGTAGATCCGTCGCGATCGCACGCCGGTCGGCGATGGTCGCCAGCTGCTGCTCGTGCCACGACCAGGGCGTGGCGACCGCCGCGGCGGCACCGTGCTGCAGCGGCCGAAACTGACCGCTGTCCAAATTGCTTTTCACCTGCAACGCCGCGGCCACGGCGTCGGCCTTACCGGCCAGTACCCCGAGTCGCCAGCCCGGCAGGTGGTGCGATTTGCTCAGCGAATTGAGTTCCACCGCAACCTCCATCGCACCCGGTTGCGCGAGCAAGCTGCCCGGCCCGCCGGGCTGGTAGTAGTTGTAGGCATTGTCCCCTACGAGCAAGATGCCCCGCGTTTTGGCGAAAGCGATGAGGGCACGCAGATGCTCGACCGCGATGATTTGCCCCGTGGGCATGTGCGGGGAGTTGGCAAACATCAGCACGGGATCGTAACCGGCCGCAACTTCCTCCAGACCACCGATCCAGCTCCTCGGGGATTCGCCCGCGTGCGGCATGCGGTAGGGCAAGCTCGTACCCTGCGCGAGCTGCGTGGCGGCGGCGTAGGCGGGGTAGCCGGGATCGGGACACAGGGCCGCCCGACCAGGTTGGAGGTACGCTAGGCAAAGGTGCGCGATCGCTTCCTTGCTGCCCGCGAGCGGTAAAAATTCGTCCTCCCCGAGCTCGACACCGAAGGTCTCCGCGTACCAAGTCTGGATGGCCTCCCGCCAACGGTCTACGCCGCGGTACGATTGGTAGCCGTGCGCCCCGGCCGAGAATAGATCGAGCTCGAGCGCCTCGATCACCCCGGGCGGGGGCGGGAGGTCGGGGTTGCCGATCCCCAGGTTGATGATCTGCTCACCGGCTGAGCGCCGCCGGGCGATTTCACGCAGCTTGCGCGAGAAGTAGTACTCGCTCACGCCCCCCAGCCGGTCGGCCAGGGCGAGCTCAGTTGGTGCCTTAATCACGGTTCGTGGTGTTTGCCTTCGGGGTAGGTGCCGAGGTGGTGGAGGTCGTTGCTCGCTCCGGCCAATCCGGCGAGCAAATCGGTCGGCGGCGGACCTGCGGGGTGGAGGAAGTCGGCGAAGAATCGGTACGCCCAGGGCTTCCCGACGATGGGTAAGGATTGGATCTTGGTCAACGAAGAGCCCGCTTCCGCTAAAACCTGCAGTGGTCTGACCAGGCTGCCCACGTGGTGGCCCACCGAGAAGGCCACGCTCGTTTTCGTGCCGAACGATTCGGCGTCGGTGGCGCCGATCAAGAAAAAGCGCGTCCAGTTGTGCGGACTGTCCTCGATCGCCTCCGCGGCGACGGCGAGGCCGTAGGGTTCCGCACACCAAAGCGGCGCGATGGCCGCGCGGGAGACCTGCCCGCCCGCCGCTACCGCCTCCGCGCTACCCGCCGTATCGTAGGCCTCGACGGGGCGGAGCCGCGGGCGTCGGGCGAAAAACTCGCGACACTGCGCCAGGGCCATAGGGTGCGACTCCACGGTACGAACCTCGTCGAGTCCGGCACCGGGCACGGTGAGTAGCGCGTGCGAGATGCGCAGGTACACCTCGGCGTGGATGCGCAGCTCGTGCTCCTCGAGCAACAGGTAGTTGGTGAGTAGAGCTCCGGCCACGCTGTTCTCGATGGCCATCAGGCCGAGGCGTCCCTCCGTAGCGGCCACCTTCTGGGCGAGCAGCGGGAAGCTCCGCACCGGCGCTACCTCCCTACCCGGGAGGAGCGCCTGCACCGCCCGGTGGTGAAAAGAGTGCCGCTCGCCCTGGATACACACCGCGCCCGCTGCGTCGCCGCCCGCGGGTCCCGAGCCCGAGGCGTCCGAAAGGGAGTGCAGAGTGGTCATGGGGGGATTTAAGAGGGGAGAGGTAGGGGCAAAAAAAAGTCCCGGCGGCGGGCGACGGGACTTTTAGCGGCTCATTTGCGCACGGCTTATCCCTTCCTGTAGCGGATTGGATAGCTGTAGCTAAATGAAACAGAGTTTCTCATTCCGCTCAAACGTAACCGCAACCGGGGCGGATTACAAAATTCATTTTAGCGTTTCGACCCGCTCCGTCAAAATCGGCTAACCTTGGCGGCGGATGGAAGACATCGACAGCCTGCGGATCAACTTCAGTCCCGAGGCCCTCCAAATCCTGAACGCGGTCCTGGCGCTGCTCATGTTCAGCATCGCGCTCAACATCAGGCTCGACGACTTCAGGGAGCTCGTGCGGCAGCCGCGGCCCGCGCTCGTCGGCCTGTTGAGCGAGTACCTCTACCTACCGCTGCTCACGATCGCGCTCATCTGGGTACTCGAGCCCGCGCCGAGCATCGCGCTCGGTATGGTGCTCCTCTCGGTGTGCCCCGGTGGATCGACCTCGAACTACGCCACCTACCTCGCGCAGGCCAACACGGCGCTGTCCGTGATGCTCACCAGCGTCACCACGCTCGGGGCCGCCGTCATCACCCCGCTCGCCTTCGGCTACTGGCAAACCTGGCTGCCGGCCCGGGTCACGAGCTCGGTGAGCCTCACGATCGATTTCGTGGATATGGCCGCAACCGTCTTCCTGTTGGTGATGCTGCCGGTGGCCATCGGGGTCGGACTCAACGAGTTGCGCCCCCGGATCGCGAAGGCCCTGCGCCGACCGATGAATATCCTCAGCGGAGTAATCTTTTTAAGCTTTGTGGCCATCGCCATCTACGGCAACGTGGGGCAGATCAAAGGCTACCTCCACTTCGTCTTCTTCACCACGGCCCTTCACAACGGCTTAGCCCTGCTCGGGGGCTTTGTGATCGCCACGCTATTCCGACTCAAGTCCTCGGACCGGCGTACGGTCACGCTCGAGACCGGACTCCAAAACTCCGGCCTCGGGATGACGCTCGTCTTCACCTTCTTCGACGGCCTGGGCGGTATGGCCATCGTGCTGGCCTGGTGGGGCATCTGGCACCTGATCACCGGGTTCGCGCTGGCCTACTTTTGGGGGCGCAAGCTTCCCACCGATTTACGCGGTGCCCGGACCTAAGCGAATCCGGCTCAACACCCCGCCGGGCGGCGGTGTTACCCGCCCTAGAACCCACAAGAACCACTCCCGCTCGATGACTCCCGACGAAACCATCCACGAATCCCTCCAAAAACTCAACTACGGCATCTACGTCGTGACCAGCCTCAAGTCCGGCAGCGAAATGACGACCCGCAACCACGATTGGGTCAGCGCGAGCGCCATCAGTTGGCTTACCCAAGTGAGCTTCGAGCCGAAGCTCGTCGCCTTCTCGGTCGAGAAGACCTCCAACCTGGCCGAGACCATTGAAAAGAGCCGCAACTTCGCCGTGCACATCCTCTCCGAGGACGACCGGAGCATCGTCAAGGACTTCGACGGTCCGGCCGACTTCACCGACGAGCAAGTCAACGGCCACAGTTTCACGAAGGGGAAAACCGGGGCACCGATCCTCGGGGAGGGACTCGCCGTCGTCGAATTTGAGCTCACCGAGGTGCTCAAGGTGCACGGAAGCGGCAGTCACGTGCTACTCGTCGGCAAGCCGGTGTCCGCCGAGCTGCGCGACCCGAAGGCGAAGAGTATCGCGATCGAGGAGACGCGATTCGAGTACGGCGGGTAGTTCGCCCGCCCCCACGGCTCCACCGGTGTCGCCGGTGTCGCCGCCCGAGTCGCTGACGCTAAGTTGGGTCGAGCAACAGATCCTCGTCCGAAAAGAGCATCCAGTTGGAGTGCGCATCGAGGTAATTCCCTTTCGGGAAAACCTTAAGAAATACATCGTCGAAGTACCGTTCCGCGCTCCGCTTGTCGACCGTCCGTAACGCTAGGCGGTTGCTGATCAAGCATCCGCCCGGGTTGAGGAGTCGAGCGCATTCGCGTAGGAACCCCTCGCCCGCGAACCCCTGCGGCACGGCGTCGTCTACGAACAAATCGACGAGGATTAAGTCGAAGCGATCCCCGGTCTGCGCCACGTACTGCGCCGCGTCGGCTACGACGGTCTGTATTGGCGTCGACAGCCGGTACAGCAGGTAGTGCTCCGCGAGGGCTACGATGGTCGCGTCGTATTCGACGGCCGTAAGGTGCAGCTCGCGCCCGAAATGCTCCTCGAGCATCTGGGGGACACTCCCGAGCCCCAGGCCGAGCAGCAGCGTGTCGGTGCCGGGCAGCCCGTCCCAGTCGAGGTGTTCGAAGGCGTGCCTGAAGTTATAGTACTTGTCCTCCCAGGAGTAGACCGCGTCGTTGGCCGTTAATAGCAGTCTGCCGTCGCGCAGCACCACGCTGATGTTTTCGGTGTGGTCGCTCGGTCCGGACTCCAATACCTGATCGCTGAGGTAGCTCAGGTAGTGTTGCCACCTTCGGTAGGGCTTGTTCCAGGCCATCAGCGCGTAGCGGCGTCCCAGGTTCGCACGCCCGCCGTTGCCTCGAAAACGCGCGTCAGTACCTCCCGGTCCGTACTCGAGAGCTGTACACCCCGCCGCGGGAGCACGATCGCGGCCGTACCGATCATTTTATCGAGGCGGTGCGTGCTCCAGCCCTGCACGGGACCACCCCAGCTGAAGTCGGGAATGAACGTATCCGGGAAACCCGCTCCGAATACGTTCGCGCCGGTCCCTACCACCGTGGCCGTGTTAAACGTCGTGCCGATCCCGCACTTGACGTGGTCGCCCATCACGAGGCCGCAAAAGCGAAGTCCCGTAGATTCGAGCTCGCCCGAGGCGTAGTTGTAAAGTCGCGTGGTCGAGTAGTTGTTCTTCAGGTTCGAGGCGTTGGTACCCGCCCCGATGTTGCACCAGCGACCGATCACGGCGTTGCCGAGGTAGCCTTCGTGGGCCTTGCTCGACTGACCTTGAAACACGACGTTGTTGATCTCCCCACTCACTTTACACTGCGGGCCGACCGTGGTCCCGCCCACGAGCTTAGCGCCCAATTTCACGGTGGCACCGCTGCAAACGGCCAGCGGGCCCCGCAGCATCGAGCCCTCCGCGATCGTCGCTCCCGCTCCGAGGTAGATGGGGCCTCCCGTGGTGTTGAGGGTGGCCGCCTCGCAGGTCACTCCCGCCTCGAGAAAGACGAGCCCGTCCCCGAGTACTACGTTGCTCGCCGGCAGCTTAGCCGAGTGCCGCGCCGAGCAAACCAGCGCAACGTCTTCGCGAATCTGCCGGGCGTTTTCGCGGAAGAGGTCGAAGGGCCGCCGCAACCACCGCAACGTGCCCTCGTACTCGGCACCGGCGATCACGTCGAAGCCGTCGTCGTGGCGGATGCGCTCCACGGCCTCGTCGTCGAGCCGGGCCGCGACCAGCTCTTCCTCCTGCGTTATTGCCTCCCCGGGATCGAGCGCGAGGATGCGCCTGACCAAGCGTGCGTCCGGCAGGCAGGCGGCGTTGACGAAGTAGTTGTCCCGGCCCAACGAAAGCGGGTAGGCCTCCGCGAGGTAATCCTGCGTCACGTAGCTCACCTGCCCCGTCAGCAACTTCGTCCACCGCTCGGCCGCCGTCAGCAGTCCGACCCGTAACTCCCCGACCGGACGCAGGGCCGTGAGCGGCAACAAGCCGTTCCACGAGCCGTCGTCGAAGAGGATGAGGTTGCGTTTCGGCAAGGTGGAGGGGGTTTCGGGCTTCCGCTAAAACAAGAATCCCAACCCCGGTTACAAGGCTGGAATTGAAGGCCCAACGGCTCGGTCGGGCTTAAGGGCCTATCCAAGAACTTGCGGTCTGGCAAGATCGCAGCTGATTTGGCGCTCCTCGGGGGAGAAAACGTAGGGATAGCAGCGCTATCGCGAGGCTTTCAGACGATGGAGGGCTCCACATCAACCGATTTTAAGTCGATCGGCGAGTTCTTAGACGGGCTCTAAACACGGAATCGATGGAGAAGATTACTCCTTGCGCTCCTTGTTGGCGAAACGCGTGCGCGAGAAGCGCTTGTTGAACTTGTCGATACGACCGGCCGTGTCCACGAACTTCATCTTACCGGTGAAGTAAGGGTGCGACTCCGAGCTGATCTCCAGCTTGATGAGCGGATACTCCTCGCCGTCGTCCCAGGTGATCTTCTCCCCGCTGCGGGCGGCGCTGCGGCCGAGCCAGGATTTGTCCACGGAGAAATCCTTGAAGACAACGGTTCGGTAATTTTCGGGGTGGATATCCTTTTTCATCAGACTTAAGATTTTCGCGGAAAACTCCGGAACGGCGCGCGAATGTAAGGTGTTTTGCGGAAGCAAAAAAACCGTCGCGCCGTAGGTTGCTCGCTTTATGCAGGGTAGAATCGAACAGCCGACCACCATCGCGGCGGTGGCCACGGCCGCCGGCGCGGCGGGCATCGCGGTCGTTCGGGTGAGCGGCCCGGGGGCCGTCGCGATCGTCGACGCCTGTTTCTCGCTCCCGGCAAAACGGGTCGTACCGCGCCGCGCGACGCTGGGGGGTTGGTCCGACCCGAGTTCGGGCGAGCTGATCGACGAGGTCGTGCTGACCTATTTCGAGGGGCCGGCCTCCTACACGGGGGAGGATACCGCCGAGATCAGCTGCCACGGGTCGCTCTACGTCCAGCGCCGCGTGCTAAACGCCTGTGTCGCCGCCGGCGGGCGCGTAGCCCGGCCCGGCGAATTCACCGAGCGTGCCTTCCTGAACGGGCGCATGGACCTGACGCAGGCCGAAGGCGTGGGCGACCTGATCGCCGCGGAGAGTTCGGCGGCCCACACCCTGGCCCTCCGCCAGATGCGCGGCGGTATCTCCGAGGCCATCGGCGAGCTGCGCCGGGAGTTGATCGACTTCGCCGCGCTCATCGAGCTCGAGAATGACTTCGGGGAAGAGGACGTAGAGTTCGCGGACCGGACGGTTTTGCGGCAGCGCGTCGGGGACATCCGCGCGGAGGCCGAGCGACTTCGCGCCAGCTTCGCGCAGGGGCGGGCTATTCGGGAGGGGGTGAACGTGGTGCTCGCCGGGCGGCCGAATGCGGGCAAGAGCACGCTGCTAAACGCCCTGCTGGAGGAGGACCGCGCGATCGTGAGCGACATCGCGGGTACGACCCGGGATACGATCGAAGCGGAGCTCGACCTGCGGGGCGTTCGCTTTCGCCTCGTGGATACGGCCGGTATCAGGGAGGCCGGCGACGAGATAGAGGCGCTGGGGGTGGCCCGAACCCTCGCGGCCGTGGAGCGGGCCGCGCTACTCCTTTACGTGTGGGATGTGGCCCAACTCGCCCCGGAGGAAGTTCACGCCGACCTCGTGCGGCTCGCGAGACCCGGGTTGGCCGTACTCGGCGTGGCCAACAAGATGGATCTCAACCCGTACACGAGAGCCGAGCACTACGGCTCCGAGCTGCTGCCCGCCGGGCGCTACGTGCCGGTCGTGGCGAACAAGGACATGAACCTCGGCCTGCTCAAAGAGCGCATGTTCGAGCTCGCCGTGGGTGAGCTACCGCCGGCCTCGAGCACCGTGATCACGCAGGCGCGCCACGCTGGGGCGCTCGACCTGGCGGCCGGGGCGCTGGAGCGGGTGGGGGAGGGGCTCGCCGCGGGGCTCGGCGGTGATTTGATCGCGTTAGAACTACGTCAAGCGCTCCACTACCTCGGCGAGGTAACCGGCGAGATTTCGACCGAGGACTTGCTCGACTCCATCTTCGGTAATTTCTGCATCGGGAAGTGAGCACAGCGCCGGGAGCCCCGGCGTGCGATCTTCCTCCGATCCGGGGAGCGCCAGGGGTTGGTCGGTTCCCGGACTTACCCGATTTCGCATAAGCCTCCCGGTACGTACGGTTTCGGCTTCGAAAGTACGTTATTCGTCCATGATCCGGATCGCCCTGCTTCTGCTCAGTAGTTTATTACTCCTGCACTCCCCCCTGCCGGGGCAGGAGCCAACCGGTCCGTCGGGCTTCGGCCCCGCACTGGTCTCAACGACCGGTTCGGCGGACACGCTGGTCGAGCCCGACGAGGTCGTGTTCTCGCTCAGCGTGGAGTCGGATGGGAAGGACCTAGCCGACGCCAAGTCGCAGAACGCCAAACGGGTCGACGAGGCCTTGGCGTTTCTCGAGGGCGCCGGCGTGGAGGAGCGCTACATCCAAACCCGCTACCTGAACGTGAGCGTCCGGAAGGCGAACAGGGACGTGCCGGACCCCCGCTACGTCGCTACTCAGTCCATCTCCGTTCGGCTCACCGACATCGCCAGCTACCAGGAGGTGAGTCAAGGTTTGCTGGATTTGGGCGTGACCGCCCTCAACGGGCCGAATTTCGGCTACAGCAAAGCGGATGAGATTCGGTCGGAATTACGTGCCGCGGCCGTGCTCGACGCCCGCGAACGAGCGAGCTCGCTCGCCGAGGCCCTCGGGCAGTCCATTGGGGTCGCTTACCGCATCGACGATTCGGAGCAGGGCTCGAATTCGCCGCTCTACGCCCGTATGGCCAGCTTCGAGTCGGCGGGGGGCGTGGAGGGCCCGGGGCTAGCCCCCGGTGAACTCGAGTTGACCGCCACCGTGACCGCCGCGTTTTACTTGAGGCCTTGAGCCCTATGTCTTCCGCGATGCCCGCACCGAAATCGAGGATGTGACGTTGCCCCGAACGTAAGTTGCGTCGCAGCACGAGGTATGATTCGATCCGCCGGCCTTTTATTCCTACTTGTCTTACCCTTGAGCTTCGTTGTTCCGGCCCTAGCCCAATCGGTAACGCCGGGCCCAGTCCGAACGGAGCGGGAGTCCGAGAGGGTTCGGGTCTACTTCCGCAATAATACCCCGCTGCCCCGCAACATCACGATCGTCACGTACCCACCCGGGACTACCAAAGGCAAGATAGACCAGACGTTTCTGTTTCCCTTCCAACGCTTCAGTCGTGAGTACCCGACGGATACCAAGATCTACCTCGCCTCGCCCCTGCAGGTAGAACAGGTGGTCGCGGGCAGCGAGATCAACGATACGCCGGCGGCGATGACCATCCGGAGATCGGACGAGGACGAAGTGTACATGCTGTTTCGACGTTAAATAGCGCGGACACGGTATCGTGCAGAAGGTTTTGCGGAAGCATCCTTGATATCGCCTAGCTTTCGCGCCAAATCTGAGCGCGCACATGGAGGATCTCCACACAATCGACCTGGTCGTATTTATTGGCTACCTGATCGGGATGGTCAGTTTCGGGATTTACATTACGACCCGCGATAAGACCGAGAACGCCCAGGACTACTTCCTCGCTTCACGGGCGCTCCCCTGGTGGGCGGTCGGAGGTTCGCTGATCGCTTCCAATATTTCTACGGAGCAGGTGCTGGCCATGAACGGTTCGGGCTTCGAGCTCGGGATGGCCATCGCTACCTACGAGCTGATGGCGGCGATCACGCTGATCATCGTCGCGAAATTCTTGTTGCCGGTCTTCTTGCAGGAGGGTATCTACACGATGCCCCAATTCCTAGAGCGACGCTTCGACCAGCGTACCCGGTCCACGATGTCGGTTTTCTGGATCGCGCTCTTCGTCTTCGTCAATATCTCGAGCGTACTCTACCTCGGCGGGCTCGCCATCCAGAGCTTGTTGGGGATCGACCTGCTCTGGGGGATCGTAGGGCTGGTGCTCTACTCGGCCAGCTTCTCCATTTTCGGTGGCCTCAAGGCGGTGGTTTGGACGGACGTCATTCAGGTCGTCGTACTCGTGCTCGGCGGGTTTCTCGCGGCCTACTTCGTCCTGCTCGCCGTCGACGGGTCTTTTTTGGGGGGTCTCGAGAAGCTCTACGAACTCACCCCGGAGCGCTTCGAGATGATCTTCGAACGCGGTGACACTTACACCGCGACGCAGGCGGACGACAGCGGCAGCTTCCTTCGATCGTCTTACGATCTGCTGCCGGGTATCAGCGTGCTCATGGGGGGGATGTGGATCACGAACCTCTACTACTGGGGAACCAACCAGTACATCATTCAGCGTGCGCTCGCCGCGAAAACGCTCGATGAGGCGCAGAAGGGCGTCGTGTTCGCCTCGGTGCTCAAGCTACTCATGCCGATCATGGTCGTCGTCCCCGGCATCGCCGCTTACGTGCTTCACGCCGACATCGCCAAGGCCGACGAGGCCTTCGTCTGGGTACTGGGCAACCACGTTCCGGTAGGGATCAAAGGACTCGTGTTCGCGGGGCTAGTCGCCGCGATCGGGTCTTCGATCTCCTCGATCGTGAATTCGGCGTCGACGATCTTCACCATCGACATCTACAAGGACCTCATCAACAAAGAGGCGAGCGAGCTTCAACTGGTTAGGGTCGGCCGTATCTCGGCCGCCGTCGCGCTCGTCCTGGGTGCCCTAATCGCTCCCTCGTTACAGAGCTTGGAGCAGGCGTTTCAGTACATCCAGGAGTACACCGGGTACGTGAGTCCGGGCGTGTTCGCCGTATTCATGTTCGGCATGTTCTGGCGGCGTACTACGGCCGACGCAGCGTTCTGGACGATCCTGCTCGCCATCCCGTTCTCGGTGGCGATCGCGTTCGTGATGCCGGGGCTGCCGTTCCTCGACCGCATGGCGGTTAGCTTCCTCGGGTGCTGCGTTTCGCTCGTCGCTATCTCGGGACTCGAATCGAGCAATATCTCGTCGGAGAGCACGCGTACCCCCTTCCGCGTCATTCTGATCGCCTTGATTGCGATGGTTGCCGTTTCTACCGGGCTCAAAATGGGTTTCACCGGGCCACTGAGCCCGGAGCGCGTGCTCGGCTTCATCACGCTGATCGGTAGCCTCGTTCTGATCTACATCCTGTTCACCGAACGGGGCGAGAGTGACTCGCGGGCCATCGACATCGACACGAAGCTGTTTGCGACCACGAACTCCTTCAATATTGCGGCGATCGGCGTGATGCTTTTCCTAGCTGCTTTCTACTCGCTGTTGAACTGATTACGTCCGAAGAAAATAACTAACTTCGCCGCCGCTAATCCCGATCCTTGAGATCGCATTTGGTCACCCCCTCCCGGTCCGGGCAATCCCGGTCGCCGCAGCCCCTAAACGTGAGGGCCGTCGGGAAGAAAGCTTATCAGTATGCCTATTTACCTTCCGCGCGAGAAGCAGGACGAGATTTTCACGAAGTACTCCGGTGCCGCCACCAATACGGGGGACACCAAAGGTCAGATCGCGCTGTTCACGCACCGCATCAACTCGCTGGCCGCTCACCTGCGCGCCAACAAGAAGGACCACTCCAGCCGGCGTGCGTTGCTTACCCTGGTCGGTAAGCGCCGCGGGCTGCTGTCCTACTTGCAGAAGAAGAACATCCAGGAGTACCGCGACCTGATCGCCGATCTCGGCATCCGTCGCTAGACGAACTCTCGGAGGTAGTGCTCTCGCCAGGCGGGGGCACTACTTGTTTTAGGCCCATCCATTCGTAACGAACGACTCAATCATAATATGGGACAGAAAACCCCCACTTCCGCCAGCTTCAACCTTCCGGACGGCCGGACGGTCATGCTCGAAACTGGCAAGCTGGCCTCCCAGGCCGACGGATCCTGCGTGGTCCGCGTCGGCGACACCATGCTGTTTTGCAGTGTAGTGAGCGCCCACGAGGAGCGCGAAGGCGCTTCCTTTTTTCCGCTCTCGGTAGACTACCAAGAGAAGTTTGCCGCCGCCGGCCGAATCCCCGGTAACTTCTTCCGGCGCGAGACGCGTTTGAACGACTACGAGATCCTCGTCAGTCGCCTCGTCGACCGCGCGATCCGACCGCTGTTTCCCGACGGTTACCGCAACGAGACGCAGGTGATCATCAACCTGATCTCCGGTGAGCCGGAGGAGCTGCCCGATGCCTACGCCGCGCTGGCTTGTTCGACCGCACTCGCGGTGAGCGACATCAACTTCGCCGGACCGATCTCCGAGGTGCGCGTGGCCAAAATCAACGGCCAGTTCGTGATCAACCCCCACAAGCGCGACCTCGAGATGGCGGAGCTCGAGCTCATCGTGGCGGCTACGGAGGACAACGTGATGATGGTCGAGGGCGAGGGCAAGGAGGTCCAGGAGCCGGACATCATCGCGGCCATCAAGACGGCTCACGACGCGATCCGCGTCCAGATCGCCGCTCAGAAAGAGCTGGCGCAGCAGGTGGGCGAGAAAGCGTCGGTAAAGCGCGAACTCGCCGAGAAAGAGGAAGACAGTAGCATCGAGGAACTCGTAGCGCAACGGGCCAGCGAAGGGATCAAAGAAGTAGCCGGCGGCGCGCTCGAGAAAGACCAGCGCAAAGCCGGGTTCTCCGACCTCAAACAAGAACTGGTCGAAGCGTACAAAGCCGAGCTCGGCGAAGACGAAGAGCTCTCCGCGAAGGTCGGTTTCTTCAAGGGCTACTTCGAGAAGCTCAAGAAGAAGCTAATTCGCGATATGGTGCTCGGGCAGGGCCGTCGCCTCGATGGGCGGAAGACGGACGAGATTCGCCCCATCTGGACGGAGATCGACTACCTCCCGTCCACGCACGGCTCCGCGATCTTCACGCGCGGTGAGACGCAGTCGCTTACCTCGGTAACCCTGGGTACGAAAACCGACTCCCAGATGGTCGACGTGGCCATGGGCATGAGTTACTCCAAGTTCATCCTACACTACAACTTCCCGGCCTACTCCGTGGGCGAAACGAAGCCCATGCGCGGTCCCGGCCGCCGGGAGGTCGGTCACGCCAACCTCGCCGGTCGGTCCCTGAAGCAAGTGCTCCCCGAAGACTGGGCCTACACGACCCGCATCGTCTCCGACATCATGGAGTCGAACGGCTCCTCCTCCATGGCGACCGTCTGTGCGGGCTCCATGGCGCTGATGGATGCGGGCTGCCCCCTCACCGGGCCAGTCGCCGGCATCGCGATGGGGATGATCGCCGAAGGCAACGACATCGCCATCCTCTCCGATATCCTCGGGGACGAGGACGCGCTCGGCGACATGGACTTTAAGCTCACCGGTACCGAGAAGGGCATCTGCGCTTGCCAGATGGACATCAAGATCGAGGGCCTGCCCTACGAGCAACTCGAGAAGGCGCTCTACCAGGCGAAGGAAGGGCGCCTGCACATCCTCGGTGAGATGGCCAAAACCATTACGGAAGGTCGCAGCGAGCTCAAGCCGCACGTACCACGCCTCGAGCAGTTGGTGATCGACAAAAGCTACATCGGGGCCGTCATCGGACCGGGCGGTAAGATCATCCAAGACATCCAGGAGCAGTCCGGTGCCCAGGTCAACATCGAAGAGGTGGACGGCAAGGGCTACATCACCATCGCGAGTCCGGATAAGGCCAGCATCGACAAAGCGATGGCGCGGATCCGCGACATTACCTTCATGCCCGAGGTGGGCGACATCTACGATGGCGTCGTTGCTACCGTAATGCCTTACGGCGTATTCGTCGATTTCAAGGGCAAGAGCGGTCTGCTGCACGTGAGCGAGATCAGCTACGAGCGTATCGACAGCGTGGAGGATCACTACTCCGAAGGCGACGAGGTGAAGGTGAAGATCGTCGAGATCGACGATCGCACCGGCAAGCTTCGCCTGTCGAAGAAGGCGCTCGACCCCGTACCGGAAGGGTACGTGCCGCCGGCCCCCCGCGAGCGACGCGAGCGCGGTGATCGAGGTGGTGATCGCCGCGGCGGCGGAGATCGTAGAGGCGGTGACCGCCGCGGTGGTGGCGGTGATCGGCGTGGCGGCGGCGGTAGTCGCGATCGCGACTAACCCGCAACATTCAGACTAATCCGAAGTGCCTCAGGGTGGCGTTGGGCGAGTTCCGCCCGTGCCACTTTGGGGCGCTTTTGCGTTTGGGGTCGATCAAAACGCCCACCCCAACCGCACCCGAAAGCTGCGCGGCGCCCCGGGCGTAAAGTGAATCTTTTCTACCGAAGCGGGCTCGCTGGCCAACCGCGATTCCGTCGCGAACTGCGTCTCATTCCACGCGGCGTCGAGGGCGTTGTCGAGGATACCGGTAAGGGTAACCCGGCGCCAACGGTAGCCGAGGGTAAGGTCGACTACGCCGTAGCCCTCGGCGGTGAGGGTGTAGTCCTCATTGGCGGGGCGGTCCCCGACAAAACGGAAACGGGCGGAGCCAGTGAATCCTCTGGCGGGATCGTAGATGAGGTACGCGAGGGAGGTAAGCGGGGGGGCGAGCGGGATGCGGTCCGCCCCGCCCGGCTCGTCGATGGAGCGGGCGTGAGCCAAATTCACGTCGAGTCCGGCGTAGACGGATTCGCGGACGGCGACGCGCGTACCGAGATCTACCCCGATCCGCTGCGAGCGACCGCTGGGTTCGACGACGCCCGCGTCGCCGACGTACACGAACTCCTGCTCGCTGCGCAGGCCCCAAACCGCGCCCGTGAAAAGCACGTGCTCAGTCGGTTTCCAATTCGCTCCGAGGTCGACTCCGCGCGCCTTGGGCATGAACGTGCGCGCGCTTCCGCCCGCGATCAGCCGGGCGTCGTTGGCGTGGTAGCCGCTCCCCGCTTTCGCGAAAACTTGCAGCTGCTTATTGGCGGCGTAGCTGAGGCGAAATTTGGGGTTGAGGGAGGTGGCATTAGCGGATCGCGGAGTGGGCCGCTCGAGCTTATCGGTGTAGGCGAAGCGCGTGTGGTCGAGGCGCGCGCCGGCCGTGGCGTGCCATTTCCCGAGCGTCCAGGCGAGCTCGGAGTAGGCGTACTGGTTTTGCTCGGCGATGTCGCCGCGGCGGATAGGCACGAGGTCGATGGTGCGATCGCGGGTGCGCGTCAGCTCGGAACCGGACGTGGCGTCGTTGCGGGTGCCGAGGCCGGATTCGAGGGCGAAGTCCCCGAGCGATCTGAGCACGGGCGTGGCGTAGGCCAGCTCGCCCCCGCCCAGCCACCGGCGTTCGCGCTGGCGGATTTGGTCGCCGTTAACGGGGTCTTCTAAGAAGAAGGTGAAGTTGGAGTAGAGCTCGAACGCGTAACGGGTGAGGTAGGCGGAGGCGCGGAAATCCCCTTCGGATCCTACTGAGCGGTTCAAGGCGAGTTGTGCGTTGCTGCGGCTCGTACTGCCGCCCTCGGTATCGTCGATCGCACCGAAGCGACCGATCGATCCGTCGTCGATCGCGCGTTGGGGCACCTGGCCCGAGGCCGTCCAGCTGCTCGTAAAGTGCGAGGCGGAAGCGGTGAGGTTGGTGTGCGTGCCGAGCCTGAAATTCGTTTTCGCGAAAGCATTGAGGCGCTGGAGGCCCTGCGGACTTTCGAACGGACCGTCGTTGCGGAGGTATTCGACCGCTCCGTAGGCATCGGCGCCGGGCTTGTCGAGCAGCTCGAACAGGCCGAGACCGCGGAGGTAATTGAAGGAGCCGGTCTCGACCTGCAGCCGATTTTCGGCGAGGCGGCGCTTGGTGGTAAAGTCGATCGATGCGGCGGTGGCGAAGTTGCCGGCGCGTGCGTCGTACGGACCCTTCTCGTAATCGACCCGCTCGACGGTTTCCGGGATCAGCCAGTGGAGATCGGCGTAGCCCTGGCCGTGGGCGTGGCTCACCATGTTAACCGGCATCCCGTCGACGTTGATGGCGACATCGGTGCCGTGGTCGATGTCGAAACCGCGGAGAAAGAGCTGCTCGGCTTTCCCCCCGCCGGCGTGTTGCCCGATGACCATGCCGGGTACGAGGCGAAGGAGCTCCTGGCCGGAGGTATAGGGCTGGGTGGCGAGGTCGACCTGGGCGACTTCGGTGGCCGCGTCGAGCTCCGGGCGGATGGTGACTGCGCCCAGATCGACTGCGAGCGGTTTTAGCGAAAGCTGGAGTAGTTGGCCGGTGGCAGTAATGGACTGGCGGAGGAGGGTGTAGCCGAGGGCTTCCACGAGTAAGGTATCGGGATCTGTGACATCCTCGAAGGCGAAGTGGCCGTCCGCATCGGTGTGCTCGTGCACGCCCGCGTTGAGTAGGGTAGCGGTAGCCCCGACGACGGGGTCGCCGAACTCATCGCGGACGGTGCCCTCGACGGTTGCCGCGTGCCCCAGGAAAGGGATACATACGAGTAATAAGAAGGAATAAATGGTACAATGAGTGGCCTGCATGGCGACTGGATAAAGATTGGATTCGGGAAAAAAGGCCCACCCTTTCGACTGCGCCGGCTGTGGAACGCGGTGCAGCCTGGGGGTGGGCCTGTGTGTTTAGTGACTCGATGGACCTAGCGGACCACGAAACGTTGGGCGTTGATCGGCTGACCGTCGGCGACGACCTGCACGATGTAGAAACCGGCGGCTACGGTCGGGAGACCGATCTTTTCGCGGGTCGAGCCCAGCGAAAGTCCGGCCGACTGGTTCTGGATCACCGAGCCGTTCGCGTCGAGGATGCGGAGCTCCACGTCGTCGGAGTTGACGCCGTTGAGCTCGACGGTGAGCTCCTGACCGCGCTGGAGCACGGTCGGGTAGACGGCGAAGTCGAGACCGGCATTGTCTTCACCCTGCACGAGCGCCATGCGGCGACCGGTTGGGTTCTCGTTGCCGGGGCAGTACTGGCAGCGGGTGATCGGGTAGATCGTGCTGAGTGCCTCATCGTCCTCGGTTACGGTCTGGCCGTTCGCGTTGGCGGGCCCCGAGTCGGGATCGCCCTCGTCGACGGCGAAGAGCTGCACGAATTGCGTAACCGGTGCGTCGTTGGTGAGCGTGAAGAGCGTGAGCGTAAGGGTCTGCGTCTCCCCGGAGGCGAGCGTACCGACCGTCCACTCCTCGAAAAAGAGATTGTAGTCCCCTTTGCTCAGCTCTGAGCTCGTGAACACGAGTCCGTCGGGGAGTCCGGCCTGCACTACAACGTTGTTGGCAGCGTCCGGACCGTCGTTGGTGACGGTGACGGTGTACGGCACGTTGTTGTAGATGTAAAACGAATCGCTCGGCGTGGTCACGTCGACGGAGATGTCGGCCGAACCGTCGGCGAGTCCTCCGCCACCGCGACCGGGGTTGATCGTGATCGACGACTCGTCGTCCTCGGTTACCGTCCGACCGATGGCGTTGCCGGGATCGGAGTCGAAGTCCGGCGTACCGGCCGAAATGACCTGCACGAAATTCGTGATCGGACCGTCGGCGACGAGGCTGAAGAGGGTGAGCTCGAGGGTAGCGGTCTGACCGGGGGCGAGGGTGCCCACGGTGAAGCGCTCGAAGAACAAGCTGTACTCGCCCTGGCTCACCTCGGCGCTCGTGAATACGAGTCCGGCGGGAAGACCTGCCGATACCACGACGTCTGTAGCGGGCTGATCGCCGGTGTTCGTGACCGAGATCACGTAGGGGATCTGCTGGAACTGGGTGAAGTTGGTGTTCTTGAGCTTGATGCTGAGCTCGAGATCGGCGAAGCCGCTCGTGAAATCCTTCGGCTCGCCGGAACAGGGGCCGGCGCCGCTGCGTGGGGCTGCTTCGTAGGGGAAGGCAGCTTCGAAAGGAAGGTCATTCTCCTCTACACCGGTAGTGTACGTAAGCACGTCGAGCAGATCCTGCGTGACCGGGCTCTCGCCGGACTCTGGGTCGTAGTCGTCGTAGAACAGTCCGATGGCCGCGAGGACGACCCCGGAGACGGCCTGGAGCTCGATCCGAGTCACGTCGTCCTCCAAGCGGCGCCCGTTCGGGAAGCCGTCCATGTTCGGGATCGCCTGTAGGTCGGCCGAGGCGTTGAAGCGCGGATCGGTCAGGCCGAGCACCGCGGCGTTGACGAGCCCCATGGAGGAGAAGTCCTCGGAGTCACGGGGGGTCGGGGGCACGGCCATGTTGAGGCGGAGCATGTCGCCGCCGTTGGGCAGGAAGTTGTTGACGAACGGCTTGCCGGCCGCGAGGGGGTTACCGCCTTCTTTGCCGGTGGCGAGTTGGTAGGGGGCGAGGTTGGGGACCCCGGTGTGGAAGGCGGGCCACAGGTCCACGGAGCGGGGTTTGCCGGGGGCGGGGAGCAGTAAGGCCCCGAAGGCGTCCTCGGCGAGCGCAGTCCCGGCGACGGCGTCGGTACCCTTGAGCGCGTAGAGGCCGTCGGCGCCGTTGGTGAAGTCGAACGATCCGAGCGATGCGGTCTGCACGCGCAGCGGCGCGAAGGCCGGCACGGCGCCCCCGAATTGGTCGTCGTCCATGTAGAGCGCGAGCTCCGGGTTGTAAAACGCACCGTCGAAGAGGGTATCGGTGAGCTCGTCGTACGGGGTGATCGCGTTCCAGTAGTCCTTCTGGCCTACCGAGACCACCACCTCGTTGGTGAGCGGCATCCCCAGGCGCGACACCTGGCGCCAGTCGCCGCTGTAGTCGGCGGTGCCCGCACCGAGGGTGCGGATGGCGGGGCGGCTCGCGCTCGCCCACACGCCGATCACGTAATCGGGGTCGAGGATGTCGGTCGGCTCGGCGGGAGCACCGGCCTTCAGCAGATTCTCGATCGGAATCTTGAGGGCGAGGGTGTGGACGTTGAAGCAGACGAGTCCATCGCGGGGATCACCGCTCTGACGCGGCGAGTCGCCGAGGTCGAAGACGTTGAAATCCACGAAGAAGGGGTCTTCGACGGGGCCGGCAAATACGGTCTCACCCGAGCTCGCCGTCGTGATGGCCTCCTGCATCAGCTGCGCGTAGCTCGACGCGCCGAGGCCGGCGGCGCTCTCGATGGAGCGCGGCCCGATGTTGTAGGCGGGGGTCTCGCCGTTCTCGACGATCGTCGTCCACGTCCGGCCACCGTCGAGGGACTTTTCGAGGTCGTAGGAGGTGTTGATGTTTTCGGCGCCGAGGCGGACGTTGAAGAACGTCGTCGGGTCCTCGTTGATGCGGGTAAAGGAGAAGCGGTAGGTCACTTCGTCGCCCGGGTTGGTCGCGTCGTTGTCGACGTGGATCTCGTAGCGGACCCGGTCGGAGAAGTGGTAGTAGTTCGGACCGCCCTGCGGCAACTGCATCGGGATGTAGTTGGCGATGAGGGTGACGGTCGAGGGGTCGTCCGGCGAGCGGAACGCGTACACGTCCGTGTTGTCGGCGAGCGGGTCGTCCGCGATGAGCGGCGCCTCGCGGTGGCTGGAGGCCAGCAGCGTTGCTAGCGGGAGGGCTAGCGCGGCGGCCACGGTCCCCACGCGCGTTGTGAGTGTCTTAAGCATAAGTAAGGTGTATGAGTCGCTTGCCCCGGACTGAAGCCCGGGGTGACTGCTACGTGAGGAGTGGTTTAGTTGGTGGGACGGTGATCGACCTCGGTCCCGCTCCAGGGCATGGCGAGGTAGGGGAACGAGGACTGGAATTCCTTGTCGTTAGCCTCGACTCCGGTGGAGTAGGTGAGGACGTCGAGTAGGTCTTCGGTGACGGGACTCGCGTCCTCCGCCGGGTCGTAGTCGTCGTAGAACAGCCCGATGGCCGCGAGCACGACCCCGGAGACGGCCTGGAGCTCGATGCGGGTTACGTCATCTTCGAGGCGACGCCCGTTCGGGAAGCCATCCATGTTAGGGATGGACTGTAAGTCGGCCGAGGCATTAAAGCGTGGATCGGTTAACCCGAGCACGGCGGCGTTGATGAGGCCGAGCGGGGAGAAGTCTTCCGAATTACGCGGCGTCACGGGGACGGCCATGTTGAGCCGCAGCATGTCCCCGCCGTTCGGCAGGAAGTTGTTGACGAACGGTTTGCCGACGGCCAGCGGGTCACCGGCCTTACCGGTGGCGAGTTGGTAGGGAGCGAGGTTGGGCACGCCGGTGTGGAAGGCGGGCCAGAGGTCGACCGAGCGGGGCTTGCCGGCACCGGGTAGGAGTAGCGCACCGAAGGCGTCTTCCGCCAAAGCGGTACCGGCGAGCGCGTCCGCGCCCTTGAGGGCGAAGAGGCCATCGGCTCCGTTCGAGAAGTCGAAGGCACCCAACGAAGCGGTTTGCACCCGGAGGGGGGTAAACTGCGGCACGGCACCTCCGAACTGATCGTCGTCCATGTACAGGGCGAGCTCGGGGTTGTAGAAGTACTCGTAGAAGGCGTCTTCTCCTTCGTAGGGAGTCGTCGCGTTCCAGCTGTCCTTAGCGCCAATCGGGATCACGGCTTCGTTGGTGAGGGGCATGCCGAGGCGGGAGACTTGCACCCACTCGGAACCCTCGCTCGAGTACGTACCGTCTTCGTTGAAGGTCGTTACCGCGGGGCGCGAAGCGCTGGCCCAGACCCCGATGACGTAGTTCGGGTCGAGGATATCGGCCGGGGATCCGGGGGCACCACGCTTCAGCAGCGTGCTGATCGGTACTTTGATCGCGAGGGTGTGGACGTTGAATTCGGCCAAACCATCGCGCGGCTGCCCCTCGGCACGCGGCGAGTCGCCCAGGTCGAAAATATTGAAGTCGACGAAGAACGGATCGTCCACCGGTCCGGCGAATACCGTCTCGCCCGTGCTCGCCTTCGTGATGGCGGCCTCCATCAGCGCAGCGTAGCTCTGCGCACCGAGTCCGGCAGCGCCTTGGATAGAGCGTGGCCCAATGTTGTAAGGGGGGGTTACGCCATTCTCGACGATCGTCTGAAAGGACTTGCCGCCGTCGACCGAGCGCTCGAGCGTGTACGAGGTGTTGACGTTCTCGGCACCGAGGCGGACGTTGAAGAACGTCGTCGGGTCCTCGTTTTCACGCTTGAAAGTGAAGCGGTAGGTCACTTCGTCGCCGGGGTTGGTCGCGTCGTTGTCGACGTGGATCTCGTAGCGGACCCGGTCGGAGAAGTGGTAGTAGTTCGGACCGCCCTGCGGCAACTGCATCGGGATGTAGTTGGCGAGTAACGTGATCGTCGAGGGGTCATCGGGGGAGCGAAAGGCGTAGAGGTCGGTGTTGTCGGCGGCGGGATCGGAGGCGATCAGCGGCGCCTCCCGGTGGCTCGAGGCACTTACCGCCAGCGCGCCGAGCGCGAGGGGTACAGCCCCTAGGAACCGCCGCAGCACCCGTGACCGGGGGTTGAGCTTGAACATAGGATTGGATTGGATTGGATTTGATGGACGGCCCTGGTCTGCGGCCGTTCCGGTGTTACTGGTTGTTGGCGGAGCTACCGTTGTCGGCGATCAGCTCCTCGATTTCGGAGAGTTGGGGCGATTGCGAGTCGGTACGGCGGGCGGTGCTCAGGTACTCACGGGCGGCTTCGTCGTTACCGCGGGTCGCCTCCACGCGGGCGAGCGCGCGATTGACGTCGATGTTTTGGGGCCGGCGATCGTACTCGCGTTTCGCGTATTCGTACGCCCGGTCGGCGTCGCCCACCCTCTCCAGGTAGAAGGTCGTGTACTCGAGATTCATGTTGTGGCCGTGCGCCACGTCGTCGGCGAGCATGTCCAGTACCTCCGCCTCGGTCTGCTCGGCGAGTCCGGTACGGTCGGTCCGCTCGTAGATCGAGATCAACTGTTCGTAAAACGCGACCTCGGGAATGTCCCGGCGCGCTTCGTCGAGGAGCTTTTCGGCCTGCTCGTACTCACCCCGGTCGGCGTACAGCCGGGCGAGCCCCCCTTTCGCAAACGGGTAGCCGGGCCGGTCCTCGAGCGTACCGAGGTACTGGGCCTCGGCCTCCTCGGTTCTACCGTACTCGGCGAGCAGATCCGCGAGCGTAGTCCGCACCCACGCCGTCTCCTCGGTCCCGACCGAACCCGCGTCCAAGGCGAGTCGCATGGCGTCGAGGCTTTCGTCGACCTTGCCGTAAATCTGACGCAAGTAGCTGATGCGGGCGTACGAGCGGAGATCGGGCTTGAGCTCCACCATCCGGTCGGCCGCCTCCACCGCGTTCTCGTAGTCGCCGAGCTCTACGTAGGCGTCGGTGAGCGCGCCGTAGATCACGGCACTCTTGTCGTTTATGGCCTCGGCCTTTTTCGCCGTAGCCAGCGCCTGCGCGAATTCGTGCTGCGAAAGCTGGACGCTCGCCATCAGGGTGAGCGCTTCAAAGGTTTCGGCCGGATTTACGCCCGGTTGCGCGAGGGCTTCCTCGGTGATCCCCAGCGCGGCGGGGTAGTAGTGGCCGTGCTCGCCGGTGACCCGGGCTTCGCGAACGAATAAGCGCGCGATCTCGAGGCGGGCGGCGGCATCCTCGGGGTTTCTCTCGATGGCTTCGCGGGCGGCGACGTAGCGGTTGCGGACGCGGTCCCACTCGCCGCCGTTGCGGATCCCCTCGTTGCGCTCGAGGAGTTCGGGGGCCGCGCGTTCGTCCGGGCTCGCGCTTCCGTTCGGCGATTGAGCGCAGGCACCGAACAAGATCAGGAGTAGGAGGCTAGGTAAGTATCTCGACATGTAGTTGGTGGCTATGATTAGGAAATGCTACACCCGATACAAGCTACGAGAAGGGGGCCGGTTCAAATGAGTTATAACGTACTTATTTAAAGTGTGTAAACAGTAAATACTTAAAAATCAACCGTTTGAAAATATATTAGTCGGCCATTTGACCCTTAAAATGTCATTTGCAAATATTGCCTACCTGATTTTGGCTAAATTTTAATGTGTTTAGTTAACGGTTTTGCCTGTTAGGCGACCTTTGCAATTCTATTGTTGGAGGTTTAGTCGAAGAACCGGCACCCGGCACCGGCTTTCCTGACGGTGGTCACCCCGCGGCCGCCCCGCGTGCAATACTTTCGCACCCTATTCGCGAAGGCCGGCGTTCTCCGGTCTTCATATCGCTTGCGCTAAAACCGTTTTCGCGCAAGCGGCTCCACCCAGTGCCTCCCCCTTATGGATCGCAATACGATCGTCGGCTTCCTCCTCATCTTCGGACTCATGATCGTCTGGACCCAGCTCACGGGTCCGACGCAGGAGGAGGTCGTCGACCAGCAGCGCGTTCAGGACTCGATCGCCCAGGTATCCGACGGCGTGAAGGAGGAGATGCAGGGGCGCAGCGGCGCGCCCGCCCACGCGACCGACACCACCGCCGGGGCGACCGCCGACCGTACCGGAGTCTTCGGCGCCTTCGCCCCGCGCGCCGGAATCCAAGCGGCTACCTACACGCTCTCGAACGACAAGATCGACCTCACCTTCTCCAACGTCGGGGGGCGCATCGTGTCCGCGGAGCTCAAGGAGTACGACAAGCTCGCCATCGGCGACGACGGCGAGGAGTTGCGCAGTCCGGTTATCCTGCTCGAGGACGAGCGCGACGAGTGGGGCTTCCGGCTCCCGGCGACCGGGGCGCGGGGCGGGAGCGTCAATACGAACGAGCTGCCCTTCGAGGCCACGTTGGCCGGCAACAGCATTACTTTTCGCGCGGCGGCCGGCGGCGGCTACCTCGAGCAGAAGTACACGCTCGGCGAGGACTACCTGATCGACTACACCGTTAGCACCAGCGGACTCAGCGGGGTAACCGGGCCGATCGACGCCCTCGAGCTGCACTGGGTCAATTTCCTCGATAAGATCGAGAAGAACGTGGCCTACGAGCAGCAAAACTCGATGACCTACTTCAAGGAGGTCGGCGAGAACGCCGACTACGTAGCGGCGTCCGGCGACGACGTCGAGGAGGCGGCGGGGTCGGTCGAGTGGGTGAGCAACACCAACCAATTCTTCAACGCGAGCTTCGTGGTTAAGGACGAGCCGCTACTCGGCGCGCGCCTGGCCAGCAGTACGCTCGAGGAGAACGCGACCGACCTCAAGCGCCTCGAGAGTACGCTCCGCTTGCCCGTCGACGCCGACGCGGGGACGGTGAGCTACGCGCTCTACGTCGGTCCGAACGAATTCGACCGACTCAAGGCCGTAGGCTCCGAGCTCGAGGACATCATCCCGTTCGGTTGGTCGATCTTCGGTACGGTAAACCGCTGGATCATCCGTCCGATCTTCGCTTTTCTCAGCAGCTTCATCGGTCAGGCCGGTTTGGTAATCCTCGCGCTCACTTGCATCGTGAAGTTGGCGCTCTACCCGCTGACCTACAAGATGCTGTACTCGCAGTCGAAGATGCAGGCGCTCAAGCCGCGGCTCGCCAAGATGAAGGCGAAGCTCAAGGACGACCAACAGGCGCAGCAGATGGAGACGATGAAGGTCTACCGCGAGTACGGCGTCAACCCGGCCGGCGGGTGTCTGCCGATGGTGTTCCAGATGCCGATCTGGTTTGCGCTCTACCGGTTCTTCCCGGCCTCGATCGAGTTCCGCCAGGAGAGCTTCCTGTGGGCTTCGGACCTCTCGAGCTACGACGTGTTCTTCAACCTCCCGTTCGTCGTACCTTTCTACGGCGGTCACGTCTCCATGTTCACGCTACTCTGGGTGCTCACCACCATCGCCTACACCTACTACAATTCGCAGATGATGGACATGGGCCAGATGGCCAACAACCCGGCCCTTAAGTACATGCAGTACCTGATGCCGGTGATGTTCCTGTTCTTCTTCAACAACTTCGCCGCCGGGCTCACGGTGTACCTCGTGTTCTCCAACCTCTTCAACATCGCCCAGACGTTGGTCACCAAAAACGTGATCATCAACCAAGATAAGATCGAGCGCGAGTTGGTGGCCGCGAAGGCGAAACCGAAGAAGAAGACGGGCTTCGGGGCACGCTTGGAGGAAGCGCTCAAGCAGCAGCAGGACGTGGCGGCCAAGCGCTCTCGTTAGGGTTTACCGCGGCAAGCTCGTTCACGCTTCCGCGAAAACGTGGTGCGCGAGAGAAACGGACCGCAAGCTTCCGAGCAGCGTGGTTGCGGCCTCCCGGCTCAATTCCTGTCGTTTTGCGAAAGCACCGACCAACTCGGGCAACAGGGCATCGAGGGCGGTGCGGTCGAAGTAGAGTCTGCCCGTACGGCGAATGACGAAGTCCTCGAGCTCCGTGACCTGCTCCCGGTCCATGCAGAACGCGAGCTCCCCGAGGAGCAGGCGTAGCTCCGGGGTTCCCTCGGGGGGGACCGCGTCCAGGATGGCGGGCACCTGCTTCCCGTAGAGGTGCACGAGGTAGCTCGCCCTCGCGACCGGGAGGCCGACCTCGTTGAGGAGTGCGGCGACTTCGTAACGGTATTTGAGCACTTCGTTAAAATCGGCGAAATCGTTCCCGCCCAACGCAATCTCCCGCGTTTTGGTGGGACGGTCCAGCTGCAGCCGCTCCACGGCCTGATCGATGATCCGTTCGCTCATCTTCCGGTAGCCCGTCAGTTTGCCGCCGGCGATGGAGAGGAGGCCGGTCTCGGAAGCGAATATTTCGTCGCGGCGCGACATCTCGCTCGCGGACTTACCCTCCTCGTAGATGAGCGGTCGCAGTCCGGCCCAGGAGCTTTCTATCTCCTCGGGCCGGAGGTCTAGGCCGGCGAACATCCGGTTTACGCCGTCGAGTAGGTAGTCGACGTCCTGCGTGCTAACCTCCACGTGGTTCGGGTCGGCTTCGAAGGGGGTATCCGTGGTGCCGAAGTAGGTGGCTCGGTCGCGCGGGATCGCGAAGCACATCCGGCCGTCCGGCAAGTCGAAATAGATGCTCTGCCGGACGGGGAATCGGTTGTGGGGGACTACCAAATGGACCCCCTTCGCGTGGTAGATGTGTTTGCCCTCGAGCGACCGATCGATCTTGCGGATCGTGTCGACCCAGGGACCGGCCGCGTTAACGGTGACCGTGCCACGCAACTCGAACTCCCGCTGCCCCACGCGGTCGAGCACGTGTACGCCCCGCACGGAGCCCTCCTCGGTGATGAGTCGTTTGGCTTCGCAGTAGTTGGCGCTCACGGCACCGAATGCCGCGGCGGTCTTTAAGTTTTCGACGGTCAGTCGGGCGTCATCCGTCCGGTACTCGGCGTACAGCGCACCCCCTTCGACCCGATCCCGGCGGAGGAGGGGTTCGGCCGCCAGCGCTTCCGCCCGGTTCAGCATGCGCCGGCGATCGTCGCCGGCGACGCCGGCCAGGCGGTCGTACACCCAGAGCGCGAGTGAGGTGGTGAGCTTACCCATTTGCCCATCCTCGATAATCGGGATGAGCATTTTCTCGGGTTGGACGAGGTGCGGGGCGAGTCGGTGTACGTTGGCGCGCTCCTGCCCGACCTCGCGCACGAGGGCCACGTCGAGCTGCTTGAGGTAGCGCAGGCCGCCGTGGATGAGCTTGGTCGACTTCGAGCTCGTACCGGAGGCGTAGTCGCCCTTCTCGACGAGCGCGACGGACAGTCCCCGCGACGCCGCGTCGAGGGCGATACCCGCGCCGGTGATCCCGCCGCCGATAACGAGGACGTCGAAGCGTTTGCGCGAAAGCGCGCGTACGGCCCCCGCGCGGGCGGGTAGGGCGGCGCGGCGGGCGGCGGTGTAGTCCATGTGCGGAAGATGCGGGCCGGTAGGAAAAGTTTTGACGGAAGTCGGGATCTAGCTGCCGCCCGGTACCTCCTGGGTAGGCGACTGTCCGGTGAGGCCGAGCAGCGGTTGCTCGCGGTTGAGGACGGCTTTCGCCTCCTCGACGGGTAGTTCGTGCAGGCCGTTACGCGCTCGCCGCTTGTCGCGGAACGTGCGGGCGAGCAGCTGCATGTCGGTGGTCTCGTCGCTCTCGTCCACGATCTCGAGTCCGAAGAGGGTCTCGATCACGTCCTCCTGGCTCACGAGTCCGGCGGTGCCCCCGTAAGGTCCGAGCACGAGCGCGATGTGCTCCCGCTTCTCCACCATCTGATCGAACACCGTGGGGATGGCCGTTCCGACGTCCACGCTCATGATCGGTCGCGCGAACTCCGCGAGGGGTCTGTCGCCGTGTCCGCGGTACGCCTCGATGAGCAGGGTGTCCTTGAGCACGAAACTGCTGATCTCGTCGATGCTGGTCGCGTACACGGGGATGCGACTGAACCGGAGCTCCGGGTTGGCGCCGAGGAACTCGTCGATCGTCTGGGCCGAAGGCGCGGCGAGCATCACGGTACGGGGCGTCATGATGTCGGAGACCAAGATCTCGCGGGAGCGCAGGAGGTTTTGCATGACCACACTCTCGGAACGCTGGAGCACGCCCTCCCGCTCGGAGAGGGTGGCGAGCGCGGTGATGTCTTCGCGGGACATGGTGGTCTGGTGCCCTTTGCCCTTGAGCAGCTTGGTGATCTGTTGGCTCAGCCACACGAGCGGGAGTAGGACCTTGATGGAGAAATTCAGGGTACGAGCCGTAAACGGGGCGAGCTTTCGCCAGTAGGTGGCGCCGATGGTTTTGGGGATGATCTCGGAGAGGATCAGGATGGCCAGCGTCATGACCGTAGGCACCACGATCCCGGTAACGAACTCGTCGCCGGGCCAGACCCTGGTGGCCTGCGCTCCGACGCCGATCGCCCCGACGGTATGTGCGATGGTGTTGAGCGTGAGGATCGCCGAGAGCGGGCGGTCCACATTGTCCTTGAAGCCCTTTAGGATGGCACCGACGGCGCTGCCCTCTTGGTTGCGGGCCTCCACGTAGCTGGGCGGGATGGTGAGCAGACTCGCCTCCCACAGCGAGCAGAGGAACGAGAAGGTGATGGATACGAGAAAGAAGACGACGAGTAGGGTCATAAGTAGAGTACGACTACTAAGGTGCCGCGAATCTCGGCGGGATCAAAATGTTAACGCCCGCATACGGGCGTAACAAATTAAGTAAACGAGAAAAATGCGGGTGACGGTTGGACGCTGTCCCGGGTAGCTCTGTTGGTAAACTTATATGTGTACTTATTGATGGATATGTGTGGTAGAACGATATATTACGCCGCGGTACCAGATGCCAACTAATCACACCGCCTACCCAAAGAGGCCAAATATTATAGTGTACGATGAAACTCTACAATCAGCTCTCAGCTGGGTTGCTGCTGCTCGGTAGCACCCATCTAGCCGCACCGATCAGTGCGCAATCCTCCAATTTTCAACCTAATCCCATTTACGAAGAGGCGTTTGCCTTGAGCTCGGGTGTCTCCCCGCTTGCAGAGCGGGCGATCGAGCAGACCGTCGCGGGGGTTATCCTCGACCAGACGAACGCGGAGCCGATCATCGGGGCGACCGTATTGGCCAAGGGTACCGACATCGGCACGGTAACCGACATCGACGGAGCGTACAGCTTGACGGTACCCGATGAGGTCGACACGCTCGTGTTCTCGTACATCGGTTACGCCACTCAGGAGATAGCGATAAACGGGCAAACCACGATCGACGTGGATATGGGTCCCGACGCACAGGCACTGGACGAGGTGTTGGTGGTAGGGTACGGGACGCAGCGGAAATCTGACGTAACCGGCTCGATCGGCATGGTCAAGGGAGACGAGCTCCTGAAGGCGCCGGTGACCAACGCGCTGCAGGGTTTGCAGGGGAAGGTGGCCGGTGTGAACGTCTACCTGAACTCCGGGTCACCGACCAGTAGCCCCCGGGTGCTTATCCGCGGGCTCGGGACGATCAATTCGAGTTCGACGCCGCTTTACGTCGTAGACGGGGTGGTGATGGAGGATATAAAGTTTTTGAATCCGAACGACATCAGTAGTATCGAGGTACTGAAAGACGCTTCGTCTACGGCCATCTACGGTTCGCGGGGGGCAAACGGCGTCATTCTAGTCACTACCGAGCGTGGACCGCAGTCGGAGGGTCTCGTGGTCGGTTTCGAGAGTTTCGTTACCGCCGGTGAGCTGCGCAAGAAAATGGACGTGCTTAACGCACGGGAGTGGTTAGACGTCGTGCGCATCGGTATGGAGAATACGCCGAAATACCGGCCCGGCGAGACGCCGCCCGTTTTCACGACAGATGACCCCAACCTCTTCGACGCAAACGGGGATCCGCTCTACGACACGGATTGGCAAGAAGAGCTCACGCGGACCTCCATATCGCACAACAACCAACTGTCCATCCAGAATCAAAGCGAGAAATCCACCTACGGCGTCTTTCTCAACTACTCGCGAACCGAGGGGATAATGATCGAAAATTACCTCGACCGCCTCTACGGGAAAGTGGCTTTCGAGGGTAATCCGCACGAGTGGCTAACGGTCGGGTTTAACCTTCTGGCTAACGTTAGCGAGGAGAATAGCTTCGACGAGGGCGGTGGGTACCAGTCGCCGCGACGGACGATGATCGAGATGCCACCGATCTTCCCCGTACAGTTTCCGGACGGTACGTACTCCAATTCGTCCAACATTACCGATGCCTACAACCTGGAAGCGATGGCGAATCCGGTACACGTAGTCAGGACGCAAGACCGTCTCGCCAAACGGACTCAATTATTTGGTAACGCTTATCTGGTATTCCATATCCTCGACGGACTCGATCTACGAACGCAGTTTGGATTCGACAAGCAGGATCGCTATTTCCAATTTTACAGCCCGACAGATTTGGTTAACATTTCTGCGCCGTTGGGTAGCGCCAGTGAAACGCTCAGCCGAGTTAACTACTGGCAGCAGGAGACCTTCCTGAACTACACGCAAGATCTCGGGCCACACAGTTTCAATGGAGTACTTGGTCTGAGTTGGCAGGAGAGGGTAGCCGATGGATTTAGTGCATCGACTCAGGGTTTCGCGGATGACTTCTTTCGTTTCAACAACCTCGGAGCGGGTAGTCAACCGGGTACCCCAGGTTCATTTTACGAGGATTGGGCCATGAACTCGTACTTCGCGAGGGCGAGTTATACGTACAACAGCAAATACCTCCTGACTTTTACGGGACGAGCCGACGGTTCGTCACGATTCGGAGCAAACAACAAGTACGCATACTTCCCCTCAGTTGGTTTAGGTTGGGTCGTATCCGAAGAGCCGTTCCTGCAGGGCGTCGACGTATTGGATCAACTCAAGCTACGCGCCAGCTACGGGATAACGGGGAATACCGAAATACCCTCTTACCAGCCGCTTCCCACAATTGATACTCGTACTATACCTCTCGGCGGGCAACTAGTCGGCGCTAGTGGGGTACAACGGCTCGGGAATCCGGACTTAGAATGGGAGAAGTCGAAACAGTTTGATATCGGCCTGAACTTGAGTCTTTTCGAGTATCGGGTTAGTGTCGAATTCGACTATTACGATAAGCTAACCACGGATCTTCTGCTCGCCAATCCTATACCGCAATCTACCGGATTCGGTTCAGTGTTGGATAACATCGGTTCTATCTCCAACCGGGGTATTGAGGTTATGGTTACCACCGAGAACATCGCCAAGAATAGGTTCGGTTGGAGCACGACCCTGAACTTCAGTCGAAATACGAACACAATCGAGGATCTCGGTGAGAACGATGAGGACATATTCCCCGGACCGGGTTTTGTGTCCGGCAGTAACACCATCCTCCGCGTCGGAGAGCCCCTCGGAGCCTTTTGGGGTTTCGAGCGCTCTGGGACCTGGGGAACCGATGAAGCTGAGGCCGCCCTGGCGGCAGGTGCCCTTCCGGGGGAGGCTAAACGTTCCGAGGAGCAAACGATTATCGGTAGCGGTCTACCGACTTGGTCGGGGAGCTTGATCAATAACTTCCGTTTCGGAAATTTCGATCTGACGGCTGATCTACAGTTCGTTTTCGACGTAGACGTCCTGCAGCAGTACCTACACTCGGTCGAGGACCGCTCCGGTATCGCTAACGGACTGCGAACGATCCTAACCGATAGCTGGACGCCCGAGAACCAAAATACCCCCGTTCAAGAAATCCGTAACCAGGCTTACGCAGGGCAAAATAGCCGGGTGGATAGCCGTTGGGTGGCGGACGGCTCTTACGTAAGGGGCAATGTGTTTTCTCTTGGATATACACTACCGAACGAAATCGCGGGCCGTGTTGGACTAAACAACTTCCGTGTGTATGGTACCGTCCAAAACGCCTTCGTCGTTCACTCGGACGAGTTTCAAGGACTCGATCCGGAGACTACTTCCTACGACGGCAATCCGTTCGCACAGAACGTTTTCTTCTTCCAGTACCCTCGCCCGCGTACGTACACGTTGGGTGTCAATCTTAACTTTTAAACTTAAATCAGATGAACTATTCGCTTAAAGCAGCGGCGGTTATTCTGCTGGGGGTATCATTCTCTTCCTGTCAAGAATTCCTTACCGAGGAGCCCCGTAGTGTCATCACTACGGATCAATTCTATACCGAGCCGCAACAGGCCGAGAACGTCGTTAACAACATGTACCGAAAGGGGGCTCCGTCCCCGTGGATTTTCGGGGGCGTGTACTCCGGTATGCAGGGTATGTACGGGCCTTACGTCTCCGGGTTTTTCGATAACGAGTACAAAGGTCAGGAGCTCCACATCGAGTTCGGGCAGCAGCTCACGTTAAATGGTACAAACGTAAACGGGTACATAAACGGCATTTGGTCGACGATGTACGATGCGATATCCGATGCCAACAACGCCGTTAAGTACGTGCCCCAAACGCCCGGCGTCGACGACACGCGATCCAGGCAGTTGGTTGGTGAAGCTCGATTTTTTAGAGGTTGGGCCTATTTTACCCTCGTTCGCCTATTCGGCGAGGTACCCATCGTTACCCGGCCGTACGAAAGTTTGGATAGCCTCTTTTTGCCGAAGAGTCCTACGTCAGAAGTGTACGCCCAGATTGTCGCGGACCTCACCTACGCCATAGACGAGGGAGGGCTTTCGGAGTCGACGATGGCTAATAACGGATACCGGGTAACCAAAGGGGCAGCGCAAGCGGTGCTCGCGGATGTCTATCTGACTATGGGTGGATTTCCGTTACAGGACGATCAGTCCGCTAACGCAGCCGCCGTGGCCGAAGCGCTGATCAATACCGGGGCACACTCGCTCGCGCAAAACAATGCAGACGAGTTGGCCGACGGTGACTTCACGAATAGCGCCTACAACCAAATTCGGCGGGAGGAAACTCGGGCCACGGAGGATATCTACCCCATTGAGTTTTTGATCGGTATATCTAATTCAGAGTACCCTAGATTCTGTTGGCCGGTGACAACGACCAGTTTAACGAAGTACGACATCACGAATGGGGCGTACCAACCGCGTGCAGAATTCCTAAACGGTTACGACCGCGAGAATGACCTCCGAATTCAAGAAAAGCAGTACTGGCATTCCACTGCCGTCGTAGGGGATAGTACGATCACCTTTCCGACAGCTCCGTACATCTGGAACGATGATCAGGCTATCTTCGAGTCGGCAGCTTCGCAGAAAGGGGTACACGCCTACGGTTACGCGGAGGTCCTGCTGATCGCGGCGGAGTCGATTGCCCGCTCCGAGGGCGTCAACGACCGAGCGGTCGACTACCTCACCCAAGTACGGAGTCGAGCGTACTGGAAGCAGGATGTCGAAGAGATCAAGTCCGAGCTAGCGGGCCTCTCGGTCGACGATTTCGTTCAAGAGGTTTGGAAGGAGCGCTACCGGGAGCTGGTGTTCGACTTCAAGATTTGGTACGACATGATTCGGACCCGCCAGTACCCTCTGACCACGGAAGACGGTGGTGGGGACATCGAATACGTGCCGCTCGTGGGGCAGGAGAACACCTGGGGGAAGGCCTTCCAGGAGAAGAACCTCCTCTGGCCACTTCCCGATCAGGAGCTGCAGCGAAATCCTGAGCTTCCGCAAAATCCGGGGTACTAGAGCGAAAGCTTCGAAATAGCATTTCAGTGCTTGCGAGTTGGCGACCGATCGCCAACTCGCTTTTTTTTGGTGGGTAACCAAGCAATTACAGCAACCAACAAATTGGATATGATGCAAGCGAGCTGGAATTATCCGACAATAGGAGGGTTCTTTACGGTATTAAATATGCTTAGTTAAGCTGAATTTAGGGCTAGATTTGGTGGAGGAGGTATATTGTCAGTTATTCCGAGCTATACGACTTGGCTAACTTGGTGACGTCACGCTCCCTCTAATAGTCTGATATGCGAAAACGAGTACTCTTCTTCCTGCTTTTCGGCCTGCTTTTTAGCAGCCTCCTCTCGGCGCAGCCGGCACGCGTTAGCAAGACGTACACCAAGCCGGTCATGATGCACTACATGCCGTGGTTCGACACACCCGACTTCGGGGGTGCGTGGGGTTACCACTGGACCTTCAGTAACCGCAATCCAAATAATATCGTCGACGGTAAGCGCGAGATCGCTTCCCATTACTATCCGCTGATCGGTCCTTACGGAAGTAGCGATCCGGATGTAGTCGAGTACCACCTGCTGCTCATGAAGTACGCGGGCATCGACGGGGTGCTGGTAGACTGGTACGGTGAGCAGGGCAGCAACGGCGACGTGGGCAGCCTGCTGCGCAACTCGAACGCGATCATCGACCGGACCGACGAGGCCGGCTTGCAGTTCGGGATCATCTTCGAAGATCGCTTTACTACTTCAGTCGAACAGGGCCGGGGGAATATGGCCTACGCTGGCCGGAACTACTTTAATAGGCCCAACTATCTGAAGGTCAACAACGCCCCTTTAGTAGGCGTCTTCGGTCCAATCACGTTCGAATCACCCGCCCAGTGGTCTACGATTCTCGGCGGCGCAGGTCAGGAAGTCACTTTCTTGACGCTCGTCTACGAGGCGGACGATGCCGGTAACAACACCGACGGCGAGTACGTCTGGATCTACGAGGAGGAGCCGGCGAACGACTACTACGAACGTATGGAGACGTACTACCGCGATCGCGCTCCCGGGCAGGGTATAGTGATGGGGGTTGCGTACCCGGGATTCAAGGATTTTTACGCCGAGGGTGGAGCTGGAAGTAGCTTCTTCACGATCCCGCACAACGGTACGAATACTCTAAAGCAGGTACTAGGTCTCGTAAGGCAGTACGACAGTCAGATCGACGTATTGCAACTCGCTACGTGGAATGACTTCGGCGAGGGAACCAGCTTCGAACCGACCGAGGAGTTCGGCTTCGGCTTCCTAACGACACTTCAAGATTTCCTCGGGGTCTCCTACGGGGAGGATGAGCTCCGACAAATTCTACGCCTTTACGAACTCCGGAAGAAGTACAGGGGCAACGGAGGGAAGCAGGCTCAGCTGAATCGAGCTTACGATCAGTTCGTGGCGCTGCGGGTCGACCGGGCGATCGCCACGCTAAACGCCGTAGATGGAAACAATCCACCGCCCCCGCCCCCGCCGAATCCTCCTAACCCGCCGAATCCTCCTAACCCGCCGAATCCCGGCGACTGCGCCGTCCGCCAGATCAGCGACCGGATCGAAGCGGAAGCTTACTGCCGTGAGCGCGGGATCCAGCTCGAGGGGACGAGCGATAACGGGGGCGGGCAGAACGTGGGGTACATCGACACGGAGGACTTCGTCACCTACCGAATCAACGTACCCGCTACCGGTACCTACAGGGTCCAGTACCGTATCGCCAGCCAAAACGGCGGCGAGAACCTCCGCTTCGAGCAGGGTGGAGGAGCCCGCGTTTTTGGGACCCTCGGGGTTCCATCCACCGGCGGCTGGCAGAATTGGCGAACGATCGAGCACACCGTCGACCTTCAGGCCGGCGAGCAGGAGCTCGCCATCGTGGCCAACTCCGGCGGATTCAACATCAACTGGTGGACCGCTACCCAGACCGACGGCAACGGTGGCGGCGGTGGTAACCCAAACGCTTCTACGTACCGCATCAAGAACGTCTGGCAGAACACCTACCTGTACGACGCCGGTGATCGTGTTGGCTACAGCGCCTCGGCGGGCGGTAGTGACTACACTTGGGCCGTTGAATCAACGTTCGGAGGGTTCAGCGAGCTCCGCAACGTAGGCACGGGTGACTACATGCACGTCGAGAACCAGACCGGCTTCGTGCAGTCGACTACCCGTACGCCGGGCTGGTTTAGCTCGCAGTGGACAATCTCCGACGCCGGCAACGGGCGGTCCCGCATCGGTAACCGTTGGCGATCTACGCAGTCCATACACGTGGAGAACCTCACGGGCTTCGCGCAGGCGGGGACTACGTTCCCCGTGTGGCTGAGCGCCCAGTGGGTTCTCGAACCGGTAGGAACGAGCGCGCGCACCAACCCCAGCGGCCGGGATACCGCACCGAGCTTCTCGGTCTTCCCGAATCCCCTGCCCTCCGCTGACGCCCTAACGGTCGAGTACACCGGGGCGATTGACGATCGATCCTTCGTTGAGATTTATGACCTCAGCGGAAAGCTGGTCGTCAAGCAGGCGCTAACCGGATCGCGGACCGCCGTGTCCACCGCGGGAACGGCCGCCGGACTCTACCTCGTGACCGTCAGAGGCCAGCACGAAGCCCCCACCACGAAGCTGGTGGTTAAGTAGGCGTATAATCCTTCGGCAGGATCAGCCATTCAGCTGATCCTGCCGAAGGATTATACGTTTTCGCGAAAGCGAGGCAACTATGTTCTGTGCGTGTCTTTATGTACGGTTATTAGCCGCGGCTAGCGGCCCGTTCAGCGAATATTCTCCACCTTTACGCCTTCCACGAAACCGTGTAAGCGCAGTGTAGTATGGCCAGTGATCGCGTACAGATATTCGATACCACGCTCCGCGACGGGGAGCAGGTACCCGGGTGCAAACTCTCTACCTCGCAGAAGCTCGTTGTCGCCCGGCAACTCGAACGACTGGGGGTAGACGTGATAGAAGCCGGATTCCCGCGCTCGAGTCCGGGCGATTTTGAATCCGTCTTGGCGATCAGCCGTACCGTACGGGAGCCAACCATCTGTGGCTTGACGCGGGCCGTGATGAAAGACATCGACGTAGCGGCGGAGGCGATCAAGCCAGCTCGCGTGCGCCGGATCCACACCGGTATCGGTACGAGCGATTCGCACGTCTTCGAGAAGTTGCGAACCACCCGCGAAGACGTGCTCGAGCGGGCCGTCGCCGCGGTCAAGTACGCGAAGAGCTACGTCGAGGACGTGGAGTTCTACGCGGAGGACGCGGGCCGGACCGACTTAACGTACCTAGCCCGCGTGATCGAGGCGGTGGTAGCCGCCGGCGCTACGGTGCTCAACATACCGGACACTACCGGCTACTGCCTGCCCGAGGAGTACGGAGCCAAAATCACCTACCTCCGAGACAACGTGAAGGGCATCGAGCGATGTACGCTCTCTACGCACTGCCACAACGACCTCGGCCTCGCGACGGCTAATTCGATCGCCGGGGCACAACACGGCGCGCGGCAGATCGAGTGCACCATAAACGGAATCGGGGAGCGGGCGGGGAATACCTCGCTCGAGGAGGTCGTCATGATCATGCGACAGCACCCGGCACTCAACCTCACGACGGGCATCAACACGGAGCTCCTCTACGAAACGAGCCACCTCGTGCGCGACCGCATGGGGGCAATCGTGCAGCCCAACAAAGCGATCGTCGGCGACAACGCGTTCGCGCACTCCAGCGGTATCCACCAGGATGGCGTAATCAAATCGCGCTCCACCTACGAGATCATCGATCCGCGAGACGTGGGCGTGGATCAGTCCAAGATCGTACTAACGGCCCGCAGCGGCCGCGCCGCACTCGCTTACCGCTTCAAGCTGCTCGGCCACGATCTTACCAAAGATCAGCTCGACGTAGCCTATTCGGAGTTTCTCGTGATCGCCGACAACAAGAAGCAAATCGAAGACGGCGATCTCGAACAGATGCTGGCACGCGCGGAGGCAGCTTAAACGTTTTTCCAGGAATGACTCTCTTCGATAAAGTTTGGGACGCGCACGTGGTGTCCGAAGTCGCCGGCGGTACCCAGGTCCTTTACATCGACCGACACCTCATCCACGAAGTGACCAGTCCGCAAGCCTTCGCGGGCCTTCGCGCGCGTGGCATCCCGCTGCGTCACCCGGGACGCGTCCTCGCTACCGCCGATCACAATGTTCCGACCCTCGATCAGGACAAGCCGATCGCGGAGCCGCTTTCGCGAAAACAGGTCGACATGCTCACGACCAACTGCGCGGAGTTCGGGGTCGAACTCTACGGACTCGGGCATCCCCGACAGGGGATCGTCCACGTGATCGGACCGGAGCTCGGCGTTACCCGGCCGGGGATCACGCTGGTCTGCGGTGACTCGCACACGAGCACCCACGGCGCCTTCGGTGCCGTAGCCTTCGGCATCGGTACCAGCCAAGTGGAGCAGGTGATGGCCACGCAGTGCCTGCTGCTCCGCAAGCCGAAGACGATGCGGATCTCGGTCGAGGGCGAGCTCGGTCCGGGGGTGGGAGCGAAAGACCTCATCCTGTACATTATCGCCCGACTCGGCACGGGCGGCGGTACGGGTTACTTCGTGGAGTACGCCGGCTCGGCCGTACGGGACCTTTCGATGGAAGGGCGGATGACGGTCTGCAACATGAGCATCGAGATGGGCGCGCGCGGGGGAATCGTCGCCCCGGATGAGAAAACCTACGCCTACCTCGCGGGGCGACCGGAGAGTCCGGAGGGCGACGCCTGGGACGACGCCGTTGCGTACTGGCGGACGCTGCCCTCGGATGAGGACGCCGCGTTCGACAAAGAGTATCACTTCCGCGCCGGAGACATCGCCCCCATGATCACCTACGGCACCAACCCCGGGATGGGGGTCGCGGTAACTGGGGCGGTACCGGATGCATCCGAGCTACACGGCGCCGATAGCGTGCTGCGCGCGGCCGAGTACATGGGGCTAGGAGTAGGGGAGCGATTAGCGGGTAAGGCCATCGACTACGTGTTTATCGGGTCGTGTACCAACAGCCGGTTGGAGGATCTACGGGCCGCGGCCGAGCTGGTGGCCGGCGGCCGCGTGGCGCCGCACGTTACGGCGATCGTGGTGCCCGGATCGCAAACGGTGGCCCGCGCCGCGATCGCCGAGGGGCTCGATCGGGTTTTCGTCGACGCCGGTTTCGAGTTCCGTGGAGCCGGCTGCTCGGCGTGTCTGGGGATGAACGAGGACAAGATCCCCCCCGGTCGCTACTGCGTGTCGACCTCGAACCGAAACTTCGAAGGTCGACAGGGGCCGGGCGCCCGCACCATCCTCGCGAGCCCACTCACCGCGGCCGCCGCCGCACTCACCGGCAGGATCACCGACGTGCGCGAGCTGCTCGTCGCAGCCTAAACCTTACCGCGCACACCCCTTCTGCTATGCTCCCCTTCCGCGAACTGACCTCCACGGCCGTCCCGCTACCGCTCGAAGACATCGACACCGATCAGATCATTCCCGCCCGCTTCCTGAAGGCGACCACCCGCGAAGGCTTCGGCGGTAACCTGTTCCGCGATTGGCGTTACGATAAGCTCGAGCATCCGATTCCGTCCTTCGTGCTCAATAACCCCGGGTACGGAGGGGAGATCCTGGTGGCCGGCGCCAACTTCGGCTGCGGGAGCAGTCGCGAACACGCCGCGTGGGCGATCGCCGACTACGGCTTTCGGGTGGTCTTGTCGAGTTATTTCGCCGACATCTTCCGCGGGAACGCGCTCAACAACGGACTGCTTCCGCTAACCGTGAGCGCCGAGGTGCTCAACGGCGTGTTTCGAAGCATCGAGCGCGATCCGGGAGCGCGTTTTCACGTCGATTTGGAGCAGCAGACCTTCACCGGCCTCGGGAGCGGGGTGAGCACCGGCTTCGAGATCGACTCCTACAAGAAGGAGTGTCTACTGAACGGGTACGACGATATCGACTACTTGCTCGCACAAACGGATAAAATCAGGGCCTTCGAAGAATCCCGCGTGGAGCACTAGTCGTCGCGCTCGCGCGAGCCACTTACAGACGGGTTACATTTCCGGCGTGACAAAACACAACATAGCCGTGCTCGCCGGCGACGGAATCGGTCCGGAGGTGATCGCGGAGGCAACCAAATGCCTCGACGAAGCCGCCGAGCGTTTCGACTTCGAACTAGCCTACACCTACGCTCCCGTAGGCGCGACGGCCATCGACGAAACCGGCGCGCCCCTTCCGGAATCGACGCTAGCGCTGTGCACCAGCTCCGATGCCATCCTCTTCGGCGCCATCGGACACCCACGCTACGACAACGATCCGGGTGCCGAAGTGCGACCCGAGCAGGGCCTCCTCGGGCTGCGCAAAGAACTCGGACTCTTCGCTAACCTCCGGCCCGTGCGAGCCTACGACGAACTCGTGGAGCTAAGCCCGCTCCGGCCCGAACGCCTCAGAGGTGTCGACATGCTTATCGTACGTGAGCTAACCGGGGGTATTTACTTCGGGGAGAAGGGGAGATCCGCGGACGGTACTTCGGCCTTCGATACCTGCTCCTACTCCGCGTTCGAAATAGAACGAATCGTCGAGGTGGGGCTGCGTGCCGCCGCCGGTCGCCGAGGTCGGCTCACCCTGGTCGATAAGGCGAACGTCATGGAGACGAGCCGACTCTGGCGGGAGGTAACGCGCCGTATGGCCGCCGAGCGGCCCGACATCGAGCTCAACTACATGTTCGTCGACAATGCGGCCATGCAGCTGATCCTGAACCCCACGCAGTTCGACGTGATCGTGACCAGCAACATGTTCGGCGATATCCTCTCGGATGCGGCGAGCGTGCTGCCCGGTTCCCTCGGCCTGCTGCCCAGCAGCAGCTTGGGCTCCGGGGTGGGCATGTTCGAACCTTGTCACGGGTCATGGCCCGAGGGGGTGGGCCAGGACCGGGCAAATCCGGTAGCCGCGATCCTCAGCGGGGCGATGATGCTCGACGAGCTCGGGGAGGTCGCGGCCGCCAACCGAGTTCGGTCAGCCGTGAAGCAGGTGCTCTCGAGCGGCAAGGGCACCGAGGACCTGCGGCCGCGCGAGAGGGTAGGCACGCGCCGGATGGGCGATCTGATCGCTGCGGCGGTGCGTGGCTAAAGCGCGAGGATCTCCGCGAGCTCCATCATGCTCTCGCTCACGCGCTTCGAGGTTTTGATCGCTTCCTCGAAGGGCGTGTAAGTGATCTCGTCGTTGACGATGCCCACGGCGACACCGCGCTGGCCCTCGAGTAACCCGAGTACGGCCCCGTTGCCCATCCGGGAGGCGATGATGCGATCGAGTCTGCTCGGAGGACCCCCGCGCTGCAGGTGTCCGACGATCGCTACCCGCGCCTCCATCGTCGGAATGGCGGCGCTCACCTGCGCGGCGATCTCGGCGGCCCCGCCGTGCGGGTTGCCCTCGGCCACGATCACCAGGCTAAAGCGTTTGCGCCGCTTCATGCTCTTGCGCAGGAAGTCGATGGTGTCGTCTAAGGCTACGGTACTCTCCGGGATCAGCACCCGCCCCGAACCGCTCGCGATCGCCGTACTGAGCGCGATAAATCCGTGGTGGCGCCCCATCACCTCCACGAAGAACGTGCGACTGTGACTCTCGGCGGTATCCCGGATCCGGTCCACGCACTCCACGGCGGTATTCACGGCCGTATCGTAGCCGATGGTGAGGTCGGTACCGAAGATGTCGTTGTCGATCGTGCCGGGTACACCGATGACGGGCAGGTCGAATTCGTTACCGAAGATCATCCCGCCGGTGTAGGTCCCGTTACCACCGATCACCACGAGCGCGTCGATGTCGTGCGCCTGCAGACTGTCGAACCCGCCTTTACGTCCCTCGGGCGTACGGAACTCCTTGCTCCGCGCCGTCTTCAGGAACGTACCTCCCCGGTGGATGATGTTGCCGACCGTCCGCCGCTCCAGGCGCTCGAGGTCGCCGTTGATCATCCCCTCGTACCCGTGGTGGATCCCGTACACGTGCAGGTTGTGGTAGCTCGCCGAGCGGACCACCGCGCGGATGGCCGCGTTCATGCCGGGCGCGTCACCCCCGCTGGTCATGACGGCGATTCGTTTGATCTCTCTGCTCATTCGCGTCTGTAAGCGGCGCCCCTCGGGGCGACCGGCCAATGCTTAAGCCGGTAAATGACGCTCTAAGCGGTGGAACTCAACGAGTGGTCCGATGGGTTTTTTCTGCACCCGTCCCATATGCAAGCCCTCCGCCTTACAGGCTTCGGCCAGCAGAGCGCTGTAGTGGTAAGCGACGCTGCCCACGAAGTGGATCGGCAGCTCGCGGGCCCCGTCGTACTTCAGGACGTGCTTTCGCAAAAACTCGCCGAAGGAATCGAGAACGAGGTTGTGGATCACCGGCTCGTCGCGGTGGTTGTGGATGAAGGGAGAGAAGCTGGCCAGGAATCGATTCGGTGAAGCCCCGGAGTACAGGCCCTCGGCGATGGAAAGCTTGTTGTGACCCGTCTCGTCTTCGAACTCGGCCCGGAGTCCGCCCGTGAGTTCGCGGTAGCTGTAGGCGCGCACGAGCCGTTTGCCCAGGTCGACCCCGGAGCCCTCGTCGCCTACGAGCCAGCCGAGGTTGGTTACGTTGTCTATTACCTCGGAGCCATCGTACAGGCAGCTGTTCGAGCCGGTACCGAGGATGCAGGCTACGCCCGGGTCGGTGCCGCACATCGCGCGCGCCGCGCCGAGCAAATCGTGGTAGATCTCGATCTCGGCGTTCGGGTAGTACAACCGCAGTGAGTTCACGATACGGTTAGCCCGCACCCCGTCCCACACGCCCGATCCGTAGAAGTAGATCCAGCAGACGTCGGCGGGATCCACCGCCTGCGGGCAAACGTCGCGAAAGGCCTCTCTTATCTGAGATTCGGAGTGCAGGTTGGGGTTGACCCCAATACTGTTGACCTCATAGGTAGCGGCGTCGCTGGCGTAATAGACCCAGTCGGCCTTGGATGAGCCGCTGTCGGCAACTAAGAGCATACAATCGATTGGGATGACTTAGCGTCCAAGGTACACGAACGCGGGGTGGAGATGAGCGGTAAATTAACCCCGATGCTGCAACGGTGCGTAAATTTCGACGTTTGGCCAACCCATACCTCCCGAATAGCAAAACGCGAACGAAAACCATTTCGTGTGGTCTAACACGCGGTAATAAATAGAATTTTTCGGCGTAAAAAGCTGGCTTCCAGGCGCCCTTAGCGAGTTTTAGCGTAAGCGACCGGTCAACCTTGATGTCACGTACTCGCCCCCCGGGGCAGGGTAGAAGTGACTATGTGACCCGCTCTTTGCATACCCCTAACCGTATGCGTGAGTGAACACACACAGCAGGGAACGGTGACCGACCTCGCGGTTGGTCCCTGAGAACGAACTATGACACACGACTCGGCGGTGGGGGCCTGAACACACCCTCGCGATCCGCCGGGTTTAGCCCAACGCCCCGCGAGGGGATCCGAGAACGGCTTTACACATCTCAGCATACTGATACAGAAGCCCCGCGCCTACCCGGTACGGGGCTTTCTTTGTGCCCCAGACCTATGAAGAAGATCACTGTAGTTGGGGCGGGGACGATGGGCAACGGCATCGCGCACGTGTTCGCCCAGCACGGCCACGGGGTAACGTTGCTCGACGTAGACCGGACTTCGCTCGACCGGGCCCGCGCGACCATCGAGAAGAATCTCGCCCGCCAGGTAACGAAGGGGAAGCTCGGCGAGGACGAGATGTCGGCGTCCCTCGCCCGCCTGCGGGTAGCCACCGAGTTGGCCACCGCCGTGAAAACGGCCGACCTCGTTGTGGAGGCGGCGACCGAGAACGAGGCGGTGAAGCTCGATATCTTCCGGCAGCTCGACGCCGCCGCGCCACCGGCGGCCATCTTGGCGACCAATACGTCGAGCATCAGCATCACGCGGATCGCCGCGGCTACCCAGCGACCGGAGCGAGTCATCGGCATGCACTTCATGAACCCGGTGCCGATCATGCCGCTCGTCGAGGTGATTCGCGGCTACGCGACGGATGACGCGACGACGGACGCGGTGATGGAGCTGAGTCGCGGCGTCGCCAAAATCCCCGTCGAGGTCAACGATTACCCCGGCTTCGTGAGCAACCGCGTGCTCATGCCGATGCTCAACGAGGCGATGTACGCGCTCTGGGAGGGGGTGGCCGGCGTGGAGGAGATCGATACGGTCATGCAGCTGGGTATGGCGCACCCGATGGGCCCGTTGCACCTGGCGGACTTCATCGGGCTCGACGTTTGTTTGAGTATCCTCCGGGTGCTGCAAAGCGGCTTCGGCAAGGAGCGATACGCCCCCTGTCCGCTCCTGGTCAACCTGGTGGCCGCCGGTAGGTTGGGCGTGAAGACGGGCGAAGGCTTTTACCGGTACAACGCGACCGACAAAAGCAAAGCACCGGCGCTGTAGCCCGCACTACGCGTCGTCTTCCTCGTCGATCCAACCCCAGTCGTAGCTCGGATCGGCGTCTTTGAATTCGTCGATATTGCGGCGGTCGAGTTTGGTGGGGCGTCCCGCGCCTCGCTCGCGCGCCTCGCCCTGCGAGCGGGCGATGTGCCAGGCGTCGAACTTCTGCATTTCCTCGGCGGGCGTGAGGTCGGTGTAGCACGTCACGGCGATCGGCGCCCCGACGCGCTTTTCGATGAGGCGGAGCACCTCGTACTGCATGTCGTAGCCGTTGCGGCGCACGTGCAGCGCGGCACCGGGCGCGATCGTGGCGCTCGGCTTCAGGGTTTTTCCGGCGAGCTTCACGTGGCCCTGCCGGCACACCTCGCTGGCGATGGAGCGGGATTTGAAGAGGCGCACGGCCCAGAGCCACTTGTCGACTCTTACTTTGGAGGGGTCTTCGGCCATAATTATCGTTTGCGGGCTACGGTATCGAAACACCCACCCGGTGTCTCGGTGTTGTACGGTACCAAATACCGCCGCGTGATTTGGTTCATCTTCGTCGTCCTGGTTTGCTGCTTCCTCGCGCTAGACCTCGGGGTATTCAACAAAGAGCAGCACGTAATCCACGCCCGGGAGGCTTTCAAATGGACTGCGCTCTGGGCGACCGTAGGGGTCGGTTTTGCGGGGTTCATCTACTTCGGATACCGAGGGGGGTGGTTTGGGTTAGGCAGTGAGGTGGGGCTACCGGCTACCGGAAGGGAGGCGGTTATCGAGTACCTGAGCGGATACCTGGTGGAGATGTCGCTGTCGCTGGACAACGTGTTCGTGATTGCCCTCATCTTTACCTTTTTCGGGATCGACAAAAAGTACCAGCACCGCGTGCTCTTCTGGGGCATCATCGGGGCGATCGTTTTCCGGGGCATCATGATTGGCGTCGGTTCGATACTGCTCGAGCGCTTCGAGTGGATTACCTACGTTTTCGGGGCGATCCTAGCGTACTCCGCCTACCGGATGTGGCGTTCGGGCGGCGAGGAGGTCAACCCGGAGGACAATCCGGCGGTACGTGTTTTCCGGAAGGTGTTTCCGGTTACCGAACAGCATCACGACGACCGCTTCCTGATCCAGCAGGGCGGACGACGGGTGGCTACGCCGGCGCTGGTTGCCCTGGTGGTGATCGAGACCACGGACGTCGTATTCGCCTTCGATTCTATCCCGGCCATATTCGCCATTACTTCCGACCCATTTATCGTTTTTAGTTCCAATATATTCGCCATCCTCGGACTGCGTTCGCTCTACTTCGTGCTCGCGAGCATGATGGATCGCTTCCACCTGCTCAAGTACGCCCTGGTGATCGTGCTCGCGTTCGTTAGCGTCAAGATCCTACTCGTGCACTACGTGCACATCCCGCCCTTGCTCTCGCTCGGGGTGATCGTACTCGTTCTCGGCGGCGGTATCGCGCTGAGCATGCTCCGTCACCCAACGAGCCTAGAGGAGATCGAGGAAACGCCGGCGAGCCCGGAGCACGCCAAACTCACTTAGAGCCTGTTTGGAAACTCGCTGATCGACTAAAATTCGGCTGATTTGGAGCTCTCCACCGTTTGAACGCCTCACGATCGCGCTGCTATCCCTCCGTCTTCTCCCTCGATGAGCTCCAAATCAGCTGCGATCTCGCCAGGTCGTAAGTCCCTAGACTAAATCAGCTGCGATCTCGCCAGGTCGTAAGTCCCTAGACTAAATCAGCGTCGAATCACTCCCGGGCGTAAGCCACCCCGTAGGCTGCCCCTAAGGGGAGTCGCTGATCCGCCGAAAACGCGAGCGAGAGTCGTACGCCACGGGCGAGCTCTATTTCCGCGCCCAGGCTAAAGGCCGCTCCGGCCGTACGCAAACCGGCGTTAAGGCAAAGCCGGTCCGCCGCTCGGTAGCGGACGCCCACGGATACGCCGAGGCCGTTCCCGACGGGTTGCTGTACGGACGCGAGGAGGTGGACGCGTTCGCTGGAAGCGTAGTCTACCCCCACCGCGAGCTCGTGCTCGAGCAAGGGAAGCGCGACCCGGGAAGCGTAGGTGTAGTGCGCCCCACCGTTCAACTTGGGGTTGATCCGGTACTGTACACCGAGGTGGGCGTGCGGCAGCCGCTCGCGGCCGTACTCGTTGTAATTGGCCGACAAAATCCCTAACCGTAGCCCCAACGACAGGTCCGCGGTGAGTTGCCGCCGGGCGCAGGCCTGGAGGCTGGTGAGCGAGTACCCGGGCGGAGCGAAGTGTTGAACCCCGAGCCCGTAAGCGCTCCGTCCGGTGCTCCGGCCCACCTCCAACCCGGCGGAGGTAAGCTCCGCGAGGCCGTAGCGCGAAGCTCCGTAGGCTTGGACCGCGAACCCCCCGCTCGCCGGGGCGGCCGCAGGGTTCGCGGACGAACCCCAGGTATTGGGGGCCGCCACCGTAGCCTCGCCCAGGGCGAAACTGCTCGGAACGGGCACCTGCCCGCTCGTTTTGGCGAAAGCCGACAAACACAGGACTAGGCCCAGCAGCCAGGTGAGGGAGATGTCGGTTAAACCTCCACCGCGTTGCTCCGCACCACCTCCTCGTACCAATCCGCGGCCGGCGTGTTCTGACGCTCCATGGTGCTGTAATCCGTACGCAGCAAACCGAACCGGTAGGTGGGGCCTAAATTCCATTCAAAATTGTCCCAGGGCGCCCAGAGGTTGTAGCCGAGTACCGGCAGGCCTTCGCGGAGTACGCCGTAGAGTACGCGTAGATAATCCGTGAGCGTGGCGATCCGCTGCCCCGAATCGTCGGTGCAGGTACCATTCTCCATTATCCACACCGGTTTGCCGGTGTCTTTGTGGACCCGGCGAATGTTGTAGGCCAGGCCCTCGGGCTTGAGCGCCCACATGCGGTCGTGCGGGATCCCCATCTGTTCGAGGCGGTCGGCGTGGGTCACGGCCGAGATGGCCTCGGGCGCGAACACGAGGTAGGCGTAGTAGCCGACCCCGGTGAAGTCGACGGGGGAGAAGAGCTTGACGGGCCGACTGTAGAACCACCAGTCGAAGAAGCGGGCGGAGGTCTGGCCACTCAGGCCGCGCCCCTCGGCGAAGACGGTGTTGAGGGAGTACCCGACCTGGGCCGAGGGGAAGCGCGCCTTGAGCTTGTGGTAGATGTGTTCGTGCGCCTGCGCCATGTTGCCGAGCACGCGACTGGCCTTGGTCAGGCTCTGCACGTAGGGCGGCCAGTGCCCGAGGTAGAAGCCGTTGAGCGCGTACACGTTCGGTTCGTTGAAGGTGTTCCAGGCGTACACCAAGTCGCCGAAGGCATCCATGCAGCGCGCCGCGTAGTCGTAGAACACCTGCTGGTTGCTCTCCCAGGTCCATCCGCCTTCGCGCTCGAACCACGCGGGGTGCGCGAAGTGGTGCAGCACGAAGAGGATCTTGACCCCGCGCGCGTTCAGGGCTTCGAAAAACTCGCGGTACCCGGATACCACCGCCTTGTCGAAGCTCGCGTACGCTTCCTTCTGCAAGCCGGCCCAGTCGACGCTACAGCGGTACACGCTCCCGAAGCGGGCGATCGCGTCCACGTCCTCGAGCCGCCGGCGCTCGTGGTCGGTGGTGCGCTCGAGGAGGTGCCCGTCGCGCGCCTCGAGTCCCCGGAAGTTGTGGTCGGAGGCCGTTTCGATCTGCGCCGCCGAGGTCGAGGTGCCCCATAGAAAGCCATCGGGGAAAGTGATCTGCATGGGTGGGAAGGTAAATGCATCTTCGCGTCATGAAGGTGCTCGACGGTGCGGCGCTCGCCGTAAAGATCAAGAAGGAAGTCGCGACCGAAGTGGCCGAGCACGTCGCTCGCGGAAATCGCGCCCCGCACCTCGTCGCGGTGCTCGTCGGGGAGCACCCGGCCTCGGCGTCGTACGTGCGCAACAAGATCCGCTCCTGCGCCGAGGTCGGTTTCAAATCGACGCTCGAGAGCCTCCCGGCGGAAGCGTCCCGCGAGGAGCTGCTGGGGGTGATCGCGCGCCTCAACCGCGACGACGGGGTCGACGGGTTCATCGTACAACTGCCGCTCCCGGGGCACATCGACGAAACCGAAGTGACGCTGGCCATCGATCCGCGCAAAGACGTGGACGGATTCCACCCCGTCAACTTCGGCCGCATGGCGCAGAGCCTCCCCGCCTACCTGCCGGCGACCCCCTACGGCATCCTCCAGCTGCTCGATCGCTACGACGTCGAAACCTCCGGACAGCACGCCGTGGTACTCGGTCGCTCCAACATCGTCGGTACCCCCATCAGCATTCTGCTCAGTCGCAAAGCGCGCGTCGGCAACGCCACCGTTACCCTGGCGCACTCCCGTACGCGCAACCTGCCCGAGCTGCTCCGCACCGCCGACATCGTCATCGCGGCCATCGGTATCCCCGGCTTCGTGACGGAGGGGATGGTCAAGCCCGGCGCCGTGGTCGTCGACGTGGGGATCAACCGGGTCGAGGACGCGAGCAGGAAACGCGGCTACCGCCTCGTCGGCGACGTGGACTACGCCGCGCTCGTCGGTAAAGTGGCCGCCATCACCCCCGTACCCGGCGGGGTGGGGCCGATGACGGTAATTTCGTTGATACAAAACACGCTCCGCTCCGCCCGCGGGGAAGTGTACCCGTAACGAGCTCACCTTTGTACGCCACCCGCCGCTTTAACATCGATCCCGGCAGTCAGCAGCCCGACACCGTGGTCGCCCTACTCGGGGAACTCCCCTTCCACGCCTTCGAAACCGAGGGGGAGCGGGTACGGGCCTACCTGCTGCAGAGCGAAGACCAACGTGGCGTACAGGCCGCGGTGGGGCGGCTCGCGGCTCGTTTCGGCTGGACCGTCAGCTCCGAGGAGCTACCCGAAACGAACTGGAACGCGGCTTGGGAGCGCGGCTACACCCCCGTGGAGATCGAGGGCTTCCTGCGCGTCAGCGCGCCTTTCCACCCGCCCGCCCCCGGTTTCGCGCACGAGCTCGTGATCGTGCCGGAGATGTCGTTCGGCACCGGCCACCACGAGACGACCTACCTCATGGCGGAGCTGCTGCGCGATTCTCCGCCTTCCGGCAAAACCTGCTTCGACTTCGGTACCGGTACCGGGGTGCTCGCGCTGCTCGCCAAACGACTCGGCGCGAGCCACGTGGTCGCCGTAGACCACGACCCGCGCTGCGTGCGCAGCGCCCGCGACAACGCCGCACGCAACGCGATCGCGCTCGACGACGTATCGCTAGGCGACGCAGGCCACCTGCCCGACGGACCGTTCGACCTGATCCTGGCTAACATCAACCGCAGTGTACTCACCGAGTCGCTGGCGGCGTTAGCACAGCGACTCGTGGCGGGTGGCGAAGTCTGGCTCAGCGGAATCCTCGCCGAAGATTTAGCGGTCATCGATCCGGTCGCAAACCACGCCGGGCTCACCCGCCGGGAGCGGCGGCGGCGGGGGAAGTGGCTGGCCTGCCGGTACGCCCTTACCCGGGTTTAGTTTGCGAAGCTTATGATGAGAGGCGTTTTTCTGTTCTGTTCACTTTGGTTAGCGACCGGTTGGGCACCCCTGGGCGCTCAGGTCCCGGATTCGCTCTCCGATGCTTCCGCGGAGGTGTTCATCGACGAGCTCAACGAGTTCCTCAACGCGGGCAAGCGGCGTCAGGCCGAAGATATCACCGAACGCTTCGAGGAGCGATTCCCCCTGTACACCGAGTCGCAGCAGGCGGCGATCATGTCGCTGAGCAACGAGATGCTGCGCCGCGGCATGCCCGCCGCCCCGCACTTCGAGCAGTACCTCCGCACGCTGTTCCGGGTCCCGTACGCGGAGTCGGCCGGGGAGGCCCGGTTCGCGGAGTGGGACACGGCCGTCGTGGAGCTCCTGGCCAGTCTGCCCAACAAGCAGTTCAAAGGTTACCTCGACTTCCTCGAGTTTTCGGAAAACTTCTACCGCGACCAGGCGCTCGAAACCTCGGGCGGCGTTACCTGGTACGCCCGTTCGGAGGCCTACGAGCTGACGGTCGAGTCGGGCGAGGCCATCCTGCACTTCGACACGCTCAACCTCGTAGCGCTGCGGCGGGGGGATTCGATGACGATCCAGCGTACTGCGGGCGACTACTTCACCGGGCACCACAACTTCGAAGGGGCCGGGGGCAAGGTGTACTGGGACAAGCTCGGCCTCGCCGACTGCTCGGTGTTCCTGCAGGACTACAGCATCGACCTGACCAGCGGGCAGTACGAGGCCGACTCCGTTCGTTTGACCTACCCCGAGTTTTTCGCCGACAAGCGTATCTACGGTACGTTCGCCGATAAAATAACGAGCACCAAGCCCGGGGCCGCCAGCGTCACCTACCCCCGGTTTCAATCCTACGACAACGAACTCGTCCTCGCGGACCTCGGCAAGGGGCTCACCTACACCGGGGGCTTCCGGCTCGAGGGACGGACCGTGTACGGGGATGCCCCGAAAGGGTTGTTCGCCAGGCTAGAACTGCAAAACGAAGTCGGGAAAACCGTTTTCCTCGGTCTCGCCAGGCAGTTTACCATCAAGCGCAGCGACCGGATCTTGGGCTACCAGGTACGCACCACCTTCTACTACGGCACCGACAGCATCGCGCACCCCTCCGCCGAGCTGCGCTACGACATCGCGGATCAGGTCCTCACGCTGACGCGCGGCGAGCGCGCCAGCGACCGCACGCCGTTTTACTCCTCCTACCAAAACGTCAACATCGGCGCCGAGGAGCTCAAGGTGTACGTCGCCCGCGATTCGGTGCTTTTCGGAGAACGCAAACAGGCGATCGGCAAGGCGAGCGAGGCGATGGAGATCGAGTCGCTCGACTACTTCTCGGCCCGGGATTACAACCGTTACCAGAGCATCTCCACCTACAATCCGCTCTCGGTAATCCGTGCGGTAGCCGAGCGCGAGGGCCGCGTCATCGACGGGGAGTCGCTCGCGCGAAAACTCGATCCGAAGTTCAAGCTCGACAACATCAAAACCCTGCTCTTCGACCTGGCTTCGAACGGGTTCATCGACTTCGATTTGCCGACCGGCCGGATCACCGTGAAAGACAAGATCTTCCACTTCGTGGAGGCCTCGCAGGGCAAGCGCGACTACGACGCGATGCGCATCAAATCGAAGACGAAGGAGACGAACGCGTCGCTCGACCTCAAATCCAAACAAATGCTCGTAAACGGGGTCCGCCAGTTGGAACTCTCGCGCAATCAACGGGTGGCCATCTTACCGCTCGGCGGTCAGCTCGTGGTCCGCGAGGACCGCGGCATCGATTTCGACGGACTCCTCTACGCGGGCAACACCACCTTCGAGGGTAAGGATATGCACTTCGAGTACGATCCCTACCAGATCGTACTCGATTCGGTACGGTACTTCGACATGTACGCGCCCGAAGACGTGGAGGAGGGCGAGGAGCAGGGCGAGCCGCTCGCCATCGCCTCGCGCATCGAGCACCTCAAGGGCGTGGTGCTCGTCGACGCACCGAGCAACAAGTCCGGCAAGGACGATATCGCCATCTTCCCGAGCCTCCAGACCACCGGCCCGAGTTACATCTACTACCGTGGCGGCACCATCGATCCGCTGGCTAACGTACGCTTAGACAGCAACCTCCTCCAGGATAGCTTCTACTTCGAGCTCGACGAGTTCTCGATCAACGGCCTCGACCGGTTCAGCGTCAAGGACCTGCGCTTCACGGGCCGCATGCACACCGCCTCGGTGTTCGAGGACTACCGCGCCGACATCTACCTGCGCGAGGACCGCTCCTTCGGGCACGTGGCCGAAACCGGCCAGTCGGGCTGGGAGGCCTACCGGGGGAAAGGAAATTTCACGGGGGAGGTCGACCTCGGCAACTCGGGCATGAACGCCAAGGGGCAACTCGACTACCTCACCGCTTCGGTCTCCGCAGACGATTTCGTGTTCGAAGCCGGGCGGGTCACGGGCACGGCCGAGAGCTTCGACCTCGCCGAAGACCGCGCCGAGCCGCTGATCACGCCGGAGGCGCACGGGAAGGACGTACACATCGAGTGGGTCCCCTACCGCGATAGCCTCTACCTGTCGAGCGCGGAGGAACCCTTCGATCTGTTCGGGGCGGAAGGGCATACGCTCGAAGGGCGTTTGGTCTTGACCCCGGACGGGCTCAAGGCCCAGGGCGTGCACGACTCGCCGGAGGTTACGCTCCGTTCGGAGATGATCAACTACGGGGCGTTTTCCGCGCAGAGCGATTCGATGATCGTCGCCATCAAAACCGGCAGCGGCTCGGAGGTAGCCCTCGAGGCGGAGAACGTGAGCGGTGAGATAGACTGGGACGAGTCGAGCGGCGAATTCCGCGCGCGCGACGAATTTCTAACCGTCGACCTGCCGGCCAATAAGTACCGAACGAGCATGAAGTCGTTCACCTGGGATATCGGGAAGCAGAGCATCCTGTTCGAGACGGAGGCGGGTAAGCCGGGCGACTTCCACTCGCTGGATCCGGCGCAGGACAGCCTCAATTTCCAGGGTCAGGCAGCGAGCTACAACCTCGCCGGTACGAAGCTCGACATCGGTGGAGTACCGTACATCGCCACCGCCGACGCACTGATCTACATTCCGGACGGGAACGTCTCGGTGGAGCCTTCCGGCAAACTGACCACGCTAACCGGCGCCCGCATCGAGGCCGATACGGTGACGAAGTACCACATCATCGACAGCGCGACGGTGGACATCCTCGGCCGGAAAGACTACACCGCGAAGGGTTACTACCGCTACGACGTGGCCGGGCGGAGTCAGCAGGTGTTCCTCGGCGACATCGTCGGCCAGCGGGTCGGCAAGGGCTCCGCTTCCGAGAAGGCCGCGGTCACGCGGGCCAGCGGCGAGATCGAGGAGGCACAAAAATTCTACATCGACGACCGCACCCTGTTTCAGGGTATTTTCTCCTTCGACGCGAGTCGGCCCGAGATCCAGCTCGACGGGTTCGCCAAGCTCGATGCCCCCGGCCTGCCGGAGGTGAGCTACTTCAGCGTGGTTACCCCCGGCGATAAGGACGATCTCCGCATCAAGTACGACCTGCCCCTCTCGCCGGACGGCGATCGCCTGGCTACGGGCGTATTCTTAGACAACGCGAGCCCGCAGGCCTACCCGCGGCTGTTGACGCCGACCTACACGGGTATGGACCGGCCGCTGCTCGACCTGAGCGAGGGCATGCTCGACTACGACCCGGAGGCCGACGTGTTTATCGCGGGTGACACCCTGCGGGTCGTGGGCGACGGCGAGCGGGGCGGGCTCATGCGCGTCGACGCCAAAACCGGCGAGTACACCGCTAACGGCCCCCTCGAGATCGGGAGCGCGCTCGACTACACCTCCGTGAAGGCATCGGGCAACCTGCGGGGAGGCTTCGTGAAAAGCGAGGGCATCGTCGGCGATCCGGCGGCCTACCCGGACACGGAGGTGGAGGCCATCGTGTCGATCGACATGATCATGCCCGAGAAGCTGCTCAACCTACTGGCCGCCGATATCCAGGCGTCCGGCTTCAACACGCAGGACGTGAGATACATCGACGACGCGAAGTACTACCGCGAGTCGCTGCCCAACTGGCTCAACGACCCACAAGATTCCACCACGCTCGTCGCCGTGAAGCGCGGCGCCTTCGTTTTGCCGGAAGGCGAGAGCGGGCACGCCTTCGTGTTCCCCAAACTGGGACTCACCTACGACGGCGACTACAAGAGTTTCTTCAGCAACCAGGACAAGGTCGACGTCGCTTACATCGGCAACAACGCCGTACACAAGAAGCTAAACGTGTACGTGGAGGCCAAGATGCCCGGCAACGGCGACGACCGGCTCTACGTGTACGTGAAGTCTCCTTCCGACGCCTGGTACTACTTCGGTTACAAACAGGGTATCCTCGAGATCGCGAGCAGCAGTCCGCGCTTCAACGAGGCGCTCGACGGACTCAAGAAGAAGGAGCTTTACTACAAGATGGACGACGACGAGTACTACGAGATCGCCGTCGGCGGCGCGGGTACGGTCAACGCCTTCGTGAACCGGGTAAAGGCGGCGTTGAGCGGGGAGTAGGTTCGGTACGGTTCTGGCACGCATAACGGTGGCTAATTCGTCGCGGACCCTATGTGTACACTGCTCACCCGTTGTTTGCTGCTCGTCTCGTTGCTCACGAGCGGGCTCCTGGGCGCGCAGGATTACCTGGACGCGAGCTACCTGAGCCCGGCCGGTCGCCCCCAACAGCTCAACGTCTGCGGGGACAGCGATCGGGCGACCTACGAGCTCGTGCTGCGGCCGGGGTCGCCGGACCTGCGAAACGTACTCGTAACCGTAACGCTCTTCGAGGGGGTTTACGCCACGGGTTTCGACGCCGCCAACTCCTCGGTGGGCGCGAGCTTGGTGAGTCTCGCCGACCCCACGAGGCCGGTTGTCTCGGTACCCGACCTCGCCGAGAGCGGGGGGCCGACCCGCGTCCACTTCGCCCTGGAGCTGGCGGCCGGTTGCCGGGTCGCGGACACGCTCGCGGCAAATCCGGCGGCCGAGGTACGTGACGTGCTCGACGTTAGCTACGTCTACGGCGGCGGTTCGTCGAACACGGAGCGCGAGACGATCGACGAGTACCGCGCCGCGGTTACCCTACCGGCTTTCTCGCTCGCCGAATCCCTGTCGCGGAGTCCCGTCCGAGTGGGCCAAACGCTCACGCGAACCCTCGAAATCGCCAACGGATCCTTCCGGGGCTACGCCGATACGCTGCGCTACCTGCTCGTGCAGGGACCCGGGCTCAGCGTGCAAACCCTGCGCGTCAACGGCGCGCAACGTGCTTTCGCGAAAACCACGAACGCGGCCGGGGACACCCTCATCAACCTGCGCTTGTCCGGCGCCGACTTCGGGGGTAACCTGAGTGCGACGGGCGCGGGGAACGGCGATACCCGCTTCGACCCGGACGAGCGGCTCCTCATCGAGCAAACGTTGTACGTGAGCGAATGTCGCAACAGTCGGCTGGCCGAGCACAGCGTGGCCTACGGCTGCGACGGCGGCACGTGCGCGAGCAGCGCGCTCGACACGGACCTGCCCGTCGGTATCGGTCAACCGCTCGTATCGATTACCCGCGCCCCCGGCGCGTTCCCGAATTCGGAGGTGGGTTACTGCCAACGGGGAGATTACACGCTCCGGGTCGAGAACACCGGCTCGGAGGCCGACCCCGGATTCGGGACGGCGTTCGACCTCGCCCTCGGCAACGTGATCGACGGCTCGCTGACGGCCGGTGGGTACCGGATCTCGGCGCTCGAGATCGCGGGCGTCGCCATCACGGATCTACGGGGCACGCTGCGGCTCGATACGCTCGCCGCCTTCGCTACCGACCCCGACGCCGCGGGCAGCGGCCTGGAGGACCTCGACGGCGACGGCTTCTTCGACGATCTCGCCGTGGGCGAATCGCTCGCGGTCACCGTCGCCTTCGAGCTCGTTTGCGAGGACATCGGCGACTACGACGCGAGCGAGCACTGCGCCAACGACGCGCTGGCCACCTTCCAGGCTCAGGCCTACTGGACGGACCCCTGCGCACGTACCCAAACCGCCGGCGACGGCAACCTTTACGCCCCGCGCAACATCCTCGACGACTTCGAGCAGCGCACCCCACCGGACGCCGACGCCGAGGGCGCGCCCTTCCGCGTCGAGCTCGAATTCGAGCGGCTGGTATTCGATTTCGCCAACGGCTGCAGCGCCGACGCGGAGATGCTCGTGTACGTGAAACTGCCCACCGGGGTAACCGTAGACGGTCCGACGAGCAGCCTGGATCGCGGCGGTGCGGCGTCGATGCCGCTGCTCGGGCTCACGCAGCAAAACGACACCGCCACCCTGCGCTTCGATCCTTCGGGCGAAGCGTTCCTCAACGGCCGCTACACCCTCGGGCTCTCGTTGAGCGCCGACTGCAGCGCACCGCTCGGCGAGCTGATGTTCCCGACCACGGTGGCCTACTACTGTCCCACGTGCGACTGCGAGCACCTCTGGATTTGCGAAGAGCTGTCCGGGCCGTACCTCCACCGAAATTCACCCCCCTGCAACATCGCGGATCTGTACCCCTGCCCGGGCGGCGTGCAGGGCACGAGCTTCAGTATCGAGCGCACGAGCTTCGGCTTTAGCGACGGTAGCTACGCCACCCGCCTCGACGCCGGTACCGCCAACGAGAAGGCCGCGCTACCCGCCGACAGCGTCGAGATCCGTATCGACGGACTGGTCGGCGACTTCACGCTGACCGATAGCCTCGGCATAGTGCTCCACTACCTCACCCCCAACGACGAGGTGGATACGGCGGGCTTATTTCTGCTCGGCGAGGCTACCCTCGAGTGGTTCGACGGCACGACGTGGCGAAGCTGCGGCGTGGGTCCCACCGCGCACACCCTCGAAACGAGCGGCACGACCACCCGGCAGCGCTTCGACCTGGGCGGCTGCCTCACCGCCAACGGTTGGGCCGTCGACCCCTCCGACAGTATCCGCTTTACCGGACAGTTCGAGATCAATCCGCTCGGGCCGATTACCACGAGTTACGAGTTCGTCGAAGACCTCCGCGGCGGCTTCTACGCCGTGAGCGATGGTCTGGAGGTACAGTGCGACCAGTACGGTGACGTGTTCCGGGTCGGCAGTCCGTTCACCGTGTTCGGGGTCCCGAGCAACGGCGACTTCCCGAGGGGCTGCGCCCCCGCTACGCTCGACTTCCGCCTCACGGGCGTCAATCGGGGCTACGCCACCGAATTCGGCCCCGAGTTCCGGCGCGCGGCACGCCTCGATTCGCTCGTCGTCGAGTTCGACACGAGCCTGTTCGACGGCTTCGAGGTGGGCGCCGTCGAGCTCCGCGTGGCGAATCACCCGACGCAGGGCTCGAGCTACTTCCCCGTGCGCCCGCTCAGCGACTTTCCCGACGGCCGGTACGTCCTGGTCCTCGATACCCTCACCCAAACCGCCGACCTCCACGTCAACTACCCGGAGCTCTACAGCCTCCGACTCAACCTGCGGCCCACCTGCGGCTCGATCCGCTCGTCGTCCAACGCCGACGCCAACTACGCGTTCAACGCGAGACCGCACTACCGCGACCGGTACTACGCCACCGATATCGGGAGCGGGGCCCGCGTGGAGCCGGAGACGCGAGACGTGAGCTTCGCCATGCGCTACAGCGAGCCGGTGGCACTCGACATGCAACTGCTTTCCGTAAACCCGCACGCGACGACGACGGACGAGGCGGAGATCGAACTGATCATCTGCAACACGTCGAGCGACTCCGAGGCTGGCCGCACCTGGCTCACCTTCGACGACACCTCGGCGGTGACCGTCGTTTCGGCCGAGCTCGCCGACGACCCGGGGGCACCCGTGCCCCTAACCCTGAACCCGTACGGGGGCGGCCACTTCGTTCACCTCGAAGGCGTTCGCCAAAACCAAACCAGCAACACCACCGCCGAAATCTGCAATGCGGTACGGGTGGTCGTAAACACGGCCGCCTGCGGGGTGAATCCACTTCGGCTCGCCACGGGCTGGGCCTGCGGTGCGACCGTACCGACCGGGTGGACCCCCGCTGACGACGCCGCGTGTACCGACGACCGGGTGCTCGCGCAAATCGAGACGGTGGCGCCCTTCCTCGAAACCACGCTCACCCAGGAGCCCACCGGTCCGCGAAACCTCTGCGATCCGATCACGTTGCAGTTCCAAGTCAACAACGCCCAGGGCGGAACGGCCTTCGACGTACTGAACCAACTGTACGTGCCGGACGGGCTAACCTACGTACCCAACTCGGCCCGGATCGCTTACCCCGCTTCGGGACCACCGCAGGCGACCGTCTCCGAACCGACCGCTTCCCCGGCCGAGGTACGTGGCAACGGCCTCCGGTTCGCGGACCTGGCCGCACTACACCCGGCCCTCGGTACCGACGGCCTGCTCGGTTTCCGACCGAACGGCGCGGTGGATTCGAACCGCTACCTCCTCGAGCTTCAGTTTACGAGCGACTGCAACTACCGATCGGGTAGCCTCGTGTACTTCGAGGCGCAGGGCCAGCAGGCCTGCGGCAACCAAACCAACTTCGCCGGCACCGAGACCTCCGCCATCGAGATCGCCGGTGCTACACCCGATCCCGCACACGAGTACGAGGTTGCCTTCGTGGGGGACCCCCGGCTCGATCCCGGTCCGGTCGCGTCGACCCTCGAGGTACGCGCGCTGAATACGGGTACCGCCCCGACCGACGCGAACGACGTCGTGGCGGTAACGCTTCCCGCGGGACTGACCTACCTCGCCGGTAGCTCGGACGGGCTCGAGCCCGCCGGCTACGTGCCGGGCGAACCGACGGTCGCGAGCGCCGGTGGGGTAAACGAACTCACCTGGCCGCTGCCCGCCGGCATGAATCCGGGTGAACGGGCTCGCCTCGGCTTCGAGGTCCGCTCGGACGCCGCCGCCTGCGGGGAGTCGGTTACGCTCGGCCTGGCCGCCACGCGCTTTCAGTCGACGACCTGTACGGCGAGCGGAAGTACCTGCGATTTGCCGAGCGACGCGACCCGGGGGGGCGCTAAATTGGTCGACTTCACCGTCGGACGCTCGCTCGTGGCAACCGTGGTCGAAGCGCGCGCTACCTGCGAGAGCGATACCACCGAACTCGTGGAACTGGAGGTCCGCCTTGACGCCATGCACGATTTCAGCGGTACCCCCGCAGACCTGCGGCTGTACAGAGACCGGGACGGCGACCGGCTCGCCGGACCCGGGGACGATCTGCTCGATCAGCGGCCCGTCCCCGTCGGCGCCGGCGACAGCTCCGTGACGTACCGTTTTAGCGGAAGCTTACCGTCCGCTGCCCTCGACGAGCTACTGCTGTTCGCGGACTCGGCGGCGCTCGACTTGTGCGCGCACGAGCATGTTCCGCTGCCGGTGCCTCAGCTCGACAATGCGGCCAACCAACCGAGCTTCGGGCTGTGCGTGAGCGACGAGAACGAGCTGCAGCTCGGATTCCCGGCCTGCGCGCGTCCGGGGGGGTATACCTACGGGTGGACGAGTCTCCCGGCGGGCTTCGACGCTTACCTCGACAACGCCAGCTCGGCCGCCCCGCTGCTCACGCTGCCCCGGCCGTACACCGGTCCGGATACCCTACGCTACGTGCTGCACACCGACCGAGCCGGCGGCGGTGACTCCTACGACACGGTGCTCCTCGCCATCAGTCCGGGCGTCGCGCTCACCCCGACGGCCGACGAGCGCATCGACTACGGCGACCAGATCGTGATCAGTCCCGACGTTTCGACGGGCCGCAATCCGCTCCGGTACCTTTGGTCGCCGGCGACTAGCCTGAGCTCGGCGAGCGAGGCGACCCCGATTGCTTCCCCCGACGCGACGACTACCTACTCGGTGACCGTGAGCGACGCTTTCGGCTGCTCCGCCAGCGCGACGCAACTGGTCGAAGTCCGCAACCCCGTCGACGCGTCCGTCGATCCGAGCGATACGACCGTCTGCTCGAACGATCGGCTCACCCTCACCGCGAGTGGCGGCACGCGGGTGCGTTGGGTGGCCAGCGCCACCAATCCGAGCGATAGCGTCCTTTCGGACACCTCGGGACTGAGCGTGAGTTTCTTCGCGCGAAACGCGGTGGGTACCTACCGCTTTCGGGCGATCGTGAGCGACGTCGCCTACCCCGGCTTCTTCGATACGGTGGAGGTGCGCGTGGTGAGTGACGCATCACGCTGCGCGCCACCGATCGTGTGGCGCGACACGGTCGTGCTAGGTTCGAGTAGCGAGCTCTGTTTGAGTCCGCCGCAAGTCGGCCTGAACGCAGCGTCGATGACGGTTGCCGATCTGTGCCCTTCGGCCAGTGGCTCCGCCGTAACCTTCGGCACGGACGACGCTCGCGACTGCGTGGGTTACCGAGCCGTCGACATCGGGGAGGAGACCGCCTGCCTTCAGTTTTGCGACAGCACCGGCCGGTGTACGGAGGGTACGCTGATCGTCACGGTGATCGCCGGCAGCAAGGTGGTGATCCGCGACCGACTCTACATCAACGAGACGCACGCGTACTGCGTCGACTCGGCGGATTTCGACCGGCTCCGCTTTTACGCCGCCGCCGACCGACTGCTGGAGCGCGCGTGGGATACCGATTCGCCCTGTCTCTCTTACCGTGGACTGGAGCTCGGCTCGGATACGCTCGCCGTGGAGGTGGAACGGCTCGACGGAACGCTGGACTCGGTGTGCTTCATCGTCGACGTGGTGGAATACCTGGGCGGCTCGGTGGCGCGCGCGGATTCTGTTTGTACGGTGCGTAATACACCCATCCAGATCAATGTGCTGGCCAACGACGAAGTATTCGGCGGCGTGACGAGTTTTCGCGTAAGCGAGCCGCCCGTGGAAGGAACGCTCGTGGTAAACCCGGACAACACGCTTACCTACACCCCGGCACCCGACGTTTGCGCACGTGACATTCGGTTCGGCTACGAGGTTTGTAACCCGAACGAAGACGGTTGCGCTACCGCGCAGGTGACGGTGTGCGTAACCTGCGAGGAGCTTACCGTATTCACGGCGATCTCACCGAACCGCGACGGCGTGAACGACGTGTTTTACGTGGCGAAGATCGAGGAATTCCCCAACAATCACCTCCAGGTTTACAACCGCTGGGGCACGATCGTCTACGAGACGAGGGGCTACCGGAACGATTGGGCCGGCACTTACCAGGGTGATCCTCTGCCGGACGCCGCTTACTTCTACATCCTGACGGTGACGGACGCCGGCGAGACGGATACGTACCGCGGGTATGTGGAAATCTCGCGGTAGGCGACCCCCGGTCCTCGGCGCGGCCGCACCGAATGGCGTATTGAGGTGTTGGGTCCCCCGATGACCGTATCCAGTAAAGCGAGCGCCGAGGCGCAAACCGTAAAGCAGTCAAAGCGATCGGCGAAGGTCGCCGCCGCACTCAAGCAGATCAACCCGTGGCCCGGCAGGCCCTACCCGTTGGGGGCCACCTTCGATGGTCGCGGAACCAACTTCGCGCTCTTCAGTGAGGAGGCCACGGGGGTAGACCTGTGCTTGTTTATGCCCGACGCGCCCGGGGAGGAGGTGATTCGTTTTTCCCTCGTCGAGCTGACCGACTTCGTGTGGCACACCTACCTACCCACCGTAGAGCCCGGCATGCTGTACGGGTACCGGGTGTACGGACCGTGGGATCCACGGGAGGGACAGCTGTTCAACCCGAACAAAGTGCTCCTCGACCCCTACGCCAAGGCCATCAACGGGGCCGTGGAGTGGCAGGAGGCCATGTTCGGCTACCGGCTCGGCGCCGAGGGCGACGATCGGATCCTGGAGATGGACGAATCCGACTCGGCCCCGTTCGCCAACAAGAGCATCGTGATCGACCCGACCTACAACTGGGAGGGCGACCTGCTGCCGGAGACGCCGATGCACGAATCGGTGATCTACGAGCTGCACGTGAAGGGCATGACGCAACTCAACGAGCGCGTTCCGGCGAAGGAGCGGGGTACCTACCGCGGCCTCGCGCACCCGAAGGTGATCGACTACCTCAAAGACCTCGGGGTAACGGCCGTGGAGCTGATGCCGGTGCACCAGTTCGTGAACGATCAGCACCTGGTGGAAAAGGGCTTGAGCAACTACTGGGGCTACAACACGCTCGGCTTCTTCGCCGTGCACTCCGAATACGCCTGCGACGGTGAGCACGGTAACCAGGTGCAGGAGTTCAAGGATATGATAAAGGCCTACCACCGGGCGGGCCTCGAGGTCCTCCTCGACGTGGTCTACAACCACACCGCGGAGGGAAACCACTTCGGTCCGACCCTCAGCTTCAAAGGCATCGACAACCGGGCTTACTACCGGCTCGTGGAGGGGGACCCACTGCACTACATGGATTATACCGGCACGGGTAACACGCTCAACATGCTCCACCCCCGGGTGCTGCAGCTGGTGATGGATTCTTTGCGGTACTGGGTCACGGAGATGCACGTGGACGGCTTCCGGTTCGACCTCGCCTCGGCGCTCGCGCGGGGCCTCTTCGAGGTCGGGAAGCTCTCGACGTTCCTCGACACGATCCACCAGGACCCGATCATCTCGCAGGTCAAGCTCATCGCCGAGCCGTGGGACGTGGGCCCGGGCGGCTACCAGGTCGGCAACTTCCCCGTGCAGTGGGCCGAGTGGAACGGGAAGTACCGCGACAGCGTGCGCGGGTACTGGCGCGGGGACGGGGGGAAGGTCCCGGAGCTCGCGTACCGGCTCACCGGGTCCTCGGATTTGTACCAGGACAACGGCCGCCTGCCGTGGGCGAGCATCAACTTCGTGATCGCGCACGACGGGTTCACGCTGCGGGACCTGGTGAGCTACAACGAGAAGCACAACCTCGCCAACGGGGAGGGCAACCGCGACGGGGAGTCGAACAACGAGAGCTGGAACTGCGGGGCGGAGGGCCCGACCGACGACGGGGGGGTCAACGGGCTGCGCGCCCGCCAGCAGCGCAACTTCCTGGCGACGCTGCTGCTGAGCCAGGGGGTCCCGATGCTCTACATGGGGGACGAGTACGGGCACTCGAAGCTCGGGAACAACAACACGTACTGCCAGGACAACGCCCTCAACTACTTCGCGTGGTCGTGGGACGACGAGCAGGAGCGCCTCCACGACTTCGTGCGTAACCTCATCAAGATCCGCTTGGATAATCCGGTACTCCACCGGCGTAAATTCTTTCAGGGGCGCCCGAACGCCAGGGCCAAGGTATCGGACATATTCTGGCTCCGGTCGGACGGTCGCGAGATGGAGGATGCGGACTGGAGCAATACCGGTATCCGCTCCATCGGGCTCGTACTCAACGGCGAGGCGATGGACGAGCGGGACATGCGCGGCCGCCCGATCCGCGATGACATCTTTTTGCTCATCTTCAACGCCTTCTGGGACCCGATCGAGTTTGTCCTCCCGGGAAACCCGGAGCTCACCGAGTGGCGCAAAATCGTGGATACCGAATCCGGTGCCACGAACACCGGCCAGTGTTTCGCCGCCCGCTCTACATTCACCGTCCCCGGTCGCTCCACGTTTGCTTTCGTACGTAAGACGCTCGCCGGTGCGCGCGACCGCCTTAAGCCCTGGCTCGTGCAGATGAAAGCTTAAGCATATGGCGACTCAACCCCCCGTATTTTCGGCCGATCGCCGACCCGGCGTACGCTACCGAGCCGGCACGACGACCTTCACGCTGTACGCACCCAACAACGGGCGCGCGGTGGTGGTGCTCCCCGACACCGACGAACGGCGGGCGATGGTCCGCCACCCGGATGGCTACTTCACGCTCGCCGCGGACGACCTGCGCCCGGGGACGCCCTACCTCTTCCAGGTCGACAAACAGCGCGACCCGAGGCCCGACCCCGCCAGCCTCTCGCAGCCCGAGGGGGTACACGGGCACTCCGCGGTGGTCGATGCGGACCTGTTCACCTCCGAGCGCACGCCCTTCGGTGGCCGCGGCTTGGAGAACATGATCATCTACGAGCTGCACGTCGGCACCTTCAGCGAAGACGGCACCTTCGACGGCGCTATCGAACACTTGCCGGATTTGGTGCGGCTCGGCGTGAACACGATCCAGATGATGCCGGTCAACCAGTTTCCGGGCACGCACAACTGGGGCTACGACGGCGTATACTGGCAGGCGGCACAGTCGAGCTACGGCGGCCCGGAAGGGCTCGTCCGACTCATCGACGCCGCCCACGAACTCGATTTGGCCGTGGTCATCGACGCGGTCTTCAACCACCTCGGGCCCGAGGGAAACTACCTCCCCACCTTCGCCCCCTACCTTACCGAAAAGCACCACACGCCCTGGGGGCCGGCCGTTAACCTCGACGACTACCACTGCAACGGGGTCCGCGACCTCATTCTGACCTGCTGCCACACGTGGCTCGTCGACTACCGCGCCGATGGCCTGAGGCTCGACGCGGTGCACGCCCTCAAGGACAGCTCGGCCACCCACCTGCTCGAGGAGCTGAGCACCGCGCGCGACGCCTGGCAAACCGCCGCCAAGCGCCCGCTCACGCTCATCGCCGAGCTCGACCTCAACGATCCGAGCTACGTCCGCTCCCGGCGGGCGGGCGGCTACGGACTCGACGGGCAGTGGGTCGACGAGTTTCACCACGCCCTGCGCGCTTACCTCACCGGGGAGAAGCGCAGCTACTACTCCGATTTCGGCTCGCGGGAAACCCTAGTCAAGGTACTCCGCGATGGCTACGCCTACACCGGGCAGCACAGTCGCCACCGCGGGCGTCGCTTCGGGCGACCGACCACGGGCCTGCAGTCCCAGCAGCTGATCGTTTTCGGGCAAAACCACGACCAAGTCGGCAACCGTGCCCGGGGGGAGCGCCTCACCGAGCACCTGCGCGAGGACACCTACCTCCTCGTCGCGGCCACCGTCATCTGGTCGCCCTTCACGCCGATGCTCTGGATGGGGGAGGAGTACGCCGAACCCAATCCGTTCCCGTACTTCGTGAGCCACGGCGACGAGGCCGTGCTGCGGGCGACCCGCGAGGGTCGCATGCGGGAGTTTGCCCCCTTCGTCGCCGAAGACGAGGAGGTGCCCGACCCGGGCTCGCCCGCCACGTTCGCTTCCGCAAAACTCGGCCACCGACGCCGGGGACGGATCTACGATTTCTACCGGGAGGCGCTCGCCGTACGTCGCCAGTTCTGGCCGCTGCGCAAACGCAACATCAGCGCCCACACCGTGGACGCCCTCGCCGACGACGTGATCGGTTGGCGCATCCCGATCCGCGACAACCGCGAGTTGCTGATCGCCGTCAACTACTCCCGACACGATTGGTTAGTCTCGCGCCGCCCCCCCACCTGGGCCGCCCTCGACACCGCCGACCTCCGTTACGCCATCTCCGCCACCCGGCCGGCCCTCGCAGCGCGCAGTGCGGCGGTGTGGGTCAGCGCCTGAAGCCAATCTTACATGCCCAAGCAGCCGCTCTCTACCTACCGCGTACAACTTCACGCGGGCTTCACGCTGCGCGATTTGCTCGCGCAGCTCGACTACCTCCACCGGCTCGGCGTCGACTGGATCTACGCCTCGCCCGTACTCGCGGCCGAACCCGGTAGCCAGCACGGCTACGATGCCGTAGACGTGACGAAGCTCAACCCCGAGCTCGGGAGCGAAGCCGACTGGTCGGCGCTGCACACCCGGCGACGCGCGCTGGGCATGGGTTGGCTGCAGGACATCGTCCCCAACCACGTCGGCTACAGCCTCACCAATCCGTGGATCCGCGAGGTGCTCAAGCACGGGGAGGCGAGCGCGGTGGCCCGACACTTCGACATCGACTGGCGCCACCCCGATTTTCAGGGCAAGCTCATGCTGCCCATCCTGGGCGCCCCCCTCGGGGAAGTGATCGACGCCGGGCAGATCAGCGTCGACGCCGAGAAGCGCGTGCTCCGGGTCTACGGACAGGAGTTCCCGCTTAGCGCGCGGAGTCTGGCTATGCTGCCCGGCCCCGATGCGGAGCCCGAGCTAGCGGAGGTCCTCGAGGCCCAACACTACCGACTGGCCTACTGGAAGGAGACCGAAACGCGCATCAACTACCGCCGCTTCTTCACCGTCAACGGACTGATCGCCCTGCGGGTGGAGCGGCCCGATACGTTCGCCGCTACGCACGCCAAGATCCTGGCGTGGGTTAAGGCCGGAGACATCGACGGGTTGCGCGTGGATCACGTCGACGGCCTCACGGATCCGCTCGGCTACCTGCGTCGCCTACGAGAGGCGGTGGGGCCGGAGGCGTACGTGATCGTGGAGAAGATCCTCGAACCGGGTGAGCGCCTCCCCGAGGAGTGGCCGGTACAGGGCACGAGCGGCTACGATTTCTTGGCGCAAACCAATCAATTGCTGCGCGATTACCGCGACGACGATCAGGTTACCGCGGTCGCCGACAGCTTCGGGGCGGGCTTGCCGAGTTTTAGCGAAAGCGACTCGCCGGACAGCTACGAGGCGCTCGTGCTGCGCAACAAGCGCTACATCCTCGAGACCCGGATGGCCGGCGAGCTCGACAACGTCCTGCACCACGCGCGGGGGGCGCTGGCCGGGCTACCGCTCGGTATGGACCGCGAACTGCTGCGCGGGACCCTCGCCGATTGGCTCGCCGCCTTCCCCGTGTACCGGGCCTACCCGCGGCGGGGGAGGGTAGCCGAGGCCGAGCGTAGGGTGCTGCTGCACGGGGTGGAAGTGGCGCTCGCCGGTGCGCCCACCCATCCGGACGGCCTCAGGTCGCTCGGCTCCTGGTTGCGCAGCATCACGCAGCTCGACGAGCGCTCGGCCACCTTCCTGCAGCGCGCGATGCAACTTTCCGGCCCGCTGATGGCCAAGGGCCTGGAAGACACCACCTTCTACCAGTACCAGCGCTACCTGGCCAACAACGAGGTCGGCGACGTGGCCGATCCGGCGTACCGGCTCGACGTACCCGCCTACCACGATGCCCTGGCCGCCAAACCGCTCACCGACCTCAACGCCAGCTCCACGCACGATACCAAACGGGGGGAAGACGCCCGTGCCCGGCTGCACGCCATCTCGGGCCACCCGGAAGCCTGGGCCGCTTTCGCTAAAACGGCGCGTGCGTGCGTGCGGCGCTACGAGCTCGCGGTGCCGGAGGACGTCGTTTACATGCTGCTGCAAACCCTGTTCGCCAGCTACCCCCAGGAGGCCTCCGGGCAGCGGGACTTCGGCGGGCGGATGCACGCTTACGCCGAGAAAGCGCTGCGCGAAGGGAAGCTCTACAGCAGTTGGGCGGCCCCCGATGAGGCCGTCGAAACGAGCGTCCACGCGCTCATCGACGAGTTACTCTCGGACGATACGCTGCTCGACGCGCTCGCCGGGGTGGAGCAAGAGCTCAGGCCCGCGGCCTGGCTCAACAGCCTGCGCACGGTGTTTCTGAAGTGCACGGCGCCCGGTGCGCCGGACATCTACCAGGGTACCGAATTCTTCGACCGCTCGATGGTCGATCCGGACAACCGGCGCCCGGTAGATTACGCCCTGCGCGCGCAGGCGCTCGCGCGCGTGGCCGACGCCGATTTGCGGGAGCCGACGGCACCGAACAAGCTGGCCGCCCTACACCGTCTGCTCGTGGCGCGCCGGGAGCACGCCGACCTGTTTCGCGAGGGGAGCTACGTGCCGCTCGCCGTCGAGAACGACCCGAACGGAACGGTGCTCGCCTTTCGGCGGGTGTTCGGTGACGCGAGCGCACTCGTGGTCTGCTCCACCCGTACGCCCGCGTCCGAGGCGTGGCCACTCGGCGATCACTACGGCGCGGCCAGCTTGAGCGTCCCGGAGCTCGGCAGTTGCCGGGGCGTGCTCGGCGGCATCGAGCTTTCGCTCGGTGGCGAGGTGCAGTTGAGGGACCTGCTCGACGAAGTCCCGTTCGAGGTCTACCTCCCCCGTCGTTAGTCCGGCGCGGCTTGCGTACTTAGTCCGCCATGCGAGACACCACACCGAGTGCCGAAGCGCTTATCGCCGCCTGGCGCACGACGCACCCCTGGCCCGGGCGACCTTACCCCCTGGGGGCTACTGCCGCCGCGGAAGGGACTAATTTTGCCCTGTTTTCGGAGCGCGCAGAGAACGTGGATCTCTGCCTGTTTCACCCGGCGGATCCCGGCCGGGAGGTCATCCGCTTCTCCGTGCGGGAGCGCACCGACCACGTCTGGCACATCTTCGTCCCGGGCGTCGGCCCGGGCACCTGTTACGGCTACCGGGTGTACGGGGAGTGGGATCCCGCGAACGGGCAGCTGTTCAACCCGCACAAGGTCCTCCTCGACCCCTACGCCAAGGCCGTCGAAGGGGAGATCGAGTGGGATGACGCGATGTACGGCTACCGGCGAACGGCGAGCGGCGGAGCCGAATTGCGCGAGCAGAACACGTCCAAAAACGATCGTTTCGTCAGTAAATCCGTCGTTATCGACCCGGCGTACGATTGGCAATCCGACGCACCGCCCGACACGCCGATCCACAACACGCTCATCTACGAGCTCCACGTCAAGGGCTTCACCGCGCTCAACGAGCGTATCCCCCGGCAGTTGCGCGGCACCTACGCGGGCCTCGCGCATCCGGCCAGCGTCGAGTACCTACTCGACCTCGGGGTAACGGCCGTAGAGCTGATGCCGGTGCACCAGTTCGTCCAAGATCACCGTCTCGAGCAACTCGGCCTGCGCAACTACTGGGGCTACAACACGCTCTCGTTCTTCGCTCCACACGCCGAATACGCTTTCGCCAAAACGCGGGGCGGACAGGTGCGTGAGTTCAAGGACACGGTGCGAAGTCTCCACGCCGCCGGACTCGAGGTAATCCTCGACGTGGTGTACAACCACACCGGCGAGGGCGACCACCTCGGGCCGACGCTCAACCTCAAGGGCATCGACAACGAGGCCTACTACCGGCTGAAGCCGGACGACAAGGGTTTGTATACCGACTACACCGGCACCGGCAACACGCTCAATATGGTGGTGCCCCGGGTGCTGCAGCTGGTGATGGATTCTTTGCGGTACTGGGTCACGGAGATGCACGTGGACGGCTTCCGGTTCGATTTGGCCTCGGCGCTCGCGCGGGGCCTCTTCGAGGTCGGGAAGCTCTCGACGTTCCTCGACACGATCCACCAGGACCCGATCATCTCGCAGGTCAAGCTCATCGCCGAGCCGTGGGACGTGGGCCCGGGCGGCTACCAGGTCGGCAACTTCCCCGTGCAGTGGGCCGAGTGGAACGGGAAGTACCGCGACAGCGTGCGCGGGTACTGGCGCGGGGACGGGGGGAAGGTCCCGGAGCTCGCGTACCGGCTCACCGGGTCCTCGGACCTCTACGAACACAACGGCCGCAAGCCGACCGCGTCGATCAACTTCGTGACCGCGCACGACGGGTTCACGCTGCGGGACCTGGTGAGCTACAACGAGAAGCACAACCTCGCCAACGGGGAGGGCAACCGCGACGGGGAGTCGAACAACGAGAGCTGGAACTGCGGGGCGGAGGGCCCGACCGACGACGGGGGGGTCAACGGGCTGCGCGCCCGCCAGCAGCGCAACTTCCTGGCGACGCTGCTGCTGAGCCAGGGGGTCCCGATGCTCTACATGGGGGACGAGTACGGGCACTCGAAGCTCGGGAACAACAACACGTACTGCCAGGACAACGCCCTCAACTACTTCGCGTGGTCGTGGGACGACGAGCAGGAGCGCCTCCACGGCTTCGTGCGCGAACTCGTCGCGCTGCGGCGCGACAATCCGGTGCTTCACCGTCGCCGCTTTTTCGCGGGTCGACCGGTTCACGACAACGACGTGACCGATATCCTCTGGCTCACGCCCGGCGGGGTGGAGATGACCGACGAGGACTGGCGAGCGCCGGGTACGCGCAGCCTCGGTATGCTGCTCAACGGGGAAGCCATCGACGAATACGACGAGCGTGGCGTGCGCGTACGCGACGATGTATTCCTACTCATCGTCAATAGCTTCTGGGACGCCACGCCCTTCGTACTCCCCGGCGAGGTGGGCGCCGTCGACTGGGCGAACGTGGTGGACACGGATAGCGGTAAGGTGGACAGCGGCGCGCTCCACCCGGCGGGGAGCACGCTCCTGATCGAGGGCCGCTCGCTGGTGATGCTCTGCCGCAGCGTCCAGGCCGGCGTAGCACCCAACCACCGCCGGTGGATCGTGCAGTTGGCCGAGGATCGGCGCGTGTCCGAAGACGAGCAGCTTACTGCAAATCGGCAGGTGTCCGAGTTTTGGAGACACCCCGCGGACGGTGGCGACTGAGCTTACGGCGGTCCGTCAGTACAGCACGCGTGCCGCGGTAATCGTCTCGATCGGGAGTCCGACGATCTCCTCCAGCGCGATGCGCGTACGGGCGACCTGCAGCTCGGCCAGGCTCACGCTTTCCACGACGGTGTGGTAGGTGTCGTCGGCCCTCGACTTATCCTGAAACTGCGCCTTGCCCTGGTCGTAGAGGTTCTGCGCGAGCTTCATGTTTACCTCCGCGTCGACGAGGGCGGCGTTGCGGATACCGAGCACGCGGCGCGCGTTGTCGTAGCTGACCAAGCGATCGAGCACCTCGGCGCGCAGCTCGAGTCGCTGCTGGTTTTCGCGCGAATCGGCGATGCGGCGCTGCTGTTGGGCCACGCGCACGCGCGAGCGGGTTTGGACGAGCCCTCCGACGTTGAGCGACAGGCCGTAATTAAAGCCCGGGAACAGGTATTGCTGGTCGGCCTCACCGAATCTGTTGTTTCCGAAAAAGCCCAGTGTGTCGGTGCGGGAGCTGAAGTTGACGTTCGCGTTGATCTGGTCGAGCCAGCTGCGGCGCGCCTGGCCGATCTCGATGTCGGCGATCGCTCGATCGGCCGCGAGCTCGTCGGTGATGGCGTTGTTGGTCCAGGCTTGTTGCACGAGGTAGTCGGCAAAGGTTTCGGGTCTCGTGCCGGGGGGCGGTACGACGTCCTCGTAGTTGACTGCCTGCGCGACGAGTGCACCCGGTAGGCTACCGACGAGCGCGGCGAGCGTCACCGCCCGGATGGCCGCGAGGAGTCGGTTGGGAGGAAAGGACGTTGGGGTCATAGCTGAGAGGGTCGCGTGGCACAAAGGTGGGCTAGTATACGGGTTGCGGTTCCGGACGGTTGACGCTCATTCGGCGGCTACGGCCACCGCCGAAATCCGTTTGCGCTTGGCGGCCGGTACCTCGTCGAGGGTCCGCAGCTTTCTTTCGATTCGCCCGAGGTTGACGAGGCAGGCGAGTAAGACGTAGAAGATCAAGCTCGTCGGCAACATCGGGATCGCTTCCTGCGGGTAGCTCGCCAGTACGAGCATGAACATAGCAACGACGATGGCTAGCGTGAGATTCTTGATCACCGGGTCGCGCGCCCGGAAATACTGCCGTATCCCCGTGACGAGGATCACCCAGAGGAAGGCCATGTAGATCGTCAGTCCGATCCACCCCGCCTCCACGGCGATGCGTACCAATCCGGAGTCGTGCGCGAAATCGGCCAGCCAAAATTGGGGATTGAATCGCTTGCCCCAGACCCCGGTACTGCCCAGGCCCGAGCCCACCGGCCGGCTCCGGATGAAGGGCTGGATGATGCGCTGGTTGTCCATACGGACCTGTACGCTGGCGTCTTCGCCGGGCTTGAAGGTGGACTGCAGGCGGTGGATGACCGGATTGGAGGAGGACTTCAATACGCCCAGCGCGCCGAAGCCGAGGATAACCGCGCCGATGATGAGGATGTACTTGCGCGGGAAGAGGAGCACGAAGAAGAAGAGTCCGGCCGGCACCATGGCCACCGGTGTCCGCGAACCCGCGAACCCGAGCGTCAGCATCATGCACACGAACGCGACGGCGAGGATCGCCTTCGTCCACTTTGTGTAGGGGCCGGTGAGTAGCACCACGCACATACAACCCAGGTAGGCCATCACGATCCCCGCGGTGGTCGGCTCGCTGAACACGGAGAACACGCGGTACCGCGACCACTGTACGATGAGCTGAAAGCGCTCCGGATCGGCGTTCAGCCAGGCGATCTCGGTGTTCGAAAAGCCGATGAACTCCTGCTTGAGTCCGTAGAGTGCCGCGGCGAGTCCGAGCCCGAGAATCACCTTGATGATCATCTTGATCTTGGGCAGCGTATCGAAGGTGTAGAGCGCGATGAAGTACAAGAAGAGCAGTCCGGCCAGAGACCGGACCGTGAATACCCAGGCGAGCCGACTCAGTGCCCAGGGATTGAGCAGCTCGAAGAAGCAGTAGTACATCCAGATCAGCACCATGTAGCTGATGGGGTGCTTGACGAAAGCCAGGTTCTTGGCTTTAGCGAGTTGGGCCACCAAACTGATCGCGAGGAGCACCAACAGGCCGTCGAGGGCGAGCCCGAAGGGCAGGTCGGTATACCTACGCAGGAACTCGACCGAGAAGGCGATGCCCAGCATCAGCGACACGCCGATGTCGAGGCGGACGAACCCGACGGCAAGCACGGGCAAACCGATCAGCGCCGCAAACCCGAGTGCCGCCACGCGGGGGTCGAGTATCCCCGTCATGGCCCCGAGCGCGCAGGCCAGCGTAAGTACCGCAGCGGGGAGGAGCACCTGCCGGACCCGCGTCGGGTCGAACTCCGCGCCGAGCCATCGCTGCGTAGTGAGTGTGCTCATGGGGGCGGTTTAAATGAAGAGGACCTTCAGGAAGAAGCCGAACAGCAGGAGCGTCACCAGCGTGATCGCTAACCACTCGAGCAGTACGTCTCTTTGTCGCTCGCGTTCTGGACTCATAGTCGGAGGGGCTTAAACGGTTGCCGGTACGCCCGCGAGGAGCGAGGTCGTGTGGGCTAAGAAATCAGCGGCGCGCGCCTCCCAGGTGCTCTCGCGCGCGCGGTCGATGCGGTGCCGCCGCTCGTCGTCGCCGCTCGCGGCCATCGCCCGGTCGATAACCTCCACCCAGCGGTCGGCCTCGGCCAGGGTAACGACGTCGGTGAAGCTCGTAATTTCCACGCTGAACGGGGTGGAGAGTACCGGGAGCCCGAGCGCGAGATACTCGTTGATCTTGAGGGGGTAGATGGCCGCGGTGAGTTCGTTGATCCGGAAGGGGATGAGTCCCAGGTCGACGTGCTGCAGGTAGTCCGGACAGGCTTCCTGCCGCTTACGCCCCAGCAGGTGGACGTTCGGGAAGGCCTCGAGCTCGGCTTTGAGTTCGGCCGCGGCATTCCAGGGACCGATAAGGACTTGGTGGAGGTCGGGTCGTTTTCGCGCGAGCTGAATGAGGAGCTCGAAGTCGAGTCGGTGTCCGTCGAAGTTGCCCACGTAACCGATACGCGGGTGGGGTACACCGCGTAGCTCCGCGGGTTCGGGGGCGACGGGTCGGTCGAGGTAGTGATCGCCGTCCATGCCGTTCGGTAGCACGTACATCGGCTTACCGGAGGCGGCGAGCACGGTGGCGAGGCGGGAGCTGGTGTTGAGTCCGGCGTCGCTCCGCTCGAGCTGCCGCCACTCGGCGGGGCGGCCGTGGCGGGCGGTGTAGGCGGTTTGGTCGATCGCGTCGACGCAGTAGTAGTAGCGGAGCAGGGGGGCGATCGGCAGCTCGAGGTCGGTAAACTGGGTGGGCGCGAACAGGTTGATCCACACGTAGTCGCGCACCCCCGCCTCGGTGAGCACTTTGCCGAGCGCGGCGCTCATGCGGCGGTCGAGCAGCCGGGTGAGCTCCGCGTAGATCCGCCCCTCGGGCAGCACGTTGAGCGGTGGGGTAGGCGGTAGGTCCACCAACTTCAGGCTTCCGCCAAAACCCGTAGCGTCGTGGACGCGCGCGCCACGCCAACTGTCCGGCGCGCGTTTTCCCGTAAGGGCGTCTTTGTAGGTAGGCGGTTTGCTCACGAACCAAACCCGGGTGTGCTTCGCCAGGGCGCGCGCGAGTCCGTGCGCCGTGCTCGGGTACTGGTGCCGCCAGGGGAAAAACGAGTAGAGAACTACCTCCGGGTTGGTGCTGCCCATCATGCCGTGCGCTGAAGTTTTTCGCGGGCGAACTGCCACATGAGTTTGTACATACCGGGGAGAGCCCGAAAGATATTCGTTAAACGCACACCGTACTGCCGGCCGAGGAGCCACTGCATGGCGCCAAACATGATCGCGTAGGTCGAGAGCGTACCCAGCGGTGCACCGAGGGTGCCGTACTGGGTGATGAAGACGTAGTTGAGGACCACGTTGAGCATCATCCCCCCCAACGTAAAGACAAAGTTAAGCCGAGGGTTGCCGGATGCGTCGAGTAGTGTACCGAATTGGTTGGCGAAGGGTACGAACAGCGAGTAGAGGATGGTGAGCTGGAGGACGGGGATCGTCTCTGCGTAGGCGGAACCGCCGAGGAAGTTGACGAAAAATCCGGGGACCACCGCAACTACCAACAGGGCCGGGAGCACGCAGGCCATGATGGCGGCGACCGCCTTCTCGTACATGCGCGCCTGGGCGCCGGGGCCATCCCCACCCGAGGCGCGCGAGCTCTCGGGGAAGACGATGCTCGCCACCGAGAGGGTAGGGACGTCGACGAAGTTGGTGATCCGGATGGCGAGCCCGTACACGGCCACCGGCGCGGTACCGATGAGGGCGGCGAGCATCGATTTGTCGACGAGCTTGTAGAGCATCGACGACAGGTTGGTCCCGAACACGTACTTGCCGAAGCCGAACAGCTTCCGCGCCCAGGACCACTCGAGGCGGAGCTCCGCGGGGAGGAACGGGCGTGCGTAGTAGTAGGAGATCAGTGCGGCGAGGGCCGCGGCCCCGGCCTGGCCCCAGGCCAACCAGATGAGTAGTTCGCCCTCCGCGAGGGTGTAGGGTAACAGCGCCGAAAACCCCAGTAGGGTGATGACGAACATCGACCCCGAGCGGAGGATGGTGCCCCAGAAAATGCCGCGGAACTCGACGTTGGCCTGTTGGATGTAGTTGAACTGCTGAAAGGGCGTCATCAGGATCCACGTGACCGAATAGATGCGCGTCAGCAGTCCCAACCCGGGGGCGTTGAACCAGACCTCTAGCACCGGCCCGCCGAACCAAAGCACGAAGAAGCCGATCACGGCGATGGAAGCATTAAGCAACCAGGCTCCGCCGTGGATGGCGCCGTGCTGGTCGGCCTCGTGCAGGTTGAGGTAGCGGATCAGGGCGTTCTGTAGCAGGCCCGCGCGCGCCACCTCGAGGGTGGCGGTGAAGGGTAGGAAATACTCCCAGACCCCGAACGTTTCCTGCGTGGTGAGGCGCGTGAGCATGAAGATGGTACCGCCCCCGAAAACGAGTGCGGCTACGCGGTCGCCCAACGAGTAGAGACCACTGACGATGAGTTGCGCGCGCGAACGTGGCGCGGTGCTCGGGGCGGGGGCGTCGAGGGTGGTTACGCCTCCACCCGTCTCTTCCGACACGTTAGGTGAGCAGCTTTAGTTCGACTCCGTTGAGCACGTAACCCAGGAAGCGATCGCCGAGGTCGTCGAGGTACCCCATGCTCTCCTTGCCGGCCGTGTCGACCGACTGGCCCGCGTCGACCACGCAGAGTACGCCCTCGGCGTAGCTCGCGAGCTCACGGCCGTCGGCGTACTCGTTGAGTCCGGCCACCTCCATCAATACGTAGTCGTACTCGGACATCATACCCTGTAGACTACCCTCAAAGTTCGTACCGGCCAGCACTTCGGCCAGCGAGCGGTTGCCGCCGAGGTTGCCGATTACCTCGATGCGATCGAGTTCGAACCAGGCCGTGGCGCGCGGGAGGGCGGTCTCGTCGAAGTCGCGCTCGAAGGGGTGCCGCCGGTCCGTCGAGTTGGTGTAGGCGCTCAGGGTGTTGTGCTTGAAGTTGAGGTCGACGATCAGCACGCGCTTGTTGGCGCGCACCATACTCGTGGCCAGGGCGGCTACGACCGTCGACTTGCCGGTGGCGTTGCCGAGGCTCGTGACTTCGATGATCCGCTTGCCGGACTGTTCGACCCGGTACCGCAGCGAGCGGACCCCCTCCACCCAACGCCGTTCGGCGGCCGGCAGCGGATCCGTGCCGAAAAGGCGCAGCAACGAATATTTCTTCGGGTCGATGCGGGTGAGCGTTGCGATCGGATCGACGCCGAAGAGCGTGCGCATCTGGTCCGGGGTGCGCAGGCGGTTGTCGATGAGCGAGAAGAACAGGAAGCCGAGCGAGAGCAGCGTACCCGTCGAGGCGGCGGCGAACGCGCTTACGATCACCCGGTGCCTGCTTTGGAAGTCCTCCGGGAGCTCCGGTTGTTCCTCGACCCGCAGGGGACTGCGATTGCGGTTGTAGATCATCTGGCTCTGCTCGAGCTCCTTGATGAGCCCCTGGTACTCTTGGTTGAGGATGCTCAGCTCGCTGTTGAGTTGACTGAGGTACGATTCGTTGCTGACGAGGGCCGAGCTGCGGCTCCGGAGGCGGTAGATCTCGTTCTGGAGCGACTCTACGGCGCGCTCGGCTTGCTGCAGGTCGATCTCCGTTTCGAGGCGCTGACTTTCGAGCTTCTGGATCCGGGCGGCGACCTGCTCGTCGTCGGAGCCGCGCAGGAGGCTCACCTGGGAGATGGCGGCCTCGAGTTCCTCGCGCTTCTCGTCGAGGCGAAGCTTGACCTCCTTGGGGTCGGTGATCGTCGTGAGCTCGTTTTGTAGTTGCGAGTACTCTTTTTTCACCCGATCGAGGCGTTGCTTGGCTACGTATTCCTGCTCGCGTCGCTCCCTGCTGCCGCGATCGACTACGGACAGCTCGTTGTTGATCAACTCCAGGTTCTCCCTGAAACCGCTGATCGTCTGTTGCTGCGCCTGAATGTCGGCCTCCGCCTCCCGGAGCTGCTCGACGACGGAGGTCTTCTGCGACTCCAGGTCGACGACCGTGTTGTTGCCTTTGTAGGAGTTGATCTCCGCCTGCACGCTATCGAGCCGCTTCTTCGCGTCCGCGGTTTGCCTTTCGTAGAAGTTGTAGTCGTTTAAATCCGTTTGCGTCTGCCCGGATTTGTAATCGTTCACGAAGAGATCGAGGTACTCCGTGGCCATGTAGTAGCTCAGCTCCGGGTCTTCGGTGGTGAAGGTGAGGTAGATGTAATCCGTTTCGCCGTCGCGGAGGATGTCCAAACTCCCCACCAAGCCGAGGAAACCGTAGCCGTAGGCCTCGGCCAGCTTGTCGGTCTTTACGCCCTTGCCGGTCGACGCGGGCGTTTTCGCCGCGGTGCCGAGGGAGTCGGCGCGGCTCACGAGTACGGCGCGGTACGACTCGAGCTCCTTCTCCGAGATCCCCTCGAGCAGCTTCGGGTTCGGCTCGCGGAACGGCTCGACGCCCTCGATGCGCTCGGCGCTCAGGTCGTGGAGCAGCAGTCGCTCGCTGAGCTTGGCCATCAACCCGCGGCTCTTCATGCTCGCCGTGAGGTTCTGGAACGCGTTGTCGATTTGTGGCGTAGTGATGAATATGCTCTCGCTAAGTCCCGTTCCTTTGAAATTGATGATGCCGGTGAAGACCTTCGCGCTGGACGTGTACGACTTCGGCCGGACGCTCATCACCACGAAAGCCACCACGCCGGCGAGCAGCGAGGCCGACAGAAGTAGCCACTTGCGTCGTTTGAGCGTATCAAAGAAAAACTGAAAATCCATAGGCGGTGTCGATCCTTCAGCTACAAAAGTAAACCTACCAGTAACCCGTGTCAGTACCCGAACCAGAGTGGATGGGTTTCCAGAGGTGACACACTTCTAATCTATGCAATTTCTCTCCCCCGCCACGCTCTGGGCCCTCTTCGCCCTCGCGGTACCCATCTTACTGCACCTCTTTTACTTCAGGCGCTTTCGGCGCGTGGAGTTTTCAAACGTACGTTTCCTCCGTGAGGTTAAGGAGGAGACGCAAAACCGCTCGCGCCTGCGCAACCTCCTGGTGCTCGCGCTGCGGCTACTCGCTTTCGCCGCCCTGATCCTCGCCTTCGCGCAGCCGTACCTGCCGGCGCGCGACGCCGCTCCGCGGACCGAGCAGCCGGTGGCGATCTTCGTGGACAACTCCTTCAGCATGTCCGCGCAGGCCTCGGACGTCGCCCTGCTCGACAAGGCCAAACAGCGCGCCCGCGAGATCATTCGCGCCTACGGACTCGGGGACCGCTTCGCCCTACTTACCAACGAGCTGACTGGGGCCTCGAGCCGGCTTCTAAGCCGCGAAGACGCCCTCGCCGCGGTCGATCAGATCGTGTTGAGTCCGGCGAGTCGCGAGGCGTCCACCGTCCTCGCCCGGGCCGAACAGGCACTCGGCGCCGACGGGGGGCCACTCTACCTCATCTCGGATTTCCAGCGCTCGCAGTTCGACCCGGACCAGCTCGTCCGGGATTCGAGCCTCACCCAGCGGCTCGTACCGATCTCGGCGGTCAGCGCCCGCAACGTGAGCGTCGATTCGGTGTGGTTAGCGCACCCCGTACAACTGGTCGGGGAGCCCACCGAGTTGGTCGTGCGCCTCAGCAACTACGGCGACGAGGACGCCGATGCGGTGCGACTCGGCGTGCGCGCCAACGGCCGCCAGCAGCCCTTCGGCACGCGCGCCGTAGCGGCCGGGAGTAGCCTGACCGACACCCTGCGCCTCGCGAGCGCCGAGGCGGGCTGGACGGATGCCGCCGTCGAGATCACCGACTTCCCCGTGGAGTACGACGACCGCTACTACGTGAGCTTCGAGGTGCGCCGTCGCCTCCGCGCACTCGCCATCGCCGATGGCGCGGGCAACGCCTACCTACGCTCCGCCTTCCCGGCGGACGGGCCGCTCGCCCTAGACGAACAACGGGCGGGCAACGTGAACTACTCGAGCTTCGCCGACTACGACCTGATCGTACTCGACGACCTCACCGCGCTCTCCAGCGGCTTGGTGCAGGCACTCTCCGCCTACGCTTCGGCCGGGGGCAAGGTGCTCGTCTTCCCGGCGGCGGGAGCTACCGCCGCCGGGTACGACCAACTCCTCGCGGCGGCTGGCTTACCGAGCCTCGGGAACTACCGCGAGGGCGAACAGACCGTCGGGGAGCTCAATCGACGGGCTTTCGTTTTCCAGGACGTGTTCGAGCGCCTGCCGCGTAACCTGCGCCTCCCGAGCGTACGCGGGCGCTACGCCATTCGGGCAGGCAACGGCGAGCGTATCCTCAGCTTCCGCGATGGATCCCCCTTCGTGGTGGGCAGCGCGCTCGACGACGGCATCGTGTACCTCGCGGCCGCGCCGCTCGATCCGGCCGCCAGCGACCTGGTGCGCAACGGCGAGATATTCGTTCCGATGGTGTACCGGATGGCCTTCAGCGGGGCATCCGCGCGCCCGAGCGCCTACACCCTCGGCTCCTCGCAACTCGCCACGCTCGTGCTACCGAGCACCCTCGGGGAGGCGGCGGTGAGGCTACTCGGTCGCAACGAGCGCTCGTCGATCCCCGTGCAGCGCCGCCTCGGCGACCGGCTCATCCTCTCCTTCGACGAAACCCCCACCGAAGATGGCTTTTACCGGGTGGTCGGCAGCGACGACAGCACCTTCGCCCACCTGGCCTTCAACTACGACCGACGCGAGTCGCCCCAGGAGTTTCTCGCGGACGCCGATCTGGAGGCAACGGGCTTCCCCGTGTTCGACGGCAACGTGAGCGGCTCGCTCGAACAAGCCATCGCCCGCACGGAGCTCGGTACCCCCTGGTGGCCGTACCTCGTGGTGCTCGCCCTGGTGGCCCTCCTGGCCGAGGCCCTCGTACTGCGCTTCTGGCGCCCCGAACGGCGCGGGCGCTCCCCGGCGAGTACGCCCGCCAAGGGTCCGGCTTCCGCCAACAACCGCAGGGTCAGCGCTTCGACCCCCGTACCCTAGGTCATGCGCGAAGCCCTCAGATGGACAGGCGTGTCGCTCGCGCTCGCGCTCGCGGTGTATTTCGCCCTCCACGCCCAACCCCAGCTCGCCGGGGTCATGGACGACCCCACCGGCACCTTTTACTACAACGGTGCCGACGCGTGGAAGAACATCTACACGGTCGCCTACCACGTCGTCTACGACGAGACGCCTTGGCTCACGCGGGCGTACAACTACCCCGACGGCGAGCACATCGCCTTCGCCGACGCGCAACCGTTGCTCGCCAACGGCCTGCGCCTGCTCGGCGTCTCGAGCGTAGAGACCAGCGTAGCCGCCGTACAGCTGGCGCCGCTGGTGGGCGTCTGGATCGGGGCGATCCTGCTCGCCTGGTTGTTCGTTCGCCTCCGCCTCCCGCTGCTCTTGGCCGCCCTGGCCGCCCTCGGCATCGCGTTACTGAGCCCCCAGGTCACGCGCGTCACGGGGCACTTCGGCCTCTCCTACGTATTCGTCTTGCCCGCGCTGCTCCACCCGCTGCTCTCCTGGGCGAGGCGTCCCGGGTGGGCGCCGGTGGGGACGCTCGTCGTGCTGCTCTTCCTGGCGGGGCAGCTCCACCTCTACAACCTGGCGATCGGCCTCGCCCTCTGCTCGCTCTCCCTGGGCTGGTACGCGCTGCTCTACCAACGCGAGCCCGCGAAGCTCGGGCTTACCCTCGCCCAGCTCGCGGTTCTGGTGGGGGGCTCCTTCGGGGCCACCAAGTGGGTGCTCGCACTCGTGCGCGCGGATCTCGACCGGCCCGGTGCCCCCTACGGCCTCGCGGGGTTCAACACGACCTGGGAGGGGCTCATCGTCGACAAATCCCTACCCTGGTGGGGCTGGGCGCAGGAGTACCTCTTCAAAGTCGGGAGCACCGGGAGCTTCGAGGGGCGCGGCTACCTCGGCATCGTAGCCGGACTCTTCCTCCTCTACCTGCTGTTCGGCGCGCCGCTCAGGGCGCCTTACGGCAAAACGATCCTCGCCCCGGAACCCCATCCCGGAGACCGACGCTTTTTGTTGCCGACGCTCTTGGCGGGACTCGTTTGCGGACTGCTCGCCCTCGGCTTCCCCTTCTCGATCGATCGCTTCGCGTGGGTAGCGGACTACATCGGGGTGGTTCGCCAGTTTCGTACGATCGGGCGATTCGTTTGGGTAACCTACTACACCCTGGAGGTAGCTGCGATCGTGTACCTCTACGCGCTGTTTTGGCGCAAGCCGAAGTGGGCGTGGGTGCCCTACGTAGCCGCCCTCGTGATCGTTTGGGAGGGGACGCGCCACCTCGCTACCGTGGAGGCCTACCCGGATACCAACCCCTACGGCAACGACTACCGGGCCTGGGACGAGGCGATCGGCGACCCGACACGGTACCAGGCCGTGCTCCCGTTGCCCTACCAGCACATCGGCAGCGAGAACATGAACGCCGAGCTCGGTGGCGCCGGACAGTTTATGAACAGTCAGTTGTCGCTGCGCACCGGCCTGCCGAACATGAGCGTGATGATGAGCCGGCAGGGGCTTACCGAAAGCCTGGCGCGCCTACCGGTGGGTTACCCGTGGGGAACGGTACCGCCCGTCTTCGAGAGCTTACCGAACGAGAAGCCGATCCTGCTCGCCGTAAGTCAGCTGGATCGGGGCAATTGGTCGGACGCCGGCGTAGATCCCGACGTGTACGACACTTGGTTGTCGCTCGCCGATACGCTTTACGCGAACTCCAGGGTCGTGCTCGCGAGCTTCGTGCCGTCACGCGAGAACCTAACCCGCGTGACCGCGGCCGCCTGCGGGGCCGCGCTCGACGCGTCCGCGGTGGCGGTCGTGGACAGCCTCCCCGCGGGGGTTGCCTTCTACCCGCTCGTCGGCACGGGGTGGCAACTCCCGGCCGCCGTAGACACCGGGGCGGGCCGCCCGCTCGGCGCCGTGGCTACCGGGAGCGAGCTCGTGACGCTAGGCAGCTGGGACGTCCCGGCGGGTGCGCCTCCGGGCGACTACAAGCTCAGCGCCTGGTTGTGGACGGGGGGGGACGGGTACGCGGGCACGCAGGTGACGGTCGACGAAGTGGACCCGGCGACGGACGCGACCCGTGTCTGGCGCGAGTCCAACGCCGTACACGGCCAACGGCACCACGAAGGGCAGTGGACGCTGATCGACTGGATACTCCCCCTGCCGGCCGCACCGTCGCGCATCCGCATCCGGGCGAAGCCCAATCGCCACCCGAACGTGCGCGCGGCCTACGTCCGTAACCTGTTGGTCCGACCCGTAGGCGAACACGTAGCCTGGGAGATAGAGCGCGGCTGGGTGATCGACAACGTGTTGTTCGACGGCTGCAGGCGTTAGTTACGCTGGCGTTTGCCACATTTACCGCGCCGAGATGCTCGACCTTCAACTCGTAGTGCCCTGTTTCAAACCGCCTAAGGGTTGGGGGGCGCGCTTGTGCCACCGCTTCAGGCAGTTTGCCGCCGGGGCGGGGGGAAGCGTCGGGTTGGTGCTCGTCGACGACGGCTCACCGGGCGGCCTGGCCGGCGTAGAGCTGGAACCACTGCGCGCGCTGCCGCGCTTTAAGTTTATCTCGTACCCGGACAACCGGGGCAAGGGGGCCGCCCTGCGCATGGGGGTAGCGGCCACGGACGCGAAGTTGGTGCTGTACACCGACGTCGATTTGCCGTACACCCTCGACAGCATGCTCCGCGTGTACCGAGCCCTGCAGACGGACGGTGGGGTAGTGGCGGGCGAACGCCACGAAGATTACTACGCGAACGTGCCGGCGTTCCGGCGCCGGCTCTCACATTTCCACCGGCGCATGATGCGCAGCTTCTTTCGCCTGCCGGTGAGTGATTCGCAGGCTGGCCTGAAAGGTTTCGCCGCGGTGGGAAAGGGGATCTTCCTGCGCACGACCATCGATCGCTTCCTGGTGGACCTGGATTTCCTCGCACGGTGTCGCGGGCGCGTAGCGGTGCGGCCCGTACGCGTCGAGCTGCGCCCCGACGTAGAATTTACCGATTTTGGCGTGGGTATTCTGGTTGGCGAGACGGCCAATTTCGCGCAGGTGTTTCGCGGGAGTTGGTTCGGCTGGAGGGAGTGAGGTCCGCGCGCTACTTCGTTTTGATGCCCGTGGGATTGGCCTCGTTGACCTCGATGGTGAAATCTTCGGGCTGGCCCCCTTCGACGCGTACGGTTTCGTAGAAATTGTAGACGAGCGACGTGTGCGGACCAAATTTGGTCCCCGCCCGAAACGGATTTACATCCGTGTAATTCCAGTTCCAAATGTTTGCCTCTACGCGCAGATCGTAGGGTGGGGTTACCGCTGGCGCTTCCTCGATGTACGCTAGTAAGTTACCGTTCTTGTTGGCGGTTGGATTCCCCTGCGGGGTCCTCGCGTAACCCGTGCGCACGATGTCGATCTCCAGGTCGACGGCTACCGGGGTGCGCGTAAACAGCGCGTCGAGCTCGCCGAACCAATAGAAGTTTCTAATCTTCGTACCGGCGCCCAGCGTGGCTCTTCCTTCCCCGTCGACGAGCCCCAGCCTATCCTGCGGGACCTTGCCGAGCTGCCCGAACAGGGTACTTACGCTGCCCTGTGCCTGCACGTTGTCGATGACGTTTCGTCCGGAATGCGGGAGGTCGATCAGCTTGTTGACCCCGTCGACGAAGAAACGGGTATCCCGGATCACGACCCCGCCACCCGCCGTTGCCTCGTAGCTCTGGAGCCGCGCGGCGGTCACTACCGACGGTACGCCCTTCGCGTGGATGGTGCACCCGGCGAGCTCGATGTCGCTGCAGGTTTGTCCGAAGTTGAGTACGTACTTGAGCCTCGGATTGGATTCCTCGCCCTCCGCCACGTCGTAATCCATGTCGAACGTACAGTTGCGCAAGCTTACGGACGAAGCGAATTCGCTCGCCTCGAAGGCGGTGTTCTTGAAGGTACAGTCCTCGATTTCGACCCGGTAAATACTTCGGGCCAGCTGCGAGGTAATCGGGATGTCGGTGGCGTCGAAGGTGCAGTTGCGGATGCGTACGTCCGACCCGTCGTCGCCGTCCAGCCAGAGCGGTTCGTACGGCGTACGGTCGGTCTCGCGGCGCTTGCGCATGCGTAGCTCGACGTTGTCCAACCGGGCGCCGATGGAGTTCGAAACCGTGATCCCGCGCGTGGAGCACACCAGGGTGAGGTCGCGCACCGTAGCGTCTATGGTCGTCGAGGGGGTCGGACGCAGCGCGCGGTAACGGAACACCTTGGTCCCCGCCGGCACCACTGTACCGCTCGGCGCGTTCCCCTTGCCGGAGATGTTGGTCACGGTCCGAGTGCCCGGCCGTTGACCGGCCTCGAAGCGCAGTAGGTTGTCGCCGATCGTAACGGTGTTGGCGCCGTACGGCTCGCGGGGGTCCGCTCCTGTCATCTCCACGGTAGCCGTCTCCCCGGCGGCCGGCACCACGAAGCTGCTCGCCGTGGTGGCGCCGTGGCTCGAGCGGTGCTGCCGGAAGTCCTTCGACAGCGGGTAACGGAGGTACACGCGCGCGTCCGTAACGCGCTCGACGACCTGGTTTTGGCCGAAGAGCTGGTCGAACGTAGCGGCGCCGGAGTTGACGTAGACCTTATCCCCCGGCCGCAGTCGAGCTGCCGCGCCGGGCACTTTCAACTCCAACCAACGCTGCCCTTTCCGGACGTTCTCCGTGTAGGTGACCCACTGCTCCGGATCGTTCGACCAGCCCTCGCTCCTGTACACCGCGAAGCGCAGGCCGTCGAGCCCGGAGTCCCCGGGCTCGGTCAGGACGGTATTGCCGGGACCCTGCCCGCGCACCGTGATCCCGTCGTCCGGTAAGTAGACCGGCGGCTGGCCGGGCGCCTCGACCACTTCGTAGGTTTGGAGGCAAGCGATGTTTCGGCGGTAACCGCCGAAGCGCGACCGTTCTTCGTCCGGGCGATCGACCATGAGGAACGTGCCGACGCCGAAATCGACCACGCCCCCCGGGGCCACGCTCCGCTTCGCTTTCCTGAAGGCGTGGTAGGAGGGCGTAGTCCCGTCGCCGCGCGCGCCGTGCCACTCTACGTTGCACCGACCCGGCAGCTCGAAGGTCCCTTCGCCGAAGAAGATTTGGTAGCGACCGGCGACCGGTAGATTCTCGATCGTTACGGTGACACCGTCCGGGGCGCTCAGCCCCGCCCCGGACGGTAACACCAAAATGCTCGACGCGTCGATCAGGGTGTCCTTGGTCACCCGGATGATCTCGTCGATCGTGACGCGCGCCGCGGGCGCCGTGCGCCCTGTGGTACCGGCCGTGGGCCCATCGCCTACTCCTTTCCCCCGGGGATCCGTGTTCGAAAGCGCGAGGTTAGCGTCGATTACCGCGAGCGCCACCGCGAGTAGAACGAGTCTGCTGAAACTTTGAATCGATAACGTTTTAAAGCGTGTGGGGCGATACGCCAGATCGATCAACGCGGTCTGAACGAGCGTTTCACTCGGATTAGCACATCCGTGAGTTGGGCTAAATCTCGCGCCTAAGGTAAGGTAATCCGGGCCGAAGAACTCCCCGTCCGTAGGTTTTAGCGGCAGCTTCGAGCTTACGCGCAAGCGGCGTCCGCCCCGGTTTCGGGCGGGACGCGCCCGCATTCAGTGGGTCACCGATCTCCTCGAACCGTTTTTGGGGTGCTGCCGGCCACACGACGCCCGGCCGGCGAGCCGCGACGAAGTTCGCTCGGTTGCCGCCGGCACCTTGCAGGGGGGGCGTTAGGCTCGCAACACGTCTCGCCGCCTACATTCGCCGCGTGTCAACGTCCCCAGCGGTACTCTTTCGCCAAGTTCGGATCGTCGATCGAGCCAGCGAGCTCCACGGTTCTCTCGCCGATCTGCTGCTGCAAAACGGCAGGCTCTCCGTCGATCCGGCCCGGTTCCCTACCGACCGGGAGGAGATCGAGGTGGACGGCCTCTGTGTGAGTCCCGGCTTCGTGGACATCGGCGCCGGGGTGGGGGAGCCGGGTTTCGAGCAACGAGAAACGGTGCTGAGCTTACTCGACGCGGCGGCCGTCGGCGGCTACACCCACGTCGTCGCGCAACCGCTGACGAACCCGGCGGCCGACAACCAGGCGATCGTGCGCTCCATTCGGGCGCAGGCCGAAGGCCACCCCGTTGCGCTCGGCGTGATCGGAGCGCTGAGCAAAGGCGGTCACGGGACGGAGCTCGCCGAGTACGGCGACATGGCGCTGGCCGGGGTAAGGTTGGTGGGGGACGGACTGCGACCGATCGCCGACCCCAAGTTGCTGCAGCTGGCCATCGCGTACGCGCAGGCCCTCGACCTTACCGTAACCACGACGCCCGGGGAGCGGCGCTTGGCCGGGGGCGGGCAGATGTACGAAGGGCGGGTCAGTACGGAGCTCGGCCTCCCCGGGATTCCCGCTTTGGCCGAACTGCTCGGACTGAAGCGGGATCTCGGCCTGCTTAGCTACCGGGGGGGCAGGCTGCACGTGCAGGCCGTGTCGCTCGCGGAGTCCGTTGCCCTGCTGCGGGCGGAGAAGGGGCGTTCGACCGGCCTCACCTACGGTGTCCCGGCGCTGAATCTGTTGCTCACCGACGAGGCCCTGCGCGGCTTCGACGTGAACGCAAAAGTGACGCCCCCGCTCGCTACCGAAGCGGACCGGTTGGCGCTGTGCGAGGCGATACTAACCGAGGAGGCGGATGCACTCATCAGCAATCACCGCCCAGCCGAGATCGAGCACAAAGCCCTCGAATTCCCCTACGCCGACAGCGGCTCCGCCACGATCGAGCTCGCGTTTTCTATCGCCAACCAGGCCGTCGGGAAGTCGGAGGTCGTGGCGGCCTTCCTCGGGAGGCACAATCGCCGTATCGCCGGTCTACCGGAGTACAGGATCGCCGACGGCGCGGAGGCCGATCTTACCTTCTTCTTGCCCGATATCAAATTTACCGCTCCCAATCGGTTGAGCTCGAGCCTGGGGGCTAACCCCCCCGCCCCCGGCCACGAAGTGAGGGGCGTGGTGTACGCAATCGCGCGGAACGAGCATCTTCGTCGTAGCAAGTTTGCGAGCTTACTGCTCGATAACCCTTAAATTCAATTTTATGGCGACTATCCTCGAAGATCGAGACCTCCTGATCGGTGACGAAGCGGTAACTAAGTCCATCTGGCCGACCGCCCTACAGTACGGCTTAATCTCTACGGTGGTCGGCTTCGCACTGACTCTACTGTTTTACAACTTGGGGATGATGGACCTGGGGGACGACGGCAAGGCCGCCAGTTTCATTCCTTCCGTAGTCAGTTACGTAATCGTCGGCGTGGTAGCGTATCTCGGCGTGCGGGCCTTCCGCGATGCGGGGGTGAGAAGTTACCTACCTACGGTCCGGGGCATCAAATGGTCCGCCGCATTCGGCTTGGTCGCGGGGCTGCTTTCGCTCGTGCTGATGTATCTGTTCTTCACTCTTATCGCACCGGAATTCTTGGATCAGGTGCGGTATGTCGCCGAGCTCGCGATGGAGGATCAGGGGCTCAGCAGCTCGGACATCGAGGCCGCTCAGGATTCGATGGGTATGTTCATGGGGCCGGCGTTCTTCACCGTATCGGCGGCCGTAGGCTCGTTCTTTCTCTCTTTCATCGCCGGTTCGATCATGACCTTGTTCCTCAAGACAGAATAGCTTCCCATGGGCCGAGCCATCGCCTACGGGCTAGCCGGGGGCGGGATCGTCGTCGCCACCATGTTCTTGGTGTACTCACAGTCGCGCGCCACCTACCTCTCGCCGGTCTTCCAGTGGTCGCTCACGCTCATCTACCTCGCCTTCATGGTCCTGGTGCTCCTGCGCCGCCCGCCCTACACGAAGTTTGACGCCCTGAAGGCCGCCTTCGTCGCCTACCTCTGCATCAGCGCCTGCTACTTCCTCTACAACTTCGCACTCTACGAGGTATTCGATCCCGAGCTGTACGGGTTGCAGAGCGAGCTCATGATCGAAAACGCGATCGAGTACGAGATCGGGGCGCCCGGCACGATCGGTCAGAGCCCCGAGCAGCTCTACGCGGTGGCCAACTTGCGCCAAGGCTTCGGCTCGATGACGCTCAGCTACGCCCAGTCGGCCATCTACGGTTTTGCGGGAGCGTTCCTGCTCGGCCAACTGCTCGGACGCCGCGAGGGGCCCGGTGCGGCGCCGGACAACAAGGCCGCGGGGCGAAACGTACCTTGAGGCCCATGCAAGAGCCCCCACGCTCGCCCGATCTCAGCGTCGTAGTCCCGGTCTTCAACGAGGAGGAGAGCCTGCCCGAGCTCACGGCCTGGATCGACCGCGTGTGCGGTCGGGAGGGGATCGGCTACGAGGTGCTACTCGTCGACGACGGGAGCACCGATCGCTCCTGGGGGGTCATCGAGCAGCTCGCCGCCGCGAATCCAGCCGTACGCGGACTTCGCTTTCGCCGCAACCAGGGCAAGAGCGCGGCCCTCAACGCCGGGTTCGAGCGCGTGGTGGGTAGGGTTGTGCTGACCATGGATGCTGACCTGCAGGATTCGCCGGACGAGATCCCGGGGCTCATGGCGATGATCGACGACGAGGGGTACGACCTCGTGAGCGGCTGGAAGCAAAAGCGGCACGATCCGCTCTCGAAAACGATCCCGAGCAAGTTTTTTAACGCGGTGACCCGGCGCATCTCCAAGATCGAACTCAACGACTTCAACTGCGGACTCAAGGCCTACAAGCGGGAGGTCGTCCAGGATATCGACGTCTACGGCGAGATGCATCGCTACATCCCGCTGCTGGCCAAGTGGTCGGGCTACTCCAAGATCGGCGAGAAGGTAGTGGAGCACCGCGCCCGCAAGTACGGCTACACGAAATTTGGCCTCGAGCGCTTCATCAACGGCTTCCTCGATCTGCTCACGATCACCTTCGTCGGAAAGTTCGGAAAGCGGCCCATGCACTTCTTCGGACTTTGGGGCTCGGTGGCCGTGATGGCCGGCTTCGTCACGCTCGCCTACCTGAGCATCGCCAAGTTCTTCTTCGACGCGGTGCGCATCGCCGATCGACCGCTGTTTTACTTCGGTATCCTGCTGCTGATCGTGGGCACGCAGCTCTTCGTGACCGGCTTCATCTCCGAGCTCATCATTCGCTCGCGGCCGGAGAAGCACACGTTCAAGATCGCGGAGGACACCACGGAGCGTACCCCGGTCGCCCAGCGCTCGGCCGTCGAGCTCCGCCAGCGTATTCCCTCCCGGTGAGTCGGCTGCGTCGGCCCGGGACGCCGCCGCCCGTCGACGGTGCCTGGACCTTCTTCTGCGACCGTGACGGCGTGCTCAACTACCGCTCGGCCGGCGATTACATCCGCAGGGCCAGCGATCTACGTTGGATCCCGGGGGCGCTCGACGGGTTTTGCCGCCTCGGCGCGCGGACCGCGCGAACCTTCATCGTGACCAATCAGCAGGGGGTAGGAAAGGGCGTAATGACGCCCGACGAACTGGACGAAGTGGACACACGGACGCGGGCGGAGTTGGGCGCCGCCGGGGCGCGACTCGACGAAATTTACTACTGTACGGCACTCGCGAGCACGAACGCCCCCTGTCGCAAACCGGCACCGGGTATGGCGCTACAGGCCCGGCGCGACTTCCCCGGGGTCGACTTCGCGCGCAGCTTTATCGTCGGCGACAGCCTCAGCGACATGGGCTTCGGGCGGGCCATCGGCGCCTACTGCATTTTCGTGGGTGAGGGGTCGGAGGCCGACGACCCACGAGTAGACGCCTACCTGCCGAGCCTGTACGAGGCCGCCAACTGGCTGTTGGCGAGCTAGTCGTGAAAAATGACCTCCGTTGCGCCGTTCCCGTACTTGGGCAGGTAGCCCGCGTTGAATCGCTCCACGTCGCCCATGGTCCCCAGGCGGTGGTGGATCCGCTCCCGCAAAACGCCGGAGCCGTTGCCGTGGATGATGTACACCTTCGGCACCCCGAGGCGGATGGCCACGTCGAGGTAGCTCTCGAGGTGCTTGAGCTGAAGCTCCAGCATCTCGGAACCCTTCATCTCACCCGCGTCCTCGACGAGCTTCTCGATGTGCAGGTCGAGTTCCGGTTGAAAGGAAGCGGCCGCGAGCACCCCGTACTTGTTCACGTCGAGCCGCTCCCGCTTTTCCTCGGGGATCACCGCGGGGGCCACGTTCTTCTGCGTGTACGCCCGGATGCTCTCCTTCGCTACCCGCACCAGCTTTACCGTGTCGAACACCGCGAAGAGCGTCACGTCCTCCGGGAACCAGTTGACCGGCTTCGTATTCTTGTAAAACAGCTTGGGTTTGAGCTTCACGCTGCGCGACTGCTTCGAGTCGGTGCCCGTTTCCGCCCTGCGGCTCACCTCCACCTCCACCGTCGCGTTCTCGTTGAGCGAGTCGCGGTAAAGGTGCCCGAGCACCGTACCCTGCGTGGAGCCGAGCACGCCCCGACGCTCCCACTGCTGCCCGGTGTTCGCCACCAGGTGCACGCTGTAGAGTAGGCTCTCGGTGCTGAAATTGAGCAGCGCTACGTCGAAAGTCGCTTCGCCGGCGGGTAGGAATCCGAGCTGTACGGCCGGCCCGTCCGGATCTGGGTAGAGGCGTAAATCCGCGCGCTTCGGCTCCGGGCGGGCCGCAGCTTCCGCCGCCGGTCTCGGCGGCGGAGCGACCACCGGCTCGATGTCGTCCTGCCCCACCTCGAAACGCTCGTCGTCGACGGCCGCCTCCACGAGGTAGCGCCCGCCCTCCCGCTCCGCGATCACCGTGGCGCGTTCGCGCGTCAATTTGAGGAGGATCATCTGACCGGGAGCGAGCTGCATCGCGCAAAGGTACCCGGCCCGCGGGGCGTCGTACTAGATTCGCGTGTCTAAAACGCGACGGTAATCGGGGTTTCTACATGGCGGTGGCGCGTGGCGCAAGCGGCGGAGATTCGGTGGTGGCGGCGCTACCTGCGCGCTAAGCCCGTGGGGGAGTACCTCGGCTGGAAGCGCGGTTACTGGCTCGACTTACTCGCCACCCTCGGGCTTTCGCCGAAACCGGGGGCACGCGTGCTCGACGCGGGCTGCGGTCCGGCGGGTATCTTCACCGCCCTGCCCGCCTGCGCCGTGACGGCGGTCGATCCGCTGTTGAGCGCTTACGAGGGGTTGGCGCACTTCAGGCGCGGCGATTACGCGCAGGTTACGTGGATCGAAGCACCGCTCGAGTCCTTTCGCCCGGAGCAGGCTTACGCGTACGTGTTTTGTCTCAACGTGATCAACCACGTGCAGGACATCGAGGGCGTAATGCGCGTTCTGGCGAAATCGGTCGAAGCCGGGGGGGTGGTCGTCGTGAGCGTGGACGCACACCGCCGCGCCTGGCTGAAACCCCTGTTCCGAGCCGTGCCCGGCGATATTTTACATCCGCACCAGTACGATCTGAGCGAATATATCGCCCTGCTCGAGGCGGCCGGACTCCGGGCTATCTCAAGACACCTGCACCGCCGCGAACCGCTCTTCGACTACTGGGTACTCACCTGCACGAAAGCAAACGTATGACCCGCCGCCACGACTCCGGAACGCCCTGGGAACAGCGCGTCGCGTACTCGCGGGCGGTACGCCGGGGACCGCTGATTTGTGTAAGCGGTACCACGGCGATGGACGGTGAGCGACTGGTGGGGCCAGGTGATGTCGTGGCGCAGGCCACCTTTATTTTCGAAAAGATCGCGACCAGCCTAGCCGAAGTCGGTGCCGAGATCGGGGACATCGTTCGCACCCGACTCTACATTACCGACGCCAGTCACGCCGACGCCGTTACCGCCGCGCACGCTGTCGCGATGGCGGATGTGCGTCCGGCGGCAACCCTGCTCACCGTGCGTGGGTTTATCGATCCCGCGCTGCTGGTCGAGATCGAGGTGGACGCCTTCGTCCTCGCCGCGCCGGACCACTGATCGTGCATGAGTTACGCCGTTAAAGAAACGTACTACACCCTACAGGGCGAAGGCGCGCAGGCCGGCCGGGCCGCCGTGTTCCTGCGTTTCGCGGGGTGTAACCTCTGGACGGGGCGGGAGCGCGACCGCGCGCGGGCGGTCTGTCGGTTTTGCGATACGCAGTTCGTGGGTACCGACGGACCGGGGGGCGGTAAGTTTCGCGATGCCACCGCGCTCGCCGCCCACGTGGCGAGCTTCTGGCCGGGCGGTGGCACGCCGTACGTCGTTTGTACGGGCGGGGAGCCCGCGCTTCAGCTCGACGATGCGGCCGTGGAGGCCCTTCACTCCGCCGGTTTCGAAGTCGGTATCGAGACCAACGGCACCCTGCCGCTCCCGCGAGATTTGGATTGGGTGTGCGTGAGCCCGAAGGCCAGCACGGAGTTGGTCGTTACGCGGGGCGATGAGCTCAAACTCGTGTACCCGCAGGCGGAAGCGGAGGCGGGGCCGGAACGTTTTGCGGGAGCGGCCTTCGCCAATCGCTTCCTGCAGCCACTCGACGGTGCCGCTACGCTGGAGAACACGCGCGCCTGCGTACAGTACTGCCTCGCGCACCCGGAGTGGCGCATCAGCGTGCAGGTGCACAAGGTGCTCGGGATCGATTAGGCTAAGCCGGCATCGCCAGCTCGGCCACCTCGGGCCGGTAGAGTCCTCCGGTCGTTACGCAGTGCGCGATGAATCGCCTGTAGGCGGGGTTGTGGTCGTTGAGCAGGTCCACGTTGCCGAAGGCGATGACGCGTTCTTTGGCGCGGGTCAGGGCTACGTTGAGCTTGCGGTCGACGCCTTCGTGGTTGAGGGAGCTGAGTTGGGCCACCTGCGAGCCCTGGTTGGCGCACAGGCTCAAGATTACGATCCGGTAGGAGGAGCCCTGGTAGCGCTCCACGGTGTCGACGTTGATTTGGTCCCAGTGCGGGGCGAGTGCGGACTGCTGGATGGCCGTGCGGAGCCGGGCGATCTGCGCGCGGTACGGGGTGATTATGCCGATGTCGCCCGGCTTGAGGGTATAGTGATCGCACTGGCGGATTCGCGCCAGGGCGCCGATGGCGTCGACGATGGCGGTGGCCTCGTGCTGATTGGTGCGAAACGCTTTGTCGGACAGGTCGACGGGCGTATCCACGAACACGAAGGAGCGCTCGCAGAAGAGGGTGTCGAGCTCGGAGCAGTCGTCGGCGGGGGGGGATTTGTAGCGGTTCGGCAGCTGCTGCCAGTCCTCGGAGGGTTGCTGCCGACCGATGATTTGCAGCTTGTTTTCGTAGAAGGCGGCGTTGGCGTAAGCGGCGAGCTCGCCGTGCATGCGGCCCTGGCGCGTGAGCTGTCCGTAGGCCCAGGTCCAACCCTGCGCCTTACAGCGCTCGAAAAGGCGTTCGAACAGCGAGTTGCGCAAGTCGACGAGCCCGATCTCGCGCAGGGGCTCGTGGCTCACGCGCGTTTCTCGGGGAGCCTGCGTAACGACCGCCGGCAGCTGGCGGTGGTCGCCGATGAGTACGGCCCGCGGGTAGCGCGCCAGCAGGTTGGCGAGCGCCGGCTCCAGCAGTTGTGAGGCTTCGTCGACGATGAGTCGATCGAAATCGACGAGCGAGAACAAGTTCTCCCCCTTGCCGAGCACCGAGGAGACCGTACCGACCACGATGCGCTGTGCCCGGAGCAGCTCCTTGATCTCGTCGCGCGAGCGCGCGTGCTGGATGCGTGCCTGCAACAGTGAGTTGCGCCACTCCTCACCGCAGGAGTGCGCGGAGCCGACGCGCAGGTACTTGCGCTCGATGTCGCTGCTGACGTCGGCGAGCGCGCGGCAGATCTCATCGACGGCGCGGTTGGTGTAGGCGACGATGAGTAGCCGCTCGTTCGTACGATTCACGAAGTGATCGCAGAGGTGGCGCAGGACCATGCTCGTTTTGCCGGTCCCGGGCGGCCCCCACAGCAGGTAGTAATCTTCGGCGGCGACGATCTGCCGGAAGATGGCGGCCTGCTCCTGCGTGAGGTCGTAGGGCGGTCGCACCTCCGCCGGCACCACCTCGCGCGGCGCCTGCAGCCCGAGCACGAGTCGGCGGGCGTTGCTCGGTGCGGCGGCGAATTCCATCAGGTTGCCGTACAGCTGCCCGAAGGAGCTGTCGAACAGATCGCCCTCGATGTTCCACGCCGCGTAGTCTTCGAAGCGGGTGAGGTCGGGCTGACTCGCCCGCAGCTGCACCTTTACCCGGTCGGCGTCGATGCCGAGGATCGTACCCTTGTTTACCTGGTGGTGCAGCACGGCCCGTTTACTCGGATCGCCCGGGTACAGCACCACGATATCGCCCCGCCGGAAGCTGGTCAGGTTGGCGTCGAGGGCGGCCGGGCGGCGGAAGGTGAGGATGGGGACCTCATCGCGCTGGGCGATTTGCTGCAACTCGAGTCCGTCGAGGATCGCGTAGCCCTCCCGTTTGACCGCGAGGTCCTCGCGCCAGAGGGCACTCTGTCCGCTGATGCGCTCGGTGCCGTGGCAACCGACCTTGGCCAGTCGCTGCTCGCGCGCGATGAAGCCGGTGAAGGCGCGTAGGTAGTCGCGCTCCAGGTCGCTGAGCCCGGAATAAGCTTGGTGAAACGCGTGTAGGTTGCGCTTCTCGAAGCCGGTGAGGTCGCCGAAACGTTCGGGCGTCAAGTGGTCGAGGGGGGAGGTTTGGCCGGGCTGACTGGCGGCGAGCAGGCGCTCGGTCGCCATCATTTGGTTGCGCACGGACAGCGCTTCGTACTGTTTCGCCTTGTTGCGGGGAGCGTAGCGCAGCGGCAGCTCCTTGTCGCGCGAGTACAGGATGTAGTTGCGCGCGTCGGTGCGGTCGCCGAACACCGACTTCACGAGCAGGTCGTAAAGGAGCGTCTGGATGTAATGCTCCCAGTTGAGTTTGTGGTTGTTCGGGCGGTAGATGCTGCCGCTCTTGAGCTCGACGATGGCCGCGTCGCGACCGCCGTGCGGGGGGATGAATAGGTCGAGTCGCCCCTGGATGCCGTAGCGTTCGGCGTAGAAGCTCGGCTCCACCTCGGCCTTGTCGCAGTTGATCGACTCGCGCGGGAGGTGGCGCGCCACGCAGTCGGCGATCACCCGGTAGTGGTTCTCGCAGGCCGCCATCAGCTCGCGCAGCTCCCCGTCGCCGAGCCGCACGTACTCCAGCGGATACAGCTTGAAGCTTTCGCGAAAACTCGCCTCAAACGGCTTGCTGCGCCGGGCGACCGCCTGATCGAGGAAGTGGTTGGCTACGTTTCCGGCGAGCATCTTCCAGGAACTCGTGCGCGGGCTCAGTCGACCGAGCAGGTAGCGGACCGCTTTCGCGCCGTTGTGGTCGAAGCACTTGGAGATGGACGTGATGTCGACCAGGTAATCCGGGTCGATGATGAGGTGCCCGGGCACGAGCTCACCTTCCGTATCTACCTCCACGGCGAGCAGGTTGACCTCGAGGGGAAGCTCGAAGTACCGAGCGATGAGGCGCACGGCGGGCTGCACGAAGCGCTCGTTGTAGCCGGCGCGAGCGTAGTGCACCACGTGGTCGAGACCCGGCTCCTCGACGAGTCGCACGCGCAGCACCTGCCGCGCTTCGAGGTGTTCGAGCACGAGGGCGCGCAACTGCGGCTTGAACTCGGCTACCTCGTAGCTCCGCAGCCGGAAGGCGCCGTAGTCCGTCGGCAGTAGATCGACGAGGTCGGGCGGGCAGGGCAGTTGCGTCACGGCCGCGATCACGTCGGTGAGGGCGCGACTGCCGAGTAGCAGAATCTGTTGTCCGTCTAAGTGGGTCTCGTTTTCACGTAAGTGGGCGGCGGCCTCCCGGTCGAACTGGTGCAGGTAGTAGGTGAGCCGCGGCGGGAGCTGCGCGACTTGCCCCACGTAGCTCATGCGGGCGAAGTGGTTGGCGAAGCTCGGGCCCTGCTCGTCGACGAGCTCGATGAAAAAGGCCTTGACCTGCTGGGTGAGCTGCGCCAGGCGAGCGGGTAGGGGGGCGTCGGCGGTTAGGGCCCAGCGCACGATCGCCTGGTACTGGCGCCCGAGATCTCGGAGGAGGGGGCCTTGGCCGAAAGGACTGTGCATAGCGTTAGTGAGCCGCTAAAATCAAACAAATAGTTGGTTAGGTGGGCGGGCAACCAAGCGAGGGACGAATATTGTTGATGTAGCCACACCGATCGATGTAGCTACATCTAATATCATGACGAATTTGATTCCGGCGGCTTCACGAGGGCACGCGAACCACGGTTGGCTCGACACGCACCACAGCTTCTCGTTCGCAAACTACCACAATCCCGGGCGAATGGGCTTCGGGGCGCTCCGCGTGCTCAACGACGACGTGGTCGCCGGCGGGCGTGGCTTCGGCAGGCACCCTCACCGCGACATGGAGATCGTCTCCCTGCCGCTGGCCGGCGTGCTCGAGCACCGAGATTCGATGGGCACGCGCTCGCTGATAAAGACGGGCGACATCCAGGTGATGTCGGCCGGTACCGGGGTGGAGCACTCCGAGAAGAACGGCAGTCTACACGAGGAGGTACGCTTTCTGCAAATCTGGGTAATTCCGCGGGAGACGCGGGTGGAGCCGCGTTACCAGCAGCTCGCCATCGACACCATTCCGATAGCAGAGAACGGGCTGCGGCAACTGGTGAGTCCTTCGCAGGACGATCCCGGCGTATGGGTGCACCAGGACGCTTGGTTTACGCTCGCCGAGTTGAAACCCAGTGTAGAAGTGAGCTACGGATTACACGACGAACGCCACGGGGTGTACGCCTTCGTGCTCGAGGGGGAGGCGACCGTGGCGGGGGCGTCGGCCGGCGGCCGCGACGCGGTGGAGGTAACCGACGTGACGCAACTGAGCTTACGGGCGAAAGAATCCGCGCGAGTCTTGCTGATCGAGGTGCCTTTGTTTGGGTAGGTTTCGACTAGTGCGATTAGAAAGCTAGCTAATCGATAATAGCGAGCCTTTTGTCGAGACCTACCTCTACGATTCGGCGGAGTGTACTTAATCCTATGTCGGAGCGATTATTCTCGATTCTACTGATATACCCTTTCGATGTCCCTACCCGATTTGCTAACTCTTCCTGTGTAAGACCTACTTTCTTCCTGGCGGCCTTGAGCAAATCGCCGATTCGGTTCTTTCGTTCTCGCTCGGTATCCTCTACGCTCGACCTGTAGAGCAGTACTGGATCTAAATCGTAATCGACTTCGATCGTTCGTCCTCCGGGTAGCGCCACGCGTTCGCGAAGGTTCGGCCAGCTTAGCGTCCCTTCGGAGACAACCGCTTGACTCAGCGTACTTTTCTCGGTGAGTCTTCCTAGCCGTAGCGGATCTCCCTGCTGATTATCCGAGATGAACTTGTCTATATCGATAATCCGATGCTGCCCCGTGTTGAACACGCAGTAAATAGTATTGCCCTTAATTTCTGAGATCTTGAGTATACGCGGTATAACTTTCATTTTGTACGCCTTTGTAACTCGTTCCATATGGCGAGTAGATCTTCTCGGTGGTCGGTTGCCCAGTCTACGATTTGCTTTCTCTTCTTTTTCGGAAGCTCACCCTCCAGGATGTCCAAGGTTTCAATATCGATCAGAGCCTCGTACTCCGCAATCGTTGCGTGGAAGTGCGGGGGCACGTGATCATCGAAATAGAGCTGGATCTTGACGCCATCGACCGTGTAGAATGTCGGCATAGGAAGTTGTCCAGCTAGACAACAAAGGTAGGTCTTGACTTGCATCTCGACAAGTCTGTCGGTTCGACCAGCGCGGTAGTCCGTATTACGATACGAGTAGCTGCACGACCGGTAGGCACGATGTAACTATGGTAACCGAGGAGCTGCAACTGAGTCTGCGTACCAGGTAGTCAGCCCGAGTAGTGTCAACCGAAGCGCCTTTGTTCGATTAGATCCGCGCCGTTTTCGAAGTTTTCTAAATTTCTTAGTATCCTAAACCGCACCGTTCCGTAAGTATTGGCTCTAATGTGTAGACCCATGACCCTGCGGTATTTCGCCCTTTGCCTCTTTCTGTTCTGCGTTGCCAACCTGAGCTCTGCGGCGCAGGCGCAGACGGGACCCATTACCCAATCGCTCGATCGGGCCGAGGAGGCTTACCTGCGCGGTCGACCCGATTACGCGCTAACGCGCCAGGCCCTCCGCCAGGCCGAAGCAACCGACGATCTACGCCTCCAGGCCCGGGCCAACCGGTTGCAGGGCAAGCTCGACTCCACCCGTCGGGTGTACTCGAAAGCGATTGAGTTCTTTCAGAAAGCCGACCGCCTGGAGCGGCAGGCCGACCTCGCCGACGCCGCCACCGCGCTCGCCGCCTCGCAGGCCGAGTCGAAGGCGGCTGAGCAGGCGCGGGTAGCCGCGCTCGGCTCGCAGGAGCAGACGACGCAAACCCTCGAGGAGGAGCGTTCGGCCGCCCGCGTTCAGTACATCACCGTCATCGGGATCTGCGCCGCCGTACTCGCCCTCGGCATACTGGCCTTCCTCGCTACGGTCAAGAAGTTACGCGGGGAGATCGCCAAGGCGGAGGAAGCCCGCGAGGCCAGTGAGGTCGGTTTTGCGGAAGCACGCACGCAGCTTACGGCCAGCGCGCGCGCGCAGCTCAACCAAACGCGTAAGCTCATCCAGACGCACGCCGCGCGGATCGCGACGGCGGGTCCGACCTCACCGGCCAACCAACTCGCCGCCCAGGATGCGGCCCTCACCTTTTTGGCGCAGAGCTCCTTCGACACCGGCGACACGCACGAGGTGGCCATGGAGGCGTTCTACAACAAATTCGATCCGGACCTCAAGAAGCTGCTCAACCCGAATACGGCGGTTACGCTGACGACGAACTCGATGCCGCTGCGCTTACCGCTCGACCAGGCCGTGCCGGTCGCCCTCATCTACACGGAGCTGATCGGTAACGCCTTTCGCCACGCCTTCCCGGGGGGTGGCCAGGGCAAGGTGGACGTATCGATGACGAAGGAGGGCAACAGCGTATCGCTGACCGTCGCCGACAACGGCATCGGCGGAATCAGCTCCGTGCCGACGCAGCAAGGACTCCGTTTGGTCAACTACCTCGTGAGCGACCTCGGCGGAAAGATCGACTACCCCGCCACGAGCGAGGGGGGCAGCGTGCGGGTGCGCTTTACCGCTGTCCCTCAGCGCGGTGCGCGCGCGTGAAGGTTACGCAAATCAGGTAGGGGCAAAACAGGACCCGAGTCGGAACCGTTTGAAAAGATTATAGCTTTGCTACTACACGTCCGTGTAATACTGCTGGCTAATCTTTTCCGCCGAATCCCGACCACATGAGCTCACCTAATTCTTGGGGCCGCGACCTGAGTGCTTCCCTCGTCGTCTTCCTGGTCGCCATTCCGCTCTGTTTGGGGATCGCCGTAGCCAGTGACGCCCCGCCCCTGTCCGGCCTCATCGCCGGCCTCATCGGCGGCGTAATCGTCGGGGCGGCCTCGCAGTCTAGGCTCGGTGTATCCGGTCCCGCCGCCGGACTCGCCGTCATCGTCGCCGAAGCGATCGCCGGACTCGGGTTCGAAGCTTTCCTGCTCACGGTGATGATCGCCGGTGCACTGCAGGTAGGACTCGGGGTGCTGCGTGCCGGAATCGTCGCCTATTTCTTCCCGAACGCCGTGATCAAGGGGATGCTCGCCGGGATCGGCGTCATCATTTTCCTCAAGCAACTACCGCACGCCGTGGGCTACGACGCGGACTACGAGGGGGACTTGGACTACGTGCAGGCGGATGGCGAGACGACGACCTCCGAGCTGATCAACATGTTCGACTACGTCAATCCGGGGGCCGTACTCATCACGGTCGTCGGACTGGCGCTCATCGTCGGATTTCAAACGGGTTGGGTAAAGCGACAGGCGGTGCTGCAACACATCCCCGGTCCGCTGTTGGCGGTGCTCGCGGGGGTGGGCTTAAATTTCGCCTACATGGGCACGAGCTGGGCCTTAGGCCCGGAACACACCATCGCCATCCCGATCGCCGAGTCGCTCGGCGAGCTCGGTGGCCTGCTCACGATGCCCGACTGGACGGCCTTCGCGAATCCCGCGGTCTGGACGACGGCCGTGACGATCGCCATCGTGGCGAGTCTCGAGACGCTGCTCTGCGTGGAGGCGACGGACAAGATGGACCCCCGCCGCGAGATGACGCCCGCCAACCGGGAGCTCGTGGCGCAGGGTATCGGCAACGCGCTGAGCGGCCTGATCGGGGGGTTGCCCGTGACGCAGGTGATCGTCCGCTCTTCGGCAAATCTCCAGGCGGGTGCCACCACCAAACGCTCCGCCATCCTGCACGGCGTTTGGATCGTGGCGGCGGTGGTGCTGTTCCCGGCGGCGATGAACTACGTGCCGATGGCGAGTCTGGCGGCGGTGCTGCTCGTGGTCGGGTACAAGCTCGCCAAACCGACCCTGTTCGTGGAGCAGTGGCGGCGTGGCTACTCGCAGTTCCTGCCCTTCCTCATCACGGTAGTCGCGATCTACTTCACGGATCTGCTCACGGGTATCGGCATCGGCTTAGGCACTTCCGTACTCTTCCTGCTCTGGGACAACATGCAGATCCCCTACTTCACGGGTAAGCGGCGCCACCAGGACGGTGAGGTGCTCGTGTTGGAGTTAAGCGACCACGTCTCGTTCCTCAACAAAGCCCGCATCCGGCAAACGCTGAACGATCAGCCGAGCGGCTCGAGCGTCGTTATCGACGGTCGCCGCGCCGTCGCCGTCGACCCGGACGTACTCGACGTGATCGAAGATTTCCGGGTGCACGCCGAAAACGAGAACATTAACTTCAGCTACCTGCCGCCGGAGCCGGATCCGCTCGACCGGGTGGTCGCGCTGGAGGTGAAGCCGGAGGATAAGTTGGTGCTGTTTGACTAGGGGCCACTGGGCATGGACCGCTAAAGCATCAGACTCCGTCGAGGAGTAGCTTCAGTCCCGCAGCGGCCGCGGCACCAGCAATGGGCCCCAGGATAGGAACCCAGGCGTAGGACCAGTCGCTGCCGCCTTTCCCGCGTATCGGCAACGCCGCGTGGGCGATGCGCGGGCCGAGGTCGCGCGCCGGGTTGATCGCGTAACCGGTCGTGCCGCCGAGGCCGAGACCGATCGTCCAGACCAAGAACGCAACGGGCAGCGCACCGATGGAGCCGAGTCCGACGACCACCTCATCGGCGTCGGTGATCGTCGCGTCGGTGAAGTAGAAGATGGTAAACACGAGCACGAAGGCGCCGACGAACTCACTGAAGAAGTTGGACGCGTAGTTGCGGATCGCGGGCACGGTGGCGAACACAGCCAGTTTTGAGTCCGGATCCTCGGTCGCGAGGAAGTGATCGCGGTACATGCCCCAGGCGACCGTCGCGCCGAGGAAAGCGCCGAGCACTTGCGCGAGCACGAAGGGCGGCACTTTCGTCCAGGGAAAATCGCCCGCGATGGCCAGCCCGATCGAAACGGCCGGATTGAGGTGTGCGCCGCTGTAGGGGGCGGCAACGACCACGCCTACGTACACGGCCAGCGCCCACGCGGTGCAGATGACCATCCAACCCGAGGCGTGGCCTTTGGTGCCTTTGAGGACCACGTTGGCGACCACGCCGCAACCTAGGAGGATCAACAAGAAGGTTCCTAGTAGCTCGGCTGTAAATTCCGTCACGCTCAGTCACTGTTGGGAGCCCGAAAGGTATCCCCGACGGAGTTAGGCGCGAACTCAACCAGCTGGACGATCGGAAGTGGTCTCGGATGGAATCGAACCATCATCCCAGGCTCCGGAAACCTGTATACTATCCGTTGTACTACGAGACCCAACCCGGCCCGCCATCGCAAGCCAGGCGCGAATGTAGAGCCACAGCCCCACACTTCCTATTCGTGTTGCAACGAGCTACGAAGCCTCATCCGCCCCGCTGCTGGAGGGCTGTGGAGCAGCTGGGGTAGAGACAGCGGCTGACCACCACTAAACAAACGGCTAAGCGCGAGGGAAAACCGAGGCCACGGTCAGGGCCTAGTGTCGGGCGGGCGCCCTAGGGGACCGTCAACGTCGGGATGGCAGTCGGTGGTAGGTCTTGGCGTAAACGGAAAACCCCCTACCGGTTTGAGTCAGTAGGGGGTTTCAGGAACGATGGCGTTTGGATGTTACCTAGTCACACTCAACATCCCGAGTGCCTCTTCCGCCTTGAGGTATTGTTCCATCTCTATTTGTAGTTCATACTGGAACACGTAGTTTTCAGATAAGTCTTCCCCTCCCGATTCAATCCTACGTCGTGCTTCTTCCAGTATTGGGGTTGATTCCACTAGGTCTTTCTCCGCTCGGTCGACGATGTAATCGCGGTACGTATTGTACTTCGCGCTGCTCACAATCGGTTGCAGTGCTTGGGCGAGCTCCGCCATGATTTTGGTTTCCGCGCCCTTGTGTAACACGAGCATGTCCATCCAGTACTCCATAACGCTATCGCGGCGGGGTGACTGGGGGGCGTTCATCGCCTTGCGGTGGGCTATCTCCATGGCGACCACGGTGAGGCTCGGGCTGTAAGCCGAATCGAAGACCGTCGGGTCGATCTTGTCGTGAGGCAGGTACACCTGCATAAAATCGTGCATGTACTCCCAGGATATAGTATCCTCGTGTGTTTTAACCTCAGTGCCCAACCGTAGTTCCGCGATAGGGTTATTGCCTTTACCGGGGAGGAGAGACCCGCGGGTCACGTAGCCCGGGTCCCGATCTGAGGTTGGGGTGTTTAAGAAATACTCCGACCAGAACTGTAACTTCTCGGAGGCCTCCCGCTCGCCGACTTCGTTGGAGGGGGGGGTCGCGACGGATGAGGACACGTTCTTGGTGCAGGCGCTCAAGAAGATAAAGCTGAACGCGATTGCGAGCTGTAAGATTCGAATAGACTTCATTATTGTAGAATTTAAGCGTTTTGGATTACGTGTCGGGTCTATTTGCGTTTCATACTATAAAATACCGTATGCAACGTACGATTTATACGGTTATTCAACTTACTCCCGAGGAATTAAGGTCTGATCGAGACCGCCGTCACCGAGGCCGTGAAGCACACCAGGGAAAAACCAGTGGCTGACCTCGAGGCAGGCGGCCGGCAAGCTCGGTAAGACCAAGGCCAAGATCCGGGCCTGGTGTCAGGCGGGTGCCCCCGGGAACCGCCAACGTCGGGATGGCGGTCGGTGGGAGGTCTTGACGTAAACGAAAAACCCCGTACCGGTTTTAAGTCGGTAGGGGGTTTCGGGATTACGTACACTCAGAGTATTACCTAGTCACACTCAACATCCCGAGTGCCTCCTCCGCCTTAAGGTATTGTTCCATGTAGTGTTGTAGGTCATACTGAAACACGTAGTTCTCGGATAAGTCTTCCTCTCCCAATTCGATCCTGCTTCGAGCCTCTTCCAAGGCCGGGGTCAGTTCCATCAAGTCTTTCTCCGCACGGTCGACGATGTAATCGCGGTACGCGTTGTACTTCGCGCTGCCCACAATCGGTTGCAGTGCTCGGGCGAGCTCCGCCATGATTTTGGTTTCCGCGCCCCTGTGTAGCACGAGCATGTCCATCCAGTACTCCATAACGCTATCGCGGCGGGGTGACTGGGGGGCGTTCATCGCTTTGCGGTGGGCTATCTCCATGGCGACCACGGTGAGGCTCGGGCTGTAAGCCGAATCGAAGACCGTTGGGTCGATCCCGTCGTGAGGCAGGTGCATCTGCGTAAAATCGTGCATGTACTCCCAGGATATAGTGTCTTCGTGTATCCCGACCTCGGTACCCAACCGTAATTCCGCAATAGGGTTACTGCCTTTACCGGGAAGGAGATCTCCGCGAGTTACGTAGCCCGGGTCCCGATCGGATGTCGGAATGTTCAAGAAATACTCCGACCAGAACTGTAACTTCTCGGAGGCCTCCCGCTCGCCGACTTCATCGGAGGGAGGGGGCGCGACGGATGACGACACATCCTTATTGCAGGCCCCCAAGAAGATGAAGCTGAACGCGATTGCGACCTGTAAGATTCGAATAGATTTCATTATTGTAAAATTTAAGCGTTTTGGGTTGCGTATTGAATTACCGGCATTGTTCACAGTTTATAGCACAAGAAGCCCACCTGTCTACGTCTCTGCAATCGAAACAGCCGGGGTCTAGCAAACATGATTTCTGCACTCCATTGCCACCGCGACCAGCGAGCATCTGCTCATCGCAACATCCCCATAGGTTCCAATCCATTGTTTCACGTTTTCCAGTATATGGATTGAAAGAAGTTCTCCTTTTATTTGGTCCAATTTTCATATAATGTACAGATCTCCAGTCGTCCGTAATGCAGTTGCCGTTATCATTATTGAACCACACTTCGATGTATAACACGTCTCCCGTTCCCGGAAAATTACAATAGTTGGCGTAGGGAGAACCACTTCCACCATCGTCGTCAGGGTTTAATATTGGAGGGGGGCCTCCTTGGGCTGCCAAGGGGGAGGTCGCGTATAGGGATACTAGTATCCGCTTAGCCAACCCCGTCCCGAAGTTCTGGACTAAAATTACTAGGCAGCAGCTCGGCCACGCGATTGACTGGGTGTGGTAGGATGCGAGCGAGCGTGTCGTTGAGCCAGGCCCGCGGGTTGACACCAGCCGCCTTGCAGCTCAATAGCAGACTGTACAGCACGGCAATGTTCTCGGCCGCCCCGTGATTGCCGGCGAACAGGTAATTCTTCCTGCCGAGGGCCAGCGGGCGGACTTGATTCTCGATGCCATTGTTGTCGAGTTCGACGCGCCCATCTTCGAGCACCACGCTCAGCGACGGCCACTGGTGGCGGGCGTAGCCGATGGCCTTGCCCAGGGGCGTCTTCGGGATGGGGGCGTGCTGGTCCTTCGCTAGCCAAGCAGTCAACTCGGCGAACACCGGCGTGAGTTGGGCTTTGCGTTCTGCTAGTCGCTGATCAGGCGGCAGACCTCGCCACCGAGCTTCGAGGGCGTAGATGCGCTGGATGATACCCAAGGCCTGTTTCGCGCTTGGATCGGAGCCGGTGGCCTCGAAGAGCTTGCGCCGGATGTGGGCTAGGCATCCAATCTGACGTATGTCGGCTCCCTTAGCCCGCAGTCCTGCGAGGGCCGTTTTGTAGGGGCCCCACCCGTCGGTCTGCAGCACGCCGCTGAAGTCCGCGAGCACCGAGGCCGGCAGCTTCGACCCGCGGCTCTTGTCGTAGCGGAAGGCTACGGCCTCGGTCGTCGGATCGCGCACGAGCCACATCCAGCCCTGGTGACTCGCTCGGGGCTTGTCGGCCGAGAGAACGCGGATGCCGGACTCGTCCATCTGCACGTAGTCCGTGGCCATGATCCGGTCCACGAGCGCGTTGTACAGCGGCTTGAGGGTCGCGGCGACGCGCTCGACCCACTTGCCCATCGTGGCGGGACTCAGAGCCCAGTCGTAGTCGCGCTTGAGCGCCTCGGCCTGCCGGTAGAGCGGCTGGTGGTCGAGAAACTTCTTCAAGATCACGTCCGCGGCGAGCGTTTCGTCCGCTATCGAGCGGGCCAGCACGCGGTCGCGGGCGTGAGCACAACTCACCTCGCCGGTGGCCAGGCATCTGTAAGTGGGTCGCTTTTGGAGGATACGCACGTACTGCGCGGGCCGGTACTCAACGCGCTCTGAAGTTTCGTAGCCTATGAGCACGTGCCCTTCGCGTTCGAGCTTAGCCTCATCGTACTCGCCGCGCTCGGCGTCGGTCTGTCCAGGGGCGACGACTTCTACCTCGAGCGGGAAGTGTGCCGGTAGGGGGTTGCGGCCGGGGTGCCTTGTAACGACGGCCTCGGGCTCGGTGGACTTAGCCGGCTCTTCGATGTCGATCTGCTCGTCAACCTCGCTGAACAGATTGAGCTGCTCGTCGCCAGCTGGGATGAACCGCTCCGAGCGACGGGCGTGAAGCTGGCGCAAGAGCGCCTCATTAGCCTGTTCGAGCGCTTGGATTTGTGCCTCGAGCTGGGCGATTCGCTTGTCCTTGGCCAGGAGAAGTGTGTCAGTTGCCACGGCCCTCAAAGTACGAAACGCCCCTCGGTCGTCCAAGCTGAAACGCTAGCAATTACTGGTGCTTAGGCCGCTTTTCGGTAGCGCTTTCTCCGCTCGATGGAGGCTAGCTTGACGCCCCCGAGGATCAGGCGCAGTGTCTCGGGCGACACCGCGGCGTACGGAGCCTTTGACGACGGCTGCGGTACTTCGAGGGTGCCCTCAGCGAGGACTTTGTAGTAGACGGCGAACCCGTCGCCCTCGAAACAGAGGAGTTTGATGCGGTCGCGGCGGCGGTTGCAAAAGCAGTAGATCGCCCCATCGGCCGGATCACGACCGAAGGCCGAGCGAACCACGCCACTCAGCCCGGCGTAGCCCTTGCGCATGTCGCATACCCCGGTGTAGAAGTAGAGCCGCACCCCGGGGGCGAGGGCTAGCACCGCACGGGGGATGACAGCGTCGGCGTGGGGATGCGCACGCGAGTACCATCGGGGTAGGTAATCTCGATGGCGGGCGCCTCGCCGGGAGCGCGGCATTGAGGCTGAACGATAACTTCGGTAAAGGCCGGCGCGCTGGCGGCCTGCTGTTCGCCGCGTAGTTCTTTGCCGCGCCAGTAGCTGAAGGTCGCCAGACTGATGTCCTCGCGCTCGCAAAAAGCACGTTGGGAGAGCCCAGATTGACGCCAGGCATCGGGGAGGTGGGATAGGTTTGCCATGCCCGCAAACCTCCGGGCCGATGGGACGAATCGACAATACGGGCTTGGCTAAGTGCTTACGGATACTAGTAGTCCGAGGAGAGCGAAACGGACCATGAGCCTCCCGATCCGTAGTTTACCTTTATACATGGGCTACGTTTATCGGGGCGTCGGTGTAGATACCGAACGATCGGCCGCGTTGTGCTTCTCTCCTTAGTGCCCGAAGGGGGGCGGAGGGCCGAAGGCGAGTAGGTAAGCCCCAGCGGACCGGACCGGTCTTTTGGCTTGCGATAAGTGTACTTAAGTTTTTCATACGACTGAGTTGGTTTTTCGTCTGTTATGACGGTGAGGTGCTAAACTTAGTCGAAATAACTGGTTTGTGGTAGCACTGTAAGTATATATCTAACCTGTATCGTCAAAACCATGGAGGCTACCGATTTGCCCCTATAGCGCCCCTGCCATAGGGGCGCTTTCGTGTAAGCGACTGACGGTTAGTCGGTAACGAGCAAACATATACTATCCCCTGCACCACGAAACACAAACCCAGCCCGCCATCGCGAACCAGCTGCAAACGCAGAGCCACACCCCCACACTTCCTACTACCCCCTGACCACTTCCCACATCAATCCCCCTACCTTCGCGGTTGTACTGCCTGCCCCCAAGGCACCGCGCTATGGCCGTAACCCCCACTCCCGAAGTCGAAGCCGCCAAGCCGAAGCTCGACCGCGAGCAGCTGCGTGACGCGCTAAAGATCTTCCAGTTCGTCAGGCCCTACCGCTGGTCGCTCATCGTCGGCGTGGTGCTGCTCTTCCTCTCCAGTCTCACCTTCATGGCCTTCCCGTACCTCACGGGGCAACTGGTCGACCAGGCCACGGGCGACTCCAAGCTCAACTTCGACCTCAACCAGCTCGGACTCCTCATGCTCGGCATCCTCGTCGCGCAGAGCGTCGTCAGCTACTTCCGCGTGCTGCTCTTCGCGCGCGTCTCGGAGCTCGGCATCGCCGACGTCCGCAAGGCCGTCTACGACCGGATGATCGCCCTGCCCATCGAATTCTTCGAGCAAAATCGCACCGGCGAGCTCATCTCGCGACTCACCGCCGACGTCGAGAAGCTTTACAGCGCCTTCTCGATCACGATCGCGGAGTTCCTGCGGCAGATCATCATCCTCGTGGTCGGCGTCGTCTTCATCGCCGTACGCATGCCGAAGCTCTCGCTCATCATGCTGGCCACCTTCCCGGTCATCGTCGTCGGTGCCATGTTCTTCGGCAAGTTCGTCCGCAAACTCTCTAAGGAGCGCCAGGAAGCCCTCGCCGAAAGTAACAACGTACTCTCCGAGAGCCTGCTCGCCATCCAGGCCGTCAAGGCCTACGTCAACGAGTGGCTCGAGCGCCGCCGCTACGGGGCCGCCCTCGACGCCACCGTCACCGTTGCCCTACGTTACGCTCAGGCCCGCGCGCTGTTTAGCGTCTTCATCATTACCTTCCTGTTCGGCGCGCTGTTCTTCATCATCTGGCAGGCGGCTCGCATGGTCGACGAAGGCGTGCTCACCCCGGGTGCGCTCATCGAGTTCGTCGTTTACACGGGGATCATCGGGGCCGCCATCGCCGGGCTCGGTAACTTCTACACCGAGCTCCTCGGCGCCGTCGGCGCCACCGAACGCATCCGCGGCATCCTCCTCGAACCCACCGAGCCCGGCAGCATGCTCGGCAGTGCGCTTTCGCTAAAACAGAACGCTTCCGCAAAACCGCTCCCCCTCGAAGGCCACGTGAGCTTTCACAACGTCGATTTCAGGTACCCCACCCGCCAGGATATCCCCGTACTCAAAGGCATGAACTTCGATGTGCGGGCCGGCGAACGCGTCGCGCTGGTCGGCCCGAGCGGCGCCGGAAAATCGACCATCCTCCAGCTACTCCTCCGCTTCTACGAAGGCTACGCGGGCCACATCGAGATCGACGGCCAGGAGATCCGGAGTCTCGACCTCGGCGGCTACCGTGCCAACCTCGGACTCGTACCCCAGGAAGTCCTCCTTTTCGCCGGCAGCATCGCCGACAACATCGCCTACGGCCGCCCCGATGCCACTCGCCCGGAGATCGAACGCGCCGCCGAACAGGCGAATGCGCTGGAGTTCATCGAGCGTTTTCCGGAAGGATTCGAAACCTTAGTCGGGGAGCGCGGCGTGAAGCTCAGCGGCGGACAACGGCAACGGATCGCCATCGCGCGGGCCCTGCTCAAGGATCCTCGGGTGCTGCTGCTCGACGAGGCCACCAGCAGCCTCGATGCCGAAAGCGAGAAGGTGGTCCAGGATGCGCTCGACCGACTCATGGAAGGTCGCACCAGCATCGTGATCGCGCACCGCCTCGCCACCATCCGCGACGTGGACCGGATCTTCGTCATCGACGACGGACAGGTCGTCGAGTCCGGCACCCACACCGAGCTCAGCCTGCGCCCGGACGGACTCTACAACTCCCTCGCGAAGCTTCAATTCGAGAACGCGTGAAGTCGAAATCGATCCTGATCATCTTCGCCCTACTCGTAGGGATCGCCACCATCCTGGGTTGGGCTTTCGAGATCCCGGAGGTGGACGGTACCCTGGGCGCCGATGAGCTGCTGACGAACTCCGCGTTCTACGGTTCCATCCTCGGGGGTACCATCGGCTTCGCGCTCAGCTTTACCGCGAAAACCGGCATCGGAAGATTTCAGGCCGTCGGCTCCAGCATCGTACTCTGCACGGCCGCCGTGGCGCTGCTCGCGCACTACACCAACCGAACCCTCGGCGGCGACGACGCCGTCGAAACCGTACCGTTGCGCGTGCGGGAGGTGACGGCCTTTCGGTCCGGCCGCGGGATCACCCGCGAAGCCCTCAACGGTCCGCCCGAGGGCTACTACGTCTTCGTCGAGACGCCGGAGGGTCCCGTGCGACTCCAGCACGCCGGGGAGCAACCTAACGTCGGACCGGACCGTAGCATAAACGTACTACGTCGCCCCGGCTACTGGGGATATCCCCGCTATGAGATCAGTCCACCGAAATGAGTAGCGAAGCCCCGAGCGAGCTAAAGCGTAACACCCCGGCCGACGAGCTGCTGCACGACGTTTCCCTGCGGCCCCTCAACACGTTCGGTATAAACGTCCACGCCGAGCGCTACTACCGGGCCACCTCGGTAAGCTCCATCCAGCAGCTCTTGGCCCGTGAGCAGCCCGCGCTCGTACTCGGGGGAGGATCGAACGTGCTGCTGACCAAAGACGTGGAGGGGCTCGTACTGCACGTGGACATCCGCGGCCGCGAAACCATACGCGCCGACGAGAGCGCGGCGTTGGTCGAAGCCGGCGCCGGCGAGAACTGGCACGAGTTCGTACTCTGGACGTTGGGTCACGATCTGGGAGGACTTGAGAACCTGAGCCTGATCCCCGGATCCGTGGGGGCGACCCCGATCCAGAACATCGGAGCGTACGGCGTCGAGATCAAAGACAATTTGGAAACCGTTCGCGCCGTAAATCGGGAGACGCGCGAGGAGGAGGTCTTCGACGCATCGGAGCTTCAGCTCGGCTACCGAGACAGCGTCTTCAAGCGCGAGCTCAAGGAGCGCTACATCATCACCCACGTGCGCTTTCGCCTCACGCAACTCGACCATAAGCTCAACACCGACTACGGCGACATTCGCGCCTCACTGACCGACGCCGGCGAGGAGCACAACATCCAGTCCGTCAGCCGAGCCGTCATCGGTATCCGTCAGTCCAAGCTCCCGGATCCGGCCCTGATCGGCAACTCCGGTTCGTTCTTCAAGAACCCGGTCATTGACGCCGACGCTTTCGCAAAGCTCAAAGCGCGCCGCCCGGACGTACGTTTCTACGAGCTGCCCGACGGCACGTTCAAGATCCCCGCCGGCTGGCTGATCGAACAGGCGGGTTGGAAGGGACACCGCCGCGGTAACATCGGCGTGCACGACCGCCAGGCGCTGGTGCTCGTCAACCACGGCGAAGGCCACGGCCACGAGCTGTGGGGGCTCGCCCAGGAGATATTGGCCGACGTCAAAGAGAAGTTCGGCGTCGACCTCGTGCCCGAGGTCAACGTAATTTGATGAAGTTCCGCGTCGAGGTCGTTACCCACCTCACCACACCGCGGTGGTTGGAGGTTTTCGAGCTCTGGAATTCGCTGTTCCCGGAGGCGATCGCCCTGGAGAGTCCAGGCGCCTTGGAGCGTTCTATCGCTTCGCACCCGAATACCCACCACTACCTCGCGTTGGACCCTGCCGACGAAGTGATCGGCTGGCTCGCCGTTTACGATCGGTACGCGGTACGCTGGTTTTCGATTTTGGTACATCCGCGCGGTCAGGGAGCCTCGGTCGGCAAATCGCTACTTACGGAAGCTCGCCGACGCGAGCCGCATCTGAGCGGATGGGCCATCGCCGACGATTCGCTCCCCGTCCGGGGCGGTCGATTCTACAAATCCGTCCTCGGGTTCTACCGCAAGCTCGACTTCGAGGTACTTCAGCCCGAGCGCTGGCCCGCGGAGGCCGCCGTTACCCTCCCCGTCGCGCTCGTAACGTGGTCCGCCGGCGAGCCCGTGCGTCCCGATTTCTCCGTACGCCAGTCGAGCTAATACCTTCCCCCCCATGCCCCTAGTCATTTCAGTCTCCGGTATCCGCGGCACCATCGGCGGTACGAGCGATACCAACCTCACGCCCGAAGTCCTCGTGGGTTTCGCGAGCGGCTACGCCAAGTGGCTCTGGACGGGTTTTAGCGCCAGCGGGAAACCGAAAGTGGTGATCGGGCGCGACGGGCGGATCAGCGGCGCGGTGGTCGCGCAAATCGTAACGGCCACGCTGCGGATGTCGGGCGTCGACGTCGTAGACCTCGACCTGTCCACGACGCCGACCGTCGAGCTGGCGGTGGTGCGGCACGGCGCGCAGGGCGGTATCGTGCTCTCGGCCAGCCACAATCCGAAGGAGTACAACGCGCTCAAGCTGCTCAACGAGCGCGGCGAGTTTCTCTCGGCGGCCTCCGGGCAGGCCATCGAGGGTTACGTGCGTACCAAGGATTTCACCTACGCCAAAGTCGACGACCTCGGCACGTACGAGCGTAGCGTCGACGACGTCGACCGGCACGTGCAGCGGGCACTCGACCTGCCGATCATCGACGTAGCGGCGATCAGGGCGGCTAAGCTGCACGTGGTCGTGGACTGCATCAACAGCACCGGCGCCATCAGCGTCCCCACTTTGCTCGACCAACTCGGAGTTACCTACGACTTGCTCAACGCGGAAGTGACCGGCGATTTCGCCCACGAAGCCGAGCCGCTCCCGCAAAACCTCACCCAGCTCGCCGACGCCACGCGCCGGGGCAAGGCCGACCTGGGTATCGCCGTGGATCCGGACGTGGACCGCCTCGTGCTCGTGAGCGAGAACGGGGAGATGTTCGGCGAGGAGTACACGCTCGTAGCGGTAGCGGATTACGTGTTGCGCCGCACGCCGGGCAGCGTCGTGAGCAACCTGTCGAGCTCGCGCGCGCTGCGCGACGTGGCCGCCCGCTACGGTCAGCGCTACGCCGCCGGCGCCGTGGGCGAGGTGTGGGTCGTGCAGAAGATGCGGGAGGTGGGGGCCGTACTCGGCGGCGAAGGCAACGGGGGGATCATCTACCCCGACCTGCACTACGGGCGCGACTCCATCGTAGGCATCGCGCTCGTCTTGGCGCTGCTCGCCACCGACGGGCGCAAGGCGAGTGAGATTCGTGCCAGCTATCCGGAGTACACGATCGTGAAGGAGAAGATGCCGCTGCCGGACCGCAGCCTGGTGCCCGATATCCTCGAGCACGTGGCCACCGCTTACGCCGACCACGAGGTCGACAGATCCGATGGCGTGCGCGTAGACATGCCTACCGGCTGGGTGCACCTGCGCGCGAGCAACACGGAGCCCATCGTGCGGGTGATCGCGGAGAGCAAGGACGAGGCCTCGGCTACCGCCCTGGCCGCCGAAGCGGTTGACGTCATGCGCAAGGCCCTCGCGTAGAGCTACCTTACGGGCATGCAACACCTCGCCGCGCTCTGCCTCGCCTTAACGCTCAGTGCTTGCGGCGCGAGCGGGAGCTCCGCCCAGGACATCGGATCCATGCACGATGCCGTTTTAACGGAAATGGTCACTGCGGGAAGCGATTCGCTCCTTCGCCACGTCGTGATCTTCGGGTTTAAGGAGAGCGCGACCGAGGCCGACATTGAGGAGATCGAAGACGCGTTTAGTGCGCTGCCGTCCGAGATCCCCGAGATCCAGTCTTACGAATGGGGCCTCAACAATTCCCCCGAAAAGCTCAATCCAGAGCTAACGCACTGCTACCTACTCACCTTCGCGAGCGAAGCAGATCGTGCGGCGTACCTCCCGCACCCGGCACATGTAGCCTTCACCGAGGTCTTGGGACCGCACCTGGAGAAGGTAACCGTGGTCGACTACTGGACGCGCGGGGCAACCGAATGAGCCCGTGCACCTTTGTAGGCTATGCGCGTCTACTTAGATAACGCGGCGTCTACCCCGCTGCTGCCCGAAGTGCTCGAGGCTATGCTACCGCTGCTCGGTGAGCAGTTCGGCAACCCGAGCTCCATCCACGCCGAGGGGCGCAAGGGGCGCTCGCTCATCGAGGCGGCACGCAAGCGGGTGGCCGGGTCGCTCAACTGCTCCCTCGGGGAGGTCTTCTTCACGAGCGGCGGCACCGAGGCGAGCAACACGGCCATCAAGTGCAGCGTGCGCGACCTCGGCGTCACCGACATCGTCTCCTCGCCGACCGAGCACCACTGCGTGCTCCACTCCATCGGCGAGGTACAGCGTACCGGCAACGTCGCCGCCCACTGGCTGCCGTTAGACGCCTGGGGCGCCCCGGATACCGAAGCGCTCGAGGCAAAACTTGCCGAACTCCAACGGCTAGGCGGGCGCCGCGTACTGGTGAGCTTGATGCACGCCAACAACGAGATCGGGGCGATGATCGACCTGGCCGAGGTGGGTGCGATTTGCGAGGAGTACGGCGCGTTCTTCCACAGTGATTCCGTGCAGACGGTGGGCCATTTCCCGCTCGACCTCGCTGCGCTCCCGGTGCACTTCGTCACGGGGGCGGCGCATAAGTTTCACGGTCCGAAGGGCACTGGGTTCTTGTACATCTCCAACGACCACATCCTCCGGCCCTGGGTGGACGGCGGTTCGCAGGAGCGCAACATGCGCGGGGGCACCGAAAACCTCTACGGGATTACCGGCTTAGCGACCGCCCTCGAACTCGCGCACCGGGAGATGGCGGAGCGCAGGACGTACATCGAGGGGCTCCGTACGTACCTGCTGATCGGTTTGCGTCGGCGGTTCCCGGAGCTGCGGCTCAATACGGACGTGGAGGGCGAGAGCCTCTACACCGTATTGAGCGTCAGCTTCCCCGCCACGCCGAGAGCCGAGCTGCTGCTCTTCAACCTCGACATCGGTGGGGTAGCGGTGAGCGGGGGAAGCGCGTGTAGCTCGGGCGCGGATGCGGGCAGTCACGTGATGAAGGCCTTCCGGGGGGAAGACGACGATATGGTTACCGTGCGCTTCAGCTTCTCGCACCTCAATACCGAGGAAGAACTCGATTTCGTGCTGGGGCGGGTGGAGCGGGGGCTACTGGTCAAGGCTGGCTCTGCAGCTTAGTAACCCTGCCTTAGGACCTAAATGAGCACCGCGGTTAGCTCACGTGAAATGGTCCGGGTTAGTTCCAAGTTCCGGATCGAAGGCCATACATTCGTTTGAGTAGGATGCTGAATCGGAAGTGGTCCGCTGCCGCTAAAACGGGCTCCTCAAAGCGCTCCCCGAGATTGTAGCCAGCGCGTAGGCTACCGTCTCCCGATCTCAGGCTGTTCCGCTTCGCTTACCTTCCGACATGCTCCAGTCGAAAGTTCCGCTCTTCTGTTCGGCATTTTTGCTGGCAACAACGGGTTGCGTTTCCCCGAAGGGTACCGCGCCTACGGCCCAATCTTTTCCGCAGTTCCAGAAAGTGGATTCGCTGAATCCGATCCTAAACCCGTCTAGCGATTTAACCTTCACCGACCCAATAAGCGGGGGGGTGATCCATTGGGAGAGTCGTAACGTGTTGAACCCAACCGCCGTGGTGCGGGGCGATACGGTTTACCTGTTGTACCGCGCGCAGGATGCCACCGGGACCTCGCGCATCGGTCTCGCGACGAGTACGGACGGGCTCCATTTCGAGAAATCGGCGAAGCCGGTTTTCTATCCAGACCTCGACGAGCAGAAAGTGCTGGAATGGAACCGGCGTAAGGAAGCGGAACCCGTTATAACGAAAGCGGAGGAGGCCAAAACCGGTACGTTCCTCTTCGACGGGGTGGAGGATCCGCGCGTTGTGGAAGCCCCCGACGGAACGTACGTGATGACCTACACGGCGTACGACGGGGAGACGGCCCGACTTTGTCTAGCGACCTCCGCGGACCTCCGCACGTGGAGCAAGCTCGGACCGGTACTGCGCGGGGCGGACGCGGATACCTGGTCGAAGTCCGGCGCCATCGTTTGCGAGCGGGTCGGAGACAAGATCGTCGCCACGAAGATCGACGGTAAGTACTGGATGTATTTCGGGGATACCGACCTGTTCATGGCAACGTCCACCGACCTCGCGCGCTGGTCGCCCGTCCGCGACGAGGAGTCGAACGCCTTCATCGAGGTGTTGCACCCACGGCGGGGCTACTTCGACAGTCGGCTCGTGGAGCCGGGGCCGTACGCCCTGTCTACCGAGGGTGGGATCGTGCTGATCTACAACGCGAGCAACGCGGCGAGTTTTAGCGAAAGCGGACTGCCGAAATTTGCTTACGCCGCCGGGTACGCGGTGTACGACAGTGGGGCTCCGTACAAGTTGATCGCCCGGAGCGACGCGCCGTTCATCGAGCCGGATAAGGACTACGAGCGGGTGGGGGAGGTCAACGAGGTTTGTTTCGTGGAGGGGCTGGTCCACTTTCGAGATCAGTGGTACCTGTACTACGGGACGGCCGATTCGAAGATCGCGGTCGCGGTGCTCCCGGGACGGTTGGAAGGAGCGGCGCTCGCGCGGTAAAATCTCGGAGGGATTGAGCGCCTGTCTGAGGACTTGCTATCAACTGAAAATCAGCTGCGATTTCGCCAGATCGCAAGTTCCTAGCCGGGCTCTGAGACCCCGGCACCGGCGCCCCGGAGGCAAGCGCACTGGTCTCGAATCGTGGTGAATTAAATTGTTTAATCGCTAAGCGTCCGGTTGATGTGAAATCATAACTACCGGAATTGCTCCCTATATTTATTTGATAATTATTGAACAGCAACGATTTACGTCAGTTGCTTTGTGGGAATACACGCACAAAAAATTATGAAAAAATTTGCCCTCCTCCCAGCTCTCGCTCTCTCGTTTACTGTAGTATCCGCTCAGGTAGACGACCCGAGCATGGGCACAGAAACGACGACCGAAGCCCCGGCCGTAACCCCGCAGGCCACGCTGGATGCCGTTGAGGCCGCCGGCGGCCTAACCCAGCTCGATCCTACCGCCGCGGTGGCCAACATCGACAGCTGGATCGCCGAGCTCGAAGGTGTACCGGGCAGCGACTCCGTGAGTCAGGGGCTGACCACGCTCAAGGAACAGCTTACCGCATCCAGTATCGACGCGAACGCCGTCGGGATGACCCTCTCTAGCTTAGGGGCACAGACCACCGCGCTAGGCGAAGCGGGTACGCCACTCGCTGCCCTCGGGGAAGCACTCTCGAGCTCCGGCGCCGAACTCTCCGGCCAGACACAAGAGAGTTCTGCCCCGGCGGGCGACTACAGCGCGGAGCCAACCACCGGCACCGATGCCGGGCCCGAAGCGGTTACGGCCGGCGCGACGCTCGCCGCCGCCACCGAGGCGGGTGGTTTGACCAAGCTCGAACCCTCGGCAGCCCTGTCTAATATCGAGAGCTGGATCGGTAAGCTGGACGGTGTTGAGGGCGGCGAGCCGGTAATCGAAAAACTGGAAGAGCTCAAGATGGAATTGGGTAAGACCCCCCTCGATGCCTCCAAAGTTGGCTACTCGCTCGGTGACCTAGGCGACCTAACCGAAGCCCTCGCAACCGATAACCCCGAGCTGCAGGAGCTCGCTACGGCGCTCAAAGGTGCCGCGGAAGAGCTGAAATAAGGAAGTCTGGTTTCGTATAACCCCTAACACCCCCACTTCGAGATCCCCGGTACGCTAGGCGCGCCGGGGATCTTCTGTTTGGGGCACTTCCTCGACCTCTATCCTCCCCCTGGAGTCCGTATCGAGCTGCGCCAGTCCCAACGAAGGATCGTGCTCGAATCCACACAGGTATTTCTCGCCGATTGCCTCGGCCAGAAAACGCTGCTTCTCTTCGAGCGTAACCAGCGGTCGTACATCGTAGGCGATGATCCAGGGCAAACGTACGTGCGCCGCCGACGGAATCAGGTCCGCGAGGTAGGCGAAGCGTCGACCGCCATCGAGCTCGAGGAGGGGCATCATCATTGCCTCGGTGTGTCCGTACAGCGGGCGCAAACTGAAGCCGGGTAGCCACGCGTAGTCTCTGCCCGGGGAAACGGGGATGAAATCGAGCTGCCCGCTAGCCTGGAGCGGCTGTAAGTTCTCGGGTAGAAAGCTGGCCGCTTCCTTCGAGTTCGGCGCTCGCGCCCACGCCCAGTGGGCTTCGTTACTCCAGTAGACCGCGTTCGGGAAGGTGGTCACTATCGTGCCGCTTTCGTCAAAACGGGTAGCGCCGCCGACGTGATCGAAGTGCAGGTGGGTGAGCAGCACGTCGGTTACGTCGGCAGGTGCGACACCTAAGACCGCGAGTGATCCGACGAGGGTTCGGTCACCGTGGGGATGAAAGTGACTGCGAAACTTTGCGTCCTGCTTGTCGCCCAATCCGGTGTCGACTACTATGGTGCGGTCTCCGGTACGAACCAGTAGGCACCGCGTGGCCCAGGTGCAAAGGTTGCGTGCGTCCGGCGGGTTCCTGCTCTCCCACATCGTCCGCGGTACGATACCGAACATAGCTCCGCCGTCGAGCTTGAAGTAACCGGCGTCGATGAAGTCGATCTGCATACCCCGGAGGCTTAGTTGCCGAAGCCGATTCGCTTCTCGGGCTCCTGGGTTTGTTTGCGGAGAGCGGCCATCCGCAGGGCTGCGTTGGCGGCTTCGACCCCCTTGTTGCCGAGTTTACCGCCCGCCCGATCGAGCGCCTGCTCGTGCGTGTTCGGCGTCAGTAATCCGAAAATGTAGGGGCGCCCGCTCGCTACGGACATCGTCTGCAGTGCGTTCGCCACGCTCTGGTTGATGTAGTCGTTGTGCGGCGTATCGCCTTTGATCACACAACCGAGACAGATTACCGCGTCGAGCTTCTCCCGGCCCGCAGCCAGGCGTGCACCCGCGGGAAGCTCGAAGGCTCCGGGTACCTGTAGCGTGTGGATTCGGTCGGGCCGCACGCCGTGCTCGACCAGGAAATCGTAGGCCCCTTCGTAGAGCGCGTGGGTGACGTCCGTGTGGTACTCAGCCACCACGATACCGAAGCGAAGCTCGCCCCCGTCCGGGAGGGTCGACTCATCGTAGGCCGAAAGATTCTTGAGGGCACTTGCCATAGGGCACGAAAGTAGCCCGACTAGTTGCCCGCAGGGGCGGCTTCTTGCTCTGTACGCAAAATGTACTTGTCGATTTCTTCGGCGTCCGGTGTCGTCGGAAATTCGGTCTTGATGCGTTCGAACTGCTTACGCGCGTCCGCTGTATTTCCCTCGCTCTCGAGCAACATGCCCAGCTTTTTGAGGTAGTACGGAGCCAGGAAGTCGTTCTCACCGGCCTCCTCGATTGCGTCCTCGTAGTGCGATTTGGCGGCAGCCAGATCGCCGAGCTGCGCCTTGGCGTCGCCCAGCGCGCCGGCTTTGGTGGTCGCGAGCAGATCACCCTCCGGACTAAAGTCCTCCAAGTACTCGACGGCCGCATCGGATTTGCCGAGATGCAGGTAGCTAATACCGGCGTAGTAACTGGCCGTGTTTCCGGCGGGCGTGGAGCCGTAATCCTCGATGATGTCCAGGAACCCGGGGAAGCCGCCGCCCGGATTGGTGAGCGCTAGCGCGAAGCTATCCTGCTCGAATCGCTGTTGGGCCTTCCAGAGCTGTTCGACGGCCGCCGCCTGACGCGGCTCCTGGTAGAACTTTTGGTACAGGAAGTAAGCAATGGCCAGCAGCACCAACAACCCGACGACGCCGATGATGGCCTTCTGGTTATCCTGCAGGAAATCCCGCCCTTCATTCTGCGCCCCCGTAAGGTCAATCTCTGCGTCGGGGTTCGTACGACCGGCTGGTGGTACGGTTTTCTTCGTCTGGATGATGTCAGCCATAAGGAGGTCTTGCGGGCCAACCGGCCACTCGTAGCGTAAAGCGGCGCGAAGTTAGAGTGATTCCGGCAATCCCCGGAGCGGTGTCGTTAGTCGAGTGCGATCTTACTGACCGAGGCCTCGTCGCCCTGGGTGATCACCAAAAAATAGTCGCCCCGGCCGTTGCGCTTAATGTCGAGTTGGTCTTCGAAAGCACCCGTGAACTCGCCCAGACCGTAAGTGTAAACCTCCCGGCCGGCGTCGTTGTAAATTCGGACGGTCGTCTCGCCGCGCTCGGGCAGGTAAAAAGAGAGGTCCACTTTCTCGTTGTCGGGGTCCGTTCCCACGACCAGCTTTTCGACGTTCGCTCCGTCGGTCGCCGGCAGGTCGACGCCTTCGTCGCTCAAACGCTCCCGCTCGGTCGCGCTCACCTCGCCCAGGGTCGTACCCATCGATACATCGGCGCGCTCCGCGTCACCCTCCTCTAAATCGTCGTAGTCGTCCGATAGCCCCCGCCAGGCTTCGTCGAGTGAGGCGCCCACCAGCTGCAAGATGTCCGTCGCTAGTTCGCGATCCTCCTCCAGGTCGTATTCGGCGTCGCGCCCGGCGTCGCGGAGCTCACTCCGGACCTCGGTGAGCGCCTCCCGTACGCTCTCGCGGGCTTCCCGCACGCCCGCCCGCGCCTCCCGTACGGCCTCGCGCACGTCGTCGCGTATCTCCTGACGCTCGGCGTCGGAGAGTCGATACGAACTACCGCTATCGGTCCACGACCAATTCCAGCCGTCGCTGTCGCCGTACTCCTTTTTCGCTTCGATCGGCCCGGCGATCACCAGGTCGGTCCCATCGCGCACGAGTTCGAAAGTCACGTTGTCGAGGTCTCCGAGGACCCGTTTCACGCTCGAGAGGTCGTTCCAATCCCCGATCGGATAGCCGTCTACGCGGAGGAGTCGGTCGCCGTCGCGGAGGCCGAGCTCGGCCACCGGGCCGTCGCTCGACACGTCCAGTATGGTTCCCGGTTTGGAGTCGGACCGGACGCCCGAAATACCGAAGAACCCCCGGCTCCGAAAGGGGGCATCTCGATCGCAGTCGAAATCTTTCTCCCCGAGCTCCAGGCGCACGCGCAACGGTTCGCCCCTGCGGAGAAGCTCGATCTCCACGCTGTCGCCCGGCCCCCGGTCCGCGAGCAGGCAGAAGAAACCGTCTCGCTCCACCCGTTGTCCGTCGACGGCGTAGAGGTAGTCCAGGGGCTGGAGCCCCGCCCGTTCGGCCGCCGAGCAGGCCACCACGTTCGTGACGATGGTACCGTTCGCAATCTCGTACCCCAGGCTCCCGAGTTTGTCGCCCGACGGCTCGGAGTGCGTGATGCCGACGAAGGCATTGCTCGAACAACGCGTCTGCGGGGTAGCCGCGAGGCCCACAAGGCCGGCGGCTAGCGTGAGGAGAGGTAGCTGTATCAAGTCGTTAATCGGTTGAGTGTACCAACAGGGACACGAGGCCGCACGTTGGGTTGCACGATGGTGAAGCCGTACTCCTTTTTTGCCGCCCTGCTGCTGGTCTACGCTTGCGGCCGATCGAAGACCACGCGCCCCGCCGAACACTACTTACAGATGAACCCCGCCCCCCCCGCCAGCCGTCTCCAAGTCCCCGTCGAGGTCAGCGAGCGCGCGTTGGCCGAACTGGTCAACGCCCAGTTCCCGGAGCAACTGCTCTACGACCCCGATTTTATGGGTCGCGGCCTGGAGCTGAGCGTCGCCCGGGCCGGAGACGTGTCGCTCGGCTTTCGCCAAAACCGGTTGTTCACCCGCATCCCCCTACGGCTCCGTATCGACAAAGACGCTTTTCTCGCCAAGCTGAACGCCCGCGGCACCCTCGAGGTCGAGCTGGCTACCGAGCTCGGGGTCGGTGCCGACTGGCGGCTCGACTCCGAGACCGAGCTGACGGACTACGAGTGGACCGTCACGCCGCGCCTCGGCGTCGGAGGGCTCAGCATCCCCGTCGAGCGCCTCACCGCTGGCGTCATCGAGCGACTGCGCGAGCGGGTGGGGCAGGAGGTAGACAAAGCGATCGGCGAGCGGGTAAATCTGCGCGGCCTGGTGGAAGCCGGGTGGACGCAGCTGGCTCAGCCGCGCGCCCTCGACGAAGCGGATACGGCCTACCTCGCGGTGCACCCCGTAGCGCTGAGCTTGGGCGAGCTCCGGTCGACCGAAACCGGCGTCGCCACACTCGTACAGCTCGACCTGCGGCCCGAGGTCGTCCTCGGACCGGCTCCCCGAGACACCCTCGCCGGGCCCCCGCTTCCGCAAAACGACCCCATCCGAACGGAGCTCGACGGCTTCGGGCTCGAGCTCCACACGCAGCTGCCGTTCGACGAGCTACGGCGCGTTTTGGCGAAAGCCGTGGTCGATACGGTGATCGAGAGGGGCGGCCGCTCGGCTACGGTCGAGGAGGTCACGGTTTACGGACAGGACTGCCGCCTGGTGATCGGCCTGCGGCTCACCGGGGAGTACACGGGTTGGGCTTACCTCTTGACGCGCCCCGTGTTCGACGCCGACGCGGAGCGCGTGGAGCTCACCGACGTAGACCTGAAGCTAGCCACGCGCAGTGCCCTCGCGAAAACGGTGGGCTGGCTCCTGCGGGGTCGCATCAAACGGGCGTTGAATCGGAAGGTGGGTGAGAAGTCGCACGACGCCCTGCTCGCGGCGCGCCAGAAGCTCAACGATGGGCTTTCCGGCAGGGCGCTCGCCCCGGGCGTTCGCGCGCGGGGCCGCGCGGATAAGTTGACGGTGGACGAGATCGTACTGAGTCCGGCGGGGCTCGGGGTCACCCTGAGCTTCCGGGGCAACCTGCGCGTGCAAGTCGATCGTATCCCGCTGCCCCCCCGGCCCGCGGCCGCTACTGGGCGGGAGCGGAAGGGTTAGTGCCCACGCGTTCGAACATCAGTACGCGGCGTTTGTCGCCCTCCTGCATGTTGAGCCGCAGTACGGACGGTTCGAGCGTGGCGATCTCCACGGCGCGCTCCGGGATCGTATCCGGTACGTTGGGCTGCGTGATCAGGTACTCGCCGTCCGTACGGAAGGTACCGCGCTCGGTGTAGTCGAGGGTAGACGTATAGGCGTAATCGCCCGCGGGATCGAAGGAGATACTGACGTCCTGTAGGTTGACCTCCACCGTATCGCCTTCTTCAACCAGGCTCACCGCCTGCCACAACCCGTGCAGCTCCCTGCTCCGATCGGGATCGGTGCAGGAGGCGGCAAACAGGACCGCGCAGCTGGCTACGAGCGCTAAAAGACGTTTTGGAGCAGCAGGAAGACGCCGGCGCCGGCGAGAAATCCCAACAGTGCGAGCCATGCGATGTGCTTGAGGTACCAAATAAAATCGATGCGTTCCATGCCCATGGCCGCGACGCCGGCCGCCGAACCGATGATGAGCATCGACCCCCCCGTGCCGGCACTGTAAGCGATGAAGTGCCAGAGCGTATTGTCGGTCCCGAAGGTGTACATGCCCATCGAGGCGGCGACCAGGGGGACGTTGTCGATGATCGCGGACAGGAAGCCGAGGATGATGATGACGATGTTCTGCGACGGGATCGCGGCGTCCATCCGGCGGGCGAGGCCGGCGAGCAGGCCTACCTCCTCGCCGTTGTAGACGGTTGCGGCGGACTCGAGGCCGGCGACGGCCACCAGGATGCCGAGGAAGAACAGGATGCTCGACAGCTCGATGCGGGAGAGCGCCCGGTGGGCGCTGTAGAGGTGTCGATCCTTGGTGTCGAAGTCCTCCTCCGGGTGGATGTACTCCGAGACCAGCCAGACGACACCGAGTCCGAGCATCATCCCCACGTAGGGGGGGAGGTGAGTGACGGACTTGAAGATCGGCACGGAGATCAAGGCGCCGATGCCGACGAAGAGCATGGTCTTGCTGGAGAGCAACCGCTCGATGACCTCCTCCGCCTCGGGGTCCTTGACCGCGGGGGTGATGTTGCCTTTGAACGCCGGTAGAAAGCTGGCGATCCCCACCGGTACCGCGATACACGCGATCGCCGGCAGGACGAGGTGCTCGATCAGCCCGAGGCTGGTGACCTTGTTCCCGATCCACAGCATCGTGGTCGTAACGTCTCCGATCGGACTCCACGCTCCCCCGGCGTTGGCGGCGATCACCGCCATGGACACGAAGTAGAGGCGTTCGTCTCGTACCGGCACGAGGCGCCTCAGCAGGCTCACCAGTACGATGGTGGCCGCCAGGTTGTCGAGGGTTGCGGAGAGGAAGAACGCGAGCACGCAGATCAGCAGGAGCATCCCCTTTTTCGAGGTGGTACTGATCCGGTTGGTGATGACGGAGAACCCCTTGTGCAGGTCGACGATCTCGACGATGGTCATCGCGCCGATGAGGAAGAAGAGGATCTCGGCGATCTTGCCGATGTGGTGCAGGAGCACGGGTTCGATGGCGCTCTCGTGCTCTTCGCCCTCGTGATCTTCGGCCGTGCTAACGCTCGTGCCGGGGTCGGGCACCGGGTCCACCCCCGCGCCGGCGTGCCCGTCGCCGATCGCGGTGACCACCTGTTCGGCGCTCGAGTGATCGGCGCCCACGACGTCGACCCCGCCCAGGGAGATCAGAGCCCAGATGAGGGCGCCCATGATCAGGGCGGGCACGGTCTTGTCGAGCTTGAGGGGGTGCTCGAAGACGATGGCGCCGTAGCCAAGGATGAAGACGGCGATAACGGCGTAGATCATACAGATGCGGTGTGGGCGTAATGTAATGGCGCAGACCTATCTCTCTAGTTTAGATATTCGCGGAGTGATTCAGATTGGAAACGTTGAGGTTGGGGAGTTTCCCCTTTTGCTGGCTCCGATGGAAGACGTGAGCGATCCGCCCTTTCGCGCGCTGTGCAAGCGCCAGGGTTGCGACGTGATGTACACCGAATTCATCAGCGTAGAGGGCCTGATCCGCGACGCGGAAAAGAGTGTGGCCAAGCTCGACATCTACCCCGAGGAGCGGCCGATCGGCGTGCAGATCTTCGGCGCCGAGCTCGACAGCATGGAGCGCGCCGCCGAGATCGTGGAGGAAGCCGGCCCGGAGATCCTCGACATCAATTTCGGCTGCCCCGTCAAAAAAGTGGTCTGCAAAATGGCCGGTGCCGGCATCCTGCAGGATATCGACCGCATGGTCGAACTCACCGCGGCCATCGTGCGGCGCACGAATCTCCCCGTTACCGTGAAAACGCGTCTCGGTTGGGACGATAACACCATCCGCATCAAGGAGGTGGCGCAGCGCCTGCAGGACGTGGGTATCGGAGCCCTGAGCATCCACGGCCGCACGCGCAAGCAGATGTACAAGGGGGAGGCCGACTGGCGCCTGATCGGCGAGATCGCCCAGGATCCGAGCATCCGTATTCCCGTTTTCGGGAACGGGGACATCGATTCGCCGGAGAAAGCCGCGCGTTACAGGGACGAGTACGGCGTGCAGGGCATCATGATCGGCCGCGCCGCGATCGGGAACCCCTGGATCTTCCGCGAGATCAAGCACTACTTCGCGACCGGTGAGCTACTGGCTCCTCCGACGCTGAGCGAACGCGTGGACGCGGCCCGCGAACACCTGCGGCGCAGCGTCGACTGGAAGGGGGAGCGCGTGGGGGTGGTGGAGATGCGGCGGCATTACTCCAACTACTTCCGCGGACTGCACGGCGTAAAGCAGTTTCGCAGTCGCCTCGTGACCGAATACGACCCGGCCGAGCTGTTCGCCTGCCTCGATGAGCTCGAGGATCACTACGCTGGCAGCGAGCGCGCCGTGGCTGCGTAGTTTCTACCGGAAGAATATCTCGCGTATCTCTACGCGATGCAATCAAAGATTGGATACTGGTCCGCGGTCGTCGCGCTGGCGGGGTTTCTTTTTGGCTTCGATACGGTAGTCATCAGCGGGGCCAACCTACCTACACTCGAGCTGTGGGGGCTCTCCCCCTTTTACCACGGACTGTTCATTATGTCTATGGCGCTGTGGGGTACAGTGGTCGGGTCGCTGTTCGGCGGCATCCCCTGCGACAAGTTCGGTCGCAAACCCACGCTGATGGCCATCGCCGCCCTGTACCTCGTCTCCGCGGTGGGCAGCGCGCTGGCGGGCGATCCCTATAGCTTCTCCGCCTTCCGGTTCCTCGGCGGGCTCGGCGTGGGGGCCTCCACGGTGGCCGTGCCGATGTACATCGCCGAGATAGCGCCCGCGGCCACCCGCGGTCGGTTGGTGGCGAGGTATCAGTTTATGTTGGTGCTCGGGATCCTACTCGCCTTCATCAGCAACTACTTACTCGATGGGGTGGGGGGCGAGAGCGACTGGCGCTACATGCTCGGCGCGGAAGCGGTGCCGGCCATTGTGTTTCCCCTGTTGCTGCTCGGGGTACCCGAAAGCCCGCGTTGGCTCATTCTCGCGAAAAACGAAGTGGCCCAGGCCCGGGAGATATTCGCGCTGGCCGGCGTCGTCGACATCGATGCCGCCGTGGCCGAGGTGCAGCGGGAGCACGCAACCGACAAAGCGGAGGGAGCGACGAAATTATTCGGTGGCAGCTACGGCTTCCCGCTGCTCCTCGCGTTTCTGATCGCCTTCTTCAACCAGCTCTCCGGCATCAACTTCGTCCTTTACTACGCGCCCCAGCTCTTCGAGAAGGCCAACTTAGCCTCCGATGCCGCCCTCGGCAGTAGCGTCGCCCTCGGTGCGGTCAATCTCGTATTTACCTACGTCGGTCTTTACCTCATCGACCGGCTCGGTCGCCGCGGGCTCATGTACGTCGGTTCGGTCGGGTACATCGTCACGCTCGGCGCCACCGCCGCTGCTTTCTACCTCAACCTCAGTCCACTCGTCGTCGTCGTCTCGCTGAGCGCCTTCATCGCCGCGCACGCCATCGGGCAGGGGGCGGTCATTTGGGTGTTCATCTCCGAGATCTTCCCGAACGACGTGCGCGCCGCCGGCCAGAGCTGGGGTACCGGCACGCACTGGGTGTTCGCCGCGCTCATTACCCTCGTCGGCCCGTCCGTGATCGCCGCCACCGAGGATGCGCCCTGGGCGGTGTTCGCGGGTCTCGCCGGCTTCATGGTACTCCAACTCGCGTTCGTCGCCTTGCTCATGCCCGAAACCAAGGGCCGCAGCCTCGAAGAGCTCGGGGAAGCCTTGCGCGGGCGGTAGCTACCTTCGGGCGTTCGATGCAGATCCCCCTCACCGAACAGGAGCGCCAATTGCTACGAGCCGTCGGGGCTTGCGCCAAAACCTGTGGCGCGCCGGCCTACGCGGTGGGCGGTTTCGTGCGCGATAAGTTGATCGGGCGCGACACGAAGGACATCGACGTCGTGACCGTCGGCAGCGGCATCGAGCTCGCGCGGGAGGTCGCGCGCAAAGTTCCCGGAGCCACGAAGCCGAAGGAGTACGGACGCTTCGGCACCGCGATGGTCCGCGTCGGGGAGGAGGAGCTCGAGTTCGTGGGCGCGCGGCGCGAGAGCTACCGGGCCGACAGCCGTAAGCCGACCGTGGAGGAGGGAACGCTCGCCGACGACCAGCTGCGTCGCGACTTCACGATCAACGCGCTCGCGATCAGTTTGCAGGAAGCAGATTTTGGCGAGTTGCTCGATCCCTTCGAGGGACTGGTGGACCTCGAGGAGCGGCGCCTCCGGACTCCCCGCGAACCGGGTCAAACCTTCACCGACGACCCGCTGCGGATGCTGCGCGGCGTGCGGTTCGCGAGTCAGCTCAACTTCGAGCTCGACCCGGAAACCAAGGCGGCCGTGGCGGGTTTTGCCGGAAGGCTCGAGATTATTTCAGCGGAGCGTATCCACGTGGAGCTCAACAAGATTCTACTGTCGCACCGCCCCTCGGTAGGGCTGGCGTTGCTGTCGGAGACCGGACTGCTGCGCGAGGTGCTGCCGGAGTTGCAGGCGATGCACGGCGTGGAGCGGCGCGGGCGGATCGGGCACAAGGATAACTTTTGGCACACGCTGCAGGTCGTGGACCAGATGGCCGAACGCACCGGCGACCTCTGGCTGCGGTGGGCGGCGCTGCTGCACGACATCGGCAAGCCGCGCACCAAGCGCTTCGAGGGCAATAGCTGGACCTTCCACGGCCACGAGGTAGTGGGCGCGCGGATGGTGCCGAAGATCTTTAGGCGCTTGAAGCTCCCGCTCGACGAGCAGATGAAGCTAGTCCAAAAGCTCGTACGGCTCCACCAGCGGCCGATCGCACTGTGCGACGAGGAGGTAACCGACTCGGCCATCCGCCGCCTGCTCTTCGACGCCGGCGAGGACATCGACGCGCTGCTGATGCTCTGCGAGGCGGACATCACGACCAAAAACGACCGCAAGGAGCAGCGCTACCTCGCCAACTACGCGGCGCTGCGGGCGGCGATCCGGGAGGTGGAGGAGCGTGACCAGCTGCGCAACTGGCAGCCGCCCATCTCCGGGGAGGACATCATGCAGGCCTTCGGCATCCCGCCGAGCCGCGAGGTAGGTCGCATAAAAACGGCCATCCGCGAGGCCATCCTCGAGGGCGACATCCCGAACGACCGCGCGGCGGCCTGGGCGCTGATGCTGCGCGAGGGGCAGTTGCTCGGCTTAGCGGTACCGGGCTAGGTGGCGCCAGGTACGCCACGGGGACTGGGTGCGCAGTACCTCATCGAGCTCTACGGCTGCACGGCCGACTCGCTCAGCGCGGTGGCGGGCGTGGAGGGCGATTTTCTGCGCGCGGCCGCGGCCATCGACGCCACGGTGCTGGCGGTCCACTTTCACCAGTTCGAGCCGCACGGCGTTTCCGGCGTGTTGGTGATCTCGGAAAGCCATTTCTGCGTGCACACCTGGCCGGAGCACGGGTACGCGGCGATCGATCTGTTTACGTGCGGACCCCGTCGGCTCGATCCGGCCCCCGCCATCGACCTGCTCAGCGAGCGCTGGCGCTCGGAGCGCTCCGAGCGGAAACTGATCGTGCGTGGCACGGGCGCTATCTAGCGCAGCACGTGACCCACGAACTCCGCGTCCTCGTCCACGATGAGCCCGTCGCGCCGCCGGTACGCCAGTCCGCAGGCCGTTCCAGCCCAGTACACCCCCGCCTGGTACACGTCGCCGTCCTCGTCCGCGGGTAGCGGCTCGAACTGCTGCCAGATGCGAGCCTGATCCGCGAACTCGCCGGGAGCCTCGGCGACCTTGGCGTCGCCTTCGAAAACCGCCACGTTCTCACCTTCGCGCCCGAAGAGTGGCTTGGTAACGTAGGAGCCGACATCGGCGGGCGTCGACCAGCCCGCCGGCAGCAGGAGCGGGTGCCCGGGGTGGCGGCGCCACAGCTCGGCGAGCATGGCTTTCGACTGCATGAGGGCGGTGTAGGGGGGATTGACCACGGCGAGCTCCCGGCCCTCGATCATCCGCCGCAATAGATTCAGTAGCTCCGGCTCTTCGCGGTCGATCCAGTCCCAGGGTAGCATCTTGACGAGGATACCGTACTTGAACCACCCGTCGCGCTCGAGGAACAGGCCTTCGCCCGGACTGAAGGTGAGGTTGGGTAGCTCCGCGATGTCGGCATCCATGTGCGCGAGGTTGGCCGCGTTTTGCCAGACGATGGCGCTGTCGTTGTCCTCCCCACCGCCGAGCGTGGCGATCACCACGAGGTTGTCGAGATCCTGACGCCGCTCGGCCAACTCGGCGAGCCGGGCTTGCAGCCTCGGGACGATGTCGTTCCACAGCTCGGCGCGGCCCGCCTGGATCGGTTGGATCAGCGCGGCCTCGGCGAGCACGGTGGCCGTATCGGCGTTGAACTCGATGAGCTTCGGGGCGCGACCGTCGATGACGCCGCTCAGATCGAAGCGGCCGAAGGGGTGGGGGTGTTCGTCGCGCCGCTCCCAGGTGTAGCCGGCGAGCTGCCAGAGTGCTTCGCTCAGGCCAAACTCCTCGCGAAACTCACCCTGTAGCAGCGCGCCCGTAGCCTCCGCAAACAGTGTGTACAGCTGATTTGCGGCGTCCTCGTACTGATTTCGCTCGCTCGGGCTCACCCGCACCGCGTCCCGCACGAAATATCCTTCATCCACCTGCCCGGCGAACCAGGGTAGCCGTAGCTTCTCCAGCTCGCGCGCTTTAACGCGTTTGGCCTCGACCAGCTTCTCGTCGACGCGCACTAGCCGCCGAAGCTTCTACCGCTGCGTCCGCCGCCGAACCCGCGGCTGCCGCTGCCCGGTCGGGCTACGCTGCGCTGCCGGCCCGTGCGGTTGAGTCGGCTGCCGGCGCCGTTTTGCACGCGGTTGTAAGCTTGCGGGGTTACGTAGGCGCTCGCCCTCGGCGAGAAGCCGTTGCGGTAGCCCCCCATGCGGTTGCCGATGAGGCCGTAGAGCAGTATACCGGTAAACAGGCCGCTACGGTGTTGGCGCCGGTAGCTCGTGCTGTCGCTCGCGGGTACGGCCGCGTCGGCGTTTAACTCAGCGAGCGCAAAGGTATCCACCACGCCGTCGAGCCCTTTCGCGATCACGCGACTGTCGGACGTGTCGGGCACTACCTGTTCGTCGGCGATGCGCCATTCGTCCGGCGCGACCTCGACGACTTCGGTTTGGACTCCCTCGGTGAACTCGGTCACCGGCACGCGCTCTACATTGCCCGAGCACGCGGGCAGTACGGCGAGCGCGAGGGCGATGAGCGCCGCTTCGGGCGTGCGTGGGATCAATGGCATCGTAGCAACTTACTTCTAAGCCTATCACTTCGTCAAGCCAAAGGTTCACGCTCGTCGCCTCGGTCTTCGTGGTCGGGCTCTGTTCGATCGTCTACGAGCTGCTCATCTCGACCACGAGCTCCTACCTGCTCGGCGACAGCATCACGCAGTTCAGCATCACCATCGGCACCTACATGGCCGCCATGGGGCTCGGTTCCTACCTCGTCCGCTACCTCTCCGGTGGCGCGTTGCAACTCTTCGTCGTCACGGAACTCGCGCTCGGGGTGGTCGGAGCACTCTGCGTGCCCATTCTCTACGGCTACTTCGCCGAGGTGGGCTACGGCGGGTTTCAGGCCGTGATGCTCGGGCTGGTCGCCGTTATCGGTACGCTCACGGGCCTGGAGATCCCCCTGCTCACCCGCTTGCTCGGCCCCCACTTCGCCGGCGAAACCGCGCTGTCCAACGTGCTCACCCTCGATTACGTCGGCGCCCTGGCCGCCACGCTGCTCTTCCCCTTCGTGTTGCTTCCCTTCGTGGGTGTGTTCCAGTCGAGTATCGCCTTCGGCATGGTCAACGTGGCGGTGGCGTGTTACACCGCCCGGCGCTTCCGAGACGAGCTCCCTGGCGCCTCCCGCTACGTGCTGCTGGGTTCCACGCTCCTCGTCCTCCTCGCGCTCCTCTTCGGCCTTTCGGCAAAACTCCTGGCGGGCTGGCAGGACCGACTGTTCCGCGATCCGGTCGTGTACGCGCAAACGACCCCCTACCAAACCCTGACCATGACGCGCGCGGGCGACGACCTCCGCCTGTACATCGACCGCGTTATCCAGTGGTCGGCCGAGGACGAGTACCGCTACCACGAGTCGCTCGTGCACCCGGCGATGCTCTCGGTGGCGGCACCGCGGCGGGTGTTGGTTCTCGGCGGCGGGGAGGGCTTAGCGGTACGTGAGATCCTTCGCCACTCGGAGGTCGACAGTGTGACGGTCGTGGACATCGACCCCGCCATCTTCGGGCTCGCGCGCACGCACCGGCAGTTGCTCGCCGTCAACGGGCGGTCGCTGCTCGATCCGCGCGTGCGGGCGGTCGCCGAGGATGCGTTCGTGTTCCTATCCCGCGGCACGGGGACCTACGACGTCATCGTCGCCGACCTACCCGATCCCACCAACGAGTCCGTCGCCCGGCTGTATTCCGTCGAGTTCTTCACGCTCTGCGCGCGCCACCTGGCGCCGGGCGGCGCCTTCGTCACGCAGGCCACCGGGCCGAGCCATACCAACGACGCCTTCTGGTGCATCGGCGCCGGGGTGCGCGCCGGCGTCGCGGAAGCGGTACCGTACCACAGCTACGTGCCGAGCTTCGGCGATTGGGGCTTTTGGCTGGCGGGCGGGCGCTCGTCGCTGCGGGCGCCCGACTTCCCGACGCGCTACTTTACGCCCGCGCAGTTTGCGCTCGACCGGCGGCTGCCCAAGGATTTGTGGGTGGGGGAGGGTACGGCGGCGAGTACGCTCAACCGCCCGATTTTGCTCGATCTGTACCTCGCCGACCTGCGGCGTGGGGAGGTGCAGGTTTGGTAACAGGTTTGGTGAGGGGCCTAACTTCGCAATCGACGTGCGCTATCCCCTCGGCATCCAAGATTTCCGTCGCTTGCGCACCGATGGCTACGCCTACGTCGACAAGACACGCCAGATCGTCGGGATGCTCAATGCGGGTGCGGCGCTACTTCTGAGTCGCCCCCGGAGGTTCGGTAAATCGCTTACGGTAAGCACCCTCGCCGAACTTTACGGCGGGGCGTCGGCACGGTCGCTGTTTGCGGGACTCTGGGCCGGTGAGCACTGGGACTTCGCCCGCATGGAGCGACCGGTTATCTGGCTGAAGTTCGACGATTTTGATTCGTCCGGCAGCCTCGAGCCAGCGTTGGCGCGCGAGCTTCGCTACGTTGCGCGCCGACTGGGGCACACGCTCGGCGACGCCACCGAGTCGCCGTCGGCGCTACTGCGCGAGTTGATCGATCTCGCCGCCGGGTCCCACCCAAGCGGGCGTTGCGTCGTGCTGTTCGACGAGTACGACAAACCCATCGTCGACTACCTCGACGACGCCGTGCGGGCCGAGCGGAATCGCGTGCTGCTCAAACGGTCTTACGGACTCCTCAAAGGCATGGGTGACCGACTCGAACTTCTCTTCCTGACCGGCGTAAGTGCGTTTTCGAAGGTATCGATCTTTTCCGACCTCAACCATGTGGTCAACCTCACGCTCGACCCACGAGCGAGCGATGTCGTCGGGATCACGGTCAGAGAGCTCGAGCGTCAGTTCTCCGCCGAGCTCGATGCTACCGGTGTCCCCCGTGAGACTGTCCGCCGATGGTACAACGGCTATTCCTGGGGCGGGCCGTCGGACGAACGCGTTTACAACCCCTGGTCCTTGTTCAACTTCCTCGGTACGGGCGAGGTAACCAACTATTGGTTCCAAACCGGTACGCCGACCTGGCTCGTCCGCTTAATGCGCGACCGCAGCCAGTACGATCCTACCGGTATCGAAGCTACACGCGTGGATCTCACCGGGTTCACCGTCGATGCCATCGACACGACCACGGCGCTGTTTCAGACCGGATACTTAACGGTGGCCAACGTGCGTCCGGGTCTAGACAGCGTCTACACCCTCGACTACCCGAACGTCGAGGTGCGCCAGTCGCTCGAGACGATGCTACTCGCGAGCTACCTGGAGGTCCACGACCGCGAAACCCGCACGCCCGTACACGTGATTGCGGGAGCCTTCCGGCAGAGTGACCTTCCCACCGTCTTCGCCGAACTGAACGCGCTGCTCGCGAGCGTCCCGTACGGGATGTGGCAGCGTGGCGACGAAGGTATTTTCCACGCCGTGGTCCACCTTACGTTTAGCTTGATTGGGTCAGCGTCCGTTCCGAAGTGCACACGAGTCACGGTCGGTGTGACGCGCTGGTCGAAACGGCGACGCACGTGTACGTGCTGGAGTTCAAGCGCGATCGTTCGGTCGCGGAGGCGCTGGCACAGATCCGCGCGCGGTTACCTGGAGGCGTACGCGGCTTCCGCCGAAACGCGAGTTGCGGTGGGGGTAACGTTTGGATCCGAGGCGCGTGCGATTGTGGATTGGGGGGTGGAGGAGGTGAGTTGCGCTTGATCAATCCCAACCTCTTCCTTGTAAGCTGACAACAGCCTTGCTGGTAAACACACTGCACCTCATTGAAATTTGAGGCGAGATGCCTAAATTTTGATTTTACTTGTAAGGAAGCCTTTGCCTCGAAAATCTTTTCAGGCAAACTGCTGTGCACAATCTGCTCGTCGGTGACTCGATATACTTAGCTGAAGAACGTGCAATACGAGCGGTAGACGTTAAGTAGCGGTTATCCGCAAACTAGAGTTGTATACTCGGTACGAGTATTTCCACACTGCCCGATTGGCGGACGAAATTTCGCACTTCAAACTATCAGCTGGTTCGCGAATCTGCTAAGATGCAAATGCTGAGGATAGCCACGACCGGCTTTCGCTAACCTAGGGGGTGTTTACAAACCAAACTGATGTTGCGGAACTCCCACCTTGATCACGTGCTTATTCTCCTTCCAAAATGGAGAAAATAGCCGGCCCAGTAATATCGTCGCTGTAGTAACTTAAAATACTCCCCACTTGGAGGCTCCCAATCCGATCATCGGCAAGGCGTACGAGTCGATAGCAGAAGCCATCCGTGACGATAATACGGTCATGTAGACGGCTCGGATACTGTGAGAGACTATTCGAATTTACAACTTTGACAATGTATGGCGGAGGGATCCGAGCGACACCCACGCTTCGGCGACCTGCGTGCGGCGATCGTAGCTCGCGCGCACCCGCCGGCACCACGTCAGCTACGAGAACGTCCGCTCGATCGCCACCGCTCCGGCAGCGGGACGGACGCTCGGCCGTTCGCTTTGGCTTTTAATCGGTTAGCCTCCGTATAGTCGGAGGATTTCACGATCTCCACGGTGAACCCCCGCGCCGCCGCCCCGCGCTCGAAGTCGCCGTAGGCCCCGTCCGCGTACGCAGAGCGCACCTCGGGGGAGCCCGCCGCGCGGACCGCGTTGAGCAGCTCGGGCATCGCCCGCGGAGCGTGGACGTTGGCCGCGCTCACCACGCACGCCGGGACGTTGCCGCGGGTGTCGGTGGCGGTGTGGTACTCGATGCCGTTGACCTTCTCGTGGCCGTCGAAGCCGCGCTGATCGCGGCGGCCCCACACCCGCGACTCGACCGACCGCGAGTCGGGCACGCGGGCGGTCGGCCCGGGCTCGGTGGCGGAGGCGTCGCCCGCGGGAGACAGCCCCCGGGGGTGCTCGACGAGTAGGGCGTCGAGCGCGTTGATGACGTAGGCATCGGCTCACTTGCGGAAGTGGCGGTAGACCGTGCCCGCGGGCGGGAAGCGCTCGCGCGGGAGCCCCGCCCACTGACACCCGGTGCGCAGCTGGAGGAAGATCGCCCCCGCGATGGAACGGAGGGGATGTTTGAACTCGCGGACGCCGACGAGGCGGGGGAGCTCCGGCTCCGGTACCTCCCACCGGCTATCGGTGAGGAAAGTACGGGGATCAGGTAGTTGCACACCCCCGTATGCCTCCCGATAGTTCTTGTTCGATCGATCACGCCATGCCGAACAAATAGGGAAATACATCAATTAAAATAGACTCTGAGGCAGGTAACTTCGATTGTAATGGATGTCGCGCGTAGCGCAATGGAAGTTTACCGGCGCTGCAACTGTGCACATGAGGGGGGGCATAAGCACGGCTGTTATAACACAAGGCGTGCACCATGTTCCTCAGCTTTAACGCAGCCGATTCCAGCCTCCGTACTCGGCTAAGCTTTATCGCAACACCTCCTCCAACACCCTCTCCACCCCGAACGCATCGTTGCTCCCGGTAGCGTACCGCGCCGCTCGCCGCACGTTCTCGTGCGCATTCTCCATCGCGTAGCTGAAATCGGCGAGGGCGAGCATTTCGAGGTCGTTGTTGTAGTCGCCGAACACCATGGTCTCGGCGGGGGTAACGCCGAGTCGGCGCTGCAGGAAGGCGATCGCGTGGCCTTTGTGCGCGTTCGGGTCGGATACATCCACCCACAACGGTCCGGATACCTTCACCTTGAGCTCACCTTCCAGGCTGCGGACGTGCGGGTAGATGTTGGCCTCCGAACCGCCTGCGTGGTAGAGCGCGATTTTGAGGACCTCGCCCTGGAACTCGTACAAATCCGGAAGGCTCGCGTGCGCGGAATAGAACTCCGCCATGTAATCGCGAAAAGCGCCCACGTCGTCCGAGACGAACGCATCCGATTTGGTGCAAAGCACGGGGTATACCCCGGGGAGCGGATCGACGAGGTCGAGTACGCGCCGGTGGGAGCCGGCCGGGAGTGGAGTAGAGAGGAGCTCCCGCCCTTCTTCGACCACGTAGGCCCCGTTCTCCGCGACGGCGACGAAGCGACCGTCGATGCGACCGAGCTTGTCCAGAATGCTGTGGTACTGGCGCCCGCTCGCGGCCACGAAGGTGATGTTTCGCGCGCGCAACTCCTCGAACAGCTCGAAAAAGCGTTCGCTCGCCTCGTGCTCGGAATTGAGCAGGGTGCCGTCCATGTCGGCGACCACGAGCTTTACGGCAGAAAAATCCATAGCGGCGAACATAGGGGCTAGACGACGCCGTGCAGCTCGCCACCCCGCGCGAAGAGACGATCTACACGTTCCTTAACCCGCTTGTCGACGACCAAGCCCGGGGCGTGGTGGGGTTTGACGCGCGCGTCCATCACGAGCGGTCCGGCGCAACCCCAGTGCTTGTCTCGTTCCGTAGCGGCGACCCCGTAGAGATCGCGCGCGGGATTGGCGCGGGTGAAGGTCACCCACAGAAAGTTGTTGAGCGTCTGCGCCGTGAACGCCGCGTCGTCCACGAGGACGATGAGCGGGAACTCGTTTACGAGGGCTGGGTCAAGCTGTTGAATGCGATCTATTAGCGCTTTACGACTCTCCTCGCCGGTGAAGGGATCGATCTCCAGCGCGAGGACGCCGGGTAGGGGAACCGACGCGTGTTTTGGCGAAAGCCTACCGACGCGATCGGCGGGGATCTCGTGGCCGAGGCTGCGGCGCGCCGGACCGCGGGCGGCCCACACGGCTTTACTGCCGGAGTTCCAGCCCGCGCCGGAGTAGTCGAGGGTATCTATCGTCCAGTTGGTGTAGAGGTGGAGATCGCGTCGCCAGTCGATGCGTTCGAGGACGTGCCGCAGGAAGGCTGCTTCGTCGTGCGGGTCCAGACTCGGGTCGCGACTGCCGTCCGCGATGAGCAGGAATTTGGCGAGCGAAGTTTGCCCGGAGCCGAGGAGTCGGTTGCCCTGCGTGAGGATCTCCTCGGGTGGGCGGGAGTTGTCGCGCTCGTCGGCGCGGAACGGCATGTAGCGCTCGGAGCCCACCGCGAGCAGGAGGGGGTGGACGCCCGCCGCGTCTACGGCGTTGACGGCGCGGACGCCCGGGAACTCCTGCGGGGTGAGGTCGCGGACGATCCTAGAGATTAGGTACCCGAAGCTGGAATCCTCCATGGGTGGGCGCCCGACCACGCTGAAGTGCCAGATGGCGTTGGGGCGGTGGTAGACGGCGTCGACCTCCATAACGGGAAAATCGTGTTCGAGCGAGTAGTACCCGAGGTGATCCCCGAAGGGACCTTCCGGAAGTAGGCGCTGCTTGTCGACTCTACCGGCGATGACAAAGTCTGCCTCTGCGGGAACGAAGTATCCGTCGTCCCAAGCGTAGCGGACGCTGCGCCCACCGAGCATGCCGGCGAAGGTGAGCTCGCTCAGGCCCTCGGGCAGCGGCATGATCGCCGAGACCGCCCAACTCGGCGGGCCGCCGACGATCACGCTCGCGCGAAACGGCTCGTCGGACTGTAAGTACCGTTGGTGATGCACGCCGATGCCCCGGTGGAGCTGGTAGTGGAGGCCGATCTCGCGGTCGGGCACGTACCGATTGCCCGAGAGTTGCACGCGGTACATCCCCACGTTGGTTTCCATCGGATTACGGGAGCCGGGGGGAAGCGTGAGCACCTGCGGCATCGTGACGAAGGCCCCCCCGTCGTCGGGCCAGCTCTTGATTTGCGGAAGCTGACTCACTTGCGTGCGGCCCCGCAGCACCGGGGCCCGACCGACGTAGCGCTTCGGCACCGAGGTGAGGGCGGTGAGCGGCGCCGAGGCGTAGGCGAGCGGCGCCTTGGCGAGGCGGGCCGGGTCGACCTTGAGCTCGACGATCCGCTGGACCTTTTCGAGCGTGTCGCGGAAGAGCCAGCTGGTGCGCTCGAAGGTACCGTAGAGGTTGGAGAGGGCACGAAAGGGGGATCCTTTGACGCGTTCGAAGAGGATGGCCGGTCCTTGAGCCTCGAAGATCCTCCGGTGGACCTCCGCGATCTCCTGGTCGGGATCGAGCTCGGTGGAGATCCGGAGCAAGCGTCCGTGGCGGTCTAGATCATCGACGGTTTCCTGGAGGTTTCGGTACGGCACCCCCTGCAAACGGGGGGGCGAGTAGGTAGTTCACCGCCGGCAGGCAGCGGGATCGTGCCCTCAAGACGTTACCCGTGCTTATGGTTCGCACGCGCCCGGCCGCCGAGGAAGACTTACCGCAGATCCTACTACTGCAAAGCTCCGCCCACCGGGCTGCGGTGAGCGCGGTTGTGGCCGCCGAAGAGGGCTTCGTGAGTTGGCGCCACGACTTGCAAACGCTGCGAATTTTGAACGAACCCATCCCGCACACCGTTGCGGTGGACGAAGCAGGGCTCGTGGTGGGCTATGCTTTGAGTACGAGTCCCGAGCACAGGGACGCACTCCCCGCAGCCACCCAAATCTTCGCCGTTATCGAAACGCTACCCTGGAATAACACGCCGCTTGCGGAGCAATTCTACACCCTCATGGGTCAGGTTTGCGTTGCGCCCGCCTGGCGTGGGAAAGGGCTGTTCCGGCAGATGTACGGTACGTGGTTTCGGGCGCAAGCTGCCCGCTTCGAGGTCGCCGTGACGGTAATCTCCCGAGAAAACACCCGAAGTCTTTCTGCCCACGGGGCAATCGGCTGGCAACCAATCGGAAACAATTTCGCGGGAAACAAAAATTGGGCGATCGTCGCTCGGGCGATTTCCTAACCTTTTGATAATATTGCCTTTCCAAAGCAACCAACTAGACAACTTTCACTTACCCTTGACGAGCAAAAGCTCAAAACACCCCTCTTAACTTCCCCCAATGAATTTCTTCAAAACAACACTTTCTGTAGTAGCGGCCTTCGCCATTGGCGCGGGTGCTGTGCAGGCGCAGGACAGCACTTCGATTTACGGCCTGATCTCCAATTCTTCCATTTCCGATGACTTCTCCACTCTGAAGCTGGCGGTCGACACCGCAGGTCTAGCTTCAACTCTGTCGGATACATCTGAGGGAGTTGAATTTACCGTGTTTGCACCCTCCAATGGTGCTTTCTCCGTTAGCATCCCGCAGCAGGATACTCTCGACAAGTTGCTCGGAGATAGTGCTACATTAGCTAGCATTCTGACCTATCACGTAGTACCTGGGACCGTTCTCGCGGCGGATCTTACGGATAGTATGATGGTAACAACCGTCAACGGTGAGAGCCTGCTTATCACGATCGATGATTCGGTGGATCCCGCCGTCGTCAGAGCCGACTCGGCAACGGTTCAACAAGCCGATATCATTGCGAGCAACGGCGTGATCCACAAGATTAACGCTGTATTGATGCCATCGATGGATACGACTGGTGGTAATCCCGATACACCATCCACGATCAAGCCCCTTCTCGCGCAGGAGCTGAACGTTCGGATCTACCCGAACCCAACGACCGATGTCGCAACCATCGATGCTCCCAGCGACGTGCAGATCTCTAGCATCGAGGTGCTCAACCAAGCCGGCCAAGTTGTAGTCAAGCAGACTGACGCAACCCGCGTTGACCTTAGCGCTCAGCCGGTAGGTACCTACTACCTCTTTATTGAGACGAACAAAGGCTTAATTAGCCAGACCCTCCAGCGGTCGGGCCAGTAAGCCGCCGCTAGGATACATTCGCTAAACAGCCCCGTCAGCTTTCGAGCTGGCGGGGCTGTTTATATTACCCCCTTAACTTTTACCCGCTCATTCCCTCGCCCCAAACAAAAGCGACCCGATCCGCAACATATTACTCCTCTGTTTTAGCGCAAGCTCGTAGTCCCCACTCATCCCCATACTGAGTACGTTCCAATCCGGGCGCCGCCCGTAGTAACGCTGCTTGATCGTGGTGTACAGCTCGTGTAGCTCCCCAAACTCGCGTGCTACCTCTGCCTGATTCGGCGTATTGCTCGCCATGCCCATTAGTCCCGACATCCGACACCACGCCAGTCGGTGGATCTCCTGGTCGGCGAAAAGCTTCAGCACGTCATCCGCGTCGAAGCCGTGCTTCGTCTCCTCGCGGGCGACGTGCACCTGGATGAGCACGTTGATGATCTTGCCCCCGGCCTTGCCGCGCTTGTTGATCTCCTCCAGCAAGCGCAGGCTATCCACACCGTGAATGAGCTCTACGAACGGTGCGATCTGTCGCACTTTGTTGCGCTGGAGGTGGCCCACGAAGTGCCAGCGGATATCCTGCGGCAACTGCGCCTGCTTGTCCACGAGCTCCTGCACGTAGTTCTCGCCGAAGTCGCGCTGGCCCTGCTCGTAGAGCTCGAGGATGGCGCCAACGGGCTTCGTTTTGGATACGGCCACGAGCGTAGCATCGTGTGCGTCGGCGAGGTCCCTGAGTTCGGTATACGTCATGGTTGGGGTTTAAAAGAGTCCGCCCAGTTGCCCCTGCACCTTCTCCACCACGAGGCCGAGGTCCGCGGGCGAGCGTACGAAGTCGAGGTCTCCGACGTCGACGATGAGCTTCGGCCCCGCGGCGTACCCCTGGATCCACTCCTCGTAACGCGCGTTGAGCCGCTTGAGGTAGTCGATCGAGATGTTGCCCTCGTACTCGCGGCCGCGCTGCTCGATGTGGTCGACCAGCGTCGGGATGCCCGCACGTAGGTAGATGAGTAGATCGGGGGGGGCGATTTGCGATTGCATCGCCGAAAACAGCTCGAAGTAGTTGTTGAAGTCGCGCTGCGAGAGCAACCCCATATTGTACAGGTTCGGCGCGAAGATCTCGGCGTCCTCGTAGATCGTTCGGTCCTGGATCACCGTCTCGTCGCCCCGCAGGATGTCGATGATCCCGTGGTAGCGCTTGTGGAGGAAGTACACCTGCAGGTTGAAGGCCCAGCGCTGCATGTCGTCGTAGAAGTCCTGCAGATACGGATTGTCCTCGGTGCTCTCGTAGTGCACCGTCCAGCCGAATTGCTTGCCGAGTAAGCCACACAGCGTGGTTTTGCCCGCACCGATGTTGCCGCTCACGGCAATGTATTTCGGGTGCACGTTTGGGTGAGCCGCTTCCGCCATACGGGCAAAGAAAGCATCGTACGGGCTCTTGGTCAGCACCTCCCTGGTCTTCATCGAATAGTCTCGCTTTCGCTAAAACCACACCTTAGCTTCCACGCGCCAACCGTTGTCTACTACCCCCGCTCCCGCAAAACAACCCCCACGTGTCCCAGGCGATCATCGAAACCCGCGAGCTCACCAAAACCTACCAAATGGGTACCGAGCTCATCCGCGCCCTCCAGGGCGTCTCCCTGCGCGTGGAGCCGAACGATTACGTGGCGCTCATGGGGCCTTCCGGCTCCGGGAAGTCCACCTTGATGAACCTGCTCGGCTGCCTCGACACGCCAACGAGCGGCTCCTACACGCTCGCCGGACAGCGCGTCGACCAAATGTCCGACGCCGAGCTCGCGCAGGCCCGTAACCGCCAAATCGGCTTCGTCTTCCAGACCTTTAACCTCATGCCACGCCTCTCCGCCCAGGAGAACGTAGCGCTGCCCCTAATTTACGCCGGCGTCTCGCGCTCGAGGCGCAACGCCCGCGCCGCGGAGATGCTCGACGCCGTGCAACTCGGCGATCGCATGCACCACAAACCGAACGAGCTCTCCGGCGGTCAGCGCCAGCGGGTGGCCGTGGCCCGCGCGCTCATCAACGATCCGAGCATGATCCTCGCGGACGAGCCCACGGGGAACCTCGACACCAAAACCTCCTTAGAGATCATGGCGCTGTTTCAGAACATCCACGCCAACGGGAACACCGTGGTGATCGTCACCCACGAACCCGACATCGCCGAATACGCCCACCGGGTAGTCCGCATGCGCGATGGCGTCGTCGAGACGGACAGCAAACAAGTAGCGAGGACGCTTCAGGCCTGAAGACCTCAGGCGTTACGCCCTACGCAGTTTAGCTCCTCGAAGCCGGTCGTGAGTCGCTTCACGAAACTCTGCTCCGCGGCACGTAGCCACTTGCGCGGATCGTAGTACTTCTTGTTCGGTGCGTCCTCGCCGCTCGGATTACCGATCTGACCCTGCAGGAAGTCCTTGTTCTTGACCTCGTACGCACGCACACCGTCCCAGGTCGCCCACTGCATGTCGGTATCGATATTCATCTTGACCGCCCCGTAGGAGATGGCCTCCTTGATGTCCTCCGGACTCGAGCCCGAGCCGCCGTGGAATACGAAATTGACCGGATTCTCCTTCTCGAGCGAAAACTTCTCCTTCACGTACGCCTGTGATTTTTGCAGGATCTTCGGGTCGAGCTTCACGTTGCCCGGCTTGTACACACCGTGCACGTTGCCGAAGGCCGCGGCGACGGTGAAGCGGTCGCTCACGGCCTTGAGCTTCTCGTACGCGAAGGCAACTTCCTCCGGCTTGGTGTAGAGCTTACTCTCGTCGACGTCCGAATTGTCGACGCCGTCCTCTTCGCCCCCCGTTACACCCAACTCGATCTCGAGCGTGATCCCGAGCGGTGTAAACTTCTCGAGGTACTTCACGCAGGTCTCGAGGTTCTCCTCGATCGGCTCCTCGCTCAGATCGAGCATATGCGAGCTGAAGAGCGGGTACCCGCGCTGCTCGAAGAACTTCTCGTTCGCCTCGAGCAGGCCGTCCATCCAGGGCAGCAGCTTCTTGGCGCAGTGGTCGGTGTGCAGGATCACCGTTACCCCGTACATCTTGGCGAGCGCGTGCACGTGGGTCGCGCCCGCGATCGCGCCGATCACCGAGGCTTGGTTCCGGTCGTTCGGAAGCGAGCCGCCCGCGTAGAAGGAGGCACCGCCGTTGGAGAGCTGGATGATCACCGGCGACTTCACCGCCGCCGCCGTCTCGAGCACCGCGTTGATGCTGTTGCTGTTCACGACGTTGACCGCCGGCAGGGCAAAATCGTTTTCGTTCGCGTAATTGAGGAGATCGGTTACGTCGTCCCCGGCGAGTACACCGGTCCGAAAGCGTGTCTTGCTGGCTGTGGCCATGAGGCTAAGTTTAGGCCGGCAATGATACCGTCTTAAACCAATTCCTGCGCCACGAGGTAGCGTTCGGCGTCGAGCGCGGCCATGCAGCCGGTCCCGGCCGCCGTAACCGCCTGCCGGTACACCTGGTCCTGCGCGTCGCCACTCACGAACACGCCGTCGACGTTGGTGTGCGCCGTACCGGGGACAGACTTGAGGTAGCCGTTATCGTGCATGTCGATCCAACCCTTGAAGATGTCGGTGTTCGGCTTATGCCCGATGGCCACGAAGAAACCGGAGATCTCGAGTTCGCTCACCGCCCCGGTTACCCGGTTTTTGACGCGGACCCCGGTCACGCTGTCGTCACCCAAGATCTCCTCGGTCTCGGTATCCCAATGGATCGTGATGTTCGGTGCCTTCTCGACGCGTTGCTGCATGATCTTGGAGGCACGCATCTCGTCGCGGCGCACGAGCAGATGTACCTCGGGACACAGTTTCGACAGGTAACTAGCCTCCTCGGCGGCGGTATCTCCCCCCCCGACGACGGCGACTTTCTTACCCTTAAAGAAAAAACCGTCGCAAACCGCACAGGCGCTCACGCCGTGGTTGGAGAGCCGCTGCTCGCTCTCGAGCCCGAGCCACTTGGCGCTCGCGCCCGTCGCGATCACGACGGTGTAGGCGCGGACGTGGTCGCCGCCCTCGGTCCACAACTCGTGCACCGGTCCTTCGAAGTTGACCTTATTGACCAAGTCGTAGCGGATGTCCGTACCGAACCGTTCGGCCTGCTGCTGAAACAAAGTCATCATCTCCGGTCCCATTACCCCGTCGGGGTAGCCCGGATAATTCTCCACGTCCGTCGTGATCATCAACTGCCCACCCGGCTCCTGCCCGGTGTACATCACGGGCTTCAGTCCGGCGCGAGCGGCGTAGATGGCGGCGGTGTAGCCGGCCGGACCGGAGCCTACGATCACGCACTCGAGCGGCTTGTCTTCGCCAAAGTTACCGGCGTTGGTCGGGGGGGCGGCGGCGGCCTGGTCGTCAGCGATAAGTTGGGTCATAACGGAGTGTGGCGTGCGATTTAATGAGTCGTCCTGGGGTGGGACCGGTTTTGTCGAAAGCGTGACGCCATTCGTAGTCCCACCCCTCATTAACCGCGATCCGGGCCGTAGGTTACACACATGTCTATAGAGTTCTGGAACCAGGTCTACGTACACGGATTCGCCCTATCGACCACGGCGCTGCTCGCCTGGCTGCTCGTCGGCCCCCGTTCCTGGGTGGCGCGCGTGCTGCCCGTGCTCGTCGTCGGCGGGCTGACGCTCTGGTTTGCCGGCCTCGCGGTGAGCGCGGGTAGCGTGCCCGACAAGCTTTTCCTCGTGGGCCGAGATCTGGTGCTGCAGGCGCTGACGATCTACCTGGTCGGCTTGCTCAAAAAGCATCCCAACATCCTGGTGCCCGCACTCATCCTCGCCTACCTCTTCTACTACCTCTACGGCCGGGAGGCTCAGCTCGACTACCTGCAACAGGCCGCCACGCCCACCGGCGTTTGGTCGGCACCGGGTGCCGCGAATACGGCCGTCTACGAGCTCGATCCCGACGCCGAGCTCCTGGTGCTGGTCAACGGCGAAGCCCAACTCGCCTCGTTCGCGCGGGAGCTCGAGCAGCGCGACCTGCCCGTTCCCGAGCGAGCGTTCCCGGAGCTCGAAGCAGACTGGGCTAGTCGCGAGCCCGGTAGCGATTTGGCCCGTACGTACACGGTCGATTTACCCGCTCCGGCGGATGCCGACCGGGTGATCGCCCAACTCCAGGCGCTCGGGCTCGACCTCTACGTGGAGCACAACGAGCAGCTGCGTATCCCCGCCCTCGAAACCACCGCACAAGCGCCGCTTACCGGTCCGCAGAACCCCGCGGACCTCGGGCTCGACGACCCCTACGTGCCGCAGCAATGGTCGCTTACCGCCTGGCCGTACGCGGCTTTCGCCAAAACGAGTTCCGCCCTGCGGGATCGGCTGCGGCCCGCGCGACTCTTCGTGCTCGACAGCGGGGTAGACGCTACCCACGAAGACCTGAGCGACAACTACCGAAGCCTGAACAAAAGCTACGACCGCGATCCGATCGGTCACGGGACCCACGTGGCCGGGATCGCCGCCGGGGTAGCCCGCAACAAGCGGGGCATCGCCGGGTGGTTTCCGGCGGGGCAACACGAGATGACGGTAACCAGCGTGCGCGTGCTCAACGCCCTCGGCGCCGGTACGCAACGCTCGATCATCGCCGGGATCCTCGAGGCGGCCGACGCGGGGGCCGCCGTCATCAACCTCTCGCTCGGTGGCTTCTCGACCGACCGCCGCCAGCGCCTCTACGCCGACGCGGTGAAGTACGCCAACGCGCGGGGGGCGATCGTGGTGGCCGCCGCCGGCAACTCCGCCGCCGACGCCCGGCGTTACTCCCCGGCCAATACCCCCGGCGTGATCGCCGTGGCCGCCCTGGACAACAAAGTCCAACACGCCGGCTTCTCGAACCGAATTGACGGCCTGGAAATGGGCGTGTACGCGCCCGGGCAGGCTATCGTGAGCACCGTGCCCAACAACGGGTACGTCCCCTTCAGCGGCACGAGCATGGCGGCGCCGCAGGTGTCGGGCCTGCTTACGGTAGCCAAGGCGATCCGCCCGGAGCTGACGACCAGGGAGGCCTACCGCTTACTGAACCGGGCGCTGCGTCCGAACGAATCGATATCCGCGCTCGCCGACACCGACCCCGGGGCGTCCCCGTCGAAAGTCATCGAGCCGGGTACGTTCCTGGATCTGGTCGCGCAGTAAGACCCGTCGCCGGCGCTCGTGCGTAGAGCTACCCCCGTCTAGCCCCGGCGCATCCGAAGGACGCCGGACGAGGAGACCCACTCGATTCTGTTGCAGCGCAGGGTGAAAAGACCGTTCGACTGCTTCTCGTCACCGAGTACGCTCAAAGGACGATCTGCCCTTCGACCGAATCGCCGACCGAGGTCGCCTCGCCCCTCACGTACCTGTCCGCGGAGAGTAGCGCCAGCAGCGCGTCTATCTCGTGGTAGTTGCTCGCGGTCGGCACCCGGCCGAGTCGCATCAAATCGCGGGCGAGCTCACCCCGCAGGGCGGCGAGTGAGTCAAATTCGCTTACCCCGGGGCATCCCGTTTGCGCTTTTGCCGGTAGAGCTCCCCGTGTCCGAGCTCCCGGATCAGGCCCCCGGGGTAGGTTTCGACCACCCGCCAGCTGTTTTCGCGAAAGCGGGCGGCGAGGGCCATACCGCGGGCGGTGAGTCCACCCAGGAACATGGGGGACATGGCACCGAGCGCGCCATCCGCCCGGCGGTAGTGGTAGTCGAGGCAACCGGCTAGGTCGCGGTATACGCCGGGGAGGGAAAGCGGGACGTCGACGGCGAGCACGCCCGGCGGAAGTGCCGATAGCCAGTCGAAAAGCCAGGCGTCGGCGTCTTGTTTCTTCCCCGAGCACCGTAGGCGCAGCTCCCCGGCGTAGGCGACCGCGCAGGCCGTCGTCCCCGCCAGCTTACTCCCGTAGTCTACCCCCACGAGCGGCACGTCGCGTCCGTACCTTGCCGACATGTCGCACAAGCTAGTCGGACCGGAGGTATGGCGGACCTATCCCCGCCGTGAATTCGCGGCTTGGTTCAATCAACTCGAAGGTCTCCGTTCGTCGGTACTCGTCGGTACCCAAAGTTCCGCGGGGCAGACGAACCTCGCCGTGTTTAGCTCGCTGACGCACGTGGGCGCCCGGCCCCCGTTGGTCGGTCTCGTGTTCCGTCCGCTCACGGTAGAGCGCCACACCTACGAAAATCTGCGAGCGACCGGCTTCTACACCATCAACCACCTACCGGTAGCTCGGATCGGGCAGGGACACCGAACCAGCGCTAAATTGCCGCGTGGCGAGAGTGAGTTCGCCGCGGTCGGACTCACAGCGGCGGCTAGCTCCGCGGCGGCCCCGTACGTAGCCGAGGCGTCGGTATCGATGCTGTGCGAGTTCGCCGAGGAGCACCTCGTCGCGTCCAATGACACGCGTTTCGTGGTTGGTGCCGTACGCGAGCTGCGACTTCCGGCCGGGGCGGTGTTCGGTGGCGAACGCGTCGACTGGACGGCGCTCGGGGCTACCGTCGTGAGCGGGCTCTACGACTACTACAGTGTGCGGTTCGAGCGAAAGGAGCGGTACGTCGAGTCCTAACCGCGCGACTAGTGGCCTACGACCTCCGGCAAGGCGTCGTGAATTTGCTGAACTACCTCCCGTACGCCGAGATCGCCGACTTCTACCCTCACCTGTGCGTCGGCGTAACCGCTCCGGCGCTCGGCGTTGAGGGCCTTCAGGTGGGCTTGCCAATCGTCGCGTTCGAGTAGCGGGCGTCCCTGGCGATCTCCCAACAATCTGTCCATGAGCGTCTCGGCGCTGACGTCGAGCCAGATGGTCAGTCCCGCCTCGTTCATGAACGCCAGGTTTCCGTACCCGAAGGGCGCGCCGCCCCCGGTGGCCACCACGGCTTCGGCGAAGCGCCGCGGCAGATCACGCAGCATGTGCGCCTCGCAGGTGCGAAAGTCGATCTCCCCGTGCCGGGCGAAAATCTCGGCGACCGAAATGCGGGTGCGCGACTCGATCTCCCGATCGAGATCTACGAAGCTCCGTCCGAGCTTTTCGGCGAGGGCGTGGCCGACCGTAGTCTTGCCGGAACCCATCATACCGATGAGGAAAATGAGCGGCGGCGCCTGCTGTACTTTCGCCATGTGTGGACTATAGATAAATTGAGGGGGAAGCTAGGTCGATATACCCTTGCCGCCTGCCGCCTCGCCGGACTAAGCGTAATTATTTCAGCTTGCGCCAGCGACGAGCCCGCGGTGGAGACCACGCCGGCCGATCCGCGGGCCGACATTATCCGCGTGCCCGTATCGGCGGATCGCCCGGCGGACACGGTCAATATGCCGAAAATCGAGTTCGCCGAAAGCGAGTACGAGTTTGGCGAGGTCGCCGAGGGCGAGGTGGTGCGGCACCGCTTTCCGTTCACAAACATCGGCCCCCGTCCGCTGGTCATCACCAACGCGCGTTCCACCTGCGGGTGCACCGTTCCGCAGTACCCGGAGGCCCCCGTCGCGCCCGGCGACACCGCCTCCATCCTGGTCGAGTTCGATACGAACGGCAAGGAGGGCCGGCAAGACAAACCGGTTACCTTGACCGCCAACACCTACCCCTCCGAGACCACCATTCGGATCTCCGGGGAGGTAGCGTCCACATCCGATTAAGCTTTGCCCGCATCCATGGCCCTTCCCCCCTTCCTGCAAGCGACTACGCTCAGCCCCACGACCATCAACATCCTGATGTTCGGCCTGCTGCTGATCGTGTTTTACTTCTTCATGATCCGTCCGCAAACACAACGGGCCAAACAGCAAACCGCCTTCCAAGAGTCCCTGACTAAGGGCATGCCCGTGGTCACGAGCTCCGGCATCCTCGGGCGCGTCTCCAAGATAGATACCGCGAGAAAGACGGTCACGCTCGAGGTGGGGAAGGGAACGTACCTGGAGTTCACCCAGAGCTCGGTGAGCCGAGACCTTACCGAAGCGATGAATGACTCGAACGCCGCGTAGTCGCGAGGAGCGCTCCCGGAGGCTCACCATCGGCATGTGCGTGCTGGCCTCGGTGGTGTTTTGGTTTTCGACCAAACTCTCGCAGGCCTACACGACGCTCGAACCCATATCCGTCGACTACCGCCTACCGCAGGGGCTCGCCTTCGCGAACGAGCCCCCGGCGGAGCTAACGGCCACCGTCGAGGCCAGCGGCTGGGATCTACTCGCCCAAGTCTTCCGTCGGGGCGAGCGGTCGATCGTCATCGACTCGCTCACGCTCGTCGACAACCCGGACGGGGTGGTAAACGTGCGCCGGGAGGTAGCCGACGCGTTTCGTGACGAAGGCCTGCGGGTAGACGCGCTCACCAACGAGCGCATCATCCTGCGTACCGAGCGGGTGGCCACCAAGCGTGTGCCCGTCTACCTCGCGGGCACGCTCGAGTACGCCCAGGGCTTCCTCTCGGCCGAGGCGCCGCGTATCACCCCGGATTCGGTGACCGTATCCGGACCGGGTTCCGTGCTCGAGCAAATAGCCGCCTGGCCAACCGACAGTCTCGACGTAAGCGGCGTGCGCGACACGTTCACGACCACGATTACCGTGAGCCGACCCGCCGCCGCCAACCTCAGCGTTACCCCCCGCACGGTCGATATCTCGGTGTACAGCGAGCAGTTTACGGAGAAGAGCATGTACCTGCCCGTGGCGCCCGCGGGCGTATCCGTCCGGGATAGCGTGAGCTTCTTCCCGCGGCAGGTGCTCGTCACCTTCGCGATCGGGCTCGAGGAGTACGCGAGTGTTTCGCCGGCGGACTTCGAGGCCGTAGCCAACCTCGAGGGCTTCGATCTCGGCGCCTCCCCGCAGGTCGCCGTCACGCTCACCCGGAGACCGAGCCGGGTGCGCGGCGTGAACGTAAAACCCAGGATGGTGGAGGTTTACCTCCACACGGACACGGACCCCGCCTCGAACTAGACTCCAGCCGACCCGCCGCGCGCTCGCTCGGCTACAGGTCGAGCAAGCCTTCCGGCAAATCCATGAACACGATTTTCTTCAGGAAATCGACTCCTTTGATGTAAGCGGAGGCGAGCGGGATGAGCTTCTCCCGGTTCTCGTGCTCGATCCGCGCGAGCGACTGTTGCTCCGCTTCGATGATCTCCTTTATCTCGCCGATCTCACCGCGGTTCACGTCGATGATCGCAAACCCCCTGAGGCTCACGTTACTGGGGGATCTCCGATCGACTGCGTCTGGTGAGCTCATGGCCGTTGGATCTACCCTAACGAATACCGAGCTTCCACGGAGCTCGGCGGCTTGTTCCCGAGAGGTTAATTCGGTAAGCTTAACAATGTAGTCGCTTCCCCGAATTTCTTCTACCTCGAAGGGGAGCGCATTCGCCGCGGTGCTACCGATGAAAAGGAACTCGGCTTCCGCCAAGAGCTCTTCGTACGGCTCGTCTACAACGAGCTTGAGCTCGCCCCGAACGCCGTGGGTCTTTCTCACCGACCCAACCTCGACCAATTCGTCTCGACTCACCGGCTCCGCACCATATCGAGCGAAAACCCCGTCTCGGCCTTCTCTTCCCAGGGGGCGTCACTGGTGTTTTGCTGCGTATTGAGGATACGGAGGTGGCGTTCGAGCAACCCTTGTCCCGCCCCGTAGATCTCGCTGGCTTCCCGGAGCTCGATCAAGTTTTCGCGATCGGCGTGCGTAATCCACACGGCATCCACGGCGGTGCCGTCGGGGAGGGTGTAGCTGCCGAGGCTATCGATGGTCGACTCCCAGTTTTTGTAAAGTTCGATGGGCTCACCCGCGACGGCTACGATCGTACCGCGGTCCGCGGAGGCGAGCGGGTCCCAGCTCGTCCCCACCCGGAAGGGCCAGGTCAGCGCCGTATAGCTCAAGCCGTCGAGCGTCGAATTTACGCGCCCCGCTTCTACGCTCCAGTTCCAAAGGAGACTAGCGAGCTGTCGGCGGCTACTGTCTTCCACCGACACGATGTACAGGGCGTCGGTGGCCGCGGTATTCAAGGGGCGCACGACCCACTCGCGGCTTAGCTCAGTGCGCGACGTGCCGCCGGCGATCGGATCGTAGATCACGCTGTCCACGTGGAAGTAAGTGGACTTATCCCGGGGCAACAACGCGTACGAAGAATCGCCGAGCGGCACGAAATCGTCCGCCGTTTCCTCGCACCCAGCTAAGCTGAGCTGAAGCAGGGCGAGGAAGAGGATCCGGTTGCTGATCATTTGCGGCTGCTCAAGATGATGCCTCCGCCGATAACGTCGTCACCCTCGTAAACGACGGCGCTCTGCCCGGGGGCTATGCCGCCGACGTTGGCGAGGAAACGGACGTCCAGCAGATCGCCACGGCGCTGAGCGAGCTCCGCGAGCGTGCCGCTGTCGCGGTATCGAACCTTGACGACCGCCTCGTAGTCGTTCGGTAAGCTCGCGTACTTCATCAAATTTAGCTGGCCGACCTGCATCCCGTTGCGGATCAAATCGTCCTGCCGGCCGAGGACGACTTGGTTGGTTTCCGGACGGATGTCGGTGACGTACATCGGTTCGCCCAGCGCAACGCCGAGCCCCTTGCGCTGCCCGATGGTATAGAACGGATAGCCCTGGTGCTCTCCGATGATCGATCCGTCCTGCGCCACGAAGAGTCCGCCGGCCACGCGCTCCTCGAGGCCGGCGACTCGCCGCTTCAGGAAGCCGCGGTAGTCGTTATCCGGCACGAAGCAGATCTCGAAGCTCTCGGCTTTGCGGCTCAGCTCATCGTAGCCGAAATCCGCGGCGAGCTGCCGGACCTCCGGTTTGGTCATGCGTCCGAGCGGGAACCGCGTGCGCCGCATGCACTCCTGGCTCAAGCCCCACAGCACGTAGCTCTGGTCCTTGTTCCGATCCGCACTGCGCCGCACGAACTTGCGGCCCGCGTGCTCGTGGATCGTGGCGTAGTGGCCGGTGGCGATGAACTCGCAGTCCATCGCGTCGGCGCGCTTGAGCAGCGCGCTCCACTTGATGTGCGTGTTGCACATCACGCAGGGGTTGGGGGTGCGCCCCGCCAGGTACTCGTCCACGAAGTCGTCGATCACGTGGTCGCCGAACTCCTCGCGGATGTCTACGATGTAGTGCGGGAACCCCATGTCGACGGCCACCGAGCGGGCGTCGTTGATCGAGTCGAGCGAGCAGCAGCCCGTTTCCTTCTTCGACCCGCCACTGTTGGCGTAGTCCCAGGTCTTCATGGTGATGCCGATCACCTCGTAGCCCTGTTCGTGCAGGATCATCGCCGTAACCGTGGAGTCGATGCCGCCCGACATGGCGACCAGCACTTTTCCGTTTTTACTCATGGTAGTCTGCTCAAGCTACTAAAAAAGGGGACCCACGCCCGGCGCGGATCCCCCTCGGAGCCACCCAGCGGACTCGAACCGCCGACCCACGCATTACGAATGCGTTGCTCTACCAGCTGAGCTAGGGTGGCGCAGGCGGCGCGAAAGTACGTTCTACGTCGGATTCTCCGCCCAAACTTGAACGAGTTCAACGACCGTCTCGGCGGCTAGGTTTAGGTCGCGCTCGCTCACCCACTCGCGCCGACTGTGGATCATCTGCATCCCGGTGAAAAGATTGGGACAGGGCAGCCCCATAAAGCTGAGTCGACTGCCGTCGGTACCGCCCCGGATCGCCGACTCCCGCAGCTCGAGGCCTACCCGCCGGATAGCCGTCCTGGCGTATTCCATCACCCGGGGGTGCTCCCGCAAAACCTCCCCCATGTTTCTGTACTGCTCGGTGCGTTCGACCCCGAGGGTGGCCTCCGGAAACGCGGCTCTCGTTTTGGCGACAGCCGCCTCGAGCACCGCGAACTGCTCCTCCAGTCCGGCGCGCTCGAAATCCCGAATGATCAACTTCACGCTCGCCGACTCGGCGGCACCCCGCATCTCGACCGGGTGGACGAAGCCCTCGCGCGCGGACGTGGATTCCGGACTGCGCTCATTTAGCGGAAGCGCCTCGATGAGGTAGCTGGCCACCCGCAGGGCGTTTACGAGCTCGCCCTTGGCGTACCCCGGGTGGGCGCTCACCCCTTCGATGCTGACCCGCACGCCGTCCGCCGAGAAGGTCTCCCCCTCGAGGCTCCCGGCCTCCCCGCCGTCGAGCGTGTAGCCGAAATCCGCGGCGAGCTTACCCATGTCCACCTTGTCCACGCCCCGCCCGAGCTCCTCGTCCGGAGTGAAGAGCAGGCGAACTTTACCGCGCGGGACCTCCGGGTGGGCGAGTAGGTAGTGCGCGGCGTCCATGATGGCGGCCACGCCGGCCTTGTCGTCGGCCCCGAGCAGGGTGTCACCGCTCGCCGTGACCACGCTGTGGCCGTGCATCTCGGCGAGGTAGGGTTGGTTTACGTCGTCGATGCTGAGGCCGGTGCGCTCGTCGATCACGATCGGTCCGCCGCGGTAGGCGTGGACCCGTGGCTTTACGCCGTGCCCGCTCACGTCCGGGGAGGTATCCAGGTGCGAGCAGAAGCACACCGTCGGTACGGCGTGCTCGACGGTAGCCGGGAGGGTGGCGTAGACGTAGCCGAACCCATCGACCTCGACCTCGCTGGCGCCCGCCTCGTGCAGCTCCTGCTCCAATAGGCGGGCCAAGTCGAACTGGATGGAGGTGGAAGGTTGGCTCGTGCTGTCGGGGTCGCTCTCGGTGGCGATTTGTACGTAGCGCAAAAAGCGCTCGAGGGCAGTGTGGGGTGGGGTAGACCAGGGCATGCGCGCAAGCTACCCCCCGACCGTGCCTCAGGCGAGGACGCCGGCGAATACGGCCGTCAAAAAACTGGCCAGCGTGCCCCCGAGCAGCGCGCGCAGCCCGAATTCGGTGAGGACCTGCCGCTGCCCGGGCGCGAGCGCTCCGATACCGCCGATCTGGATGCCGATGCTCGCGAAATTAGCGAAGCCGCACAGCGCGTAGGCGGCGATGAGTAGTCCCTTGGGGGTGAGCCGCTCGCCGGCCTCGCGGATGGTTTTGAGCTCGCCGTAGGCGACGAACTCGTTGATGACCGTTTTTTGTCCGAGCAGCTGGCCGACCAGCAGGACATCCTGGCTCGGCACGCCGAGCAGCCACGCTACCGGACTGAACACCAAGCCGATCAGGTAGGTGAACGTGAGTCCCTCGAAGCGCCCGGCGGTTTGGGCCGCGATGGCGTCGTTGAGGTTTAAGGGCGCTCCCACCCAGTTGAGCAAGAGCATGTTGAGCATGTAGACGAAAGCCGTGAACACCAGCAGCATGGCCCCGACGTTGATGGCCAGACGCAACCCGTCGGTCGTGCCCCGGCTGATGGCGTCGAGTAGGTTGGTCCCCACGTCGCCGGTCATTTCCATTTGCCGCTCGATCGGTTTCACCTCCTGCTCGGGGTAGAGGATTTTGGCGACGACGATGGCCGCCGGGGCGGAGATGATGCTCGCGGTCAGGAGGTGTTTGGCGAAGAAAGTGCGCGTCAGCTCGTCGGTGCCGCCCAGAAAGCCGATGTAGGCCGCGAACACGCCCCCGGCGATCGTAGACATCCCCCCCACCATGAGGCAGAGCATCTCCGAGCGGGTCATGTTCTCGAGGTAGGGTTTGACCACGAGTGGTGCCTCCGTCTGACCTAAGAATACGTTGGCGGCGGCGGCCAGGCTCTCCGGGCCACTGAGTCGCATCGTGCGCTTCATCACGTACGCGATCCCGAAGATGAGCTTCTGGAGGATGCCGAAGTAGTAGAGTACCGACGACAGCGCCGAGAAGAACACGATGGTGGGCAGCACCTGGAAGGCGAAGATGTACCCGAAGCCATCGAGGTCCTCGACGAGGGAGCCGAACAAGAAGACGGCCCCCGCCTCCGAGAACCGGAGCACGGCCTGAAACTGCCCGGCGAGCCAGTCGAAGGCGGTATTGACGAAGGGTACCTTAAGGATGAGGAGCGCCAAGACGAGCTGAAGCCCCATCCCGACCCCCACCAAGCGCCAGTCGATGGAGCGGCGCGAAGCGCTAAATAAAACGGCGGTACCCAGACAGAAGACAAGCCCGATGAGTGCCCGGAGGAAGTCAATAGGCGTTGTTGCTAGATCCATTTCGCGGCGGGTCAAGGTAGCGCCATCCCCGAGCTAGCCCACTTAAGTTTACGCCATGCAGGAGCAGGCACGGACTGAGCGACCGTACATCGTCGGGGTTGCGGGGGGCAGCGGTTCCGGTAAAACCAGCTTCGTCGCAGCGTTGCGGCGGCGGCTCGGCGACCGGGTTACGTTCTTGAGCCAGGACAACTACTACCGCCCCCTCGGCGAACAGGAGCGCGACGCGCGCGGGGAGGTCAACTTCGATCGCCCCGAGTCGATCGACGAGGCGGCGATGCTATGCGACCTAAAAACCTTGCTCGCCGGCCGACCTTTTCGGCGCAAGCGTTACATGCACAACGAAAGCGATCAGCGCGGCGAAGAGATGGTCTTCGAGCCCCGACCGGTGCTCGTGGTCGAGGGCATCTTCGCGCTTCACTACCCGAAGCTCGCCGAGCTGATCGACCTGAAGATATTCATCGACGCCTCGGACGTGGCGAAGCTCTCGCGCCGGATCCAACGCGATCAGGTAGAGCGCAACCAAACCCTGGCGGAGGTACTGTACCGCTACGAGCACCACGTGCTGCCGAGCTACGAGCGGTACGTGAAGCCGGGTAGGCGCGAGGCCGACCTGGTCGTTAACAACAACAGCGACTTCGACGAGGGCCTCGCCGTCGTCGAGGCCTGGTTGCGGGTGAAGCTCAACGCGTCATCACGAAGTAGAGCAGCACCACCACGAGCAGGGTGATCACGCCCGTCCAGATGAAGAAAGAGCGTTCCTGCTGGACCTCCTCGGTGGTGGGCTTGCCGCTACCCGGCGCCGAGGGGCTCGGGCCGGTGTTGCGTCGACTGATAGCCTTCTCCTTGCGGCGTTCTCGGCGGGTAGACATGGGTTTGCGGATTTAACGTGGGGGAATGTAAGTCGGCCAGCCCTATCGCTGCCTGCCGTACCAGTCGACCACCCGCTCGTCCACGAGGATGTCCCGCGGGCGCAGCGGGCGCACCAACCGGATGCCGTCGAGCGTACGGCACCGGCTCAGGGCTACGTACGTCTGGCCGTTCTCGAAAGCACCCCGCCCGAGGTCGAGCTGCATCCGCTCGAAGGTCTTGCCCTGCGATTTGTGAATCGTGATGGCCCAGGCGAGCTTCAGGGGGAGTTGCTTGAAGACACCGGTCACCTCCTCCGAGATCTTGCCCGATTCCGCGTCGAGGGTGTAGCGGACGTTCTCCCAGGTGTCCTCGCTCACCTCCACCTCGGCGGGGCGCCCGTCTTCGGCGAGGTGCACGACGAGCGACCCGGGTTCGGCACGCACCACCTCCCCGATACTCCCGTTGACGTACCGTTTGTCGGCGTCGTTGCGCACGAACATGACCTGTGCCCCGGGTTTTAGCGAAAGCGCGAGCTCCGTGGGTAGGTTTCGGCTGTCGAAATTGCCTTCGAGCGTACCTACGTAGCGCTGTGCGGGTGTGTCGAGTAGGTTTAGCTCGCGCTGGTTGATGCCGTCCGCGAGGCGGTTGGTCGACGTCAGGGTAACGGCCGGGCTTTCGCCAAAACTCGTTGCGTCCACGTGCCGGAGGTTGAGGTCCTCGAGGTCGTCGCGGTCGAAGCCCCCCTCGCGCACCGCGTCGAGCAGCCGCACGAACTGCCTGGCCCTCTGGCGGAACACCTGGTTTAGCTCCAGCATCTCGACCGCCTCGTCGCCCCAGGCCCGGGCGGAGAAGAAGTAGGGCGACTCGTACTCGGCGGCCTCGCCTTCGAAGAGTTGGCGCTCGGCGGGGTTGGCCACCACGGGGGGGAGCTGAAACAGGTCGCCGAACATCACGAGCTGCACGCCGCCGAAGGGCCGATCGTTCTCGCGGTTGAGCCGTAAAAATTCGTCGATGCGATCGAGTAGGTCGGCGCGCACCATACTCACCTCGTCGACGATGAGCGTCTCGAGCTTCTCGTAGAGTCCGCGGCGGGCGCGTTTGCGGACGTCTTTACCGCGCATCAGCTTGCCGGGGAAGCCGAAGAAGGAGTGGATGGTTTGCCCCCGCACATTGAGTGCCGCGACCCCGGTCGGGGCGACCACGGCGAAGTTGCGCCGGGTGCTACGCCGGATCAGGTTCAAGAGCGTGGACTTACCCGTACCGGCGCGCCCGGTGACGAATACGTGCCCGCCGGCCTCGAAGCGATCGAGTGCGTACTCGAATTCTCCGGTAAGGAGTAATGGGGGCGACTCCGATAACATTGGCGGAAAATAGAGTTTGAAATAGGGTAGTGTAGGTTGTACAATAACGAAGTAACTTGGGCCGAAGCTCAGAGGCACGCAGCGACAGGATTGAGAAACTACTACTACACACCGTATATTCTTTTTCGATTGCTGGGCCCCGCCGCGTGCGACGCCTTCCCTCCCTCCGGTACGTCAACGTTTCCGTCGGCCCCGCTGCACTGCAGCGGGTGCGGCGTCGCGTGTCGGAACTTCCCCCTCACGATTTATTGAACACCAGCGCTTATGCAAGTAGAAGCCGGACTCGAACCCTTTGAATTCAAGCAATTTAAAGTTTCTCACGACCGCTGTTCCACCCGGGTTAGCACCGACGCGGTCGTCCTCGGGGCCTGGGCGGAGTGCAAGGGCGCCGAGCGTATCCTGGACGTGGGTACCGGGAGCGGGGTGATCGCGCTCATGCTCGCCCAGCGCAACGAGGGCGCCCAGGTGGTCGGCGTGGAGATCGACCCGGAGGCCGCGAGTCAGGCTAAAGACAACGTCCTCTTCTCGCCCTGGGCCGACCGCGTGACCGTCGAGGAGATGGACGTGCAGAGCTTCGCGCGCAACTGCGACGATCGCTTCGACCTCATCGTGTGTAACCCGCCCTTCTTCTCCGGCGGGAACTTGAGTTCCGGCATCTCGCGCCACGCCCTACGCAGCACCAAGAAACTGCCCCACGGTGACCTGCTCGCCGCTTTCCGGACCCTGCTTACCGAAACGGGGCGCGGGGTGGTCGTACTCCCCTACATCGAAGGACTGCGCTTCAGCGAGTTGGCCCGTAGCTACGGCCTCTACCCCGTGCGCATTCTGCAGTTGCGCCCGCTCGACGAGCAGCCGATCGAACGCCTCGTGATCCAGCTCGAGCGCAAGCGCATGGAGCCTATCCGCCACGACCTCGTGATGAAGTACGAGGGCGGCGAGCCCACGCGCCAATTCCAGCGCCTCACCAAGCCATTCTACACTGAGTTCTAGCGCAGCCGAACCGCTCGCCCTTCAGGTCGTCGCCTTCGACTGGCCCTGGCCGCCTACGTACGGAGGCATAATCGACGTCTATTATCGTGTCGACGCATTGCTGCAGCGTGGGGTCGCGGTTGACCTGCACGTAGTTTCCGCTCACCCCGCGCCCGCTGCGCCGCCGCCCGCTTGGGTGCAAACGGGGTTGCTCCGCGTGTTCGCGTTCGCTCGACTCGGGTGGACCTCGGCGCTCTCCCCGAGGCCTTACGTCGTGGGCTCCCGGGCGGCGGCCGATCTGTTACCGCAGCTAGCCAGCGGCGCCCCCGTCATCCTGTTCGAAGGTTTACACACCACCGCTTACCTCGGGCACACCCGGCTAGCCGACCACGTGCAGTGGGTTCGGGTGCACAACCGGGAGGCGACTTACTACAGTGAGCTGATCAGCCGGGAGGCCGGCTGGCGCCAAAACCTCTACTACCGCTTGGAGGCGAGGCGGTTGCGCGGCTACGAACCACGGGTTTTAGCGGAAGCGGACCTGCTTTTGCCCATAAGTCAACAGGACAGAGGCTGGTGCGAAGCGTTGGCACCGGGACGCGTCCACGCCGTACCCGCGTTCGGGAGAGCCGCGGAGGTGGGCCCACGGCTCGGGCGCGGAGAATACATCCTGTTTCACGCAGCGTTCCACGTGGCGGACAACGTCCGGAGTGCCCTGTGGTTGGTGCGGCTGTTGGCCGATGCACCGGACTATCCGCTCGTACTGGCCGGGCGAAGGCCCCCGGAAGCGCTCCGCCGAGCCGTAATCCGGTACCCCCACGTGCGCCTCGTCGCCGATCCGAGTGCGGAGGCGATGACCGGGCTTATCCGGGATGCCCAAGTTATCGCGTTGCACACGGGCCACAGCTCCGGGTACAAGGTGAAACTGCTGGAGAGCCTGGCGCAGGGCCGCTGGGTACTCGCCAACCGGGAGATGTTGCTCGGGGCACCCGATCTGCGGGGTGGCGTGCACCAGGTGGATACCGAAGCCGGGTGGCTAGCTGGCCTCCGCGAGTTTTGGCGTAAGGACTTCGGCGAGCACGACCTCGCCGAGCGCCGCTCGCTCCTCAGCGGTCGGGGAGGCGCCGACGCCGCCGACCGATTGGTCGATCTACTAAAAGAATCAACTTTCAATAGAAACTGAAAGTATTGAAAGGACGTTCTTTGCGGTAGACGTACCCGCGATGCTGGACCCCCGTTTACTTGCCCCACTCAAACTCGATCCGCGCCTCAGTCCGGCACTGCTCGGGCTCGCCGAGCGCGTGGTCGCCGGGGAGCGACTCACCGTCGACGACGGCGTTCTGCTCTACCGGGAGGCGCCCCTGGCCTACCTCGGCACGCTGGCCAACGCGGTGCGGGAGGCGCGCCACGGCGATACGACCTACTTCAACCGCAATTTCCACCTCGAGCCGACGAACGTCTGCATCTACACCTGCAGCTTCTGCTCGTACTCGCGTTTGATCAAAAAACGTGACGAAGGTTGGGAGCTGACCGTGGAGCAGATGCTCGACGAGATCAGGAAGTACGACGACCAACCGGTTACGGAGGTGCACATCGTCGGCGGCGTGCTGCCGCAGTACGACCTCGCCTTCTACACCGATCTGTTTCGCAAGATCAAGGCGCACCGGCCCGAGCTACACGTGAAGGCGCTCACCCCGGTGGAGTACCACTACATCTTCAAGAAGGCGAAGGTGAGCTACGCCGAGGGTATGCGGCTCATCAAAGAAAGCGGCTGCGACTCCATGCCCGGCGGTGGGGCCGAGATTTTCGCGCCCGAGATACGCGATAAGATCGCCGGGGGTAAGTGTACCGGCGAGCAGTGGCTCGACATCCACCGCGAGTGGCACAAGCTCGGCATGCGTTCGAACGCCACGATGCTCTACGGGCACATCGAGCGCTTCGAGCACCGCGTCGATCACCTCGGGCGACTTCGTGCCCTCCAGGATGAGACCGGCGGCTTTCAGACTTTCATCCCGCTCAAGTTCCGCAACGGGGGAAACGAGATGTCGGACGTAGCCGAGAGCACCACGATCGAAGACCTGCGCAACTACGCTATCTCGAGGCTCTACCTCGATAACTTCGACCACGTCAAGGCCTACTGGCCGATGATCGGTCGTGAAGTAGCCCAGCTCTCCCTCGCCTTCGGGGTCGACGACATCGACGGCACCATCGACGATACCACCAAGATCTACTCCATGGCCGGTGCCGAGGAGCAGACTCCGGCCATGAGTACCGAAGACCTGGTTCGCCTCATCCGGCGCGTCGGCCGCAAGCCCGTGGAGCGCGATACGGTCTACGGCGTCGTGCAGGATTTCGAAGGGGTCGAGTTCGAGAGCGATCAGCAGTACCGCGGGTACCTCAGCCTACCCGTCGTCAAGCCCGCCCAAACTCAGTCCGTACCGTGAGCGACTCGCGCGTCATCTACCTCGCTCGCCACGGCGAAACCGAGCTCAATCGCCTCGCCGTGGTCCAGGGCGCGGGTGTCAATCCGGGACTCAACGCGCTCGGGCGAGCCCAGGCGCGGGCGTTGTTCGACGCCTACGGCGGTCGCGTCGACCGGGTGATTACCTCGGGCATGCTCCGCGCGGTGGAAACCGTGGCCGGTTTTGCGGAAGCGGGTATTCCGGTAAGCGTGGACGAGCGCTTTCGCGAGATCTGCTGGGGGATACACGAGGGCAAAGTGGCTGAGCCCTGGATGCGAACGCAGTACGCGGAGCTGATGGCGGCCTGGGAAGCGGGCGACTACGGCGCCCACCTCACCGACGGCGAGAGCGCGCAGGAATTGGCCGATCGTTTGCGGGCTGGATGGCTGGAAGCCGTCGCCGGTGCTACCCCGCGAACCCTCATCTGTCTGCACGGGCGGGCACTGCGTTGCCTCGCTTGCATCGTCGACGAGCAACCGCTCTCGCGTATGAACGACCAGGACCACAGCAACGCCGGTGTCTACGTAGCCACCCAGGAGCACCCCGGCGCCGCCTGGGAGCTTACCGAACGAAACCTCACCGATCACCTCGCCGCGTTGGTCGCAAAGTCCGCCTCATGAATCCGGTGCGAACCATAGCCGTCGACTACCTCAATACGCTACCCCTGCGCGTAGGTCTCGGCGCCCTGGTGTACGACGGCACGCTCACCCTCGAGCTGGCCCACCCCGGGGCGGCCGCCGAGGCGTTCGCCGCCGGTCACTACGATTTGGGCTTGCTGCCGGCCGCCGCCAGTTTGCGTATGCCGGACGTAAACCTGATCGGCAACCAGGGGATCGTCTGCAAGGGTGCCGTGGGTAGCGTGGGTATATTCAGCGAGGCGCCGCTCGGCCGGGTCCGCGCGTTGTACCTCGATCACGACTCGCGCTCCTCGGTGTTGCTGGCGAGGATCCTGTTGCGACACCACTGGCGGCTTTCGCCAAAACTCCTGGAGGCCCCGCGGGGCTACCGCCGGCGGATCGCCGGTACCACCGCCGGAGTCATCATCGGCGATCCGGCCATCGACGCACGCGCCGAATTTCCGTACTACTACGACCTCGGTGAGGCCTGGTACGAGATGACGGGCCTGCCGTTCGTGTTTGCCGCCTGGCTGGGTAGGGGCGAATTTTCCGACACCTTCGTGCGCAAGTTCGATGTCGCCCAGCGGGATGGTATCGCGCTGAGGCCACAGCTCGCCAAGAAGTACCAGGCCGAGAGGCCCCATTACGACCTGCTCGACTACTTCACGCGTCAGCTCCGTTACCGCATCGACGCCGCGGCCCGCGCCGGACTCGAGGAGTTTCTACAGCTCGGTGCGGCGGAACTCGACGTCCGCGTGCCCGCGCTCGCCTAGCTCAAACGCCCCCCGCCCACGAACCTTCGCCCGGGCGACGCCTTTTATACGCTATGGAGATCGCGACGTTGGGGGGAGGTTGCTTCTGGTGCGTAGAAGCCGTGTTCAACAAGCTCGAAGGCGTGGAGAGCGCGCTGAGCGGTTACATGGGCGGTACCGAAGCGGACGCTAATTACGAAGCCGTCTGCGGCAAAGGCACCGAACACGTGGAGGTCGTCAACGTCAGTTTCGACGACGTGGTGGTCCCTTACGCGGACATCCTGCGCATCTTCTTCACCGTCCACGACCCGACGCAACTCAACCGGCAGGGCAACGACATCGGTCCGCAGTACCGCAGCGTGATCTTCGTACACGACGCGCGCCAGCGTGAGGTCGCCGAAGAGATTATCGCCGAAGTGCAGGAGCTCTTCGACAGACCGATCGTCACGGCCATCGAAGACGCCAAACCGTTTTACGAAGCCGAGGAGCATCACCAGGGATACTACGATCGGGTAGGGGCGAGGAACTCCTACTGCACCTTCGTGATCACCCCGAAGGTGAGCAAGTTTCGTCAGAAATACGCCTCACGCCTCAAGCAGACCGCCTAACCGCGATCACCCGCGTGGCCCCTCGCTGGAGCCAACCGGTTTTCGTCGGCTCGTGCGCTGTTCGTGGATCTGAAGCGCGGCGCTTACCAACGCGAGGTGCGTAAACGCCTGGGGGTAGTTGCCGAGTTGCTCCCCGTTGATCGCGATCTCCTCGCTGTACAGGCCGAGGTGATTGGCGTGCGAAAGCATCTTGGCGAACAGGCTCTCCGCCTCGTCGACCCGGTCCGATTTGGCGAGCACCTCGATGTACCAGAAGCTACAGATCGTGAAGAAGCCTTCGGTGCCGTCGCGACCGTCGGCGTCCCCCTCTTCGGGAAAACGCTTCACGAAACAATCTTTGACCAGTTGCTCCTCGAGCAGCTTCAAGGTAGTCTGCCACTTCGGCTCGTAGGTCGTGATGAAGCGGACCAGCGGCATGAGCAGCAGCGAACCGTCCATCTTACCCGAACCGGGCGACTGCGTGAAGGCACCGACAGCTCCCTCGAAGTGTTCCGCGTAGATACAGCGGTAGAGGTCGTCGCGCTCGTGAGTCCAACGCTTCAGGGGCGCCGGGAAGCCACGGTGTTGCGCTATCCGAACGCCCCGGTCGAGAGCTACCCACGCCATCACCTTGCCCATGGTGTACTGCTTGGTTTGGTCGCGCTCCTCCCAGATGCCGTGATCCGGCTCCCGCCAACTCTCGGCCACGAAGTCGATAATCTCGGTCAGGTGCTGCCAAAATTCGTAGGTGATCTCCTGCCCGTACTGGTCGAACAGGTACACCGTATCGATGAGTTCGCCGTAGATATCGAGCTGGCGTTGCCCCTGAGCGCCATTCCCGATCCGCACGGGGGTAGACGCTTTGTACCCGGCGAATTGATCGAGTTCTACCTCGTCGACCTCCGTGTCGCCGTCGACTCGGTACATGAGCTTCAGGTCGCTCGCGTCGTCGAGCTCGGCGCAACGCCGCTCGATCCACGCGATGAAGGCGCGGGCCTCGTCTTTGAGCCCGAGCCGCAGGAAACTGTACATGGTGAACGCCGAATCGCGGATCCACGCGTAGCGATAGTCCCAGTTGCGCTCGCCGCCGAGGCTCTCCGGGAGTCCGAAGGTGGCCGCGGCGACCGACGAGCCGTACTGGGCGCTCGTGAGGAGTTTTAGCGTAAGCGCACTGCGGAGCACCGCGCCGCGGTACTCCCCGGTGTAGTCGATACCGTCCGTCCACCGCTTCCAGTACGATTTGGTGTACGTGTACAGGCTTTCGCAAAACGCGTCGATGTCGTCCGGGATAGGCTCGCACTCCGAAGACTGGAGGAGGAAATGGTGCTTCTCCCCCTCCCGGACCCGCAGGCTCCCCGCCAGCTTACCGTCCTGCAGCGCTACCTCACGGGGGAAATAGGTGTGGAGCTTTTCGCCGTCCAGGGCGATTTCGTGGTACCCGTCGGCCGGCTCGATGGGGGTTAGCCGTTCGGCGTAAGGGTAGCGCGGGTCGAAGCGGATGTCCACCTTCGAGTCCCCGACGAGGCCGCACACCACGCGCACGACCTGAAAGTGTCGCTGGTCGTCTACGGGCGGCATGAAATCGATCACCTCGACGATCCCGGTACGGTGCAGCAATCGCGTAACCAGTATCGCGGTGTCGGGTTCGTAGAGTTGCGTAGTGGTCGTCGCCTGCTCGTCGAGCTTGATCGACCAGGTCCCCCCCCGCTCCCCGTCGAGGAGTCGCGCGAACAGACTGGGGGAATCGAAGCGGGGGAAGCAGAGGAAGTCGAGCGCGCCGTGGCGCGAAACGAGGGCGGTGGTGTGCAGGTTACCGATAATCCCGTAGTCGGAGATACGGGGTTCGGGGAGGGGGCTGGCTGTGGGCATCCGAGCAAATAAACGGGCTAGCCGAGGCATATCCGGCCCCGACTCGACTTCGCACCTTTTTGGGAAGTCGTCGCGTTAAACACGTTCAATCGTAACCTACCTTTGTACATCAAAACACAGAATATGCTTAAGTCCATTCGCTTCGCTGGCATCAGCTTCGGTCTGCTCGCCCTGTTCGCCGTGAGCTGCAACGAAGACGGTAGCGCCGACGTGCGGGAGGAAGCTCGCCAGAGTGTTTCAGCTACCTCAACCTCGGCAAATGCCGCCATCACGGCCGAAGGCGCTACCGCCACGGCCGATGCCCCGGCCGCCCCCACGGGCCCGACCACCGCAATGACCTTCGAGGAGACCGAGTTCGAGTTTGGTACCGTAGCCGAGGGCGAGAAGGTGAGTCATACGTACGTGTTCGAAAACACGGGCGAAGAGCCGCTGCTCATCAGCAACGCCAAGGGCAGCTGCGGCTGTACCGTACCCGACTGGCCCCGCGAGCCCATCGCCCCCGGCGCGAAGGGGGAGGTTACCGTCGAGTTTAACTCCAGCGGTAAGCCCGGCGATCGCAACCAGAAAGTCACGCTCACCGCTAATACCAACCCCGCGCAGACTTTCCTCGCCCTCAAGGGTAACGTGACACCGAAGGATGCCGCCTCGCCGCTGGTACAATAAGGTTTATTACGCAAGTCAATTTGCTCAAAATTGGTGGGCCCGTTCGGCAGAAGCCGGCCGGGCCCACTCGTTTTTTATGCCCGGATGCGCGACTACCTCAACCTCGTTACGTTTAGCCACACGGTGTTCGCCCTGCCGTTCGCGCTACTCGGGTACACGCTCGCGATCACGCGGCCGGACGCTGCTTTTTCTTGGTGGACCTTACTGCTCGTCGTCGGATGCATGATTTTCGCCCGTTCGGCGGCTATGGCCTTCAATCGCCTCGTGGACGCCCGCATCGATGCGCGCAACGAGCGCACCGCGGTCCGCGAGATCCCGGCGGGCATCATCTCCCCCCGGCAGGCGCTCGCGTTCGTCGGAGTTAACAGCGGGCTGTTTGTCGGTTGCGCGGGCCTACTCAACCCGCTCTGCTTTTACCTGAGTCCGATCGCCCTACTCGTCGTACTCGGCTACAGCTTCACGAAGCGATACACGTGGTTGTGCCACGTCGTGCTCGGTGTCGGACTCGCGCTCGCCCCGATAGGGGCTTACCTCGCCGTGTCGGCCGAGTTCGAGGTGTTGCCCGTTGCACTCGGCGGGGTGGTCCTGCTCTGGGTAGCCGGTTTCGACGTGATTTACGCCCTGCAGGACGAGGACTTCGACGTAGCCGAAGGACTTAGTTCCGTTCCCTCGCGGTTTGGCTCGGTGCGGGCGCTCTGGATCTCCCGACTCCTTCACCTTGGCTCGGCTTCGCTTCTGATCTGGTGTACCGTCCTTTTGTTAGGATTGTATCCGGGAGCGCGAGTTTATATCTTCTCCGGGACCATCGTTTTCGTAGCCGCCCTCATTTACCAACAATTTATAGTGCGTGCCAACGACTTATCGCGCGTCGATAGGGCATTTTTCACCACAAACGGCGCAGTTAGCGGCATTTACGCTGCTTTGGTGATTTTGGGGATCGTATTGCAGACGAACGTAGTACACCTGCAATAAAAGTTAAATTTGATTGGCATGATTGTGGCGTCGCCTAGGGCATGATCATGAGGCTTACCCCTTGGCTCGCGTTCTGTGCTATCTACTTGTGTACCCTCGGTACCGGTCAGGCGCAAACGTACCAATCTCACGTAATTTATCTTCCCGAAGTGGGCACGTACGCGCTCGATCTGGGAAATTTAGCTGGCGAGATTAATAGTTTCACGACGGATGTCGAGCCCGACCACGTCAGCTTGAGTATAGCCGATAACGATAACCTCGAAGTCGAATCAACCCGTATCGGTATCGATTCCCTCGTGGTAACCTACTGTGACGGGGCCAGTAATTGTGATTCGGTAGCTTTCGTATTCGACGTACGACTTCGCACTCAAATTACGGCCGATACGCAGCGGGATACCGTGGTCGTCGGCGAGGGGGTCGTTACTTCTTGCGTGGATACATCGCAACTACCGGGGACGGTAGTCTCCGCGGTGAACGCGTGCGAAGGGCAGGGTGGACCTTACGTGGAGTTCGCGCTCGACGAGGCGAGCGCTTGCCTCAAGTACCGCGGGATCGGCGGCAACGGAACCGACACCGCCTGCGTAGTGGTCTGTGATGACCTTGGCTTCTGTGACACGACAACCGTGATTGTAACCGTCGTCGAACCGGCTACCTACCCGGACAGAGAGATATTCGACGTGATTTACGCCGGATTGACCGAAACGCGCTTCCTCGACGTATCGGATTTCCCGGGTGCGGTGGTTGCGATCACGAACACATGTCCCGACGCTTCAGGGACTTACGTCGACTTCCTAACCCAGGGTCAGACGAGCTCCGTGCAGTACTCGGGCCTCGAACGCGGGGTAGAACGGGCCTGTCTACAGGTGACGGACGCCGACGGCAGAACACAGAACTTTTTCCACACCGTTACGGTCCTCGAACCGACCTCAAGCGCTGATACTCTCCTAGTTCGCAACGGTTCGAGCTATGTGTATTGCTTTGAAGATTACGAGCTTTCGGAAGATCCGATTGATTTTTCGAACGAATGCAGCACCTTTGGGGACATCCTAGAAGCGCTTCCTCTGAAAGACATCACTTGTTTAGATCTGCGGGCCGACGGCGTCGGCGCCCAGGACATGTGCCTCACCATGTGTGACGCCAATGGTATCTGTGACACCGTCAACCTCCACGTGGAGGTCGTGCCCAACGACGACGACCGCCTGCCGCGCGCCGTTGACGACTTCTACTCGGTTGACCCCCGCGCCGTAGCCACGGTCGACCCGCTCGAAAACGACCTGTCGCTGAGCCCGATCACGTTCCGCCGGGTCGTATCTCAACCGAACCAGGGACGCGCCGATTTCCTGCCGGAGGGAACCTTGAGCTACGCCCTCGCCAAGGCGTACTGCGGCCTGGATACCATGCGCTACGAGATCTGCAATCAATTCGGCTGCGATCAGGCGGCGATCGTCTTCGACAACGATTGCGCGGCTATCGATCCCGACGATTTGCCGAAGCTCCTCGTGTACGACGGCTTTTCGCCGAACGGCGACGACCGGAACGAAACCTTCACGATAAAGAACATCGAGTACTACCCGGAGAATGAACTGAAAATTTACAACCGCTGGGGGACGCGCGTTTTCCGTGCGAACGGCTACGCGAGCGATTGGATGGGCTTCTTCGGGGACAAGCCCCTCCCGGCCGGAACGTACTTCTACGTTTTGGACCTCGGGAATAACGATAAAAGGGCGGGTTACCTGCAGTTAAACCGCTAATCGTAGCACTTTCTGGCTTTAGCACAGTCTTTGCAAACTAGGGATTGAATGAGTCCGCACAACAAGAGTCTAATGACCAACCTGCCCAAGCACATACTGACCTACTTCGTGGTCTGCTGCTCCGTAGCCGGGGGGATCGCGCAACAGGACGCGATGTTCACCAAATACATGTTCAACTCCCTGAGCTATAACCCCGCCTACGCCGGGTCGAAGGACTATATGGCCATCGGCGTGCTCCACCGCCAGCAGTGGATCGGTATCGAGGGTGCTCCGGTAACGCAGACGGTTACCGCGCACACGCCGCTACCGAACGACAAGGTGGGCGTTGGCCTCAGCATTTACAACGACGCCATCGGTCCGACCGGCACCACCGGGGTTAACGCCTCCTACGCTTACCGGCTGCCGGTGGGGGAGGGCCTCCGGCTCTCGGTCGGTCTGCAGGGCGGCGTCGAGAACTACCGGACCAACTTCAGTAAACTCTCACTCCAGAACCAGCAGGACGGCGCCTACGACGACCAGCCCAGCCTCTGGCTCCCCAATTTCGGGGCGGGACTCTTCCTGTTCGGCGAGCGCTTCTACGCCGGTTTCTCGAGCCCGCACCTCATCGAATACGATCTGCGCGAGAGCGACGATCCGAACGTCGAGGTTTACTCACGCCGCTACCGCCACTACTACGCTGCGGTGGGTGCCGCCTTCCCGGTCCGCGGCGACGACATCGTGTTCAAGCCGTCGATCCTCTTCAAGAACGTCGGCATGTTCAGCCGATTCTCCAAAGAGGAGATCAGCAAGACCATCGGTGCTCCGAGCGAAGCGGATTTCGATGTCAGCTTCCTGTTCTACCAAAAGTTCTGGGTGGGAGCGTCTTTCCGTACCGCTCTGTCGGCTTTCGATGGCCGCTCCTCTTTCGATTCCGCCGATTTATGGTTTTCTTGGAATCTCGATAACGGCATCCGCGTGGGTGCGGCCTACGATTACCCCCTGACCGAACTCAACACCGTAACCGCGGGCGCCTTCGAGCTCATGGTCGGCTACGAGTTTAACTTTCTGACCAAGCGAATGGTAACGCCGCGTTACTTCTAAGGTAGCCTACACCAGTGCCTCAGCGTTCAATAAGAATCACCATGCTCCCTACGTATACCCGTTTGCTCCTCGTTGTGCTGTTCGCCTCCGGCAGCTTGTTTGCCGAAGCTCAGAGCGCGCGACTCAAGCGTGCCCAACGCATGATGGCCGACCTCGATTACACGGAAGCCATCTCGCAATTCACGCAGATCCTCGAAACTTCGGACGATCCCTACGCCAAGATTTCGCTAGCGGAAGCTTACCGCAAAACGAACGACGCGGCCAACTCGGAGTACTGGTACGGGCAGGTCGTACGTCTGCCCGAGTCGCAGCCGATCCACAAGCTGTTCTACGGTCAGGCGCTCCAGCAAAACGGCAAATGCGATCAGGCGCGGGAGTGGTACGCCCTCTTCATCCAGGAGCAACCCGACGATCTGCGCGGGCAGTACCTCGCCCGGGCTTGCGACTACGAGGACGAGCTGCGCACCAAGAACGCCAAGGTGTACGAGGTGCAGCACCTCGATTTCAACTCCTCGCTCGACGACTTCGGAGCCGCGCTCTACGAGGGCGGCGTCATCTTCGCCTCCGACCGCAGTAACGGGGTGGCGGTGAAGCGCGACCACGCCTGGACGGGCAACCCCTTCCTCGAGCTCTATTACGTGAAATCGGATCGCACCGACGAAGACGACCCCCTCACCACGGTTTACGGGCAGCCCGAGAAGTTCTCGAACAAGTTCAACTCCAAGTACCACGACGCGGCGGTCTCCTTCACCGACGACGGCAACCAGCTCTTCTTCACCCGCAACAACTTCAACGAGGGCAAGACGGGCAAGAGCGACGACGGCTTCGTAAAGCTGAAAATCTTCTACGCCGAGCGCGGCTCCAAGAAGGAGGACTGGGGTAAGCTCCAGAGCCTGCCCTTCAACTCCGACGAGTACTCCGTGGCCCACCCCGCACTCAGCCCGAGCGGCGCACGCCTCTACTTCGCCAGCGACATGCCCGGCGGCTTCGGCGGCATGGACATTTACTACTCCGAGAAGGACAACGGCCGCTGGGGGCCCCCGATCAACCTCGGTCCGGTAGTCAACACCGAGGGCCACGAGGCTTTCCCCTTCGCCGATCCGACCGGTAAGATCTACTTCGCCAGCGACGGCCAGATCGGCCTCGGCGGGTTCGACCTGTACTACACCATCGAAAAGGGCCCCGGTGATTTCTCGCAACCCGAGAACATGGGCGCACCGGTCAACTCCAACTCCGACGATTTCGCCGTGATGGTTGGCGCGGACGGTGAGTTCGGTTATTTTTCGTCGAACCGCACCGGCGGTGCCGGGCGCGACGACGTCTACTCCTTCACCCACTCCGGTGTGCCGGTCGAGGTGCTGGTCATCAACTCCGAAACCCGCCTGCCCATCGAAGGCGCGACCGTATTCAACGCCTGCAACTCCGCCACGACCATCACCGACGTAAACGGCATGAGCTTCATCGACATGGAAGAGGAGCAGGAGTGCGAGCTCACTGCGAGCGCTTCCGATTTCGAGGACGCGAGCAAAATGGCCACGACCGTTTCGTTCGACAAAACCAAGTTGATCGTAACGATCGCCCTGAAGCCGGTCGACAGCTACACCATCGAAGGGTTCGTGTTCGACGAAAGCACCGGCGAGCCGCTCGCCGGCTCGGACGTGACGCTCACCTCCGACTGCTCCGAGGAGGAGACCACCATCACCACCGACGAAAGCGGTCGCTACAGCTTCGACCTCACCAAGACTTGCTGCTTCACCGTACGGGCGACCCTGCCGACCTACCTGGCGGGTAAGAAGTCCGACATCTGCGCCACGGACACGGCCCAAACCACCGAATTCGTCGCCAACCTCTTCCTGCAGCCGACCGTCTACGCCGGGGTCAACGACCGGCCCAACATCGACGCCGACGGTCCCAACAGTGACGCTCGTATCTACCGCGATCCGAACACGAACCTCTACATGGACTCCACCACCGGCCAACCGGCCGACGGGGAGATCAACGGTCGCACCTACCGCGACGGCGTCCTCGAGAACGCGGGCGACAGCTTCGAGCCCGGCTACTCGCCGACCAGCGACGGGACCGCCATCGCGTACCTGCTCCACATCTACTACGACTTCGATCGCGCGACCATCCGCAAGGAGGCGCGCGAGGACCTCGATCGTCTCTACACGATGATGACCGAGAACCCGGAGATCCAAATCGAGATCGGCTCACACACCGACGCTCGCGGACCGGACGACTATAACCTGCGCCTCTCGCAGCGACGCGCCGAGGCGGTAGTCCGCTACATGATGCAGCGCGGGGTCGATCGTACGCGCATCGTGCCGAAGGGCTACGGCGAGACCGTACCGGTCAACAACTGCGCGGACAACGTACCCTGCTCCGAGCGCGAGCACCAGTTCAACCGCCGCACGGAGTTTAAAGTGTTGGGCTGTAAGGATTGCGACGAGAATGGTAAAATCTCGAACCCACGCGACGAGGTGCAGGTAAACCGCTGTAAGAACTGTCCTTTCTGATGTATGGGCCCCAGAACCGTTCTGGTCGGAAAGGGTATTCGCTACCTTCCGGCCAGAATAGGTAGGGGATATGCTGCAAATCTTCAGGTTCTGTTTGACCGCGCTCGTACTCAGCCTCGTGCAGCAGGCCTACGCGCAGAGGTACCTGCGCACGGCGGAGAAAGAGTACGAACTCGGAAACTTCGCCGAGGCCATCCCTGGTTTCGAGCGGTACCTGGAGAAAATGCCGGGGGCCATACCGCAGGGCGGACAGCTCGCGTACTCCCTGCGGATGGCGGGACAAACGGAGGCCGCCTCCGTGGCTTACGAAGCGGCCGCCCGATCTTCGCCGGCCAACCCGGACTACGCCTACAATTACGCCATCACGTTGATGGAGCTCGGCGACTACGCGAAGTCGGCCGCCCAACTCGCCCAAGCCGCGCGCCTAGGGCACCCCGAGGCCGCCGCCGCCCAGGAACGCCTCGCGTTCGCGGTCGCTAACCAGGCGGTTTCCAGGGCGGGTGGCTGGCGCGTCACCAACGAGTTCGTAAACGGCCCCGGCGACGATTTTGGCGCCACCCCCTTCGGAAAACGCGTCGTTTACGCCGCTCAGCGAAACGGGCAGCCGACCAAATTGCAAATCTCCGGACTGGATGAACGTTCCTTCCTCCAGATCCCGACCCCACTCCACAACACCCTGACCGAACAGTCGGGCGATGCGCCCCTCGCCTACAGCCCGAGCGGCGAGCTACTCGCATACACCCGCAACAACTTCGTGCCCGGTGAACGCTTTTTACCGGAAGCCGGCTGGGAGCTAAGCCTCATTCTGGCAGCCCCCACCGAGGACGGTGATTTTCGGCAGGGCAAACCCTTCGTGCACAACGGTCCCGGGTACTCGAGCGGGTTCCCGAGTTTCAGTAAGGACGGCCGAAAGCTCTACTTCGCCTCCGACCGCCCGGGGGGCTACGGTGGCTACGATCTGTACGTGTCCGAACGCAACAACAGTGGGTGGGGCGAACCGATCAACCTCGGATCCAAAGTCAATAGCCCCGGCAACGAGATCTCCCCCAGCCTGGTAGAGGGTGCGCTCTTCTTCGCGAGCGATTATCTCCCCGGCTACGGGGGTATGGACATCTTCCGCGCAGACGCCATGGGGGCCGTCTACACGAACGTAGTCAACCTCGGATCTACCGTCAACAGTCCACTCGACGACTTCGGGTTCGTCCTGGATCGGGACGGGCGCTTCGCTTACTTCACTAGCAATCGCTACGGGGGTAAAGGCGAGCTCGACATCTACCGGGCGGTACGCGACGTAAAAGCGTTCGAGATAGCGGTTCTCGACGCGGAAACCGGCGAGCCGGTACCAAACGCCCTAATCGATTTCGCTAGTTGTCAAGAGAGTAGCTCCCTCACGGGCCCCGATGGGGTGTACCTGTTTCGCGCTTCGCCAAACTTAGAGTGCGAACCGGTCGTGCGTAAGAGCGGCTACGAGGCCAGGACATTCAACCTCGTGGCGAGTAGTCTCAAGAACAAAGAGCGCGTGGAGGTCCGGATTCAACCGGTCAAGTCGCTCAGCACCTACAGCGGTTCGGTGGTGGATGGCCGTAGCGGCAAGCCGCTCGAGAACGTCTCGATTCGGGCTCGGAGCCGTGGGGCCAGCTTTGCCACCTCGGCCACCTCGGACGCGGCGGGCAAGTACGAGCTGAGTCTCAAGCCGCAGGGCTCGTACACCATCCAGTACGAGTTGCCGGGCATGACCGGGTTGGACCGGGAGTTCGCCACGACCCCCACCGATACGGTCTTCGACCTCGGTCGTTTCGCTTTGTTCTCCACGGTCGACCCCGATACCGCGGTCGAGGAACGAGTTACCGAACCGGTGACGCTACCGGATTCCGCACTGGCTGGAAGCACGGGGGCAGCGAGTCCCGCAACTCCGCGGGGTCCCGTGTTACAACCGTCCACGGTCGATTCCGGATTCTCGGTCCAGGTGGCGGCGATCGATGCGAACGAAGACGACATCTCCGAGTACGAGATCCGACTCGGATCGCTCGGTGAGGTTTACGCCCGCCGGGGTGGAGCCATGATGCGGATCCGCGTTGGCCCCTTCGGCTACACGCAGGGCACCGAGGCGGTGAGCGAGATTCGGGAGATGGGATTTACGGATGCCTTTTTGATCAACGAACCCGGTGGCGAAGTGCTGCGTATGGGGACGGGGGTGCCGGTTACCTCGACCGCGGACGAGCAGCCACCGGCAGCGGGGCGCCCCCGCCCGCCGTCGCCCACCGAGTCGGCGGAGCGCGTCCCGGAAGACCGGTCCGATCGATTTTTCGTTCGGTTAGCTACGTACCGAGATTTTTCGAGTTTCGATCCGCTCACGACCGAGGAACTCGGACCGATTACCACGCGAACCAGTGGAAACTTCACCATCGTGTTACTCGAGGGGTTCGCGAACGAAGCCGAGGCGGGAGCCAGCATCCCCGCGGCCCAGGAGGCTGGCTTCAGGGATGCGCACGTAGTGGCGGAGACGCCGGGCGGCAAGCTTCGCCGGGTTAGAGGGAAGTGAGGTCCGCCCGCGGGGCCGCCGCAAACGAGATGATCTCCCTCAGTTCGGTCGGTGCCCCCACCGCCCATTTGCTCGGTTCGAGGCACGCCACCACTTCCTCGTCCAATACGAGTACCGTTGCGTACCCCTGCGAGGCGGGAGGAAGCCGTGCCGCGCTAAGTAGCCTCCGTAGTGATTTACGGCCCCCCCCACCGAGTGCAATGGTATCGGTAGCCCGCGCGGTACGCCAGCGCAACGATTTTGGGGGCGTTCCGCTAACGGTTAGCGTACCGGGCGGAGCGGGGTAGGCGTCCGGTCCGCAGACGGTCACCGCGAACGGTTCCAGCCCGAGGGTAGGTTCGAGGTACACGCTGCCCCCAGCGACGATACAGCGGACGGTCCGCGTGCTACTCTCGAAGACCCGACGCGCCTGAACGCCGTCGCCGATCGCAGCGGCAACCGCGTAAATCGATTCGCCGCCGAAGCCGTGTGGTTCCAACCAGCACCAGAGCGGGTAAGCTAGCCCCGGTTGGCCAGCGAGCTCGGTTCGGGTTAGCGTATGACTCAGCGAAGGGTCCCGGCAGGCGGTGAGGGTGGATCGAGCTGCTGAGGCGGCGAATGTGTTTTGCGCTCGCTGCGCGTCGATCGACCGTTGTACCGTGCTCCAGACGGAGGGATTTTCCGCGTAGAGTAGCGGTAGGATGCCCCGTCGAACGCGGTTGCGTTGGTAGTCGAGTTTGGCGTTAGAGCTATCGTCGCGAAACGCTACGCCGTGCGTTTTAGCGTAAGCGGCGAGCGCCGTGCCCGGATCGCGCAGTAGGGGCCGGAAGTAGGGTGGGGCAGCCTCCTGCATGCCGGCTAGCCCGTGGGGGCCTGCCCCGCGCAAAAAACGCTGAACGAGCGTCTCGAGCTGGTCGTCGGCATGGTGGGCGAGCAGGATGCTCGCGTAGCCGTGTTGTCGTACCAAGCGTTCGAAGTAGTCGCGTCTTACGGTTCGCGCTAGGGCTTGTATACCGCTCGTTTGACCCGCCAAGTGCCGCTCGGCGAGGACGTGGCACGCGCAGCCGCGGGCCCGGGCCGTAGCGCGCACGAAGGCCTCGTCCGCGTCGCTCTCGCGGCCACGTAGTCCGTAATTGACGTGCGCTACGGCGTACGGTCGGCCGGTTTGGTGCAACAACCCCCAGAGCACCATAGAATCACGTCCACCGCTAACACCCAACAAGTAGGGCGGCTCCGCGATCAGACCGTCGAGGGTTTCACTGAGCTTCGGGCCACGTTGCATCTTGGGATCGAATACGGGTCTGAGAGCAATCTTTGGCTACTTTCGCTCAAACTTAAGCATACCCGGTGCGTGAGCGAAGGAATACGATGAGGCGGCTGCTGCCCGAGGCTTGGCTGCTCGTCGCGGTTTTAGGAGCGCTGGGGTGCAAGGAGGAAACGCCCCGGCAGCATCCGGGATTAACCGAAGTCAAAGTGGAAGGCACCACGACGAACCGACCCTTCCAAACGCCCGACTGGGCAGCGACCGCCAGCATCTACGAGGTCAACGTACGCCAGTTCACGCCCGAAGGCACGTTCGCGGCCATGCGGACGCACCTGCCCCGACTCAAGCGCATGGGCGTGGACGTAATTTGGTTTATGCCCATCTACCCCATCAGCGAGCTCCGCAATAAGGGCTCCCTCGGTAGTTATTACTCCATAGGCGATTTTCGTGCGGTAAATCCCGCGTTCGGCACCCTGACCGAGTTCCGGGAGATCGTCGACGAGATTCACGCGCTCGACATGCACGTTATCTTAGACTGGACGGCCAACCACACCGGCTGGGACCACGCCTGGATCACGGAGCACCCCGAGTTTTACATCCACCGAGAGGGCTCGGATACGATTCGCCACGCTTTCAACCCGCAGGATCCCTCGGGCGGGGATACGGACTGGTACGACATCGCGCAGCTCGACTACAGCAACATGGAGTTGCGCGACTCCATGGTGGCCGATATGCAGTACTGGCTCCGCGAGGTCGATATCGACGGTTTCCGGTGCGACGTGGCCGGTTTCGTGCCCAACGACTTCTGGATGAGCGTACGCCCGAAGCTGGAAACGATCAAGCCCGTGTTCATGCTCGCCGAGTGGGGGGACGAGCCCGCGCATTTTGATTCCGCCTTCGACATCAACTACGGGTGGGGATTCCACCAATTACTCAACGAAATCGCCCAGGGCAACGCGAACGCGGATAGCGTCTGGGCGTACCAAGCGGCGAACACCGCCAAATTCCCGCCCTACGCCTACCACCTCAACTTCACGAGCAACCACGACGAAAACTCTTGGAACGGCACCGAGTTCGAGCGCCTGGGCGAACTCGCCGACGCGATGTGGGTGGTCTGCGCCACCTTCGAGGGCGCGCCACTGATCTACTCCGGGCAGGAGGAGCCGCTGCGCCGCCGCCTCGCCTTTTTCGACAAAGACGATATCGGATTCGAGGAGTACGCCAACGAAGATTTCTTCCGCACGCTGCTTACGCTAAAACAAAACAACCGGGCGCTCGCCAACGGTGCGGCCGGTGGCCGTGCGGAGCGACTGGAGCTCGGCGAGAGCGATTCGGACGTGCTCGCGTTCCGTCGGGCGGCACGCGCGGATTCGTTGATTGTTGCGGTCAACTTCTCCGGGGAGGCCAAACGGCTCAGCTTACCGAACGCGGGTTCGTTAGGCAGCTTTCGCGACGTATACGCGGCCGAGGCCGATCCGATTGACATCCGCGGTACACTCAGCCTTCCCCCGCACGGCTACCTTGTGTTGACGAACACGGCGCTCGGCGTCGAGCCGCTCAACAACTAGTATGCACTTGCGCGTTTTTCTGCTACCGACCCTGCTCGCGCTGGCCGCGCTGTGCGCTTCGAGCTTCAATCCCGACGACCTGTTCATCGGCAACTGGTCAGGCATAATCACCCAGGAGATCGGCGAAACGACGCGCTACTTCGACATGGAGCTCGGCATCGCCCCACTCGAAGGACAAGACTCCGTGTACGAGATCAGCAGCCACGTGATGGACGGCGATTACCACGCCTTCATGGCCGGGCAGGCGTTTCTGGACGAAAGCGGCCTGATGTTCGTCGCCGAGAGCGAAATCATCCGCTCGGACAGTATCCCGGACATGGAGTGGTGCGTGAAACGCATGCACATCACGCAGTCGATGGAGGACGGTCAGTTGCACCTCCGGGGCTTTTGGGATGGGGATACCTCTTTCGGTCCCTGCGATCCGGGCCGCCTGGACTTGGTGCAGCAGGTAGCGCGGCCGTAGCCCGGGGGCGAGGCGGTGGAAGCCGGGGGACTACATTCGCCGCCGCCATGGAAATTACCCAACAGCTCCAACAGCTCACGATCGACGCCATCGGGCGTGCGTACCCCGACGTAGCCGCCGTCACGCCCGACGCGATCGTCGTTCAGCCTACGCGTCAGGAGCTTACCGGCGACTTCACGATCGTAACTTTCGCGCTCGGTAAGTCCCTACGCGATCGCCCGGAGGCCATCGCGCAGAAGCTCGGCGAAGCGCTACTGGCCGGATCGGAGGAGGTCGTGAGCTTCGAGGTGGTAAAGGGGTTTTTGAACCTCACGCTCGGCGCGAACTTCTGGAGGCAACGTGCGCTCGAAGCGGCCGCGGATCCAGATTTCGGCCGACACCCACCGACGGGGGTACGGAGCATGGTGGAGTTCGCCTCGCCGAACACCAACAAGCCACTACACCTCGGACACGTCAGGAACATCCTGCTCGGCTGGTCGGCGGCGCGTATCCTCGAGGCCGCCGGTCACGAGGTAAAGCGGGTTCAGATCGTCAACGACCGGGGTATCGCGATCTGTAAGAGCATGCTCGCCTGGCGGAAGTTCGCGGACGGAGCTACGCCGAGCTCGACGGGGACGAAACCCGACCACTTCGTGGGCGAGTACTACGTGCGTTTCGAGCGCGAATTCCAACGGGAGTACGCCGCCTGGCAGGCTTCCGCGCGGGGCAAGGCCACCCTCGCCAACAGCCGAACCAAGAACGAGGAGGAGCCGGCCAAAGCCTTTAAGAATACGTACTTCAACGAGTACTCCGCTATCGGTCGCGAGGCGCGCGACATGCTCCTCGCCTGGGAGTCGGGCGACGCGGCCGTGCACGCGCTCTGGTCGAAATTGAACGGCTGGGTGTACGCCGGCTTCGCCGAGACCTTCGGGCGGATCGGCGTGAGCTTCGACAAGGTGTACTACGAGTCGGAAACCTACCTCCTGGGTAAGGAGATGGTGGAGCGCGGACTGGAGCGGGGGGTGTTTTTCCGCAAGGAGGACGATTCGGTTTGGGTAGACCTCACCGACAGGAAGCTCGACGAGAAGATTGTGCTGCGCGCCGACGGGACCTCGGTGTACATCACCCAGGATCTAGGCACGGCCAACCAACGGTTCGAGGATTTCGGGATGGACCGGATGGTGTACGTCGTGGGCGACGAGCAGGACTACCACTTCCGCGTGCTCTTCGAAACGCTCCGGAAGCTCGGCGAGCCGTACGCCGAGCAGCTTTACCACTTGAGCTACGGGATGATCGACCTGACGAGCGGCAAGATGAAGAGTCGGGAGGGGAACGTGGTCGATGCCGACGACCTGATGAGCGAGGTGGTCACCGAAGCGCGAGCCGGCGGGGAGGAGCGCGCCGAGCTCAGCGAGCTGAGCGAGGAGGAGCGCGCGCGGTCGGCCGAGCAAGTCGGGATGGCCGCCATCAAGTACTTTATCCTGCGGGTAGGACCGAAAAAGCGGATGACCTTCGACCCGAAGAAGAGCGTCGAGCTGCAGGGCGCCACCGGGCCCTACATTCAGTACAGCTACGTGCGCGCCAACGGGGTGGCGCAGCGCGCGGTGAAGGAGGGGGTAGACCTAGATCCGGCGGCGGCGTACGCCCGGCTCGAAGCCGAGGAGCGCGATCTCATCAAGCACCTACTCACGTTGCCCGCGCAGGTCCTGGCGGCCGCCGAGGCGCTCGACCCCTCGCTGGTGGCGGACTTCGCCTACAACCTCGCGAAGGGCTACCACCGGTTTTGGCACGACCACTCCGTACTTTCGGCAGCTACGCCGGAGGCGATCGCGTTCCGTGTGCGGCTCAGCCAGGCGGTCGCCATCGCGCTGCGTACCTCGATGGACCTGCTCGGTATAGAGCTGCCGGAGCGGATGTGATCTCGAACGCTTGCACCCCACACGCCCGGCCGTGCGTTATCCCGGTATTCCAAGCTGAAGTTTATGCGAAAAGTATCACGCGCGCTCGCCTGCGTACTGACCCTCACGATCGTGATTGGTGTAGCGAATGCACAAGCGGGCGGCTACGCCATCGATGTCGAAGTGGAGGGGTTTGCCGGGGACTCGATGTTCCTGGCCAATTATTTCATGGACAAGCAGTACATCGTAGACACGGTGATCGCCGAGTCGGGCAAGGCCACTTTCCGCGGCGAGGACGTTTTGCCGGAAGGCACCTACCTGCTCGTGCTGCCGCCCGACAACGAGTACGCGCAAATTATGCTCGACTCGGACCAGCAGTTCGGTCTCAAGACCGATGTGGCTGATCTCGCCGGCGCCATGCGCGTCGACGGCAGCGAGGAAAACGAGCTTTTCTACGGGTACCTGAATTTTATCACGCGGATGCGCCCGCGGGCCGACTCCCTGCGTGCGGTGCAGCAGGATAGTACCCTCCTGGCGGCGACCCGCGAGTCGGCCAAGAACGAAGGGTTGAAGCTCGACGAGCAGGTAAAACAGCACCAGGCGGAGATCCGGGAGCGGCACCCGGGGTCGATGACGGCGGCACTGCTGCGCACGATGGTCGAGCCGGAGCTGCCGACCTTTACCGGTACCGAGGCCGAGCAACAGGAAGCCCGGTACCACTACTACAAAAACCATTACTTCGATGGGGTCGACCTCGGCGATCCGCGGGCGCTGCGCTCCACTTGGCTCGACCAACGGGTGAGCGACTATATTGAAAACTTGGTGGTTCCCGCTCCGGATTCGATCAGTAAGGAGCTGGATATGATCCTCGACCGGATGCGGCCCGCGCCGGAGACGTTTCGCTTTTACACCAGCAAGTTTCTGAACGATTACGCGGCGTCCAAGATCGTCGGTATGGACGCCGTGTACGTGCACTTGGGGAAGAAATACTACGTGGGCGGCGAGGCCGACTGGGTGGATTCCACGACGCTCGCCAAGATCGCCGAGAACGTAGCGACGTTGGAGCCGCTCCTGATCGGCAAGCCGGCACCACCGCTTACGCTAAAACTCCGCGACGAGTCCGACTTCGTGCTTCACGATACCGACGCCAAGTTTACCGTACTCTTCTTCTACGATCCGGAGTGTAGCCACTGCAAGAAGCAGACGCCGTTCGTCATCGAGTTCGCCGAGAAGTATCGGGACAAAGGGGTGAAGACGGTAGCGGTCTGCTCCAAATTCGCGCCGAACGTAGGGGATTGCTGGACCTACGTCGACGAGAACGAAGGCATGAAGGAGGCGATAGTCAACACCGCGGACCCCTACCACAAATCGAAGTACAAAGTCGTGTACGACATCACCTCCACCCCGCAGATCTACGTACTCGATAAGGATAAAAAGATCGTGAGCAAACGCATATCGGCCGAACAACTCCCCGAGGTCTTGGACCGCATGCTCGAAGAGGGGCAAGCCGGTGGACCGGCTGGTCCGGCGGACGGATCCGGTCGCTAACCCGTAGAGCTGCTGCGCCGGATTACCCAATCGAAAACTCTCGGAGCGTATCGCTTCAGCATAATGCCCCCGACCTCCTTGGTGCCACCGATGTGAAGTTCCGGTCGCCGCTTCAGGATACCGCGCCAGGCGCGATCGGCGAACTCCTCGGGCGACATGCCGGCGGCCTGCCCCGCGTCCATCTGGCCGGATCGCCGGCCGGCTTCGCCCGTGACTGCGTTCACGCTGATGTCCGTGCGGATGTAGCCGGGGCAGACGATCGTTACCCCGACCCCGGTGCCCCCGAGTTCGTAGCGCAGGCTGTCGAAGTATCCGTGGAGGGCGTGCTTGGAGGCCGCGTAGCTCGAGCGAAGCGGGGTGCCGAAGTAGCCCACTACCGAACTCGTTACGACGATCCAGCCCCCCTTACGCCGGATCATCCCGGGCGCTACGAGGCGGGTGAGTTCGACCTGTCCGAAGAAGTTGGTCTCCAGAATCCGGCGCGTAACCGCGGCCTCGGTATCGAGCGCGAAGGACCGCTGGGAGATACCACCGTTGTTCACCAGCACATCCACGTCCCCCGCCCCGGCCACCGCCGTGGCGAAGCTGGCCGGCTGCGTCAGATCGAGCGGCAGTACGCTCACCGAGGGACTCCCCACGCAGGTAGCCGCCACCGCTTCCAGGGCTTCGCGTCGGCGGGAGCTCAAAATCAGGTTAGCCCCCTGTGCGGCGGCCGAGCGCGCCATACCGGCGCCGATGCCGGCCGACGCACCCGTGATCCAGACCGTCTTGTTTTGGAGTGAGTCGCGCATTTTACAAAGGAAAGCCCCGCCAGCGGTACGCTGGCGGGGCTTCGTAGGCTTCTGCGGTGAGCTCGGCTTACATCATGCCGCCCATGCCACCGGGCATCCCGCCGCCACCCGGCATAGCGGGAGCCTCCTTCTCGGGGTGGTCGTTGATCACCACCTCGGTAGTGAGCACCATGCCCGCAATCGAAGCGGCGTTCTCGAGCGCGATGCGCGTGACCTTGGTCGGGTCGATCACACCGGCCGCCTTGAGGTCTTCGTACTGATCGGTACGGGCGTTGTAGCCCTCGCCGTTCGTAGCGGTCATCACGCGTTGCAGGACTACGCTACCCTCCACGCCGGAGTTGTTGGCGATCGTCCGGAGGGGGGATTCGAGTGCCTTACGCACGATGTCGATACCGATCTTCTGGTCCTCGTTGTCGCCGCTCATCCCTTCGAGCGCCTTGGTAGCGCGCACCAAGGCGACACCGCCACCGACCACGATCCCTTCCTCCACGGCGGCGCGCGTAGCGTGCAGCGCATCGTCGACGCGGTCTTTCTTCTCTTTCATCTCCACCTCGGTGGCTGCACCCACGTGGAGTACGGCAACCCCGCCGGCCAGCTTCGCGAGGCGCTCTTGGAGCTTCTCGCGGTCGTAGTCAGACGTCGTGGTCTCGATTTGAGACTTGATCTGGTTGATGCGGCCATCGATGGCCTCCTGTCCGCCGGAGCCGTTGACGATGGTCGTCGTGTCCTTGTCGACGGTGATCTTCTCGGCCTGGCCGAGCATCTCCATCGTCACGTTCTCGAGCTTGTAGCCTTGCTCCTCCGAGATCACGGTACCCCCGGTGAGGATGGCGATGTCCTCGAGCATAGCCTTGCGGCGGTCGCCGAAGCCCGGAGCCTTCACGGCAACGATCTTCAGCTGAGCGCGCAGGCGGTTGACGACCAGAACGCCGAGCGCCTGGGATTCCACGTCTTCGGCGATGACGAGCAGCGGGCGGCCCGACTGCATCGTCTGCTCGAGGATCGGCAGGATGTCCTGCATCGACGAGACCTTCTTGTCGTGGATGAGGATGTAGGGGTTCTCGTACTCCGCGGTCATGTTCTCCGTGTTGGTCACGAAGTACGGGCTGAGGTAACCGCGGTCGAATTGCATACCGAGCACCTCGTCGACGTAGGTGTCGGTACCCTTGGCCTCCTCGACGGTGATCACGCCGTCCTTGGTTACGCGCTTCATCGCGTCGGCGATGAGGCTACCGATCTCGGCGTCGTTGTTGGCCGAGATCGCGGCTACCTGCTCGATCTTCGAGAAGTCGTCGCCGACGGTCTCCGATTGCCCCTTGAGGTGCGCGATGACCGCCTTCGTCGCGGCGTCGATGCCGCGCTTCAGGTCCATCGGGTTCGCCCCGGCGGTCACGCTCTTGAGGCCGGCCTGCACCATCGCCTGGGCGAGTACGGTCGCGGTCGTGGTACCGTCACCCGCGGCGTCGGCGGTCTTGGAGGCCACCTCCTTCACCATTTGGGCGCCCATGTTGGCGACCGGGTCCTCGAGCTCGATCTCCTTGGCGACCGTTACGCCGTCCTTGGTGATCTGCGGGGCGCCGAAGCTCTTCTGAATGATGACGTTACGTCCCTTCGGACCGAGGGTCACCTTGACGGCGTTGGCGAGGGCGTCGATACCGGATTTTAATTTGTCCCGGGCTTCGGTATTAAATGCAATGTCCTTTGACATGATGATTCTGTTTGTCTGAGTTGATTGGTAAGGTTTCTGACTAAATGCTTAGTCGAGTACCACCAGGATATCGTCCTGCTTGATCACGAGGTAGTCCTCGCCTTTGTAGTTGAGCTCCTGGCCGGCGTACTTGCCGTAAAGCACCACGTCGCCCGTCTTCACGGTCATCTCCACATCGGTCTTACCCGGGCCCACGGCCACTACTTCCCCGCGCTGCGGCTTTTCCTTGGCGGTGTCGGGGATGATAAGTCCGCCTGCGGTGCGCTCCTCTGCGGGAGCCGGCTTGATGACCACACGGTCGTTGATCGGCTTCATAAAAAACGATTTAGGTTAAACGATTGGTTTGTCGCGTGCAGGCGTATCGTCTGCACGCCCCAATCCCTCACAGTTGGTGCCACGCTACAATCGCTGCCAGCCTTACAGGCCCGCTCACCTGTTTGACAGGAACTTCGCGGGCGTAGCTACCAAAGTGTCAGGTGGGTGTGGTTTTGCGGAAGCGGTTCGCCCAGCGACGAAAGCCCCGAGCTACCGGAGTAGCTCGGGGCTTTCGCCAAAACGAGTCGCGCGCCGCTGGGCGATCGCGCAGACGGGCTCCTAGTTCTGAATCGGAAATTCGTTGATCACATCGATCGCCTGATCGCCCGGTTGCCCCACGACCATCGAGGTCACGATACAGAGCACGAACAAGGCGATGGCGAGGTACCAAGTCAGGTTCTCGATGAAGCCGGCCGATTTGGCGGCGCCGAACATCTGCGTGGCCTGTCCACCCCCGAACGTAGAGTCGAGTCCACCGCCCTTCGGGTTCTGGATGAGGACGGTAACGATGAGCAGCACGCAGATTAGCGCGATGATAACGGTGAGTACGGCGGCCATTAGGAGAGCAATTGGAGGGCTTCGATGCGGGCGGTAAAGGTGTCGCTTTTTGCGGGATACCGCAAAGTTAGCTCGCGGTACATCCGGATCGCCCGTTCGCGGTGGCCCTGCTCGGCCAAAATCTCGGCGAGCGTCTCGGAGGCTACCTCGGGTTCGGGGGCGGTGTGGGCGCCCCGGCGGGCGCTCCCCGAGGCCGCTGCATCGCTGCCTTCGATAGCGATGAGCTCGCGCCAGGAGGACCTCGCCCGACGTTGCTGCCAGGTGCGGTACGAGTCGAATCCTTCCTTCGGCATCGGGGCCGGGCGAATTGAGTCCATAACTAATCCGTGTCTTTGCAGGTACCAATCGGTCGTGCCCACGACCGAGGCCATCACTACGCTCACCGCGCTCGGTGTGTTGCTGATCGCGGTGGGAAAATCCGAGCGCGCGGCCTCCGCGAGGGCGTTGCCCCCGGACAGCCAATTGGCCGCCCCGTACGCGCGCCCGGTCCGCATCTCGCTGGCCGTAGCCGCGCGGGCGCCACGCGGCACGAACGGTTCGGCCCGGGCGCCCCAGAGCGCGATCCCCGCCTCGTCGCCGTCGACGAGCGCCTTGTGGAACCGCAGTTGCCGCAGCGGACCCGCCCACGGGTACTCGGCGATGAGGGCCTCCAGTTCGGTCGCGTTCTGGCGGGTCAGTAGGTGGGGGCGGCGGAGAAGCTCGCCGAATCGTTCTGGGCTCATGGCGCTCGGCGTGAGTTTTACCGTACTTTCAGGTGTTTGATCGCCGTCCAGAGTATCTTTTTCTTGTTTTGATCTCCGGCTATCTCCTCGAGCCTTTCGGCAAAACACCAGCCGATCGTTCGGTCGCGGACCCACGTGTACGGAGCGACCCGCCAGCGGCCGCCAACGCTTCGGGGGGTAAGGCCGTAGACGATCACGGATCGAGTCTCGCCCCGGGCCGCCGCGTGTTGCCAGAGGTCGGCGGCGGCGCTTACGTCGTGCCCGATATCCAGGGTACAAACTTCCACCCCCTCCGTACACCCGAGCGCACCGGTAAGCCGGTCGAGCATCTCCCGACCCTCTCGGGCGCTGTCCGCCGGAATCAGGTTGATGGTCGTGCCCGTGAAGTTTTGCGGGAGCACGAGCGGGACCGGAATCTTGAAAAACGTGTGCGGCAAGGACGTACTACTTTCGTGACACCCAAAGCTAAGCCATGAACCAAGCTATCCGCGTCGAGCGCGCCGCACAGAGTCGGCTGCCGAGTCTCGACTTCAGTAACCTCTCCTTCGGCGGGACGTTCAGCGACCACATGTTCCAGGTCGACTACGTCGACGGGGCGTGGCGGGACGCACGCATCTCGCCCTACGGACCGATCGAGCTGCTGCCCGCCAACATGGCCCTACAGTACGGCCAGTCCATTTTCGAAGGCATGAAAGCCACGCGCGCCGTCGACGGCCGTGTGCTGTTGTTCCGGACCGAGCTGCACGGCGAGCGCCTCAACCACTCCGCCGCACGCCTGGCGATGCAGGCTTTGCCGGTGGAACTCTTCCAACGGGCACTGCACCAACTCGTGGAGCTCGACAAAGCTTGGGTACCCGAGAAAGAGGGGAGCGCGCTTTACATCCGCCCCTTCATGTTCGCCACCGACGCCACCGTGGGGGTACGGCCGAGCCGGACCTACAAGTTCATGATCGTGACCTGTCCGGTCGGACCGTACTACGACAAGCGCGTGAAGCTGCTCGCCGACCGCCAGTTCGTCCGCGCCGCCCAGGGGGGTACCGGGGAGGCGAAGGCCGCCGGCAACTACGCGGCCTCGATGCTCCCCGCGCTACTCGCCCAGGAGCGCGGGTACGACCAGGTGCTCTGGCTCGACGCCAAAGAGTTTCGCTACATTCAGGAGGTGGGTACGATGAACATCTTCTTCGTCATCGACGGGGTGGTGCTCACGCCCGAATTGTCCGGTACCATCCTGCACGGGATCACCCGCCGAACCATCATCGAGTTGCTTCGCGAAGAGGGCTACGCGGTCGAGGAGCGTCGGATCGATTTACAGGAGCTGCTCGACGCCTCGAAGGCCGGCACCTTCACCGAGGCGTTCGGCTCGGGTACGGCCGCCGTGATCAGCTACGTAGACCGCATCCGCGTCGACGACGAGGAGATCACGATGCCCCTGGAAGACGAAACGAGCGTCGGGGTGTGGGTGAAAGACCGGATGCAGGGCATTCGTGCCGGCCGGTATCCCGACCGGCACGGGTGGCTCGAGGAGGTGGGCGCGCCCGCCACTGTGGAAACCGCCTAGCGACGGCGGTAGAACCGCCGTCGCCCTCGTCCGTTCGCCTTAGCGATGGCGACGATGACCTCCCCCGCTCGTACCCTGCGACTCGTGCTGGGCGACCAGCTCAACCACGAACACTCTTGGTACGAGGGTGAGCCCACCGGAGCGGTGGTGTACGCGCTGATGGAAACGCGTTCGGAAACGGACTACACCCGCCACCACGTACAGAAGGTAATCGCCTACTTTCTGGCCATGCGGGCTTTCGCCAAAACGCTTCGTGCCGCCGGGCACCGGGTGCACTACCTCGAACTCGACGACGCCGACAACGCGCAGAGCGTCAGCGGTAACCTCGAGGTTTTGGCGAAAGCCTACGGCGTGCAGCGGGTGGAGTACCAGCTTCCGGACGAGTGGCGACTCGATCGGGAGCTATCTAATTTTCGCGAAAGCGCCCGGGTGCCCGTGCACGCCGTCGACACCGAACACTTCCTGACGAAGCGCGAGGAGCTCGGCGAGTTTTTCGACGGCAAGCGCAGGTACACGATGGAGTACTTCTACCGCGATATGCGCAAGCGCTTCGGGGTGCTGATGGAACCGGACGGGAAGCCCCTGGGCGGCGCGTGGAATTTCGACAGCGACAACCGGAGTAAGCTGCCACGCGGCCTCGAGGTACCCGACCCGATCCGGTTCGAGCGCGATATCCGCGGCATCGAAGAGCTGCTGGGCGAGTGCGGCGTGGCGACCATGGGCAGCGTGGACGCAGACGCGTGGGAGTGGCCGGTGACACGGGCCGAGGGGCTGCGAGCCCTGCAGGATTTCGTGGAGCGGCGGCTGCACCTGTTCGGGACCTACCAGGACGCGATGACGACGCGCGATCCTTACCTATTTCACGCGCGGATCTCGTTTGCGCTCAACTCGAAGCTCATTGGTCCGGCCGAGGTCGTCGACGCCGTGACCGAGCACTACCGCGCCAACGCGGAGGCCATTACCGTCAATCAGGTGGAGGGCTTCGTGCGGCAAGTCATCGGCTGGCGCGAGTACATGCGCGGGGTCTACTGGGCGCACATGCCGGAATTCGCGGAGCTCAACGTGCTGGGGGCCGAGGGCGAGCTGCCGAGCTGGTACTGGGACGGGCGGACCAAGATGAACTGCCTGCACCACGCCGTGTCGCAAAGCCTGGAGAAGGCGTACGCGCACCACATTCAGCGCCTGATGATTACGGGCAATTTCGCGTTACTCCTCGGGGTGCATCCCGACGCGGTAGACGCGTGGTACCTCGGGGTGTACATCGACGCGATCGAGTGGGTAGAGATTACCAATACGCGGGGGATGAGTCAGTTTGCCGACGGGGGCATCGTGGGCACGAAACCTTACATGTCGTCGGCGAATTACATCAACAAGATGAGTGACTACTGCAAGGGGTGTCACTACGACTACAAGCTGCGTCACGGACCCGACGCGTGTCCGTTCAACTCGATGTACTGGGCGTTCGTAGATAAGCACGCCGAACGACTGGCGAGCAACGGGCGCATCGGTCAGATGGTGCGGATTTGGAACAAGTTCGGTCCCGACGAACAGGAGGCGACCCTCGCGCAGGCGAAGCATTACGCCGACAATAGACACGAATTATGAGTGAGACGGCACGCGTGAAGATTCGCCACTACGTAGGCGGTGAACAGGCGGAGGTGTTCGCGGGCTTTACCGAAGACTTGTTCGTCGCGTTGGCGCCCCGCTTTCCGCCCAATCGGATCTTGCGCTACGACGGCAATCGGGTGGGGGATACCGTGAGCCTGGAGCTCGGGGTTAAGCCGCTCGCGCAGGTTTGGACGACGGAGATCGTCGCTAACGAAGCGGGGGCCGAGCGCTCCTTTTTCGTTGACGAAGGACGGGAGTTGCCGTTTCCGCTCACGTTTTGGCGGCATCGTCACGTCGTCGAGCAGGCGGGTCCCGGGCGGGTAGCTATCGTCGAAGATATCGTCTTCGCGACGAGCAACGCGGTGTTTACGAAGCTGATGCGTCCGATTATCGTGCGGGAGTTCGGCGCTCGTGGGCCGGGCTACCAGCGCTACTTCGGGCGGGTTTAATCGGGGAGCCCATCGTCGACCTCCTCGCGCAAACCCGACAGGAGCGCCTCCTTCGCGGCGAGTTCCGCTTTCAACGCCTCCAGCTCCGCCTGGAGTTGTGCGAGCTCTTCGGTCATCTCGCTTCGCAGTCGCTTCGTCTCGGCCGCGGTCCGCTCGCGGGTCTCGTCGATAGTCTGAGTCGACAGTTTGCGGGCCCGCGCGACATCCTGCGAGAAGTTGGTTTGGAGGCTATCGAGTTCGGCGGTAAGCGCTTGCCGCGCATAGGTAAGCGTATCCCGGATCGTTGCCAGTTCCCGGTCGGCGAGCGCGCGTTCGGTCGCCAAGTCCATGGTCAGTCGCGTTCGCTGCCTGGCCCTCCGGTCGTCGAGTTCCGCTTCGAAGGCCGCTTGAGCCCCGTTGAGGGAATCACGTCTGGCCGAATGGTCGAGCTTGAGCTGATCGATGCTTTCGATGAGCTGCTGCCGCAGCGTGGATCGCTCGTGCGCTGCCTGCTCCCGGACTTCGGCGAGCTCGGCGTTTATGTCCTCCCGAGAGGCGGATAGGTCGCGAATTAGCGCCTCCTGCTCCTGGATCACCTCGTCTTGCAGTCGGTTGAGTGTTTCGGCCTGCTGACGTTCCGCTGCGCTAACGGTATCGATGGAGTGCGCGAGGGCGGCTTTGGTGCTCGCGTTGAGCGAATCCCGGAAGGCGAGGTAGCGCCGCGTGATCGAATCGAAGTCACTGCGCTGGCGGTTTAACGCGGCGGCGATGGCCGTCGCTTGCGCTTGGTAACCGTCGCCGAGGCTATCCGCCGGTGTCGGTAGCGGAGTACGCGGCTCGACGTCGAGCCGCTCGCGTATCGCGGTTGCCCGGTCGGCGTCCGCGACCGCCGACGATTGCATTCGAACGTCGAGGGAGTCGAGCCGCCGGCCGGCAGCTGCACTGCGGGCCGCGAGCCGGGTCAGCTCCCGGTCGTACTGCTCGCGAACGCTGTCGCGCTTCGCTCGCACGAGTCCGAGTTCGTGCTCGAGTCGCGTACGGAGCTCACCGCGACGCGACGCGGCTACCTCCCGGGCGAGGCGTACGTCGGCCGCTTCCTCGACCTGTATTTCGTGTACGCGTCGGTCGGCTTGCTGCCGGGCCGTCTCTACGGCTTCGGTGATCTCTTCGCGTTCGCGACTCGCCGCGGCATGAGCTTGAGCCAGTTCTTCGGCGAAGGCCTCGCGCTGACTCAACAGCTCCTCCTGAAGTCCGGCCGTCTTGCGCGCGAACTCCGCTTCTTGGCTCGCCAACTCCTCGGCTTGCGTTCGGCGGAGCTCGGCCACGGCGATGGCCCGTTCCTCCTGTTCGAGCGCTACTTGCTCGCGTAGAGCGGCCGATTGGGCCAGACTCTCCTCGCGAGCGCGCAAGATTTCGCGTTGCGCCTCGGCCCGCGTGTAGGCCACCGATACGGCGCTCGAATCCCGCGCGCTGCTGATCGCGAGGCGGGCGGCGGCTATTTCCGCTTCCAGGGCACGGCGGATCGCGACGATCTGCGCGCGACTCGTCTCGCGAGCGCTCGCCACCTCGTCGGCGTACTCCGAGCGGGCCGCGGCTAGGCGTTCGCGCTCCAAGCCCGCGGCGGCCGCGTTTTTGCGACGGATTTCTGCGAGCTGTTCGGCGCCCTCGGTGCGGGCTTGCTCGATGGCCAGGAGCGAGCGCTCCCGGGCGGACTTCACCTGCGTGGCCGCTTCGATCTCCTCCTGACTCGCTTTGGCGTTGGCCTCGTCGATGCGAGCATCCGCGGTGGCGTTCGAACTGGCGATGCGCTCCTTGGCGCGTTGCCGGCTGGCGACTACCTCGGCCGCGATCGCTTGCTGCTGCAGAGCGGCCGCTTCCCGGGCGGCGGCTAGCTCTTCGGCGATGGCGGCCTTGGCGCGGTTGGCCTTCGCTTTCTCGAGGGCGAGCTGCTGTAGGATCTCCCGTTTCGTTTCGGCGAGTCGCTCCTTGGCGTCGGCTACGGCACGCTCGGCGGCGATGCGTTCCTGCTCCTTTTTTTCGGCGAGCGTCATGGTGCCCGGGCCGCCGGATAGCGCGCTAGTGCGTTCGGCCGCTTTCTCGGTCGGTCGGGCCACGACCGGGATACTCACACTGACTGCGGCCACGTCCGGAATCGCCTCGGGGTCTACCACGTTGATCAGGCACTGGGCTACCTGGCGGAGCTCGGCCTGCCGGCTGCCGGGGAGGGAGAAGCGCCTCGCTTGGCGCGTCTCGTTGTTCTTGAGGTAGACGGTAACCACGTCGTTGTTGCTCAACCACTCGAAGGTGGCGAGGTCGAGCTGAAGCTCGTTCGTGTATTCGGGAATACCACCGGTGTGCTCACTCCCGAGCTGTCCTACGAAGGAGAACGATTTGCGCTCCGAAGATTTCGTAACGAGAATCAGTTCATCGTTGAAATTTGGCTTTTCGCCACCCCGGCTCACGAGGGCAGCTCGGTATCCGTCCGCCGCGGCCTCGAAGACGATGCTGTAGCTGTAGCTACCGCGGACGACGAGGGTTTGCGTTTCGGTGATCACGCGCTGCTTTCCGTCGGGTAGCCGTACGTTCTCGGCGATCCGAGTAGCACAGGTCTGCCCGTAGGCGATCAGCCCGAGTGCCGTACAGAACATGGTGCAGAGTGCTCGCACCATAGCGGATGTTTACTTAAGCTAAGAGAGTTGTCAGTTGGCTACGCCCCGTTCGGAAAGGATGTTTCGGAAGGTACCCGGGGTTAATTAATCGATGCGCCGAGAAGATATAGTACCGCCATACGAATGGCGACCCCGTTTTCCACTTGGTCGAGGATAATGGCCTCGGGGCTATCGGCGACCTCGGAGGTGATCTCGACGCCCCGGTTGATCGGGCCCGGGTGAAGGACCAACAGGGGGTGCCCGGCGGCCCGAAGTCGGCCGCGCGTGATGCCGTAGAGCATGTGATACTCCCGCAGCGACGGAAAGTATTTGATGTCCTGACGCTCTAGCTGTATGCGGAGAACATTGACGGCCTCCGCCCAAGCGAGTGCCGCATCGAGCTTCGCGAACACGCGCACACCGAGCTCGGGGAGGTGCACCGGGATGAGCGTCGCCGGACCGCAAACGGCGATCTCCGCCCCGAGCAGTCGGAGGCAAAAGATGTTACTAAGTGCAACCCTGCTGTGGAGAATATCCCCGACGATAAGGATTCGTTTTCCCCGTAGATCCCCCAAACGTTCCCGCATCGAGAAGGCATCCAAGAGCGCCTGGGTCGGGTGTTCGTGCGTGCCGTCGCCGGCGTTGATCACGTTGGCGTCGATGTACTGCGTCAGGAAATGGTGGGCACCCGGGGCCGGGTGGCGCATCACCACCATATCCACCTTCATGGATAGGATATTCTGGACCGTGTCGAGTAAGGTTTCCCCCTTCTTGACGCTCGACGAGGACGAGCTAAAGTTTACGATATCCGCGGAGAGTCGCTTTTCGGCCAGCTCGAAGGAGATGCGGGTACGCGTCGAGTTCTCGAAGAAGATGTTCGCGACGGTGATGTCGCGCAGTGTCGGCACTTTTCGGATCCGCCCCTTGAGCGTTTTCGAGAACTCAGCGGCCGTGGCGAAGATCAGATCGACGTCCGAGCGCGTGAGGTGGCGTATCCCCAGGAGGTGCTTCGAACTGAGCCGGGTAGTCGTTTGGTCCGTCACTATCGGCTCGCGGCTTTGCTGGGGTAAAGGACTACTTCGTCGATCCCGTCGACCTGCGCCCAACGCACCCGCACGTACTCCTCCTCGAGGGCGTCGATCTCGACGCCGTAGTAGTCCGGCGCTACGGGCAAGTGCCGCCGGAACCTGCGCTCCACCATCACGGCTAGCTCTACCTGGGTCGGTCGGCCCAGACTCTGTAGTGCGCTAATCGCCGCCGCGATCGTGCGGCCGGTGTAGAGCACGTCGTCGACGAGGATCACGCGTTTGCCCTGGGTAGAGAACGGCATCTCCATCGCGTCGGGGCGGAGCGGGCGGGGGCCCGTGCGAAAATCATCCCGGAAGAAGGTGATGTCCAACTTCCCGAGGGGCAGGGTGGGGGCGTGCTCGACGAGCCGCCGGTGTAGCCGTTCGGCAAAATAAGAGCCGCGCGGCTGGATCCCGACGATCGCGCTTTCGGCAAAATCGTCGTAGCGTTCGATGAGGTGGCGGGCCATCCGCTCGAGGGCGAGTCCGAAAGGCAGTTCGCCGAGGATGGTGCGTTGGCTGGACACGGGCGAAAGGTAGCTGCGCGAGGGGAGAGCTGTCCGGCGGGAGCCGGTTAGCCTTTCTTGGGGTAGCTGTCCTTGAGCGTGACGGTACGGTTGAACACGAGTCGCTCCGCGCTGCTCTCCTCGTCGACGGCGAAGTAGCCCGTCCGCATAAACTGCACAACGTCCCCGGCGGCGAGCTCCCGCGCGGCCGGTTCGATTAGCGCCCGACTGACGATTTGGAGACTGTCCGGATTGAGGAAGTCGGTAAATTCCGCCCCCTCGTGTGCGTCCGGTGTCTCGTCGGTGTAGAGGCGGTCGTACAACCGGACTTCGGCCGCGACGGCGGTCGGTTCGTGGACCCAGTGGATGGTGCCCTTCACGGAGGCCCCGCTCGTGTCCTCGCCAGATCTGCTATCCGGTAGGTAGCGGGCTTTGACCTCGATCACCTTACCGGCTTCATCCTTGACGACGCTCGTGGCCTCGACGATGTAAGCCGCTTTCAGCCGCACGAGGCCGCCGAGCTTCAGTCGGTAAAACTTGCGGTTGGCTTGCTCGCGGAAATCTTCGCGTTCGATGAAGAGGTCGCGCCCGAAGCTCAGTGCGCGGGTACCGTCTTCCTCGCGCTCCGGGTTGTTCTCGATGGAGAGTTGCTCGGTCCGGCCTTCGGGATAGTTCTCGATCGTCAGGCGGATCGGATCGAGGACGGCCAGGAGGCGTTTTGCGGAAGCGTTGAGCGCTTGGCGCACGAAGAATTCGAGTACGCTCAGGTCGATGAGCTTATCGCGCTTGGCCACGCCGACGCGGGTACAAAACTCCCGGATGGCGCTGGGGGGGTAGCCCCGGCGTCGCACGCCCGCCACGGTGGGCATACGGGGATCGTCCCAGCCGTCGACCGAGCCGTCGCGCACGAGCTGGATCATCTTGCGCTTGCCCATCACGGTGTAGGAGAAGTTGAGGCGCGCGAACTCGATTTGGCGACTGGGGAAGATGTCGAGCTTCTCGATGAACCAGTTGTAGAGCGGCCGGTGGTTCTCGAATTCGAGCGTGCAGACGGAGTGCGTGATCCGTTCGATCGAATCGCTTTGTCCGTGCGCGAAATCGTAGAGGGGGTAAATGCACCACGTGTCACCGGTACGGTGGTGGCGGGCGTGCTTGATGCGGTAGATGACCGGATCGCGCAGCAGCATGTTGGGACTGGCTAGATCGACTTTGGCGCGGAGTACGCGATCCCCGTCGGGGAATTCCCCGGCGCGCATCCGCTCGAAGAGCGCGAGGTTCTCGGCGGGGGAACGCCCACGAAACTCGTTGGCGACGCCGGGTTTGGTCGGGGTGCCTTTTTGGTCGGCGATCGCCTCGCTGCTCGACTCGTCCACGTAGGCATCGCCCTGCTCGATTAGCTGTCTCGCGTACGCGTAGAGCTGATCGAAGTAGTCGCTGGCGTAATACTCCCGCTCGCCCCAATCGAAACCGAGCCACGCTACGTCGCGGCGGATGGCGTCGACGTACTCGGTTTCCTCGACGAGCGGATTGGTGTCGTCGAAGCGGAGGTTGGTCGTGCCGCCAAATTTTTCGGCGAGCGAAAACTGGAGGCAAATCGAGAAGGCGTGCCCGAGGTGGAGGTAGCCGTTCGGCTCGGGTGGAAAGCGCGTGTGCACCCCCGTGAAGCGCCCGGCGGCGAGATCCTCGGCGATTGCTTGTTCGATAAAATTGCTGCTTTCCATGGGGGTGAAAGTAGGCAGGACGCGGAGGTACTCTTTCGCACGTTATTGCGGTGTGAAGCGACTCGTTTTTCTTGTAGCCCTCGCGCTCGGTTCGGGGGGGTCCCTCCTAGCTCAGGTCGAGTGGATGCCGGTGCGGCTCGACGGGCAAAAGCGGCCGAGCGCCTACTTTCCGGGAGCGGCTCAGGAGAAAAGCGATACGGTGGATACGCCCCTCGGCGCGATGCCCTTTACGACCTACTTCGTGCAGGACGACGCCGCCGATTCCGGTAACCGACTCTACATGATGACGGTGATCGACTACGAGCCGGGAGCGTTCCCGCGGGATAGCGTAGACCGCAGGGTCGCCTTTTTCGAGTCGACGGTAGCTGCGGCCGCCGAAGCGGTAGACGGGAGAGCCGTTATCTCCGGTCCGCTCGATCGCGGCCGGTGGCCCGCCTGGACGTTTCGGATCGACTACGGCGAAGACCCCGGAGCGATCGTCCGGAACGAGGTCTACCTCGTCGGGGAGCGCTACTACCACCTTCAGGTATTCGCCTTCGCGAAGGACGAGGGCGATAAATCCAGGCGCCGGTTCTTCGAAAGCTTCGTACCGTTGCCGGGGCGATAAGCACCTAGGCGATGAAGATTGCAGTCTTTCCGGGAAGTTTCGATCCGATCACCACGGGGCACGTGGACCTGCTGCGCCGGGCGCTGCCGCTCTTCGACGCGATCTACGTGGCGATCGGCGTCAACTCGCAGAAGGCGTCCCTCTACCCCCTGCAAACCCGCTTAGCTTGGATACGCGAGACCTTCGCCGACGAGCCGAAGGTCCACGCGGACAGCTTCGAACGACTCACCGCACACTACGCGCGCCGGATTGGCGCGCAGTACCTAGTGCGAGGCTTGCGGAACGCGAGCGACTTCGATTACGAGAAAACGATCAGCCAGCTCAACAACATCGTCGGCGAGGGGCTGGAAACCGTGTTCCTCATCTCGAGTCCGAGCCACAGCCACATCTCGAGTACGATCGTACGGGAGATCATCAAAGGCGGCGGCGACCCCAGTTCTTTCGTACCGGAATCCATCCGCCGATCCATAACGGAGAAAGCCTATCGCTCGGAGGAGCGATAGGCTTTAGTAGAGCGACCGTGAGGCGTTGATTATGCCTCGACTTCGAGCTTCTTCATGTACTTCTTGGCGTCTTTGCGGACTTTCGCGGCGTCGACGTTTTTTTTACGTGGACCACTCTCGTCGAGTAACGACTCGAGCATGTCGTCGGAGGCGTCGAGGACCTGCTGGTAGGTCTTGATACCCCTCCCCCGAAAGAACTGTTGCGCTTTGGGACCGATGCCGCTGATCTTGGTCAGGTCGTCACCGTCCTTGGGCTTGGTCGCCCGTCCGGCCCTGGGTTGGGTCTCGGCGGGCGTCTCATCGTCGTAACGCGCCGGATCTATCTTGCTCCACTGTCCGGCGACGGCCAGGCGGGCGTGATCCTTCCAGTCCGTTACGTGCGCCTTGGCAACGCGCTTACCTACTTCGTCGCGGATAGCTTCCAACGTACCGATTTGAGCGTCAGCTAAATCTTTGTAGGTCAATATTTTGTGCTGATGCAACTTGGACATGAGGGTTTTGCCGATGCCGGGGAGGTCGGAAAACTTATCGTAGCCTTCGGGCAGGGCGTTGCGACCCCGTTTGGTCGGCTCCGGGAACTTGCCCTGGAGAGCGTCCTTCGCCGAACGCTTGAGGTCGTCGGGGTTGAGGTTAGCGAACCGCTTACCGGCCTCGCTCATCGCCTTGGAGATGCGCCAGCTTTCGGCCTCGACGATGTCCGTCCAGTTGTTGAGGTCGTTGTCGCGGAGTGTTTTCGCGAGCTTGGGGCCGACCGAAGCGAGTGCCCGCAGCTCGGTTGGCTCGATGGGGCGGGGCGCCCTGCCCCGGCGGCCGGAGCCCTTGGATTCGCGTGGTGCCTTCTTCGGGACCGGCGGGTATCCGTAAGTGCCGTCTTTGGCGAGCCCGGCGACGGTGCGCCAGTAGTCGATGGGGAAGGTTTTGTACTTCGGTCCGGAAGCGTCGCGTACCGCCTCGAGCATTGGGTCGTCCGCCGAGGCGAGCTGCGCGAAGGTGCTGATGCCGGCTTCGTTTAGGGCCGTGATGATCGTCTTGCCGATACTCGGTAGCGCACCGAGGTCGGTGTCGGAGATCGGCTCACGGGGGGGTCGTGCCTGCCGTACGCCGCCCGCTTTGCGACTCCGCTTTTGCGGCTTCTCGGCAATGGGCGGGGAAACCGGGATCTTGTCGAATTCACCGGCCTGAGCCAGCGTGGCCACCTCGATCCAAAATTCGATCGGGAAGCGCGCGAAACGCTTCCCGGCAGCGTCGGCCACTTCGCGCAGTGTGGCCGGCTTAGCCTTCGCGAGTTGGGCGAAAGTCCGGATCCCCTTGTCGTTGAGGGCGGTTTTGACGCTAGTCCCAATACCGGGCAGCGCCTGAAGGTCCGTCCTGTCGGCGGCCCGCAGGCGCGCCAGGTGCTTCTCTCTGCGGTCGACCTTGGTGGAAGGATTCGCCTTCGGCTTGTCGATCTTGACCGCCGGATCGATCTTGTCGAACTTGCCGTCGGCGGCGTACTTGGCGGACTTCTTCAGGTAGCCGAGATCGATGTTCTTGTACTTGCCACGGGTCTCGGCCCTCGCCTCCTGGAGCGTCTCCGTACTTGCCGCGGCGAGGTCGGTGAACGTCACGATTCCGCGTTGGTGCAGCGCGGTGATCAGCTGTTTGCCTACGCCCGGGAGGAGGTGGAGGTCCGTGGGACTCACCTCGCGCGGTTTGCGCCCGACCCGGTTACCGCCGGTAGGCTTCGGGTTGGGCTTGGGGGGCGCGGGGAACGACTTCGCGCCGTCGAGCTTGCGCTGAGCGGCCTCCCGGAAGTAGTTCATGTCGAAGTTCACGAATGGCCGCCCGCCCTGTTGACGCAGCGATTCGAGGGTCTCGTCGCTCACCTGGGCGAGGTCCGAAAATGTATGGATACCGTGTTCGCGTAGGGCGGTGAGCATCGAGGGACCCACTTTCGGCAGTCGACCGAGGTCTCTGTCCGAGAGTCCGGCCAAATCCACCCGTGCGGCTTTTTTGCCCTTCTTCGGCGCCGATTTCTGCGGAGCCGGCATGTTCTCCCAGTCGCCACGGACGGCGAATTCGGCGGCCTCGCGCCAGTAGCTCGGATCGAAGTTGACGAACTTACGTCCGCTGGCCTGCTTAACCTGTTCCAGGACCTTATCGCCGGCCTTGCTGAGGTCTTCAAACGTCTTGATGGCTGCCGCCTGGAATGCGGCGAGCACGGACTTGCCGACTTGAGGCAGCCGGTACAGGTCGGTATCGACGACCGGCTTGGATGGGCGGCCGCCGCCTTTTCTGCGCTTGCGCGAGGGGGTTACGAAGGTGAGCTTCGGCTGCACTTGCTTCGGCCCCAGACGAGTTTCCGGGAAGTAAGCCTGGGCGTCGGCCGTCGAGCGGACGGGGAGGTATTCCTCGGCGACGATGCGACCTTCGTCCGTCCATCGTCGGGCGATTAAAAGGAGAAGCTTAAAGCGACTTTCCGCATCACCCTGGCCTTCCATCGCCACTAAACTAACCGTGGTATTATCGGCGGTAATAGCCCGTTGACCGAGTAACTCGACCGTACCGTCGTCGCCGAGGATGGATTGAAGGCGTTCGAGATTCGCCTTTACTCCCTTGCCCTTAAGCGTTACTAAATTTTGGATGTGAGTTTCGATCGATTTGTCGAAGAACTCGTTGCCGGCTTCGACGAAATTGCCTCTCGCAATCGTGTTGTCGATATCCTCCAAGCGCTCTGTTAGATTCATTGTCGTCCTATCAAGTTTCAAAAATGCTGATTCAGGTGTCAGAACGTGGGCAAATCTAGAAAGGTTATTTATATCGTGATGCAAATGCAGAAAACTTCCCTAAAAATTCGATAAACGCCATATCTCGTCGACTAAACCACCGGTTCGACCGTGGATCTACATTCGTAAATACCTGGATTCATTGATAAGGCGTTCGTTTACCTTGCCGGCCGAACCCCGACCAAAATTGAACCTCCATGGCCGACGCGCTCTTTACAGTCCCTACCCCCCGCAACGAACCGGTATTATCCTACAAGTCCGGTGCGCCGGAAACCTCTGCCGTGAGAGAAGCGCTCGACCGACTGTTGCGCGGCGAGCTCGATATCCCCCAACGGATCGGCGGTGAGCCCGTAAGCTCCGGCAAGCGTGAGCCGATTCGCCCTCCGCACGATCACGCCCACGTTTTGGGTCACTTTCACCGGGGGACGAAGGCCGACGTCGAGCGCGCGATCGAAGCGGCCCTGGCGGCCCGTAGCGCGTGGGCTGCTACACCCTGGGAGCAGCGCGTGGCCATCTTCCTGCGGGCGGCCGACCTACTCGCCGGACCGTACCGCGCGCGCATGAACGCCGCCACGATGCTGGGGCAGTCCAAGACCATTCACCAGGCCGAAATAGATGCAGTCGCGGAGTTTTGCGATTTTCTGCGCTTTAACGCATCATTCGCCGCAAAGCTCTATCAAGAACAGCCCGAGTCGGCCCCGGGTATATGGAATCGCTTGGAATACAGGCCCCTCGAAGGGTTTATTTTCGCCATAACACCCTTCAACTTCACCTCCATCGCGGGTAACCTTTGCGCCGCCCCCGTGATGCTCGGTAACGTATGTGTCTGGAAACCAGCCGAGACACAAATTTATTCCGCGCACGTGTTGATGGATCTTTTCGAGGAAGCAGGGGTGCCGCCGGGTGTAATTAACCTAACGTTCGCCGACGGACCCGAGGCCGGAGAAGTCGTTTTCGCGCATCCGAGCTTTGCCGGACTTCACTTTACCGGATCGACCAAAGTATTTCAACAGCTGTGGTCGGCTATAGGTAATAACATCGGTTCGTACAAATCTTATCCACGGATCGTCGGCGAAACGGGGGGTAAAGATTTTGTACTCGCCCACGCGTCTGCCGATCCCGAGCAGGTCGCCGTCGGCTTACTCCGGGGGGCGTTCGAGTACCAAGGACAGAAGTGTTCCGCGGCATCTCGCGCGTATGTCCCGGCGAGCATCTGGCCCGCGGTAAGCGACCGCCTAAAGCACGATGTCGAATCGATCGCCGTAGGCGGGCCGCTCGACTTTCGAAATTTCATGTGCGCCGTAATCGACGAACGAGCTTTCGATCGAATCGCGGGTTACCTCGACCGCGCCACCGCCAGCCAGGAAGTAGAGACGCTCATCGGCGGTCGCTACGACAAAAGCGAAGGCTACTTCATCGACCCCACCGTACTGGTAACCACCAATCCACACTACGAAACGATGGAGGAGGAGCTGTTCGGCCCGGTACTCACCGTGTACGTGTACGAAGATGCGGCGTGGGAGAGCACCCTCCGTTTGGTCGACACCACCTCGCCGTACGCGCTCACCGGCGCCGTGTTCGCCAACGATCGCTACGCCGTGGTCGAGGCTACGCGCGCGCTCGAGAACGCAGCCGGCAACTTCTACATCAACGATAAGCCGACCGGGGCGGTAGTCGGGCAGCAACCCTTCGGCGGTGCCCGCGGGAGTGGAACCAACGACAAGGCCGGCTCCCCGCTCAACCTCCACCGCTGGCTGAGCCCGCGACTCGTTAAGGAGAATTTCGACCCGCCGCGTGACTACCGTTACGCGTTCATGGACGACCCGAAGGGCGCGATCTGAGCTCCGCGTAGCTACTCGTAGACCTGCGGCCAACCCGAGAGATCGCTCGCGGGCGTACCCTGCGGGTCGAACGAGTAGACCGCCGCCACGCCGGCGAGCGCCTCCGGCGAGTCACCCGCGGGGGTTGCCCGCGCGGTAAGCGCTCGCGGCCGCCAGGCAACTACTCGCTCGCCACCCTCCGTGTCGCTAAATCGGTAGGCGTACAGCGTTTCGTCTTCTTGGATGACCTCGGTAAAACGGTAGTCGCCTAACTCCGCACGTAGTCGGGCGAGGACTTCGAAGGTGAGTTTTTCCTCCGCTCCGGTAGCGGGCAAACCGACCAGTCCCGAACGCGTAAAGAGTCCCTCGCCGTCCGTATTGCCGTAGAAGTAGTAGTCGGCACGTCGGATGCCGAGCCGGTTCGCGATCAACACCGACCGCAGGGTATACGCCGCGGCCTCCTCCTCGCTCACGCATTCGCTGAAATCACAGTCCGCTTTGGCTCCCGGACTGTCGTAGCCGAACTCAGTGAGGTAGACCGGTAGCCCGGGTGCGTTCGCGTTGCGCCAACGCAGCATGTTGTGCAACTCACCCCAGGCCCCGGCGGGGTTCTCCGGATAGGTTTCGGTGCGTGCGCCGTCCGGGTTGGACACGAACGCGTAGGTGTGCGCATTGAGTCCGTCGAGCTGCGCGAGCGTCTCCGGCGATATTCTGCCTCCGATGTAATTGCGCAGGTAGGTCGTCTTCTCGGTGGCGCTGTCCACCGCCTGTAGGGCGCAGGGCAATATGCGTAGCGTATCTCCGGCCGCCGCACGCAACCCCTTCACCGCACCGTCGAGTATCGCGCGGTACCCCGGCGCGGTAAACGTCCACGGTTCGTTCCCCACTTCCACCGAACCGATCATGCCCTGCCCAAAATGTTTACCGAAGGCACGACCCCAGCGTTCGGCCTGCGCGGCGGGCTCGGTCCAGAGCGCCTCCTCGAAGGTGGTGATGCGTACGGTCGGGTTGGGCTCGAGGCCCGCGCCCCGCCACGTGGCGTACTCGCGGTCCCAGTTCATCCACTCCATGGCCTGCGTGCCGCCGCCCTTCGCCATGCGCAGGTAGTCGGGCGCTTCGTCCGGTCCGGTAATGTCCCAGTCGAGGTTGTGGTAATTGCGTGCTTTCGCGAAAACGCGCGCGAATCGGGCGGGACCCTGCTGCGCGTCGAGCTGATCGCTGAACTGATTGTAACCCCAACCCCAGATACCGTTGACGCCCAGCATCTCGGCGAGCGTTACCGCCTCGTCGAGCTGGTCCGGGACGGGGCCGTACGGCCCGTGGCGATCGTAGACCTGCAGCTCCCAAATCATGACCTTCGACCAGTCGACCGGCTTCACGCGGTGCGCCACGCGGACGCCGAGCAGCAGCTTCTCCTCCGGAAGCACGACGGTGTGCATTTGGAGGGCCTCCGGACTGGTTTCGGCTAGCTCGGTCCAAGTCTCGCCGTCGGCGGTTCCCTCTACGATCGTGGCCTCCGCGCCGGTGTCGCCGGGCCAGCTGCGCAGCCAAATCTGTCCGACCGCCCGGGGCTCGGGGAAGAGAGCGCCGGCCCACTCGTACACCTCGGCGGTGAGTGCGGCGAGCTCGAAAATCTGCACCGCCGACCCGTCGGAGCTGACTTCGATTCCCTCGTACGTTCCGGCGGGTACGTCGAAGGTCTTCACCTGAAAATTATCGGCTGCGGCTACCGATCCCAATTCGGTGGACTCACCGTCGGCCGCGAGGAGTTTTAGCGAAAGCGACCCGGGGGTATTGGCTTTGATGGATACGGCGGTGAGGGGCTGGGGGGTGAACTCGATGCGCCGTGTGCCGCTGACCTCGACGGCCGTATTCGGATCGCCGTCGGTGAGCGCGTCTCCGGAGCAGGCGATGGCCACGTTCTGCGAGGGTACGCCGAGGTAGCCGTAGGGGAGGGCACCACCGGACTGCCAGTGCGTATTCGGATCGCCGTCGAAGGCGGGGGCGAGTGCTCCGGCGTTGCTGCTCGCGATGAGTTCGGCGTCGACGGTGTGACTGGGGACGATGCCGGCGTTCGGATCGAACGGTACCTGCGCCGCGGCGGTGCCTACCCCGGTAGTGGCGAATACGCAGCAGGGAAGAATGAAATCTTTGATCATGAAGCTTTAAACTACGTTCGGTAAAGGGCGAACTAACCTGACCGAACAACGACGCCGCGGTGCCCGCGGTGTAGCTGAATACGTTATGATAATGCTATCTGCTGGCTAGGTGACGCTCGGCGGCCAGCAGGCCGATCACGGCTAGGGCATCGGTGATTTCGCCGCGCAGCACCATCTGCACCGCCTCGGCGAGCGGTAGGCGGCGAATCGCGAGCACCTCTTCCTCCTCCGGTTCGGCTTCCCCCTGCTCGAGGCCTTCGGCGAGGTAGACTACGCCGGTTTCGTCGGTGACGCTGTTGCTCAAATCGAGCTCCACGAGCTTGGTCCACCGTTCGGCCCGCACGCCCGTCTCCTCGAGCAACTCGCGTTTTGCGGAAGCCAACGGGTCCGTACCGAGGGGGCCACCGCCCTCCGGGATTTCCCAGCTGTAGCGAGCGAGGGGGTAGCGCCACTGCCCCACGAGCGTGGTGCGGCCTTCGGCGTCGAGGGGGACGATACCGATGGCTACATTCTGAAACCGGACCACCCCGTAGATGCCGGGATTACCGGCCGCGTTGATCACGTCGTGATGCTCGATCGCGATCCAGGGGTTGCGGTAGCGCTCGGATTTAGCTACGAGCTTCCAGGGGTTGAGGTCCACTAAAACGGAACTTGAGTGAGTGCGTCGAGGAAGTCGACCGCGATGCCGGGCCTACACAGGACAACGAGCGCGGGCATGATGAGCGCACCGGCGAGGTGGGCGGAATGATCGACGTTGTCGCCCCCGCGCTTGGAGGCGTACTGACTGTAAAGGAGGTAGAGCACGCCCGCCACGATGCCCGGGATCGGGATGATGCCGTAGAGGTAGATCATCTCCCAGGGCAGGAAGAGGATAAACACGAAGGTGGTACCCGACACTGCGCCGCTGGCCCCGATCGCCCCGTACCGGGGCTCGTCTTTGTATTTGAGTAGCGTAGGTACGTTGGCCAGCACGATGGTGAGTAGGTAGAATACGGCGTAGAGCGTGGGCCCGAGCGTCGGACCGAAACCGTAGCTGTCCGACGTCAGAAATTGTTCGGCGATACCACCGAACTGGTAGAATACGAACATGTTAACCGCGAGGTGAATGAAGTCACCGTGCACGAAGCCACAGGTGAGCAGGCGGTACCACTCGCCCGCGTGCGCCTCGGCGTACGGACTGTGTTTGAGGCGCTCGAAGAGGTCTCGGTTGTTGAAGCACAGCAGACTCACCCCAACCGTCACGATGGTAATCAGTATCGTAATCGGCTGCTCCATGATTAATCGTTGTGGTAGGGTAGGCCGCGCAAGATGGTGTACGCCCGGTAGAGTTGCTCGGCCACGAGCAGGCGCACGAGCTGATGCGAGAAGGTCATGCCCGAGAGCGACACCTTGCCCTGGGCGCGCGCGTACAGGCTTTCGCCAAAACCGTAGGCGCCGCCCACGAGAAACACGAGTCGCGTACCCCCGGTGTGCTGCAGTCGCTCGAGGTGAGCGGCGAATTTGCGCGAAGTGTAGCTCTTCCCGCGCTCATCGAAGAGGTGTAGCCGATCTCGGGGTCTGAGCTTATCGAGTACGTACGCCGCCTCGGCGGCGAGCACCTGCTCCGGGGAGGGTTTACGTGGGAGCCTGGGGCCATCCCACTCTACGTACGTGAACGGAACGAGGTGCGGGAGCCGCGCGGTATACTCGGCGATGCCGTCGCGCAGCCACCGTGCCTTACTCTTGCCGAGCGTCCAGAGCTCCAAAGTCAAAGTAACGCGGCGTCGAGGGCGTCGATGAGGGCGTCGCGCTGCTTGAAGTCTTTGCGGAGCTGCGAGACGATGGCGGTGGTTACGTCTTGCCGCGAGCGTCTCGCTACCTCGTCGACGAGCGAAGCGACCCACTGCGCGGGTGCCTTGCCGAAGTGCTGTCCGAGCTGCTCCCGGATCTTCGTTTCGAGCAGGAGCCGAAAATCTTCGTCGCCGAGCTTACCGCTGAGCTGGGGTAGGAATTCGCGGATTACGCGCTCGTCCTGACTGCGGTACAGCTCGGCCTCCAGGTCTTGGTACTCGCCCAAGCTGTAAAGAAGTCGGGCGCGTAGCGCGCGCAGTTGGTCCTCGCGCATCCCGGATCCCGGGAGGCCGTCGAGTGTCGCCCGCAACGCCGCTTCGCGGTCCGTATCGCTCGCCGCCTCGGTCGCGGACAGGAGGGCGTCGAGCTCCCCGGTGCCGTAGGTAACCGGAGGGCCGTAGGCGCTGAGCAGCTGGGGGTCTCCGGCGGCCTGGGCCACGGCCAGGAGGAACTGCTGCAGGCGCAGGCGGTTTTCGTCTCCTTCTTGGTGCCGCAGCGCGGCTGTGGCCAGCCGCACGCCGCGTTCGAAGTTGCCGGCCGCCACCTCGGCCTGTAGGGCACCGCTCACCAGGCGCGGCTGGTCGAGGTGATCGATGAGCAGGCGCTCGGCCTCGCCGGCCAGGTCGTGGGCGTAGTACAGGTGCATCTGCGCTTCCACGCGGCTCTCGCTGATCCCGAACCGTTCGTTCGCCGCACCGATGGCGGCTACGATAGCTTCGACGTCCGTGTCGAGGGCATCCTGAAGCCGGTACAGCGCGGGGTCGACCCCCGCCCGGTAGTAGGCCCCGCGTTCGAGCTCCGGCGCGAGCCACGCTTCGATGCGCTCGATGAGCACGGGGGGCGGACCGGCCTGCACGATCGCGGCCAGCTCGTCGATACACGTACTTACGTATTTCGCTAAGTCGACGCGCACCCGCTCCGACTTGGAGATGAGGACCACCAGTTTGGGGATAAGCGTCGTGTTGAGCTCGTAGAGGTCCAGAAACGCCTTCTCGGCCAACCAGGCTTCGCGCTGGCCGGCGAACTGGTTGAGCGCGTCGGTGATCCGTTTCGCCTCGCGCGGGCTGAAGCGTTTGCCGGAGCGCGAGAGGAGGTTGGTGACCACCTGCTCGAAGCGGTTGTTGATCGTCAGCGACTGGGCGAAGCGTACTTTCAGGTCGAGCGCGAACTCCGCGTGACCCCGCGCGTACTGCGCCACGAACTCGCGCAGCTCGTGCTCGTCGATGGAATTGAGCAGGCGCTTTATGCTAACGACCTGCCGCTTGGCGGGACTCGCACCCGCGGCGCGGGCGCGGGGCTGCTTGCGGAGGTGTACCACCGCGAGTAAGGCGGCCAGGTGCGGGCACTGTTGGTGTTCGGTGAAGTCGGGGCAGTCGCAGCGGTAATCCTTGAGCTTGCGCCCCGTGAGCTGTAGCTCGGTCTCGAACTCCGCGTACTTAGCGACCCAGAGCCCGCCGCCCCGTTCGTCGACCTTGAACCCGGCGCCGTCGCGTAGGGTTTGTCCGGCGACCACGTGCTCGTCGCGCAGCCTTTCGAGCGCCTCCTCGAGCGATAGGCGCACGAACGCCGGTGCGGGTGGGGTAGCTCTACGGCTTGGGGACATAGGAAAAGGGTGTACAAAATCGCACCCCAGGATTGAGGCCGGTTGTTGAGAAGCAAACGGTAAACTTACGGCATGAAGCAGTTCCTGCTCGTTAGACACGCGAAGAGCGATTGGTCCGACGATTCCCTCACCGATTTCGAGCGCCCGCTCGCCGAGCGCGGCGAACACGACGCTCCCCTCATGGCCGCGTACATCAAGGAGCGTGGGTTGCGCCCCACCTTCGTCCTGGCGAGTCCGGCCAGGCGCGCCTACACCACGGCGCGTACCTTCGCCGACACGCTAGGTATCCCCGAAAACGACCTCGCGACCGAGGAGGAGTTGTACGAGGCGAGCGCGCAGCGGGTGCTCAGCGCGGTGCTCGGGCTACCGGAAACCACGGACTTCGCGGCGGTGTTCGGGCACAATCCGGCCTTCACGTACCTGGTCAGCGATTTCACCCCGGAGTACGTGAGCAACGTGCCTACCTGTGGGGTAGCGCACCTCGTATCGGAGGCAACGCAGTGGAACCGAGTTAGCACCGCCAATACGGTGCTCCGGAAGCTCTACACGCCGAAAGCGGTCTTGGATGCGTACGCCTGAGCTACCGCCGCCGCGCTGGCGCGCCTTGTACCTCGCGCTCTGTGTGGCGGTTGCGGCGTGCGGGAGCTCGGCCCAGGCGGAAGCGAAGCCCGAGGAGGAGGAGTTGGAGATCTTGACGCACGCCCTCGTGATCGAAGCGGTGCTACAAGATTTCTCCCTGGTCCGCAAAGACAGCCTCGCCGAACGCTACTACGCGCAACTCTACGATCGCTTCGGGATCTCGGAGGCGGGCCTCGACGAGTTACGCAGACGCTACAGCCAAGATCCGAAGTTGTGGGTGGTGGCGGCCGACACGCTGAACGCGCGTATCGAAGCCCACCGCGATTCGCTCGGGGCGCTTCTTAACGTGGGCGTAAACTAGAGCGAACGTCAATCCGCTACCTTGTGCCGGTTCAATCCTGCACCCCGTACATGGCAGCTACTTCCATCCTCATCGTCGACGACGAACCCGATATCCTAGAGTTTCTTCAGTACAATTTAGAGAAGGAAGGCTACCTGGTCAACGTTGCGAGCAACGGGGCCGAAGGCCTCGAGGCGGCGAAGCAGTTGCGACCCGATTTGATCGTGCTCGACATCATGATGCCGGAGCTCGACGGGGTGGAGGTGTGCCGACGCCTGCGGGCCGACCCCATCTTCAACGACACGCTCATCACCTTCCTCACCGCGCGTCAGGAGGACTACTCCCAGATTGCGGCCCTCGAACAGGGGGGGGACGATTACATCTCCAAGCCGATCAAGCCCCGCATCCTGGTGGCGCGAATCAAAGCGATGCTGCGCCGGCGGGGTGAGTCGGTCGAGGAGGCGACCAACGTGATCCGGGGGGAGGGCCTGCACATCGACCTCGACGGGATGGTCATCGAGCGGGAGGGCGAGCGGGTGGATCTCCCGCGCAAGGAGTTCGAGCTGCTCCAGCTCCTCGTAAGCAAACCGGGCAAGGTGTTTTCGCGGGACGAGATTTACCGAAAGGTGTGGGGCACCGACGTCATCGTGGGTAACCGCACCATCGACGTCCACATCCGCAAGCTGCGCGAGAAGCTCGGCGACCAATATATCCGCACCATCAAGGGTATCGGATATAAATTCGAATTTTAGGCTATGGCAATAGGCTCTCTTCCGAGTGGCGACAGCAAGCTCAAAAATCCGACCCCACAACAGATCGCCTTCTACGCGGCGAGCCTGAGCGCCGCCGCGCTGGGTTCGGCGCTGCTCGTGCTGGTGGCCATCGACCGCCTGGATTGGGTGTACGTGCCGCTGATCGCCCTACTGGCGGGCGTTATCAGCTACCTCATTTTTCTGGGGTACCTGCGGCGCTACATCTACCGCAAGATCAAGCTGGTCTACAAAACCATCCACCAGCACAAACTTACCCCGGAGGAGAAGTCGAGTGCGGTGAACGTGCGCGAGGACATCATCGAGCAAGTGGAGCAGGACGTATCCTCCTGGATCGAGGAGCAAAATCGCCAAATCGCAGAGTTGCGCCGCTTCGACGAGTACCGACAGCGCTTCTTGGGCGACATCAGCCACGAGCTCAAAACCCCCATCTTCAATGTGCAGGGCTACCTCGAGACGCTGCTCGACGGGGCCATCGACGACGCGGAGGTGCGTACCAACTACGTACACAAGGCCGCGCGTAACGTAGAGCGCCTCAATACGATCGTGGAGGACCTGGAGAGCATCAGCCGCCTGGAGAACGGCAAGGAGGTACTCGACATCCAAGTGTTCGGCATTCGAGAACTAACGGAAGAAGTCTTTGAGGAGCTATCGCTCAAAGCGAGCCAACGCGACATCACGCTTGCGCTAAAACAGGGGGCAGCCACCAACTTCAGCGTGCTGGCCGACCGCGAGAACATCCGCCAGGTACTCATCAACCTGGTGAACAACTCGTTGAAGTACGGCCGCGAGGACGGGCAGACGAAGGTGAGCTTCTACGACATGGACAAGCGGATCCTCGTGGAGGTGGCCGATAACGGGATCGGTATCCGGGAAGGGCATTTGAATCGAATCTTTGAACGATTTTACCGCGTTGATAAATCTCGGAGTCGCGCGGCGGGCGGCTCCGGCCTCGGCCTCGCGATCGTCAAGCACATCATCGAGGCGCACGAGCAAACCGTCAACGTGCGCAGTAGCACCGACCTCGGCAGCACCTTCGGCTTTACGTTGCAAAAGGCGTAGGCGGCTGCACGTACCTTTGTTCCGTTTATGATTTCAGCCCAATCCGTTTACCTACAGTACGGCGACCGCGTTTTGTTCGACCGCGTTAACCTCACCATTAAGCCGGGTCAGAAAGTCGGACTGGTGGGGCGCAACGGGGCCGGTAAGTCCACCCTGCTCAAGATCATCCTCGGCGAACTGAGTCCGATGGAGGGCTCGGTGGCCATCCCGAACGACGCGCGGCTCAGTTACCTGCACCAGGATCTCGATCCGCCGAAGGACCGCACGGTCCGTGAGCTCGCCGAGAGCGCCTTCGACGACCTGCGGGCCTTGGAGGGGGAGCTGGCCGAGGTCGAGCACCAGGTGGAGACGCGGACCGACTACGAGAGCGACGCGTACATCGGCCTGCTCGAGCGGCTCAGCGGCCTGCACGAGCGTATCCACCTGATGGGCGCGGGCGAGCAGGACGCCCAGATCGAGCAGGTGCTGCGCGGACTCGGCTTCGGGGCCCAAGACTTCGACCGGACGCTCGGTACGTTTTCGGGGGGCTGGCAGATGCGTGCCGAGCTGGCCAAAATGCTGCTCGGTAAACCGGACTACCTCTTTCTCGATGAGCCGACCAACCACCTCGACATCGAGTCGATCCTGTGGCTCGAGAAGTGGTTGATGGAGTACGAGGGCGCGGTGATCACGATCTCGCACGACCGCACTTTCCTCGACAACGTAACCCGGCGTACCGTCGAAATCGAGGCCGCGCGGCTGCAGGATTACGCCGTAGGTTTCTCGAAGTACGAGGAGCTACGCGCCGAGCGACGCGGGATCTTGGAGGCGAGCGCTAAGAACCAGGCGAAGATGATCGCCGACCGCGAGCGAACCATCAAGCGTTTTGCCGCGAAGGCCACCAAAACGAAGATGGCGCAGAGCATGCAGAAAAAGCTCGATAAGGTAGACCGGATCGAGCTCGACGTGCTCGATACCTCATCGATGAAGCTGCGTTTCCCCGAGCCGCCCCGGGCCGGCGACGTAGCACTGGCCGGCGAGGGGATCGCGAAATCGTACGGGGATAAATGCGTGCTCGAACACGTCGATTTTCAGCTACGTCGCGGTGAACGCGTCGCTTTCGTAGGGCAGAACGGGCAGGGGAAAACGACGTTAGCCAAAATTTTGATCGGGCAGTTGAGGCCTACGCGAGGCGAAGTGATACCGGGTTTCAACGTGGAGCTCGGTTACTACGCGCAGGACCAGAGCGACAGTCTCGACGGGGAGTTGACTCTGTTGGAAACGCTCGAGCACATAAGTCCACCCGAAATGCGGACCCAGCTCCGGAATGTGCTCGGTACGATGATGTTCTCCGGGGCCGACCACGATAAAAAAGTGAAGGTACTCAGCGGGGGGGAGCGCGCGCGCCTAGCGATGGCGGCCCTGCTATTGCAGCCGAGCAACGTGCTCGTACTCGACGAGCCTACCAACCACCTCGACATGCGCTCGAAGGACGTGCTCAAGGAAGCGGTGCGTGACTATAAGGGCGCGCTGGTGATCGTGAGCCACGACCGCGATTTTTTGAGCGGGCTCACCGATCAGGTGCTGGAGTTTCGCGAGGGTCAGGTACAGATGCACCTCGGCGATATCGAGGAGTACCTCAGCAAGCGGGAGATGGAGGATATGCGGGCGGTAGAATTGTCCACCCCGAAGCAAGCTTCGGGTAACGGTACCGCCGTAGCGACGGCCGTTGCCGAAGCACCCGCGAAGGCGCAGGTGAGCGACGGGGAGCGCAAGCAGCGACACCGAGCCGTGCAGCAAGCCGAACGCGAGATCGACAAACTCGAAAAACAGGCTAGCGAGCTCGAAACCAAGCTCGCGGACCCAGCTTACTACGGCAAGCCCGAAGCCCAGGCGACGATTGCCGACCACGGGAAAATTCAGCGAAAGCTAGCCCGCGCCATGGAGGCCTGGGAGCTGGCGCAAGGTGCGTACGACGAAATCTCATAGACGGTGGCCAGGATTGCATACTTAGGGTACGGCCGCATGGGCCAACTCATCGCCGAAATCGCCTCGGAGCGGGGACACCACAAAGCCTTCGTGCTCGAGGCGGAGACCGACGTGGCGGTGCTCGACTGGTCGGTCGTCGACGTGGCGATCGACTTCAGTCAGCCGAAAGTCGCCGAAGGCCTCTGCGAGCTCGCCGTCGAAGCCGGCGTGTCGGTGGTGAGTGGGACTACGGGCTGGGATCCCGAAGAGCTGATGCGGCGGGTGCTCCTCGAAAACCAATCCGCCTTTCTGCACGCCACGAATATGAGCGTAGGCGTTAATGTCGCTTTTGCCGCAAACGCGCTCATGGCGCGGCTGCTCGGCCGCGCCGGCGGTTACAGAGCAGGTATCGTAGAGACGCACCACGAGCACAAGCTCGACGCACCGAGTGGTACGGCGGTAACGTTGGCCGAGGGCGTAGCCTCCGCCCTGCCGATGTACGCGAGCCGCGACGCCGTCCCTACCGAGAGTATTCGCGAGGGTGAAATCTTCGGGATTCACGAAGTTAGCTACACCTCCGAGGAAGACGTGCTTTCGCTAAAACACGAGGCGAAATCGCGCCGCGGCTTCGCACTCGGTGCGGTACTCGCCGCGGAGTACCTCTTCCGTAAACGGGGCATCTTTACCATGTCCGACGTGCTCGGCCTCAGCGAAGGCGCTATCGATTGAGAACGGTCCTTTACATCCTGCTCGCACTCGTTGGCACGGTGGTGCTGTACGTGGCGATCGCGCTCGCCAGGGGGACGTACGTAGACTGGCGACCGACCGGGATCGTACCCGCGGTCGCACTCGGGGAGCCCGCCGCACGGGATACGCTGCGCGACAGCACCTTTACTTTTCTCACCTGGAACGTGGGCTACGGGGGACTGGGCGCGGGCGCCGATTTCTTCCTAGACGCGGGCGGCTTCTACTTTTCGCACGGTAGGATGGTCCACTCCTCCGAGGACGACGTAGAGCTGTACATGCGCGGGATCACCCAACAGCTCGAGGCCACGCAGGTCGACTTCGCGTTGCTGCAGGAGGTGGATTCGTCTAGCGCGCGCTCGTACCACCGACCGGAGTTGTTCGAACTGGCGGACACGAAGCCCGGTTTCAGCGCCGTCTTCACGCCCAATTACATCAACGAGCGGGTACCGATTCCCGTGTTCGAGCCCTGGCAGGTCTACGGAGACGTGTACAGCGGTTTGCTCAACCTAACGCGCTACGCGCCACTGAGCTCGGAGCGGCACCAGCTCCCCGGTGAGTTCGGTTGGCCGGACCGCGTGTTTCAGTTGGACAGGTGCCTGCTGGTGCAGCGCTTCCCGCTCGCGAACGGGAAGACGTTGACCGTGATCAACCTGCACCTCTCCGCCTACGACGACGGTCAGCTAAAGGCCGCCCAGCTCGGTTACCTCGCGGAGCTGCTGCGCGGGGAGCAGGCCGCCGGGCGCCTGGTGGTCGTAGGGGGCGACTGGAACCTCGTTCCACCGACGTTCCCCTACGATAGATTTATGGCGGACCCGGACCGCCGGTACGTGCAGGGCAGCTTACAGGAGAGCTTCCCGGAGCCGGGTTGGCAGTGGATCTACGACGCGCGCACGCCCTCGAACCGCAAGATCGACAGCCCGTACCTCCGCGACAGCAGCTTCGTTACGATCATCGACATGTTCCTGATCAGTCCGGGCTTACGGGCGGTGGAGTCGAAGGGGATCCGGCAGGACTTTCAGTTCTCGGACCACCAGCCCGTGTACGTGGAGCTCGCGCTAGAGGAGTAGCCACGCCTGGACTCGAACCAGGATCTAGCGTTTAGGAAACGCCTATTCTATCCCTTGAACTACGCGGCCGGTATCTGCAGCGAAACTAGGCTCGCCCGTGGGTAAAGGTACCTTCCCGAGCAGCGTCAGCGAACTCTCCCGCTCATTTCCGATTAGATCGGCCAAACTCACGTTAGCGAGCATACGGTCTACCGAGGATTGGACCATCCGCCACAGGGAGCGCACGCTGCAGTCTACCGAGTTGGTGCACAGGCGCTCACCGTCGGTGTGATCCGAACAAAAGGACTGGTCGAAGAGGCGACCACCGAGCGCAGCGAGGACTTCGCCGACGTTGATCTCCCCGGGAGTACGGGTAAGTTGATACCCGCCGCGGTTGCCGCGGCGCGAGCCAACGTAGCCACCGAGCCGCAGGATGCGGATGACTTTACCGGCGTGACTCATAGAAATGCCCTCTAGCTCAGCGAGTTCCGCGGTGGTCAGGCCCGCGTCGCCGCGCTGCCGCGCCAGACGCAGGAGCAACCGCAGGCCGTATTCGTCGTGTGCGCTGAGCTTCATAGCTAAAACATGTCGAGTTCGAGCTTCGCCTCCTCACTCATGCGCTCTTTCGACCAGGGAGGATCGTAGACGAGGGAGAGGTCCACGTCGTTAACCCCCTCCACGCTAGCTACCTTCTCCTGGACTTCGAGGGGTAGCGTACCGGCTACGGGGCACATGGGGGAGGTGAGCGTCATGGTGACCTTGACGAGACCACCCTCGCGGATGTCGATGTCGTAGATCAGCCCGAGCTCGTAAACGTCGACCGGGATCTCCGGGTCGAAAACCGTCTTGAGTTCGGCGATGATAGCTTGCTTCAGCTCGTCGGTGTGTGCAGGGGCCGGGATCATGAGGCGGAGGGGTTTTGTTGGCGGGCCGCCAGCGCGGCGCCGTAGAGCTTCATTTGTTTGACCATCGAGCGTAGCCCGTTGGAGCGGGTGGGGGAGAGATGCTCGTGGAGTCCGATCCGATCGACGAAGCCGAGTTCGGCCGCCGCGATCTCCCCGGCGGGCTGGTCGTTGAGCACCCGGACCATCAGGCTTACCAGACCCTTGGTGATGATGGCGTCGGAGTCGGCCGTAAAGTGCACCTGGTCACCCTGCGGTTTGGCGTGCAACCAAACCTGACTCTGGCAACCCCTTATCGTGTGTTCGTCGTCTTTGTAGGCCTCGTCGATGAGGGGCAGGGACTTTCCGAGCTCGATGATGTGCTCGTACTTGTCCATCCAGTCGTCGAAGAGTTCGAACTCCTCGATGATCTCTCGTTCGCGTTCCTGGATCGTCATCGCAGCATGCGGACTGCCCGCTCGGTGGCGGAGGTGAGTCGATCGATGTCTTCGAACGTATTGTAAAACGCGATGCTAGCCCGCACGGTGCCCGGGATGCCGTAGCGTTCCATAAGCGGCTGGCAGCAGTGATGACCGGTACGCACGGCCACCCCCTGCTTGTCGAGCAGCGTACCTACGTCGTAAGGGTGGGTACCTGCTACCAGAAAGCTGAGCACCGAGTGCTTTTCCTCGGCAGTACCTACCGCGCGTAGCCCGTCTATCTGGGTCATGCGTTCCGTCATGTAGGCCAGCAGCTCACTTTCGTACCGCTCAACGGAGCTAACGTCGAGCTGATCGAGGTAATCGATAGCGGCTCCGAGCCCGACCGCCCCCGCGATGTTCGGCGTACCGGCCTCGAAGCGGAAAGGGACGGTGTTGAAGGTCGTTTTCTCGAAAGAGACCTGGTCGATCATCTCCCCCCCGCCCTGGTAGGGGGGCATCGATTCGAGTACGTCGAGCTTGCCCCAGAGCACACCCTGGCCGGTCGGACCGCACATTTTGTGGCCGCTGAAGGTGTAGAAATCACAACCTAGCGCCTGTACGTCTACCTGCCCGTGTGGGGCAGCCTGTGCTCCGTCGACGAGTACCGCCGCGCCGACCTCGTGCGCCAGCCGTGCGATCTCTCGAACCGGGTTCACGGTACCGAGCGAGTTGCTTACGTGCACCACGCTAACGAAGACCGTACGCGCGTTGAGTAGCTCGCGGTACCCGCCCATGTCGAGCGTCCCCGCTTCGGTCACCGGGATCACGCGAATCTTCGCCCCGGTGCGCTCGGCGATCAGCTGCCAGGGGACGATGTTGCTGTGGTGTTCCATCGCGGAGAGGACGATCTCGTCTCCCTCCCGGAAGCGCTGCCCGTAGCTCGCCGCCACGAGGTTGATGCCTTCGGTACAGCCGCGTACCCAAATGATTTCGTGCTCGCTGGCCGCGTTAATGAAGCGAGCCACTTTGCCCCGCGCCCGCTCGAACGCTTCGGTGGCGCGCTGCGAGAGGGCGTACACGCCGCGGTGCACGTTGGCGTGGTTCTCTTCGTAATAGCCATCGATCGCGTCGATGACTTGCCGTGGCTTCTGGGAGCTGGCCGCGGAGTCGAGGAATACGAGGGGCTCGCCGTTCATCTCGGTGGAGAGAATCGGGAAGTCCGCGCGCACGCGTTCGATGGGGAAGGTGGTCGTATCGGCGACAGCGACGGTACTCATGAGGCTACGGCTTTAAACTTCGTTTGGAGTAGCTCCTCGACGTGGGCGCGCAGTGCCTCCTCCTCGATCTTCTCCAATACCTCGAGCAGGAAGCCGCGCTGAAGCAGCTCGATCGCCTGTGCTTCCGGTAGCCCGCGGGCCCGGAGGTAGAAAAGGGGCTCCGTGTCGAGTTGCCCGATCGTGGCGCCGTGCGAGCACTTCACGTCATCGGCGAAGATCTCGAGCTGCGGCTTAGCGTTAGCCTCGGCTTTGTCGCCGATGACGAGGTTGTCGTTTTGCTGAAAAGCGTTCGTCTTCTGTGCGTCGGGACGCACCATCACCTTGCCGTTGAAGCTCGTTACGGCGCCCCCGGTCACGATGCCTTTGTAAAGCTCGTGGCTCTCCCCGTGCGGGAAGGCGTGGTCGATGAAGGTCTGGTTGTCGTAGCGTTGCTGTCCGCCCGCCAAGAAGAGGCCATTGAGGTTGGTTTCGAGTCCAGCGGCTTTGTGCTCCACGTTGAGGTTGTGGCGTACTTGCTGGCCGCCGAGGTCGACCTGCAGGTGGTCGAAATTGCTGCCGCCCTGTTGCTCGGCGGCCGTGTGGCCGACAAACAGATCGGTCTCCCGCTCGGCCTGCACCGAGCGGTACCGCAGGTGGGCGTTGCTACCGAGGCCGGCGCGCACCACGTGGTTGCGAAAAACGGCTTCACCCTCGGCGAGGGTACCGAAGGTCTCGATTACGGTCAGTTCCGCGCCCGAAGGAAGCATCACGAACACCTGACCCGCGAGCATGCGACGCTCCGTCGACCGCGTAGCGAGGTGGTGGATGTGTACCGGCTGCTCGATACGGGTGCCACGACCCGCACCGAGGTACAGGCTGTGCTTGGCGAAAGCGGCGTTGACGGCCACGAAAGCGTTACTCGATTCGGCGTGGAGCTCGGCCACGGTACGATCGAGCCAGTAGGCGTGCGGTTCGGTCTCGAGATACTCCTCGAGGGTACCTACGGTTAGCCCGGGTACATCGTCGCTCAGCTCCGGTCGGAACTCGCCGTCGATGGTAACGAGGAAGTACCCACCCAACTTGGATGCGCGAAGCTTCTCGAGCGATACCTCGGGGGTGTTAACCTGGTTGAGCCGCCAATCGGCATTTAGGGCCCGGGTAAAATCGCTGTAGCGCCAGTCCTCGTCGCGACGCGTCGGGAAGGCCACGCCGCTCAAGCGCGCAACGGCTTGCTCGCGGAACTCGAGCAAGCGAGTGGGAGCATCCCGCAGGTCGGTACGCGCGGCAAAGGCATCGAGCCAGCGCTGGTTGTCGGCAACGGTTGCGCGGGGGGGAGTGCGCGCGGTGGTGGAGTCGGTCACAGTGAGGGTAGGCATCGTGGGGGGCTTAGGCGTAGGCGGCATCGTTTTCTGCCTTGATCCAATCGTATCCGCGCTCCTCGAGCTCGAGGGCGAGGGACTTATCGCCGCTGCGGACGATGCGACCTTTGTAGAGTACGTGCACGAAATCGGGCACGATGTGATCGAGTAGCCGCTGGTAGTGGGTCACGATCAGAAAGGAGCGATCGGTGGCGCGCAGGTTATTTACGGCCTTGGCCACGACCTGCAGGGCGTCGATGTCGAGGCCGGAGTCCGTCTCGTCGAGTATCGCCAGCTTGGGCTCGAGGAGGGCCATCTGTAGCATCTCGTTGCGCTTCTTCTCGCCGCCCGAAAAGCCCTCGTTGAGCGAACGCTTCAGGAACGACGGATCCATCTCCACGGCGGCCATCTTCTCCCGGATCAGCTTCAGCGCCCCCGCCCCGTTGAGCTCCTCCTGGCCGCGGGCCGTGCGGATAGCGTTGATGGAGGAGCGCAGGAAGGTAGCATTCGTGACGCCCGGAATTTCGATGGGGTACTGGAAGGCCAGGAACAAGCCCGCCTGGGCACGCTCGTCTACGTCCATGTCCAGGAGGTCCTGTCCGGCGAAATCCACCGAACCTTCGGTTACCTCGTAATCTTCGCGTCCGGCCAGCACGTTGGCGAGCGTAGACTTACCCGACCCGTTCGGGCCCATGATCGCGTGCACCTCACCGGGACCGATCTCGAGGTTGATTCCCCGCAGGATCGGCGTCTCCTCAACGCGGGCGTGTAAATTCTTGACTGTAAGCATGGACGGGTAGAAACGTGTAACTAGAAGATAGGGGCATTTAGCCCACGGAATGCTCGAGACTGATGGCGAGTAGTTTTTTCGCTTCGGCGGCGAACTCCATCGGGAGCTCCGCGAAGACCTCCTTGCAGTAACCGTTCACGATGGTGTTGAGTGCGTCCTCCTCGGAGAGCCCACGTTGCTTGAGGTAAAACATCTGGTCCTCCCCGATCTTCGACGTGGTGGCCTCGTGCTCCACCTGCGCGGATTTATTATCGATCTCGAGGTAGGGGAAGGTGTGCGCACCGCACTTGTCGCCCATCAGGAGACTGTCGCACTGACTGAAGTTGCGAGCGTCCTCCGCTTTCGCTAAAACTTTAACTAGGCCGCGGTACGTGTTTTGGCTCCGGCCGGCGCTGATCCCCTTCGAGATGATCGTGGAGCGGGTGTGCTTGCCGATGTGTACCATCTTGGTGCCGGTGTCCGCCTGCTGCGCGTTGTTCGTCACGGCCACCGAGTAAAACTCGCCGACCGAGTAGTCCCCCTTGAGCACACAGCTCGGGTACTTCCAGGTGATCGCGGAGCCCGTCTCGACTTGCGTCCACGAGATCTTGGATTTGTAGCCGTCGCACAGACCACGCTTGGTGACGAAGTTGTAAATCCCGCCCTTGCCGTCCTTATCGCCGGGGTACCAGTTCTGTACGGTCGAGTACTTGATCTCGGCGCGCTCGTGCGCTACGAGTTCTACGATGGCGGCGTGGAGCTGATTTTCGTCGCGCTTGGGAGCGGTGCAGCCTTCCAGGTAACTGACGTAGCTACCGGGCTCGGCGATGATGAGCGTCCGCTCGAATTGGCCGGTGTTTTCCGCGTTGATTCGAAAATAGGTGCTCAATTCCATCGGGCACCGCGTGCCCTCCGGGATGTAGACGAAGCTCCCGTCCGAGAACACCGCCGAGTTGAGTGCCGCGTAGTAGTTATCCTTGGTGGGGATCACCGTACCGATGTACTTGCGTACGAGCTCCGGGTGCTCGCGTACCGCCTCGGAGAAGCTGCAGAAAATGATCCCGAGCTCGCCGAGTCGCTTTTTGTAGGTAGTCGTTACCGAAACGGAATCGATTACCGCATCTACCGCCACGCCGGCGAGCACCTTCTGTTCGGTGAGCGGGATCCCGAGCTTGTTGAACGTGGCCACGAGGTCGGGATCGACCTCGTCCATGCTGTTCAGCTTGGGTTTTTTGCGGGGCGCCGCGTAGTAGCTTATCGATTCGAAATCGACCGGATCGTAACGGACGTTGACCCACTTCGGCTCCTGCATGGCCCGCCACGTACGGTAGGCTTCGAGCCGGTATTCGAGCAGCCACGCCGGCTCGTCCTTCTTGGCGGAGATAAAGCGGACTACGTCCTCGTTGAGTCCCGGGGGCAAGGTATCGGTGTCGATATCGCTCGACCAGCCGTACTTGTAATCAGAAGCGGCGTGCGCCTCCAGCAGTTCCATCGATTCGTCCATAGCGCACCCTGTCGGCTGTTTGTACAAAAAGGTACGAATAGCGCGAAGGTTGTCATCCCGAGGGTACTAACCCGGGATGTCCTCCAGGCACTTGTTGTCGAGTACGGTCACGCGGTCCGACTCGATACGGACGTAGCTGCTGTCTTTAAAATCGGTCAGGTTGCGGATGAAGGTCTCCTTCGCGGTACCCGCCCACTGAGAGAGCTCCTCGCGGGACATCGGCCAGGGCTGCTGATCGAAGACTTTCTGAGCTCTGAGAAGCGTCATCGCGCACCGTTTGCGGACGCTCAGGTACGATTGGTCAACCATCCGGGAGTCGGCGTCGAGCAAACCCGAGGACAGGGCGCCCAGGAAGAGATGCGCGATGTTGGGGTTCGCGCGTAGGCGTTCCCCGACCACGGTGGCCGGCAAGTAGTCCACCTCGATGTCGGTGAGCGCGATGGTATCGTGCGCGTAGTTGCTCCTGGCGAGCATCTCCGGGTACCCGAACAGCTCCCCCGGTTTGAACACGTAGACGATTAGGGTCTTGCCGAAATTCGTGCTCATCTGGTGCTTGGCGAACCCCCGCCGCAGCACAAACACGTCGCGCACCCGCTCGTCCTCCCGGTACACGGCCTCCCCCCGCTTGTACGCCCTGGTAGCGCAACCTTCGAGCAAGCCGTCCATCGCCTCCCGCATGAGCTTGTCGCTCAGGAAGCCGTTCCACTTCGTAGGCACGCTCACCGCCCGCGTCCGCGATGCTTTGTGCAACCGAACTTCGATTATTCGTAGCAGCTCGTCTTTGTAGAACGGCTTGGTCACGAAATCGTCGGCGCCGAGGTTCATCCCGCGACGTAAATCCTCTCGTTCGCTTTTCGCGGTTAAAAAAACGAATGGGATCGCGCAGGTATCGTCGCGTTTGGCCAAAATTTTAAGCACCCCGTAGCCATCGAGTTGCGGCATCATTACGTCGCACAGGATAAGGTCGGGCAGGTGAGCGATAGCCGCGCTGATGCCCTCTTTACCGTTAGTAACACTAATCGCTTCGTAGTCAGCGAGCTTCAAAATGTCCGCCACATTATCACGAACGTCGGGGTTATCCTCAATAACTAAGATTCGAGACATGACTAGAGGCTAAATGGTGATTCAATCGATGGTATAGGGGAGGGCGTAGTCGAGCTCGATCGTTATCGTCGTACCCGCGCCCTCCTCGCTCACGACGGAGTGCTTGCCCCCCATAGCCTGCACGTAGCGCGAGACGATGTGTAATCCGAGTCCGGTACCCCTGATGTTCTCCGCGTTTCGCGCCCTAAAAAAGCGTTCAAAAAGTAAGGGGAGCTGGTTCGTGGGTATGCCTATCCCCTCGTCTTTTATCTGCAAGAACAAACGATCTTTCGCCCTGCGGACGATCACGTCGATAGCGCACCCGTCGCCGCTGTACTTGATGGCGTTGGAGATCAGGTTGGTGAGGATTACCCGTAGCCCGTTCGCGCTCTGCCGGGTCAACGCATTTACCCCGTCGAACTGTAATTCTAGATCTTGACCGGGTTTGCATATCAGACTCATTTCGTCAACGAGGCTATTGATGAGCTCCTTGAGGTCAATCTCTTCGACACGGAGATCTTCGCCCTGCGCGTCGAGCTTTCCGAGTTGAAGGAAATCCTCGAGTACGTTGTGCAGATACCCGATGCTCTCCCGAATTCGGCGGGTGTGCTTGAGCACGAGCTCGCTGGCGTCGGGACTTCCCATCTCGATGATCTCCACACTGGAGAGCATGGTCGTGAGGGGCGTTCGAAACTCGTGCGAGGCCATCTCGTGCGAGGCCATGCTCACGAAGCGTGAACGTAGCTCGCCCAACTCCCGCTCTTTGGCCAGTAGACCCTCCAGCTGATATTCGCGACGCTGGAGGGACAGGGAGATGACCTCGCGCTCCCGCAGTCCTTTAGCTAACTTTTGGTTGGCCACGGCGAGGTCGTTAACCGTAGCCTCCAGCAGCTGCGTACGCTGCGCCACGGCCGCTTCTAGACTCTGATTTTTCTCCCTGAGCTGCTCGTGGAGCGCGACGATCTCACGGCGGGTCTGCCGGGCCCCCTCGAGGTTGTTGAGGATACAGGTGTAAAACTTGTGCTCGCCGTCGGAGACCTCCCGTACCGATACGCGGAACAGAAATTCTTCGCCATTCTGCTTGCGACCAACCGATTTCTGAGAGGAACCAATAATCGTGGTAACGTAGCTCCTCCGCTCACATTCTATCTTCTTCGTCTCCGCGACTCTGTCCTCGTCGGTCATCAGGCAGGTAATGCTCTGGCCCAACAGCTGCTCGGCCTCGTAGCCGAACATAGCGCTGGCGGTCACGTTGACGTCCAGGATGATCCCGACCTCGTTGAGGATCATTACCCCCTCGATTACCCCGTCCTGAATCGCATCGAGCTGACTCTGCAGAAAGTCTTGGGAGAGAAGGCTTGCGTTCACGCAAGCAATATATATTTTAGAATCTACTTATGAGCGTTCTACCGTCTTAATCAAACTGTTAGCCGCGAGTCGGTCGTCGAGCTCCATACCGTTGAGGATCGCGAGTTCCGCGTGGCGATCCGCCGGAATCCCGTTCGCCGTCAAAAAGGCGGCGAGGGTGGTCGCCTTATCGACCGTTCGGATCTTGATACGCTCGGGCTTGCGATCCAGGTACTTCGCCTCGTTCAGCTCTCGGAATGAGCCCGCCGGTTGGCGCAACACACCCGCGTAAGCCCGGGCCTTGTCCGCGACGGTTACCGAGAGAAATTGGTAGATACTGCCCGCGTACGCGATGAGGGTTGACTCGATACTCAAGGCCGGCTGTTGCTGTGACGCCGGCACTCGTGCGGCGACGACGTAGGCGTCGAGCCCGTTGATCTCCGTACCGCCCGCACTCGTCGCCTGGAGCTTGTACTGTTGCAAGAACGCTTGTGCCGCGGCTTCGGGACTGTCGCCCTGTGCGATGGCGAAGGAGACCATCGCGTCGCCCTCCGGCGAGCCGAGCTGTACCTGCTGCGGGCTATTGATCAGCTGCCAGCCGCTCGGTACGTCGAAGACGAACTTTAGCTCCGGGTGGTAAAATCTACCGTTCTCCGTGTAGCCCTGCGCGGGATCCTCGCCGTAGAGTAACCCGTCGATCAGGTTGAGGTAGCGCTCGCGACCCACTTCCGTTTCTTCCCCCGGTAGCTTCCGCTGCCACTCCGCGGCCAGCTCACGGACGTTCGCCTCCCGATTGACCGGGTTGGGGTGGGTACTCAAAAAATCGGGAACCTCGGCACCGGCGGCCTTTTGCAGCCGATCGATGGTCCGGAAGAAGCCCGCCATGTACTCCGCGTCGTAGCCCTGCTCGGTGGAGTACTCCACGCCGAGGGCATCGGCCTCGGTCTCCGCGTCGCGCCCGTACTTCAGGAAGAGCATCTGCATGCCTTGGTTGACGGACTCAAAGTTCTGGCGCACCGTGTTCGACGCCAGGGCACCGGCGATCATCCCCACCTGCGCCACCTGTTGCTTTCGGATCTGCTGCGCGGAGTGACGCGCGGTGACGTGACCTAGTTCGTGGCCGAGCACCCCCGCAAACTCCGCCTCGTTGTTGAAGTGCGCCAAAATTCCACGGGTGAAATACACGTACCCCCCGGGCACGGCGAAGGCGTTGACCACGTCCGAATCCACGATCTTGAACTCGTACGCCAGGTTCGGTCGGTGCGAGTCCTTCGCCATCTCCCCCCCGAGTCGCTGGATGAGGGCCTGCAGTTCGGCGTCCTCGTAAAGCCCCATGCTGGCCACGATCTGCGGGTCGCTCTGGGCCCCTAGCGCTAGCTCGGATTTCTCGCTGATGGCCAGCTGCCGCTTGCCGGTAACCGGATTTTTGACGCAGCTCGCCAGAAGCACCGATAGTAAGATTAAACTGCCTGTAAGTCTCGTGTACATACTTCGAATTTCGCTTTCGCTAAAACCAGTAACCCCTGTGCGGTTCAACGCCGTACCCTTACGTTCGCAAACGAATGGTTAAGCTCGGCTTGGTGGGACGCACGCTCGGACACAGTTTCTCGCGCGGCTACTTCACCGAGAAGTTTACCTCCCTACAGCTCACCGGAAGCTACAGCTACGACAACTACGAGCTCGAGCGCATAGATCAGTTGCCGGCGGTTCTTCGCGGTAGCCCGGATCTGCTCGGACTCAACGTCACGATCCCCTACAAGCAGAGCGTGGTCGGCTTACTCGACGAGTTGCACGGCGCGGCGAGCGACCTGCGGACCGTCAATACCGTCGTCAGGCGCGAGAACGGGAGCCTGCACGGGTACAACACCGACGTACTCGGCTTCCGGGCGACCCTGGACAGTTTTGGCGAAAGCCTCCCCCGGGCGGCGGCGGCGATCGTGCTCGGTACCGGGGGCGCGAGTGCGGCGGTGGGCCACGTGCTCGCGGCGCTCGACCTACCTTACCGTTCCGTCAGCCGGGCCCCGGGCCCCGGGCAACTCGACTACGTAGCGCTCGCGAACGAAGCGACCACCGAGCCCCGGCTGTGGATCAACACGACGCCGGTGGGCACGGCACCGAACATCGAGCAACTACCGGCCGTGCCGATCGAGGTACTCGGGCGCGGACACGTGGTGATCGACCTCATTTACAATCCGAACGAGACCCGACTACTGCGGGAGGCGAGACTCCGCGGTGCGGCAACAGCCAACGGGCTTTTGATGTTACACCGACAAGCCGAGGCCGCCTGGGAGCTTTGGCAAGCGGAACTAATAGCGCGAGGAGTATGACACGAGCCGGCCGACCGGAGCCTTCGGACTTTTTAGCCCGTCTCGCCCGGGATCCTGCACTCGGTGCCGGGCTCCCGGATTTCGCCGATACCGCCACCGCGTTCGCCGATAAATCCGATGCGGAACTCGCCCGCGTCGCGCGGTTGTACGGGGCGATGAACGAGCCCGCGCTCGTGCGCTTCGGCAGCGCATTCGGCGCCTGGGCCGTGCGCAACCGACTCCCCTTCGCGGAGCGGGCGGCACTAGCGACCATCTACAAGCAGTTCGTCGGCGGTCGCACCCTCCCCGAGGCGGCCGCGGCGGCCGATCGATTGGCCGCTTCCGGCGTCCTAACGATCCTCGATTACGGCGCCGAAGGCAAGAACGACGAGGAGTCGCACCGCCAAACGCTGGCCGACTGCCTCGAGTCCCTCACGTTCGCCGGCGGGCACCGCACCGTACCGGTGCTAAGCATGAAGGTGAGCGGTCTCGCCGACGACAAGTTGCTCGAGGCGATCAGCGAGACCCAGGACGTCGGGTACGGCCGGGAGCACGCCTACGCGAAACTGCTCGCGCGCCTCGACACCATTTGCTCCTACGGGGCCGAGCTGGGGGTGGGCCTGTACGTCGATGCGGAGGAGAGCTGGCTTCAGCCCGCGATCGACGAGGCGGTAATGGAGATGATGCTGCGGCACAACCGGGGCAAAGCCGTCGTTTTCAACACCTACCAGCTCTACCGCCACGAGTCGCTCGCCAATTTCGAGCGCGACCACGCGCGCTGCCGGGAAGCCGGAGTCGTCCTCGGCGCCAAGCTGGTGCGCGGTGCGTACATGGAGAAAGAGCGGGCCCGCGCCGCCGAGCTCGGCTACGAGAGCCCCATCCAAACCGATCGGGCGGCCACCGACCGCGACTTCGATCGGGCCGTGGAGTACGCGCTGGATCACATCGACGAGGTCAGCTTCTGTAACGCATCCCACAACCAGGCCTCGATCGAGCTCATGGCGCGGGGCATGTTGGAACGGCAACTCAACCCGGCGCACCCCCACGTGATGTTCTGCCAACTCTACGGCATGAGCGATAACCTAACCTACAACCTATCGGCGGCCGGGTACCGCGTGAGCAAGTATATGCCCTACGGACCGGTGCGGGACGTGGTCCCTTACCTCGTACGCAGAGCACAGGAGAACACGAGCGTTACGGGCGACGCGAGTCGGGAGCTACAACTGGTCCGCCAGGAGCTCAGGCGCCGGGCGGGAGCACCAGGCTGATTCGGTCTCCGAGTAGCTCGATCACCTCCACGGTGGGCAGCCCCATCACGTTCGAATACGAGCCCTCGATGCGGTTCACTTTCGCCCATCCCCACCAATCCTGAATGCCGTAGGCCCCGGCCCGGTCGAGGGGTGGATAGTGCTTCACGTAGTAGTCTATCTCCGCGTCGCTAGCCTCGCGGAAGCTAACCTCCGTACTTACGGCGCGAACCACTTCCCCGCGTGTACTGAGTAGACAAATGCCCGTCGTTACGCGGTGTGTTTTGCCGGAGAGCGCCCACAACATCTCCCGCGCTTCCGCTAAATCTCGGGGCTTACCGAAAAGACGATCGCCCAGGATTACCACGCTGTCCGCCGTCAGGATCAGCGTCTCGGGGTCCAGCCACCCCGCCGCGGCGGTCGCCTTTAGCTTCGCCAGGTAGGGCGCCACCTCCGCGAGCGGGAGACCGTCCGGATAGACCTCCTCCACGCGGGGTACCCGCACCTCGAAGGGGATATCGAGCGCCCGGAGGAGCTGGCTACGGCGCGGGCTACCGCTGGCGAGAAGAAGTTTCATAAGCGTCCAGACTACGTGTAAACCCGCATACCGACGAGGATCAAGGCAAACAGCCCGAAGGCCATGGCGAGCTTCAGGTACCTACTCAGTTGCGCGAACTGTGCGGAAGTTCGGTTACCGAACAAGGAGTAAAACATACTCGCCACCAACAGCCAGAGCGCCGCCCAGGTAAGGCACGTTATCAAATCGCCGGTTAAGTACCAGACCGTTGCCAGGTACGCCACTGCCGCCAGCAGGCCGAGCAGACTCGCGCCCGCCAACTGGAGCACGCGGTTCGCGGGCCACACTACGGCGAGCGGCCGGCAGCCGGCGGCGGCGTCACCCTCGCGGTCCTGCAGGTCTTTAACCAGCTCGCGTGCGAAATTCCCGAAAAAGGCCAGGGCGGTGTAGGCGAGCAGCGACTGCGAGAGGGGCGACTCGATCTCCCGCAGCACGAGCGGCTCGGCTAAAATTAGGATTCCCGGGACGCCGGCACAGAACGCCGCGACAGCGAGGTTCCCGAACAGCGGGCGACATTTGAGGTCGAAAGCGTAAGCGGCCAGCGTGCCCACCGCCACCGGGAGCAGCCACGCGTAACCCCACTGCCCGAGCTCCGCGGCCAGTTGCCACGTGAGCAGCCCTGCCCCCACGTTGAGCCCGAGGTAGGTCACCCAGGCGGTCCGGTCGCTCAGGCCCGTCAGCAACGGATTGTCCCGCCCGTTGAGCCGGTCGATCGTTTTGTCGGCGATGTCGTCGACTACGTTCCCGCCGGCCGCCACGAGGGCGACCGCCAGGCCGAGCAGTACGACCTGACGTAAGTCGAGCTCCGTTCGGCCGAGCAACGGGCGCACCAAGCAGGTCCAGAGCGCCACCGGGGTCGCCGCGATCAGGAGTACGTTGAGCGGGCGCAGTAGCGCTAGCCACCTCGCTGCGCCACTCATGCGCCAGCCCAGCGTGAGCGCAGCTTTAACACCCGTTCCACCACGTCGCGCACGCAGCCCGCTCCTCCCGGCAGCGGGCTCACGTAGGCGGCTTGCGCCAAAACTTCGGGTGCGGCGTCGGCCGGTGCGCAGGGCAGGCCGACGAGTCGCATCGCCGGTAGGTCGGGGAGGTCGTCACCCATGTACAAGCAGGTTGCGGGTTCGAGGCCGTGGCGTTCGAGGTAGGCCCGCAGCACCTGCGCCTTGTCCCGAACACCGGAATAATAGTCCGCGATGCCGAGTCCGGCCAGGCGCAGGCGTACGCCGTCCGATGACCCGCCGGTGATCACGCCTACCCGCAGTCCGCGACGAACCGCGAGCTGGAGGGCGAAGCCGTCGCGGATACTCACCGAGCGGAGTAGCTCACCGGCTTCGCTTACCAGTACGTTGCCATCGGTCATTACCCCGTCCACATCGAATACGAGTACCTCGGTGTTCGCGAAGGCGGCGAGCGGGTTATCCATCGGCGGCGAACTTACGCCCCGGGTTTAGGATCGAGCCCGAGCCGCTCGCGGAGCGTCGGTCGCTCGCCGCGGCGTTTGCCGCGCTCTTCCCGGCGCTTGCGCTTAGTGCGTTCTCTGCGGCGATCCTTGCGCTCGCTCTGGCGCTCCTTCACGCGTCGGTCGTGCTCTCTCTGATCGACCCAGGGCATCTTCACCCCGCTCGGGCTGCGCTTGTCGATAACGTAGCGCAGGCCCACCGCGGAGGTGAGTCGGAAAGGGAATACGCCGCCGGTTACGTTGATCTGGGGCACGAAATCGTACGATACGTTGATCCGTCCGAAGGCCACTTCCGCCCCGGCCTGAATGTCGAAGCCGAAGGGGTTGCCGCGGCGGGTACGATCCTCGTAGTTCCAACCTTTGTGCAGCCCGGCCCCCACGAACACATTCACGCGCTTGAGCACCAGCGGGATGTGCCGCCGCCCGACCAGGGTGAGGGTGTAGGCGTCGGTGAGGAAGCGGTTGACGGCGAAAGCTTCCACGCTCACGTGATTGCCCACCCGCTGTACGAGCGATATGCCGGCCGCACTGCCCACCCGCAGGCCGAGGGCCGTGTTGTAGCCCTGCGCCCGGACGGTGGTAAGTTGAATAGCCCAGAGCAGTAGGGCGACACACAGCTTTAACGACATAGCGCGGGGTGGGGCGACGGACACTTTACCCGTCGCGGGCAAGAACGTCGCTTCGTACCGAAACCGCACATCGGCGCGGCTACCTTTCCGGCGTGCGAGCCCACGCCATCTCCTCCCTGCTCGACTACGCCTGGCGCGCCAACACGATCTTCGACGTGCACGCGCCCAAAGCGTTCTCTTTCGTCGGGGAGGTAGTCGAGGATACCCGGGAGTTTTACGCCTTCGCCAAAATCGAAGCCGAGCGTAAACGCTTGCTCGCCGACCCCACCGAGATCCAGCTCACCGATCACGGTGCCGGCTCGCGGGCCCGAACGGCGCGGCGCAAAACGGTTGCCCAGGTCGCACGCCAAAGTACCTCCCCGCCGCGCTTCGGCAGGTACCTGTTTCGGGTGGTCGAGTGGGCGCAGGCCCAGCGGGTACTCGAGCTCGGTACCAACCTCGGTATCGGTACCGCCTACCTCGCCGCCCCGCTCCCGGGCGCCGCCAAGCTCGTCTCCATCGAGGGCGATCCGGCCGTTTTGGCGCAAGCCCGAATCACGCTGGACCGAAGCGTGGGGTCTCGGCCGGTGCGACTCCTGGAGGGCACCTTCGAAGCGCGGCTCGAGGAAGCACTCGCCGAGCTGGGGCACGTAGACGTGACCTTCATCGACGGTCACCACGCCGAGGAGGCCACCAAACGCTACTTCGCGCGGATTGCCGAGGCCTGCCACCCGGGTTCCGTCGTCGTACTCGACGATATCTACTGGTCGCCGGGCATGGCGGCGGCGTGGCGCTGGGTCCGCGAGCAACCCGGGGTCACGCTGAGCCTCGACCTGTACCGCTGGGGCGTCGTCTTCTTCGACGACAAGATCCTGCGGCCCCAGCACCTCACTATCGCGCCTTCGGCCTGGAAGCCGTGGCACATGGGCTTTTTTACCGCCCGGGGGGCCGGTCATTAGGTAGTCGGCGGCGGCGGCAAGCCCGCGAGCGCGCCGACGGACTCGCTGGCGTAATCCAACGCGTAGCAGAGCGCGTCCTGCCCGTTAACGGCCAGCGCGTAGCGGGCCCGCCAGTGTCGATTGTAGTCCGCGAGTTGCGCGATAGCCGGCTGTAAGGAGTAGCCGGGTGCTTTCGCTTCCGCTAAAACATAGGGCGCGCCACCGGGGGTTAAAAGGAGTAGATCGAGCCGCCGCCCCCCCGGACCCACCTTGCGTTCCACCTGCATGAGTCCCGTAGCGTAGCCCGCTTCGGTAAGGTGCGCGACGAGGGCCTGGCGTACGAGCTCCTCGGGTTGGGAGATCACCCAGCGACGCCGTACGAGGCACCAGAGCTCGGCCTTGCCTCGGGGGCCATCGCGCCGTCGGAGTCGCTGGGCGTACGGGTACAGATCGAGCTTCAAACCGGGCGCAAGGTCGGCAATCACTCCGCAGATTCCGGGTGCAGGATCCGCCAGGCCGCAAACGAGTCCGTTAGCGTATCGATCGGATCGCGCCCACCCACGGGGAACTCGACCACCAGATCGAGGTACAGTGAGTCGCGGGCGTCGTCCGGCCTGGCCACGCGCAGGAATGCGCTGCGACTGCTGATGCCCGCGCTCAAGCAGCGTTGGTCGGCGCCGGGGTAGGCGACGGCCCGCAGGGCCAGCAGTGCCGCGTCCCCGATCCACGCACCGGCGCCAACGGCCGCCTGGTAGGCGGTGGACATACGCCGCAGCACGGTCGAATCGAGTAGTACGTTGCCCGCCACGGCGAAGTTGGCCCCCCGCAGCTGGCCCGCGTAAGCGTAGCAGCGCCCCCCGGTGTAGGCAGCCAACTCCACCGCCGACCGCGTCGTACTCAGCGCGATGTACTGGCGCAGCGCGGGCGTCCGCTTCGCGTCGAGGCGGAGTAATTCGCTTAGGAGAGCTTCCGCCCCGCTGCCGGCCAGCAGGAGGCTGTCGGCGGTTGCCTGGTTTTCGGGTAGGTAAAAGCTCTGGGTGTGCACGGCCCCGCGGCCGGGCCACACCGACGATATCCGCGCGCACCCCCCGGGCAGGGCGTTGCCGTCGACGCAGGAGGCCCCGGCGCTCGCGATCTCCCCGGTGGCCGGGTCGAAGGCCAGGAGGCTGAACGTATCCTGCGCGTGCAGTTTTGCCGCAAGGCCGAGCCAGACGAGCGTTGCCGCGAGGAGCGTACGTGGGGTTACGGACCGGTACATCGGGGGTGGTAACGACAAAACTGGCGCCAGGCTCACCGACAGCCCGGGCCGCTACCTTGCGCCGTATGTCCGTATACGCAAAACGAGGCGTCAGCGCCGATAAAGCCGACGTACACGCCGCGATCGCCCACCTCGACAAAGGCTTGTTCCCGGGGGCGTTTTGCAAGATCTTGCCCGACTTCGCCACCGGCGACCCCGAATACTGCAGTCTGATGCACGCCGATACCGCGGGCACGAAACCGAGCCTCGCCTACCTCTACTGGCGGGAGACCGGCGACCTAGACGTGTGGGCCGGCATCGCCCAGGATGCCATCGTGATGAACGTCGACGACGTGGCCTGCGTCGGGCTCACGTCCGAGATCAGCCTCAGCAGCACCATCGGGCGCAACAAGCACCTGATCCCCGCGGAGGTGCTCGCGCGGGTGATCGGAGCGAACGAGGAGTTCGCCCAACGCATGCGGGAGCACGGCATCGAGATCCACCTCGCCGGCGGGGAGACGGCCGACGTCGGCGACGTCGTACGCACCATCGACGTGGGCATCACCGCCTACGGGCGCATGCGGCGCAGCGCGGTGATCGACTGCCGGCCGCGGGTAGGCGACGTGATCGTGGGCCTCGCGAGCTACGGGCGGGCGAGCTACGAGTCGGACTACAACTCGGGCATCGGCAGCAACGGACTGACGGGCGCGCGCCACGACCTGCTGGAGCACGCTTACGCCGAGCGTTACCCCGAGACGTTCGACCCGAATACCGAGCGTGCGTACGTATACCAGGGTAAGTCCAAGGTGACCGACACGCTCGCCGTTGCGGGAGTTGGCGACGTGGCCATCGGCAAACTGCTGTTGAGCCCGACCCGAACCTACCTCCCGTTCTTGCACCGGGTGATCGGTGAGCTCGGCGGTGCCATCCACGGCATCGTACACAACACCGGGGGAGGGCAAGCCAAGGCGGCAAGATTTCTAGCGGGTACGCGGGCCATAAAGGACGCGCTGCTCCCGGTACCGCCCCTGTTCGGATTTATCGCCGAGACCAACGACATGGGTCCGCGGGAACTCTACCAAGTCTACAACATGGGCACCCGGCTGGAGCTGTACCTGCCTGCACCGGCGGCCGACGCGGCTATCGCGGTGGCGAGTTCACTCGGTATCGACGCGCAGGTGGTCGGGCGCATCACCGACGGGGAGAGTGGGGTAGAGGTACGTACGGAGCTCGGCGAACGGCTCTGGTACCCGGCGTAAATCAGGAACGCCCCGTAACGAGCGATCGTCACGAGGCGCTTAGAGCAGATGACCAGGTTCGAACTGGCGACCTCAACCTTGGCAAGGTTGCGCTCTACCAGCTGAGCTACATCTGCGGGGTTGCTGGAAGCGGCCGCAAACATAACCGTCGCGGACACTCCGCCCAAGCCTTAGGTAGTAAAAATTAGTTCAGCTCTTCGATCTCCTCGTCGACCGTGGAGACGACCGGCGTTTCCAGACGCTTGACGTAGAAGTAGCTCTCGACCTGCGAGCGGATCGCGAGATCGTTGACGCTCCGGCGGTAGGTGTTGCTCAGCGTTGAGTCGAGGACGCGCGCCTTCACGTTGTCGAGCCACTGTAGCTCGACCAGCTCTATGATGCGTTGCTTCAACCGCGCGTCGTAAATCGGGAAGGCCGTTTCGATGCGGTAGCTCAGGTTGCGCGTCATCCAGTCGGCCGAACCGAGGTAGACCTCGTTCGCCCCGTTGTTGTGGTAAATGAAAACCCGCGCGTGCTCGAGGTAGCGGTCCACGATGCTGATGGCCGATATGTTTTCCGACACCCCCTCCTTACCGGCTACGAGGGAGAAGATGCCGCGTACGATTAGTTTGACCTCCACGCCCGCCCGACTCGCTTCGTAGAGCTTCTCGATCATCCGCTCGTCCTGTAGGCTATTCATCTTGAGCGTTACCATGGCCTTGCGGCCGGCCCTCGCGTGCTCGATCTCCCGGTCGATGCGTTGGATGAAACCGCTGCGCAGGTTGAACTGCCCGACGAGCAGGTGCTTGAAGTCCGTCTTCGGCAGCTTGACCGTCTCGAGGAAACTGAATAGCCGAGCCGCCTCGGTGGTCAAGCGCCGATCGGCGGTAAAAAGCCCGAAGTCGGAGTAGATGCGGGCGGTGTCCTCGTGAAAGTTGCCGGTGCTCAAGTATCCGTAGAGTACGCCGCGCGAGCCTTCGACCCGGCGCACGAGGGCCACCTTGGCGTGCACCTTCACGCCGGGAAAGGAGTAGTGCACGGTTACGCCGGCTTGTTCGAGTTTTTCGCCCCAGCGCAGGTTGGCTTCCTCGTCGAAGCGCGCCTTGATCTCGATGAAGACGCTCACGCGCTTGCCGCGCTCGACCGCCTCCATGATCGCGTCCATGATCCGCGAGCGCTTGGCTACCCGGTACTGAACGATCTTGATGTGGGTTACGTCCGGATCGAGTGAGGCCTGCTCGAAGAACTTGACCACGGACTCGTACTTGTGGTACGGGTAGTAAAGTAGGTGGTCCTGCGCTTTGATCGACCCGTAGAAATCCTCGCTCTCCTCCAGCTCCCGGTACGCTATCGGGGGCATGGGGGGGTTCTTGAGGTTCGTTTTGTCGAAGTCCGGAAATTTGAAGAAGTCGGAGTTGTTGTGGTAGCGGCCCTCGCGCAGTAGGTCGTAGCGCCCGATGCGAAGCGTATCCTTGAGGTAATCGAGCAGGTCCTCCGGCATCTCGCGGTCGTACACGAAGCGGCTGGCCGGCCCGACGTGGCGTTTGGCTAACCCCTCCTTGATCTTCTCGACCAGGTCGCCCGAGAACTCGTCGTCGATGTACAGCTCCGCGTCGCGCGTCAGCTTCACCGAGTAGGTATCCTCGATGAGGTAGCCCGGGAACATCCAGGAGATGGAGTGGCGCACGATGTCGTCCATCATGATCACCTCGTGCTTATCGTCCGCGCTGGGGAGCTTCACGAACCGACCGAGCTCGGAGCTCGGGATCTTGACCAGCGCGTAGGCCGCCTCCCGGGTCTTGCGATCGAACATCTCGATCACGAGGTACAGCGCCCCGTTGTTCAGGAAGGGGCGCACCTTGTTCTTTACCAGCAGTACCGGCTGCACGAACGGCAGCATGTGGTCGTGGAAGTACTCCTCCACGAAGCGCTGCTGCTTCTTCGAGAGCTCGAGGCGCCGCCGCAGGAAGATGCCGTTCTCCGCCAGCTTCGGGATGATCTCCTTTTCGAAGATGTTCGAGAATTCCTCCTGCTGCCGATTCACCTCCGTGAGGAGTTGATTGATAACCACCTTCGGATCGATCGCCAGCTCCCGCTTGGTTCGCTTGTTGAGCCGGAGCAGGTTGCGGTGGTTCGCCACGCGCACGCGAAAAAATTCGTCGAGGTTACTCGAGTAGATCGCGAGGAACTTGAGCCGCTCGAGCAGCGGCACGGCCGGGTCCTTGGCCTCCTGCAGCACCCGGTAGTTGAAGGATAACCACGAAACGTCTCGGTGAATCAACGGTACGTCCTGAGCCATAGTGATCGGGGTTTGCGCCAAGATGCGACGGGATCGTATAGCGCGCGGATCAGAATAAACTTCGTTGGGCCGGGGGTGCCGCCTCTTCCCGCCCGATTAGTTCGGGCGACCGAACCCTCAAATCTCCCGCGTACCGCTTCCGCAAAACGCCTCCCAACTCGCTCGCCGCCCGGGCCGAGGGGACCGCTTCCGGCTCGTGCGTGAACACGTAGGCCCGCGGGAGACCGCGCTCGAACCAGCCCGCGAGGCGCTGCGACCACGCGGCGAGCCTCGACGAATCCGTGTCGCTCGGGGCGTTCCCTACCCAGCGGATCACCGCGAACGGGGCGGTCAGCTGCATGTGGGCTACGTCGCGCCGCCCGGCCACGTCGGTGATGACGGTACCGATACCGCGTGCGGCCAGATCCGCCCAGACCTCTTCGTTCGCCCGCGCGTCGCCCGCGAACCAGCTCGGGTCGCGCAACTCTACGGCCAGTCGCAGCTGCGGCGGCCAGGCGTCCAAGAACTCGCGCAGCGCGTCGAAGCGATCCGTCGCGAACGTAGGGGGCAGCTGGATGAAGCAGGGTCCTAACTTATGCTCGAACCCCTGGACCGCCTTGGCGAAGTCGAGGATCTGCGAGGTGTGCACCCCGAGGTTCCCCGACTGGCTGATGGCCTTGTGCACCTTCGGGCAGAACTGAAAATCGTCCGGTACCTGCGTGTACCACTTGCGCACCTGCCGAAAGTCCGGAACGCGGTAGTAGGTACTATTGAGCTCGATCGTATTGAACTGGCGTCCGTAAGCCTCGAGGAATGCGGCGGGCTTAGTGCCGGTAGGGTACACCCGCCCCACGAAGCCCTTGTCGCCCCAGGCCGTGCCCCCGACGAAGAGTTCGCGCGCGCGTTCGGGATCCGCGGCTGCGTTCGAGCTACCTAAGAGTAGCCCCGTGTACTCCCCGTCGGCGGGCAGGGAGAAGTCAACGCCGGCGAGGTCCTCGAGCTTGCCAAATTGCATGCGACGAAGTTACAGTCGCAGCCGCACGCCAGCGCGCACCCACCGGCCGGGGAGGGGTACGCCGGGTACCTGCTCGTAGCCCACGTCGAAGAGGTTGGTCGCCTCGGCGTACAGGCGGTACCCGCCGCTGCCGTAGTTGAGCCGCAGGTCTACGAGCTGTACGGCGTCCGCGAGCTCGACACCTTCCGGCTCGGCCCGGTCGAAATAGCGGTAGGCGAGCGTGGCGTTCAGCGAGCCCACCACCCGCAGCGTAGCCCGCGCGGTAAACTGGTGGCGGAGATTGTCGAGCACGTACCGGCTCACCACTCCCGATTCGAGTCCGAGCTCGGCGTCGATGTAGCTGTACGAAACGGAGGCGTGGGGTAGCCACGGCCTCGCCCGCCGCAGGGTGAGTTCGGCTTCGCCCCCGCGGAAGCTCGCGTCGGCCAGGTTACGCGGTTGGTAAACCGTATCGGCCGGGGAGTCACGCACGAAGTCGATCAGGTCGATCGCCTGGCGCTGCCACAGGGCGCCCCGTGCCTCCAGTGGGCCGACCGTGTGCTTCGCGCCGACCTCGAAAGCGTAGGCGCGCTCCGCGTTCAGGTCGGGATTGCCCTCGTTGTACCGATCGGTGTAGTATAGATCGGTGTAGGTCGGCACCCGGTACGTCATGCCGGCGTTGCCGTACAGCTGGGTACGTTCGGTGAGTTGGTAGGCGATGTCCACACCCGGCAGCAGGCGCGAGCCCGCGTCGGAGAGGTAGTTGTAGGTGAGGCCGGGGGTTACGCTCAGCTCGTCGTCGAGCAGGTCGAAACGTTGTTCCGCCGTCAGCGACGCCGCCACCCGCCGCCGGTCGCCGAGGTTGTTGCTCGCCAACCACACCCCCTGTAACTCCCCGCCGAAGCCGAGCCGACCGAAGGGGTTGTCGACGTGCTGGTAGGCATCGTAGCCCACCACCTGCGAGATGTGCAGGTTGCGGTACACGCTCGGGTTCTGCCGCAAGAACACGTACTCGTCCTGGTTGCGCCGCCAGCTCAATCGCTGCGAGAAGCTCCGGCGCAGTTGGTCCGTCCGGTGGGTTAGCGCCAGGAGGCTCGTCTGTACCTCCTCGTACTGCTGGGTCGCGCTCGCGCTCGAGTAAAACCCGTTCGCCCCGAAGGCCCGGTCGCTCAAGCCGGCGAGTACCCCTACCGTGTTTTGCGGGAGCTTAAACTCCCCCTGGTAAAAGGCGTGCTGGATGTCGTAATCCGTGTTCTCCCGGTAGCCCTGCGCCAGATCGCGTTGGTAGGAGAGGGTTTGGCGCCAGTTGCTGCGCGGTAGGTCGAGGCTTACGCCAAAACCGGCGAGGCCGTTCTGCCCGAGCTCGCCCCGTAGGTTGGTGGCGGTCTCCGCGCCCGGTCGGGTGACGATGTTGACCGCCCCGGCGAACGCGTTCTGGCCGTAGAGCCTGGCCCCCGGCCCCTTGAGCACCTCGATACGTTCCACGTTCTCGAGCGGGACGGGGACGTTGAGCACGTGGTGGCCCGTTTGCGGATCGGACAGCTTGATGCCGTTGACGAGCACCAGCACCTGGTCGAAGGTGCCACCCCGGATGCTGAGGTCGGCCTGCACGCCCTTCGGTCCGCGCTGTCGCAAATCGAGCCCCGGCAAGTACTGCAGGGCTTCGGTCACGGAGCTGATCGGTAGCTCCGCGAGCTGCGTGCGGGTCAGTACGTCGAAGCTGTGTCCGATACTCTGCAACGGTACCGCATCCCGGCTACCGAGCACCACGGCCTCGGGTAGATCGAGGCTATCGATTTGAGGTTCAGTTGGTTTGGCTGTGCCGATGCGGGGGGTCAGTAGACCCAGGCACAACAGGGAAATGCAGGTATACGCCGACGCTAGGTGATTCATAATCGGCGGCGAAGTTAGCCGGGTCTTTTACCCGTCTATCTTGGCCCGCATGGACAGACGAATCGTAGCCGGTAACTGGAAGATGAACCTCAATTTGCAGGACGGACTGAGCCTCGCGCGGGCCTGCGCGCAGCACCTCGCGGACGTCGCGGTGCCCTTCGTGCTGTGCCCGCCGTACATCATGTTGCCGGGCGTGCGCGACGCCGTGGCCGGTGCCGGCAACGCCCACCTCGGTGCCCAGGATCTCTCGGCCTACCCCAACGGGGCGCACACGGGGGAGGTGAGCGCCGAACAGTTGTCGTCTTCGGGCTGTAGCTACGTGATCGTGGGTCACTCCGAGCGACGCGCCGACCACGCGGAGAGCGGTGAGCTGCTCCGGGCGAAGCTCGCGCGAGCCTTTGCGGCGGGCCTGATTCCTATCTATTGTTTTGGCGAAACCCTGGCGGATCGCGATGCGGGTAACGAGGAGGGCGTAGTGGCCGAACAGCTCCGCGGTGGGCTCTCGGAGCTCACCGCGGAGCAGGCCACCGCGATCGTGCTGGCCTACGAACCGGTGTGGGCCATTGGGACCGGGCGGACCGCCAGTCCCGAACAAGCGCAGGCGATGCACGCTTTCATACGGAATCGGTGTAACGACATGTTTGGTGCTAAGCAATCCCGGGAGGTTTCGATCTTGTACGGAGGCTCGGTTAAGCCCGGTAACGCGGCGGAGCTTTTCGCGAAAGAGGACATCGACGGCGCTCTGGTGGGTGGCGCCAGCCTGCGGGCGAGCGACTTTAGCGCGATCGTAGGCGCGTGCGCGGAGGCGTAACTACCCGGTGAGCGGTACCGCACTCCGGGTAATCGAAGGTGCAACGGCGGCGGGGATAGGGTAATTCCCGGCTACCCGACAGTCTGCCCTACTCGCAGTCCTTTGCTTTGGCTTCCAGAGGCCCCCCAGCTCACAGAGCCGGCCGTCTATGTTAAACAATACACCTTTCTTCCCCCAACTCGACGAACGCGACTGCGGCGCCACTTGTCTCCGGATGATTGCGGTCCGCTACGGGACGGAGCGGAGTATGGACCAGCTGCGTCAGCTCACCCGCACCGACGACTCCGGAGCCAACCTAGCGGGTATCCAGGAGGGCGCCGAGGCGCTCGGGCTCACGACCCTCGCCGCCGAGCTTCCGTTTACGGAACTACTCCGCGGCGATCTTTTGCCGGCGATCATTCACTGGGACAAGGATCACTTCGTGGTGGTCGAGGAGGTGGACAGCTCGGGCGCTTCGGTGATCGACCCCGCGGTGGGGCCGAGGCGCCTTACGCGCGATGAGTTCGAGAGCCACCGGTACGGACCGGGCCGCTCGCGCGCCGGCCTGATCATCCGACCGAGCGACCGGGCCGTACAATCGTCGGACATCGGGCAGTCGGGTGGCGCGGACGAAGCCGGAGCCGTCGGCGCCGAAGACGCGGAGCTCCCCGCTCCCCCGCCGCCGCGTAAGGCGCGCCGGGCATCCGGGATCGCGGTCGCGCTGGTTTCGCTCCTGCTCGCGGCCGCGCTGATGGTGGCCTTCTCTATGCTGCGGGATGTTTTAGCGCAAGCGATCGACCTCCAGTACCGCGAGGGCTGGCTACGGCATTTAGGGAGTCTGTTGCTGGCGACCTCGGGGGTATCGATGGCTTGGTACCTACTGCGCACGATCTGTATCCGGTACGCGAGCTCCTGCGGGATCCGCGACAACAAGCTCATCGGGGAGTACGTGGTTCGCCGGGCGAGCGACCTCACTACCGAAGCCAACGCAGACGGGTACCTCACCCTGCTCGAGGACGTAGACCAGCTCCGCGCGTGGCGGGCGGACAACATGCCGTCGCTACTGTCCGGGCTCGGCGTGACCCTGGCGGCCCTGCTCTGGTTGCTGATCGTCGACTGGCCCATAGGGATCGGCCTGTTGGCGATCCTGCTGCTCGCCGCCGGAGCGATCGGCTGGATGGTCCGGCGCACGCGTCGGACCACGCAGCTCGCCCGGGAAGCGCTGGCCGCTCAGCGCGAAGCGCTCTACGAGCTCGGGCGCATACTGCCCGATGTAGCCAGCTTCGACACCGGCGAGTTTTTGCAAGAGCGATTACACCTCCGAAACCGCGCGGCGGAGCACAGCTACCGGGAGGTGTCGGCCGAGTACGGTGCCGAGCGGCAGATTTTGCAAGTTTTGCTGGGCTTTGGTTTTTGTGGGCTCATGTCGCTCGGCTTCTACCGCCTGGGGTACGCCGGACTTCAGCTCGGCGACCTGACGTTTTGTTGCTTGATGAGCTTCGCGGCCGTGCTGCCCGTGCTGCCCGGTGGGCTCGCGCTCGCCAAGTACCGACAGTTGTTGCCGGGGCGGATGCGCCTCGAGGAGGCCCGGGGCTACTCGGGACGGACGCACGCTCCGGTCTTACCGCCCGACGATCTACCGACCGAACTGAACCTCGATTGGTTGAGCCCGCTCGAAGCGAAGCAATACCTACGTCTTCCCGCGAAGGGACGCATCGCGCTCGTCGGTTCGGATGAGGTGGTTCGCGGGGAGCTCGTACGTGCGCTGCTCGGTTACAGCAACCGGATTGGCGCCCGTCTGACGGTCCCCGGCGCGGAAGAGACGGCGGTGAGCCTCGAGGACCTCGGTTGCGTCGGGTACGTGAGTCGCGGTGGCCTCGTGGCGAGTGCCACCGTCGCGCAGAACATCGCCCTAGACGCCAAGCCGGACGTAGATCGGCTCCGGGAAGCGCAGCGGATCGCCGGGCTCGAGGGTCAGGGCCTGCAAGAGAACCTCAGGAACTTAGCGGGATTCGGGGGTAGCGCGCTCACCGAGGAGCAACAGATCCGCACGCTCATCGCCCGCGCTATCTACGCGGATGTCGACGTGTTGGTCTTGGACCAGGTCCTCGGGTTATTCAAGCCTTACGAGGAGGGAGTCTTGCTCGATGCCTTGATCGGCTGGGCGAAGGACCGCCTGTTGATCGTGAGCGCCAACCGCCCCGAAGCGGCCTACGGGTTTCAGCTGATTGCCCACATCGAGGGCGGCGAACTCGAATCTGTGGGCAGTCATAGCGAGCTGCTGGCCCTGCGTAGTGGGTATTATTATAATTTTGTTCGTACCCTAGAGGAACCAAAATGAGTAGACCCTTACTAGTCGGACTCCTTTTAGCCGCCGGGGTCGTTGTTTTCATGGCCGCAGCCTACTTCATGGCGCCCGAGCTCGAAGTGGTGAGCGAGGGTACGGTCACCCATCGTCAGGAGCTGAGGGTGGATACGGTACCCATCCTATTCGACCCGACCATCGATATCTCCCCCCGGTACAGTCTGCGGACCCGGGTTGCCGAAGGTGATACCCTCGCCGATCTAAACGCAGGGCTCGGCAACGATTCGCGCGCAAAATTGAGGGAGTTTGCCGCCTCAGGTCGCTACACCGGGGATTTGAACGATCTGCCCCCCTCGATCCGGGAGGAGATCGACACGCTCAACAAGAAGGCAGCGCGAATCGAGGTGCTCGACGGAACGAGCTTCGGTCCCTTCGAGCACGATATGCTCGAGTCGGAGCTCGCCGGCGCCGAAGACGCGGCCCTCGATCTGCGAACGAAGCTGCGGGCCCTAGCGCGGGATACGGCTACCGCCAAATCCGATTTGATTGCTACACAACGTGAGCTAAAGAAGAAGCAGCTCACCATGCTCAGGATCCAGCGTCAGCTAAGTCAGGGGCAACCGATGCGCCGGCGCGCCGGACTGACTTTGGACGAGCAGCGCCGCGTGATGTATCTAGCTAACCAGTTGCCTTCGGGGGGGGCGGCGGTCCTGTCTCCCGTAGCGGGGTTCTTCACGCCCCACCGCTCGGACTCTTTACTCGGCTACGTGACGCGGGTACGGAGCGTGGAGAGTACCGGACCGCTCGGACCGGGCAGCGGTTACCGGTTAAAGCGCAGGGGGTCGCCCCGGCTTTGGGCGAAGGCCGAGCGGGTGGACGGCGATGGTGCGGCCGATACGGCCACGGCCCTGCTTACGGGCTCGTCCGTGTACGTGATTCCCGTCGGCGAGTCACCCGAGGTCGAGGTCCGGCACGATTGATCCCCGGCCCCGGGCAGACTGCGGGCCCGCGTTGCTACAGGTGGATTACTTCGTCGTAAGCCGCCGCGGTCGCCTCCATGATCGCCTCGCTCATGGTCGGGTGGGGGTGAACGGATTTGATCATCTCGTGCCCCGTGGTCTCGAGCTTACGCGCGACCACCACCTCGGCGATCATCTCCGTTACGTTAGCCCCGAGCATGTGGGCCCCGAGAAACTCTCCGTACTTTTTATCGAAGATAACCTTGACGAATCCCTCCTTCGCCCCGGCCGCGCTCGCCTTACCGCTGGCGGAGAACGGGAATTTGCCTACCCGCAGCTCGTAACCGGCCTCGCGGGCGCTTGCTTCGGTGTGCCCGACGCTCGCTACCTCGGGGACGCAGTACGTGCACCCGGGGATGTTGTCGTAGTCGAGCGGGGCGGCGTCCTGACCGGCGATGCGCTCCACGCATATAATGCCCTCGGCACTCGCCACGTGGGCGAGCGCCGGTCCGGGGGTAATGTCGCCGATCGCGTAGATACCCTCGACGTTCGTCCGGTAAAACTCGTCGATCACCACGAGACCGCGCTCCGTTTTCACGCCCACCTCCGCGAGGCCCAGGTTCTCCGTGTTGGGCGCGACGCCAGCGGCCGAGAGCACTACGTCACAGCTTAACGTGGTTTCTTTATCGGTTTTGCGGTCTTTGAGGTGGACCACGATTTGTTCGCCCGTGGTGTCGACGCGCTCGACGCTCGTGTTGGCCAGCACCTCGATCCCTTTCCTCTTGTAAATCTTGCCGAGCTCCTTGGAGACATCCGCGTCCTCGCGGGGCACCAGGCCGGCTTCCATGTACTCGACCACGGTCACCGCGGTGCCGGTACTCCCGTACACGTAGGCGAATTCGGTCCCGATCGCGCCCGCACCCACGACCACCATCGACTTCGGTTGCTGCGGCAGCGTCATCGCCCGGCGGTACTCGATCACCTTCTCCCCGTCGATCGGGAGGTTCGGAAGCGCCCGGGCCCGCGAGCCCGTGGCCAGGATGACGTGCTTCGCGTCGTAGGTCGTCGCTTGGCCACCCGCACTCACTTCGACTCTGCCCCCGCCGAGCACCTTGCCGTGACCTACGAGTACATCGACCTTGTTTTTCCTCAGTAGAAACTGCACGCCCTTGTTCATCCCCGCGGCTACGTCGCGACTCCGCTTGACCATGGCCGTCCAGTCGGAGCTCGGTTTGCCCACCTCGATCCCGTAATCTTTGGCGTGCTCGATGTATTCGAAGACCTGGGCGGATTTGATGAGTGCCTTGGTCGGGATACACCCCCAATTGAGGCAGATCCCCCCGAGCTCGGCGCGTTCGACCACGGCCGTCTTTAGGCCCAGTTGACTCGCGCGGATAGCGGCTACGTACCCCCCGGGTCCGGAACCAATGATGATGACATCGTACTGCATGGCCGCGAAAGTACAGCACCGGTGTGCGCCCGGCCGGTCATATCGCACGAGGCTTTCGCCAAAACAAAAGGCCCCGAGGGCGCGGTCGCATCCTCGGGGGTCCCACTACTTACTGATACCCCCGCAAGGTGCCCAGTAGCAGCGATTCGAGCATGCGACAATCTGTCACTACACCTATTTCATACCCCGTAAATCCTGGACGAGATCGACTCGCCACACACTTCCCGCTTTCCCGGGAACCGGATAGGCACGTAGGGTTAAGCCAGGTGCCAAATTTGCCGGTTGGGGCATCGGAAAATCTTTCGGAACGGATTCGAGCGCGCGAGCATACTCGCCGAACGTGACGAGTCGCTCGTCTAGCGCCGCGTAGCTCCTAAATTGAGCCGAGGCCAGGTCGCGCCACTCCGCCCACTCCGCCACCCCGCGCCCGGTGGGGAGCGAGAGGAGGAACGTCTGACCGAGCGTATCACACCCGAATTGCTCGATCTCGAGGTGGGAGCCGTCTTCGAAGTCGATCGACTCCACCGAGGTTTGCGCGCCGGTCGCCGCGCCGCGGAAGCTGTGCTCGGCTACCCCGGGATCGGAGGCCTCGAAGATCGCTTCGGGACTGCCGGCCGGGCACGTGGGCGCGGGACCGGATCCACACCCAACCCACGTTACGACCGCACACGCGACCGCTGCCGTACTCTTCCGCATGCCGTAAAGGAACCTGCCGCAACAATTCCGGCCTACCCGTACTTGCGTTTTGCGTATGGAAACTCTTCAGCACAAGCAGGTCGTCATCGTGGGGGCAACCGGCGGTATCGGTCACGCTCTGGCAAAACTCGTCAAGAACAGCCGGGCCCACCTTCAGATCACCGGGCGCGACGAGGCGGCGCTCTCGCGTGTGGCCGGCGAGCTCGGCCTACCCGGTAGCCACGTCCACGTCCTCGACGTCACCGATCACCCACGCGTTTTAGCGAAAGCGGAACAGATGGAGCGCGCGGCGGGCGAGGGGGGGATCGACATCCTGGTGAATGCTTCGGGGATCGGCATCATCAAGCCGCTGGAGTCCTTGAGCTACGAGGACTTTAGCAGGAGCTTGGACGTCAACCTGAAGGGAGCGTTTAGTCTGTTGAAGGGTTTCGTACCCGCCATGAAGGCGCGCAGGCGTGGGTTGGTCATCAACCTGCCGGGGGTGCTCGGCAAAACGCCCATGGCCGGGGCGAGCGCCTACGCCGCTAGCAAGTACGGCCTCAACGGGATGCTCAAGAGCGTACGCGAGGAGCTGCGGCGCACCGACGTGCGCATCACGAACCTGTACCTCGGGGGCACCGATACCGGCTTTTGGGACGACATCGACCTGAAGGTGCAACGCGATAAATTCGTGACGGCCGAAGAGGCGGCGCGCGCCATCTGGTTTCTGTGCCAGCAACCGGACAGCGGTGTGGTCAGCGAAATGGTGCTGCAGCCTTTCAACCACCAAGCCATCTAGGGCGCGCGCCTCTTTTTGCTACCTTACCGCGATGCGAGCATACCTCGATGCCCTCGAGCGGGTTCTCACCTCCGGTACCGACAGAGACGACCGAACGGGTACCGGTACTCGCTCCATCTTCGGGCACCAGTTGCGCTTCGATCTTCGCGCGGGATTCCCACTCGTCACCACGAAGCGCGTTCACTGGAAGAGCGTCGTCTACGAACTGTTGTGGTTTTTGCGCGGCGATACCAACGTAGCCTACCTGCAGGAGCACGGGGTGCGGATCTGGAACGAGTGGGCCGACGAACGGGGCGATCTCGGTCCGGTTTACGGGAAGCAGTGGCGCAGTTGGGCCGTCCCGGACGGGCAGACGATCGACCAGGTCGCGGACGCCGTGCACGCGATTCGTACCAACCCGAACTCACGGCGCATCATCGTATCGGCGTGGAACCCGGCCGATCTCCCGCAGATGGCGCTCGCACCCTGCCACTGCTTGTTCCAATTTTACGTCGCCGGGGGGCGCTTGTCCTGCCAGCTCTACCAGCGTTCGGCGGATATCTTCCTGGGTGTCCCGTTCAATATCGCGAGTTACGCGCTGCTCACTCACCTCATGGCCGAGGTGTGCGATTTAGAGGTCGGGGATTTCGTGCACACCTTCGGGGATCTGCATTTGTACCACAATCACTTCGATCAGGCTGAACTTCAGCTTTCGCGAAAACCCTTCCCCCTCCCGACCCTTTCCCTAAGTGAGGATCTAGCCGATTTAGCGGCGATCGAGTTTGAGGATATCGGGCTCGAGGGCTACGAGCACCACCCGGCGATTCGGGCTACGGTAGCCGTCTAGGTTAAGTTGGACGAAATCTAAATAGTTCTGTATGACTGTCAACGAGTGTCAATCTCCGTTGGAAACAGGACCCTTCAGTATCTTTGCACGACACTTACGTGACATTATGGCTGGTACCTTACTTACGCAGCTTTTGCATCAATCTCTCTCCCTAGGCAGGCGCGCGTTCGCGCTTCTGCTGGCGCTGTCGCTCAGCGTTGCCGGATGGTCGCAGGCCGCGGATGCCCCGGCGGCAGACGCCGCTACCGGAGGTCCGGACATCGCGACTACCGAGGCGGCCGACCCGGCGGCGGGCGAGGGCGCCAGTGCGGCCGGCGACACCGAGGCGGCCGGTGGGGTCGACGCGGCCATCGGGCAGAGCATCTTCAAGAACCAGTGTGCCCAGTGCCACAACAAGAACATGAAGGACAACCTCACCGGCCCGGCGTTGGGTGGGGTAGAGGAGCGTTGGGCGGATTACCCGGAGGGTGATCTGTACGCCTGGATCCGCAATTCGCAGGGGATGATCAGCCAGGGACACCCCCGGGCCGTGCAGCTGTGGCAGGAGTGGAAGCCGACGGTGATGTCGAATTTCACGGCGTTAACGGACGTGGAGATCGAGTCCATCCTGCTTTATATCAATAACCAGTATACCGGGGTCGGCGGCCCCGCGGGCGGTGCACCCGGCGACGAAGTCGTTGCCGATACGGGGGCGGGTGCCGCCGGTCCTAATTATTGGATCTACGGCCTTCTGCTCGGCGTGCTCATTGTTCTGTCCGTAGTGCTCGGCCGCGTGATTAGTAACCTGCGCTACATGCAGGCGATCCGCGAAGGGCGCACCGACGTAAAGCGCACGACGCTCGTCGACACGATCACCAGTCCCGCTTTGATTGGTTTCGTCGTGTTCGCACTGATCCTCGTCGGCGGCTACACCACGGTGAACAACGCGATTACGCTCGGTCGTCAACAGGGTTACGAGCCTACGCAGCCGATTAAGTTCTCGCACAGTTTGCACTCCGGTGTCAACAAGATCGAGTGCCAGTACTGCCACGACGGGGCACGTCGCTCGAAGCACTCCGTGATTCCCGCGGCGAACACCTGTATGAACTGCCACCGCGCCATTAAGAAGGGCCCGCAGTACGGTACCGCCGAGCTTACCAAGATTTACGCGAGCATCGGTTACGATCCTACTTCGGACAAGTACATCGACAACTACGCCGAGCTGAGTACCGACGAGATCGAGGTCATTTACAAGAAATGGATCTCCGACAGTTACGCGTCGGACAACGGCGGACTCATCGGGGACGAGGGGGAGGCCGTCATCGAGGAGCAGTGGGGTGGGATCGTCAACGCGCTCACCATCGAAGGACTCGACGACGAGATCCCGGGGGCGATTCCCTGGACGCGGATCCACAACCTCCCGGACCACGTGTACTTCAATCACGCCCAGCACGTCGCCGTCGGTAAGATCGAGTGCCAAACCTGCCACGGTCCCGCGCAAACGATGGAAGTCATGTACCAGTACAGTCCGCTCAGCATGGGCTGGTGCATCAACTGCCACCGCCAAACGCCGGTACAGTTCGCCGAAAACGCCTACTACGAGAGTTACGAACAGTACCACGAAGAGATCGACGCCGGCACCCGCCAGCGCGTAACCGCCGAAGAGATCGGCGGTCTCGAGTGTCAGAAGTGCCATTACTAATCGAAGGCACGAAAACCCCCGCAAGCGTGAGTAACAGCAGCAAGCAGCAGCAACCTTGGGTAGGGCTAAGTCAGCTCAACGAACCGGAAGCCTTTCGGCGCCACTCGGAGCTCGAAATGCCCTCCCACTCCCTGGCTGATCAGGTGGAAAAGGCGGATACGGTCGAGCTCAAGAGCAACCGTCGCGATTTCTTAAAGATGATGGGCTTCGGCGTGGGTGCAGCCACCGTGGCTGCCGCCTGCGACATCCCCCGACACTACGCGGTACCCTACGTCATCAAGCCCGGTGAGATCGTACCGGGGGTGGCGACCTACTACGCTTCGAGCTACGTGAGCGGTAACGATTACTGTCCCGTGCTCGTGAAGACCCGCGAGGGGCGTCCGATCAAGATCGAGGGCAACACCATCAACCAGAAGCTCGGTAACGGTACCACTTCGCGTGCGCAGGCGAGCGTGCTCAGTCTGTACGATACCAACCGCCTGCAGGGTCCTTCGCGCGTTACCCGCGCTACCGAGGGGGTCGCCGCCGGTGCCGGCGAGCGACTCGGTTGGGGGGAGATCGACAACCTGATGGAACAGGCGTTAACCCCCTCCGCGCGGGTCCGTATCGTCACCAATACCGTTCACAGCCCGTCGCTACGCGCTGCAATCGAGCAGTTCCGCGCGGCCTACCCGCAGACGCAGGTAGTTACCTACGATACGTCCACCTCGTCTGCCCTGGTTCAATCGACGGATGAGTCGTTCGGCGTACGCGCCGTCCCCGGTTACAAGTTCGACCAGGCCGACGTGATCGTCGGGCTCGAGTGCGATTTCCTCGGTACATGGGTTTTCCCGAGCTTGTACAACGATCAGTACGCCCGCCGTCGACGGATCGTCAATCAGGTACAGCCGACGATGAGTCGGCACTACCAGATTGAGTCGACCATGTCGCTCACCGGTTCGAATGCCGATCACCGCGCCCGCGTTAAGCCGAGCCATTTGGGGCAGGCTACGCTCGCGCTTTACAACGAGGTTACCGGGTCTTCGGCGGGGAGCGCGCAGCTCGATGCCGATGCCTCGCGTATCATCAAGCAGGCCGCCGCAGACCTGAAGGCGGCACGCGGGCGCGCCTTGGTCGTGAGCGGGAGCAACAACTTGGCCGAGCAGCGGCTCGTCGCCGCGATCAACAACGCTCTGGGGGCTTACGGGACGACCATCGACGTGGAGCAGCCAACGCTGTTACGTCAGGGGATCGACCGCGATATCCAGACGCTCGTCGGGGAGATGTCCGCCGGACGCGTAGACGTGGTGCTCTTTCACGGTGACGTGAATCCGGCCTACGACCTGCCTAATCGGAACGAATTTCGGGACGCCCTCGCCAAGGTGAAGTACAAAGTGAGTCTTGCCGGCTCCCTCAACGAGACGGGCGCGCTGTGCGACATCACCGCGCCGGATCACCACGGACTCGAGAGTTGGGGAGACGCAGAGCCGCTGGCCGGGCTTTATACGATCGTCCAACCGACCATCACTCCGATCTGGGAGACACGCCAAGCGGGCGAAAGCTTACTGCGCTGGGCGAAATCGCCCGCCCTACCGCTCACCCGGGAGCAACCGTACATGGAGTTTATGCGCGACCAGTGGCAAACGCTCGGTTTCGCCCGCCAAAACCAATTCGCGAGCTTCGACACCTTTTGGGATAGCTTCCTCTCCGACGGTGTGTTCGAGGCCTCGCGCCCGGTCGACACCGCCCCCGCGGCGACCGGATCCTTCTCCAGCTCGACCGCGGGCATCCGGAAACCTGCCGGCGGCGACGGACTCGAGATCGTGATCACCGAACCGGTCGGTATCGGCATGGGTACCCACGCCAACAACCCTTGGCTACAGGAGGTACCCGACCCGGTCACGCGCACTACCTGGGGCAACTACCTCCAGATTCCCGTAGGCTACTCCGGGGGGAACAACTACACTACGCTCGGGGACTTAAATCAAGAAGAGCTCAAGGGCAAAACCGACGAGACGGAACTTACCGTGGGTGGATTACCCCTGAATTTGTTCTGCGTCGTTCAGTTCGGTATGGCCCCGAGTACCGTGGCTATCGCCGCGGGCTACGGCCGTACGGTCGTCGGTAAGGCCGGTTTAAACGTAGGCGTCGACATCGTTCCGTGGACGCAGATCGACGGCGACGGCAACCGACAGTACTACGCTACCGACGTCGTTCTCGGCGAGAAGCAATCCACCGATCCACGCTTCGCGATCGTCCAGTACCACAATACCATGGGGGTTACCGGGATGGACGGCGACGAGGCGATCGTGGTCGACGAGGAGCGTACGCTCTTCGGTGGCTACGGCGGCGTTTTCTCCGGGTATAAGGGTAGCCTCACCGAGCGCTCCATCATCAATCGCGCTAACCTGGATGACCTCGAAGGTTTCACCGAAGGCCTGCGGGAGAAGCGGGAGGAGTTTGCGACGCTCAACAGTCACTCCCTGTACGAGGGCTACGAAGACGCCTACGACATGGGGCAGCACTGGGGTATGTACGTCGACCTCAATACCTGTACCGGCTGCTCGGCCTGCGTGGTCGCCTGCATCTCCGAGAACAACACCCCCGTGGTCGGCAAGAGTGAAGTCGCTCGCCACCACGAGATGACCTGGCTCCGCATCGACCGGTATTACTACGGCGATGTCGACAACCCACAGGTCGTGTACCAACCCATGATGTGCCAGCAGTGCGATAACGCACCCTGCGAGAACGTCTGTCCGGTTGCCGCGGTCAACCACTCCTCGGAGGGGCTCAACCAGATGATTTACAACCGCTGCATCGGCACGCGGTACTGCGCCAACAACTGCCCCTACAAAGTCCGCCGCTTCAACTGGATGGACTACACGACCGCGGATCTCTTCATCGGCAACGAGCCCGACCTCGACGGCGACGCCGTGGTCCCTCTCGGGGGCGGCATCCCCTTCGGTGCCGACAACTTGACGCGCATGGTCCTCAACCCCGACGTTACGGTCCGTAGCCGGGGGGTCATGGAGAAGTGCTCGTTTTGCGTCCAGCGCATCCAAGCCGGTAAGCTTACCGCAAAACGTGAAAGCCGTCGCCTCGTCGACTCCGACGTGCGTACCGCGTGTCAAACGGCTTGCCCGACCGGCGCTATCACCTTCGGTGACCGCAACAATCCACAGGGCGAACTGATGAAGGTGTGGAACGCGCCGATCAACTACCTCGTCCTCGAGGAGGTGAACGTTGCCCCCTCGGTGATGTATTCTTCTAAAATATCCAACAGATCGGCCGCACTCGCTTCTCCGGAAGGGTTGGGCGATCCGTACCGCATAAGCCAGGAATCCTGATCCTATGAGTTCTCCCGTAGCTAGTATCCGTGAGCCGCTGATCTTAGGTCATAAGACCTATCACGATATCACCGAGGACATCTGTACCCCGACCGAGAGTACGCCGAACCTCGCTTGGATCGCCGCATTCATCGTCTCGGTCGCGCTACTCGGGCTCTTCGCCTTTTGCGTGGGTGTAACTATTTGGTTTGGTATTGGTACGTGGGACTTGAACCGGACCATCGGGTGGGGTTGGGACATTACCAACTTCGTTTGGTGGGTGGGCATCGGCCACGCCGGCACGCTGATCTCGGCCATCCTACTGCTATTCCGTCAGAAGTGGCGCACGGGGGTTAACCGGGCGGCTGAGGCCATGACGATTTTCGCCGTGGTCTGCGCCGGACAGTTCCCGCTCATCCACATGGGCCGGGTCTGGCTAGCCTTTTTCATCTTCCCGTATCCGAATACGCGCGGCCCGCTCTGGGTCAACTTTAACTCACCACTGCTCTGGGACGTGTTCGCGATCTCGACCTACTTGACGGTAAGCTTACTGTTCTGGTACCTCGGGCTCGTACCGGACTTCGCGACCGTACGTGACCGCTCGCGTGGCCTCCGTCGGACGATCTACAATACGCTTTGTTTCGGCTGGACCGGGGCGGCTAAGCACTGGCAGCGTTGGGAGTCCATGGCGCTCGTACTCGCCGGACTCGCCACACCACTCGTGCTTTCGGTGCACACGATCGTGAGTTTCGACTTTGCCACTTCGGTCATCCCGGGCTGGCACACCACGATCTTCCCTCCTTACTTCGTGGCGGGTGCGATTTTTTCCGGATTCGCAATGGTGCTCACGCTCATGATCGTAGCGAGGAAGGTGCTCAACCTGGAGCAGTACATCACGTTGGCCCACGTCGAATCGATGAACAAGGTGATCCTACTAACTGGATCGATCGTCGGGGTGGCCTACCTCACGGAGCTGTTCGTGGCTTGGTACTCGGGCTACGTATACGAGCAGTTTGCCTTCTACAACCGCGCGCTCGGCCCTTACTACTGGAGCTACCTCGGGATGATGGCCTGCAACGTGATCACACCGCAGCTCTTCTGGAATAAGGCCTGGCGCCGGAGCATCCCATTCACCTTTTTCATGTCGATCTTCATCAACATTGGCATGTGGTTCGAGCGCTTCGTGATCATCGCCACCACGCTAGCCCGCGACTACCTACCGAGTAGCTGGAGCTACTACGTCCCGAGTTGGGTAGAGGTCGGAATCTTCATCGGGACGATCGGTCTGTTCTTTACGCTCTTTCTGATCTTTACCCGGGTTGCCCCCGTCATCGCCATCGCCGAGGTGAAGAGTATTTTAAAATCGTCGGGCGATCAGTACATCGGTCCGAACGCGATCAAGCGACCGCACGACGCTGTTCACCAACCCGTTCTGGACCATACGGAAGTGGCTCCAGGTTACCGTAACCAATAAACACCCCTGTCATGGCCGATACCCGCACCGATGTGTACCCCGCTCAGGGGGTGTTTACGCAAAACAATTACGCCGCCTCTGACCAGGAGCACGGCACGCCGATCGTGTACGGTCTGTACGACGACGAGCTCGTACTCATCGAAGCGGTCCGGCAGGCGCGCGCTGCACATTTGGAGATTCACAACGTCTACACGCCCTTTCCCGTACACGGTTTAGATCCCGTCCTCGGGCTCGAGGAGAGCCGTCTCCACGTCGGTGGCTTCGTGTACGGTGCCATCGGGACCATGTTTGCCTTCGGTTTCATGACTTGGATCTTCACGCGTGACTGGCCGATCATCTTCGGGGGCAAACCTTACTTTTCGGCTCCGGCCTTCATCCCGATCACCTTCGAGGTGACGGTGCTGTTCGCGGCCATCGGAATGGTGCTGTCGTTTTACCTCATCTGCGGGCTCGGACCAGGTGCGCGTGAGGTCAATATCGACGATCGCATCACGGATGACAAGTTTTGCCTGGCCTTCGAATCGACCGGCACCAGTCCAACTCACCGTGACGAGTTCGCGGATTTCTTCCGCCAGACCGGCGCCTCTTACGTGAGCGCCAAGGTCATATAGTCCTACCCATGACGAGTAAATTATTCCCTCTCGCACTCGCCGGTTTCGGTCTTCTCGGCGCGTGTCAACAGCCTACCGTCGACCAGACCGGCAGTGAGTATATGCCGGATATGGCGCACGGTATCGCTTACGAGGCTAACGTGTACACCGAATACTATCAGAATACCTGGGACGACGAGAGCGTCAAGTCTAAGTACGAAATTGTCAAGCCGAACCTCCCCGTAAAGGGAACGGTACCACGCGGTTACGCCGCCTTCGCGCTCGCTGCCGACAAACAGGACGTCAACAACGTCGCCGCGCAGGAAGCGGCCATCGATCAGGTTACCGGGCGTACCAACAACCGTGCGATCTCCACGCCGATCAACGGGCACGTTCCTTATTACTATAACGACACGGAGCCCGATAGGCTTCGCGCTATTGCTGACCTTCAGAGAAATCCGTTCCCGATTACTGCCTCCGGCCTAGCGCGGGGCGCCGAGTTGTACAACTTGTTCTGCGCTATTTGTCACGGAGAGGCGGGTGACGGTAACGGGTGGATTTACGAAAATGGAGCGTACCCAGCGGCACCCCGCAACTTCCTCGTCGAGGAGTGGGTCGACACCTCGGCCGGGGTGTACTACCACGCCATGATGTACGGCAAGAATGTGATGGGTAACTACAAAGACAAGGTCAGCTACGAAGAACGCTACCAGATCATAGGGCACATTCGGGCACTCCAAGCGGCACACTTCGAGAAGACGTACACCGAAGATGAGAACGACCTGGTGCCCGAGGAGGCGACTCCCGCATCGCAGTCGCCTAAGTTTGCCGCTTTCCTCAAGGACGTCACACCTACGACTATCGAGGTCGAAAATCCTGATTCAGATGGACCCAAGGTCGTGGGGGAGGCCCCGAACGAGGACGTACAGCTCGGCGAGCAGAACCCAACGGTGGTGTTAGACAGCATCCCGACCAACGAAGAGGCAGCTGCCCCCAAAGAGCAGATGATGAGCGGTGGTGAGCACGATCAGTAGATCTTCGGGCCACCACATCTACCCACCGATTTAGTATTGCAAATGGCCGATATCCTCGTACAGCCCGATACCCACGCCGCGGCGCACGCTCACCCAGAGCCAGGACCGCTTCGTTTCGTTACTCCGGCAGCGCAGACATACACACTTTACGGCGGTATCGCCCTCGGGGTGGTTTGTTTGGTGTTGTCCTTCTTTTTCGACGAAACCGTCGCTCACACCCGGTTCTGGAGCAACTGGCTACACAATTCGATTTTCTTCTTGGGGGTCGGATTCATGGCCTTGTTCCTGCTAGCGGCTAAAGTTCTGCTGTACTCCGGTTGGCACACCGTTTTCAAACGGGTCTGGGAAGCGTTCGCGCAGTTCCTTCCGGTGTCCATCGGACTGATGCTCCCTATAGTAGCCGGTGTATGGTTGCACTGGAACCACATCTACCACTGGGCGGATTCGGAAGCGGTGGCCACCGATACTATTCTCAGTAACAAGTCGGCCTTCCTCAACCCGGTCTGGTACACCGTTGCCGTAGTTGGCATCGTGGGTATCTGGTACTACTTCGCGATTCGGTTGCGGGCGCTCTCACTGGACGAGGATAAGCACACGGAAAGTGGCTACAAGCAGCACATGAGCATGCGCGTAGTCGCCGGTATCTTCCTACCGATCGCCGCCTTCAGCTCCGCGGCGGTTATTTGGCAAGTCATCATGTCCATCGACGCTCACTGGTACTCGACCATGTTCGCTTGGTACACTACGGCGAGTTGGCTCGTGGCCACGGTAGGTCTCACGATCATCTCAATTATCTACTTAAAGACGCTGGGCTACTTCGGGCAGGTAAGCGCGGATCACTTGCACGATCTCGGTAAGTACATGTTTGCGTTCAGCATTTTTTGGACCTACCTCTGGTTCAGTCAGTTCATGCTGATCTGGTACGGTAACGTAGGGGAGGAGACGGTCTACTTCCAGACCCGGATGGAGCAATTCCCCGTGCTGTTTTGGGGAAACCTCGTACTCAATTTCCTGCTCCCTTTTTTCGTGCTCATGCCCAACGTCACCAAGCGCAAGTACGGAACCTTGGCTTTCGTGGCGATCATGGTTGTCTTCGGCCACTGGGTGGACTTCTTCCAAATGATCAAACCGGGCGTACTCGCCACGGTTAGTCACCTCGAAGGGCACGGTACCGCCGACGACTCCGTCGAGGGTGGCAACATTGCGTTTGGGGCCGAAGCCGCAGAATCTGCTGAGCACGCTGCGGCCGGACACGATGGAGCCGGGCACGCTGAAGCAAACCACGACGACGCCGGGCACGCGAGCCCCGGTCAACCGGATGCCGCGGGCGGCGAGCACGGGGCACCTACCGGGATGGTCGCCGGCTTCTCTATACCCGGACTATTGGAAATAGGTACGTTCCTTGGATTCCTATCTCTGTTCTTTCTAGTAACACTCGGTGCGCTTACCAAGGCAGATTTGGTTCCGATCGGTGACCCGTATTTAGAGGAAAGCCTCCATCATCACGTGTAGTTATCTAGACTCAGTCTAAAACAATTTGCGTTAGCAACCGCGGCCCACCCTCTTGAGTTGAACACGTATCTTGAGGGCCTTCAGTAAATTTCACGGTCGATGACTGCATTTATAGTATTTGTCTGTCTGGCTATGCTGGGCATTATCGTGGTTCAAATAGCACGTGTACGCGAGCTATCGGCTGAGATCAAGGGCTCCGAGCGAACGGAGCGGCAAGGGATCGACCGTACGGGTAAGGGGCTGCTCGTGTTCATGATCGTGTTTTTGGTGCTCACGATCGGTAGCGCCGTGTACTATAAGAACTACATCCTGGGGTACGGACCTTTACAGTCGGCGAGCGCACACGGCGGCTCGATCGATAGCATGATCCACCAGACGCTATTGGTTACTGGAATTGCGTTCATCTTAACCCACATCGCGCTGTTCTACTTCGCGTATCGCTACAGGAGGACAAAGCATAAGCGATCGACCTTCATCAGTCACGACAACCGCCTGGAGGTCGTTTGGACGCTTATCCCGGCGATCGTGATGACTTACCTGGTGGTCGGCGGGCTCGACGCTTGGAACGAGGTTATGGCCGACGTTCCCGAAGGTTCTTTAGCCGGGGAAGACTACATCGAGATCGAAGCTACTGGCTATCAGTTTGCTTGGGACATTCGCTACCCCGGCCCCGATGGACTGCTTGGAACTCGAGATTTTCGCAAGATCAGCGCTAATAATGCATTGGGTCAAGATTGGGGGGACACGAAGAACCACGACGATTTCAAACCGACCGAAATAGTGTTGCCGGTTGGCGTTCCTGTTCGGGTTCGGATTACGTCGAAGGACGTACTGCACGATTTTTACCTCCCGCACTTCACGGTCAAGATGGATGCCATCCCGGGGATGCCAACCTACTTTGTTTTCATGCCCGAGGTGACGACGGATTCGATGCGACTGGCGCTGAAGGAGTACCCGGAGTACGCGGCGCTCACCGATCCGGAGGACCCGGAGAGTGGTCCTCGTTGGCAAAACTTCGAGTACGAGCTCGCCTGCGCAGAACTCTGTGGAAAAGGCCACTATTCCATGAGGAAGCTCGTGAAGATCGTTTCGGTCGAAGAGTACCGCGACTGGCTTGGCGAGCAGAAGTCCTACTACATGGAGAGCGTCAGGAATACGGACGACGACCCCTTCAAAGGACAGCCCGTAAACGTGGAGTTATCCGCACAAAAAGAGACTCTTACGAACGACATGCGCAACGCCATGAGTGCGGTCGACTCCGCGGGGAGGGTGGTACGGCTTGAGAACGTTTCGTATGAAACCGGTTCCGCCGCACTTGCGCCCGTTTCGCAGTATGAGCTCGATAATGTCGTGGAGATTTTGCAACAGTACCCCGACGTTCGTGTTGAAATTGCTGGACACACTGATAATGTCGGTGATCCACAAGCGAACCAGGCTTTGAGTCAGTCTCGGGCCGAAGCCGTGGCCGCCTTTCTCGCCGATAAGGGCATTGCGAGTGACCGCCTAACCGGAGTCAATGGGTACGGCGATACCCGGCCGGCCGGCGACAACGCTACCGAAGACGGTCGCGCGAGCAACCGCCGCACTGAATTTATCATCGCTGTATCCCCCGAAAGCTAGACTTAAGTATGAAGACTTTAATAGCCAGACCTACTGACGAGCAGGCTTTTATCGACCAGTCTGGATACGAGGATCACTTCCACGACCACCACGAGGGCGATAAGTACCAATCGAACTTCATCACGAAGTACGTCTTTTCGATGGACCACAAGACCATCGGAAAGCAGTTTCTCATCACCGGTATGTTTTGGGCGGTGGTCGGCGCGGCGATGTCGCTCGTCTTCCGTCTGCAGCTCGGTTTCCCGACCGAGGATATCAGTTGGTTACAGCCGTTCCTCGGCAAATGGATTCAGGTCAACTCAGAGGGAGTGGGCTCCCTGACCGCGGAGTTCTACTACGCCATGGTCACCATGCACGGAACCATCTTGGTGTTCTTCGTTCTGACGGCAGGACTTTCCGGAACGTTCTCCAACTTCCTAATCCCGTTGCAGGTTGGAGCACGCGATATGGCGTCGCCGATGATGAACATGCTCTCGTACTGGTTCTTCTTTTTGGCCGGCGCCGTCATGTTTGCTTCGCTGTTCCTGAGCACAGGTCCGTTTGCCGGTGGTTGGACGGCCTACCCCCCGTTGAGTGCGTTACCGCAGGCTAGTTCGGGTTCCGGTACCGGCATGACGCTCTGGCTCGTAGCTATGGCGCTATTCGTCGTCTCGACGCTTCTCGGGGGCATCAATTATGTCACTACTGTACTCAACCTACGCACCAAGGGCATGAGCATGTGGCGCTTGCCGCTTACCATCTGGGCGTTCTTCGTTACGGCTGTGATCGGCCTGCTTAGCTTCCCGGTACTTCTTTCCGGTCTCCTGCTGCTTATGTTCGACCGCGGCATGGGGACGAGCTTCTACCTCTCCGAGATCTTCGTGGGAGGGCAAGCACTCGACCATGTGGGTGGAAGCCCACTCCTGTACCAGCACTTGTTTTGGTTCCTCGGCCACCCGGAGGTATATATCATTATTCTTCCCGCGATGGGTATCGTCTCCGAGGTACTGAGCGTCAACTCGCGTAAGCCGATCTTCGGTTACAAGGCAATGGTTTATTCGATTCTCGCGATCGCTTTCCTTAGCTTCATTGTTTGGGCACACCACATGTTTATGTCCGGTGTCAACCCGTTCATCAGTAACTTCTTCGTGATCTTCACGCTCATTATCGCCGTACCGAGCGCGGTTAAGGTGTTTAACTGGATCTCGACGCTTTACCGAGGCGCGGTCCGCTTTACTACGGCCAACTTGTTTGCGATTGGATTCGTGTCCATGTTCATTTCGGGTGGACTTACCGGTATTTGGCTGGGCAACAGCGCAATCGACATCCGGATGCACGATACTTACTTCGTGGTTGCCCACTTCCACATCGTGATGGGGGTTGCCGCGTTCTTCGGACTTTACGCGGGTGTGTACCATTGGTTCCCGAAGATGTTCGGCCGTTTCATGAATGAGACCCTCGGTAAGATTCACTTCTGGGGGACCATCATCGCGGCCTACGCCATTTTTTGGCCGATGCACTACCTCGGCATGGCGGGTGTGCCACGTCGGTACTACAGTTTCGAGACCTTCGACTTTACGACCCACTTCGACACGATGAATAAGTTCATCACGATCGGGGCCTTCGTCGCCTTCTCCTTCCAGATCATCATGATCGTCAACTTCTTCTGGAGTATGTACAAGGGTAAGAAGATGACGACCCGCAATCCGTACGACGCCAACACGCTCGAGTGGACGACACCGGTCGACGTTCCCCACGGGAACTGGCCCGGACGTATCCCTACGGTACACCGTTGGGCTTACGATTACGGTAAGTTCGGGGAAGACAGTATCCCTCAGTACGTACCTGTTTCCGAAGAAGAGGTAGAGGCCGACCGTCAACTCGTTCACTAACGGTCCGAGATACGATCTCAGATTACCGAAGGGCGAATCGACAGCGGTTCGCCCTTCGTCTTATAACCCACTGATGTCCGACAATACCGGTCGATCCAAAGCTGCCACAGCGAGCCTCACGGCGGGCGCTTGGGGAGGCGTCGTTGATTTCGCGCAGCTTACGAAGTTACGCCTTTCGAGTACGGTGGTTTTATCGTCGGTACTAGCCTACTTCATAGCCGCCCCGCTCATCGACTGGCCGACAGTCAGTATGCTTACCCTCGGCGGGTTTTGCGTGACCATGGCCGCGAACGCCTTTAATCAAATCCTCGAGCGGGAGTACGACCACCTTATGGACCGTACCGCCGAGCGGCCGCTGCCCACGGGGCGTATGCAGCTCCCCTGGGCCATCCTGAGCGCCGGAATCTTGAGTATCGCAGGAACCTTTGCGTTGGCTTCGATAGGTCCGCTCGCGGCCTTACTCGGCATGGTTGCCCTGCTCAGTTACGCTTTCGTGTACACGCCACTGAAGAGGCAGTCCGTAGCCGCGGTGTTCGTAGGAACCGTGCCCGGAGCGATCCCCGCCATGATCGGCGTGGTCGCGGTTACCGGTGGGCTCGATGAGTTGGCCTGGTCGCTGTTCGCTATTCAAGTATGTTGGCAGATCCCTCATTTTTGGGCCATCGGGTGGCTCGGATTCGACGATTACCGCCGGGCGGGCTTTAAGCTTCTCCCGACCACGGAGTCGGGGGAACGCGATCCGGGGACCGGTCTACAGGCGGCCGTTTTCGGTTTGGCCCTCACCGGACTCGTTTGGTTGCCCTTTATGCTCGGGTACTTTAGCTTGATGGCCACGGTGCTATCGAGCGTTCTCGGATTGGCGTACGCCTACTACGGTTGGAATTTGTACCGCGAGAGAAATCGCGCTAGTGCGCTGCGTTTGATGTTCTTCTCCCTCGCCTATTTACCTCTAGTATTTGGCCTTGGTTGGCTTGCCTAACCCCACGCGATGCCTACGACTATCCTTCCGTCCCGGAGCCGTTTGGAACCGCAACAGCTCGCACTATACATTGCCTGCGGCAGTATCCTCATGATGTTCGCGGCGCTCACCAGCGCCTACATCGTTCGGCAAGGTGCCGGAAACTGGCTGGAGTTTCGTCTGCCCGATCTGTTTTACGTAAGCACGGGTGTGCTGGTAGCGAGTTCCATCACGCTACAACTTAGCTACGCGGCCTTCAAGCGTTGGTCTAGCGGTTTGTATCGAGGTCTGCTGGTGGCTTCTATCGTACTGGGTGTAGGCTTCGTAATCTTGCAGTACGAAGCTTGGATGGCGATGTTCGACGCCGGGTTACCCCTCAAGGGCAATCCGGCTCCCGCGTTCATTTACGTACTGAGCGGACTGCACGCCGCGCACGTGCTCGGTGGCCTCGTAGCCCTCACCTTAGCCTCCGTCTTCGCCTTCCGCCTTCCTCTAGCACCAACACCGCGCCGCCAACTGCGCTTCAAGCTCACGCTCACTTACTGGCATTTTATGGGATCCCTTTGGATTTACCTGCTGCTCTTTTTTGTTTTGCAGCGCTAAACCCAGAGCGCGTACCCTTGCGTATCCTTCGACCTATGGCTACAGCTACAGAACCCACCGAGATCCGGATCGAGCCGGACGAGCATCAGGAGGCCTCCTGGGACGGAGCCGCGAAGCCGTTTCGCGTTAGCTACGGCAAGCTGATGATGTGGTATTTCCTCGTCTCGGACGCTTTCACCTTCGCCGGTTTCCTCATCGCTTACGGTGCCCTGCGCTTCAGCATGCCGAGCTGGCCGGTGCCCGACGCCGTGTTCCGTACCCTCCCCTTCGGACTCGAGGACCTCTTCGGCGGAAACGCACCGCTGATCTTCGTGACGATCATGTCCTTCCTCCTCATCATCAGCTCGGTCACCATGGTCCGCGCGGTACAGGAAGGCGCCCGGGAGAACGCCCGCGGGGTCGTGGTGTGGCTCCTGCTTACCGTTCTGGGTGGAGGTGCATTTTTAGGTTGTCAGGCTTGGGAATGGAGCAACCTAATCGGAGTAGAGCACATGTCACTCACGACCAACCCTTTTGGTACGCACGCTGAAGACGGATACTACTTGGACGCGGAAGACGGTACCCCGTACGCGGACGGTGCAGAGCAGGAACGCTTCGAGGCCGGCGAAACATATCTCGTTCACCAGCATGAGGGCGAGTGGGAGAACCGACGTTACGTCACGGACGAGGCACCGCAAGTCGTCCGCACCGCCGAGTTCGGTCCCAAGGCCTTCGGCGCGCTTTTCTTCTTCATCACCGGCTTCCACGGCTTCCACGTATTCTCCGGGCTCGTCATCCTCACCATCATAGCGCTCAACTCCGCCTCCGGCCAGTACGCCGCCCGCAAAAACGGTTACGAGATGGTCGAGAAAGTAGGTTTGTACTGGCACTTCGTAGACCTGGTCTGGGTGTTCGTGTTTCTCGTATTTTACCTCATCTGATCTTTCCGAAGATCCGCTTTCACTTCCGTAAAACACCTGTCCGATGGCCGACCACATGAGCTACGAAGACGCGAAGCGTTTTGTGTACCGAGGGCTCTTCCTCCTCGCCGGAATCACGTTGCTCGAGGTATTCATCTCCTTGGCGTCTAAGGGATTTATCCCCGGCCTGCGGTGGATGGAGGATTATACCTGGGTAGCCTACGTGGCGGCTCTCGGCCTCGTTGGACTATCCCTGTACAAGGCGTACTTCATCGTTTACGATTTCATGCACATGCGCGCCGAGGTGGGCTCGTTGGCCGCAACGGTACTGCTGCCCATGACCCTGCTTTTCTGGGCCATGGTAGCCTTCTTTCAGGAGGGAAGCATGTGGGGCGCGCGCCGCGAACTCATCGCCGATAAGAACGCTATCGAGGTTCAGGCTGGACCGGAGGCCGCCGTTTCCCCCATCGAGCGAAGCGAGGGACCGAACGACGGACAGACGCAGCAGGATCGTGCCGCGGATCAGCCGGCGGCCGAAACGGTAGATTAACGAAAGGGCATCTTTTGCCACTTCCGGGGGTTGAAGCTGTGTGTATGGCAGTCAAAAAACGACCACCCATTTTACAGCTCGCGCTGTTGACCACGCTTTTGGTGGTGCTTCCGATCGGTTCCTATCTATACATCAAATCCGGCTTCGAGCACCGACGTACGGCACTCAACGAACTGGCGGCCTACGGTGACGCCAGCCCCGTGTTGGCGTCGCAGAATTTACGGTCCGGTCTCGTCCGCGTCGTGTACGAAACACCACGGCGGGCGACCGACTCGGTAGCCGTCTCCATTGCAAATCTCCACCGGGCCTTCGACAACGACCCCAGCGTTCAATTCGTCGAGCTTTCGGATAGCACCGAGGGCTTCCGACTGGAGGACCGCAATCAGGCGGTAACCCTCCAGCTCGATGAGTCGACCAAAGCGAAGTTTACCGAGCTCGGGGATTTAGATCAACACTGCGCCAACGTCCCGGTGAGTCACCGCGGATTGGTCGTCGACACCGCCGGAATGCTACGCCGATGCTACGACATGCACGACGGGGAACAAGTCGCCCGACTCTTGGAGCACCTGACGATGTTGGTGCCACGACCCGTGGAGGCGGAGATCATCTACGCACGCGAACAAGAATACTGATGCTCGACGCCGGTTATCCGACGGTTCTCGAACCCCAACCCAACCTAGAACGTAGGCTCTCGCGCTGGGCCTGGGCAGTCTCGGCGGTCATCTTCGTCGCGGTAGTCGGCATGCGATACGTCAAGATCCCGCTCCCGGAGGGGGTATCGTTCTTGTGGTTGCCTCCAGTGTACAGTACGCTAAACGCGTTGGCCGGTATCGCCCTGCTCTTCTCGTTGTACTTTATTATCAATAAACGGATTCGAGAGCACCGTGCGGCCAACTTCACGGCGCTCGGACTGAGCGTACTCTTCATCCTGGGCTACGTGTTGTACCATATCACCACGGAGCCGACCGAGTACGGTGGTACGGGCACCGCTCGGACTATCTACCTCGTGTTGCTGGCTACTCACGTAATACTCGCCGCGCTGAGCTTGCCGCTGATCCTATTTACGTTCATCCGCGCCTACACCGGTCATATCGCTAAGCACAGACGTATGGCACGCTGGGTGTACCCTATCTGGCTCTACGTTTGCGTTACTGGTCCGATCTGCTACCTGATGTTGCGACCGTATTACCCGAGCTAGCAACTTCCGTAAACTCATCCTGTTACCTGCTTAGCCATGCGCAAAACACTCGTTCTCATCGTACTTAGTCTGTTGTTGATCGTACTGTTCGGCACCGAGCTTAGCGCTCAGTGTCCGATGTGTAGGATCTCAGCCGAGAGCAACCTCTCCAACGGGGGTACCGCGGGCCAGGGGCTGAACGCGGGGATACTTTACCTTTTCGCTACTCCATACTTGGTGGCTGGGATCATTGGTTTCATTTGGTACCGGCACCGACGCAACACGCGTTCCGAGGAACCAGCGACACTGGATAGTCCTTCGCTCAACTAGACCGTCGCCCTCGAGCGGCGAAAGCCAGGAGTCCCCAACCGGCAATAAAGAATAAGCCCCCTATCGGCGTAATGGCCCCCAGCCAACTGGCTTTCTCTAGCCCGATCAATTTTCTCGTGGCTAAGAGGTAGAGACTCCCGCTGAAGACGAGCTGTCCCCAACCGAAAGCACTCGTACTGTATTTGATTAACTCGCGCTTGCCGTTACCCACCTGATCGTAGCGTAAGCTAGCGACGAACAGGAGGGCGAGTACGTGAATAAAGTGGTAGCGATTGGCCGTCTGGTAGACTTCGAGGCGCTGTGCGTCCAGCGACCCCTCGAGGGCGTGTGCCCCGAAAGCGCCCAGTGCGACCGCCAGCGCTCCGGAGACTGCGCCGACCGTAAGGATAGATGGGCGTTCCGCCAGGTAGCTGGTCGGGGTTGCGGCGGTAAGCTCTGCACGGGGCTTCGACATAGTGGGGGTATTTGCCGCCGTAAGATGAAGTTGGGCTGAGCGAATCAAGCTGTTCTGAATGTCTGGATGTCGCTAGCATTCGGTGGGGCGTCGGAGCCACACGCACTCGGGTGAACCCAGTACAAATAGAGTTTAAAGTTTCGCCCCGCACACCGGACTAGGATATGTCTGACATCCCCTCATCTACGGCAAGCGGCGAGGTCTCCTCCCGCCCGTCGCGCGGCTCGAACGATGCCTTCGTATCTGCCCTTCGCCACGCTCCTCGTTCAGAACGAAATTCGCTCGCTTTCGCCACGGTATGAGTTGTTGGATACCGTCTAGCGCCCGGAGGCCCCGGCCTAGGGATACCAGGCTTACCCATAGACCAAACTAGCTCGGCAACTGCCAGTCGATGGGTCGTTCGCCATGCTCCTCGAGGTAGGCATTGGCCTGAGAGAAGTGCTTGCTTCCGAAGTAGGCTCCACGCGCGAGTGGGCTGGGGTGTGCAGCGGTAAGCACCAAGTGCTTACTACCGTCGATGAGCTCGGCTTTTTTCTGCGCGAACGCACCCCACAGCATGAAGACGAGCCGCTCTCGTTTTGCCGAAAGGCTACCGATCACCGCATCGGTGAAGGTTTGCCAACCGAGTTTTTTGTGGCTTCCGGCCTTATTGCGCTCGACGGTGAGCATACTGTTTAGCAAAAATACGCCCTGTTCCGCCCAAGCGGTAAGGTCACCGTGACCAACCTCCTTGAAGCCCACGTCATCTCGCATCTCCTTGAAGATATTACCGAGCGAGGGTGGGGTACGCTTACCGCGGGGCACACTGAAGCTCAGTCCCATGGCCTCACCCGGATTGTGGTAAGGATCCTGACCGAGGATAACCACCTTCACCTGATCGAAGGGAGTCGTGTTGAAGGCGTTGAAGATGAGGGCCCCTGGGGGGTAGATGGTCGTGCCGGCCGTGTGCATCTCCTTCAAGCGATCGACTAGCTTGTGGAAGTAGGGTTGCCTGAACTCTGAGGCGAGCGCCTCTTTCCAGGAATCTTCCATCTGTACCTCAACGGGGGCTAGGTTATCGTATGCGAGCTGTGCGTCTGCCATAGAAAAGCTTTGTTAGAGACAACCTGGTACGCGGCATTTTGTGCAGACGGGTAGGCGCGTAGTTTTGTCGAACCGGCCGCGTAGCTCAGGGGATAGAGCAGCTGACTTCTAATCAGCCGGTCGCAGGTTCGAATCCTGCCGCGGTCACTACTTCGAGTACTTCTGGATAGCGTCCTCGATACGCTGCACCCGGTTGGCTGGGCTCGGGTGGGTACTCATAAATTCGGGTTTACTGCTACCCCCACTGGCCTGCTCCAGGATGCGCATTACCCCCTTGAGTTGCTCGGCGTCGAAGCCGGACTCGAGCATGAAGCGTACGCCGAGTTCGTCGGATTCGAGCTCCTGGTCACGGCCGTAACTCATGTTGACGAGGTTACTGACCACGGCCGCGACCGCACCGGTCGCCATCATCCTCCGCCCCCCCTGCCCGGAGCTGGCGATAACGGCGGCCCCGGACAGGCCTTCGGCCAGCCGCTGTTGGGAGATACGCTCGGCGCTGTGGCGCGCGACCACGTGGCCGACCTCGTGACCGAGCACACCGGCGAGCTGATCGGCGTTTTCGAGTTGGGTGTACAACGCCCGGGTTACGAATACCTGCCCGCCGGGTAAGGCGAAGGCATTCACCGTGTTCGGATCCGCGAGCAGGTGGAAGTCGTATTGGTACGCCGTTTGGCTCGCCGCCGAATTTTGCACGATCTGTTGACCGATCTGATCGACGAGCGCCTGGTCCTGTTCACTCGCATCGAGGCCTCCGTGCTGTTGCGCCATCACGGGGGCGGACTCGAGTCCGAGCGCGATCTCCTCGTCGACGGAGATGGAGATATGTTGCTCCTCGCCGGTCACTTCGTTCAGGTCGGTATTGAAGTAATACCGGCCGAGGGTAAACAGCGCCATCACGATCCCCACAATCACCGTCAATCCTATCCTTCGCATTCCGCTGGGCTTTTGATCTAAGATGCAACCAGCTTAACGGAGGCCGGGTTTAAGCGCTGTGAAGCTCGTGCAACCGTTGTCAGATTTAATCCAGGACGCCGTAGACGATGATGTAGATGCACAGGCTAGCGCCTGGGTACCGACGCCCTTCGGGCGTTTTCGCATGACGGCCTACGCGCAGAGCGATCGAGAGCTGATGCCCAACCTCGCCCTGGTAGCCGAGGGGACCGACTTCTCTAAGCCCGTACTCATCCGGTTGCACAGTGAGTGCTTGACGGGCGACCTGTTCGGGTCCTACCGCTGCGATTGCGGCGAACAGCTCGAACGGGCCCTCCGACTCACCGGCGCGCAGGGTGGGGTAGTACTGTACCTGAGACAAGAGGGGCGCGGTATCGGTATCATCAACAAGCTGCGCGCCTACGAGCTACAGGACGACGGTGCCGATACGGTGGAGGCGAATCAACTGCTCGGGTTGCCTGTAGACGACCGAGACTACCAAATCGCGCTGGACATGGCTCACGACTTGGGGATCACACGCGTGCGGTTGCTAACGAACAATCCCCTCAAGGTTTCCGCTTTCGAGGGCAGCGGGATAGAGGTAGTCGAGCGCGTCCCTATCGAGATTGCGCCACGGCCGGAGAACGATCGCTACCTCGGTACCAAGCGAGACAGTATGGGGCACCAACTACACTGAGGGCAACCGGGCGAGGAGCTACGAGAAGAGCTCGCGCAGTGGCGCGCTACCGCTTGGAGATCGGTTTCACTTGCGTTCGTAGGCGTTCCACTACGAACTCGCCGACTTGCTCACCCTGCTCCACACCGTTGTAAATCGCTGGCCCGTAATGGATACCGCCGTACAGCCGCGAGTCGGCCGCCTCCTCGCTCGCCGCTAGAAAGCTCGAAAATCTTCGGGGGGGTAATCCCCAGTCGACCTCGACGCTGTCGATGTAGGCGTAGTCATCGCCAAATAAGTCGGTTAGCGCGACGGCGGCAGCACGACTGATCACGCTGTGTCCGCTCGTGTATTCCGGAAATGGCGGTGTCTGTAGTGCCGGTACCCAATCCTCGTCGATGAATTGATTGATCACCGTTTCCGGACGCACGAGGTTCGAACGATACTTCTCGTCCCAGCAGCTGATGAAACCGTCGGCCAGCGACAGGGCGACCCGCAGGTAAGCTTCCGCCGTTTTAGCTGGAGTAAGCCCCTCCTTCTTGGCCACCGACTTAGTGATACCCATCCAGTGGCCACCGGGCGTAATTTTCTTGGTGGCGAACATCACGTGTCCGCGGTGGTGGCTTACGAAGGGGTTGCAATCCCAGAAGGAGGCTATCGCCGTGCGTTCGATCCGGTTCGAATCGAGGGCGTGGTAAACCTCGTCAACGTCTTCGCGAAACTCGCTGCCCGCCGTCAGGTCGTAGGCGGGCGGTGGGGCAGGCTTGAATTGCTCGGCGCTGTCGAGCACGAAAGGCCGCATCTCGGTCCAGTGCGGCTCGATCCCATCCATGTAATCGGGTGGGGTTGGGCGCCAGCGACTCGCCTCGTTGGTTACGCTGAATTTAGGGAAGGTCCGACTCTGCTTGTAGTTGTCCTCATCCGCCCAGGCCAGCACCGCATCGCTCACTGCCTCCCCGTAAGCCACCGAGCGCGCGAACACTTCGTCCGGCATGCGCACCTGTTTGAATTCTCGTTCCACGCCCTTGCGATACGCGTCGATCTTATCCTCCGAGAAGATCAGTTCTTTGCCCGTTTCCAGCGTAGCGACCGCCGAGGCGAGCGGATAGCAGTAGGTCATACCGGCCTCGGGCCGGGGTAGGGCGTCGAGTCCGTTCAACTGTCCAACGACCGAGACCAGGTCCGGGTCGTCCAGGCGGGCGGTTTCGTAGCCGGCCACGGTCGCGTACGCGTAGATGCGAGCCGCCTGCGGCGGGGAGAAGATATCGTGTACGATCACGTCCGTGATCTGCTGAATCGACCCGTTCAGCGCATCCGTTTGCTGGGCCTCCTCCTCCCAGTGCTCGTTAACGGAGCTGCAGGCACTAACCAGGAGCACGCAAAGGGTTAGCGTAGCGGTATAAAACGGGATGTGAGACAACTTTTGCATATACAGGAGTAAGGTAAGTCGCTTAACCAAGAAGCCATTTAACTGCCTTCAGCGCGTAAGCCTGGTAGGGGGCATATCTAACTTTTAGATTAATCTTCCCGGTATTTCGAAGGATGCTTTTCGAATTGGTAAACGTGCGAAAGCCCGCTTCGCCGTGGTAGCGGCCCAGACCACTCGCGTGCACGCCACCGAAGGGCAAATTGGGCTCGTTGAGGTGCACGAGGGTATCGTTGATGCAGCCTCCGCCAAAACTGAGCTCCTCGATAAACGCCGATGCGTTCGCCTTGGATTCGGTGAATAGGTAGGCGGCCAAAGGGTCGGGATTACGTTCGACGATCGCCTTGGCGTCGTCCCAGTTGCCGAAGGGGACGACCGGCAGTAACGGTCCGAAGATCTCCTCGGTCATCAGGTGCGAATCGAGGTCGACTTCCGTCAAAACGGTGGGCGCGATGTAGCGATCGCTGGCGTCGTGCTGCCCGCCGTACACCACGCGACCTTCGCCCAACAACCCGACGAGCCGATCGAACTGCTCGTCGTTGACCACCCTCGCCAGGTCCGGACTCTCCTGCGGGTTAGCGCCGTAGGATTCTCGCAGGCGGGTGATTAGCTGGGAGACGAACGCGCCGTACACGTTGCCCTGCACGAGCACGTAGTCCGGCGCCACGCAAGTTTGACCGAGGTTGAAGCACTTGCCCCAGACAATCCGATCCACCGCTGCGCCGAGCACGGCGTCGTCCATCACGATGGCCGGGCTCTTCCCACCGAGTTCGAGGGTACACGGAACGAGCGCCTCGCCGCACCGCTCGCCGAGCGAGCGCCCCACGGGCGTGGACCCCGTGTAGAAGACGTGATCGAAACGTCCGGCGTCCATGAGTGTCGGTACGACCTCGGCGCCGGCTCCCTGGACGACGCGGACCTGGGCGCTCCCGAAAGCTCGCTCGCAGATTTTTTGGACGACTACGGCGGTGCGCGGCGTGTCCTCGGCTGGCTTTAACACGACACAGCAGCCGGCCGCCAACGCGGCGATCAGCGGGGAGAAGGCGAGATTGACCGGGTAGTTCCAGGGGGCTACGACCAAGACTACGCCCTTGGGGACGGCGTGGACTTCGCCGCGGGCGGGCCAGGTAATTACACTCGTACCGGCGGATTCTACCTTCATCCAGGAGCGCAGGTGCTCGAGGGTGTGGTCGATATCCCGGTAGCAGAAGCCTACTTCGCTGGTGTAGGCCTCGAGGGCGGGCTTGCGGAAGTCGGCGTACAGCGCCGAGAGTAGATCGTCCTCGTGGTCTTCGATAGATTGCCGGAGCCGCTGCAAACTCGCCCGGCGCGCACCGTAGCTACGGGTGCCGCCGCGGTCGAAGTGCTCGCGGAGCGAGCGGTGGATGGCCTCCGCCTCCTGCGGCGAAAGCTCGCCCCGGAGGGCGGGCGAGTCTACGGTTGGCGTCATAGCTGAAGGGCTGGCGTGGTTAGGTAACATCCGAAGTCGCGCTTCGGGTCGCCAACTTCTACCTTCCGCCCCATGGAGGTAGACATACTCGCCATTGGTGCCCACCCCGACGACGTGGAGCTCTCCGTCGCCGGCACCCTCCTCGCCGAGCGCGCGCGCGGCCGTTCGATCGGCCTGCTCGACCTCACCCGCGGCGAGCTCGGCACCCGTGGATCGGCGGATCTTCGGGACCGGGAGGCCGCCGAGAGCGCCGAGCTCATCGGAGCTAGCTTCCGCAAAAACCTGAAATTGGTCGATGGGTCGATCGTAAACGACGAAGCCTCCCGCCTGGCCATAATCCGAGTGATCCGGTGGAGCAAGCCGCGGATCGTGCTGGCCAACGCCCGCTCGGACCGCCACCCCGACCACGGCCGCGCGGCCTCGCTCATCGCGGATGCGTGCTTTTTCTCCGGCCTCCGCCGAATCGAAACGGAGTACGAGGGGGAAAGTCAGGCGGCCTTCCGACCGCAATCGCTCTACCACTACATTCAGGATTACTACCGCGAGCCCTCCTTCGTCGTCGACATTTCAGCGCACATCGAACGGAAGATGGAGTGCGTGAGGTGCTTCGGCTCTCAGTTTAACAACGCCGAGAGCGAGGATCCTCAGACCCCGCTCTCGGGGGAAGATTTCTTTCCGTTTCTCTACGCGCGAGCCCGGCACTTCGGGCGGCCGGCGGGGTTCGAGTTTGCCGAGGGGTTCGAAAAGTCGAGGTTGTTCGGGGTGGAGAGCCTGTTTGGGTTGGTTTAGGGCCGGAGCGCATCAGGCGAGCTCCGCCCGCGTGCCCGGGAAACGGACACCCTATCCACAGCGAGGCACGAGCGGAACTCGCCTAACGCCACGCTCCTCGCGCGAGGCGAGGCACGGGCGAGAGCGGGGAGGGGGCGTGCTCGGGGGGAGCCTACGCGGCGGGAGAAACCTACGGTAAGTAAGCTAGGGGTGACTCACCACCCCGGCTTGCCCTCCAAACGATTCACGTAATCCAAACTCCCCAACCGAAAGCGGAGCGGCACGCGGGCCGCATCCAGTCGATCGTCAAACCGGCAGAAGAAGGCGCGGTGCCCGGGCAGGAGATGCACGGCTCGCCCGACGGTTGGCGCAGCGGAGCCAAGCACGTTCGCCCGAAGGTTCGGATACGGGGGGGCAACGTCCTCGCCCGCGCGTACCGTATCCTGAGCCGGGCCGGCTCCGGTAATGCGGGTGGATAAGCTATCGGATTGAGCCCCCGCTAACCAGGCGCCGCCGCACAGCACTACCGTAAGCCAGCAGCTACTCCTCCTCACGGCTTTCTCGTTTTAGCGAAAGCGACGCCCCGGATTTTTCCTTTTTGCTGCCTCTGTAGAGCGGCAGCTTCCAGAGCTGCACCGGGATACCGCCGTTGTCGAGCTCGAAGGTTTGCTCCGGACTGAGCGACATGGCCACGAGGCCGTCGGTGAAGCCGGAGACCACAAATGCGTCCCAGCCCGACCAGTAGTGCTTGAGCGCGCTACCCACCTCGTGGTACCAGCTGCGCCCGTCGTGCACGGCGAGGCGCTCGTCGTAGGGCGGATTGAGCACGAGCATGCCGCGCTCCTGGGGTGCCGAGACGTCGAATAGACTGGCGTGGTGGAGCTGAACGCGTTTGGCCAAACCGGCCTCACGGATATTCTGCTGCGCGTACCGTACCGCCTTGCCGTCGATATCGGAGGCGATAATATCCGCGATCACGCCCTTGTAAATGCGTGCGATCGCTTGTTGGCGGACGAGGTTCCAGGTTTCCGGATCGTAGTCGGGCAACTCCATGAAAGCGAAGTAGCGTCGCTCGATTTGGGCCGGGATTTTGAGGGCCATGCGGGCCGCCTCTACAGCAAAAGTGCCGCTACCGCACATGGGGTCGACCAACGCCACGGTCGGCCGGTACTCGGCGAGGGCGAGGATGCCGGCGGCGAGGACTTCGTTGATGGGCGCCGCCATGGTGCGCAGGCGGTAGCCGCGTTTGAAAAGCGGATCGCCGGTGGTATCGAGCCAGAGGCTGCCGCGGCCGCGGTGCAGGTAGGTGTGTACGCGCAAGTTGGGGCGTTCGCGGTCGACGTCCGGGCGGAGTTCGCCGCGGCGCAGGCGATCCACGATCGCGTCCTTGGTTTTGAGGGTAACGATCATGGAGTTTTCGACCCACTCCGTTTGGCTGACCGTGCTCGTTACGTAGAGGGATCCCGTGGTTTCGAGATGGCGCTCCCAGGGGTAGCTCGACACCTCGTCGTAGAGGCTTTCCGGACTTTCGCCCTCGATGTCCCCGAGGTGCCGGTACACGCGCAACCCGGTGCGAAGCTCGAGGTTGGCCCGGTACATCAGTTTCTCGGCGCCGGCGCAGAGTACGCCGCGCGACACGGGCCGAACGTCCGTAGCCCCGAGCTCGGCGAGCTCGCGGGCGAGTACCGACTCGAGCCCGGTAAAGGTTTTAATCAGAAATTGCGGCATACGGCGGGGAAGCTAGCCAAGAACGGCCTCGCTCGCCACCCGCTCGGTGCTGTCCACGAATTTGTAACCCACCCCACGTACGCTCTGGAAGTAGTGTGGGTCCTTCGGATCCTCCTCGAAGTACTTGCGGAAGGAGAGAATGAAGTTATCGATCGTGCGGGTCGACGGATAGACGTCGTAACCCCAGACCGACTGCAAGATCTGTTGCCGGCTCACCACCTCGTTGCGGCGATCGACGAGTAGCTTCAGCAGCATGGCCTCTTTCTTGGTCAGGTTGATGTGGCCACGCGGGGTCTCGGCCTCGTAGGTAACGAAGTTGACCGAATTAGGTCCGAATTCGATTTGGTCGACACCGCCCTTGGAGCCCACGCGGGAGCGGGAGAGGAGCTTCTCCACGCGGAGGAGTAGCTCCTCGAGCTGGAAGGGCTTCGTGAGGTAGTCGTCGGCCCCCTTCTTGAGGCCGAGGATACGATCGGCCCCGGCATCTTTCGCCGTGAGCATGATGATCGGCACCTGCGTATTGGTGAGGCGCACCTGCTCGGCGATCTGGTAGCCGTCTACCTCGGGCAACATGATGTCGAGGATCAGGAGGTCGAAGTGCTGCTCGCTGATCGCCCTGAGTGCTTTCTTCCCCGTGGCGGCGGTAACGACCTCGTAGCCCTCCAGCTCTAAATTTAGTTTTACGGGTTCGCGGATTGCCTGTTCATCTTCAACGAGAAGGATACGGTCCATGGGTTGGGCGTTTGCAGCGATTATATCTTAAGTGCTGGCACCGAAGGGTAGGCAGATCTGGAAGATCGTGCCGCGTGGAAGGTTGTCTTTAACGGATATCGTTCCTTCGTGGGCTCGCACTACCTGGTCGACGATATATAAACCGAGCCCGGTACCCTTTGTTGAACGAGTGTCTTCATTGCCGACCCGGTAGAATTTTTCGAAGATGTGACGCTTCTCTTCCGGAGCGATCCCGAGGCCGTCGTCGCGGACTTCGATGGTCACCTCTCTGGACTGTTCGCAGATGTATAGTTCGACGAAGGTGCCGTTCCCGATATACTTGACTGCATTCTCGAGTAGGTTCGAAAATACCGAACCGATTCCGTAGGCGTCGGCGAGGACGTTAAACTCTTCTCCGTCGAGTTTCAGCGCGAAGGTGAGCTCCGGGTATTTTACCCGCAATCGGTTAATCCACTCTTCGCCGAGTCGCCTCAGGTCGAGGGGTTCGAGGTTGGGCGAGTACTGCGTGTCGAGTTTTGCCGAAAGGAGTAAATCCTCTACGAGGGCGGTGAGGCGGGTCGTTTCTTTGAGTGCGGAATCCGAGAGGCTGCGCTGCATCTCCGGCTTGAGCTGGCGCCGCATCAGGGTCTCGAGTACGAGGCGGATGCTGGCCAGTGGGCTCTTGAGCTCGTGGGTGATGCTGAGTAAAAAGTTGCGCTGCTGTCGCGCGGCCAGCACCTCGTGACGGTAGCTGCGGTTGACGAGGTAGATGCCGGCCACCAGCGTGATCACGAACACGATCGCCTCCCCGAGGATCATGAGCTCCTGGCGCCGGTAGCTGGCGTGTAGCTCCTCGTACTCGACGGTGGACTCGTAGTCGACCCGCGACTCCACACGGCCCTCGGCAACCATCCCGATGGCCGCCAGCTCCGCCTTGGCGTGAAAGGCGTCCCGGTTTTTTACGTACAGCAGCACCGACCACCAGGCGAAAGCCAGCAGCATGTACGCGATGATGGCCAGGGTGAGGATGCGGAGGCGGGAGGTACGCGGCATGCGGATGCGAATGTACTGGGGGAATGGGCGACCTTGCGTCGCGTGGAAACCACACTGATCGTCGTAATCGCCGCCGCTTTCCTCGGCTTGCTCGGGCTCAACGTGTACTTCCGCGTCCGCGTGCTCAAGGCCTACCGCCGCCTCGAGCGCGCCCGGGTAGCCTTCGACGCGAGCGACATGCTCAACGAGCGGCGCATCCGCGGGCTCGTGGCGCGCTACCCGGCGCACGCGGCGGATATCCTCACCTTCACCGGCGGTATCCGGCGAAGCCTGTCGATCGCGAGCGGGCTGTTGGTCCTCATCACCCTATTGGGGGCCACGCTCATGTGGTTCCGCTAGAGTCCGCCCAGCCTCTACCTTGTCGCCCGCATGGGAGTAAGCGCGTTACGTACCGGCCTAGTGGGGGTCGGACACCTCGGTAAAGTTCACGCCCGGTGCCTCGCCGAGTTGCCGCCCACCGAGCTGGAGTTCGTGGGGGTTTTCGATACCGACCGGGAGGCTTGCGCCAAAACCGCTCGAACGTACTCCGTGCGGGCCTTCGAGAGTTACGCGGAGCTACTCGACGCCTGCGACGCCGTCGATGTGGTCACTCCCACGCGTACGCACTACGTTTTGGCGAAAGCCGCTCTGGAGGCGGGGCTGCACGTCTTTATCGAGAAACCCGTCACGGAGCGCGTGGCCGAAGTGGCGGAGTTGGAGGAGCTCGCCACCCGGCGGGCGCGCACGGTGCAGGTCGGGCACGTGGAGCGCTTCAACCCCGCGTTGCTCGCCGTGGGCGGCATCGACCTGCGGCCGGTGTTCATCGAGGCGCACCGACTGGCCTCCTTCAACCCACGCAGCAACGACGTATCGGTGGTCCTCGACCTGATGATCCACGACCTCGACATCGTGCTCTCGCTCGTGCCCTCGGAAGTGGAGACCGTGAGCGCGAGCGGGGTGGGGGTCGTGGGCGATTCGGTGGACATCGCCAACGCGCGCCTCGACTTCGTCGACGGCACGACGGCCAACCTGACGGCGAGTCGCATCTCGCTGAAGAGCATGCGCAAACTGCGCCTCTTCCAGCGCGACGCGTACATCGGCATCGACATGTTGGAGAAGAAGACGGAGGTGGTCCGCTTGAGCGACCACGATCCGGCGAGCCCCGGTCCATTCCAACTGCCCACCCCGGAGGGCCTGCGCGAGGTGGTGGTCGAGTACCCGGAAGTCTACCCCACGAACGCAATCCTGGAGGAGCTCCGCCAGTTTTGCGCGAGCGTACGCGAAGGGGCACCGATCGCCGTCGATTTGCGTGCCGGCAGACGCGCGCTCGACGTGGCGCATCGCATCTTGGCTGACATTGAGCTGCGGCGGGCCAAGCTCACCGTTGAAGCTACCCGATGAGGACACTTTGTACGCCCTACGCTTGGTCCGGATCGTCGCCGCCGTGGCCGGCCGGTAGGCTACCCGCCGGCCGGGCGGACGTGGGGTTAGCGGACCAGCCCGTGCGGGTAGGCCCGCGCGCTTCGGCCGGGGCGCGAGCTGCTCTCCCGCGAAGTTTCGAGATCGACGACGTAAAACCTCTGTCCCGCTAGTGGTCCGGCAGCGACGTCAGCGGGACACTATCCTCTACCGGACCGGTGATTACCTCGCAGCCAGCGCTGCGTGGGCGCTCTTCTTCGCTTACCGCAAGGGGGTGGAGGGCGATGCGTTTACGAGTCAGACGATCTTCCAGGATACGAAGCTGTGGTACGGTGTGCTGCTCGTGCCGATTGCGTGGCTGCTGTTTTACGCGCTGTTCGACAACTACCGGGACATCTACAGGCTCTCGCGCCTGGCTACACTAATCCGCACGGCGCTACTCTCCACCCTCGGCGTGGTGATCCTCTTCTTCGCGCTGATCCTCGACGACGTGGTCACGGACTACCGGACCTACTACCGATCGTTTCTGGTCCTGCTCGGGCTGCAGTTCGTATTGACCGCCGCGGTGCGCATGATCGTGCTGACCTGGGCGAGTCGTCGCCTCAAGGCGGGTAAGGTGGGGTACATCACGCTCGTGATCGGCGGCAATTTGCGCGCGCTCGAGTTGTACAACGACATCGCTCACCGCAAGAAGAGTCTGGGTTACATGCTCCGCGGCTACGTGAGTACCAACGGCGAGCACGAACCGCTGCGCGATTGGCTGCCGCAGCTCGGCAAGGTGGAGGATCTGCGCCAGGTGATAGACGCGCACGGCGTGGAAGAAGTGATCATCGCCACCGAACCGGAGGAACACGGTCGCCTGCGCGCGATCGTCGACGTGCTCTTCGAGTTCGGCGACCGTATCCTCGTTAAGGTGATTCCCGACATGTACGACATCCTACTCGGCAACGTGCGGATGAACAATGTCTTCGGCACGGTCGTCATCGAGATCCGTCAGAACCTGATCTCGAGCACGCAGGCCGTGGTCAAGCGCGTCATCGACGTGCTGGTGAGCGCGGTAGCGCTCGTGCTGCTGGCCCCCCTCCTGCTCTACCTCGCCATCCGTACGCGGATGAGTAGTCCGGGGCCCGTCTTCTTCCGGCAGCCCCGCATCGGGTGGAACGGCCAGGTCTTCCAGATCATCAAGTTTCGCTCGATGTACGTGGACGCGGAGAAGCACGGTCCGCAGTTGAGTCACGAAGAAGACCCCCGCATCACACCCTGGGGGGCTTTCATCCGCAAGTGGCGCCTCGACGAGCTGCCCCAATTCTGGAACGTGCTGAAGGGAGACATGAGCTTGGTCGGTCCACGGCCGGAGCGCCAGCACTACATCGATTTGATCATGGCCGAGGCGCCGCACTACCGGCACTTGCTCAAGGTGCGGCCGGGGATCACGAGTTGGGGGCAGGTAAAGTTCGGGTACGCGAGTAACCTGGAGCAGATGCTGGCGCGGCTGCGGTACGATATTCTCTACATCGAGAACATGAGCCTGGCGTTGGACTTGAAGATCCTGTTTTATACGTTGGTGGTGTTGGGGCAGGGTCGGGGGAAGTAGTCGTTAGATTATAGGGAGGCGGAGATAAATTTTTATCGCGGCGACGCGAAGGTCACGCGGGGGGCGCGGAGGAGTGTGTAGATGCGTCGTTATGTGTGGGATTTGTGCTTATATCGGTTCGGATGCAGCGGGGTATCGAGTTCAATTGGAGCTCAATATTCAGGCTTTATGCCACCGCGGACCGGACGGGAGCGGGCGCTCGATTCGGGGCAACGTAGCGCTCGGGCAAACGCGACTCTGCATCGTGGGGGATGCCGAACACGGGGCACAGCCGGTGGTCGACGAACGGTACAGTTTGGTTTTCAACGGGGAAGTGCACAACTACCTGGAGTTAGCGAGGGAGCTAACCTCGGCGGGGGTGGAGGTGGATACCGCTAGTGATACGGCCGTTTTGTTCGCCTTACTCCGCCGCGAGGGGGCTGCGTGCTTGCCGCGATTGCGGGGCTTCTGGGCGTTCGTTTTCGTCGATCACGTGGCACGCCGGGCGATGGTATGCCGGGATCGCTACGGGCAAAAACCTCTCGTTTACACCCGGATCGGGCGAGCTTGGTCCTTCGCGAGTGAGGCCGCCGGCCTGGGCCCGGCGTTGAGTGTAGACCACGTTGCGCTGTCTAACTTTATCCATTCCGCGCAGTACCCGGCGGCGCCGGATACGTTTTACCTCGGCGTTAAGCAGGTCGAACCGGGTACCTACATCGAGCTGGACCTCGGGACGCTTACCGAAACTCAAAGCCGATACTATCGTCCGGTCGCCGGCAAACCGCTGAGCCTGAGCTTCGAGCAAGCTACCGCCGCCTTCGCCGAGCGGTTCGAATGTAGTCTAAAGCTGCGCCTGCGCGCCGATGTGCCCGTGGGACTGATGCTCTCCGCGGGCAAGGACTCCGGTAGCCTCGCCGCGCTGTTGGCCGGCCGGGAGCGGCGCGTCGCCTTCACGTTCGCCAATGGCGCTCCCGACGACGAATCTGAGGAAGTCGGGCGTTGGTACGGGCGGGACTTCCGTCTCGAAAAGGTCCCGCAACTGCCCAGTGAGCAAGCCTTGCGGCAAAACGCTTCGCGTCTGCACCGCACGCTCGATGCCCCGCTGGCCAGCGGATCCCTGCTCGCCCTCGATCGCCTTTACTCCGCGGCTCGCCGGAGCGGGGTACCGGTTGTCCTCAGCGGACAGGGGGCGGATGAGCTTTTGGGAGGATATAACTATTATAGCTCGCTACAGTCTTCCCCGGGTTACCGCCTTTTAGCGCGCTTACGTAGCCTCGGGGGTATCCGGGGGGCGATAGCGGCCGGGTTTGACGTTCGGGCCGCCACTTCACTAGTTGCTCCATTCCCCCGGCGTCTCGGCGGCGCGTACGCAAGCCCCCCTGACGCGGGATCACCGGATGCGGTAACGGCTCGACGCGTCCGCGATATAACCGGCTACCAACTGCAGACGATGATTTGGTACGAGGACCGCATCGCCATGTCTCACGGAATCGAAGCGCGCTATCCTTTCCTCGACGTTGACCTGGTGGACCTGGCGCTGGCCCTTCCGGGAGCGTATTGCGTCCGCGGTTTCGCGCGCAAGCGCTTGCTCCAAGCTGCTTTCGGCGAACGCTGGCCGGAGGCGCTGCGCAGGGAGCGGCAAAAACGGGGCTTACCGGCCGCCGAGACCAGCCTCATACAGGCTTATCCCACCTGGTTTGCCGACGGACTCGAGGCCGCCTTTCGGGCATTCGGCTTACCGTCACCCACCGTGGATATGGCACGAGTGAAATCCCCCCGTTTGGCAAAAACCGTTTTTCGCTTGGCTGCGGTCGGGCACTGGCTCGAGGGTTAGGTTACGCCTATTTCTATTGTGGACGAAACGATTTTGGAGCACGCTTAACCTTCCAGCACGAGCGCGCTTGCTCCACCCCCACCATTACAGATCGCCGCCAAACCGTACCGCTGTTTTTTCAGGCTCAGCTCGTGCGCTAACGTCCCCACAATACGGGCGCCACTCATCCCTAAGGGGTGTCCGAGGCTCACCGCACCTCCGTTCACGTTGATTTTGGTAGGATCGACATCGAGCGTGTCGGCGAAAGCTAACGGTACCATTGCGAAGGCCTCGTTCACCTCCAAGGTATCGACGTGCGACATGGAGATTCCCGCGCGTTCCAGGGCCTTCGGGGCGGCCAGGGTAGGTGCGAGGGGGAAGCGCATCGGCTCGCGGGCGGCATCGGCGTAGCCGGCAATCCGGGCTAGTGGTGCCAAATCGTGCGCTTTCAGAAACCGCTCGCTCACGATGACGAGCGCCGAGGCCCCATCGTTGATGGTGGATGCATTCGCCGCGGTTACGGTTCCGTCTTTAGAGAAGACTGGCCGCAGCCCGGGCATCTTATCGAACTTGACCTTGGAGAACTCCTCGTCTTCGGACACCGAAACATCGTCTCCACGTCTTTGTGGAACGGCGACGGGTATAATTTCCTTAGCGGATCGACCTTCTCTGGCAGCTCGAGCGGAAAATTCGTAACTCCGTTTTGCGTAAGCATCCTGAGCCTCCCGACCGATCCCACACTCGGCTGCAGTCTGATCGGCACTGACCCCCATGGCCACTTCGTCGTAAGCATCCTGCAAGCCATCGTGGACCAGTCCATCCACGAGGGCGCCACCGCCGAATTTGTAACCGAAGCGGGCTTGGGGTACGTAGTAGGGGATGTTGCTCATGCTCTCGAAACCACCGGCGACAACCACGTCCGCCTGTCCGAGCTCAATGGCTTGCGCGGCAAATACGATCGCCTTCATCCCGGAAGAGCATACCTTGTTGACGGTCGTACAGGGGACCGTGTGCGGTAGGCCAGCCCCCAAAGCTGCCTGTCGCGCGGGGGCCTGGCCGAGGTTCGCGGAGACTACGTTGCCGAGGAACACCTCCTGCACCTGATGAGCCTCTATTTGGGCGGCGTCGAGCGCGGCTTTAACGGCTACACTCCCGAGTGCGGTGGCCGAGAGTGAGCTTAAGCTTCCGCCAAAACTTCCAATCGGAGTTCGTAAGGCGCTGAGGATGTAAGCTTTGGACATTCAATTTGGCGATTAGGAACGCAAAGTTACCTTATCTCATACTAGCTGGCGGCTAGGTCCGTAAAAGCTACGTAGCTGACGCACTCCTTTTGAGTAAGCCCCTACCTTTGGTAACTATGTCTAAACTCCTTTCATCGGCATCAATCGCGCTTCTAGTATCGTGCTGTTGGATGGGCCCAAGCCTGAACGTCGCTGCGCAGTCGGACGGAACGAGCAGCTACGGATTCGAGTGGATCGTCGACGGGCAGCAGTATTTGAAGGTAAAAACAGGACAGTCCGGTGTGTACCGGATTACCGGGGCCGACCTCGCCGCCAACGGATTAGAGAACGTAGAGGGGAGAGAGCTGAGCTTACTTTTGGTTGGCGAAGAAGTACCGGTGTTCGTTAGCGAGGATAGGGTGTTTGGCGATGCTGATTATTTAGAATTTTACGTTGCGGAGAATCCGCTTACGAGCTACCAAAGCGAGCTCTATCCCAGTGGAGAGAACGGGATGCTTTCGCCGAACCGGGCGTTGTTCAGTGATACCGTAGCATATTTTCTCACCGTCTCCCCGGGGGATCACTTACGGTACACTGAAATCGTTCAGCCATCCACACCGAGCGTAGCCCCAAAAATGTCCGCGTATGCGCTCAGCACCGGTCCGTTAGCTAGCCACTGGGTTGCAAAAGGCTTCAATACGTACTCCTCCCAGTACAGTTCGTTCCAAGATGGCGACGGCTGGAGCTTCGCGTTTACCGCCGATCGAAATCTATCGTACAACACCCCGGGCTTTACGGAGGGTGGTAGGGGTATTTTAAAGATAAATACGCTCTCCAGCGCTGGCGCTCTAGACAACCGCGTTTGGACGTTGAGCATCGATAATACCCTTCTTATAAAGGACTCCTTACGTCAAAATCAATTCTCGAAATACGAGAAGATACTAGCCCCAGGTACGATTTCGGGTAGTAGAGTAGCTATCAAGACGGAATCATTGAGCGGGCCATCCAGCCGGGTAGCGTTAGGTGAAGCAGAACTCTATTACGAGGCGTCCAATTTGGCGTCGAGCAGGTCTGCCACCGTTCGGTACGCTATTGATCCACCCCCTACCGGTCCGTACGCCTTACAATGGGGCGCCCTTCCGAGTGGAAAGATTTTCAAAGTTTTTGATATCGATGGGAGGAGATGCCAAGCGCTTAGTAAAAGCGGTCAAGACTTCAGTGAGTTTACGCAAGTCGAGCCTGGAGATAGATTTGTGTTGAGCGATGCCTCCACAACGCTGACTGCCGTATTTGAGTCGGTTGACCTATCGGTACCCGAATTATCCGAACAGACTAATTATTTGATTATTAGCTCGAACCAGCTTTCCGACTGGACGCTCGGTCCTGATGATTACCGAGAGTTTAGAGAAAGCGCCGCCGGCGGATCATTCGATGTAGCAGCTTTCGATGTCGAAGATTTGTACGACGTATTTGGTTACGGTTTGCCGCAGGACGCGCGAGCTATGCGGAACCTAATCTTGTGGGCATCTAGCGTTTCGGCGATCGAGCACACGTTTATCATCGGTAAAGGGCGCGAATTTACTGCACTTCGCTTACCGGGAGATTTGATAGCCCCGGATAACGCCACGGCATTCGTTCCGAGCTTCGGCTACCCGGCTTCCGATAATCTATTGGCCGTACATCCGGTAACCCAGCAAATGGTTTCTGCCATTGGCCGTATCCCCGTTGAGACGAGTGAGGAACTCGATATTTATCTACGGAAAGTACGGGCAACGGTGGAGGCGATGACGGTTCCTCAAAGCGAGCAGGCCAGAGCTTGGATGAAGCAAATCGTCCATTTGGGGGGTGGCTCGAACGCGAATGAGCAGGCCAGCATCAGGAACCGTTTGCGGCAAATGCAACGCATACTCGAAACCAATCGCTTTGGTGCCCAGACGTACGAACTCTATAAGAACTCCGATCAACCGGTACAGCAAGTCGAGAATGATGACTTGTTCGATCGCATCAACAAGGGCGCCAGCGTGATCACCTTCTTCGGCCACTCCTCGCCTGGGACCTTCGATTTCAACATCGACGATCCGGTGCGCTACGAGAACCAGGGCCGCTACCCGTTGATGATCTCGTTAGGGTGCTATTCCGGGAACATGCAAACCTCGGCGAAGAGCGCGGGAGAGCGCTTCATGCTCTACGAAGACAAAGCGGCAGTCGCCTTCGCGGCGAGTGTCGGACTCGGCTATCCGTCCGTACTCCAGCGGTTCGCGAGCGATTTCTATCAGTCGTTCGGTGCAGGGAACTACAGCGGAACCGTGGGAGATGCTTTCAGGGTAGCACTTCAGAAGTCGTTGTCCGCAAACTCTTACCTCAATCAACAGCTCGCGGAACAGTTCGCTTTCCAAGGAGATCCGGCGCTCGTGCTTTACAAGCACGAAGGTGCGGACTACATAATACCCACCGAGGATCTCATCGTAGGTCCAGCAAACCTCGCCTACGGTATCGACAGCCTTTCTATCGATCTTGACGTGATTAACCTAGGTTCCAATGAGCAGGGCAAACTGCGAGTGATTATTGAGCGGGCGACTGCTCTTCGCCCGCGTGCGGCCGTCGACACGGTATATTTCGATGCTCCAGCGGCGCGGGTGAGTCTCAGCAAGACGATTGACGCGTGGGGCCGAGAGGGTGTTGGGCTTAATACGGTCTGGGCAACAGTCGTGTCCGACTCGATCACCGAGGTGCCTACCCCCGCTGCGGTGTCGAACAACGTAAGCGGGGGCGTTCAATTCTTCATTAGAGACGATGGAGTGGATCCGCTGTATCCGCACGATCTCGCCCTTACCGACAGCACTATTCAGACGTTTCACGCTTCCACGAGAGATCCGTTTGGGCAACCGCAGCTTATTTCCTGGCAGCTAGCACTCGACATCAACTTTAAGGAAGTTGTAAGCTCCAATACTCAATCTGGGCTAGGGCTAGTCACGTGGCAACCGCCTGGAATACTCCGTCCGAACACAACTTACTTCTGGCGAGTTGGGCTCGGTCCTCAGGATAGCCTATATTCTACGACGCCACGCTCGTTCTCAGTTGTGAGCCAGGCGCCAAAGAGCGATGCTTGGGGACCAAGGAGCTTGGATCAATTTAGAGCCGGAAGCAACGAAGGTTATTTTCCGGATAGCGTTGGCGAGTGGCAATTTCGGAATGCTGGTTTTTTCATAACCTCACGTACAAAAGTAGTTGAATCGGTTAATGATCCTAGTTTTCAGAAAAACTTTGTTGCTGTCGGTGGAAGCATTATACCTCGACGAAATCAAATACCCGCACTGGGGTTTGCGATTGCAAACGGCGATACGGGCGAATTTTTAGATCACGAGGATCCTCGATTGATCGGATCCAATGCTGACTTCAATCGCTTCATTTTTCATTACACGACCGATAGCCGCGAGCAACGCGCCGCAATAGTTAACATGTTAGATAGTATTGTTGAGGAAGGAGACTACGTATGGGTGATGTCGTTGTACGGAGTAACGGATACGTTCAATTTCGAGGAGTGGCAAGCGGACAGTCTCACTACCTTGGAACGTACAATAGCTGGAGCTCTGTCCAGGGCTGGAGCAGAGTACGCCGGTGAATGGGTCCAGGGCGAAACGGTACCCTACCAGCTCGTCTATCGCAAGGGATATGGTGTTATTAGTGAGCAACTCGGCACTTCGCGATCCGACGTGCTGACGAGTGATGTATTCGTCGAATTGCCCGGGGGGCGGGGTAAATACATCAGTCCTGCGCTTCCTACTGCGGAGGACTATGGCCGGTTGTCGTATGACATAGAGGTAAGTTCCGATTCGGCCGAAATCGCTGTTAGTCTACTCGGAACCCTATCTGACGGCACAGTAGATATTTTGCTGTCTGACTCGTCTAGTACTGGTCAATTTGACCTCTCCTCTATAGATCGGAACGCCTATTCATCGCTGAATATTGAGATGAGTAGGAACGAGCCGGGCGAAGAGGGAAAGCTTAAAGCTCCAGCTTATACTTTAGAGTATACACCGAGACCCGAACTAGTATTTGACCCGGCCACTCAGTTCAAAAGGAGTTCGGATACCCTCAGCCGTGGAGCACCTTTCAACCTAGAGGTCAATGTGCGAAACATAAGCTCGACGGAAGTACACCAGGCTAGCCTACAAGCCCGATCGGTAGGTTCTAGTGCTGGAAATCCTTTACGGACGGATTCGCTCGGTATCATGAAGGCCTGGGATTCACGTCTAGCGAAGATTAATGTACCTGGAAAGGAGCTGCTTGATTCTACTAGTATACTCTTTACCCTAGTAGCCGAGAATCAACCAGAAGACGTTCGAGAAAATAATATCGGTTTCCTATCTACCTATCAGCTCAGGGACCGAACTGCACCTACGATCACGCTCCTGCTGGACGGCGACAACCCGCCCCCCGGTACAGCGCTTGTCACCGAGCCGAGCTTCGAGGCCGTGCTAGCCGATGATAACATATACGATAGACTGGACGAAGGGAGTGTAACCTTTACCCTCAAAGCCGAAAGCGGCGAAGTCTTCACCGGGAATCAGCTCCCGGGAGAGGTGCGGTTTCGGTCTGAAGAAAATGGGAGCGACGTCCAAAAGGCTTACCACACTTACGAGCCAGGCGAGCTGCCGGATGGACTCTACACGCTCAGCGTCGTAGCACGCGACGAAGCATCGAATAGCGTGCGGACACCGGCTGAACTCAGGTTCGAAGTGGTGAATGCGACGGCGGTATCGAATGTGCTGCCATACCCCAACCCTTTCGTCGATCACGTTCAGTTTCAATACGAAGCCACTGGCGTACCTCCGGACGACTTCCAAATCGATATCTACAGTACCTCCGGCCGTTTGGTTAGGTCTTTGGGGCCTGATGAGCTCGGGGACTTGAAAGTCGGTCGCCAGCTTACCGATGGCTTTTGGAACGCGACGGACGAATACGGGCAACGCCTAGCCAAGGGAGTCTATCTGTACCGTTTCGCAACCCAAGGCGACGATGGCGAACTCGATCAACGGGAAACAAAGATGGACGATTTCATTGCCGGTGGCTTCGGTAAACTCGTAATCCTTTAAGCGCTTGGAGGAAAAATCCGCTATAGGCACCTTTCCGTTGGGTATACACAGTAAGTGGCGTGCTGTAGCTGCTTGTGATCATGCGTGAAGGTCATTGTTGTCGACGGAAGTACCGAGCCTGGGCGGCGCAACAGCTGGACCTACCGCTATACTGGCAGCCTAAGTGGCTCGATGTCGTTGATCCATACTGGACAGCGGCTAGCGATAACTGGACTGATCCGAGCTGGGTTTGGCCCTACGTACTGAATCGTCGCCTGGTCCTAACCTGGATAAGTCTCCCACGCGTCACCGCATACCTAGGTCCTCGCTTACTAAGACCTTCGGCCAGCCTTCCGGCCTTGCCAACGAGCGAAATAAATTACGGAATCTTCACCTTGCACGAAGCAGCTGAGGTATGCAAATATCCTGGACAGGTACGCGCTATGGGTTGCCAAGTTCTCGATCTAAAGCTTAGGCCTAATTTTTCAACGCTGCGCCGACGGCAGATTCGAAGTTCTGCAAATAGAAATGACGTGGAGCTGTTTCGATCGGTTAGTGTTGTGGATCTTAAAGATACTTTTGAGGTAAGCTCTAGTATTATACCTGCGCACGCCAAGGAGGTTATGGCGGCTGCCTGCTACAGTGGATTCGGAGAATTCTATATTGCCCGAACAGATGACGGAGTTCTACTAGCTACACTGGGCATCGTCTTCGATGCTAGAACAGCCTATCTCGTCTATTCAGCTAGAACGAAAAAAGCGGGAAAAGACACTGGGTCCGCGCTACAGGCTTACGCAATCGACCAAGTGCGCGAACGAGGCCTGAGCGAGTTCAACTTTCAGTCTGGCCACCTGCCAGGACCTGCTCGATTCTTCCAATCTTTCGGAGCAAAACCGAAGTGGTACGGGCAGGTCCGTGCCGCCACTTCGTACCCGTGGAGGATGTTAGAGTCTATTCGTGGCTTTACGAATCCCAACCGACTCTAGGATCCTGTACCGATGCAGCAAAACCTGATCAGCGTTCGGTTTCCTAGCGGTCCGAGGACAAGAGCTCGAGCGCAGTACGTACTAGACTGGGTAGCCGAGCATCCTTATGCGGGTGAGCGTATTCGGTTTGTCGAAGTGGGGGGTGATGTTGTATCGCCGCAACTCGATATAGCTGCCGTAACTGGCGGCACGGCTTGGTTTGACGAAGCCTGCGATGACCGTACTACGCTTTCGGTATTCGGTCCGCGCCTCTGTTACGCAGTTCAGCAGGGTACCAAAATCTACGGCATCGGTTGGGCATCGAGCACCGAGTTTTATGCAAATGGCGCGTTTGCGTTCGACTGGTTCAGCTCTCTATTCTACTGGTTATCGTGCTGGCAAGAAAGAAGTCCGAAAGTCCTGAGCGTAAATCCGCCAATATCGAAGGCGCAATGGTTGGTCCGTCACGGTTTAGAAAGAGAGCCTCGGGCTGATCGCCTGGTGGCAGCCGTACTCCGCACCTTTGGTATGGAGCCCATGATTGGTCCTTCGACAGTATTCATGACGCACGATCTGGATCACGTGCGCCAGTATCAACGTCCTTGGTCGGGACTTCGCTTCGTGAACTACGTTCGACGAAAGGGGGCTGCGCGTGGAGCATTGCTAGATGCAGTGAAGCGCGAATGGAGATCGGAGACGAAAGCTGCACACGACCCTTTTGACAATCCGGAACAAACGTTGCGAGATCGCGGGGGAGTACTCTACTTGCTTCTGGGACGTCACGTTCGGGCGGATGGAGGTTCGGACCGCACGGATAAAGCCTTGCAAAATTGGCTGTCCCAAGCGGCAGCCCACGGCATGAGCGTAGGTATTCACCCTAGCTATACTGTAGCTACTCACCCGGAGCGAATGGGTGTGGAACTAGAGCGCTTCCGCCAGCTTTGCGGGAGGGCGCCAATAGAGAGTCGACAGCATTACTTGCGGTGGGATTGGGCTTCGACCCCACAGTTACTAGCTCGCTTAGGGATCGAAACGGATAGTAGCTTAGGCTACCGGGATAGACTCGGCTTTCGCTGCGGTACGAGCTTCAGGTATCGACTCTACGATTTCGATGCTGAGAACTCCTTCCGACTAGCCGAAAGACCTTTAGCGGCTATGGATACGGCTTGGATGGAGCGCAACGATTGGAATCCTACTCGTTGCCGGGAGGACTGGGTCGATTTTATAACGCTAAACGCAAGAGGCGCTCAGTTGGTAGTCAACATCCATAACAGTAGTTACCCACTGGCTAACGCGCTGGGGATAGAGCTCGATAGCTTGAGACAGGTATGCCCGTTCGAGTCTTAGCTATTTTCTCGATCGATGTTACGCGTCGTGAGACACTTGGCCTACGTGATAAGTGCGAAGAGCTGGTGCGCGCCGGCAGGCAGCGGGGTTTGTCAGTTCATGCGGTCTTTCCGCACGGTACAAAGTGGTTCGACTGGCCAGCGAACAGGAACGAAGTAAAGTGGCCGGAGCAGCACACGGATCCGAATACCCTCCGCGCGGTATGGTTCCGCGTATCGGGACTGTATTCGAAGATCGGCGCACGAACGCTCGCACAGTACGACGTGCTTTGGCTACGCGCTATGCCGACCACCCCATCCCAAATTCTTCTGCTCCGAAAGGCGAAGGTGGTTGGGGTAAATACTTTACTCGACCTGCCTACATTTCCGTACGGGAACCGAAATGTTGGAGGCGTCCGTAGCGTGTTTCACGCACTGACCGATAAGCTAGATTTCATTCGTGCTCGGTACTTAGACGCAATCGCCACGACTTCCGCGCACGAACTTCTTTGGGGGAAGCCCACGCTTAAAGTCAGTAACGGGATTAAGTTGAATGAACAGCGGTCGACTATCAAACTAAAAACGAGTACGTCAGGGCCTATACTCGCTGTCGGTATTGCCCAGTGGGCTCCCGTTCACGGGCTAGACCGATTATTCGAGGCAGTATACGCAGCCTCGCTTCAATCAAGATTTCATTTCGTACTCGCCGGAGAAGGTCCTCTCAACCATGAGCTCAACGCTCTGGGCGATCGATTCGGACTATCGATGGAGTGGGTCGGCCCCGTTCATGGAGCGAAGCGCGACACGCTCTTAGCGACTGCCGACATTGGTATAGGCGGTCTCAGCTATCCTGACAATCAGCTTAGCTATCACTACTCGCTGAAGCACCGACTGTACGCCGCCGCCGAGCTTCCATTCGTTGCGACGTTTAGAGATCCTTTGTGGAATGGCTGCGACGCTGTTCTCTCGATCGGAACCGACGGTGCGCCTATAGACGGGCAACGCCTATACGAATTCGCTCTTCGCGCAAAGCGACAGCGCAGGGAGTTTTCAGAATTACTTCGCGGTAGAGTTCGGCAAGCGACGTGGGAGAGTACCTACGCGGCGGCTTGGACTTGGCTCGCTGACCAGTCAAACGGTAGACGGGGTCGCAGATAGTCCTCGAACACGTATGCCATGCAGGTACAAGTTCATCCCACCGCAGTCATAGATTCAGGTGCCGAAATTGGCGCCGGCTCCGCGATTTGGCATTTCTGTCACGTCTCGTCCGGCGCTGTCCTCGGAGAACGGTGTAGGCTAGGCCAAAATGTATTTGTCGCTAGCGGGGTGCGACTAGGCAACAACGTAAAGGTTCAGAATAACGTCTCGCTCTACAGTGGCGTAACGTGCGGCGACGATGTATTCCTCGGTCCCAGCGTTGTGTTCACGAATGTGCGCAATCCACGCAGCGCCATCGACCGAAGCGCTCAGTACCAAGCCACCCACGTAGGCCACGGTGCGACCATCGGCGCCAACGCCACCGTAATCTGCGGACACGACATTGGTGCTCACGCGTTCGTCGGCGCGGGAGCCGTGATAACGAACTCAGTAACGGCGTATGCACTAGTCGTCGGTAACCCAGCCGTGCAAATCGGTTGGATGAGCGCAGCAGGGGAGCGACTGCGTTTCGACGAAAGCGGATACGCCCGTTGTGCGCTAACGCAGAACGTCTATCAACTCAAAGGTGACGAAGTGAACCGAGTCTAGCTGGTACCAACGTTCCTGTTCGACTCTTTGCTGAGTTTACGGAGAAACTCTCCGTACACGATCGCTACCTCCGTAACCGAGTGTTTTTGTTCCACGAGCTTTCTTCCTGCGTGGCCCATTGCCCGGAGAGATTTGTGGTCGAGATTAGCTAAATGCTCGCACGCACTTGCCAGTGCCTGTGCATCTCCCGCGGGGAAGATGAGCCCGTTGAGCCCGTGTTGCGTCAACTCCCGGCAGCCGGGAACATCGGTCGTTATTATAGGTCGGGCGGTAGCCAACGCCTCTAACAGTATTCGGCTCATTCCCTCCCGGTACGAGGGGAGCACTACCACGTGCGCTCGTTCCAAATAGGGAGGCACATCCTCAGACCCACCTCTGTACTTGATCAAACCCCGGTTAATCCAGCTGGTAAATTGGGGTAAGGGTATAGCGTCTGGGTTGTCCGTCTCCATAAACCCGAGCACCTCGATGCGGACTGAGACCCCCCGTTCTTGCAGTAGTTCGGACGCTTTCGCTAAAACTTCCAACCCTTTGGCCCTCAAAATTCGTCCCGCGTAGAGGATTCGTAGGGGGCCGTTCCGTTCTCTCAGCCTCCGGGCGGGATAATCGCTCAATCGAATACCCTCGCTCGGCAACACGCGATGACGCGTGCCAGTAAGCCAGTCTCGACCTTGAAAATACCCGAGGTCGTAGTCGTTGAGGAACCATACCTCACGCGATCGGCGGGCAGCCCAACCGTAGCTGTACTTCACCAAACTGTCGATGAGCGAGGTACTAAGATCTACCAGCGCACCGAGTCCGGTAACTACGGCCACGCTCGGTATACCGGCCCACCGAGCCGCGATGGTTCCAAAGATGTTCGGCTTAATGGTGTAATGGAATATGAAGTCCGGCTTCAGCTCGCGGTAGATGGAAATTAGCGCTCTGGTACTCCTAACTTGTTCCGAAGCGCCTTTGCCGTGCCCGCTCAGCGCCAGTGGCGTAAAATTTATCCCCTGCGACACCAATTTATCGGCGTGTCGATCGACGGGCGCGATGCAGTATACCTCGTATCCGGTGCGTAAGAATTCTTCTATAATCGGAAGCCGAAACTGATAGAGACTGAAGGCACTATTCGATACGAACGCGACCCTCCGCAGCCCCGCTACGGGCGGTGGTAGTAAAACCCTGGAGGTGAATTGGGTCGGTGAAGTGCTTGCCTCCATCAAAGATACCTAGCGTCCTGAAGGTCCTTCGTCAGTTGCTTAATCTCCTGTTCCTGGGATTTAGGGTAGATCATCAAAACATCCTCTTCGTCAACTACGATGAAGTCCTCGAGTCCACGAATTACAACAAGCTTGCCGTCGTTCGTCCGTACTAAGTTATTGCTACTATCGAGCATCACGGTATTTCCGCCTTGCACTACGTTGGAGCGATCGTCTTTACCCGCGAACGCGTGGAGAGATCCCCAGGTACCCAGATCGGACCACCCGATATCGGCAGGAATCGTGTACACGTTTCCCGCACGCTCCATAATAGCGTAATCTACACTGATCGCTTCGGTTTGTGGGTAGGCTACGTCTATAAAGGATTGCTCGTCAGACGTTGCAAATTTGCCACGTCCCGGAGCTAAGGTCGAGTAGATCTGCTCGGCATGTTCTGCGAAAGCGGCTAAAATATCTTTGGCTCGCCAGATGAAAATCCCGGCATTCCAGACGTAGCCCCCTTCCTTGAGGTACTCCTGCGCGGTCGCGGAGTTCGGCTTCTCGCGAAACGCTTCGACCTTGTGTACCCCCGCCTGCGTTTCGGCGGCGGCGTATTTTATGTATCCGTAACCGGTATCCGCACGCGTCGGCTCGATCCCGAGCGTCACGAGTGCATCCTGTCGAGAAATGAAATCAACCCCGATTTGGACCGCGGTCAGAAAGCTGTCCTCCTTCAGAATTACGTGATCGCTCGGAGCGATTATCATGGCCGCTTCAGGGTCCAAGGCTTCTATGCGAAAGGCGGTGTAGGCCACGCAGGGAGCCGTATTGTTTCGGCTCGGTTCGCACAGCACGTTCGCGGTTGGGAGTTCGGGTAGCTGCTCTTGGACTTGGTCGCGATACGCGTTATTGGTTACGATCAAGATCCGCTCGGCGTCGGTGATGCGAGCAAACCGTTCGTAGGTGAGCTGCAACAGGCTCTTACCGGTCCCCAAAATATCCAAGAATTGCTTCGGTCGTGATTCACGTGAAGCGGGCCAGAACCTGGAGCCGATTCCGCCGGCCATGATCGCTACGTAGGGTTTAGTGTCGGGCATCTGAGGGTATTTGGGGAGCTAACAGCGAATAGGTCGCCACGGGGCGCAAAGGACGTAAAGTTTGCCTACACAAATGTCCTCAGTAGCTGTATGCATTTAGCCGATTATGTATTTGAGACGCAAGTCAACCGGTTTCAACCCGCGCACCGGGCTCGACGACAACCTTACTCGGAATCCGCAGCATCTCGTCTACTAGATCGCCGAGCAACCAATAGGTAGTAACGCACCAGCTTAACTCGAAGGGGTTAGCTAACCCCTTTCCGCATAGGATGCCATTCGAAGCAAGTAGGATTGTATCAGGATTTCGCACCGGATAGGCGCGCCAACTCAACCTGTCTAGGTTTGCCCCGCACCCCTATGCTGTTCAACTCCCTCGACTTCGCCGTGTTCCTCCCGCTCGTCTTCGGGCTCTACTGGGCGGCGCAGCGCTTCGGCACGCGCGCGCAGAACGCCCTCGTCCTCGCGGCGAGCTACACCTTCTACGGGTGGTGGGACGCGCGCTTCCTCGGCCTCATCGCCGCGAGCACCCTCGTCGACTACCTCGTCGGCTTGCGACTCGGGCGCGAACGACGGCCCCCACGGCGCCGGGCACTGCTGTGGTCGAGCCTCACCTTTAACCTCGGCCTGCTCGCGGTCTTTAAGTACTACGACTGGTTCGTCGACAGCTTCGCCGGGGCCTTCTCCCTGTTCGGCGTCGAGGTCGCCGGCCGCGGCCTCGACCTCGTGCTCCCCGTCGGGATCAGCTTCTACACCTTCCAGACGCTCAGTTACTCGATCGACGTGTACCGCGGCCGACTCGCACCCACCCGCGATCCCGTCGCCTTCGCGGCCTTCGTCGCCTTCTTCCCCCAGCTCGTCGCCGGGCCGATCGAGCGCGCGACCCAACTGCTCCCGCAGTTCCTGCGCCCCCGCCGCTTCGACGCCGCCGCCGCCACCGACGGCCTCCGGCAGATCCTGTGGGGGCTGTTCAAGAAGGTCGTCGTCGCCGACAACTGCGCGCGCTACGTCGCGCTGATCTTCGACGGCTACGCCGACTACTCCGCCGCGACCCTCGCCCTCGGCGCGGTCCTGTTCGCCTTCCAGATCTACGGGGACTTCTCCGGGTACTCCGACGTCGCCATCGGGACCGCCCGCCTCTTCGGCTTCGACCTGAAGCAGAACTTCCGCTACCCCTACTTCGCGCGCGACATCGCGGAGTTCTGGCGGCGGTGGCACGTCTCGCTCACGACCTGGTTCCGCGACTACCTCTACGTCCCGCTCGGGGGCAGTCGCGGAGGGAAGGCAGCGACAATCCGCAACGTCGTGATCGTGTTTCTGGTCAGCGGCCTGTGGCACGGGGCCAACTGGACGTTCGTGGCCTGGGGCGCCCTCCACGCCGCTTACTTCGTGCCCCTCCTGCTGCTCGGGGGCAACCGCCGCCACCTCGATGCCGTGGCCCCGGGGCGGGTTTTGCCGCAAGGCCGGGACCTCGCCCGCATCGCGGCGACCTTCGCGCTTACGACCGTGGCGTGGGTGTTCTTCCGGGCCGAGGACCTCGGCCACGCCCTCGGGTACTTATCCGGGATGCTGACGACCGCCCCGTTCGCGGGGGCGCACTTCCCCGGCCGCCCCGGGGGGCTGATCGCGTTCGGGTGGATAGGTTTACTCCTGGTGGTTGAGTGGGTCGGGCGCGAGCGGGCCTTCGCGCTCGAGGGGCTCGACCTCCGCCTGGCGCCCGCGGTGCGCTACGGCGCGTACTACGCCCTAACCGCGGCGGTGCTCTGGTTCGGGGGCGAGGAGCAGGCCTTCATCTACTTCCAGTTCTAGCGTGCGGTACTTCCTCCTAAAAGTCGGGCTTTTCCTGCTGCCGCTCCTGGCGCTCGGGGTAGCCGTAGACGTGCTGCTGCGGCGTATCCCGAACGACTACGCTTACAAGCGGGCGTACCTCGACGCACACGCCGGCGAGATCGAGACCTTGGTGCTCGGCAGCTCGCACGCCTTCTACGGGGTCGACCCCGCCTACTTAGAGGGCAATGCCTTCAACGCTGCCTACGTCTCACAGTCGATCGATATTGACGCACTCATCTTCGCGAAGTACCGCGCGCGGATGTCGCGGCTGAAAACGGTCATCGTGGCGGTATCCTACGAATCGCTCTACTACCAGCTCTCCGCCGGAGCCGGGGCGTGGCGCGCGAGGAATTACGCCCTCTACTACGGCCTCGACGTGGGCACGGAGGCCCGCCGGCACCTCGAAGCACTGAGCTTCCGACTGCCGGAGAACGCCGGTCGCGTAGTCAACTACCACTTCCGTCACCGCAACTACCTGACGAGTGTCCCGCTTGGCTGGGGTACCGATCACCGCGAGGCGGGGATGGCAGATCTAGCGGCGAGCGGCCGCTCGGCGGCCGAACACCATCACCACGATGTGAACTTGAGCGCGGCTCAGCAACGCTTCCGCGAAAACGAAGTCGCGCTCGAAAAATTGATCGCTTGGTGCGCGGCGCGCGACGTACAGATCGTATTGGTGACACTGCCCGCACACGTGAGCTACCGCGAGCACGTGAAGGCCGATCAGTGGACGCCCACCGAGGCGGCGTTACACCGAATGGCGGCACACTACGACGACTGCGTCTACGTAAACCTCCTAGCCGATCCACGCTTCACGGATGGCGACTTTCACGACGGCGACCACCTAGCCGAGGTAGGAGCCCGCAAGCTGACGGGGGTGATTCGGAGGGTTATCGATTCCGTTGGCGTTGGCGTTGGGGATCGCTGATTCGACAGTATTCGGGACCTCTAGCCGAAGAACTCTCGCACCACATCCGTGATGTACGTGAGCTGATCGTTATCCAATTCCGTGTGCATCGGTAACGCAATGACCTCAGAACAAAGGAGCTCCGTGTGCGGGAGACTAAAATCCTTCGAAACCCAAAGTTGATAAGCGGGCTGTTTGTAAAGTGGAACCGGATAATAGACGTTGTGAGGGATCCCTTTATCGGCGAGATACGCCTTCAATTGGTCCCTACGCCCATTATTTACTCGTAGTACGTACTGATGGAAGACATGGTCGCTTCCGCGAAAGCGTGTGGGGGTCTGGAGTTCAGCAACCGACGAAAAAGCCCGATCATAGAAATCAGCCGCTGTGCGCCGGCGCCGGTTGTATTCGTCGAGCAGCGGGAGCTTGACTCGGAGCACGGCAGCTTGAACGGCATCGAGTCTACTGTTTACCCCTATTACATCGTGGTAGTACGTAATGCGCTGTCCGTGATTCGCCACCATTCTGATCTTCTCGGCGAGCGCATCGTCATTGGTGAAAATCGCCCCGCCGTCTCCGTAACAGCCTAAATTTTTGCTCGGAAAAAAGCTCGTACAGCCAATATCACCCATCGACCCCGTCTTTGCCCGCCGCCCGTCCGTAAAGGTGTAGTTCGCCCCAATCGCCTGGGCGTTGTCCTCGACCACGTATAAATTGTGAGCCTGGGTAAATTCGAGTAGCGGTTCCATGTCGACGCTCTGTCCAAAGAGGTGTACCGGCACAATGGCCCGCGTCCGATCGGTTACGGCTCCCCGCAAGTCTTCCGTACGAACATTGAAGGTTTGCGGGTCGACATCGACCATAACCGGGACTAACCCGAGCAGCGCCACTGCCTCGGCTGTGGCGACGTACGTAAAGCTCGGTACGATTACTTCGTCGCCGGCTTCCAATCCGAGCGCCATCATGGCGATCTGTAGTGCATCGGTGCCATTAGCACACGCGATCACGTGTGGAACACCCAAATACTCCGCGAGGTCGTGCTCGAATCCCTCTACTTGCGGCCCCTTAATGAATTGTGCTGAACGCACAACCTGCTGGATGGCGGCGTCAACCTCATCTTTAATCGCTGAGTATTGGGTCTTAAGGTCGACCATCTGTAGGACCCGGGAAGGAGCTGTCTTCGGCATAGAGCGATAAGAGGTGTAAGGGTTTCGCGAAAGCAGATTATCTATCCAACCTTATGAGGGGGTATAGCTTGATAAGTGAGTACTATCGTGCTGTTCCTAACGGCAGTTAACAACAGTAGTTTACAAATCCGTATGAGTGCTATCAAAATAACTATCATTTTCTTTACTGCGCTCCTGGGGCTTGGCTTGGCACGCTTAATTTTTACAGTTAAACTACCAGATATTTCTAGAAAGCAAATTTGGATTTATGTATTGATAATTAGTATATTTTATGCGCTTATAAATATTGTGGTTACCTATGAGATCCAAGGTACTAGTGATGGACTTTGGTATTATGAGTCAGGGGAACTTTTAAGGTCTAGCATACTCGCTAGACCTGAACTGGCACTTGATTGGATTTTTCAACCCGTAGAATACGTAATTCTATATCCAGAGCTCGGTTCTTCTCTCGGATCATTTTTCGGTGGTTTAGGGATGAGATTTGTAATTACTATTTGTGCGTTAATGGGGTGGCTCGGTTTTGGTTCGTATTATCTGTTCCAGGTTTGTTGGTGCATAGGATTTATATGGATTCTATACCTACTTTTAAAGGATTTAAATGTACAGGTTTGGATATTGAGCTTCCCAAGCATTGGTTTTTTTTGCTCTGGAGTAAGTAGAGAATCCTTATTAATAATTGCGGTTGCCGTTATCGTAGTTGCGTACAATAAGTATAAAGTGTCTAGTATAAGATGGTATGGCAATATAAGTGTTGCTATGAGTATAATTTTTCTAACGCGCTTCGAGACCGCAGTAATCGTGCTTTTAGCTTGGCTTCTCGGTTGGGGTTGCAACAAGCTACGTAACGGCGGTCTACTGCAAAGCGTTTGGCTATCAGTAACGCTCATTTTTGTAGGCTTAGCTGCTGACGAACTATTACTCGAAAGTCAGCTAAGAAATTTCTTAGAATCGAAAAGGGTGGCATTTCTCATGTTAGGGGGGGGATCGAGTTTAAATCCGTTGACTACTTGGGGTAGTGATAACTTCATTGTAACCGGCTTAAATGTATTCACGAGTTTTAGTACTTCGCTGCAACCTCTACTCTGGCTAGAAACTTGGAACCTCAAATTTGTATTAGCTGCCACTTGGATCTGGGCCGAACTATTTATTCTTTATGTAGTCTTAAGACGGCAGGTTAAACTGTTGCCAGAAAACTTAACTTCTATATGGATTATTACCTTCTTAATCCTGAGCTTCGTAATTATGGGTAGTTTTGTCATGAATAGTGGAGCATTGCTCCGTTACCGGGCACCACATATTGTCTTGTTTGTATTCTTGACGAAAACAGTTTCGTTATCCTACAGGAAATCATCATTTACACTTACCGATCCACCACCATCCCGCTAGCCACCGTATTCAACGTCCCCTCGTCGATCAGCACGAAAGACCCCGTCACCCGATTCCGGTTGTAAGCATCCACGAACAGCGGCTTCGTAGTCCGCAGCACGATCCGCCCGATGTCGTTCATCTGGAGTGCTGTGTCGTCGAGATCCCGGTGGAGCGTTTCGATATTTAACTTGTAGCGAACCTCCTTCACGATGCACCGAACCTCCTGAGTCGTGTGCTTTAGTAGGTACTTACCGCGCGGCTGAATGCTGCGATCCGAATCAAACCAGCACACCATCGCCTCAACATCCTGGGTTACCGTCGGTTGGTTGTTCGCACGGACGATCATGTCGCCGCGACTTACGTCAATATCGTCGGTCAGTTGGACGCTTACCGACATCGGGGCGAACGCCTCCTGGACCGGACCGTTGGGACCCTCAATCGATTTCAAGTTCGAGCGAAATCCGGAGGGGAGCGCAAGTACCTCGTCCCCTACGCGCCACACGCCACCGGCAATACGACCGGCGTAGCCCCGGTGATCGTGGAACTCATCCGTGTTCGGCCGGATGACGTACTGCACCGGAAAGCGGCCGTCGATAAAATTGTGGTCCGAGGCAATGTGAACGTGCTCGAGGTAGTAGAGCAGCGTTTGTCCCTCGTACCAACCCATGTTCTCCGAGCGCTCCACCACGTTGTCGCCGAGCAGCGCGCTGACCGGGACAAAGCTTACATCCTTCACGTCGAGCTTCGCGGCAAAGCGCTCGAATTCGGTCCGTACCTCCTCGAAGCGAGCCTCAGAAAAATCTACGAGGTCCATCTTGTTGACGCACACGAGCAGGTGGGGGATCTGTAACAGGCTCGCCAGAATCGCGTGCCGCCGCGTCTGCTCGACCACCCCTTTACGAGCGTCGATGAGTACTAAGGCCACGTTCGCCGTGGAGGCCCCCGTCACCATGTTCCTCGTGTACTGGATGTGGCCGGGGGTATCGGCGATGATAAACTTCCGCCGGGGCGTCGCGAAATACCGGTAGGCTACGTCGATCGTGATCCCCTGCTCCCGTTCGGAACGAAGTCCGTCGGTAAGTAGCGCCAGGTTTACGCCCGCTTCCCCGCGGCGTAGGGTAGCGGCTTCGACCGCCTCCAGCTGATCCTGGAAAATCGATTTGGAATCGTACAGGAGTCGACCGATTAGGGTCGACTTGCCATCGTCAACGGAGCCTGCAGTGGTAAAGCGGAGGAGGTTGGTCGTCAAAGCGTGATCGTTTCGCCGGGAAAAAAGCGGGGTAGGGTAGGTAGAGCAATGAAAATTTAGAAGTAGCCCATCTTCTTGCGATCCTCCATGGCCGTCTCGGAACGCTTATCGTCGGCCCTCCCTCCGCGTTCGGTTAGCCGCGTACTCGCAACCTCGGCGATGATGTCGTCGAGCGTTTCCGCACTCGAGGGCCACACCCCGGTACAGGTCACGTCGCCGATCGTGCGGCAGCGTACGCGCCGGGTGGTGACCACCTCCGAATCGCGTTTCGGCAGGTACTCACTGTCCGCCAGCAGCATGCCGTCGCGCTCGAAGACCTCCCGATCGTGGGCGAAATACAGCGAGGGTAGGGGTACCCGCTCGGCGGCTATGTACTGCCACACGTCGAGCTCGGTCCAGTTCGAGATCGGGAAGACGCGGAAGTGCTCACCGAGGTGCTTACGGCCGTTGAATAGATTCCAGAGTTCCGGACGTTGATTCTTCGGGTCCCACTGCCCGAACTCGTCCCGGTGAGAAAAGAAGCGCTCCTTGGCCCGCGCCTTCTCTTCGTCGCGTCGTCCGCCGCCCAGGGCAGCGTCGTATTTGCCGTCTTCGAGCGCCGCGAGCAGGGTATGGATCTGGAGTCCGTTGCGACTCGCGTTAACGCCCTTCTCCTCGGCTACCTCGCCGGCGTCGATAGCGTCCTGAACTCTCGCTACGATCAGTCGGGCGCCGTAGCGCTCCACCAGTTCGTCGCGAAACTGCAGCGTTTCCGTGAAGTTATGACCGGTATCCACGTGCAGCAACGGGAACGGGATGCGCGCGGGAGCGAAAGCTTTAGCCGCGAGGTAAACCATCAGGATAGAATCCTTGCCGCCCGAGAATAGGAGGACCGGATTCTCGAACTGCGCCGCAACCTCGCGCAGCACGTAGATGGATTCCGCTTCGAGCTCGGCGAGGTGGGAGAGCTGATAGTTCATAGATCTTGCATTTGGCTAAACCGACGTTTTCCTCTCGATCTTAGCTAACAGGTAGTCGGCGAGCTCGTCCGCGCAAGATGCCAAGGATTCCGTACCCGTATCCAGCGTGAGTGCAGCGTCCACCGGGGCCTCGTAGGGGCTGTCTACGCCCGTGAAACCCTGGATCTCTCCGGATCGCGCCTTCGCGTACAGTCCCTTAGTATCCCGAGCCTCACAGGTCGCTAGGTCTGCCGCAACGTGGACCTCCGAGAAGTCGGGCTCCCCGACGATTGTTTTGGCGAAAGCCCGCATCGATTGTGTCGGTGAAACGAAGGAGCAAATTACTAGGTATCCGGTATCCGCAAAGAGGCGCGCCGCGGCGGCCACACGCCGGATATTTTCCCGCCGGTCGTCGGGCGAAAACCCGAGGTCGCTACACAGGCCGCTCCGTACGTCGTCCCCGTCGAGGATTTTCACCGATAGTCCAGCGGCGAATAGGCGACGCTCCACCGCGATAGCGACCGTGGATTTACCGGCACCCGAGAGCCCGGTTAGCCAGGCCACGTGCGCGCGGTGCCCCTGGCGATCCTCGCGCTCCACGCGAGAGACGGTTCGACCGGTTAGGGGGTAGATGTAGGGCGAGCTAGACATTCGGATTGAGGGGATCCTTGGGTGCGTCCGGGCGCACGATCCTCCGTACGGTGCCGCGGGGTACGAGCTGCCAGAGGCGTTCGTGCGCGTAGTACAAGACGAGCTTCGTCACGAACTCGAAGGCCCCGAACGAAAAAGCCAGGGTAACGTCTCCGGTGTACAGCCAGGCGCCGAGTACCAGAACGCCCGTCCCGATAATGCGCCAGGAGACTCCCTTGAGGATGGAACGGAGGTGAGACTCCTGGTAAATAGGGGGGGGCATGAGCCGGGGAAGGTAAGCGGGGTCCTGCTTTAACTAAATTCAGGTATCCATTCCGCTCGCTCGACGAGCTCGAGCACGTGATCCAGTCCCTCGGCGAGCGTTATCCCCGGGGTAAACCCACTCGCGCGGAGCTTGGACGAATCCATCAGCTTGCGGGGCGTCCCGTCGGGTTTGCTGGTATCGAAAGTGAGTTTCCCGGTGAAGCCGACGCGCTCGGAGATCATGCGCGCCAGGTCACCGATCGTCACCTCTTCACCGGTACCGACGTTTACGTGGCCGGGTTCGGAGTACGTCTCCATGAGGTGGACGCAGGCCCCGGCCAGGTCATCGGCGTGCATGAACTCCCGCAGCGGGGATCCCGTACCCCAGACGACGACCTCCTCCGCGCCGCTCGCTTTGGCTTCGATAAATTTGCGCACCAGCGCCGGAAGCACGTGACTGTTCTGCAGATCGTAGTTGTCGCCGGGACCGTACAGGTTGGTCGGCATCGCGGAGATGTAGTTACAACCGTACTGCGCGCGGTAGGCGTCGCAGAGCTTGATGCCCGCGATCTTGGCGATGGCGTAGGGCTCGTTGGTCGGCTCCAGCGTACCGGTGAGCAGCGCGTCCTCCTTGAGTGGCTGCTCGGCGAACTTCGGGTAGATGCAGGAGCTGCCGAGGAAGAGGAGCTTGCGCACCTCCTGCCGACGGGACGCCTCGATGATATTGGCCTCGATCATGAGGTTATCGTAGAGGAACTGACCGCGGTACACGTTGTTGGCGTGGATCCCGCCCACCTTCGCCGCCGCTAGAAAAACGTAGGTCGGTCGCTCGCTCGCGAAGAAATCCTGCACGGCCGCCTGGTCCCGAAGGTCGAGCTCGGAGCTGGTGCGGGTGATAATGTTCTTCGCACCGCGACCCCCGAGCGCGCGCACGAGGGCAGAGCCGACCATCCCCCGGTGGCCCGCGACGTAGATCGGGGCGTCGAGCTGTAGATCACTCATATTCGTTCTTGATTTCGAAGCCGGCCTCCTTGAGGAGTTGCGATTTGCGGAATTCCTCGGTGTCGGACCGTACCATCTCGGCGCAGAGCTGCTCCAGGTTGTACTTGTGCTTCCAGCCGAGGGTTTGCTGCGCTTTCGTCGGATCGCCGATGAGGAGCTCGACTTCGGTGGGGCGGAAGTAGCGCGGGTCGACCGCTACGACCGTCTGACCGACCTCCAGCGGGTTGTCGACGTTGTTGTTTTCGGAAACGACGCCGACTTCCTCCTTGCCCTCGCCTTCGAATTCGAGTTCGATGCCGCTTTCGCGAAAACTCATCCTCACGAAGTCGCGGACCGAGGTCGTCTCACCGGTGGCCAGTACGTAATCGTCGGGCGTGTCGTGCTGCACGATACGCCACATGCCCTCGACGTAATCTTTAGCGTGCCCCCAGTCGCGCTTGGCGTCGAGGTTACCGAGGAAGAGTTTGTCCTGAAGTCCGAGCGACATCTTCGCGACCGCCCGGGTGATTTTGCGGGTAACGAACGTCTCGCCGCGGAGGGGGCTTTCGTGGTTGAACAGGATCCCGTTGGAGGCGTGAATGCCGTAGGCCTCGCGGTAGTTGACGGTAATCCAGTAGGCGTAGAGCTTGGCTACCGCGTAGGGGGAGCGTGGGTAGAACGGGGTCGTTTCCCGCTGGGGCACCTCCTGGACCAAGCCGTAGAGCTCGCTCGTGGAGGCCTGGTAGAAACGGGTTTTCTCTTGAAGTCCGAGCAGGCGGATGGCCTCGAGCAGGCGCGTGGTGCCAATACCATCGACATCGGCGGCGTACTCCGGGGCGTCGAAGGAGACCTGCACGTGGCTCATGGCGCCCAGGTTGTAGATCTCGTCGGGCTGCACCTCCTGAACGATCCGAATGAGATTCGAGGAGTCGGACAAATCCCCGTAATGAAGTTTGAGCTTGATGTTTTTCTCGTGCGGATCCTGGTAGAGGTGGTCGATCCGATCGGTGTTGAAGAGGGAGGCGCGGCGCTTGATGCCGTGCACCTCGTAACCCTTGTTGAGGAGGAGCTCCGTGAGGTAGGCGCCATCCTGTCCGGTAACACCGGTGATTAGTGCGACTTTAGACATGCTAATTCCTTGAACTTTGGGGTTTTGAGTGGTCTGCTGGCTACCGGCTAAGGCGGTGCAAAGCTATTCACACAGGGCTCGTGTCGCTTGTAAGCGTGTCGACAGTTCTACCACTAACCGTAGGCGGCTACCAGGACCTCGGCAATCCGTTCGCTCGCGCGGCCATCCCAGAGCGGAGGAACGGTACCCGCTTTGAGGTCCCCACCGATAAACCGCTCGAAGTGCTGCAGCACGCGGTCCGGCTCGAGGGTAGGCATCAGGATGTTCGTACCGAGCTCTACGGTAACGGGCCGTTCGGTACTGCTCCGGAAAGTGAAGCAGGGCTTTTGCAAATAGGTAGTCTCCTCTTGAATGCCCCCGGAGTCGGTGACTACGGCACGGCAGGCGCGCAGCAGCGCCACGAACTGAAGATAGCCGAGGGGTTCGGTAAGGATGATCCGCTCGTCCGCGAGCCAAGTAGCTAAGAAACCATCCCGCTCGGCGTTAGCGCGGGTACGGGGATGGATCGGGAAGACGATCGGTTGGTGGGCGGCGATGCGGTCGAAGATCTCCGCGATGGCGGTAAGACCCCCGCGGCTGTCGACGTTGCTCGGCCGGTGCATGGTCGACAGGACGAATCCTTCCTTCGGTAGGCTAGCCGGCAGGCGTTGGTCGGCGATCGCGTTCTCCCGGAGCATCGCGGCTACGTCCACGTCGGCGGTCCGGTCGAGGTAATGGCGCAAGGAGTCGATCATGACGTGCCCGACGAAGTGGGTCTTCTCCGCCGCGACGCCCTCCCGGGCGAGATTGACCATGCCGGCCTGCTCGGTTACGAAGAGGTGATCGGCGATGGCGTCGGTGCAGATGCGGTTGATCTCCTCGGGCATCCGGCGATCGCCGGACCGGAGTCCGGCTTCGACGTGAACCACGGGGTAGTGGAGTTTGCTCGCCACCAGGGCGCAGGCGATCGTAGAGTTGACATCGCCCACGACGAGGACCACGCTGGGCGCTTCCGCGGCGAGTACGGGCTCGAACGCCACCATGACGCGGGCGGTAGCCTCCGCGTGGGACCCACCGCCCACCCCCAGGTAATGGTGGGGCTCGGGTAAGCCCAGTTGGTTGAAGAATACGTCGGACATCCGGGCGTCGTAGTGCTGACCGGTGTGGAGGATCCGGGAGTCGACGTCGCCGCGGCGCGTAAACTCACGGTGGAGGGGGGCGACCTTCATGAAATTGGGGCGGGCGCCGACGACGGAGAGGACTTTGATCATGTGGTTCAGTGGGCTTGGGAGGCGAGTGCAGCGGTACGCAAGAATCCATCGGGGTGAAGAGCGTCCGGGCGGGTTGGCATGTCTGGGAAGAGCCAGGCTGCCACGTCTAACTCCGGTGCGATCACGCTAACGGCTGTACCGACCAGAATCTTCAAGTCAGTCCAAAAGCCCCGCTCTCTACGGTAATAGAGTTCTAGGTCGCCTTTGTAGGGGTAGATAGCCTCGCGGTAGAAACGCCGGGCATCGATCCCGGCATCGGTGGCCGCGGTCACGAGCGACTCTTCGTCTCGGTAGACGAGACTTCCGAGCCCGGTGATCCCCGGTCGACTGTCGTAAACTACCTCTTGAACTTCCGAGGTGTACATCTCGAAACTGACGGGCATCAGCGGTCGCGGTCCGACCAAGCTGAGGTCTCCGGACACTACGTTAAGCACCTGTGGTAGCTCGTTGAGTTTGGATCTCCGCAAAAATCCGCCCAGGGGGGTGATCCGCGGATCGTTTCGGAGCGTGATGTCACCGGTGCCGAGACTCGGTGAGTTCTTGAGCATGGTGGCGAACTTGAGGATCCCAAACCGATTCCTCCGGTAACCTACCCGAGTCTGACGGTAAAAAACTTCACCCTCGCCGGTTAGGCGTAGGCCGATCACGAGCGGTACGAAGAGTGGCGCCGTTACTACGAGAACCGCGGTAGCGACAGTGACGTCGCAGACCCGCTTAAAAGTTTGATAAAACATAGGCTACATACGTTGGTCGAGCGAACGTCCGGTTTCGAGGTGCCGGAACCCTGGGATCAGCTTGCTCATGGCCGCTACGACATCGGCTTTGCTCGTCTCGGTCTTCGCGAATATTTGCTCTAGGGCCATTACGGTTTCCTCGACCTGTGCCAAAGGGTGGCGAACTGCATCTTTGATCACACCCAGCTGGGCGAAAGTGTCCAAGTCCAGCGTTTCCCCTTCGGTATAAAACTCCTCGAAGCTTTTCTCGCCGCTCGTATCGCTACCGAAGTAGTGGACCGGATAGTTCTGTCCCTCCTCGTACGCCTCGGCAGCCTGCCGGGCGCTCTCCTCAGTAGGGTACTCCTGCGGCTCGACACCATGCACCCGCACGAAGGCATCTGCGATCGTCGAGAACATCATCATTTGCTCTTCGCCTAGCTTAGGGAAAAAGATATCCCCCGATTCCCCGAGCACGCAGGCGAGTAGACATAACTGTCCGCTTTCGTCAGGACTCACGAAGTAGCGCCGCACGTCCCGTGGCGCGGAAAGGGGTTGACGGCGATCGAAGCGCTCGCGAAAGCCAAACAGTAAGCTACCGTTCGAGAAAGCGACGTTCGCGAAGCGTGCCGTGGTGATCGGCATTTGATCCGAGTACGCGAGAATCGCCTCCTCCATCAGCTTCTTGGAGGCCCCCATCACGTTGACGGGGTTAGCGGCTTTATCGGTGCTCACGCAGAAAAACCGGCGCGGCGGCTGGCGTAGCAAAAGATCCAAAAGGCGTTTGGCATCAATCACGTTGTTGCGCACCATTGCCTCGATCGAGTAGCGGTCCTTCTCGGAGCGGACGTGTTTGTGCGCCGCAAAGTTTGCCACGATATCGAAGGGCCCTTCGCGAAGGAATAGCTTTTCGAACACCGGCCCCGAAAAAGAGATCGGATACGTCTTGTAATCAGCGGGCACGGTCACTCCGGCGCGCGACCGGAGGTCCCGCGTTAATTCCGTCAACCCATTTTCGTTCGTGTCGACCACGTACAGCCGCGAGGGCCCAAAGTGGAGCAGCGCGCGGATGAAGCTGCTCCCGATCGTTCCCGCTCCACCGATCACCAGTACGGAACGTCCTTCGATCTGCTCGCGCAGGGCAGCCTCATTGGCGACGAGGTCTTCTGAGAACAGACTCTCCGGTCTTAGCGTAATGTGTTCGGAGATAAACCCCGGGAGATCGAACAAGGCGCTTTGCTTTGATTATGAGTAAAACTTACGGATCGTACGTACGACCGTTTCGAGCTGCAAATCGGTGATGCCGCCGCTACTCGGGATCGAGATAGCCGTTTCGAAGACTCGGTCGGAATTGTTTCCGCTGCTAACGTAGGGGGACTCGGCGAACATCGGCAAGCGGTGCATCGGCACCCAGAAGGGTCGGCTCTGCACACCTTCCGCGTTTAGGTACTCGAGCAGCTCCCGCATACGAGAGGTTGCGAACGTAAATAGCCAGCAGTTGGGCTCGGCTTTCGCCAAAACTCGCTGAAACGTGATGTCTCCGACTCCGGCGAGCTGTGAGCGATAATACGCATCGATCTCCCGTTTCCTGCTTACGATTCCGGGGAGCTGTTCCATTTGAGCGACGCCAATAGCAGCGAGCACATTGACCAATCGATAGTTGTAGCCGATCGCATCGTGGTAGTACTCCACGGGATCGGGCTTCGCCTGTGTGCTCAGGTGTTTAGCCTGGTGTGCTAGCTCACGGTCGTTGGTCACGATCATGCCACCCCCGCCGGTCGTGATGATCTTGTTCCCGTTGTACGAGAAGACGCCCAATCGGCTGAACGTTCCAGCCGACTTGCCGTCCCACCGCGAGCCCTGAGCCTCGGTGGTGTCTTCGACGACAGGGAGACCGAACTCCGCAGCGAGGGAACAGAGTCGGTCGAGGTCTCCTAAATTACCCAATACGTGCACGAGCATGAGGGCGGCCACGCGCCGGCCGTTTTCGCGGAAGCGAAGCACTCCCTGATCGTCTCGTAGGCAGCGCTCGCGGAGGAGCTGCTCGAGCTGCTCGGCGTCCAATTGCCAGGTGCGTGGGTCGACGTCAACGAGCAGCGGACTAGCGCCGGTGTAGGCTACGGCATTAGCGCTGGCGATAAACGTGATGTCGGGTACGATGACGTAATCATCGCGTTCGACCCCGAGTAGCCGTAAGGACAAGTGCAAGCCCGCCGTACCGTTCATACAAGCTACGCCGTAGGCGTTGCCGCTCTGCTCCGCGACCATTTCTTCAAAACGGGTTACGTAACTCCCCGCGGAACTAACCCAGCCAGTATCTAGACATTCTTTGACGTAAGTCCACTCGCTGCCAGCGAGGTGGGGAATGGAAAGTGGGATCATCGCTCGTTCGACTTGATAGGGCGCGCGGGATTCCCGACCCACGTCTGGCCAGCAGGTAGATCGGTAAGTAACACCGACCCCGCTCCTAAAACTGCGCCATCGCCGATCGTGAGACCAGGCAGAACCGTAGCGTTGGCGCCAACCAACGCGCCTACTCCAACGGTTACTCGACCGGTAATGATAGCGCCGGGAGCTACGTGAGAGAAGTCTCCCAAAATACACTCATGATCGACCCGAGCGCCAGTGTTTACAACTACAGCACGTCCGATACTAACCAAGGTTTGGACTACCGCACCAGCACAGATTAAGGACAAGGGTGCTACCTCGACGCCGAAACCGAGTGTCGAATTAGGGTGAACGATGGCGTCGGTCGCCCTCGCCTTGGTGGTGAGCTTACTGTCCACGAGGCGACGCGTGAGGTTGTCGCCAATCGAGATGAAATAACGCTCTTGACGTTCGTCGCTGAAATAGTCTGACTCTTTGCCGAGGTAAGTCAAACTACATGGATCGGCAGCCTTCTTCGCGACGTCGCAATAGCCAAGAACCTGATGTCCAGCTGCACGCGCGGTGTCGGTTACGACGAAAGCGTGACCCGAGTAGCCAACTATGACGATCGGATTCATCGCTTGGCTACAGCTTCGATGTGCTGAAGGTATTCGGTGGCCAACGTTTTGCGGTCAAAATGCTCGCAAGCGTACACGTAACCGTTCTCTCCTTGCCGAGCCCATTCGCCTCTCGACTTCCCGAGGTAGGCTGAGACAACCCGGGCAAAATCTACTGCGTCCTCCGGCTCGATAAACGTGCCGCAATCCGCAGCCTCTACCAGCTCACGACTCACACCATCGATAGCGAGTAATACGGGTCGACGGCAAGCCATGTAGTCGAAAGTTTTGTTCGAGTAGATCGTCTTAAAGGTTTCGGCTCGCTTCAGTACGGAGGTGCCAAAATCGCTCGCGAGGATATAGCGAAAGACCTCCGCTTTTGCTACGGGCTCTACGAATTCCACGTTGTTTAGGCCTAGTGTCGACACTCGCTCTTGCAGTGCGAGTTTGCGCATGCCTCCTCCTATCAGTACGAACAAGACTTCGGGACTGGGTTCCTGCAGAAGGGCGGCAGCGTCTACTAATTGGCTTAGGTGATTAGCGACCCCGTGCGCTCCAACGTAGGTGATTACGACCTTGTCCGACCACCCTCTGTTTTGCCGAAAGGCATCTCGGTCAAATTGCTCCTGTACCTTATCGGCTAGTGAGAAATCCGCTGCATTCGGGATAAAAACTAACTTCTTTTCAGGGACCTTCTTCTCCTCTATGAGCTTCCGACGAAAGGCTGGAGTCAAGACGTTAACGAGGGTCGCTTGTCGGTAGATGAACCGCTCGAATAAGTATGCCGCGCTGATAAGCGGTTTACTGGTTAGGACTCCGGTATCGATGGCGGATTCCGGCCACAGGTCGCGTACTTCGAAGATGAACGGTACACGCTTGAAACGAGCTAGCAGAAAACCGGTGATGCCGACGAAGAGCGGTGGGCTAGTCACGACGATCACATCCGGGCGGTGCAGCAACTTAGCTAGTCCTCCTTGTACGCTACTGCCCACAAACGAAAAGTACCCTTTTAGGCGCCCCAGGAAGTTCGTGTTGTAGTCGTCAGAAACGTGGCACCGTAGAACGTCCACGCCGTCTTGTCGCTTCCGTACAAATCGCTGCTTATCGTACTCGGGCCGTTTGACGCCGGTGGCGTAATGAACCATTCCGGCCAGTACCTCTACTCGGTGGCCGGCTTCGATCCAAACTTTGGTCATCTCATTAAACCGCGACCCACCTCCGTCGTCGGGTTCGAGAAAATATTGGTGAATGAGGAGGATATTCAAGTCCAGCTGATTGTAGTTGTCAACGAATGCGCTGCGGTAGTAAAGGCTAGGTCGGTAACAGCCTCTCTTATGCCGTAGAGTTCGCTAAAATCGCCTCGCTCTTCGGTGCGCTCGATTGAGGTTCCAGTAGGATCAGCACACTCAAAATTCAAGCGATTCAACCAGGCCGGATTGGGGTGCCAGCGCTGGGTTAGATACGTGCCGTCGGGCGCTCCAGAAATTTCATCTATAACGGTGAGTCGCTTGAGGTCGGCTTCGATACGGACTCGGCGCGTGTGTCGAATCTTCTTGGAGAGTTGGCGAAAGGCGTCTATGCTGCCGACGAAGGTGTTTTCGTTTACCCAGTTGCCTCGCGCGGCTTGGGTCCAATCCAACCACACGAAGCGCGGACCTTTGGTCATCTGATCCAGCTCGTTTAGCATCACCGTATTGTGGCTTGCGGTGCCAAAGAAATAGCGCTGGTCGGCTGGATCCGCGTTGTACCGAAACGTGCCTTGGTCACGCAGCACATTCTCATCGTCAATCCAGAAATCGAGGTGTAGGTTATCTGCTTGGGAGGGCCGGTCTCGGTAGGATTGTGCTTTAAGAAACGTTAGCGTTGAGGTAGTCCGGTGCACGAAAATCCCTCCCTGGGGAAAGGAGAGCGTTGAGCTGCGCTGATGGTGGGTTACACTGCGCGTCGCACCTTCCGGTTGCCTTCCCGGCGTAGACAACCATTCGCCCTCCTCGAGTGGGGTAGAGTAGGGACTGCTTCGGCCTAAAGCACGCGCTAACCCATCGAGCTGTGGCCGGTAGTCGCGGTACTGTTGAGTAGCTAACGGGAAGAAGAGCGCCCCATCGTTAGCGCCGTAATTCGGTAACTGACCACCGGGAGTCTGTACAGCCAGTAAGTAGTCGAGGCAGGCCCCCGCACGATTCAGTATGTCCTGTGGCAACGGGTTGCCGTGTACCTCACCGAGACGGATAGCCCAGTTGAGTAATTGAACTACGACGCGTTGGTAGTTATGACTGTGCTGGAGGTAAGTACCATCGGGATGAAGTTGATAGTCGAGCTCTTCTTCGAGCCAAGTCCGACCTCGGGTGGACCACTCCGCTACATCCGGAAGCCAAGGATACAGAAGACCGCCTAGCCACAGTACCATCGTTTCCGTGATCGCGTGGTTGTTGCGCACGGCGATTCGCGAAAATTCAATGTGGTTGTATACGTGGTGTAGAGACCAGTAGATGTTATGCTGGAGTCTATCCCACAGCGCCTCGGTGAGGGCGGGGTGGTCCTTGTAGTAGTGGAGTGCGAAAGTCCAGTTGAGAATCCTGAGACTTATCTCCTGTGAACACTTGTAGTTAGGTCCTCGATTTACGGGATTCTCGCGTAACCACGCGTCGAGTTGTGCGCAAACGAAACCACCGTGATCGGCGCGGTTGTGATGCTCGTCGCGGATTAAAGTGTAGAGGTGAGAAAATCTAGAAGGCTCCCAGACGTATTTGATGTCCCCGAGCTCCAGGTTGAAGTCCGGAACCTCACTCCAATGGACGTCCGGAAAGCAGACGTTCGTAAGCGGATGCGTGCGCCAGGGTTGCTCGTCGGCCAACGGATAAGCTTCACCCGAGAAAAACCTGAAAGTGCGCGCGCGTAGGTCCCGGGCGGTCGCCGCGACATTAGGATCCGGAGCGCGTGGAACGCGAACGGTTTCTCGGTCGGAGAAGAAAAACGCGGGTGGGTTTTGCCGGAATCGTGCCAGCGAAGTCCCAACTACTTCCGGTGGATCGCTCGGGATACGTCGTTGGAGTACCCCAACCTTGATCTCGAACGCATGGCGGAGCCGGTAGAGTAGATAGCGTGGACCCATATTGACGAGCATCCCGCGTACGGTACTGAGTTTGGTCAGAGCGCCCATTACGAGGCCACTTCCACCCAGGCCCGAGTCTGAATACTTTCGACCGCAGCGATCGCCGCGCGAGACGTGTTGATCAGGGAGGAAAACCGGATGAGCGGTTCGCCACCGCTTGCCAACCGTTCGACCAGAAGTCCGAATTGGCGTCGGTGCCCTTTGTCCAAGGCAGTCTTCAAGCTGCTCTTGCCTGGGTATCCGTACCAATCCGTACGTCGGAAGTTATCCAGCACGGCAGTAGTGTTCTGCGTGTACACCTCGACCCGTTCTTTGCTGTAGGCTTTTGATCCGTTAGCGAAGTAGTTGATCGTCCCGAGGTCGCCGTTCGCGTAGCGAAGTAGGAGACTTACGTTATCCGTATTCGCAGATGGCTGGACGCCCTGACTGGCTGCGCAAACGGCCACGACGGACGAATCTGTGAAATAACTGATCAGATCGATGAAGTGACACGCCTCCCCGATGATACGGCCGCCCCCCACGGCGAGGTCGTGTACCCAAACCTCCGGCGGGATATGCCCCGCGTTCATGGTGGCGACGATGTTCTTCGCGCCTCCGGCGGGGAGGCGTTTGTAGATCGCTTGGGCGTGCGGGGAGAACCGCCGGTTGAAGCCTACGGTCAGTGTGCGTTCGCTCGCGGTCCGTGCCGCTATGATTGCATCGAGGTCTTCATTGGTGAGCGCGAGCGGTTTCTCCACGAATACGTGCTTACCAGCCTCCAGGGCTTGAATCACCATTCGAGCATGCAGATCGTGGCGAGTGGTAATGGCCACTAAGCCTACTCCTGAATCAGAGAGAACTTCCGCGTAGTCGGTGCTCGCGCGTCGGATTCCATACTTCTGAGCCAGAGTCGCTGCCGAAAGTCCACCGCGGCTCACAATAGCAGCCAGCGGCGCATTCGCGCGCGCGAGAGCCGGCAGCATCGTAGCCGAAGTGAAGTTACCGGCACCGATGATAGCTATCCCTGGAGCGCTTTCGCTAAAACTCGTCTCGACGCCCGGAGTGTCGACGCTTCGAACCTGAGCCTCCCGCGGATCGGTGTCGTAGATCAGTAGGCTAGCGATCTGCCCGTTCGCGTTCATATCGCTGTAGATCGCATCGAATGCCGCGAACGGAGTTCGTTGCGTGATAAGGTCAGCGACTTTAAGGCGCCGAGTTGCTATAGCTTGAAGTATGGCTTGAAAGTTCCGTTGTTCCGTCCAGCGTACAAAGCCGATGGGGTAGTCGAGCCCCTGACCTTCGTAGGCTTCGTCGTAGCGTCCGGGGCCGTAGGAGCAGCTCACCTGAAAGCTGAGTTCTTTCGTGTAAAAGTCGGCCCGGCTAATATTAAGCGGGATTACGCCTACGAGTACGATGCGACCCCGCTTGCGCGACATTTGTGCGGCATCGGTAATGATGGAATCCAATTTCGCGGAAGCGGTGATGATTACGCCATCCGCTCCGACGCCCTGCGTCTCTTCGCGTACCGCGTTAGCTAAGTCGGTGCCGGCACCCCCGCGTAAGGGGAGAATCCCATCGCGTGCAGCGATGTCGAGTTTGGCGGGGTCGATATCGATACCGATAACACGACAACCGTTGGCGAGAAGTAGGCGGGCTGTTAGTAGGCCGATCAAACCTAAACCGTAGACGACGACAGTCTCCCCAAAAGTAGGTGCGAGAAGGCGGATACCCTGAAGTCCAATCGAGCCGATCACGGTAAACGCAGCCTCCTCATCGCTGACTCCGTCTGGAATTCGAGCGACTAAGTTTTCGCTGACGGCGACGAATTCGGCGTGTGAGCCATTAGAAACTACCCGGTCGCCCTTACTAAATGCGGAAACACCTGGTCCGACTTCCTCCACAATACCTACATGACAGTACCCCAGGGGAAGTGGCGTGTCGAGTTTGTTTCGAACCGCGTTGACAGTTGGGAGAAGGCCCTCCAATCGTACTTTGTCCAGTACCTGTCTAACCTTTTCCGGCTGCTGACGAGCCTTTTTGAGGTAATTGGCCTTCCCGAATTCGACGAGCATGCGCTCCGTCCCTAGAGATACTAGTGAAACTGCGGATTTGATTAGGATTTGGCCAGACGATGGCACCGGTACCGGGGACTCCACTAAAGAAGTAGCCCCAGTTCCAAGATTTTGTGTAATGTACAACATGGGAAATGGACATAGGTCAGACCAACGACAATACTATGAAGTTGTCGAATGCGACAGGTGGGGCGAAAGTAGAGAATATGCGTGGAAGTATAGCAGCTACTCGGACATACATTGGGGATGATCCAAATATTAATTTGCAGTCGAGGGACTAAAATACAGTATACGAATGATGGGGTACGCAGCAGTTAGGGCATAATGGTTAGTCAACAGATATAGTAGAATTATTCGACACATTCAGTGAAGATATTTTAGCCTCAAATCGATGATTTGAAAGGAGGCGATTTTTTATAGCAAAACTGACACTATTATCTGTAATAACAAGAGTTTCAACTGCCTGGACAGTACCTGTAATCAGTGCGACTTCGCTGTAGGGGCTCTTGTAAACGCCAGCAGCGATAAGTTGTAACCATGAGTTGTTGGTCAAGTATATAGAACCAATACCGTTCGTTGGAGATGTACGCAAAAAGGCTCCGAAGGTAAATCCAACAGCAGTATTGTATTTACAAGTAATGCCGGTATGTGTTTCACCCATCACACTTCCTGAAGAGATTGTTAAGAAGGAAGAAGCAGATCGTAAACCAATCTTTGACGCGTTGTTGTACTGGATATTAATAGAATCTTGTCCATATTGTGATGCAATTAAAACCGCAGACTTTAAGGTAGGCGAATCTTTATATTCTAGGTTTGAATCATCAAACTGAAATTCATTGTTCGCAATCAGTGTATTCGTTATTCGAGTAGAACTCGCACTTTCGTGGTAGAAAGAAATTCCATAGTATGTGACATTAAACCAGTTGTCTAGTATGATCGTGTTAGTGACAATCGAGGAATAATTTGAAGCTACCCAAACTCCTCGAAAATAATTAGTTATTACGTTGCCGCGTAGAGTGTGATTTGAGCCATGAACCTCATATGCTGTAGTTGCGCCGAACCCGTTCGAACTATATGGAATATTGTAATTATAAAAGACATTGCTCTCAATTACAGCATCATCAACCCATGAGAAAATTGAAGAGTGATCGTCGGTATTCAATCCGTTATTGTAAAATCTACATAGCCGGATGATCCAATTCCGGCCCAGGCGAATTCCACGCACGTTACTCTGACCAGCGACAATGCAGCAGCTCCCTGGACAGTTAGTAATCGTTAATCCTATTAATTCGCAATCATCAATTCTAGCTGCCTGCTGATCATGTGTGCCGGAAACACAAATGGCTGCTTGACTGAATCTATAGATTCGGCCGTTTGTATGTTGCGCATTTGATATGTTTTGACTTCCATTTAAATCAAGTTCCAGATACCTAAGCGAAACTCTACGCAAAATTTGATCAGTTGCAAATATTGAATAAGTAACAGGTTGAGATACAGTGGTGACATTGGGCGTGACCACGAGCTTAGATCCGTACTCACCTATAATACTTAGACCTGAACGCAGTAGAGCACAGCATATCGCTGGTAAGTTATCTTCTTGATCATAGAACGTAGCTGGTCGGACAGGGTATACACCTCTAGGCACAAACAAAGTTCGTTTACGATGGGAAGAATCGTCAATTGCAGTCTGTAAATATTTACTTAGTTCCTCGTCGCACGTTCCATTTGAGATAGAACTGTGGAGGTAAGAAGGTATGTAATCGAGAATAGACAGTCGCTTCTTCATAGGAGTCATACGCTCGAAAACGATATCATACGATATCAAGTTACTTACTAGTGAGATAAACGTGACCCTGATCTTAATCATTAACCATCTCGAAGACGATTCCGAAATATTGCATAGCTTTCGGAAGCAATCCGCCAAAGCTCTTTAGAAGGAAGTTTGCTTAAGGAAGCATGTGAGTGATGGTGTATTTTTAATGATGGCTCATAATATATTGTACCACCTTTGCGCTGGAGTTCCATAGAGAGTATTGCCTCCTCGAAAAACAAAAATGTGTAACTCGGCAGCGAGTCGAACCTCGAGAAATAATCTTGAGTTAATATATAACACGATCCATGACCACTGTAAATTAGCATTCCATCGGCATTCTTAATCCTGGTACTGTTTCGATTAGCGAGAGCTCCCAGCGCTTTTCTTATTGAGACTATAAGCATAGCAGTGCGGTAGTTCGAGTAGTAAATAGAGTAAATTAGTTGTCGAAACAATGAAATACCTTTTACAACATGTGGATTTTGAGGTATTCCTTCACTTGTAATTATATTTGGCGCGATAACCGTGTAGTTGTTTAATTTAGCCGACAGCGATTTAAGATTTTGAAAAAAGGTGGCTGAATACAACAGATCATTATTTCCAACTAAAATAAAATCATATTTCGAATCTTGCGATAATATATATTGAACACCAATGTTTAACCCTCCAAAGTATCCGTGATTGTCTTTTGATGATATGCAGACTACGATAGGAATAGTTTCTAGTTCGGCAAATAACTGTTTTTCAGCTGGAACGGTAGACGCGTTGTCGACTATTACGATCAATATGGAAACTCCTACCGTATTCGATTTGAGTACGCTCAGGATCATACTTTTTGAGAACTGAGTGTTATTATAATTTGTAGCAATTATTGCAACATTCATTGTTCAGATCTTTTAAGGGGCGTGCGCAGAGCAACTAAAATCGATGTTGTTGGATATCGAGCGATAAATCGAACTATAATGGCTAGAATCATCGCAACTATTACACTATTCCAAGCAAGCAAGCTAGCTCCATAAGATATAAAGATAAATCCGAAGGCGAAAACATAGCTGATTTGTAGTATTGGGGAGGCTGGATTATGTTTCGTTTCGTTTGTAATATAGATAAACATAAATCCAAGAAGTAAGGCAAAAAGTAAGGAGCCACAAACTCCAAAGTCAAGTATTAATCCTCGAAATATTGTGTATATATTTGTACTTATGTTGTCGTGTATGTAAAATTCAGTGTAGGTGCCAAGCTTATGTTCACGCGTCCCTCCCAATGCGTGATATATGGAAGTAAATGTATAAAAACCTAACCCTTCTGCTTCGGGACGAAATATTAGTGTCGACTTAATCTTCAAATAATAAGTAAACCAAGAGTTGAATGCGAAGATGTGCCCGAATGCATAATTTTGGAGGACTTTAAAAATTTTAGGAGCTAGATCTAGAGATAGTACGCCCCCTACATTACTATACCTTGCCGCCATCGATAGATATACGGAGCAGAAGGTTACCGATCCTAGAGCCACGCCCGAATAAATAGTGCTTCGTTGAATAAATTTGAATGAGCCTATGTCAGAAGAGGCGGCTAACCTCGATCCGACGAAGATAGCGCCAGATAAAAATAGAAATCCTTTAGCCGATTGAGCTAGCATCATGAAAAGGGCCGGGACGAAGCTCATAACTATAACGAGCCATCGTCGCTTCTTTTTTCTTACAGTTTCGTATAGGAAGCCTCCAAGTACTACAGCGCAATACTGTAGTATTAAACTTAGTTGGCCATATCGTGTGATTACGAGCGTTTCAGCATATCGCTTTACTGTGTACTTCGCAGCAGTCGTGAGCGGATCAGTAAAAATTTCGATTAGTGAGAATCCATTCAATACTGTATTAATGACTGCAAACAGCCCAGCAGTACTGGTAATTATCATCCACAACCCTATAAAAGTAGCGGAGTTACAGTCGGTAATTGTTCGGTTATGGCTGTGGACGTTACCATTCGGACTTGAAAGTATAATCGAAGGTGATGCAACGAACGCAGCAAATGTAGCAATATATAGCGTCGTGAAGGGATTGCAAGGTTCGTTTGGAACAAGTATGATCGGGATTGCTGAATAACCCCACCAAAAAAAACAAAATACGGAGGCTAGATTATAGATTTTTGCTGTACGTCTCCAACATACACTAGCAAGAATAATGGGAACATTAGCAAAAAGTATCGTTAAAACCTTTTCCATAAGCTTACAAATTGTAGGAGGTGCATTCAGCGTATATTCCCTATTATTACATCACAAGGTAGTTTGTTATTTAGCTTGAAACTTTATACACTCTAATAATGCACAAGTATAATACCCACTCAGCTAACAAATAAGCTATAGCAGCACCATATACTCCCAAAAGGTTTGCAAGTAGATAGCAGCCCAATATATTAGTTATACCGACTGCAAGCGATAATCTTAGTAAAATCGTCCTACCATTAAGTTGATTTAAACCAATGCTACCATATTGATAGGAATATACGCCAGCTATGATAGTCAATAGCATTATAGCTACAAGATTTATTGTTGTAGCGTCAAGCTTAAAATCGTAATATTGTTGACTCGCGATTGCTACCCCGATACCTATATAACCTATAATCACTATCCCCATAACTGTATATATTTGTTTTGAAGCTGAGTTTTTGATTGCATTGTATGAGAATAAGTTAGCTTTGTCAAAGTGAAGTAGTGATTTGCTTATAACTGCTATATAATGCTGATTTAAGGGTCTTACGCTGGCCTGAAGCACCTTAACAGTTTTTTCAGCGACAGCGTAAGCAGTTACACCGGCCGCGGGCAATCCGACTGCTTCCAAAATAATGACGTTCAATCCCCTATAAAGTATGACGCTGAGACTTGATGTAAATACTTCCTTACCTTTGTTAAGTTGATTTTGAATAACGCTCAATCTAACTGGAGTCGGGCCTGATACTTGATTAGAATGAATGAGTGATCCGAAAAATGCAATAGAACCAATTGCATATGAGCCTGATAAAACTGATGTTATACTTCCTCCAGTTGTTTCTGTATCTAATAGAGCTACTATTAATATTAGACCGCTGGTTCGCCCAAGTAGAGTGAATATAGCTGCTAGTTTGTTTTGAGCTAATGCTTGTTGTCGCCAGTAACCAAATAAAATGTATCCGAGAGGATATAGCAGCCATCCTAACAATACCCAAAGATATTCCTCTCCCTTAAAAATAAATGTAGCTGAGCACGCTATCAATGAAGATATTATAAATAGTACTGTACGCGTATAAAAAATATTCCAATATAAATGGCTTTTAGAAACTGTGCGATTTGCCAATTCAGAATTGTGTTCAACGCTTAAGATATCCCTTACTCCAGTTAAATCAAACGAATATATACTAATAATTAATACAATAGCAGCTATAGCTTCTGTAACTGCAACAACTGAGGCAATCTCTGCTCCACATACGGACCAGACGTATGGAATCGCTACAAGCGGTACTAAAGCATTTGAAACCTGAATGACTGCTAGCCAAATTACGTTCTTCACTGAGCGATTCTTGCTGCTCTATACAACTCATAGCTATACAGACTAACTAGGCCAATTAGTAAAGTTGTGACACCATATAGGATCATAGTTAGGAAATACGATTTTGATTCTGGTAGGAGAGGGCGGCTAGGACGGTTTAGTACACTTAAGTAAGGAGTCTTTGATCTCAAAATGAAATCAGAATATTCAAAATTCTCCAAAACCTTTCCATAAGCAACCATATTGATCGATAAATCGCTTCTCAATTTATTCTCTAGTAATTTACTTCGTTCAGAAGTAATATTTCTCCTAGTATCACGAATTTCCGCTATATTTAAATTGATAGTAGAAATTATATTAGAGAAGCTATCAACTTTTGATTTTAAATTATTATACGTGATTTGTTGAGGAGCAATTCGCTTACTTACGTAATAATTACTCAGCTTATCATAGACTGCATTAACGAGTAGCTCGGATAATGCTGGATTTGTAGACGTAGCTATAATTCTAATAATTCCGGATTTATCGTCATACTCTGTAGATAAGATTGTTACATTATTTTCCGACGAATACATCAAATCTTGAACGGCGTTTAATCGTATCTCATTATCGCCTGATAAATATACAGTTAATTCCTCATTTATCTTTCTAATATTCTCATCAACATCATCCGTATATTCAGTTGCGATAATATCTATAATTTTTTCTAACTCACCGTTGAATTCAACGGTATCATTGAGTACGGGAATTAGAACTGCATCACTAGTTGCAATAGCTATTAACTGATCTATGTTGTTCTCGCTCTTACCTAGAATTGATCCTATAGTAGAATTACCTAATAGAGATGCAATACCGCCTACTCCAGCATCCTCATTAACAATGAAATCTAATGACGCCTTATAACTTTTCGGTTCGCTATATAACCTTGCGAACGCTATACTCATTCCAATTAGCATACAAAGCAGTAGTATAACTGCCGCCTTAGCAAAAGTTATTTTTGGTACTTCCATCAGAGATTTACGGTCAGGTATATTATCACTAGTATAGTCACTTTAGATCTATATATCGAAAAGTAAATATAAGCTGTTTAGCCCACACGAGATACTACAATATATATCTTCTATCAATTTTCTGCTTGGATTTGATTATAGTCAAATGAGGTTTCGTGTTACTCGGAATCTTGTTAGTAGTATTGGCAACTGAAAATATTTTATTTCTTTCTAGTGGGTGATACTAGAGTTTCCAATATCTCGCCCCTAACTGTTTTCCCCAATTTAACGTGCCTTTGAGATCGTAAATCGAACCACTCGGTTCGAGTAATTTTATGTATTGCTCTTGACTATATTCAATGAACTTATCGTGGGCTACCGCTATAACGATTGCCCTGTATCGCCTTACCGGTTTATCCACCAATTTTAAACTATACAATGATTCAATATCTTTACTATTAACATACGGATCAATTGTATCTACGTTTAAGTCATACGCCTTTAAAGCGGAAATTAGGTCTATAACTTTAGAATTGCGAATATCGCTTACATTTTCTTTAAACGTAACCCCCATTATTAGTATGTTAGCCCCCGTTAAGCCGTTAGGACTATCTGCGATGCCCGTCACAATCTTTTTCGCTATCCATTCTGGCATTTGATCATTGATTCTTCGGCCAGCTGCTATAACTTGTGGTTCAATATTGACTTGTCTGGCTTTATGTAGTAAATAATACGGGTCAACTCCTATACAGTGACCACCGACCAATCCCGGCCGCAGTTTGACGAAGTTCCATTTTGTCCCAGCAGCATTTAGTACTGCCTCCGTTTCTATACCTAACTTATCAAATACCATAGCAAGCTCGTTCATCAGGCTGATGTTAAGGTCGCGTTGCGTGTTCTCAATAACTTTTGCTGCTTCAGCAACTTTTACGCCTTCAGCTTTGTAAACTCCCGCGGTTATGACCCTCCCGTAGATCTGGGCTATCGTATCTAAACTCTCCTTATCGCATCCACTCACAATTTTGAGTATTGTTGCGACCGTTCTTTCCTTGTCTCCTGGATTGATGCGTTCGGGAGAATACCCAAACTTGAAGTCTTCAATTCTTTGTAGTCCAGATAATTCTTCGATGATCGGTAAGCATATCTCCTCAGTACACCCTGGGTACACTGTGCTCTCGTATATGACGTAGTTTCCACGTTCTATTGTAGAAGCCACAGTTCTACTTGCCGCTTCGAGTGGATTTAGGTTAGGTACTTTTGCCTCATTTATATCTGTAGGAACGGCAACTATATATACAATGCATTCTTTCAATGCTTCCTCGTCCGTGGTAAACTTGATATCCCGATCCTGGAAATCCGTAGCGCTGAGTTCACGACTAGGGTCTTTTCCTTGTTGCATCAACGCTACTCTATCTTCGCTTATGTCAAATCCAAGTACTCGGAAATACCGCGCAAACTCAAGTGCTAACGGAAGGCCGACGTACCCGAGCCCGATCATTGCTATCGAGGCGTCTTTGTCAATTAGTTGTTGGTATATACTCATCGGTCGGCATTAAGGACAATCCTGTGCTACGCGGTTCGGCGATAGTGAAATGGTGCTTTACCCGCTGTGATTTTGAAGACAATAATTTGTATTTGTCAACCGTAGCAAATATAAGGGAATTGCCTCGCTCAGCTCACTAAACTTAGGGCGGCCCGAATCCACAATAAGCCTCGTTGCAGTACCTGTACCGAACTCAACTCGACTAAAGTCGAGGTCCCTCAATCGATATTGAATCTCTCGATCTACACAGTTATCGAAACTTTGATAACCTATTGTTGGCGATCCCAGGTCATATGTATCGTCAACTACCCCACACTCAAATGATCAGATCCGATCTTACTATAAACCTGCAAACGCCTCCCTGTTTAGCGCGACTCGCACTACTCGCTCCCGAACGTATGGGTCGTAGGTTCGCTCGATCACTACATACTTTACCTCGCGAACATCGCTAGTTCGAGAGTTCGAGTTGCTACAGTAAAGGCGTGCTCGACGCATCGTCGATCCATCGTACCTCAACCACGGCTTCTTACCACTACCTTCCCAACTCACACAACTCCCGCACACCATGCTAGACTCCATCATCTCCGGAATCAAATCCCAAGCCATCGGCGCCATCACCGGCCAGACCGGTGCTACCGCCTCCCAAGCCGAAGCTTCCGTCCCCATCGCCCAGGAGTCCATCAAGGAAGGCCTGATGGGCGCGGCAACCAGCGGCAATTTCGGCGGAATAACCGACATGTTCAAATCCGCCGCCGGTGGTGGGGGCGGAATGGCTAGCCTCGCCAAAAATGCCGTCTACATGAGCATTGCGACCAAGTTTATCAGCAAGCTGACCGGCTCACTCGGGCTCGGGGACGGTGTCGCCAACAAGATTTCGTCCGTGGCCCTCCCGATGATCATCGGTAAAGTTGGTGCCGATGTGACGAAAGACGGCGGATCTAGCATGGATCTCGGCTCCATCACGAAGCTCGTCGGCGGCGGTGCCGCGGGCGGACTCGGTAATATGGTCAAGGGATTTATGGGCTAACGTTCCATGTAGCCACTCCTCGCAAAAGGGTCTGACGCAAACGCGTCCGACCCTTTTGCGTATTCGGATTGGTTGACCGTCGACGGTGAATCACCTCACTCAGTACCCCAAAACACTCCCCAACCACTTCTCCACCACCTCTACCTCCATCCCCTTGCGCGCCGCATAATCGCTAATCTGGTCCTTCCCGAGCTGTCCGACTAGTCCAAAATACTTACTGTCCGGGTGCGAAAAGTACCAACCGCTCACACTCGAGGCCGGATACATCGCGAAGCTCTCGGTCAGCGAAATACCGGTGTGACGCTCCGCGTCGAGTAGCGTCCACAGCTTTGCCTTCTCGGTGTGGTCCGGACACGCCGGATAGCCCGGTGCCGGGCGAATCCCGCGGTATTTCTCCGCAATCAATAAGTCGTTATCAAGCGGGCTACTGGTTTCGTAGCCCCAGGCCTCGCGCCGCACGCACTCGTGCAACCACTCCGTACACGCTTCCGCAAAACGATCGGCGAGCGCCTTCAGCAAGATCGCGTTGTAATCGTCGTGATCCGCCTCGAAACGACGCACGTGCTCCTCGATCCCGATGCCGGCCGTAACCGCGAACGCACCCAGGTAGTCGGGTAGACCCGATTCTTTGGGTGCAATCAGATCCGCCAAACTTTGATTCGGCTTACCCGGCGCTTTTTTTAGCTGCTGACGTAGGTGCTCGAGTCGTGTTTTGGCGGAAGCCCGCTGCTCGTCGGCGTAGACCTCGATGGTGTCGTCCACGCTGTTGGCGGGAAACAGACCCACCACCGCTTTTGCACTCAGCCACTGCTCGTCGAGGATCTGCGCTAGCATAACCTGGGCATCTTCGAAGAGTCGCGTCGCTTCCTTGCCGACGATCTTGTCCGTGAGGATGGCCGGATACTTGCCCGCTAACTGCCAACTCTGGAAAAAGGGCGTCCAGTCGATGTAATCGACCACGTCGCGCAAGCTCACCTGCTCCTCCCAAACCCCCAAGCGGCGGGGCACGGGTGGGGTATAGTCCGACCAATCCTTAACCCACCGCCGTTCGAGGGCTTCTGCGTACGGGAGCAGCGTTTTCGTAGTCTTCCGGGCCGCGCGTTGGACGCGGACCTGTTCGTACTCCGCGCGGATGTCGAGCACGTAATCACTGCGTTCACTCTCGTTTTCGTTGAGGAGTTGCTGCGCTACGGTGACCGCGCGACTTGCGTCGAGGACGTGGATGACCGGACCCCTGTAAGCCGGCTCGATCTTGATCGCGGTGTGCAGCTTACTCGTCGTCGCCCCCCCGATCATCAGGGGGAGCCGCATGCCGCGGCGCTCCATCTCGGCACCCATGTCGACCATCTCGTCGAGGGAGGGGGTAATGAGGCCGGAGAGGCCGATGATGTCCACCTTCTGCTTAACGGCCTCCTCGAGGATGCGCGGTCCGGGCACCATGACGCCGAGATCGACGATGTCGTAGTTGTTGCAGCCGAGCACCACGCCCACAATATTCTTCCCGATGTCGTGCACGTCGCCCTTCACGGTAGCGAGTAGAATCTTACCGCGCGGCTTACTGTCACCCTCGGCCTTCTCGGCTTCGATGAACGGAGTGAGGTGGGCCACCGCGCGCTTCATGACGCGGGCCGATTTAACGACCTGCGGCAAAAACATCTTGCCGGCCCCAAAGAGGTCGCCGACGATATTCATCCCGTCCATGAGCGGACCCTCGATGACCTCGAGCGGCCGCGCGACCTGCTGCCGTGCCTCCTCGGTGTCCTCCACGATGAACTCGTCGATCCCACGTACCATCGCGTGCTCGATGCGTTTGCCGAGCGGCCACTCCCGCCAACTGAGGTCCTGCTCGCGCTTCTTGCCGCCGCCCTTGAGGGTTTCGGCGAGTTCGGTCAGGCGCTCGGTGGCGTCGTCGCGGCGGTTCAAGATCACATCTTCCACCGCTTCGAGCAGGGGAGGGGCGATGTCCTGGTACACCTCGATCATGCCGGCGTTCACGATGCCCATGTCCATGCCCGCCCCGATGGCGTGGTAGAGGAACGCCGAGTGCATGGCCTCGCGGACCACGTTGTTGCCGCGGAACGAAAAGCTCACGTTGCTCACCCCACCGCTCACCTTGGCGCCCGGACAGCGCGCTTTGATGAGCTTCGTGGCCTCGATAAAGGCCACGCCGTAGCCGTTGTGCTCCTCGATGCCGGTGGCGATCGCGAAGATGTTCGGGTCGAAAATGATGTCGCTCGGGGCAAAACCCACCCCGTCGACCAGGATGCGGTAGGCGCGTTCGCAGATCTCGACCTTGCGCTCCATACTGTCCGCCTGCCCGTCCTCGTCGAAGGCCATCACCACGGCCGCCGCGCCGTAGCGCCGCACGAGCTTGGCCTGCTCCCGGAACTTCGCCTCGCCCTCCTTGAGCGAGATCGAGTTGACCACGCATTTACCCTGTACACAGCGCAGCCCGGCCTCGATAACCGACCACTTCGAGGAGTCGATCATAATCGGCAACCGGGCGATGTCCGGCTCGGCCATCACGAGGTTCAGGAAATCCTGCATCGCCTGCTTCGAGTCGAGCAAGCCCTCGTCCATATTCACGTCGATGACCTGCGCGCCGCCCTCCACCTGGTCGCGGGCCACGGTGAGCGCCCTGTCGTAATCGCCGCGCTTGATCAGCTTCGAGAAGGCGGCGGAGCCGGTCACGTTGGTCCGCTCGCCCACGTTCACGAAGTTGGTTTCCTCGCGGATCACCAGGGGTTCGAGCCCGGCGAGCTGGGTGTACGGGGAGCTCTCCGGCACCACGCGGACGGGGAGTCCGCGCACCGCCTCGGCCATCGCGCGAATGTGGTCGGGGGTGGTCCCGCAGCAGCCGCCCACGATGTTTACGAGTCCGCTCGCGGCAAACTCGCGAATAAAGCCTCGCATCTCCTCGGCCTCCTGGTCGTAGGCGCCGAGCTCGTTAGGGAGCCCGGCGTTGGGGTAGGCGTGCACGAAGGTGTCGGCCACCTTGGAGATGGTGGCCAGGTGCGCGCGCATCTCCTCAGCGCCGAGTGCGCAGTTGAGTCCGACGCAGAAGGGCTTAGCGTGCTTGATACTGATCCAGAAAGCCTCCGCCGTTTGTCCGGAGAGCGTGCGCCCGCTGGCGTCGGTGATCGTTCCCGAGATCATGACCGGGACTCGCTCCCGCCGCTCCTCCATCAGGCGGTCGAGGGCGAAGAGCGCGGCCTTCGCGTTGAGGGTGTCGAAGATGGTCTCGACCAAAAACAGGTCTACGCCACCGTCGAGCAGTCCGCGGGCCTGGTCGTAATACGCCTGTTCGAGCTCCTCGAAGCTCACGGCGCGGTAACCTGGGTTGTTGACGTCGGGCGAGAGGGAGGCCGTTCGGTTCGTAGGCCCAATTGCACCCGCCAACCAGCCCCGCGGGTGTCCCGCCCGTTCGCGCAGATCGAGGCTGTCCACCCCGAGTTTTGCGGAAGCGAAATTGATGTCGTACACCGCATCCTCCATCCCGTAATCGGCCTGCGCGATGGTGGTCCCGGAGAAGGTGTTGGTTTCGAGGATGTCGGCGCCGGCCTCGAGGTAGGCGGTGTGGATATCGCGGATGATGTCCGGCTGCGTGATGGACAGCAGGTCGTTGTTCCCTTTCTGATCCTTGGGCGCTTCCGCGAAACGCTCCCCCCGGTAATCGGCTTCGCCGAGCTTGTGGACCTGGATCATGGTACCCATAGCCCCATCGAGCACGAGGATCCGCTCCGCGGCGGCATCGTAGAGGGCTTGACGACGGGCGTTTAGCTGCATATAGGCAGTAATTGGCGGTGGCGGCTTCGGTTGCGAGCGATCCGCAAAGGTAAGCTTTCCCTCGAGGTAGACCTAGAAAACCCGGGAGCGTCGGACCGTATTGAGACTCAGGCCGGCCGTGAAGCCCTGCTGTGAGAGATTTTCGCCGGAGACAGCGTCGTCGCGGCTGTAATTCACGTACTTCACGAAAAGCTGCGAGCCCGGGATGGGGGAGTACTCCAGGCCGAGGGACAGGTAGCGCCGGCCGGTCGCCGGGTCGTTGGCCGTCCCGCTGTAGCCGTAATCTAGGATCCGATCGTCGTTGTTGACCAGGATGATCGAACCTACCGGCTGACCGGACTGGCCGACGATGAGGCCTTGCTTCTGACTCGTAAGCTCGGTGGCAAAACGCCAGCGCGGCGCAAATCGGTAGGCCGCCTCCACGTGGAGCTCCTGTAGATCGGCGCCCCAGGGGTGGGCGAGGGGCTGACTGTAGTGTGTGTAATTGACCCGGGGGCGACGGTGGGCGTAAGTAAACGGCCGAATCGTGTTGGCCTCCACGCCCAAATCGAGGCCCGCGATGCCGGCGGCATCGAACCAACGCCCGCCGAGTTGGCCGGACCATTTGTTGGCCCACCAACCGGTATCGTCGGTGAGCTCGGAGAATTTAAACTCGTCGAAGACGAGCTGCCCGTAGAGCACGGCCGACGCGCCGAGCCGCAGGTTGGCGTACAGCCCGATCAGCGCGTTGTCCGGCGAGCCGTTGTCGCCTTCCACGGCCCGGTACAAGATGATGGGGTTGAGGTACTGCGCGTCGAAATTGCCGTTCTCACGGGCGAAGACGGTTTGCTCGGAAAGGCCGATCTCCAGGCTCGGCGTGATCTGCAGTCCGAGGGTATGCGATACTAGGTACTTGCGCGACACCCGGTCGAAGCTTTGCACGCCGTCCTGCAGTTGGGTGTACAGATTGCGGTAATGGATACGCCAGACCCGCGTGTCGAGCTGTGCGTAGAGGTACCGGTCCGCGAAATCGTCGAGGATCAGGCTCCGGTAGCCGGTACCGGCGCGCGGGTTGCCGTGCCCGAAGCGAAAGCTGATGTGCTTGGTCACGTTGAAGCCGACCTCGCCGGTGGCCTGCACGTAATCGACGCCCTGCGCACCGAGCGCCGCGCTGTCGAGTACCGTGCTGCTGTACAGCTTGTAAAAGCCGACGCCCGGCACGCGGTCGTCGTAGAGCTCGCGCCACTCTTGCTCCCAGGAGAGCAGCCTGGCCTGGTTGTCGGTAAACGTGGTTTGGAAAAACACCCTCCCGTCTACACTCCCACGAGCGGTAAGCCCACGGGTATTTGTGAATACGAGGCTCCCGGTGGCGAGATCGCGCTGGGCGCCACCCATGAAATCGAGCACGGGATTGACGAACAGGGAGAATCCCTCCTTACGCAGCGCGATGGCTTGACCCGGCTCCTGGTAAAAGTTCCGGTTTAGGAACCCGCGCAGTCCGGCGCGTTCCTCCCGAACCCGTTCGGGCAGATCGGCGAGCCGCGCCCGGACCTGGGCCTGCTGCCAGGTCTCGCGCATGCCCGGTTCCGACCCGGTCGAATCCGCCCGCGCCAGCATCCCGCGCACGTCGCGGTAGGTGAAGGGCTGCATGCCGAGTTGGACGCCGGTTTCGGCACCCGCGCGCAGCGCGAGCCGCAACGGGGCGTTGGCGTCCGGAGCGTACGCGGGGTAGGGCAGCACCTGGGCGAAGGCCGCGGTGGAGCCGAATAGACAGAGGGAAAGGACGGCGTTACGCATGCAGACGTCAAGGTAGCCGGGTAAAAAGATCGAAGCCCCGATCCACACTGTGGACCGAGGCTTCAAAGTCTGCTTACTTGCGTAAAAACAAGTGAAGTAGCGAGGGTAGGACTCGAACCTACGACCTTCGGGTTATGAGCCCGACGAGCTACCAACTGCTCCACCTCGCGGTGTTGGTTCCGCAACTCGTTCGTTGCGGGCTGCAAATGTAGTCTAGCGCCGGGATCTTCCAAATACGACGACGGGAAAGTTTCGGAAAGACGTACGACGCCCAGCCGTAGCGGCCCTCATGGTCCAACCAGGTGCCGTACCGGGGCAGCGGGGGGGGTACCGGGGCAGCGGGGGGCAGCGGGGGCGCGTAGCCTACCAGTTCGAGAACGCCTTGTTGAAGCTCTCCTCGGAGATGCGGTCGAATATCCTCGCGACCAGGTCGCGCTGCACGCTCAACAGATCTACGGTGGCATCGAAGACTTCGAAGTCGGAGAAGTTCTGCGTGTAGTTGTTCTCCTCGTTCGTGTGGTCGATGTACTCGATCGACACACTGAGCGTGAGTTTGTTGAGATCGGCGAGGTTGTCGGCGTTCGGAGCTTCCGGCGTTACGCTGAAGCCGGACACCGAGCCGAGGAACTCCACGTCGGGGTCGGTATCGCGAAACGTGAGGCTCGTGTTCGCGTCGATCTTTTGCTTCAAGAGCTCCGAGAACTGCTGTCCGATTTCCGCCGGCCCGTCGACGGTCTTTACCTCGAATTGCTCGACGTAGTAAAAATTGGTATTTTCCCCAATGCTGATGCCGCTCAAGGTGTAGCAGCCGGTCGAAAACGCGGACGCGAGAAGCGTTAAGACAAGGGCGACCCTAGACATCATACTGCTTGATCTTGCGGTAGAGCGTGCGTTCGCTGATACCCAAATCTTCAGCGGCTTCGCGGCGGCGGTTGTTGTGTTTGTCGAGGGCCTTGCGGATCATGGTCTTCTCCATCTCCTCGAGGGAGAGCGATTCCTCGACCACCTCGTGGCTATCGTACAGCTCGTCGGAATTGTCTATAATGATTGGCCCGGTCGGGTAACCGCCGTTACGCCCCTCGGTCGACCGACCGTTGTTGTGCGGCCCCTGACCGAAATTACGCTCCCCGTAAGCGGGCACGGAGTGCTCCGAGCCGCTCCCGGCGCCGAGTTCGCGGAGGCGGGGCAGGTCCGCGTCCTCGAGCTGTTCGAGTTGAGCGCGACTCACCCGCAGGTTGTTGTTGTTGATCAGCTCGGCGAGCACGCCCTTTAGCTCGTTGAGGTCGCCCTTCATGTCGAACAGCAGGCGGTACAGGATGTCGCGATCGCCCATACCGGCGTTGCCGCCGCCCGCTTCCACGCCTCCGAACTGGTCGGTACGCGCGGGCAAGTGTCGCTCGCGTAGCTTCGGGATGAGCTCCAGCAGTAAGTCGGCGTCGACGTGCGACTCCGTCGAGATCACCGACAGCTGCTCGGCCACGTTGCGCAACTCGCGGATGTTGCCCGGCCAGGCGTAATTCTCGAGGACGATGCGCGCGCCGTCGTCTAGGCGCACGGGCTCGGAGCGGTAGCGCTCCGAGAAGTCGAGCGCGAAGCGTCGGAACAGCAGGAAGATATCCTGACGCCGCTCGGCGAGCGAGGGCACGCGGATGGGTACGGTATTGAGGCGGTAGAACAGATCCTCGCGGAACTTGCCCTTACGTACCCGCGCCAACAGGTCGACGTTCGTCGCCGCGATCACGCGCACGTTGGTGTGCTGCGGGGCGCTGGAGCCGACCCGCAAGAATTCCCCGTTCTCCAGTACCCGCAGCAAAAAGCTCTGGGTATCCAGCGGGAGCTCCGCGATTTCGTCCAGGAAGATCGTCCCGCCGTCCACCGTCTCGAAGTACCCCTTCCGGTCGGATACCGCGCCGGTGAAGGCGCCTTTCTCGTGACCGAAGAGCTCTGAGTTGATCGTGCCCGGTGGCACCGCCCCCGCGTTAATGGCGATGAAGTTGTTGTGCTTGCGCGGGGAGAGCGAGTGGATGATCTTGGAGAAGCTCTCCTTACCCACGCCGGATTCGCCCTGTACCAACACCGTAAGGTCCGTCGAAGCCACCCGCATGGCGGTGTCGATGGCACGGTCGAGCTCGGGGGAGGTCCCGATGATGCCGAAGCGCTGTTTTACGGACTGAACGGTCACGGCGGCGAATGTAGGGCGGGGGGCGGTTGGGATTGCGTTAAGGAAGGCGTCTTAGGGCGGGGGGTTGTCGGCCCACACCCCGCAGCGTAGCCGAGCTACTCTCCGTCACCTCCACCAGCACGTAATCCCCTACTCGCTCGGTACCAACCTTCGGCCAAACCACCACCTTGTTCTGCGAATTGCGCCCGCGCCACTCCCGGTCGGAGCGCTTCGATTCGCCCTCGATCAGCACCTCGAACGTGCGCCCGATGTCCTCGGCGTTGAGCTCCGCGCTGATGCGGTGTTGCACCTCGATCACTTCGGCCAGGCGGCGCTTCTTCACCGCGAGCGGGATGTCGTCGGCGTACTTGCGCTCGGCCAGCGTCCCGGGGCGCTCGCTGTAGAAAAACATGTAGCTCAGGCAGTAGCGCGAAAATTCGATGAGGCTCAGCGTATCGCGGTGCTCCTCCTCGGTCTCCGAGCAGAAACCGGTGATGATGTCGGAGCTGATCGTGGCGTCCGGCAGGATCCGCCGGATGGCCCGCACGCGATCCTCGTACCAGGCGCGGTCGTAGGTCCGGTTCATCAGCTCGAGCACGCGGGAGTTACCGCTTTGCGCCGGCAAGTGGATGTACTCGCACACGTTGTCGTGCCGCGCCATGGTGTGCAGCACCTCGTCGGTGATGTCCTTGGGGTGGCTCGTCGAGAAGCGTACCCGGAGCAGGGGGTGCACCTGGGCCACGAGTTCGAGCAGACCGGCGAAATTGACCACCTCGCCGGTGTCCGGATTCGTCCAGCGGTAGGAGTCCACGTTTTGCCCGAGCAGAGTGACCTCGCGGTAGCCGCGGTCGAATACGTCGTTCGCTTCCGCTAAAACGCTAAATACGTCGCGGCTTCGCTCGCGACCGCGCGTGAAGGGCACCACGCAGAAGGAGCACATGTTGTCGCAGCCGCGCATGATGCTGATGAACGCGCACACGCCGTTGCTGTCGAGGCGGACCGGGGAGATCTCCGCGTAGGTCTCCTCGCGACTCAGCAGCACGTTCACGCCCCGGTCGCCGCCGCCGGCCTCGGCGACGAGCTTCGGGAGATCGCGGTAGGCGTCGGGGCCGACCACGATATCGACGAGTTTCTCCTCGTCGAGCAGTTTGGCCTTGAGCCGCTCGGCCATGCAGCCGAGCACGCCCACGAGCGTGCCGGGGCGGCGGCGCTTCACCTTGTCGAAAACCCGCAGGCGCGCCCGCACCGTATCCTCGGCCTTCTCGCGGATGGAACAGGTGTTGATGAGGATGAGGTCGCCCTCCTCGATGTCGCGCGTCGGACTAAAACCCTCCTCGCCGAGGATGCTGGCCACGATCTCCGAATCGGAGAAGTTCATCTGGCACCCGTAGCTCTCGATGTAAAATTTACGCTCCCGGTTACCGACCGCAGCCGGCGCGGGCGCGGGGGACGACGGGGCGAGGGCGGCTGGAGCGGAAAGCGACATAGGGGGCGTTGGGTGCCCGAAGGTACTAGCCCGCGGGCGGATCACTCGCAACCCCGGTCGCGCCGACTCAGCGCATCGGCGTTGGGGAAGCAGTTGCCGCTCATGGTCGCGGAGGGCTCGTAGCGGGCGAGCTCGGCGTCGCGCAGACTCACCTCGAGGAATTCGACGAGATCGCTTACCTGCTGGTCGCTCAACCCCCGCGGCACAAATCCCGGAGCGAGTCTACCGCGCGGCACGCGGCGGTTCTGCGGAACGGCGTGCCGCTTGTAGTCTACCACCTCGCGGACGCTGCGGAAGCTCGAACCGTGTCCGTAGAACCGGGAGTCGACGAGGTTGTAGAGTTGCGGCGTCTTGAACCGGTAGTCGTCCTCCGCCCGACCGGTGAAGCCCCCGCGTCCGCGGTGCTCGCTCAACCCGTCCTCGCTGCCGAAGATCCGCTCCGCGTTGTCGTGGAGGTCGTTCATCCCCAAGGCGTGAAAGCTCATCGAGGCCAAGCTCGGTCCGCTGTGGCAGCTCACACAGTCTCCGTCGCCGAAGAAGACGATCGCGCCGCGCTTCTCGGCGTCGGCCATCGCCGTTCGCGCGCCCCGGAGGTAGCGCTGGAAGGGCGCGCGGTCGGCGAGTACGGTACGTTCGTAGGCGGCGATCGCGAGTCCGGCCGTCTCGCGGGTGTAGCGCTCCCCGACGGGCCAGCTCGCGAAGGCTTCGTCGAAGAGCTCGCGGTACCCCGCGCCGTCCAGCACCCGATCGTCGAGGTCGAGGCGGTGTACGGCCAACCCGGCGATCGCCTGAACCTCCATGCCCTCGTAGCCGAGGGCGTTGGTCGCTTTGGGCGTTCCTACCGTCCATGCGCTTTCGGTACCCGCGTTTACGCCCGTGGCCCCAAACTGGCCGTTCCAGAGCAGGTTCGTTTGGTAGGCGGCGTTGAGCACCGTGGGCGAGCGGACGGGCTGTACGTCGAGCTCGCCCTCGGCGTAGCGGGCGTCGCGCTCGCGACCTTCCCCGCGGCGACCGAAGCCGACGCCGCCCTCCCCGATACCCTGGATGCGCCCGGCCTGGAACCCCGCCGAAGCGGCGTGGCAGCTCGCGCAGCTGTAGGTGCCGGCGGCCTCGTCGCGTTCGCCGTCCACGGCGAGGGCGGTTTCGTGGAAGAGGTGTTTGCCGAGGCTCACCTTAGCGAACGTGAGCGGGTTTTTGGGGTCCTGCGGGATGGCGTCGAGCTGGTGACTCGCCGGGAGCACGAGGTCGTTTACGCCCCGCGGCGTAGCCGCCTCGATCCGGCGCGCGAGCTCGGCGTCGAGATCCGCATCGAAGGGCTCGGCGTCCGGACTGCAGGCGCCCAAGGTGAGCGTAGCCAGGCTGACGAGTACGAGGGCTCGGGTTCGGTCGACCATAGCCCCCGGGTAGGTCGAATAGTATGCCAAGCGGCGCAGTCCGGTCCGTCACGTGAAGGCCGTCAGCAGGACGATGGCTACCGAGGCGGTAAAGACCCCCGCCCACTGTTTTGCCGAAAGGCGCTCCCGGAAGAGGAGGAGCGCGAGCAGGGTGCTGAGCAAGATCGTAGCCACGTTGAGGACCGGGAACACGGTGCTCGCGTCCAGGCCGCCGTACAGCGCGACGAGGATGAGCTGGATCGAGAAGAAATTAGGTACGCCGAGCAGAATGCCGCCGAGCAGATCGCGGTACGTCACGCGCAACTCCCCGCGGAGCGTTTGGAGAAGTAAAACGAGCGTGCCCAACGTGCCCGCCCACAGGAACAAAGTGGAGCTAAACTGCGCGTCGGCACCGGCGGCGAAGGATTTTTGGGCAACCGTGAGTAGAGATTCTATGGCTCCGGCTACGACGAAAACGGCCAGCGGCAATCGCCAGACAGCCTTCCTCGAACCCGTATCCGAACTGGACAGATGTGCCGGCAAGCGTACGCTGAGGATTACGGCCGCCAGTCCGAGCACGACGCCGAGCACCTGCGCCGGGCCGAGCTGCTCCCGGTAGTAGATCACCGCGAAGCTGACGCTGAGCAAGATGGACATGCGCTGAACGACGCTGGTTACCGCGATGCCCGCACGCTGTACGCAGAGGGCGTTGAGGTTGAAGCCACCGATGAAGAGAAAGCCGAGCACGAACGCCACGGGGAGCCAGGGGGCCGCGAGCAGGTCTGCGTCGAATACGTTAGCGCCGCCGTACAGGGTGCCGCAAGCCACGCAGACCCAGTAGTTGACGGCGATGGCCGGTAGGTTCTGCACCCCGAAACGCCCGAACCACTTAAAGATCAGGGAGATCAGAGTGGAGCAAAGGATACAAACGAGGAGAGCTAACACGGCGCAAGGATAGGCACCCCCGCTACTGAGCTACGACCAGCCGTACGCTCTGCGACCGGCCGTCCGGATGCCTGATGCGGAGCGCGTACGTACCGGAAGACCCGATGGGGGAGGAGAGCGCGTGGCGGATCGCATTCGCCGTGTACGGGTGGGACTCCCACTGCACGAGCCCACCGAGTGCGTCGAAGAGTTCGAACCGGTAGACCCCGGCCCGCTCGGCGTCGAATACCACGGAGATCGGACTGCCCGACGTTACCGGATTCGGGTGTACTCGAACCGGGGTACGGTCGCGGAGCTCGGTCGTACCGACGGCCGGCTCGACCGCGACGTCGAAGGTGCAAACGTCGACGTTGCCGGCGGGATCGCTCGCGGTTATCGTAACGGTAGTCGTGCCCAAGGGTATGTTCCGGCCGGGCAGCACAGAAGCGACTAGCTCGATATCGTCGCCGCACTCATCGAGGAACTGCGGCAAAGCGAACTCGAGGGCCGTGCTGTCGAACCGCGTGTACAGAACCGTATCGACCGGGCAACCGAGTAGCACCGGCGCGATCGAGTCGACCACGCAGAGGTCGTTAAAATTGGGGTCGTAGCCGGCCTCGTCGTCTTCGCGGCTCAGACCAACGCTCCCGTTGCCCGGTCGGGAGTCGCGATCGGGTTCTACTTGACTCCGGATTTCGCCCCAAGGCCTGACGGGCAGTCCGTTTCTACGTTGCCAGTAGGTCGTTACCCTCCGGATCTCACCCGCCGGTACCGCACCCCGGAAATTACCGGTCGGCCGGAACCCGGGTCGAAGCGTGGCCTCGTCGAAGCCGGGCAGGCTCGTGCGTAGACTCACCCCGGTGGCGTCGATCGTTCCCAGGTTCTGAATGGCGAAGGTGATGGTAAACGTATCGCCCGGGCTGGGCTCGGCGGGGTTGAGCACCACGGCGAGCGAAAGGTCCGCCTGCACTCCGGGGAGGCGCGAGCCGCCCCGCTCGCCGAGCCAGTCCGTCACCTTCACCCGGTACGCGGCCTCGTCGTTGTTGGCCGCGTACACGTACTCCCCTAGCCGGTAAATATCCGCGGCCAGCGCCGGTCCGGGGACCCGCGCCGTGTCGAAGGTGAGTCCACCGTCGCTGGAGTGGTACAGCTCACTCCCGTCGTGCACGAGCAAGTGGTCGTTGTACGCAATTAGCGCGTCGAGGGGCTCGTAGCGGTAATCTCGCACGCGTAACGGCGGAAACTTAGCGCCGTCCAACAGGCGCCAGGTTCGGCCTTGATCGTCGCTGCGGCTCACGCGGGTAAGGTCGGGGCGGTCGTCCCCGTCGCGAACGCGGAAGTCGTAAATCGATCCCGTTAGCGGGTCGCCGAAGGCGAACTCCCCGCCCTGCCAGAAGTAGCCGTCGTGCAGGTAGCCGAAGGTCCGTCCGCTGTCTACGGAGTAGTACATGCCCCGGCCGGGCTCGTAGGCGCGGTAGGCGAGCAGCGAGTCGCGCGCCTCGACGACGGTGCGTTCGCCGGGGTTGAATCCGTCGGGCGAGTAGCTCAGGTAGTAAGATTCCACCGGTAGCGCCGTGCTGCGGTTGAATACCGCCCCGTCGAAATAGCGTGTCCGGCGCGCGTCGCCGGTCATCCGGAAGGCCAACGTATACGATTGACCGTCGGCGGTGGCGTACACGTTCCCCCCGATCGTGCGCAGTCGCCCTCGACGCACCGCGGGCAGCACGCGCGCGTCGAAACTCGGTTGTGCGACGGCGGAGCGCCCGGCCCAGCCGGCGAGCGGTGCGGTATAAAACGCGGCCGGTAGGGTATCGCCGGCGGTGAGGGCGGAGTTGTCGCCGCGATTTGGGTACCGGTTGAGCAGGAGGCTGTCCGCGGTCAGTCGAAGTGGCGCGTAACCGCCCGAGGCGTCGTACTCGAACGGGACGATCCGGTCGGGGGCAATGAGACTGAGCGTCGAGGCGGTCCTCGCGCCCGGGTCGGTACCCTGCACCAGGTACACCTCGTCTCCGAGGATCTGACCGGACGCCACCCCGGGGACCGGTACCGAGGGTCCGTTTTTGCGAAAGCTGAGTCCGTTGTCTTCGGAGATCCAGAGTTGCACGAGCTCGGGCTCGGCCAGGGTATCCACCGCGACTACGTCGAGGCGCCTTTCGGCAAAACGCACCGCGCTCACGTGCGGGCCGGGGAGGGAAAGCGCGACGGGCCGGGCGGACGGACGCTCGCGATCGTAGAGCAGTAAGCTGTCACCGGCCCGAAAAGCGAACCGATCGGCGTTTGCCCCGGCGAACCGGACTTCGTTTTGGCGGAAGCCGGCCAAGGGCCGCCAGGTGTGCGCCGCGTCCCGACTCACGAAAGCGTGACTGCCCAGCGAATCGCTCGTGGGTACGTCGCTGTTGAAGACGAGCACGAACGTGGAGTCGTCGACCTTCGAGGGGATCCAGCGATCCCCGAGCTTGGGTTCGGTACCCACCCGGGAGTCCTCGAAGCTCGCTCGTAGGGTGCGGCCGCCGTCGCGGCTCGTGTAGATCCGGTACCGCTGGCGGGGGATGCGGTCCGTGAGCAGGTTGACCGTCAGGAAGAGTACGTCGCCGAAGGCGGCGGTGGATTCGAGATCGAAACCCGTGAACCCTTCCGAACCGAGGAACAGGTCGGCGGCAACCGAATCGCGGAGGAAAGGCGCGTTGGTGGAGCTCAGCATCCGCGACCACGCGGCGCCGCCGTCCACTGAGCGGTAAACGTTCCTGTCCGTGATGAGTACGCGAAGCGAATCCGACTGATCGTAGGCGACCGGTTGGCCCGGCGTGAGCCCCAGGGTATCCCAAACTTGTGCTTCGGCGCCCGCGGGAAGGCCGAGCAGGAGGCACCACAGGAGAGAGTAAACGTGCAAGCGCGTGTTGAAATGCACCATAGGCTGTGCCACTGAGACTGGTTGGCAGCGTGGGGTCCTCGACAAACGTCCCGCGGGCCGAACCTGTGCACCGTCAGGTCGAAATAGTTAGCCCGAAATAAGTGAGCCCCCGACCTAACGTTAGGTCGGGGGCTCGCGCGTGAGCGGTGCTGATGTGCGTTACCGCAGGATGGAAAGCGGCACCCCGCCCGTGGTAGAGTTGGGATTCGCGATCGATACCTGGTACATGCCGGCGGGTAACCCGTCGCTCGGTACGGCGACCCGTTGCTCGCCGGCCTGCAGGTACACCGGTTGCTGCTCGACGGATCGACCGAGCACGTCCACGACCCGAAGGACGTAGTCGCCGGCCTCCTTCACGTTGAGTCGAAGAGCGGTTTGTGCGCCGCTGCCGATCGGGTTGGGCACGAGCGTAGCCTGTAGCTTGTCCGAAGACTGCCGCTTGGGTCCCCCACTCTTCGTCGAGACGACGACCGAGTCACTCTGGATAACGGTGATGTTAAACTCACAGCTGTCGAGGTTGCCGGCGGCATCGTTGACGAGGTAGACGACGCGCGTTACTCCGATGGGGAAACTGAACCCGGAGGAGTAGTTCAGGCGGATGTTGAGTCCGCCGCCGCCGCTGCAGTTGTCCGCGAAGGTCGGTTCCGACCAACCCGCCGCCGCCGAGGCGTCGAGCGTGGAGATCGTCTGATCGACGGGGCAGTCCGAGATGGCGGGCGCCGTCTCGTCCGGGTAGCAGCCCGTTGCGTCTTCCTGCGTCACCGTGATGGTGAACGTGCAGGTGGTCTCGTTGCCGGCCGCGTCGGTCGCGGTGTAGGTCACCGCGTTCTCGCCGACCGGTAGGTTGTCGCCGGGCGTAAAGTTCGAGGCGAGTTCGATGTCGCCACCGCAATTGTCGCTCGCCGTGGGCGGCGTCCACGCCGCGGCGGCGGAGTCGCCCTGTGTGGTAAGCGCGAAATCGGCCGGGCAGTCGGTGATCTCGGGTGCGGTAGCGTCGGGGCTGCAGGCGGGGTCACCCTCCTGAAACACCTGCACCAGGAAGCTGCAGGTGGTTTGGTTGCCGGCGGCATCGGAGGCCGTGTACGTGACGACCGTCGTACCGACCGGGAACGGGTCCCCCGGGTTCGCGGAGGCGCTCAGCGATAGATCGCCGGAGCAGTTGTCGCTAACGCTCGGGGCCGTCCAGGTGGCCGAAGCGGTTTCGCCGGCGGTGCTGACCGAGATATCCTCCGGGCAGTCCGAGAGCACGGGTTCTATGTTGTCGTCCGCGCACACGGTGTTGTCGTTCGGGTTCCAAAACGCCTCGTCGTCTTCTTCGGGGGCGTCGAACACCGCGCGGTTGTTGGGACGCGAGTCGACGTCGGGCTGATCGGCGTAGGTGATTTGCGCCCACGGGCGGATCGGGTCGCCGTCGAGTCGGAAGTAGAAGAAGGTGAGGCTGCGTGATTCGCCGGCGGGAATGGTGCCCCGCTGCTCGAGGTCACCTTCCGGCTCGACACCCCCCCGGTTTACGTAGTCGTCGGCGTTGCGCCCGACCCTCAGGTCGAAGTTGACACCTGTCGCGTCTACGGTACCCGTGTTGGTTACGCGTACGGTAACCTCGAACTTCTCGAACTTGCGGGCCTCGGAAGGGGAGACGAGCAGCGAGATCTCGAGGTCGATCTGGCTGCCGTCCTCGATCGTCCCGCCGCCGGAACCCAACCACGCGTTCGGGTCGATGCTGAAGAAGCGTTCGTCGCGGGTGCGGACACCGATCTTGTTGCCGATGCGATAAACTTGGGCGCCGTAAAAGCTAAAGGGCGCGTCGGCCGCGGCGAAGGTTACCCCGCCGTCGGTGCTGTAGTTGAAGGTGCTGTCGGTGTAGGCGAACAGGTAGCGGTTGTAGGCAAACTGCCGCGGGTAAGGGTTGTAGCCGCTGGTATTGGCGTCGCGGGGCACGTCGGCGTCCTCGACGCTTGTGTAGCTGAGGCCTTCGTCGGTGCTCCGGTCGACGGTTACCGGCTCGCCCTCCGCATTCCCGTAGCGGCGTAAGATGCCGAAGAAATCCCCGCTCACGGGGTCGCCGATCATTTCGTTGCGGACCGGGAAGGATCCGTCGTTGTAGGGGGCGAAGTTGACCCCGCCGTCCACCGAGCGCACGAGCCCGTTCTGGGTGTCGCGGGTTGCGTCGCCGTCGTCGTTCACGAGGCGATTGTGGTACAGGGCACCGTTGCGGCCCTCGATGGCGATAACCGGCCGACTGTTGACCGCCCGGATGATGGAGCCGATCTCGGTGGCGTCGGTCGCGTAGTAGGTTACGTTGGTGGGGTCCGTGTAGGCTACGGCCTGCGCGCCCAGCGCGAAGTAGCGTAGGTCGTACGGTCGGTTGACCATCGAGAACGACTTGAAGAACTTCTTACCGTCGTTGGTGTAAAATGCGCCTACCGAGTAGCGATTGAAGCTGAGGTAGCTGTTGCCGTACTGGGGGAGCGCGGCTAAGGAGTACTCGGGTAGCGCGAGCTCCGTGCTCTGCGCGAAACCGTCGTCGCTCGCGCGGAAGGGTGCGGGCTCCGGGCTGCCGGGTGCATCGCTGGTGGCCACGCTACGCCGCGAGGGCCTGGCGTTGATCAGGCGGCCGTCGGCGGTGAGCCTGTACGGGCCGTCATCGGCGTTCTGTCCGTCGCCACTAACCGCCACCGCAGTCGAGAACGACGCCAGGTCGATCTGGTAGGCGGTCGTGGTCACCGAACTCAGCGAGCCCGCCGAGGCAAAAATGTAGTCGCCCACGATTTGGGCGCTGGATATAGGTGCTTTGGGTAGTGTTTGGGACTGATCGGTGAAGGTCTCCCCGCCGTCGGTGGAGACGGCGTAGGTGAGATCACCGGAAGAGGTCTGGGAGCGCCCGAAGGCGAGGGTCTCGATGGCGTCCTCGCTCACCCGCGCGGCGCGCACGCCGTCGAGCTCGATGGTGTCGGTCGCTACCGCCCCGTCGGCGGGATCGTAGAAGACGATACCCTCGTCGACGAGGAACGCGAGGCCCTGCTGGTTGCTACCCACGTAGCTCGCGCCGAGCGAGCCGTTGAACGCGAACTCGTTCCAGGTCGCGGCCTTGTCGTCGGAGATGTAGATCGAGGTGCCGCCCTCGGGGCCGCTCGTGCGGAAGGTGGCCAAAAAGGTGTCGTCGTCCACCCGGTACGGTCGGAATTGATTGCCGTACTGAGCTTGCGTCGTGTTCGCGTAGCGTTCCACGAACACTTCGTCGAGTGTGGTCCCCCCGTCGCTCGAGGTGTAGATGGAGTACCGCCCGGGGTTCGAGCTATTGAGCTCGTAGCGCGGGGCGAGAAACAAGACGTCCCCGAATACTTGGGTGTAGGCTTCCGTAAATCCGTTGAACTCCCGGATGCTCCTGCCGTCCGGGGCATCGCCGGGTTCCTGGAGGAAGGGTGCGTTGGTGGTGTTTAGCTTTTGGGTGAACGTGGCGCCGCCGTCGGTGCTCGTGTACACGTTGGCCCGCGTCACGACCGTCACTTGTTGGTCGTTTACGTCGGCGGCGATTGGCCTGAGGGGTAGGTTTCCTTCCTGTTGCCAGTCCTGCCCGAAGGCAGAGGCTACTCCGAGTAGGAGCAGGAAGGTGATTGGGAGAATTCTCATCATAGGGCGAATACACGGTGAAACCTTCGCGCAGTTGCTTAGCGAAGGAGAATTTTGGGCAGATACCTTGCGCGTATGGCCGACACTTTGCTGCAATACAATCGCGCGCTCACTGGATGCAGGGATGTCTTCGCGAAGAAGATGGGCGACTACGGCACGGCCTGGCGAATCCTGCGCTTGCCCTCGCTCACCGACCAACTCTACATCAAGGCGATGCGGATCCGGAGTATCGAGGAGGCGGGTACGCCGAAGGTAGACGAGGGCATCGAGCCCGAGTTCGTCGCCTTGGTCAACTACTCCTACCTCGCGCTCGTACAACTGGAGCTCGACAGCGCCGATCCGATCGACTTGCCGGCGGAGCAGGCGCTCGCCCACTACGACCGCGTGAGCGCGCGAACGCGCGAGCTCATGTTGGCGAAAAACCACGATTACGGGGAAGCCTGGCGCGATATGCGCATCAGCTCCCTCACCGATTTGATCCTGATGAAGCTGCACCGCATCAAGCAGATCGAGGACAACGCCGGTGCCGTTAGCGTGAGCGAGGGCGTAGCCGGCGGCTATGCCGATATTGCCAACTACGCGTTGTTCGCACTCATCAAGCTGCCATGACTCTCGCCACCATAGTCCTCTACATTGCCCTAGCGGCGGTACTGCTCACCCTGGCCACTCATTTTTGGGCGAAGCGAACGCGCAACTTGGGCATGTCATTCCTACAAAATTTTTGTGGGGCTTGGTTTCTGTTCTCCGGGTACATCAAGGTGGCGGATCCCCTGGGTACCGCCTACAAGATGGAGCAGTACTTCAGCGAATTCTCCTTCACGGCCGCCGGGGCGGGTGTGGGCTTCCTCGAGCCGCTTTTCGGTTGGGCGAGTTCGGTGAGCGTTTACGTAGCTATGTTCATGGTGGTGCTCGAGGTGGTACTCGGGCTCATGTTGGTGCTCGGCACCCGGCCGCCCGTTACGCGGTGGCTCTTTTTGGCGGTGATGCTCTTCTTCACGATCCTCACGGGCTTCACCTTCCTCACCGGTTACGTCCCCACGGAGAGTAACTTCTTCGCTTTCGCCGACTGGGGGCCGTACGTATCGACGAATATGCGCGTCACGGACTGCGGCTGCTTTGGGGATTTCCTGAAGTTGGACCCCTACGTGAGCTACCTGAAAGACTGCGCGCTGCTCGTGCCGGCCGTCCTCTTCGTACTCTTCCCGGGGAGTATGCACCGGCTCTTCACCCAACGGGTGCGTGCGGCCGCACCGCTGACCGCGGCGGGTGCGGCGGTGTTGTTCGGGCTGTCCAACTTCTACTGGGGCCTCCCGATCCACGATTTTCGTCCGTTCGCCGAGGGGGTGGACATCCGGGAGCGCAAACGCGCCGAGGCCGAGGCGCTGGCCGACGTGGAGCTGGACTACCGCCTGACGAGCAGGGCCACCGGAGAGGTGACCGTACTCCCGGTAGACGCCTACCTCGAGGCCTACAAAGATTACCCGAAGGAGGAGTACGAGCTCGAGCAGGTGCCCGGCGAACCGGCCGTGGCGCAGACCAAGATCAGCGATTTCGAGCTGGAGGACGAAACCGGAAACGCCGTCGTCGAAGACCTGCTCCGGGAGCCGGGCTACTCGGTGCTCGTGGTCGCGTACAAACTCTACGACGAAGGGGTGAAGCCCGGGGAGCGAACGGTGGAAGATTCGCTCTTCGTGGCCGTGGACCCGGACGAGCCCAACGGGAAGCGGGTGTTCGCCGGACTGCGGGAGCGCAGCGAGACCGGTAATATGATCGCCTGGAACGAGAGCTACCTCGAACACTGGTCCGACCACATCGTACCGTTCGCCGCGGGTGCCGAAGCGGCGGGCTGGAAGGTTTACGCCGCCACCGCCTTCACCGATCCGGCGCGCGTCGCCGATTTCCGCGAAGCCGCTCGCTTCCCGTGGCCGATCTACCGGGGCGATGACCTCCTGCTCAAAACGATCATCCGCGCCAACCCCGGCGTGGTCGTGCTCAAGGACGGCGTAGTGGTCCGCAAGTTTCACTACGCCGAGCTGCCGCGATTTAGTGAGTTGAGTTTACAGTAAGGCAGCCGCGCTTTCGCAAAACCTTACTTGCTTTGCCGGCTCATGCTGTCAAGGCGAAACGTTCGTATCAAGGTTATGCAGTTGCTCTACGCCGAACGCCAGGATAGCGGGCTGGAAGCACGGGGCGCGTTACGGGCCTTCGACCGCATGGTTGACGAGAGCTACGCGACGCTGCTTTTCGACCTTTACACCTTCGTGCGCGTCCTGCGCCACGCCCGCGGCGACAAGCAGCGGCGCCTCGCCAAGCTGCGTCCGTCTAAAGCCGATAAGGAGTTTCAACCCCGCGCCTACGAGAACCCCATGGTGCTGCACCTCGCCAACTCCGTAGAGCTAGCCGAAGCCTCGCGCCGCCGCAAATTCGCCGAGTTGGCCGACGAGGAGTTGGAGCGCGGGTTTTACGACCTGGTACGCAAGGCGGAGGGCTTCGAGGAACTCGCCCTCGCCACCGAGCCGACGCGCCAGGAGGTACAAAAATTTCTGCTTAAGGCGCATAAGGTCCTCATGGACAGCGAAGGCTACAACGCCTACCTCGAAGACCGTTTCGCCCCCTGGGACGAGGACAAGAGTCTGGTGGTGGGCGCGGCCAAAAAAGTGATCCGCGCCCTCCCCGGTCCCGACGGACTGCTCGAGCACTACCGCCCGGACGAAGAGACCCGTACCGCCTTCGGGGAGCACCTGCTGCGTTACGTGCTCGAACGCGGGGCCGAGCTCCAGGGTCACATCGAGCCCGTGCTCGAGAACTGGGACGCCGAGCGCGTGGCCCTCCTCGACATGGTACTGCTGAAGATGGCGCTCGCCGAGCTACTCGAATTCCCACAGATCCCACCGAAGGTGACGCTCAACGAGTACGTTGAGCTAGCTAAAACCTACAGCACGGAGAAGAGTAAGGACTTCGTGAACGGTATCCTCGATCGACTCCTACACTCCCTGCGCGAAACGGGCCTCATCGTCAAAGAGGGCCGCGGCCTGATAGAATAGTCTATGACGGACAAGATGCTCATCCTCGACTTTGGGTCGCAGTACACGCAGCTCATCGCTCGCCGCGTGCGGGAGCTCAACGTGTACTGCGAGATCGTTCCCTTCAACAAGGTCCCCGAGCTCGACGCCACGGTGCGGGGGGTGATCTTCTCCGGGTCGCCGTTTAGCGTGCTCCAACCCGAGGCGCTCCACCCCGATCTTCGGGCCGTCCTCGGCAAAGCACCGCTGCTCGGCGTGTGCTACGGCGCCCAGTACCTCGCCCACGCCCACGAGGGTAGGGTAGCCAACAGCGACAAGCGCGAGTACGGGCGGGCCCGCATCTCGGCCATCGAGCACGCGGATCCCCTCTTCGAGGGCATTCCGGTCGGTTCGCAGGTTTGGATGAGTCACGGTGACACGATCACCGATTTGCCGCAAGGCTTCGAACTGCTCGCCAGTACCCACGACGTCCCCGTGGCCGCCTTCCGGGTGGACCCACAGCGCTTCGGCACGCCCGTGTACGGCATCCAATTCCACCCGGAGGTTACGCACAGCGAACACGGCCGGACGCTGTTGGCGAATTTCTGCTACAAGGTCTGCGGTTGCGCCGGCGACTGGACGCCGCAACACTTCGTGGAGGAGAGCGTGGCCGCGCTCAAGGCAAAACTCGGGTCGGACAAGGTGCTGCTGGCCCTCTCCGGCGGGGTGGACTCGAGCGTTGCCGCCGGACTGCTGCAGCGCGCTTGCGGCGAACGGCTCATCTGCTTTTTCGTCGACAATGGCTTGCTCCGCAAGGACGAGTTCCGCGAGGTGCTCGACTCCTACAAGGGCATGGGCCTCAACATCACCGGCGTCGACGCGAGGCAGCGCTTCTACGAGGCGCTGGCCGGTGTCGCCGATCCCGAGCTGAAACGCAAGGCGATCGGACGGGTCTTCATCGAAGTCTTCGACGAGGAGGCGAAACGGGCTACCGGGGTGAGTTGGCTCGGCCAGGGTACGATCTACCCCGACGTCATAGAGTCGGTGAGCGTCCACGGTCCCAGCGTAACGATAAAGAGCCACCACAACGTGGGCGGACTGCCCGAACGGATGAAGCTCAAGGTGGTAGAACCGCTTCGTAGCCTCTTCAAGGACGAGGTGCGCGAGGTGGGCGCCGCGCTCGGTCTGCCCGGCCACATCCTCTCGCGACATCCCTTCCCGGGACCCGGGCTCGGTATCCGCATCCTCGGCGATATCACGCCCGGTAAGGTGGAAATGCTCCAGGAGGCCGATGCCATTTTTACGCGTCACCTGCGCAAATCGGGCTGGTACGACCGGGTCTGGCAGGCCGGAGCGATCCTTTTGCCCGTACAATCCGTAGGGGTAATGGGCGACGAGCGTACCTACGAACGTTGTGTAGCCCTGCGCGCGGTGAGTAGTTTGGACGGAATGACGGCCGAATGGAGTCGATTGCCCTACGAACTACTCCAGGATATCAGCGGCGACATTATTAATCACGTGCGTGGCGTCAATCGCGTCGTTTATGACATCAGCACCAAACCCCCGGCGACCATTGAGTGGGAGTAATTCATACCGTGGCTGGAATCTACTGGCCATCCTCTTCGCAGCGTGCCTAGCGCTGGGATCCAGCTGCAACCGCAACAGCCGGCCTATTCCACCGCGTGGCGCACCCCCCACCGCGGGCAGGCCCTCCGACGCGCCGGACCGGGGCGACAACGTACCGAAACGCGGCGACACCCCGGGCGATTCCCTCGACGTCGAGACCAACCCCGACGGCAGTTTGGTCGGGGGCGTACCCGTGGGGCCGGAGGGCGCTCGCGTAGCGCTGATGATGCCGTTCTTCGCCAATGCGTTCAGCGCGACCACCCGTGGAGACTTACCCAAGAACAGCGACTGGGGACTCGGTTACTACGCCGGCCTGAAGCTCGGTTTGGAAGCGTTGGAAAGTGCCGGACAGCGCGGCGTAGTCGAGATCTACGATACCGAGGGCGATGCCGGTGTGGCCCAACGCCTCATCGCCGAACCGGAGCTGCGCGCCTCGCACGTCGTGATCGGACCGTACTTGACGACCAACGTGCGTGCCGCCGTTACGCCCGCGCGGGCGGCGGGACTGCCGTTTATCGTCCCGTACAGCGCGGCCAGCAACCTTTCGACGGGCAACTACCCCAAGCTCGTCCAACTGAACCCCGGCCTGCGCGTCCACCTCGACGAAGTAGCTCAGTTCCTCAACGACTCCTACGACCTCGATCAGGTCGTCCTCGTGTCCCTCCCGAACGGCGAGATAGACAAGGAGGTGGAGTACCTCAATTTCCGTCACCGCACGCTGGCCCCCAACGACGAACCCTGGCGGACGTGGAGGCTCAGCACCTCGGAGATGGGCCTTCAGGATTTGGACTGGGAGGATCAATTTACCGAAGACAAGCAGACCGTGTTCGTGCTCCCGTACTACCGCCAACCCGGGCTCGTGCTCTCGTTTATGAGCCAACTACAGATCACCCGGGGCTCCCGTGCGGCTACGGTGTTCGGCATGCCGCAGTGGTCGGAGTTCAACCAGCTCGACCCTTCGATCTTGGAGGACCTCAACGTGCTCATTACCGCCGGCTTCTTCATCGATCACGATCAGACGGACGTGCGCGATTTCGAGAACGCGTACCTCGAGCGTTACGGTACGCTGCCGCAGCTTCCGGCCTACCTCGGCTACGACGCCATCCGGCTCGCCTTACCCCTAGCGAACGAGTACGGCCAGGCCTGGGTGGAGCACCTCCCGGAGAACTTCGACGGCTTGGTCTCCGACTACGAAATTCAACCGGTCTACGATGCGAGCGCCGCGACGTCCGACGCGAAGACGAGTTTGGAGCGACTGGAAAACCGCGCCGTGCGCGTGTTGATGTTTCGGAACTACTCTTTCCGGGAGGTGGATTGACCTACACCCGGCTTGCTCACCTTAAGCTCCTCCCGCTACGCGGGTCCTTCTTAAGTGCGCGCCCCCGGCGCTCGTACCTCGCTCGGGCAAGGAGGGGAGTACCCATGGCGGAGATCCCGGTTACCGAGTGAGTTAAGCGGCGTCAAGGTCTTGGAAATCCTTCTCCTATTTTAGGATTCGCCCGGAATGCCGCCGGGGCATCCCTCCTCGCGCGGAGCGTGGAACGAGTGGAAGCGGAGGGTGGGGGTAGCTCACAACCGCATCTCGTTGATGTGCTCCAACAACGCCTCCCGGTAGTTCTTCCCGATCGGGATCGTCTTTTGCTGTCCCTTCACCGTTACTTCCAGGGCGCTACCCTCGACCGCCTCGACCTTCTCCAAATTCACGATGTAGGAGCGGTGAACGCGCCGAAACTTCGCCGCCGGTAGTTTCTCCTCCAGGCTCTTCATCGTCTGGAGCGTGATCACCCGCGTCTCGTCGTTGCGGATGATCACGTAATCCTTGAGCCCCTCGATGTAAACGACCTCGTCGAACTCCACCTTCACGAGCTTCTTGTCCGCTTTCACGAAGATGTAATCGCGATCCGCGTGCTCGCCGGCCTCGGCCTGGCGCTCGTTGCCCGCTTTAACGTTTACGGCCTTGTTGACCGCCTTCATGAAGCGGTCTAGCGCGACGGGTTTCATGAGGTAGTCGATCGCGTTGAGCGCGAAGGCATCCACGGCGAACTCACTGTACGCCGTGGTCAGGATGACCAGCGGCGGCTTGTCGAGCGAGCGCAAGAACTCGATGCCGTTGAGCAGGGGCATCTGTACGTCGAGGAACATCAAGTCCACGCTACCGGCCTGCAGTAGCGTGTTCGCCTCCACGGCGTTCGTAGCCTTACCCACGAGGGTTACCTCCGGAACTTGCGTGATGTAGGTCTCGAGGACCTCCTGAGCGAGCGGTTCGTCGTCTACGATGATGGCGTTCATACTACTGGGAAATTGGTTCGGCGAGTTGGGCGGACTCGGGTTGGGGTTCGCCGCGGCCGAGGTTGAGGTAAAGGTCGACGGTGTACGCGTCGTCGGTTTCGAGGGTGTGTAGCTCGTGTGCGTCCGGGTAGAGCAGCGTCATGCGGCGCTCTACATTGAGCAGACCGATGCCGCCCGGAGTCCCGTCTTCCAGGTTGACACGCGGCTTGGAGTTTTCGAGGTGGAAGCGAATCTCGTACGCTTCGACGAGCAGCACGATGTGCACGTAGCCGGCGTCGAGCACCTTGCTCATCCCGTGTTTGAAAGCGTTCTCGACGAAGGTGATGAACAGCAGGGGGGCGATCACCTGGTCGGTGAGCTCCCCCTCCACCTCGAAGCGGATGTCGGCCTGCTCGCCGTGGCGCAGCTGTTCCAGGGCGAGGTAATCGCGGAGGTAGTCGATCTCCTTGCTCAGCGGTACGGTGCGCGCGTTGCTCTCGTAGAGCATGTAGCGCATCATGTTCGAGAGCTTGAGTACGGTGGGCGGCGCTTTGGGGCTCTGTTTTAGCGTAAGCGCGTACAGGCTGTTGAGGGTATTGAAGAGGAAGTGGGGGTTGACTTGCGAGCGGAGGAAACGCAGCTCGGTCTGCAGGTTCTCCGCTTCCAGCTTTTGTCGCTCGCGGGTGTTGCGCGTCCAATCGGCCGCGATGCGCAGCATCGTGGATCCGGCGCCGACGACGAGGTGGCTCAGGAGCAGGTCCGCCTGACTGGCGAGGAGCGCCGACTGCATTTGCGCGTGGCCGGCGTAGATCCAGTACAGTACGAGCAGGCGCAGTGGAGTCGCGATGGCTGCCGCCAGCACGAAGAGTACGAAGTAGGCACCGGGCCGTTTGTCGTCTAGGTACTTCGGCAGGAGGTAGGTGAGGTTGAAGTAGACGATCGCGGCGTAGAAGCCGATGGACGTCATCACCGCGGCGACCTCCCGCAGGCTGTCGAGGGGGCGCTGGACGTAAAGCAGTCCGACGGTGGCACAGACCCAGAAAGCGATGTGGTACACCTCCCGCTGACCGAGAAATCCGAGTAGGGGTCGCCAGCGCATGACGCCAAATTTACCAGGCGGCGTGTATGCGGGCCGTGCGACTCGACCAATCGACCGGAGCTAGGGACCAAGCCGTGTACTTTTGCCGCCATGGTTAGCCTTACGCGGCGCGTCACGTTCAATGCGGCGCACCGACTTTTCATTCCGGAGTGGTCCGAGGAGCGCAACCGCGACGTGTTCGGCAAGTGCGCGAACGCCAACTGGCACGGGCACAACTACCAGCTCTTCGTGACGGTGCGCGGGGAGCCCGATCCGCAAACCGGCTTCGTGACCGACGCCAAGGTGCTCGGCGATCTGCTCAAACGTCACATCGTCGAAGCCCTCGACCACAACAACCTCAACCTCGACGTGCCCTGGCTGCGGGGCGCCACGCCGACCTCCGAGAACATCGCCCGCGGGATCTGGGGCCAGCTCGAGCCCCTGATCACCGACTGCGAGCTGTACCGCGTTCGGCTGGTCGAGACCGAGAACATCTACGTTGACTACTATGGCGAGTAAAGCCAAAGATCCGCTTCCGCAAAACGGGACCCGCGTGGCCAACGCCGGCTCGCGCACCGATCAGTTGGCCGATGCGGCGCGTCGTCAGCTCGAGCTGATCGGTGAGGACCCGGGCCGCGAAGGCCTCCTGAAGACGCCCGAGCGCTCCGCGCTGGCCATGGAGTTTATGACGAAGGGCTACGCGGAAGACGCCGACGCCATCCTTTCTTCCGCACTTTTTACCGAGGACTACTCGGAGATGGTCATCGTGAAGCACATCGAGTTCTACAGTCTCTGCGAGCACCACATGCTGCCCTTCTACGGCCGGGCGCACGTGGCCTACATCCCGGGGGGGCGGATCGTGGGGCTGTCCAAGATCCCGCGGGTGATCGAGGTCTACGCCCGCCGTTTGCAGGTGCAGGAGCGCCTGACCTGGCAAGTCTTGCAGTGCATCGACCGGGTGCTGAAGCCGCAGGGGGCAGCCGTGATCTTGGAAGCGCGCCACATGTGCCTCATGATGCGTGGCGCGCAGAAGCAGGCCAGCCTAACGACAACCAGCGCGTTCAGTGGGCATTTTAAGTCTGCGACGACCCGCAACGAGTTTCTCAAACTGGTGAGTGCCGACCTGCACTGATCCGATCGTACCTAAGCCCCCACATGAAAGCAGCAGTTTTTCCAGGCCAGGGAGCCCAGTTTCCCGGGATGGCCAACAGTCTCTTGGAGCATTCGGGACGCGCGCGTGAGTTGCTCGCGGAGAGCGATGACATCGTTGGTTTTAACCTCGGCGAGCTGATGACGACGGGTTCGGAGGAGGACCTGCGCCAAACGCGCGTCACGCAACCGGCCGTCTTCGTGCACTCCGTGATCCGCGCGCTGCTGGAGGGACCCACCTTCGAGCCCGTAGCCGTCGCCGGACACAGCCTCGGGGAGTTCTCCGCGCTCACGGCGGTGGGCGCGCTTACGTTCGCCGACGGATTGCGCCTGGTGTCGCGCCGGGCGGAGGCCATGCAAGCCGCCGGCGAAGCGAAACCGGGTACGATGGCCGCGATCGTCGGACTGGGGGACGACCGGGTGGAAGCGATTTGCGCCGAGACCGAAGGGGTGGTCATCGCGGCGAATTACAACTGCCCGGGCCAGCTCGTTATCTCCGGGGAGGTGGCCGCGGTCGAGGCCGCCATGCGCGCCTGTACCGAAGCGGGGGCCAAGCGGGCCATCGCGCTCAACGTGGGCGGCGCCTTCCACAGTCCGCTCATGGCGAGCGCGGGCGACGAGCTGCGCGCCGCCATCGAGGAAACCGAGATCCGTATGCCCGCTGCCAAGGTGTATCAAAACGTCGACGCACGGCCGCACACCGATCCGAATGCGATTCGGGCAAACCTGATCGAGCAGCTTACCGCACCGGTTCGGTGGACGGACACCATACTGCACATGGCGGCCGACGGCGTTACGGAGGTTGTCGAGGTGGGGGGCAACGGGAGCGTGCTGCGTGGCCTCATCCGCAAGATCGACCGGAAACTAGTGACCCAGGCAATCTCGTAAGTCAGCTTATGCACGACCTCCGTCCCGGAGCCATTCTCCTCGCCCAGCCTTACCTCCTCGACTCGAACTTCCGCCGTTCGGCCGTGGCCCTGGTCGACCACAACCCCGAGGGTAGCGTCGGTTTCGTGCTCAACCACCTGCTCGAGTGGCGGGTCACGGACGTGGTGAACGGGTTCCCGGACTTCGATGGCTTCCTGCACTACGGCGGGCCGGTACAGCGTGACACGTTGCACTACCTGCACGGCCTCGGTCAGTCGCTGAGCGAGAGCATCCCGGTGTCGGAAGGCGTGTGGTGGGGGGGTGACTTCGAGCAGCTCACCGCACTCATCGATGCCGGAGTAGCGAACGCGGGCAATGTCTGCTTTTACCTCGGGTACAGCGGCTGGTCGCAATTCCAACTGGCCGAGGAGGAGCACGAGGGCAGCTGGGTGGTCGGCGATCTGACCGGCGACCTCGTTTTCGCTACGCCGCCCGATCAAGTCTGGCGTAAAGCCATGCGCCGACTCGGTCCAACGTTCGGCGTGATCGGGAGCATCGACGAGGAGAGCCTTAATTAAATTAGGCTGGGTCCGACAACTCATGCCGTGGCGAAAGCGGGCGAATTTCGTTCAGAACGAGGAGCGTGGCGGAGGGGGATGCGGGAGCATCGATCGGGTCGCACGACGACGGACAGGCGGGAACCTAGCCGCCTGCAGTAGGCGAGGGGTTGTCAGACACAGCCTAGTTCAACCCGGGGTCCCGATCCGCCGCGTACGCCTTCACCTCGGCCTCCTCGCGCCGCCAGTCGATGGTCCCGAGCACGATGAACAGCGAGCCGGCCATAACCATCAGCAGGCGCCCGACGAAGCCAACCAACCCACCGGCCATATCGAGCCAAACGAGGTAGTTGAGCTGCACGCCCACCAGGCTCAGAAAGAGGGCGTAAAGCCCGCTTCCGGCCAGGAAAAAGCCGAGGACGATGAGTGCGACTCGCTTGTTCATACGCCCAGCTAACCGTTGTAGGCCCAGCAAGGTTGCTACCTTGGCGCCCCATGCCCGTAGCGCCCGAAGTTAAGCTCGTCGACTGCCCGCGTGACGCGATGCAGGGTATCCACGACTTCATTCCGACCGAACTCAAGGTGCGCTACGTGAACGCGCTGCTCAAGGTAGGCTTCGACACCCTCGACGTCGGCTCTTTTGTGTCGCCGAAGGCGATTCCCCAGATGGCGGACTCCGGGGAGGTGCTGCGCGCCATCGACCGGACCGGTTCGCGTACCAAGCTGCTCACCATCGTCGCCAACCGGCGCGGTGCGGCCGACGCCGCGGGCTACCCGGAGGTCGATGTGCTCGGGTACCCGTTCAGCGTCTCCGAAACCTTCCAGATCCGCAACACGAACGCCACGATCGAGGAGAGTCTCGATCGACTCGACGAGATCGCGGAGCTCTGCGCGGCGAACGACAAAGCGTTCGTCGTGTACCTGAGCATGGGCTTCGGGAACCCCTACGGCGATCCGTGGAGCGTACAAGTCGTCGGCCACTGGGTGGAGGTGCTCGCGGAGCGCGGACTGAGGACCCTACAGCTTTCGGATACGATCGGGGTGAGCACGCCGGCGAGCATCAGTTACCTCTTCGGTCAGTTGATCCCGCGCTACCCGGAAGTCGAGATCGGGGCGCACTTGCACACGGTGCCGGATGCGTGGGAGGAGAAGGTGCGGGCGGCCTTCGACAGCGGCTGCCGGCGCTTCGACGGGGCACTACGCGGTTTCGGGGGGTGCCCTATGGCGGCGGACGCGCTCACCGGCAACATGCCCACCGAGCACCTCGTGCGCTTCCTCGATCGGGAGTCGAAGCTCGCGATCGACCACACCGCGCTCGCAGCGGCCTTAGCCCTCACCGACGAAGTCTTCGCCGCGGTATGACCATCGTACGCTACGACTTCGCGACGCCGCTCTACGACGAGGCCATCGACCTGCGGCAGCGCGTACTCCGCCTCCCCCTCGGGCGCGACATCGCCGACGATCCGCTGGCGGAAGAGTGGGATCAGTACCACGTAGGTGCGCTCGACGGTGCGGGGCGATTGGTGGGTACGGCGAGTTTGGTGGGCGGCGCAGATAGAGCCCTAAAAATGCGGCAAGTAGCCGTCGACCCCGACACGCAGAGCCGGGGCATCGGCGGAGCCCTGGTGCTCGCCTGTGAGCGGCTAGCCCGGGCGGAAGGGTGCACGCGGATCTACTGTCACGCGCGTGAGACCGCCGAGGGTTTTTACGCGGCCTGCGGCTGGCGAGCGGAGGGGGAGCGCTTTAGCGAGGTCGGGATCCCCCACGTGCGTATGTCCAGGGACCTAGCGCCCTAACCGCACCGTCATCCCGAGCGCGAGGCGACCGCCGACGGCGGGATCGTAGGGCGAAGGGGGGACGAGGGTAGGGTAGATGCTGAGCGATTCGTCCATGTCGAACTCGAGCAAATGGGCGGTGGTGTAGGCTTCGAGGGTTTGTACGACGTGCAGTAGGCCTAAGCCAATGTACGCCAGCTGGTAGCGCCGATCGTACTCGTCGCGGAGTAGCCGGAGTTGGGCTGCGGTCAAGTTGTCTACCCCAGGCATACCCGTGTTTAGGGGGCCATCGATACGGTTGCGCACGTGGTCTCTAAAGGTCCTGTAACTGTTGCCGTTGGTTTGCCCAGTCCATATCAGCGCCACGTATCCGGCGTAAATGACGGGCACCTTGATGTACCAAAACCGCTTGTTGTAAATCTGCCCGGCACCCGGCAGCACCAGACTGAGCGCGGCCGCACGCTCTGGATTCGGATAGCCGGGCCGAAAGATCTTACCGAAGAAGTTACGGCCCGTATCGGGTGGCGGAGGTGCCTCAACCGGTAACGCTGGATCCTTGAGCTCGTCGTCTACGCCGGGCAAGATGTCGCCCGTCCGGCTCGTGTCGAGCGTGGCCGCATCTACCGCTTCCGGCCCGATAACGTCCCCTTCCTCGAGTAGCTCCTCGATCGAGGTCGAATCATCAACGGGGACCTGCCCGAAGGCCAGGCTTGCGCCAAAACCCATCCAGCAACACAGTGCGAGCGACCTACTCGCCGCCGCGAAGCTTCCCGAGGATGCGATCGAAATCATGTTCGTTGCTGTAGTGGATCACGAACTGCCCCTTGCCGCTCGCGTGTCTCTTTACGGCCACCTTGGTGCCGTAATTGTTCGCCAACTCACGCTGGACGGTTTTTAACTCGGGCGACGGCGTCGCGCGTTCGAGCTCGAAGCGCCCTCCCTCGGGCTGCGTCATCCGACGAATAGCCGCTTCGGTTTGCCGGACGCTCCAACCCTCGCGTTCGATTTGGTTGAGGACGGCGAGCTGTAGGGCTACATCCTCGAGCGCGACGAGGGCGCGACCGTGGCCGGCCGAAATGCGTTTCGCCTTGAGCGACTGCTGTGCTTCGGGGGTGAGCTTGAGCAGGCGCAGCGCGTTGGTAATGGTGCTGCGCTGTTTGCCGAGTCGATCGCTGAGGGCTTCGTGGGTGATGCCTACCTCGTCGAGGAGGCGCTGGTAGCCGACGGCGGTTTCGATCGGATTGAGATCGGCGCGCTGTACGTTTTCGACGATCGCCATCTCGAGCATCCCCTGGTCGTCGGCGGTGCGCACGTAGGCGGGCACGTCTACGAGGCCGGCCAACTTGGAAGCCCGCAGGCGCCGCTCGCCGCTGATGAGCTGGAAGCGATCGTTGCCGAGGCTGCGGACGGTGAGGGGCTGGATCACGTCGAGCGTGCGGATGCTCTGCGCGAGCTCCCCGAGGGCCTCGGCGTCGAAGGTGTCGCGCGGCTGAAAGGGGTTGGGCTCGATGTCGGCCACCGGGATCCGGAAACTCTCCCCGGCCATCTTGGCGGCCAGCTCGCCGCGCTCCGCCCGCGGGGCGACCTCGTAGTCCTGCAAGAGCGCTTTGATGCCGAGCCCGAGCTGGCGTTTCTTGACTTTTTGGGCCATAGGGGTAAGGTAGGGCTACAGGTACTGTTAAAAGCTACCTTACCGGCGTGGCCGCACTCGATATAGAATTTATTGGATCTTTTCCCGGCGTGGCGAAAGCACCGCACGAATCCCTGCCCGAATTTGCCTTCGTCGGCCGCTCGAACGTCGGTAAAAGCTCGCTGATCAACATGCTCGCCGAGCGTAAGGGGCTCGCGCACACGAGCGCCTCGCCCGGCAAAACGCAGCTGCTCAACTTTTATCGCGTAGATGCCCGCTGGATCCTCGTCGATCTGCCCGGTTACGGCTACGCCAAGATCTCGAAGAAGCACCGTAGCTCGCTGCGCAAGATGATCCTGTCGTACTTGGGGGAGCGGCAGACGCTCTTTTGCGCGATGGTGCTGCTCGACGCGCGGCTGCCGCTGCAGCAGCTCGACCGCGACATGATCGCCTGGCTAGGCGAGCGGAGTATCCCCCAGGGCTGGGTTTTCACGAAAGTGGACAAGGGGCGCGGCCGCGAGACCTCCGCGCAGGTTAAAGCGACGTTGGCTACTTTGTCAGAGCTCTGGGAGGAGCTCCCGCCCGTGTTCGAGACGAGCGCCGAAACGGGTAGCGGTCGCGAAGGACTGCTGCAGTTTATCTCCGAGAGCTTACGTCCCGCCCGCACCACGTGAAAGAACACTCCAACGAACGGCCGCACCTGTACCCCGACATCCAGGACTGGCCGATTTACAAGTTTCACGCGCGTCGCAGGGCGCTGGTGAAGGAGCTCGAGGCGGAGGCCTTCACGCAGCTCACGCGCCACGGCGGGGAGCTGGTCGATTTGCTTCAGACAACGGTCTACTCCGAGAAAAACCGGATCCGGCAGGAACCGTGGAAGGTGGACCCGCCCGACGAAGCCTCGTGGTGGAGGCGCATCCAGCGCACGTTGCTGCGGGCCGGACTCAACGTCAACTCCCTGGAGGAACGCGCGCAGCGCCAGGAGCTGTTGCGCACCATCCTGCGCCGGTACGCCGAGGAGGTGGTGGGTACGTTCAGCGAGCGCACCTTCCAGTTCGCGCGGCGTTTCCTGACCCTGGCGTTTAACCGCCTGCTCAACACGGCCGCCGGGCGAAATTTGCGCCGGTTGGCGCGCGCCAAGGTGCGGCTGCGGGATCGCCTGATCGTGAGCGGCCAGGTGGAACGCGTGCGAAAGCTCTTCCCGGACCACCACATCGTGATCCTGCCGACGCACTTCTCGAACATGGACAGCATGTTGATCGGCTACGCGCTCGACGCCTTCGCCGGCCTGCCGCACACCACCTTCGGGGCCGGGCTCAACCTGCTCAACTCGGGTTACGTCGCCTACTTCATCAACCGCATGGGGGCCTACCGCGTCGATCGGCGCAAGAAGAACCCCGTGTACCTGGAGGTGCTGAAGAGCTTTAGCCGCCTAGCGATCTACCAGGGGGTCAACTCGACGTTCTTCCCCGGGGGAACGCGGAGTCGATCGGGTCACATCGAGCGTGAGGTTAAGCTCGGACTCCTCGGTACGGCCGTGGAGGCGCAGCGGCGCCTCCTGGCGGAAGGGTCGGACAAAAAGGTGATCGTGGTGCCGCTCGTGCTCAGTTACCACTTCGTGCTCGAGGCGAAGTACCTCATCGAGGATCACCTCCGGCGCACGGGCCGGGAGCAGTACCTCGGCCGCGGCTCAGACGCCTTCAGCTACCGTACGTTCGTTCGCTTCTTGTGGCAGCTCTTCAGCTCCTCGAGCGAAATCTACCTCAACCTGGGGCAGCCGCTCGACGTGCTGGGCAACCCGGTGGACGATGCTGGGGTGAGCCGTACGGCCGCGGGGACGCGAGTAGACCTGGTCGACTACTTCAAGCGCGATGGCGCCGTGGTTACCGACGTACAGCGCGAACGCGAGTACACCAAGCTACTCGGGGAGGCCGTGGTCGACCGCTTTCACCGGGACAACGTGGTGCTGACCAGTCACATCGTCGCCTTCGTGGCGTTCCGGATGCTGCGGCAATTTCACCCCGAACTCGATCTGTACGGCACGCTCCGACTACCGGAGGACGAATTTCTCTTCGACGTAAACTTGGTCATTAGCCTAATCGGGCGGGTACAGAAACGCCTCGAGCAGTTGGAACAGGACGGACGCGTACACCTCTCGGGTAAAGTACGCGGGGCACCCGAGGAAGTGCTCAGTGACGGGGTGAACAACATGCAGCTCTACCACGCCCTCAAGCCCCTGTCCCTGGAGGGGGATCGACTGGTCAGTGAGGATTTTCACCTCCTGTTCTATTACCACAACCGCCTTACGGGCTACCCGCTCATCGCGGCGAGCAAAGTCAATTTCGAGGGCAACGTGCTCAGCGTGCGCGCCGCACGTATAGGCGCCGACCTCGACGACGAGGACGACCGGCAGACGATCGCGCTACAGCAAGCCGTCGACTAGCCAGTACGCGGGCACGGCGAACACGAGGAGCCCGTCGACCCCAAAATCGTAGGCGAGGTCGTCGACCCGACTGCGGATCGATATCCCCGCCCAGAGGAACGCCCCGATCGAGCTGGTGATCCCGAGGGCCAGGTGTAGCGCCCGAGAACCTGAACCGTGTACGCTCAGGTACGCCGAGAGGGCAAACAGGAGAAGGATTAGGCCTCCGGAATACCGCTCGCCCAGGAGCTGCGGCCACGTGGTGACTCCGGCGGCGCGGTCGAGCTCGACGTCGCGGTAGTCGAAGGCGAGGACGATCGCGAGGACCAAGCAGGATCGCTCGAGTACGAACTGCTGCCCGTCTCGCAGCAGCGCTGGCCCGTTGACCAAAGCGACCCAGGCGGCGGTGAGCCAGAAGGGTTTGAGCAGTCCGAAATCGCGCAGACGGCGACCGCGCCCGAAGAGGGGGAGGATGTAGCCCAGGCTCAGCAGCCCCGGGATCCACGCGTACTGGCGGGCGGGCTGCGGGGAAAACCAAAACGCGGTGCCGGCCAACCCGGTGCCCAGGACCACGGAGCTAACCAACCAAGGCTGTAGCGCCCGGAGCTTGCCCCACCGGGCCGAAGGAAGTTTTGGCGCAAGCCGCCAGAGCGAAACCAACCGGTGCGTACCGTAGAAGGCCAGCGTGCCCCCGAGGAGGAACAGGGCGTAACCCCGCCACTCCGCGAACGCGAGCCGAGCGTGGACGCACGTGAGGTAAAGCTGGCCTACCGCGGCCAGTCCCACCCAGCCGTGCGCGTACGTGAGCGCATCGAGCCAGCTGAGCTTAGAAGTACTTGAAATTGTGTCCGGCTTCGATGCGCTGCAGGGCGTGGTAGAGGAGTGCGATCACGCAGCGCACGTCGTCGCGGTGGGACATCTCCACGGTGGTGTGCATGTAGCGCAGCGGGATGCTGACGAGCGCACTCGGCACGCCGGCGTTGCTGTAGGCGAAGGCATCGGTATCGGTGCCCGTCGAGCGTGAGCTGGCTTCCTTTTGGATCGGGATGGACTCCTGCTCGCCCGTCGCGAGCAGGATGCCCAGCAACTTCTGGTGCACGGCCGGCGCGTAGGTGACACTCGGTCCGCTACCGAGCTTGACGTCGCCGAACTTCTTCTTCTCGATGTGCGGCGTATTGGTGTCGTGGGTCACGTCCACGACGAGCGCCGCCTGCGGGGCGATGCGCTGCGCGATCATTTGCGCACCGCGGAGCCCGATCTCCTCCTGCACCGAGTTGACGACGTAGAGGCTGAAGGGCAGTTCTACCTGGTTGACCTTGAGCAGTCGCGCCACCTCCGCGATGCAGAAGCCGCCGAGCCGGTTGTCGAGCGCCCGCCCCACGAGGTAATTTTCGCCGAGCTCGGTGAGGTCATCGTCGAACACGACCACGGCGCCCACGTCGATCCCGCGGTCGAGGACCTCCTGCTTCGAGGTGGCGCCCACGTCGAGGAAGATGGTCTCCATCGACGGCACGAGCTTCGAGTCCCCTCCGCGCGTATGGATGGCCGGCCAGCCGAATATACCCGGCACGACGCCTTTGCTCCCGAAGATCTTAACCCGCTTCGAGGGGGCGATCTGTGCGTCGGAGCCGCCGTTGCGAATCACGTGCACGAAGCCCTTGTCCGAGATGTAGTGCACGAACCAGCTGATCTCGTCGGCGTGGGCCTCGATCACGATGCGGGTCTCCTTGCCCGGGTTGATTATCCCGTAGGCCGTGCCGTAATCGTCGAGGTGCATCTCGTCGACGAACTGCGAGACGTACTCGGACCAGATCCGCTGTCCGCCCGACTCGAAGCCCGTCGGTGCGTTGTGGTTGAGGTACTGCGTCAGAAACGCGCTGGAGTCGGGTTCGAAGACGCTTGTGGTATCTATCATGTAGGGGTGCCTAATTGAGCGCTCGTGGTCTCGCGCCACGCCGCCAGCATGTCCAACTGATCGGCGGCCACCTTGTTCTGGTCGCGGGCCACGGCAATGAGGGTGGGGTAGTCGGTTAGGGTTTCGAGCCGGCAGTCCGCTTCCGCAAAACGCTCCGCGGCGGACTCGAAGGAGTAGCTGAAAATAGCTAGGGTGGCCAGCACCTCGGCGCCGGCGTCCCGTAGGGCCCGCACGGCCTCGAGGGAGGAGCCGCCGGTGGAGATCAGGTCTTCGACGACCACGACGCGCTGCCCCGGGTCGACTTTGCCTTCGATGCGATTCTGGCGGCCGTGCGCTTTGGCGCTGCCGCGCACGTAGGCCAGGGGTAGACCGAGCCGATCGGCGACGAGTGCGGCGTGCGGGATGCCCGCGGTGGCTACGCCGACGATCGCTTCGGCCCGCGGGTAGTGGGCGACCGAATCGGCCAAGCCCCGGCAGATGAGGGTGCGGACCTCGGGGTAGGCGAGCGCTAGCCGGTTGTCGGTGTAGATTGGGGACTTTACGCCGCTCGCCCAGGTGTAGAGCTCTTCGGGCCGAAGACGTACCGCTCCGATACGCAAGAGCTCCGAGGCCAGTTGATCGGCTAATTTCATATGCGACGCCAATGTATACGGTATACGTCAACGACTGCCCCCTCAGACTCGCCGCCGAGGGCGAAGAAATCACCAACCCGCCCGCAATCGCGCTACGCTACGGCAACCGGGTAAAATTTTTGCTGCAGGTTATCGGAACGCTCGAAGGCGGGAAGCACCCGGAGGGCGCGCTGATCTGGTGTCGCGACGTGGAGGCCGCCTGGTCCGACTTCCAATCGCTATTCAAGATCGTACCCGCCGCCGGTGGGGCCGTGTTGAACCGGGAGCGTTTGCTCTGCATCTACCGGCGCGGGAGTTGGGATTTGCCGAAAGGTAAAATCGACGAGGGGGAGGACGAGCCGACGGCAGCGCTCCGCGAGGTAACCGAAGAGACGGGCATCTCGGAGCTCCGGCTCGGGGACGCCCTACCTACGACCTACCACACCTACCGACTCCCGAAGGGCAAGCGCGTACTCAAACCGACCTACTGGTACCGGATGCGCACCGAGCAGGAGGCGCTCGTGCCGCAGGCCTCCGAGGACATCGAACGAGCCGTTTGGGTAGGGGAGCCGCAGCTCACCGAAATCCGCTCGCAGATGTACCCGAGCCTCTGGTCGGTCCTCGACGCCGCTAGCGGCCGACGCTCTGTTCGGCTCGACGTAACGCGCGAATGAGGCCTTCTACGTCGAATTCTTCGGCGCCGAAAAGCTGCACCCGCCCACCTTCGAGCTCCAGGATGGCCACTTGCCGCACGGCGGGCTCGCCCATGAGGTTGTACTCGCTCACGTCCTCCAGGTAACTACGCTCGATCCGGGCGCTCGGTATCGTATCGTTGCCGAGGATCACGTACTCCTCAGTTACGCAGACGCTCGGCGTACGCAGGATGTCCCAGAGGATGGCGCCCGCGCCCCCCAAGCAAACGAGGGCAACGAGGCCACCGAGCATCTGGGAGACCTGTCGAATCGGGAAGCTCCGCCGTCGGAGCGCGAGTGCGGCCACGATCAGGCCCGCGATCCCGAAGGTGAAACAGAGGCTCAACCAACGGAAAGACGCGCTCAGATCGGGTAGGAACACTTCTTTCATGCAAACGCAAAGTAGCTTCGTCCAACCTTGAATTTCATCGTCTACGACCTCGAAGCCACCTGCTGGCCGGGTCGACCCCAAAATTTACAACAAGAGACCATCGAGGTCGGCGCCTTCCGCCTCACGGCGGAGGGCGAGGTTACGGCGAGCTTTCAGGCGTTCGTGCGGCCGGTGGTGCACCCGATGCTCAGTCCGTTTTGCCAGGAGCTGACCGGTATCTCGCAGCAGCAAGTCAACACGGCCGACAGGTGGCCGGCGGTCTACGAGGATTTCCTCGACTTTATCGGCTACTACGACGATGAGGATTACCTGCTCTGCAGCTGGGGAAACTTCGACTGGCAGCAGCTCAAGCGCGACTGCCGGCTCCACGACCTCGACGACGAGTGGCCCGATCGCCACATCAACATGCGGGCGCAGTACCAGCGGATCTGTAAGCTCAAAAAGCCACGTGGCCTAGCGAAGTCGGTCGCCGCGGAGGGTTACGACTGGGACGGCGACATGCACCGGGCCATCGACGACGCCCGCAATACGGTCAAGGTGTTCCTATCGCACATCGACGAGTGGAGCTACTAGCCCATTAGTAGCCCAGTAGGTCGAGCATCGCCTCGGCGCTTTGTTCCGGGGCGTCGAGCCAGTCACGTTGCTGCCCGTCCGAATCGACGTCCACGAGCACGCGCTTCATCGCCGGAATCAAGCAGTGCTTGATGCCCCCGTATCCACTGAGTGCATCCTGGTAGGCTCCCGTATGAAAGAAGCCGAGGTAAAACGGACCCTGATCCGGCTTCACCTTCGGGAGGTACACTTGACCGCTGTGGGACTCCGCGTTGTAGAAGTCGGAGTTATCGCAGGTTAGGCCACCTAAATTGACCCGAACCACCTCGTTGTCCCACTGTCCGATCGGCAGCAGGATGAACCGCTCCGAAATGCCCCAGGTGTCGGGCAGTGCGTTCATGAGGCTGTTGTCTACCATGTACCACAGCTCCGAGTCGTTCTGCTGTTTCTGGCCGATGACCTCGAAGAGGGTCGCCGAACTCTCGCCCACGGTATACTTCCCGAACTCCGAGTACAAGTCCGGCTCGGGTACCCCCTCGCGGCGGCAGGTATCTTGCACTTGGCGCACGACCTCCCGAATCAAGTACGGGTAGTCGAACTGGTCGCCGAGCGAGTTGCGGATCGGCAGGCCGCCGCCGATGTTGAGCGAGGTCAGGGTGGGGCACTGCTTGCGCAAAAACGCGTAGGTCCGCACCGCCCGACGCAGTTCGTTCCAGTAGTAGCTCGTATCCTGGACGCCGGTGTCCACGAAGAAGTGGAGCATGCGGAGACTGAAGCGAGGATCGTTTTCGATTTGTTCGTGGAAGAACCTGGGTACGTCGCGCTGGCGCAGTCCGAGTCGACTGGTATAGAATTCGAACTTCGGTTCTTCTTCGGTGGCTATCCGGAGCCCGATGTTCAGTGTTTTACCCTCCCCGAGGTGCGTCCGGTAGTACTCGAGCTCGGCGGGGTTGTCGAGGATGGGCAGGGTGTCGAAGCCGTCCGCGTGGAGCTTGAGGATGCGTTCCGTGTAGCGCGCCGGCTTATAGCCGTTGTGGATGAGGAGCGTCTGCTTCGTGAGTCGCTTCTTTTCGAAAAGGCGCCTGACTAAGTCGATGTCGTACGCCGAGCTCGTCTCGAGTTGCGCGCCGGCCGCCAGTACCTCGCGGAGCACGAAGTGGAAGTGCGAGGCCTTCGTACAGTAGGCGAACGTGTATTTCCCCTTGTACTTGAGCGATCGGATCGCATCGCGAAACAGCTCCCTGGCCCGCACGATTTGCTCGCGGATGCTCGGCAGGTAATAGAGCTTCAGCGGCGAACCGTAGCGCTCGAGCAGATCGGTGAGGTCTAAACCGTGGAAACGGAGCGACCCATCCTGAAGCTCGAAACCTGGGGTCGGGAAATAGAAGGTCTGATCGACCAGGTCGAAATAAGTATTCTTCATGCGCAGTGACCCGAAACGCCACGGGTGACGCGTCGGGCCGCAAAGCAACTACGACCGAGCAGTTTATTCGTCATGTCTATGACGAGCCTGGACGACGTTATCGTTTCACGATTCTACCCCCGGATAGGGTGCCGCTCACCGGACCGTGGAGTCGTACGGTGTACACGCCCGGCAGCAGGGTAGACACGTCGAGTCCGAGCTGCATTCTGTCGGTCTGCCGCGCGACCCGCTGTTCGCGAACCACGCGTCCCCGCACGTCGACGAGCTGGAGGGTGAGTGCTTCGGAAGTAGGTAAGGCTCCGCTGATGGTCACTAATCCCGAGGTCGGATTGGGGTAAATCCTCACGTCGGAGAGCCGCTGCACACCCCGCGTGGGCGAGGTATTGCTGAAGTCCATGTAGTTGAGGTTGAACGGTGCGGCGGTGATCGTGAGCCGGAGCGTGAGGTCCCCGGCGGGCAAGTCCACGTTGGTGCTGTTGGTTACCCAGGTCTGCCAGCCCCCCGTAATCTCGAAGGCTACGGTGCCGAGCTCCCGCAAACCTCCATCTTCGCCGACTAAATCGAGCCGGGCTCCACCGGTACCGGTTTCGGAAGCGTTGCGGAAGTCCACTTTGTAGGTGCCGGAGTCGGCCACCGAAACCGAGTAATCGAGGTAGTCGCCGGGATCGAGGAAGCCGATATTCTGTCCGCCGCCCTCGTCCGTGGTCGGTTCGGTCTGTACCCCGACCTGGAAGGCGAAGTTCTCGGCTTCCAGACGACCGGGTAGGCGGTATACGACACTGGCGTTGTTGGCCACCGGTTGGTTGAAAAAGACACTGACCGTCGTACTGTCGGTAGCCTGCAGGTCGATCCCGGAGTAGCTGACGGTGATGCTGTCCGTCGAGCGGAACATCGTCGGCGTTACGAGGTCCACGGAGCGGGGCCGGTCGGGGTCGTACGGCGCGCGCGTCGCGGGCACCACGACGCCGTTCACGCTCAACTCGAAGCCAGTGGTCTCGTTATCCCAGGTGTCGTTGAGCGGTTTACTGAGGGTGATCCGTACGGTCGAATTGTCGATCGTTTTGCCGGACACGAAGCGTGCGTTCTCGGCGTCGAAATTGGGGGTCTGCACCAGGTACATACCGCCGATATTGAAGTTCCCTACGTCTACATAGAGACGCAATTTCTCGTCGGCTTCAGTTAGCACGATCCCCTCGACCACCATGGTCGTCCAGTTCTGATAGCCGCCGGTACCCGGGACCGCCTGAATGGCCGATAGCTCGGATTCGCCGACCTGGAAGTGCAACTTCGACCCGTCGTCCGGGGTCGCCACCCGTACCCGGGCTTCGTACACGCCCGGCTCCGTGACGGTTGTCGTGTACTGCATCCACTCCGAATCGGAGGTGTAGGCCACGTTGTAACCGTTGCTCCACAGCGTGTCCTGCGAGGCTTCGATGTCGACCGCGTCGTTACGGAAGGCGAAACCGGAGTTCCAGGCCGTGAAAGGTCCACCGATACTTACGAAGTAGTTGCCGGTGTCGAGGTCGTTGTACGCGTATTCATTTCTACCCAGATCGAATTCGGAAGCGTGGATGAGACCCGGTATCTCCCGCTCGGTCCAGGCGACCGTGCCGTCGGAGTCTACCTGCCGGAATAGCGCGTCGATCACGTCTTTCTGAAAGCGCGCGTTTTCTAGCTTAAACCCTTCCGCCAGAGCCATCAGCACCCCGTAGGCCTCGTCGGCGGAGGGTGCCTCCGCCCCTTCGTCACCGGCCCAGTAGCTGAGCAAGTCGTTGTAGCCTTCCGGCCTCGGTACCGATACCGGACCGGCGATAGCGTCTACTTTTTTCCAGGGCCACCAAGCCCAGCCGATGTTGTTGTCCTGAAACAGCTTAGCGGCGTTGCGGAACCAAACGTTCGAGTTCTCGCCCGTCTCCCCGTAGTAGATCGGCACGTTAAACTCGTCCCGGATGTCGAGCGCGTACTGGATCGAGCTCTGGTCGTTGTAGTTCCAGTACTTGTGCGGACTGTACACCAGGTTCGAATCCCAGGGCGGGGTAATGTTGGTGAAGTCGTTCGCGAAACCGTTGCCCTCGATAATGATCATGTGCTTCCGGTCTACGCTCCGGATAGTGTCCGTGATCGCGATGAAAAGCTCGCGTAGCGCGATGTTCTTCTCCGGCAGGTCGAGATCGTAGTTGGTCTCGTTGATCAGATCGTAACCGGCCACAGTGGGTTCGTCGGCGTAGCGTTCGGCCAGCCGGTGCCAGAGCGCTACGGTCTTGTCTTTGTTCGCCTGACTCTCCCACAGGCTCGGCTTCGTGGTATCCCGGTCGGAGATATTGACGTCGTCGCCCTGCCCACCCGGCGCGGCGTGCAGATCGAGCACGACGTACATATCGCGACGCTTGCACCACGCGATCAAGCTGTCGGTGAGTACCAGCCCCGTATTCAGCCAGGTTTGCTCACCTTCCACCGGCTCCTCCTCGATCGGCAGCGTGTACAGGTTGTAGTGCATGGGCAGTCGCACGGAGTTGAAGCCGCTCTCGTGCATCTTCTCGATGTCTACCTCGCGGATGCCGTTGGCGAGCCAGGCGTCGTAAAACTCCTGCGTCCGCGCCTCACCGATCAGCTCCGTGATCGCGTTCCTGATTTGGTACTGCGCCTGCGTGCCTTCGGGTGTGTGCAACATGTAGCCCTCCTGCAACATCCAGCCGCCCAATCCCATGCCTTTGAGGAGGTACGGTTCGCCCCTTTCGTCGACGATTTGCGGACCGTCAGTAGTGAGAAATCCCTGCGCGGAGCCACCGAGGTAGCAGAGGCTCGACAGGCACAGGAAAAGTAGTCGAGTAAATTTCTGAGACATATGGGTCCAATGTATAAAGCCCGGCGTCCGCCCCGCCACTACAGATTGTCGCAGGCACAACGGAAACCCATATGAAAGAGGCTCGTCTCGGCCGAAGTCTCCGTGGCCCCGTCGATCAAGTACCCGTGACACCAACGCGGTTCGCACAAGAAGCTGCCCCCCTTGGCTACGTGGTAGGTGCCTTCCCCCGGTTTTGCCGCGTTAGCGAGCGTGTCGGTGGTCCACTCCCATACGTTGCCGGCCATGTCGTAGAGCCCGGAGGGCGCGGGCGGGAAGGCCTCCACCGGCGAGGTGTACGCGAAGCCGTCTCCGACCTCCCGCGCGTGGGGGAATATTCCCTGCCAAACGTTCGCGCGGTAGCTCCCGTCGGGACCCGCAATACCGTCGCCCCAGGGGTACTGGACGGTCCCGGCGGGCTGTTTGTACCGCGCGGCCCGCTCCCATTCCCGTTCGCTCGGGAGGCGTTTGCCGTAGTACCGGCAGTACGCGCTCGCGTCGGCGTAGCTCACCTGCGTGGCGGGGTGATCCTCGCGCGCCGGCTGCGCGTCCGGTCCGAAGGGCAGCCGGTAGGTCGCCCCGTCTACGAGCGCCCAGGCCTTCGCGTCGTAGTCGAAGACGCCCGCGTTGCCGAACCGCTCGGCTTCGGTGGTGTACCCGCTCGCCCTCGCGAAGACTCGGTACGCGCCCACGGTAACGGGGGTGCGGTCGAGCCAAAACCCTGGACCGCTGGGATCCTTGATGTATACGGCGCTCGCGCTGTTTTCCTGAAGCTCATCCGGTTTGCAGGCGACGAGCGTGGCTGTCGCCAAAACGAGGGCCAGCAGGGTAGCGGTGGCCGCCGAACGGGGCAGGGGAGGGCTCACCCGACAAAGCTAGTGGAGCATGGAAAAATGTGTGATCTACCTCGCTTCCGGCAGCGCGCGTCGCGTCGAGGAGCTCGTACGGGCGGCGCTGCCGCGGGGGGTAAGGGTAGAGGGAGGGCTCCAGGCTCCGGGGGACGCGTTGATCGCGAGCGCGCCCGGGACTTGGTTCAGGCGGGCACCCCGGCTCGGCGTTCGGTACGATGACCGCTTTACGGCAGACGAGCAGGCAAAAATCGCTTTTGCCGCGGCCTTAACTACACTCCGTAGTGATTTAAACCACATTATTAGCGTGGCACACCAAGACATTCAGGGGCAGCTACTCGATTGGTACGGTACGGTAATCGGATCGGTAAACTTGGAGGCGGATCCTAGACTAGCCGGCACGTTCGAACCCGTCGTAGCCTCGCTTTTGGCCGAGGGCGGCATCGCGCTCGTGAATCCGAGCCGGTTGTTTACAGCCTCGGGCGCGCAGTACTTCGTGGGCGGTGAATTTGCGATGCTACTCGACGGGCACGGAAACTCCCAGGTGGAGTCCATCGACCCCCCGCCGGAGAGCCGTGTACCGGACCCGGAGCTAGGGCGTGGGGAAATGCGTACACCGGAGGAGATCCTCGAGCGCTGCTACGCGCTGCTCGTCGTTGCGGGCCGGGCCGGTGGGGTAGCGCCGGATCTACTCGAGCAGCACGTGGAGCGGCTCGACATCACCGGCTTTTCCACATCGGAGCGTACGTATTTAAGTACTGCGTCACCAACGGCTCCGGAGCACGAACTCGCCTTACTCAACTACGAAAGCATTTTGGTCCTGCTCTGGGCGCTCGGCCTCGTTCCGGAGCTGCCCGCGCTTACCGTTCCCGCGAATGTGGATTCGGTTACCAACATTTTGCTCGCCCCAACACGAGACGTCTTACTAACGGGCAGCCGTATCCGTAGTACGGCTGAAGTAGCCGCCGAGTTAACGCGTAACGAACCGACAGGCGAGGTCCCGCCCGTGCTTCGGGCCCGCTACCGCGCGCTGCGCTGGTTGCTCGGAGGCGCCATCCAAATCTGGGAGGGTGCACGGTAGACGCTCTCCGCCGATACCCATCGAAAGACTCTACTTAACATAATATAAATTATAGGAAAAACGGAACCCGCTCGAAATCCACTACATTCCAACCGTGCGACGCCGCAAGTTCCTCCGCGCCATTCCCGCCGTCACGGCCGCAGGCCTAGCCGCCTGCAATACAGATCCCGCCCGTAGTGAGCTCGTTGTCCCGAACCTAACGACCGGCAAGCGCTACGAGTGGATCATGGTGACTACCTGGCCGCCGAATTTCCCGATCCTCCACGATGCGTGCACGCAGTTCGCCCGCTGGGTACGCGAGGCCTCGGCCGGACAGCTCGAGATCAAGGTCTACGGCGCCGGCGAACTCATCCCCGCCTTCGAATGCTTCGAGGCCGTTTCGCTCGGTACGGCCGCCATCTCGAGCGGGGCCAGCTACTACTGGGCCGGTCGCGTTCCCGCCGCGCAGTTCTTCGCGGCCCTCCCCTTCGGACTCGATGCCCTCGGCATGAACACCTGGCTCATGCACGGTGGCGGACTCGAACTGTGGCGAGAGGCCTACGCCCCATTTAACATAACGCCGTATCCGGGTGGAAATACCGGCGTTCAGATGGCCGGCTGGTTCAACCGCGAACTGATCGACTTAAGCTCGCTGCACGGTCTGAAAATGCGTATCCCCGGACTCGGCGGCAAAGTCTTCGAGCGCGCCGGCGGTACGACCCTACTTTCCCCCGGCAACGAGCTGTACACCAACCTCGAACGCGGCGTGATCGACGCCACCGAGTGGATCGGTCCCTACCACGACTACCTCATGGGATTCCACGAAGTGGCAAGCTATTACTACGGCCCGGGCTGGCACGAACCGGGTACCGTTCTCGAATTCATGCTCCACCGCCCTACCCTGGAGGCGCTTCCGCAAAACCTGCGGACCATCGTCGAGACCGCTATCGCGCGCACCAACGATTGGACGCTCCGCGCTATCGAATACCAAAACGCACTAACCCTACCCAAAATCATCGCCAGCGGTACGAGCGTACGCGAGCTTCCCGGACCCCTCCTCGACGCGCTGCGCCCGATCGCGGCGGAGGTGATCGCCGAACTGGCCACCTCCGACGCCCTCTCCGGTAAAGTGTACGCCGGCTACCGGAAATTCGCCGCGGCCTACCGCCCCTGGAACGACATCAGCGAGCGCGCCTACTTCACCTCGATCCGGTCGTAGCTGGGCGCTCGGTTACTACCGGATGCTGGCCGGTTTAAAATACTTATCGCCGAGGGGCGTCGCCGCTAGAATACGGTCGCGCAGTCGGCTCCTCACCCGCGTAATCGGTCCCGCGTACCCCGAGCTGAGCTTCAGTCGGAACCGCTCGATCGTGTCCGCTCCGTTAATGGCGATGCGGTGCCGCTGGTAGCGGAACGGCTCCTCCTCCGAGGTGAATCCGGCGTGCGAACCGTACGCTTGCTTGAAGTGCCGACCCACGAAAGCCTGCGCACGCGCGTTGTACGCCCCGAAGGGATAGGCGAACGCGGTAACCGGCGTTACGAGTCGCTCGCTGAGCAGCTTCTGGCTGCCGATTATCTCGCGGGCCAAGCGCCGGCCGTTTACCCGGATGAGGTTCGTGTAGCTCTTCCCCTGCGACTGTACGGACCAACCGCAGGCGATCAGGCTCTCGAGCTCGAACCAGGTCAGCGGACGATCCCCCGGGGCTTGCTCGATCTTGGCGGAGAGTTTGAGCTCCTTCAGCGTGGGTACGGCTATCCAGTCCGTTACCGCAAACAAGGTGGCGACAAATCCGTAGCGCGCCAGTATAGGCATGGCCAACTCGAACTGACTCCCGTAGCCCTGATCGAAGGTGATGGCTACCACCTTGTCACTCTTGTGCCCGGCTACGAGCCGGTAGTCGGCCTCCTCGATGGTGATGCTCCTGTAGCCGGCCTGCTTGAGCTCGGCGACCTGTTCTCCGAAAGCGCGGAGGCTGACGTGCCTGCTCTCGGGTTCCGACTCCTGCTGCAGTCGAATCGCGTGGTAAACGAGTACGGGGATGCTTGCCATGCTGGAGACTGGAGGTCGAAAACTATCGAGCAACTGGAGCTACGTAGGTTGGTAGCGGCGGGGAATCACCAAGTAAGCTTGAAACCGTGATCGATCCCCACGGCTACTGCAAGAAAAGCCGGTAAGCGGGATTGTTTGTCTCCTCCTTTGCCGGAAATCCCAACCTGGCGATGAATCGATCGACCTCGGCGTCGGAATCGGCCGGCAGTTCCATACCCACTAAAACGCGACCGTACGCCGCCCCGTGGTTCCGGTAGTGAAAGAGCGTGATGTTCCAGGTCTTGCCCATCGCATCCAGGAAATCCAGTAAGGCACCCGGTCGCTCCGGGAATCGAAACCGAAACAGCCTTTCGACCAAGTTTAGATCGACCGCCCTCGCGCGCACGCCGCTCGGCACGTGGCCCCCCACCATGTATCGCACGTGGAGTTTCGCTACGACATTGGCCGTCATGTCGGTAACCCGGTAGCCCTCCCCGGCGAGCTCCTCGGCGATCCGTTCGCGTTCTTCGAGTCCTTCGGTCACCTCGATCCCGGCGAAAACTTGGGCATCGTCACGATCCGAACGCCGGTAGTTGAACTCCGTAATCTGGCGCCTGCCGAGCGTTTTGCAGAAGCGGTAAAACGCCCCCCGGCACTCGGGAATAACGACCCCAAACAGCGCCTCCCTACTCTCCCCGAGTTCGGCCCGCTCCGCGACGTGGCGGAGTCGATCGAAATTTACGTTCGCACCGGACACCACCGCCAGCAGCGTCTTATCGGTAATCGCCTCGCGACGCGCGTATTTCTTGAGTCCCGCCAGCGCCAGCGCACCGGAGGGTTCGGTGAGCGTACGGGTGTCTTCGAAGATATCTTTGATCGCGGCGGACATCTCGTCTACCGTGACCAGGATAACCTCGTCGAGGTGGCGCTGGCAGAGGCGAAACGTCTCGATCCCCACCTGCTTCACCGCTACCCCATCGGCGAACAAACCGACCTCCGGCAGGAGGACCCGCCGCCCGGCCGCGAGCGAGTCGTGCATGCTGGCGGCGTCCACGGGCTCGACGCCGATCACTTTGATCTCGGGCCTGAGCTGCTTGATGTACGTGGCCACACCGCTCGCCAATCCTCCCCCACCCACGGGCAAAAAGACGGCCTCCATCGGCTCGCGGTACTGATCGAGGATCTCCACGGCCACCGTCCCCTGACCGGCGATCGTGTCCGGGTCGTCGAAGGGGTGGATAAACGGGAAACCGCGCCGCTCGACGAGCGTCAGGGCGTGCGCCAGGGCCGCGTCGAAGTCGTCCCCGTACAGCACGGCCTCCGCGCCGAGCGCGCGTACGGCGTCTACCTTGATGCCCGGGGTCGTTCTAGGCATCACGATCACCGCGGCCAGGTTGAGCGCCCGCGCGGCCAGCGCTACCCCCTGCCCGTGGTTGCCCGCCGAGGCCGCGATCACGCCCCGCAGCGCCTCGCGCTGGGCCAGGCGGTAAATCCGGTTGTACGCACCCCGGCACTTGAAGGAAAAGACGCTCTGTTCGTCTTCGCGTTTGAGGAGCACCGCGTTCTTGAGGCGCCGGGAGAGCAGCGGAGCGGGGTGCAGCCGGGTAACCGTACTCACGTCGTACACGCGGGCAGCGCGGATCCGTTCGAGGTAAGTTGCGTCGTCCGTGGCCTCTACCGCGGGTGGTACTTTCGGTAAAACACGACGAGCGGAGCTCTTGTCTGGCAACTTCACAGCCCGAAGTAACTAAGCTTCGTCCGATTAACCCACGCCCACCAAGCCGAACCAAGCCGGTTTCGCGAACACGAGCGCGAGTACGAGGATCTGGACGGCGATGTACGGGACGACGCCCCGGTAGATCGAAGCGGTCCGCATCGAAGCGGGTGCAACCCCCCGCAGGTAGAACAGGCTAAAGCCGAAGGGCGGGGTAAGGAAGCTGGTCTGCAGGTTGAGGGCCAGCAGGATGGCGATCCAAAGCGGATCGAGCTCGTACGCCTGTAGTACCGGAAGTACGACCGGAACCACGATGAAGATGATCTCGATAAAATCGATGAAGAAACCGGCGACGAACACGGCGAGTAGCAGTAGGACCACGAAGGTAGTGGCCTCGAGGCCGGCGTCTCGAAGCCACGCGACCAAAAGATCGTCGCCCTCCAAACCGCGAAACACCAGAGCGAAGGTGGTCGCACCGAACAGAATGAGGTAGACCATGCCCGTCAGCCGAGCGGTCTCGCGACCGATATCGAGCACCGTCTCGATCGTCCAACGCTTACTCACCCACAGCAGTACGAGCGCGACCACCGCACCGAGCCCCGATGCTTCGGTCGGACTCGCGAGTCCGGAAAGAATGCTTCCCAAGACACCGACGATGAGCACTACCGGGCCGGCGACCCCGAGCCATACCGGGGGGGTGTTCGCCGAGTTAGGTGCCGCGGGACTTTCGTTAGTCGTATGAACCTCCGCCGGCATGGCCGCCGGGCTCACGCTCGCCCGCACGATCAGGTAGAGGAGGTACAGCCCTACGATCAACGCGCCTGGAACCAGCGCCGCTTCGAACAGCTCGCCGACGCTTACCTGCATCACGCTCCCCAACAAAACGAGTACGATACTCGGTGGGATAATCTGACCCAACGTCCCGGCGCTGGCTACGATACCGGCTGCTATCGAGTCGTCGTAACCGCGTTCCCGCATCACCGGCAGGGCGATAAGTCCTATCGTCACCACCGACGCCCCCACGATACCGGTACTCGCGGCGAGGAGCGCGCCTACGAACAGTACCGCGATGGCCAGTCCACCCGCTCGCCGCCCCGCCAGCCGTGCGGCGCTCAGCATCAAGCTTTCGGCGAGCCCGCTCCGCTGCAGGGTGAGCCCCATCAAAATGAACATGGGTACGGCCAGCAACACGTAGTTGCTCACGACCCCCATCAGCCTACTCGGAAGAAACTGCATGAACGCCGGGCCGAGCAGGGCGTAGCCAACGACCATTGAAATCCCCCCGAGGGCCACCGCGACCGGGTAGCCTGCCAGTACCGCCAGTACGATAGCCAGGAAGAGGAGTAGCGCTACAACCCCCACCTAAGCTCGATTTCGCTGCGAAGTAAATAGCTGTAGCACGCCCGCTCCGGCGAGGAGCGCGAATCCCAGTGGAAGCAAGCCTTTGATCAGCCACCGGTAGGGCAAACCGCCCGGGTCGGGACTCCCCTCCCCTACGAGCCAACTGTTGTAGGTATAGCGACCGGCCGCGTAGACGACGAACGCACACCAGGGAAGGAGGAAGAGTAGGTGTCCGATCCGGTCGAGCCAAAGCTTGGTCGACGCGGTGTACCGATCGTGAAACACGTCGACGCGCACGTGGCGACCTTCGGTCAACGTGGGTCCCATCGCGCAGGCGAGCGCCAGGGCGAACAGGTACCACTCGAGGTCGACGACCCAAGAGGCCGTAACGCCGATCGCGTACCGGCCGATCACATCACCGGTGAAGATCGCGGCCAGTGATACCAGGATCAACCCACTGAAAGTCAGTAACTTAGATTCTGCTTTTCGAAACGACTCCCCCACCCCAGCAAGGTAACGAGGGAGGGCGACTACGCCGCAACGCAATCGCCCTCCCGAGGACCGGTAAAATCGATGCCGGACTACTTGCCCGCGTCCATCGCTTCCAGGCGGTCCTTGTACTCGTTGCTCTTCTCGAAGTCATTGCGACGAGCGTAAATTTCCTTAAGCGCAATCAGCGTATTGCGATCATTTTTGTCGAGTTGCTCGGCCTGCTCGAAGTAGGGAAGGGCTTCTCCGAAGAGCGTGTTGATCTCTTCGTTGAGTTCGTCGTAGCGAGCCTGGTCCGTCTTACTCGTCCCGAGTCCGTTCATCTCCTGCGCCTTAGCTACCGCACGGTTGAAGTACAGCGAACCGATGGAGTAGATAGCGTCTACGTTTTTGTCGTCTCGCTGGATAGTCTCCTCGAAATACTTGATCGAATTGGCCATGTATTCGTCCGACTGCTCTTGATCTACGTCACCGGTAGTATCCTGCGAAAGCGTCATGTACACGTTGCCGAGTGCGTTGTAAAGTCCGATGTTGTCCGGCTCACGGTCGATGGCTTGCTTCAGCTTCTCCTGGAGTACGTCGAACTCCTGCTTCGCGATGTAGTAGTTGATCTCAGCGAAGAGGATGTCGGAGTTGTCCGGGTACAGCTCCCGACCCTTGGTCAGTACGGCGAGTCCCTCCTCCTCGTCGCCGTCGGCCATCAGCAGCTGTGAGTAACCCGCGTAGATGGCGGGTTCCTCGTAGCTTTTCTCGTAAAGCTCCTTGTGGAGCTTTATGGCGTTTTCCGTATCGCCCGCCTCCCGGGCGACCACGGCGATGATGTACTTCTGCTGATCGAGCGAGCTCTCGTCGGGGAAGAGTGGCTCTTCCTCGTTTGCCTTGTAGAACTCATCGATCTCGACCATCATGTTGAGCGGCTGGTACGCCTCGGTGTACTTCGCATCGTTCAAGAAGGCGTTACCGATCGTGCTCAACGAGCCACCGATAGTTTGCAGTCCGGAGATCGCATCCTTCTTGTCGCGGCCCTTCTCGGCGGTTTCGTAAGCCTTTTTGAAACTTTCGATCGCGGTTTGCACCTCCGCCGCATCGAACGTTAACCCCGAGTTGTCTACTACAGAGTCGCCCGAAATTTGGGCGGCCGCCATGGCGCTGGCCATATCCGTGGCCTGGGTGTTAGCGGTTGCGGCGTACGCGTTTCCCTTGAGCAACCAGGCGTCCGTAAGTGACGCATCCGCGGTCGTCGCCTCGTCGGCGGCGGTTTTCGCCTCGGTGAGCGAGCCCGTATCCGTCGCGTCGGCGGTGTACTTAGCGAGGGCTTTCGATCCGGTTTTCACCGTCTTGCCGGCGTCCTGAGCGAACGCGGCGGCCGTCATAAGCAAAAACGCGATCAGAGAAGAAGAGAGCTTTTTCATAGTTTATAGGTGTCGATTGATCATAGATTCAACCTGCAACATCGATCGACGGTGGTACAGGGGCAAAGGCTTAACCTTGTATTAACCGGATGTGCTTACTCTTCTTCGAGTTCAGCGAGGATCTCTTCTTCGCTGTGCGGCACGACGGCAATATCAGCTATTTCATCTTTTTTCTCGAGTCGGATCACGCGTACGCCCTGGGTAGCGCGACCCATCACGCGCAGGCTCGCCACCTCGAGTCGGATTACGATACCATCTCGTGTCGTCACCATCAGGTCGTCGAGTTCGCTCACGGCTTTCACACTCACGAGCGGCCCGGTTTTCTCGGTGATCATCATCGTCCGCACCCCCTTGCCGCCCCGGTTGGTAATGCGGTAGTCCTCCGGTTCGGAGCGCTTGCCCATTCCTTTCTCGGAGAGTACCAACAGCGTCTTCTGCGCTTCGACCTCCTCGCTCTCGTCGCCGGCGTGCAGCACGATCATCCCGACTACGGCGTCGTCCTTCGCCTGCAAGTTTACCCCCCGAACACCTGTGGCGTTACGGCCCATGGTCCGGACTACCGTTTCCGGAAAACGGATGGCGTTCCCCTGACGCGTGGCGAGCACGATCTCGGAGTCCCCACGGGTTAGGCGGGCTTCGAGGAGCATGTCGCCCTCGTTGATAGAGATAGCGTTGATGCCGGCGGTCCGGGGACGCGAGTAGTCGCGGACTTTCGTCTTCTTGACTACCCCCTGGCGGGTCGCGAAAATGATGTTCCGGGAATCCAGGAACTCCTCATCGTTCAAGTCCGGAACGATGATGTACGCCTTCACTTTGTCCTCCTTCGGGATGGCGAGGATATTCTGGATCACTCTCCCGGCCGAAGCCTTACTCGCCTCCGGGATATCGAAGCCGCGTAGCCAGAAACACCGTCCCTGCTCGGTGAAGAGCAGCAGGTAGTTGTGCGTATCCGCGACGAACATGTGCTCAATGAAGTCCGCGTCGCGCGTCTTCGAACCCCGACTACCGCGACCGCCCCGGGTTTGCGTACGGTACTCCGTAGAGAGGGTTCGCTTGATGTAGCCGAGGTGCGAGATGGTGATCACCACCTCCTCGTTGGCGATCAGGTCCTCCATCGCGATCTCGCCGTCGGCGAAGCTGATGTCGGTGCGGCGCTCGTCGCCGAAGGCCTCTTTCACCTCCAGGAGCTCGTCGCGTACGATCTCGCGCTGGAGATCCTCGCTCGCGAGGATGGACTCGTAATACGCGATCTGCTTCATCAGTTCGTCGTACTCCGCCCGGATCTTGTCGCGCTCGAGCCCGGTGAGCTTCTGCAAGCGCATCTCGAGAATGGCGCGCGCCTGTATGTCGGAGAGTTCGAAGGTCGACATCAAGCCGCTGCGTGCCGTCTCCACGTCGGCGGAGGCGCGGATCAAGGCGATCACCTCGTCGAGGTGATCGAGGGCGATCAGTAGGCCCTCGAGGATGTGCGCGCGCTCGCGCGCTTTGCGCAACTCGTACTGCGTACGCCGCACCACCACCTCGACGCGGAACTTGATGAACTCCTCGATGAGCTGCTTCAGGTTGAGGGTACGCGGCCGCCCGCCCACGAGGCAGACGTTGTTCACCCCGTAGCTCGATTGCAGCGGCGTGTACTTGTACAGTTTCGCGAGTACGACCGAGGCCATGGCGTCGCGCCTGACCTCGACCACGATCCGCAATCCACGTCGATCGGATTCGTCCCGCAGCGCGGAGATACCCTGGACCCGGCCGTCCTGGTAGAGTTCGGCGATCTTGACCATCAGGGTCGCCTTATTGACCTGGTACGGGATTTCGGTGACCACAATAGTCTCCTTGCCCGAGTTATCCGATTCGATGGTGGCCTTCGCGCGGACCACTACCCGACCCCGTCCGGTTTCGAACGCCTCCCGCACGCCGCCCATCCCGTAGATGGTGCCGCCGGTGGGGAAGTCGGGCGCCGAGATATGCTCCATGAGCCCGTCGATGTCGATCTCCGGGTCGGCGATCGTCGCGATGATCCCGTCGACCACCTCGCTGAGGTTGTGCGGCAGCATGTTCGTAGCCATACCGACCGCAATGCCCGAGGCGCCGTTCACGAGTAAGTTGGGCAGCCTCGTCGGCAAAACGCTCGGCTCCTTGAGCGTGTCGTCGAAGTTGAGCGCGAAATCGACGGTATCCTTGTCGATGTCGCCGAGCAACAGCTCGGTGATCTTGGCCATGCGGGCCTCGGTGTAGCGCATCGCGGCCGGCGAGTCACCGTCCATCGAGCCGAAATTGCCCTGCCCGTCGACGAGCGGATAGCGCAGCGACCAATCTTGGGCCATCCGGACCATCGTATCGTACACCGAACTGTCGCCGTGCGGATGGTACTTACCGAGCACCTCGCCGACGATACGCGCGCTCTTTTTGTGCGACTTGCTGTAGCCGAGCCCCAATCCGTTCATGCCGAAGAGGACCCTCCGGTGAACGGGTTTCAGTCCGTCGCGAACGTCGGGGAGTGCTCGGCTCACAATTACCGACATCGAGTAGTCGATGTAAGCCGATTTCATCTCGTCCTCGATGTTGATCGGGACGATTCTCTGTGCAGATGCCATAGGGGGGAATAACGCAGCGAAGGTACGATTTTCAGTCCGTAACCCCAGCACTCTTATCTACGAAAATTCGCATGTCAGCCTGGATAATCTGCAACACTTCCGGCATCTTATTCTGGCTTGTATTTCGAATTACTAGTCGGCACGATGAAATATTTAATCCCTACGCTAATCACGCTGTCGGTATCCGTTTTCGCGCAAGCACAAACCACTTTTTCCGCCTCGAACGACGCGCGGGCCACCATCCGCGTACTGGCACTCGACGAGGCAGCCACCGTGGTGCTCGTGAGCCAACCCGCCCACTCCGGTAACGCGCTCGCGGTCTCCGAGCGAACCGTCTTACGCGACGCGCGCACCGGCATCGCGTACACCGTCCAAGACGCACGCCCCGGAGCCGAGGCGGGTACGGTCGAACTCACCTTCGCGGGGTTCCGGGACGGCGCCACGGCCTTCGACCTCCTCGATCCCCGCCGCCAGCACTGCTACCTCTACTTCACCGAGGTCAATCCGGGCTTAGCGGGTCGCTAGCCACGGGCCGCGCTTAGAGCCGTCTTGTACACCCGGATAGCCTTCTCGCGGGCCTCCCTGTGGTCTACTATGGGGGCGGGATACTCGTCCGTCCCGTACTCGGGGACATACTGTTTTACGTAAGTGAGCTCGGGATCGAACTTCCTGAGTTGACTCTCGGGATTGAAAACCCGGAAGTAGGGCGAGGCATCGGTACCGCAACCGGCGGCCCACTGCCAGCCCCCGTTGTTGCTCGCGAGCTCGTAGTCGAGTAGGTAACGCGCGAAGTGCGCCTCCCCCCAGCGCCAGTCGGTGAGCAGGTGCTTCGTCAGGAAGCTCGCCACCACCATCCGCACGCGGTTGTGTACGTAACCGATGGCCCTGAGCTGCCGCATTCCGGCGTCAACGAGGGGGTAGCCGGTACGACCCTCGCACCAGGCCGCGAAGTGGTCTTCGTCGTTCTCCCAGGGGATGTTCTCGTACGCGGGCTTGAAGCTGTGGCTCACCACGCGAGGACTGTGCTGGAGTACCTGGCTGTAGAAGTCGCGCCAGATGAGCTCGCTCAAGAAGGTTTCGTTCAGGCGCTGCGCTCGCCGCGCCCACCCCCGAATGCTCACCGAGCCGTGGCGCAGGTGCGGCCCGAGTCGACTCGTCCCCGCGATCCCCGGGTAGTCGCGCGTCTCATCGTAGCGCTCGATCAGTTCGGCGGGGACCTCGGTATCCGGTATGGGCGTGTCGCTTTCGCTAAAACCCAGGTCCGCCAGCGAGGGCATATCGAGCGCCCCCTGCTCGGCGAACCGATCCGCGTAATCGGCGCTGGGGTACGACTTGAGGTAGAAGCTTACCTCCTCGCCGTTGGCGTCGGTGTCCATCTTCGAAGAAAGTCGATCCCTCCAGACCTTACTGTACGGGGTGAAGACCGTGTAGGGGTTTCCGTCCTTTTTGGTGACTTCGTCGTGGGCGAATATCACCTGGTCCTTGTAGAGGTGTAGATCCGCCCCGCGTCGCCGGAGAAGCTCGGCCACCGAAGCATCGCGCTCCTTGGCGTACGGTTCGTAGTCCTCGTTGGCGTAGGCCGCGCTCACCGCGTACCGCTCCAGCAGCTCACGCCAAACCTTCTCGGGCGATCCGTAGTGGACCTCCATACCGACGCCGAGCGTCTCGAACCGCTCGCGGAGTCCGCGCACGAGCCCGTGGAGAAACGTAACGCGCGCGTCGTCCCGGTCCTCGAGCACGTCGAGGATGTGCCGGTCGAAGACGAAGAGCGGGACGACCGGCGTCCCCGCCCTCAGGGCCGCGTGCAAGCCGGCGTTGTCGTCGAGCCGCAGATCGCGGCGAAACCAAAATATCGAAACGGGATCAGTCACAGGAAGGGTAACCGCGACCGCGACTCGCGGTTTAAGGTCAGCGTGCGAGCGGCCGACCTGCCCCGGTCGTGCCGATCGCCGGTCTGGCACGATCGCCGGTCTGGCACGATCAGCGGAACGCGGATCGATCTCGGGACCGGTAGCTCGTCGTAACTCAGCTCAGGTCGAGGGTGATTTGGGCCTCCGGTCCGAGTGCGACACCCTTCACTCGAGCCTGCGCGTGGAGGGTGTAGGTCGATTTTGCGCCCGCACTCAACCGGGCGAGCGCTCCGAGTGGCTTGAGGAATACGGATCGGTCCGTCCAGCGGTCTACCGGGGTGCGGCGCGCCCCGAAGGGGAGCGTAAACGGGAGCTCGACCGTTTCGCGGGCGGCGACGTGTAGCTCGAGTGCCTCGCGGTGCTCTCCCAAGGTGTAAACGTCGATCAACTTGTCGCTCCCCCACCCCCTTTGGTAGCGCTCCTCGAAACGGAGCCTGAGGTCGGTGATGGTCTTGGCGCTCAGACTGGACAGCTCCACGCGCCCGGTCAGCAGCCCCGCCCGTAACCGCACCGGCTCATCGACAGTTAGCGCCACGCGCACGCCTTCGATCCCGAGAAAGTCTTTGACCTTACCTAGCATAGGAACGAAGATGGAGCACTGCGCGCGGGTATGCGGCGGTAATCTACCTAAGCGAGCAGGCGCTAGACGAAGCGCGCGTGCCAGGACTCGGCCAGCGGTTTGGCGAAAGCGCGGATCGCTTCCGCTTTGGTGGCCACGAGCGGGTCGAGCACAACGGAAGCCGGCGTGAGTTCCGTTTTGGCGAAAGCCTCCTCGAACTGGGCTTTCGGTAGCGCCCGCACGGCCTCTCCGTCCTTTACGAAAAACAGCATGCGGTCGAAGAAATCGAGGTTCAGCTCGGCACCCAACTCTTTGACGAAACGTACGGAAGCATCGATGCTGCAGCCGCTGGCCGCCGCGGCGGCCTCGTCGACCCCGAGCACGAGGAAACGCCGGTGCCAGAGCCCGGCGTAGGCCTGGAGATCCCGTCGGTGGGCCGTCCATTTCTCGGCGAAACGCGACGCAGATCGCTCCACTCGACCGGCTTGTTCGGCATTTAACTCGCGGTTAGCGGGATAAATCCAGAGGCGCGCGTGTTCGGGCAGTTCGGACCAGGTCAACATACGCTACCAACCGTTGCGCTGCACGATGAGTTCTGCGAGATCGTAGACCATCACCTCCTCTTGCCGCTCGGCGGCGGTAACGCCGTCGGTCATCATGGTGAGGCAAAAAGGGCAGTTCACGGCGATCACCGACGCCCCGGTAGCGAGGGCCTCGTCCGTGCGCTCGGTGTTGATGCGCTTATCGCCGGGTTCGTCCTCCTTGAACATCTGGGCCCCACCCGCCCCGCAGCACAACCCGTTCTGCTTGATGCGATTCATCTCCCGGATCTCCGTACGAAGACTCTCGAGCACCCCGCGGGGCGCCTCGTAGATGGCGTTGCCCCGGCCGATGTAGCAGGAGTCGTGGTACGTGATGGATTGCTTCGGGAGCGTAGCGGGAGGTTCGCCCGCGACGCGCAGGCTGCCGCTATCGATCAAGCCCTGCAAGAATACGCTGTGGTGCACTACCTCGTACTTGCCACCGAGCTCCGGGTACTCGTTTTTGAGGGTGTTGAAGCAGTGCGGGCAGGTGGCCACGATCTTCTTCACGCCGTAGCCGTTGAGCACCTCGACGTTTTGCGCGGCCATCATCTGGAAGATGAATTCGTTGCCGGCCCGCCGGGCGGGATCGCCCGTGCACGCCTCCTCGTTGCCGAGGATGGCGAAGTCGATCCCTACGCGATTGAGGATCTTGCAGAAGGCAACGGTTACCTTCTGCGCCCGCGCGTCGTAGCTCCCGGCGCAACCCACCCAGAAGAGCACGTCCGGTACGCGACCCCCCGCGGCCAGATCGGCCATGCGGGGGATGACCAACGGCGCGGCGAGCTCGTCCGGAGCCGGCGTGGGCACGGCCTGCGGATCTGCGGGGTCTTCTACCGTCGGACTTAGCGGCGTACTCATACGTTCGGTTGCTCTGCTTCGGTGGCCCAGGAGTCGCGCGCTTCGGGGATCGCCCAGGCGCTACCGCTGTTCTCGATGGCCGTGAACATCGGGACCCAGTCCGCCGGGCCGGCCGACTCCGTTAAAATTTCGTAGCGGCGCAGCTTGAGGATAGGCTCCAGGGGGTTGATGTTAATGGGGCAAGCTTCCACGCAGGCCTGGCACGTGGTGCAGGCGTGGATCTCTTCGCGACTGATGTAATCGAACAGCGACTTGCCGTCGTCGAAGTTATCCTTCGTCAGCTTCACGCCGTCGCCGCGCCGGTCCTGCGCGATCAGCTCGTCGTCGTTCGTGTCGAGTTTGGCGCCGATCTCCTCGGCGCGGGTGCGGATGTCCATCATCACCTTGCGCGGGGAGAGCTTCTTGCCGGTCAGGTTGGCCGGGCACACCGCCGTACACCGGCCGCACTGCGTGCAGGCGTATCCGCCCAACACGTCTATCCAGGAGAGATCGGTTACGTCGCGGGCGCCAAACTCGGGCAGCTCCTCGGCCGGGTCCGGTTCGGCGAGGGCCGCATCCGGGTTCATCATCGACTGCACCTCGGTTTGTATGGCGGGCATGTTCTCCATCTCCGAGCGCGGTTTGAGCCGCGCGAAGTAGGTCATCGGGAAGGCCAGCAAGATGTGAAGGTGTTTCGAGACGGGCAGGTAGTTCAGGAAAGCGAGCACGACCGCGAAGTGCACCCACCAGCCGATCCGCTCCAAGACGACGAGCGTATCGAAGGACAGTCCCCCGAAGAGCGCCGGTCCGAGCCAGGAGCTCACCGCGAGTGTCCCGGTAGCGCGGTAGTGCTCTCGGTCGAGCCCCTGCAGCACGACGTCGGTCCCGTTCATGGTGACGATGGCCAGCACGAGTACGATCTCCAGGTAGAGGATGATGTTCGCGTCGCGGTGCGGCCAACCGGCCATCTCCGGCTTGTTGAAGCGCGGGATGTACAGCGCGTTGCGGCGTATCAGAAAGACCACGGTGGCGAAGAGGGCGAGCACGCTCAGCACCTCGATCGTGTTGAGGATCACGGGGTACACGAAGCCGAGTGCGCCCACGAAGCTGCGGTGACCGCTCGTGAAACCGTCGACGAGGATCTCGACCAGCTCGATCTGCGTGAAGAGGAAGGCTACGTAGATGAACAGATGCAGGACCGCCGGAATCCAGCGCGCGAACATTTTCTTCTGCCCGAAGGCAATCAGGAAGGTATTCTTGGCCCGCTCACCGGGGGCGTCTTCGATCGCTTCGTCTTTGCCCAGGAGCACGTTGCGCCGGATTTTGGAGAAGCGGTAGGCCGCCACCCCGAAGCCAACGATGCAGAGTAGCGTGAAGAGGATCGGTTGCAACATGTAAGCGCGTTGAGCAGCGAATTTTCGCTAAGGTATCGCCGTGCTTCCGCAAAACCCAGGGTAGCCGACTTGCTACAATTCGTTTAGAAAGGAGAGAAGCGGGTGTCCGGTTGCGCGAATACTTTCGCGGGATGCAGATTCTCGACGCACGGCAGATCGAGCGCAAGCTGGCTCGGCTTTCGATCGAAGTGCTCGAACGGCACGTCGGTTCGGAGGAGGTGTACCTGCTCGGCGTCAACAACAACGGGTACGAAACGGCCCGCTTGCTGCGCGACGGGATCCTGGCCGAGGGCTACGACCTCGTGGTGCACCTGCGTCGGGTGCAGCTTTCGCCCGCCGACCCGCTCCACGGCGGCACGCGTTACGGGGGGGAGGTGGAAGAGTTGAGCGGCAAGCACGTGATCATCGTCGACGACGTGGCCAACACCGGCCGCACGGCGTTTTACGCCGCGAAACCACTCCTGGACGTTTTGCCCAGCTCGCTGGAGGTAGCCGTATTGATCGACCGCAAGCACAAGACGTGGCCGGTGAGCTCGGATTACGTCGGCCTCGCGCTGGCTACCACCCTCCAGGAAGAGATCCGCGTGCATTACACCGACCCCTGGCGCGTGGAGCTTTTCTGAGCCGCGGTTGTCGCGAGCTCCGACGACTCCGCCACCGCTCGTTTTAGCCGCTCGATCTCCAGCAGGGTAGCCTGGTAGCCCAGATCGATCAGCTCGTCGGTTCGGGTAAAGTTGTAAACGTGGTAGCCGGTGATCTCCGCGGGTTCGATCACGTAATCGCAGAGCTTCGCGGAGCGCTCGGTGTTCATGTTGACGGAGAGGTCGAACACGCGGTTACCGATCCCGACGATAGACGTATACGCACCCGTTTCGGCTTCGATGAGCGGCATCACGTTGCTGCCGATCAGGAAGTCGCAAGCATCTCGGATCGGCTCCGCGGGCAGGTTGAGGAACAAACCGCCGTCGATGTACTGGTAGCCTCCGATCTCTACCGGGCGAAACACCAACGGAATGGCGCAGCTCGCCTGGACGGCCTCGATGATCGGACCTTCGCGGAAAATCGCCACCCGACCGCGCTGTAGGTCGCTGGCCACGATGGCGAGCGAGCGCTCGAGACAGGAGAAGTCGTCGATCTCGAAAACCGATTCCAACTTCTCGCGCAGCAGGCTGAGCTTGATGAGTCCTTTGAGTGGGTTGCCGACCCGGAAAATCTTGAGCGCGCTGCCGAACTTAGCGAAGTCGATAATCTGGTCGATGGAGAGACCGAAGGCGTAGAGGCTCGCGATAATCGCCCCCGAACTCGTACCGGAGACCACCGTCGGGGTTATCCCCGCTTCCCCGAGGGCTTTCAGTACGCCGATATGCGCGATCCCGCGCGCTCCGCCACCCGACAAACAGATGCCGAGCCGGAACTCGGTCGAATCAAGTTCTGTATTCACAACGGACGAACAGCGACGGAACTCAAGTAGATCAACGCCCCGAAAGGGGCGGCCACGAGGTAGAGCGAGAAAAGCGGTGTGACGTTAAGACGAAAGTCGGGGGGATGTTCAGTTCGACTCAGAACATTTTTCTACTAATAACAAAACTAACCGTCTGTGTTAAAATACTTTACGTGGAGGTAATGATGGCGCTAGTAGGTTTGCCGATCCGAACAGCACAAAGCTCACGCGTATGAAGCCGTACCTCTACTTATTCGTCACTCTGTTATTCGGGCTTACTGGCCTGCCCGAAGCGCTGGCTCAGGGGGTCACCACGGCGAGCCTCTACGGCCGAATAACCGATACCGGGGGCGAACCACTCATCGGAGCCAACGTCTTCGCGGTACACGAACCCTCAGGTAGCGACTACGGGAACTCGACCGACTTGGACGGCTATTTCACGATCGCGAACATGCGCGTCGGAGGCCCCTACACCATAACGGTCAGCTACACCGGTTACGCTTCCGACGTGAGCGAGGGCGTGCGCCTAGCCCTCGGGGAGCGCCGCCAACTCAACGTCGAGCTCGGCGACGGCGCCGTGGAGCTGGAGGGCGTCGAGGTCGTCGCCGACCAGGCTTCTATTTTTTCCGGAGACAGAACGGGGCAGCAATCCGTGATCAACGAACAGACGATCGAGGCCCTACCCACGGTAACCCGCTCCCTAGCCGACTACGCCCGCTACAATCCGTTGGCCAACATTTCCGAAGGCGACGACGGGTTTTCGATCAGTCTCGGGGGTCAGAACAATAGGTTTAACACGCTCTACATCGACGGGGCCGTCAACAACGATGTGTTCGGATTGGCCGGCTCCGGTACCAACGGCGGGCAATCCGGGGTCCAACCTATCTCGATCGACGCCATAGAGCAGTTCACCGTATCCGTTGCGCCCTTCGACGTGCGGCAGTCGGGATTCGCGGGCGGGGCCGTCAACGCGGTTACGCGCTCGGGGACCAACGATTTCGAAGGATCCGCCTACTGGCTTACGCGCTCGGAGAACTTTACCAGGAATGAGGCCTTCGTCAACGGCGACGGGGATGAGTTCGACCAGATCTCACCGTTTACCGCCAACACGTACGGCGCTCGGTTCGGTGGCCCAATCTTAAAGGACAAGGTCTTCTTTTTCGTCAACGCGGAGATCCAACGCGACGATATCCCCCAGCCGTTCAACCTGTCGAACTACGTCGGAGACGCTACGCAGGCGGATCTCGATCTTCTGGCTTCGCGCTTCCGCGAGAACGGCGATTTCGATATCGGTCCGTACGATAACAATACCGCATTTTTGAACAGCGAAAAATATCTCGGCAAGCTCGATATCAATATTAACGCAAACACAAAGCTATCCGTTAGGCACTCTTACGTTCGAGCGGAGAACCTCGAGGCACGCGGTTCGAACAACTTCGGACTCGGGTTCCTCACCGGGTCGGAGTTCTTTCAGTCCACAACAAACAGTTCCGCACTGGAGCTAAACTCGGTAATAGGTACCAGCGCATCCAACTCTTTAACCGTCACCGGCACATTCGTGAGGGACGATAGGGATCAGTTCGGACAAGACTTCCCGCAGGTGGACATCGACGACAACGAAGGTCAGATTACGCTCGGTGGGGAGCGATTCAGCTCGGCTAACCTCCTCAATCAAGACGCCGTCACGGTGACCAACGATTTCCAACTCTTTAAGGGGAAGCACAATTTTCTTTTCGGCGTGAACTTCGAGTACTTTAACGCCGGCAACCTCTTCATCCGGGAGAACTTCGGACGCTATCAGTTCGGAGACCAACGCTATGCCGTAATCGCGGGAGCGGACACGAGCTTCACGCAGGTGACGGGTCTGCAGCGGGTACTGGAAGACGGGCAAACGTTCCTCGAATCACAGTCCGGCGATCTCTTCGTCGTGAACCGCGACGGTAGCTACGATGCCCTAACCGCGGAAGCCTTTAACAACGCAGATCAATTCGACAGATCGTTCAGCCTGGTGGATGGTGTGTCCGGCGACGAGTCGAACGCGATTGCCGCATTTAAACAGATCAATCTCGGCTTCTACGTTCAGGATAACATTCAGGTCACGAACGATCTCAGCCTGACTGCCGGCCTGAGGTTAGACGTTCCCATTTGGCCTACGGACGTCCCGAACAACCCCGGTTTCAACGACACTACGATCGCGAAGATCGAGGCCGCCGGCTATGACTTACGCGGGGCTAGGACCGGCAAATTCGTTAAGACCTCCTTGCTCTTCTCACCGAGGGTCGGACTCACGTGGGATGTCACCGGGGAGAAGGTCACGCAACTCCGTGGTGGTGTCGGGATTTTCACGAGCCGTATCCCACTGGTTTGGCCGGGCGGCGCGTATAACAACTACGGCCTCAACGTAGGTGGGGTACGTCAGTTCAACGTGCCTTTCGTCGGAGACCCAAACAACCAACCGTTTCAACCCGATCTCGCCGACGTAGAGCCATCGGGTCAGATCGACTTGTTCGCCGACGATTTTAAAGCGCCACAAGTCTTGAAGTTCGACTTGGCCGTCGATCAAGTCCTCCCCGGCGGATTCGTTGGAACCCTGGAGGGTGTATTCTCCAAAAATTTCAATTCTCCCCGGTACGAAAGCCTCAACCTTCCGCCCTCGACCGAGACCTTACTGGGGACGCCCGATACCAGGCCGATCTTCGACGGTTTTCCCGGGATAGAGCCAACCTATACCGGGGTTTACCTCGCTAGCAATACGAACAAAGGCTACGCTTACAATCTGGTGGCGTCCGTCTCGAAGCAGTTCGCCGAGGGCCTCGAGGCCAATGTCGGATATACCTACGGCGACAGCTACTCCCTGTTTGACGGGACGAGCTCGCAGAACTCTTCGCAGTGGCGCGGTTATTACAACACCGATGGCCGCAACCTCGAGCTCGACGATCCGCAGCGATCCATCTTCGCTCAGGGGCACCGTGTTTTCGCGCAAGCGAGCTACGAGATCGAGTACGCGAACCTCGCCAAGACAAAACTCTCGATCTTCTACAACGGTCAGAGCGGGAGTCCGTACACGTACGTCGTAGGTGCGAGAAACCGCGACTTCGTCAACGACGGTGGCTTCGACTTCAACGAGGTCATCTACGTCCCCGCACAGCAGAGCGATATCATCCTCATCGACGATGTCGACGACGACGGGAACGTGGTCGCGACGGCCGATCAGCAGTGGGCTGCGCTCGACGCTTTCATCGAGGGCGACCCCTACCTAAAGGATCGCCGCGGAGGCTACGCAGAGCGCAACGGAAACTTCGCCCCCTTCTCGCACCAGTTAGACGCGCGCGTTCTACAGAATTTCCACATCGACCTCGCAGGGAAACGACACACGTTCCAAATCAGTCTGGATGTGTTCAACGTGCTAAACCTCGTCAATCAGGATTGGGGCAAGGTGTACAACACCGGTTTCGGAACATACTCTTTAGTGAATCTCGCCGGACTCGAATCCAGGGAGCAGGGTGGGCAAACCCTTACGAATATTCCTGTCTACACCGTGGCGAGCGACGTAGTCGAGGACTCGAAGTACCGGCCGTTCGAAGATAACCTCGTTACCTCCGGTAGGATCCGCAGCTCCCGTTGGACGGGGCAGCTTGGGCTTCGTTACCTGTTCAACTAGAAATTTACTATGGTGCAAATACCGCTCGTTGACTACGCGCAGCCTCCTAAGAAACCTACCCGCACGCGGCGCTGTAAGATCTCGTTTTAACTACAGTCGATTTCGTTAAAAAACGAGCCGTAACCCGATTAGCAGCCTACACGAAACAACTATCCCCGTAAACGAGAGTCGGTGGGATACCCGGCACTACCCAGGCTCTGGATCTCGCGGTAAAACTGTATTCCCAGCAGTGGTTAAATCCGTGAGTCCTCCGATAGACTTCGGTGAGCCCCAGCACGCGAGCGCGCATCGGGGCTCGCTGCACGTCGACGTAGTTCCGTCAACTAGATCTCCGCGCCGCTCCCGCCGTATGCCTTCCCACTGCCTAACCTTCCTCGCTTGCTCCGTTGTGGCGTTGACCGCGTGTCGAAGCACTCAAGTGACACCGCCCCGTGTCCTGCCCAAATTTCCGCACGCCCTCTACTTCGGGAATCAGATCAGCAAGCCTAAGCTCGTAAGCGCGCACCGGGGACTGCCCGAGCTGCCCGGCTTCGCCGAAAACTCGACCGAGGGCCTGCTCGAACTCGCCGGGCGGGGGGAGTTCATCGCGGAGGTGGACGTCGCGCACTCGGCCGACTCCGTGCTGCTCCTGTTTCACGATGACGACCTCGATCGCCTCACCTTCCACGATGGACCGCTCTCCTCCTACACCTGGGCGAGCTTGGACACCATGCGACTGCGCGACGCTAGCGGCCGACTCACGGAGTCGACCATCCCCAGTTTTGCGGAAGCACTCGTGGCCACGAAGGGTAAACTGCTCTACACCATCGACCGCAAGGCGGGGGTTCCGTACAGCGCGATCGCGGCGGAGGTGGAGCGGTACGGCGACCCATCGCTGACCGCGCTGATTACCTACAGCGAGTCCGACTACATCGAAGCCGAGACGCTGGCGTATCCGTACGCGCTTAGCGTGAGTCCGGAGCAGGAGGGCGTCGCCTCCGAGAATAGCCACGCCCCCGTGCTCACCTTTCTTGGGATCGGCCAGGAGGCCCTGTCCGCGAACGAGCACCGCTTGTCGAGTGGCGGGCTAACCGTCCTCGGTACCTTCGGTCGGATCGACTCGATCGCCGCCACCGACGAGGGGGCGATTTATAACTCGCTACCCGTGGACGTTATCGCCACCGACACCCCACTCCGCGCCTACCGGGCCATTCAACGCGCGGTGGTCGAGGCCGGCAGGTAGATCTCGGCGATCATGCACCGCGCGCTGCCGCCGCCGAGCTGCTCGATGGCTTCCAGGTCGGCGTGCACGATAGGGTGCCCCTCCCCGAGCACCGCGCGCTGAGCGTCGGTTAGGGCGCCGAACGCCTGACTCGACATGGCCCAGTAGGCCTGCCGGCTCCCGTTGAGTAGCTCCAGCATGTTCCCGGCGAACCGGCGCATCTGCGCGTAGCTCAGTTCGATGAGCATCCGGTCGCGTCCCCGCAGCAGGGTTACGAGGCGGGCTCGATCTCCGGGGGCCACGCTCTCGGTGCACAGCACCGCGTGCTTCGTGCCGATGGCCATCAGTACGTTGGTGTGGTAGATCGGTAATCCGGACTCGTCGGTGGCGTCGAAGATCACGAGCTCGTAGTCGATTAGCGCCGCCCACCTCCGCGCCAGCCCATCGTCGCTGCGCTCACTGCGACACACGTAGGCGATCTTCGCCAACCGGTCGAGCACCAGCGCGCCGGTTCCCTCCAGGTACTGCCCCCGCTCCTCGTAGGGGGTCAAGTCGATCACCCGCCTTTCGGCAAAACCCGGGGCGAGCGTCTCGAGCACGGGATTGAGTCGCTCCAGCCGACGCGTCGGGGCGGTCATCGGGTAGAGCACGATCGTTCCGTCGGCGTGCGTGCTGAACCAATTGTTCGGGAAGACCGCGTCGGGTTTTCGCGGAAGCGGCGTATCCGCAACCACGGTGACCCGCGTACCGACGGCCCGCAGGGCGGCTACGAGTCCGTCGAACTCCCCCCGGGCTCGCGCCTCGATTTGAGTCTGACTGAGGATCCTGGCCGGTTGCATGAAGGCATTGTCGGCGGCGGTTTCCTCGTTGTACGCGAAGTGAGCCGGGCGTACCATGAGTACGTGCGCGCTGCTCTGTAGGGAGGGTTCGGGCATGAAAAGGCGAAGTAAGGCGACGAACAAGGTCGCGCGCCGCCGACGTTGATAGATTCAAACACCCCCCATGGAAAAGCTCCTCAAAAAAACAGCCTACGAAGGCAACCCCGTCGGTTTGAGCGACGATGCGGCCAATGAAATCAGTGACGAACTCGACCGCCACCTCAGCAGCTACGTGGTGATGTACATGCAGTACCACAAGTTTCACTGGATGGTGGAAGGACCCCAATTTCGCGACCTGCATTTGTTTCTGCAGGATCACTACGAGGAGGTGAACCTCGACATGGACGCCATCGCGGAGCGCATCACGCTCCTCGGTCGGGTACCGAGCACCCGTTTGGATACCTACCAGAAGAAATCTTACGTCGAGCAAGAAGGGGAAGACGTGCGCCACATTCGTGACTCCCTGGAGACCGCCATGCACAACGAGCGCCACATCAGCGTGGAGATCCGCAAGACGGTGCATACCTGCATAAAGCACGACGACTTCGGTACGAAGTCGATGATCGAAGCCATGCTCCAGCGCTCGGAGAACCGGGCGCACCACCTGGAACACTTTCTCGGAGAGGACAGTCTCGCCGTCGGTATGCTGCACAAACCGTCGGACATCAAATCGAACTAATAATTCGGTGGCGCGGTGCAATCGATTGCACACCTACTCACGGTACAGCCCGGTTGGACTTTCGTCCTTCTGGGCTGTTCGCTTGTCGGGCTAGGGCAAAGCGGCTGTTCGCTCGGGCGTAGGACGGTCTCGAATACGGAGTTGGTGTCGGTGGTGGTCCGCAAGGATTGCGCCCGGGCGGGACTGCGGCGAAGCAACTTGCTCGTAGGTTGGTTTGACGGGGCGGATACCAACTACGTACGTTACCCGGACGAGGCCTCGAATCCGCTCGACTCCAGTTCGCTCGTTCAGATTGGCTCGGCGACCACGGCGTTTTACGTGCCCCGCTTCCTGGCCGCGCTCGACGAAGCCGGTATGGACAGCGACTCCCCCGCGCTCGCGTGTACCGATTTCGAGATCACCTACGAGCGACTCCTACTCCACCACGCCGGCCTGCCGGTCTCGGGTCCGTGGCTCGAGCGCGATATCTTCGGTGATTTTGACCTCGCGCAGGAAGCGTTTTGCGGGAGCATACGCGAGGAAGACACCGCGAGCTACCGGTTCTCGCACTGGAACTATGCCGTAGCGCGCCTCGCGTTGGAGCACGATTTGGGTCGAAGCCTGGCGCAGGAGCTGGTCACCGTACCGCTCTCCTACGCCCTCGCCGATAGCACGCGCGGCGATATGCCGATCAGCGCATCGGAGGACCGGCCGGCGGGCAAAGGACCCGTAGCCCTCTTCGGACCCAGTACAGCCGGTATCGCGAGCGCCGAACAGCTACTGCGACTGGCCAGCCCGCAAACCGCGGAGCTACTGACCGGCTATCCCTCAGCCCCGACCCTGCGGCAACGACCGGGCGTACGGGTTACCTACGGCTGGCACAGCCTCCGGAAACCGGGCGGACTGCGGGTATTCCTGGCGACCGGCACCACGCGCTACTACAGCGCTACCCTCGCCTACTCGCCCCTCACCGCAACGGGTGCCGTAGTGGTAAGTAACTCGGGCGTGCCGGTAGATTGTGTGGCGCTCGACATCTTGCGCAACCTCAATCAGAATTGGCGCCGCAAACCATGAGCAAATCCAAGAAAAAGCGCGACGGCGTGGTGTACAGCACCGACCCAGACTACGAGTACCGCTTCGGTAAGCCACAGGAGGACGAGCTGCTGCCCCCTCAGCAGCAGAAGCTCCGGGTAACCCTCGACCGCAAGGCGCGCAAGGGCAAAGCCGTGACCCTGATCAGCGGCTTCGTGGGACCGGACGCCGAGCTCAGCGAACTCGGCAAAACCCTCAAAGCCTCCTGCGGGGTGGGCGGGAGCGCCAAGGATGGCGAAATCCTGCTGCAGGGCGACCACCGCCCCAAAGTGGTGGAGCTCCTCCTCAAAGCCGGCTATACCCAAACCAAGCAAGCCGGCGGCTAAGCCCTCCCCTAGCCCAGAGGTCCCCCCGGGGTTCAGCCCGGGGCCTCCCCCGAGGGCCGCCGCCCCCGCACACACCGCGGCCGCCCCTGCATATCCACCAACGACTCCACCTCCAGCCAGCCGGCTCCGACGAGCATACGCGCGACCTCCCCCACGTACAAATCGTTACACTCAAAATAGAGCCCCCCACCCGCACGCAAAGCCCCCCGCCCCAATCGCTCGAGCGCCCGGTAAAAAAGCAAGGGATCCGCATCCGGAACCCGCAACGCTAGTTCCGGCTCAAACGCCTTAACGCTTCCCTGCACGCGCGCCCAATCCGCGTCGGGGACGTACGGTGGGTTGCTTACCAAAAGATTAAAACGGGCAGACCGGTAAATCGCCGCGGTTAGATCCAGCACATCCCGCTCCTCGGCGGCGACCCGCTCCTCGACGCCTAACCGTCGACTATTCCGAGCGGTAACGGCGAGGGCGGTTTGCGACACGTCGACAGCCTCCCCCCGCCAGGTCTCCCGCTCCGCCGCCAGAGTCACCGCAATACAACCCGAGCCGGTGCAAGCGTCCAGGAAGCGTTTCGGCGAACCGTCCTCGTGCTCGAGCACCCAACGCACCAACTCCTCCGTCTCCGGGCGGGGAATAAGTACGCCGGGACGAATCTCCAGCCGCCGACCGTAGAAATGAGCGACCCCACTTACGTAGGCGAGTGGTTCGCCTCCGAGCAGGCGCAGGAGCTGCGCCTCGGCGACTTCCAGTTGGTGTACCGACGGTGCCGGGCCGCTGCGGTGCGGGAAACTGTCGGCCAGCCAGTGGCGGACCAGCGTTTCCGGAAGTTCCAAACCGGCCGCCGCCACGCGCCGAACGGCCGAATCCCTGAGCGCCGCCCACGTCATCCCATCCGGCGTACGTAGTCCTCGTGGTCGAAGCGGCGCACGAGCTCGACGCTCCCGTCCGCGCGCTCGAGCACCAAGTCCGGGTGCTGGACGCCGTTGAACATCGTCGACTTGACGACGGTGTAGTGCATCATGTCCTCGAATACGAGCTGCTGACCCACCTGCACCTCCTCCTCGAAGTAATAGGCCTCCAGCGCGTCACCCGCCAGACAGCTTACCCCGCCCAGGCGGTAGGGATGACCGGTAGCCGTCAGCTCCGCACTCGCCCCGCGGACCACCGGCCGGTACGGCATTTCGAGGGTGTCCGGCATGTGGCAGGTGAAGCTGACGTCGAGCATCAGCGTGGACTTGCCGTGATTACTCACGATGTCGAGCACGGTAGCCGTGAGTACACCGGTTTGCCACACGTGCGCGCTGCCCGGTTCGAGGGTCAAATCTAGATTAGGGTAGCGCTCGCGCAGCCCGCGCAGCCCGCCGATGAGCGCTTCGACGTCGTAACCTTCGCGCGTCATCAGGTGGCCGCCGCCCAGGTTGAGCCACTTCAGCTGCGGTAGCCAGTGGCCGAACTTTTCCTCAACGGTCGAGATGAGCTCGAGGGTGGAGGCCGCGTCGCTCTCGCAGAGCACGTGGACGTGCAAGCCCTGTAGGCCAGCGGGTGGAGCCTCGGGCAAGTTGGGAGCCGTCTCCCCCAGCCGGCCGGTCGGTGAGCTCGGGTTGTACAACTCCGTTTCGACGGTACTAAACTCCGGGTTCACGCGCAAGCCCACGCTCTTACCCGCCGCCTCCCACTGCTCGCGGTAGCGTTCCAGCTCGGCGAGCGAATTGAAAGTAAGTTGACGAGCGAGCTCCTGTAGCCGCGGGTACTCGTGCGGCGTGTAGGCCGGGGAGTACACGTGCGGTCGCTTGCGCATGTAGCGAAACACCAGCTCCGCCTCATTGAGCGAGCTGGCCGTCGCTCCGGGGAGGTACTCCGCCACCACCGCAAACAAGGGCCAGTGCGCGAAGGCCTTCAGCGCCAGGATGATCTCCACGCCCGCACGATCCGCCACGTCGGCGACGAGGGCGAGGTTTTGCCGCAAGGCGGCCTCGTTCAACACGAAGGCGGCGCGGTCTAGGCTCGGGTAGCTCACGCCTCGAATTCGATGTCGGCGCCGACTTGTTCGTGCCAGGGGAGGCCGTGCTCGCCAAGCTTCGCGAGGAAGGGATCGGGGTCGAACTGCTCGACGTTGAATACGCCCGCCCCGCTCCACTCGCCCGCGAGCATCAGCATGGCCCCCGTCATGGCGGGTACGCCCGTGGTGTAGCTCACGCCCTGCGCGCCGGTCTCCTCGAAGGCGGCGGCGTGACTGCAGTTGTTCCAGATGTAGAACGTTTGCTCCCGCCCGTCTTTGACCCCGCGTACCCGGCAGCCGATGCTGGTGTAGCCCGAGTAGTTGTCGCCGAGCGAGCCCGGGTCCGGCAGCACGGTTTTCAGGAATTCGAGCGGGACAATCTCCACGCCCCGGTGCATCACCGGCTCGATGCCCGCCATGCCGATATTCTGGATCACCCGCAAGTGCGTGAGGTACTCCTGGCCGAAGGTCATCCAGAAGCGCGCGCGACGTAGCGTCGGGAAGTTTTTCACCAGGCTCTCGAGCTCCTCGTGGTAGAGCAGGTAGCTGTCCTTCGGACCGATGTCCGGGTAGTTGACCACCCGCATGTGCTCGAAGGGCTCGGTCTCCACCCACTCGCCGTCATGCCAGTACTTGCCTTTTTGGGTAATCTCCCGGATGTTGATCTCCGGGTTAAAATTGGTCGCGAAGGCCTTGCCGTGGTCGCCGGCGTTCGCGTCCACGATGTCGAGGTAGTGCATTTCGTCGAAGTGGTGCTTCGCGGCGTGCGCGGTAAACACTTGCGTCACGCCGGGGTCGAAGCCGCAGCCGAGTACGGCCGTCAGGCCGCTTTCGCGAAAACGGTCGTGGAGTGCCCACTGCTGCGCGTACTCGAATTTCGCCTCTTCCTTAGGTTCGTAATTGGCCGTGTCGAGGTAGTGCACCCCGGCCCGTAAGCAGGCCTCCATGATGGTGAGGTCCTGGTAGGGCAAGGCCACGTGAATGACGAGCGACGCGCCGTAGCGCTCGATGAGCTCCGTGAGCGCGGGCACGTCCTCCGCGTCGATGGCCGCGGTAGTGATCGCCGGGTGTCCCGTGCGGTGCATGGCGTCCGCGGCGATCGCGTCGCACTTCGACTTCGTGCGACTGGCGATCAAGATCTCGCTAAACGTCCCGGGGTGCTGCGCGCACTTGATGGCCACCACGCGACCGACGCCGCCGGCGCCAATGATTATAACCTTCGACATACTGCTTGTGGGTAGGTTGCCGCAAAGTAGTCTAACCGTGCCCCACGACAACCCGTACGACCCAAACGGGATCGGCCGACCCAACGGAAACTTCCTCGGCTTGCCCCACGCCGAGGATCCGCGCGTCGAGTTTATCGCCGTCCCCTTCGAGGCGACCGTGAGCTACGGCGGCGGCACCGGCGGCGGGCCCGCCAACGTACTGCGCGCGAGCGCCCAGCTCGACGTTTGCTTGCCGGACGTCCCCGAGCCGTGGACCCTCGGTTTCCGTTGGACGGAGCTCTCGGGTACCTGGTCACGGGAATCGGCGGCCCTCCGCGCCGCCGCCGAGGCCGTGATCGCCGCCCGGGAGTCGGACGTCGAGCTTAGCGGAAGTGAGCGCGAGGGCCTCGACAGGGTCGATGCCGCCGGCGCCGCCCTCGCGGCCGATCTGTGCGGCCGCGTCGGTGAGAGCCTCGCGAACGGCCGCTTCCCCGTGGTGATCGGCGGGGAACACGCGGTGAGCCTGGGCGCTTTCCGGGCCGCCGCGGCGACTGGATCCGAGTTCGGTATCCTGCAGCTCGATGCCCACATGGACCTCCGGGCCGCTTACGAAGGGTTTACCTACTCGCACGCCTCGGTGATGTATAATGCCCTGCGGCTGGCTCCGCTCGCGCGACTCGTACAGGTGGGCATCCGCGACTGGGCGCCGGCCGAGGCGCAACTCGCGGAGGCGAGCGGTGGCCGCGTACGTACGTTTTACGACCACGAGCTCAAGGCCGACCAGTTGTCCGGAAAGGCTTTCGCCAAAACGTGCGAGCGTATCGTGGCGGAGCTACCCCAGCGGGTCTGGATCTCGTTCGACATCGACGCGCTGAATCCCTCGCTGTGCATGCACACGGGTACCCCGGTGCCCGGTGGGTTGAGTTTTGCGGAAGCGAGCCTCTTGTGCGCGTCCGTATCCGAGAGCGGGCGGGAGGTAATCGGCCTCGACGTGGTGGAGGTCGCGGGCGAACCGTACGAGTACGAGGGCGCGGTCGCCGCGCGACTGGCCTACCGCATCGCGGCGCGGTCGGCCTACACGCGGGCCAGGGCCGAGAAGTCGGTACCGACGAAGTAAGCCGCCAGCAGTACGACCGTACCCAGGAGCCACTCCCCGCGGTCGAGGTAGCTCACCGCCGGGAATCCCCGTCGGCTGAGCAACCAAACGTAGACCAGCTTTTCGGCGGAGTACGCGACGACCGTTCCGACGGCCACGCCGAGTAGGCCCAAGCTGGGCAAGAGCAGAATGGATACGATTACGTTGAGTGCGGCCTCGGCCAGTCCGGTGAAGGTCATGATACGCTGCATGTCCAAGCTCACCAGCAGTGGGGTCGTGCTCACGAGCCGACTGGGCACCACGAGTAACATCGTCGTGAAGATGACGTGGGCGGGGTAGAAGGCCTCGCTGAACACGGACGGATACCACCAGCGGCAACTCGCGGCGAGCACGATGGCGAGCGGGAGGAACACGCGGTTGATCTTGCGCATGCGGCGCTTCAGCTGCGCGAGCATCCGGGTCGCACCCTCCTGCATTTCCGCGAGGGCCGTAGCGTTGAGCCCGGTGACCACCCCGAGGAGCAGCGGCAACTCCTGGGCGCCGTAACGCCACAGGGCTACGGCCGACTCGGGATCGCGGGCGGTGTAGCCGACCAGGGCGTGATCGACCATGATCACGAGTACGGCGGTGAGTCCGTACACGCTCAGGCCCGAGGCGGATCGCCAGAACACGCGGCGCTCCCCGGCGGGCGGCAGCAGGGCGTCGCGCTTGCTCAGGTAGCTGGACGTGGTCCACATCAGGCGGTAGATCCCGCTGGCCGCCAGGCCCCACATGGCCAGGTAGAACGGTAGCCCGAAGAGTAGCGGCCCGACGAACAGACCGATTTGCAGCACGCTCGAGGAGAGCGAATAGACCAGCAGCCGCTCCGGCCGCCGGTCGGCGATGGCCTCCTGCTCCACGACCGAGCCGGCGAGACTCCCGAGCACGAACGCCCCGAAGGGAAGTCCGTAGTCGAGGCTCGGCGAGTCGAGGAGCAGGCCGCCGAGCAGCGGAAGCGCCGTGGCGAAGAGCCCGAATACGAGTAGGCTTCCGATCAGCACCAGCAGCAGGAAAAAGATGAACCAACGCTCGGGGAAGGCCGTCACCTGACGGACGCGGAGGTAGGCGTTGCCCAATCCATTCAACCAAAAAACGGTGAGCGCGTAGGCGACGTAGCGCAGGCCCTCGAAATTTCCGATTTCGGCCAGTCCGAGCCCGAGCTGCGCGAGCGCGACCATGGTCACCACGACCGTCGCCTGCCGGGCGGCCTGGTGGAGCTGGACCGCCCTCGCGAAACCGATCAAGCCGCCGTGCGAGCGGGGATGGCCACATCCTGCTCCTCGAAACGTACCCCGTACTCCTCGAGCTCGGCGAGTACCGGTTCGTACACTTCGTTCATGACGGGGATGGCGACGCCCCGGCTCGCGATTCTCTCCTGAGACATGAGTCGCAGGAAGATCCCGAGGGGTAGGCCGACGAGCCTAGACATGGCCGTCTCCCCGTTCACGTCGCCGCGCATCACCATCGTCGCGATCCGTTCGCGGTGCTCGCCGTCGAGCCGGTACTCGAAGTGGTGCTGCATCACCACCAAATCGACGTCGTTCGCTTTCATAACCATACGGCGCTCCATGAGGTCCTGTAGGATCAGCGCCGGCGTGGCGTCCTTGATCTTGATGCGCTTCTTGCGGAACAAGCCGAGCCAGTCCAGGCGCCTCATCACCGGTGAGTTCGGGGTCTGACCGATCATGTCGGCGATTCGCTCCTTCACGCTGGCGCCCACCAAGTCGCGGGGCGCGTAAGCGTCCATGAGCTCGTGGTAGCTCATTTGCCGGGAGGTCAGTATGGGGAAGTGCGCGTCGGTCATGCCGATCTTGACGAGCGCGTCCCAGGCCTCGCAGAAGCCGGGGTAGCGGAGGGTACCGCGTATGAGCGTCGGGATGTTGGACAGTCCGTAAGCCTCACGGTACAGTAGCGAGTCCCGGTTCGGGTACCAGTCGAGCGTCCCGATGCCGGGTACCTCGACCTGACTCGTGGATTGAAAAAGTCGGTTGTACGGAATGCAGCGCAACTTGCTGTCCTCCAGGAAGTGAGCGGTGCCCTGCCCGGCCAGCACCACGTTGCGCGGATTCCAGCTCAGCTTGTAGTGCCAGGGGTTGTCGTCCGACTCCGGGGCGACGAGCCCGCCGGTGTAAGACCGGAAGGCGAGAATCTCGGCTCCCTTCGTCCGCAGATCGGTCAGGGTACGCATCGCCGACATGTGGTCTACCCCCGGGTCGAGGCCCATCTCGCCCATAAAGATGAGCTCCTTCTCGCGTGCCTCGTCACCGAGTCGGTAGAGCTCCTGCGACACGTAGCTCGCCGTGATGAGGTGTTTGCGGAGCCGGATGCAGTCGTGCGCTACCTCGAGGTGGAGGTGCGCCGGCAACAGGCTTACCACAACGTCGGAACGGGCGATCAAGTCCCGGCGATCGTTGTTCTTGCCCACGTCGAGCCACGCGGCTATACCACGCGGATTGTCGCCCACCTTCGCCTTCGCCGCGTCTAAATTGGAGTCGGCAACGGTCACCCGCCACCGCATCTCCGAAGCCTTCGAGAGGCAATAGTCGATGAGCGCGCCCGCGGAGCGCCCGGCACCGATAATCAATAGATTCGTCATGAGTTTGGTTAGGCAAGGGACGCCGGCAAAGTATGGACCCTAAATTAGAATGAGGAAAGAGAGAATCTGCGTGGAGTTCTACCGCTACGAGCCTGTGGAGGTCACCGCCGCGGACGCCGAGTTGTTGGCCGCCGCAAACAGCGCTACGGACCTGGCCTACGCCCCGTACAGTCGTTTCCGGGTGGGGGCCGCCGGACTGTTGGCGGGCGGTCGGATCGTTAGAGCGGCAAATCTCGAAAACGCGGCGTACCCGCAGTGCCTCTGCGCCGAGGCAAATTTGTTGGGCACCTTGCACTCTCAGTATCCCGGGGAGGTTTTACTAACGATGGCCATTGCCGTGTCTAGCGAGGTAGAGCGATCCGAGGTTGCCGCGCCCTGCTGATCGTGCCGACAACAACTCTACGAAGCCGAACAGCGCCAGGGTACACCCATCCGCATCCTACTCGCGCTCGGCGACGGTGGGTGCGTACGGATCGACTCCGTGGACCAGCTACTCCCACTCGGTTTTCGCCTCGTAACGGACCCGCTCCAGGATAGCGTTACCGAAAATACTCAGTCCGGCGTTTAGGATCACCAGCCCGAGCGTCCCTTTACCGACCCAGCCCAGGGTATCGGGTCGGGCGTGTTTCGCGTGGCCGGCTTCCCACGCCACGCAGTAGCCGGCCCCCACCAGCGCCAAGCCCGTACCGCCCTGCAGCAACCAGTTGCGCTTATGCTGCGCCGGATTCGTTTCGGATTTTGGGTGAGCTTCCATCGGCTGTCGATCGGTAATAAGTTCGGGCGCGGTCCAGGTCGAAGGTAGTGTCGACGCCACGCTCCGAGCTCGGTGCTTCCACGCACCGAATGGGGTAACCGTGCGCCAACCACCGAAGTTGCTCGAGCGCTTCGAGTCGTTCCAGCGCGTGTACCGGCAACCGCGTCAGCTTCCGCAAAACGGAGAGTCGGTACCCGTAGATCCCGAGGTGGCGGAAGTGATGCGACATCGGCCCCGCGTCGGCCGCTCTCGCGTCGCGTACGTGCGGGATCGGACTTCGCGAAAAGTACAAGGCGCGCTGGTTTTCCCCGATGGCCACTTTGACCGCGTTGTGGTCGAGGAGTACCGCCTCGGTGCTCAGGCGCTCACAGGCGGTCACGATCGCGTCGCCGGCCCCGCGGAGGGCCTCCGCCATCCGCGCGAATACCGCTCCGCCGACGAAGGGCTCGTCGCCCTGGGCATTCAGGATGAGGGTGTCCGCTCCGAGTCGGAGCAACTCGGCGGCCTTGGCTACGCGGTCGGTACCGGACGGGAGCTCCGGGTCCGTGAGCACGGCCGTAAAGCCGGCACCCTCCACGGCGGCCTGTACCGCCGCGTGATCCACCGCTACGTACACGTCGGTGAAAACGCCGCTGCTACGCAAGTTTTCGCAGGTCCGCACAACGAGTGGTGCGCCCCCCAAATCCGCCAGCATCTTCGCTTCCATCCGCTCGGAAGCATATCGTGCGGGTATAATGGCAACTACTTCGGACATAGGAGACGTTAAGTTCGCGGACCAGCGACAAAGCAGACGGCAATGAAACACTTACGCGCCGCCCTCGCCGTGGCGGTTACTCTTTTAGTACTAGGCTCCGCGGGGGCGGACGGCGGGGACTCCCTCCGCTACCTCCTGCCGGGCGATACGGTGATGCTCGAGATTACCCCGACCCAGCGCAAGTTTACCCGGCACGTCTTCGCCCCGAAGCAGACGGTGTATTCGTTGTCCAGGTTTTACGGCCAGGACCTCGAGCAGGTCTACGCGCTCAACCCCGGTCTCGCCTCGGGTGTCGCCGGCGTGGGGGACACCGTCAGGATCGGGGTGCCCAACTTCGCCATCAATCGCTTCCGCAAGACGAGTTTTAGCGAAAGCGATTTCGCGCGCGTGTGCTACCGCGTGAACCCGGGTGAGACCGTGTACCACATCGCGCGAACCATCTTCCGGATGCCGGTGGACACCCTGCTTACCCTCAACGGACTGGCGGGACCCACCCTGCAGCCCGGACAGGTGCTACAGGTGGGTTGGCTCCCGGTAGCCGGCGTCGCCGACCGCGTGCAGCCCCAGCGGATCGACCCCCTGATGCGCGTCAATTACCGCAATTTCAAGCAGTACGAGAAGCAGGCCGACCACCCGAGCCCGGTCCGGGGCGTAGCCACCTGGATGGAGGGCAGCGGCGAGGCGAGCGGCTCGCTGTTCGCGCTGAGCGAGGAGGCGGAGGCGGGTACGTTCCTGAAGATCACGAACGCGGCCAACAAGAAGGTCGCCTACGTGCGTGTGATCGGCCGACCCGCGCCCAACGTCCGCCGGGAGCGCGTGGCCTTGGAGCTATCCGGCACGGCCGCCCGCGTGCTCGCCGCGACCGAACGCAACTTTTACGTGTTGATCGAGTAAGAAAGCGCCCGTAGCATGGATTACAAAGAGAATGTACTCGAGACGATCGGTAATACCCCACTGATCCGACTCCACCGCGTAGTCGACCGAGTGCCGGCCCTCGTGCTGGCGAAGGTGGAGACCTTCAATCCGGGTCACAGCATCAAGGACCGTATGGCGGTGAAGATGCTCGACGACGCCGAGGCCCGCGGCGACATCCACCCCGGCGGTACCATCATCGAGTGCACGAGCGGCAACACGGGCATGGGACTCGCGCTGGCCGGGGTGGTGCGCGGCTACCGCTGCATCTTCACGACGAGCGACAAGCAGTCGAAGGAGAAGATCGACCTACTCAAAGCGGTTGGCGCGGAGGTGATCGTGTGCCCGACCAACGTCGAGGCCGACGATCCGCGGAGCTACTACTCCGTCGCGAGGCGCCTGAGCGAGGAGATACCGAACTCGTTCTGGTTTAACCAGTACGACAACCTCTCCAACCGCGAAGCACACTACGAGAGTACCGGTCCGGAGATCTGGCGCCAGACCGACGGCAAGATCACGCACCTCGTGGTGGGCGTCGGTACCGGCGGTACCGTCAGCGGTACGGCCCGCTACCTCAAGGAGCAAAACCCGAACGTCAAGATTTGGGGTATCGACACCTACGGTTCCGTATTCAAGAAGTACAAGGAGACGGGGGTCTTCGACGAAAAGGAGATCTACCCCTACGTGACCGAAGGGATCGGCGAGGACATCCTACCCAAAAACGTCGATTTCGACCTGATCGATCGCTTCGAAAAGGTAACCGACAAGGATGGGGCGGTAATGACGCGCCGGCTGGCTAAAGAGGAGGGCCTGCTGCAGGGGTACTCCTGCGGGTCGGCCGTAGCCGGGCTCGTTCAGCTCGCCGACGAGTTGACCGCCGAGGACGTCGTCGTCGTGATCTTCCACGACCACGGCTCACGCTACATCGGCAAGGTGTACAACGACGACTGGATGCGCGAGCGCGGTTGGCTCGACGCGGCGGTGTGCGTTCGCGACGTACTGCGCATGAAGACCGATCGCGCCTTCCATACCGTATCGCCTACCACCCCGCTCGAGGAGGCCTTCCGCCTCATGAAAGACCGCGAGTTGAGTCAGCTCCCGGTGTTCGACGGGGAGGAGATGGTGGGCTCGCTCACGGAGAGCGCCGTGCTCGGTTACATCCTCGATCACGGATCGGAGGGAAAAAATGCGCTGGTCCGTGAAGCTATGGGCAAACCTTTTCCGTTGGTAGAGGACAGCGATGCGCTCTCCAAGCTCTCGCGCTACATCAGTCGGGACGTGCCCGCCGTCATCGCGCGTGAGCGTTCCGGCGGACTGCAGATTCTGACCAACTACGATATCGTCCGCGCGCTATGAGGCCAATCCTGTTCGCTCTCTTCATACTAACCGCGGTCGCCGGCACGGTGCGCGGACAGGATGTCCACTTTACCCAGTTCTACGCGAGTCCCATGCTGCTCAACCCGGGCCTCACCGGTGCCTTCGCCGGGCAGCTACGCGCCTCGGCCATCTACCGGGACCAGTACCGGGGACTGCTGCAAAACTCGCTCGTGACCACCACCGCGGCCCTCGACTTTCGGTTCCCGCTGCGCCCGAACGGTCGGGAGAACGGCGATGCGGCCGCGGCGGGCATCGTGTTCTTCAACGATCGGGTCCGGGAATTCGACTTCTCGCACAACCAGATCATAGCCAGCGGCGCTTACCACAAGTTGCTCGACAAGGCCACCAACCAGCTGCTCTCCGGCGGGCTGCAGGTCGGTATCGGCCAGCGTAACATCAACTACGGCAGCCTCACCTTCGAGGACGAGTTCGAAATCCAAGGCGACGGTACCCCGGGCTACTTCGGGACCACCGGGGAGTCGTTGCCCACCAATAACATCTCGTACTTCGACGCCTCGGTCGGACTCAACTACAGCTACGCACCGCGTAACCGGGCTAGTTTCTACGTGGGCGCCGCGGCCTTTCACCTCAACGAGCCGGACCTGAGCTTTTACACCCGGCAGGAGGATCCCGAGGTCGAGTCCCTACCTCTACGGCGCAAATACGTGCTCCACGGCGCGGCTTACCTACCGGTGAGTTCGACGGTCACCGTCTCCCCGCGCGCACTCGCTATGGCGCAGGGACCGAGCCTCGAGGCGCTGGTCGGAACCAACGTCCGCTTTCAGCTCGACGACTTCTCCAGCAGCGCCATGCACCTCGGCAGCTGGGTACGAGGCGTCAAGAACGACGACGGCTTCGGCACGGACGCGGTGGTCGCGTTGCTCGGCTTCGAATACAACAACTTCCTACTCGGCACGAGCTACGACCTCGGCTTGAGCGGGCTTACCGCGGGCTCCCGCGGCCGTGGCGCGTTAGAGATCTCGCTCGCCTACCTCGGCAATTACGAGAACGACTCGCTACTCTGTCCGCAGTTTTAGGTTCCCCGGTGCAGGGCGCTCGGATCAGTACGCGATCGCACCTACTAGATCGAGCCCGTAGCCGTCGAGTGCGACCCGCCGCTTCGGATGGTTGGTGAGCAGTCGCATTCGCTTCACCCCGAGCTCCCGCAAGATTTGAGCGCCGATGCCGAAGTCGCGCTGCTCCGCTTTCGCTAAATCGGGGGGTGCGGTCTCCCGCTCCGACATGCTACGCAGTACGCTGAGTAGGTCGTCGGAGTTTTCGCCGTGACGCATCACGAGCAGTACGCCCGTGCCCTCCGCGGCGATCGCGCGGAGGCTGCGTTGGAATTCGTTGCCTTCGTCGCTCAACAGGACGGCCACCACGTCGCGCGCGTCGTAGCTGGATTGCACGCGGACCAGCACGTCGTCGTCGGCCGACCACTGCCCCATGGACAGTGCGAGGTGGAGATCGCCGTTGGTCGTCTGCCGGAAGGCACGCAGCCTCAGTTCGCCAAAACGGCTCGGAATATCGAGTTCGATCTCCTGGCTTACGAGTCGCTCGGTTTTCATCCGGTAGGCGACTAAGTCCTTGATCGTGATGATGCGCAGGTCGAAACGCTCGGCGATCAGACGCAACTCGGGCAGCCGGGCCATGGTCCCGTCCTCGTTCATAACCTCGACTACGACGCCGACGGGGGGCAGTCCGGCCAGTCGAGCTAGATCGATGGACGCCTCGGTGTGTCCGGTCCGGCGCAACACGCCCCCGGGCTTGGCGCGCAGCGGGAACACGTGTCCCGGGCGGGCGAAATCCGCGGCGGTAAACTCCTCGGAGCTCAGGGCCCGAATGCAGGTGGCGCGGTCGTAGGCGCTAATCCCGGTGGTGCAGCCGTGACCGATCAGGTCGACGGAGACGGTGAAGGCGGTTTCGTGGAGCTCCGTGTTCTCGGGGACCATGGGGCTGAGGTTGAACCTCTCGGCGAGCTCCGCGTCGATCGGCGCGCAAATCAGGCCGCGCGCGTGAGTCGCCATGAAGTTGACGATCTCCGGGGTGATGGTAGCGCCGCAGGTCACGAAATCACCTTCGTTCTCCCGATCCTCGTCGTCGACCACGATGATGACCCGCCCCTTCTTTAGCTCCTCGATCGCGGATTCGATCGTATCCAAACCCTGAGCTGTGAGTGTCTCCATAGTGCAAGTACAACTAGACCGTCGTCCGGGTTAGCTGCCTGAGGTCGCGAATCTGCGACGCGACGCCGAATCCGATACGCGCGAAATCGAACCGTTGCTCGATGAACTCACGCGCACTGGTGCCGATCCGGTCGAGCGCAGCGGGTTCGAGGTGGACGAAGCGGAGCTGGTCGACGAACGCGCTCGGGCTACGGCAGATCAGGACTTCTTTCCGGTTGGTCGCGTCGATGCCTTCCAGCCCCATATCGGTCGAGAGTACGACCCTGCCGGCGGCCATTGCGTCCAAGATCTTGACGCGCGTTCCGGAGCCGCTCAAGATCGGTGCGACCGTGAGCGGGAAGCGCTCCAGGAAGCTCCGCGAGGATTCCACCTCGCCGTGCACGTACACGTTCGCGCGCTCGAGTGCGAGAATCTCGGGGGGGGTCTTGCGGCCGGCGATATGGAACTGCAGGGTGGGGAACTCGCTGTGCAAGCGCGGCCAAACGGTGTGCAGGAACCACCGTAGACCCTCCTGGTTCGGCGCCCAGTCGAGCGAACCGATGAAGGAGATGGCGAACGGCAGGGCCGTGAGCGGCGGCGGGCTGCGCAGGGTCGGTGCGTCGGCCTCGTAGCCTACGGGCACCACGTGCATCCGGCCCCGGTACCCCAGGTCGCGACGGAACTGCTCTCCGTCGCGCTCGGTGATCGGCAGGAGCAAATCGGCACGACCGATCCACTCGCGTTCGAAGCGCTTGAGGCGCCGTGCGAACAACCGATATACGGGCCGCAGGGTCCACCCCTTGCGTTCGCCTATCCGCTCCCAGATCTCGTGTTCCAGGTTATGCGCGCGCAGCAACACCTTGGCGTTGCTGTGGGCGCGGATGGTCGGGATGTAAACGGCGAGGATCGAGGTCTCGAGGATCACGGCGTCGTAGCTCTCCGAGACCAGGAGCGCTTCGAGTTGGCGACGGAAATTCTCGCTCACGAACCGGCTAACGTGGTAGCTGCCGGGCTGCAGCACGCTAGCGGCCGCGCGCCAGAGCTTGACGTCGTTGATGAGATCGCAGTGGTAGATCGCGCGGTAGTGCGGCAGGTCCACTCGCTCCGGCTCCGACACACGGTGCTTGCTGGTGTTAAACGAGAGCAGGTCGATGGAACACCCCGCTTCCACCAGGCCCTTCGCCAACGCTCGCACCGCGACCCCCTCACCGTCCTTAACCGGATAGGGGAACTTTTTACAGACTTGCAGAATCCTCATGCTCGGGGGGGCAAAGCTGTACGGCCTCGCTAATCGGGAGTGCCATTTTCGCCGGGGTAGATGTTATTCGAGCGATCGGCGTCGCTAAACTCGATGTCTGGGTCAACCTCTATACGCTCGATCTGTGCGCTTGGTACGTCGACGCGCATCCGGTACGTCGGATTTGTCCAGGGCCAGTCATTCAGCAACGTTGCCCCCCCGAGCGGGGCGCTCCCGCGCTGGAGATCGATCGGGATGTAGTAGTCGGTCCGCTCACCGGTGCTTTGTACCACGCGGACACGCACGGGGAAAGGCATCACGCCCACGCGCCGTAGCACCACCTCGGCACCCGCACCGTCGCGCAGCGAGTCAACTGCGTAATCGACCTGGTGCGTTGTGTTGATCATGTACTGCGCGTACCAATCGAGCTGCTGCCCGCTCTCTTTCTCCATGATCCGCACGAAGTCATTGGGCGTCGGGTGGTAAAATTTCCAGGTGTCGAAGTACCGGCGCATACCGCGGTCGAAGGCCGCCTCGCCGATCAGACTGCGAAGCTCGTACAAGAAAAGCTCCCCCTTCACGTAGCTACCCACTCCGTAGGCGCCGTTCGTGGTGTAATGATCCGCGTGCGTGCTCAGCGCTTCGGCCGCCCCGGTATTCGCGAACCGGGCGTATCCCTCCACGGTACCGAGGTGCGGGTTGTCCGTGGCCTCCAGGCCGGGTACGAGCCCCTCCTCAGCCAGGTGGTTCATGACTTCGGCGGCCGCGAAACTCGTGAAGCCCTCGTCCATCCACGGGTACAGGCTCTCGTTGGTCGCCAGCAGAAACTGAAACCAGGAGTGCATCAACTCGTGCACCGCCACGCCGACGAGGCTGGGCAGCGTCCTCTCACCGGTGATCAGGGTACACATCGCGTACTCCATCCCGCCGTCGCCGCCCTGGATGAATGCGTACTTTTTGTACGGGTACCGACCGTAGGTACGGTTGACGAACGCGAACGCGCTGTCGAGGATCAGCGGGAGCTGCTCCCAGTTCTCGGTCGTCTCCTCGCCGGGTTGAAAGTAGAATTCGACGGTCAAACTGTCGCCGCGTACGAGCTCGAGGCGCTCGTACTCCGGATCCGCCGCCCAGGAGAAATCGTGGACGCGCGGAGCGAGCCGGCGGTGGGCCCGCAGCGTCCCGCGCTTGATCCCCCGCCGGGTAGGTCGCGGGAAGGCACGTTCGTCTACCTCCGTTTCGTAGCCGGTTCCCGCGAACACGTAGTTTGCCGGTAGCGCGATACTCACGTCGAAATCACCCCAAACGCCGTGAAACTCCCGCCCGACGTACGGGTTCGGGTTCCAGCCCATGAAATCGTACTCGACGACCTTCGGGTACCACTGCGTCATCGAAAACTCGATGCCCTCCTCGTTGTCCCGCCCGCTCCGCCGGACCTGGAGGGGCACTTGCCCGCTGAAGGTGAGCTCGAAACCCGTGGTCTCACCGGGTAGGATGGGTTCGACCAGTTCGACCACCAGAATGGTTTCTTCCTCGTTCAGGGTGGCCGCTTTGCCGTTTTGCGTCAGCGATTCCACGTGCAGGTAGCCGACTTCCCCCGCCGTGAGCTTCGAGATCCGATCGCCCACCCGGCGGTCGGCGTCGGGCAGGGCCTGCGAGCGTACGTCCATCATGCTCCCGGGCTGAAAGGCATTCGGGTAGAGGTGAAAGAAGAATCGCGTCAGCGTATCGGGACTGTTGTTGGTGTACTCGATACGCTCCGTTCCGGTGTACCGGTGCGCCTCCGCGTCGAGCGTCACGACCAAAGTGTAGTCCGCGCGTTGCTGCCAGTAGCCGGGGCGGGGCGGGCCCTGATCACTCCAGTCGGCTTGCGCCAAAACGGGGGTCAGGAGCGTCGTCAGGAGCGCGCACGCAACGGCGTGGCGGACAAGTTGGATCATACGGCGTGGACTTTTCGGAATCGCGCGAGCTTCCAAGGGCTCGTTTTAGCGAAAGCGAAGGTGAAGATGGCGGCTTGCACCACAAAAAGGCTTAGGGTGAGCGGCGCATTCATCTGCGACATCGACACGAGCGCCGAAGACGGGAGCGCGGAACCTTCGAAATTGACGATCGAGGCTCCGTACATATTCGTAGCCAGGTGTACCCCGAGCGCGAGCTCGAGGCCGTCGTCGAGCACGGATACGAGGGCCAGCATGAGGCCGACCCCGACGTAGTAGGGCAGCATGAGGCCGACCCCGAACTTCGCGATCTCGGGGTTGCCGAGGTGCAGGACGCCGAACACGAGGGAGCTGGCGACCACGCCGAGCAGCGGCTGGGCCGTCCGGTGCGTTACCTCCTGGTGGAGGTAGCCCCGGATCGCCAACTCCTCGAAGGCGATCTGCGGCGGGATGAAGGCGAGCACGACGAGCATCATGGTGGCGAAGCTGCCGGGCTCGTAACTCACGGTGTAATCCTGTGGATTGAGCGCGTAGTTGAGTAGTTCGGCCAGCGACAACAGCGCTAGCCACAGCGTGAAGCCCGCCAACAGCCGGCCCCAGCGCACGGACGCGTGAGCCGTAACCACGCTCAGCGACGCGCGGCGGTGCACGTACCGCACGCAGAGGAGTAGCGCCAGCAGGCCGGTGGCGAACGGCAAAAGCACGCAGAGCAGGTACAGGTCGGGGTCGAAGGCGTACTTCTCGGGCGAGTACGAGCTAAAATCGAATCCGCGGTTCAAGACCTGCTCGTCGCTGGCGAGAAGCAAGCTCAGCGGGATCTGGCCGAGGAAAACGGACGTAACCACGGCGGCCCCCGTTACCGCTACCCTCCACCAACTGGTCAGACCGAGCTGACTGAGGGACGAAAAACGCAGCTGCATCCGCGCTTAGGCAGCTTGCGCCGGCCTGGGTTGGAAGATGACGAGGAGATCGGCGAGGGTCGAACGCAGATCTTTGCGGTCTACGATCCGATCGAGGAAGCCGTGCTCGAGCAGGAATTCCGCACGCTGGAACCCTTCCGGCAGATCCTTCTTGATCGTCTCCTTGATGACCCGTGGCCCCGCGAACCCGATGAGCGCCTCGGGCTCGGCGAGGTTGAGGTCGCCGAGCATCGCGAAGCTCGCCGTCACACCGCCGGTGGTCGGGTCGGTGAGCAGGGAAAAATAGGGCAAGCCGGCCTTGGCGAGCAGGGTGAGCTTCGCGGAGGTCTTGGCCATCTGCATCAGCGAGAGCGCGGACTCCATCATCCGGGCACCGCCCGACTTACTGATGACGAGCAGCGGGAACTGGCGCTCCAAACAGAGGTCGACGGCCCGGGAGATCTTCTCGCCGACCACGCTGCCCATCGACCCGCCGACGAAGCTGAAGTCCATGGCCGCTATCACGAGGCCGCGCCCGTCGAGCGACCCGCTCGCCACTTCGAGCGCGTCCGTCAACTGGGTCTTGCGCCGGGCGGCCTCCAGCCGGTCGCCGTAGGGCTTCAAGTCCGAGAACCCGAGGTAATCGACGGAGCTCAGGTTCTCGAAATGGAGCTCGTAGCCGTCGTCGAAGACGAGATCGAAGTAGTCGTGACTCCCGATACGGACGTGGTAGTTGCACCGCGGACACTTGTAGTAGCACTCGGTGAGCTCCTTGACCGTCGAGGTCTCCGCGCAGTTGCTACACTTGTACCACAGTCCGTCCGGCGCCTCGCGCTTGTTCTGCGTCGCTGTCTGAATTCCTTCTCGGAGTCGTTTAAACCATCCCATAGGCCGGCTCTAATTTACGTCGGATAGGTCGTGCTCGTAGCGGTGGGCTTTCACCGCGGTAACGAAGGCCTCTACCCCGCTCAGTGGGGTATCCGGATACACGCCGTGACCCAGGTTGGCGATGTGGTGCCGGCCGAACGCCCCGAGCATCGCCTTGGTCTCGGCGACCACCGTCCCCTCCGGGGCGTAGAGGGTTGCCGGATCTAAATTCCCTTGCAGCGTAGCCCGTGTCCCGTAAGCCGACCGCGCGTAGGCGGCCGGGACCGTCCAATCGACCCCGTACGCTTCGGCCTCCTCGAGCTGGCGCATGTGGTGCCACGCACCCTTGGCGAACAGGATCCGGGGTACGCCCCCCGCGTCGAGCTGGCGCAGTACCCTCCGGGACGCAGCGAGCGCGAACCGCTCGTAGAGCGCCGGCGACAGTACCCCCGCCCAGCTGTCGAAGAGCTGGACGGCCTGCGCGCCGGCCTCGATCTGCCGCCCGAGGTACAGCGCGGTCGTATCCGCGATTCTCTCGAGGAGTTGCTCGCTCGCGCGGGGTTCGGTCTGCAGCCACCGCCGCGCTCTGCTGAAGGTTTTACTGCCCTGACCCTCGATCATGTAGCAGAAAATCGTCCAGGGCGCTCCGGCGAAACCGATGAGCGGGACGCTTCCCGCCAGTCGCCGCCGGCTCGCCCGCACGGCGTCGTAAACGTAGCCCAGACTGTCGGCGGCCTCTGCGGGGGGCACTAGCGTAGCGATATCCGGGGGCCGCTCAATCGTTTTGGGGAACCGTGGCCCGAAGCCTCTCTCCATGGTGTAAGGCAGTCCCATCCCCTCCGGCACGGTGAGTATATCGCTGAATACGATGGCCGCGTCGACCCCGAGGTGGTCGACGGGCTGCAGGGTCGCTTCGGCGGCCAGCTCCGGTGTCTCCACCAACTCCTTAAACCCGGAGAGCGACGCCCGCAGGGCTCGGTACTCGGGCAGTATCCTACCCGCTTGCCGCATGAGCCAGACCGGGGGCCTCGCGACAGGCTTACCGGCGAGCACGTCGAGCAGGAGGGTGTTGGCTGGGGGCATAGGCCCAAAGGTGCCAACGGATTGTCGAAACTAGCTCGTAACCGTGTCCTTGTTCACGCCCGGACCCGCTTCCGCCTCCCACTTGACCGAGCCGAGCCGGTTGAGCTTGCCCTCGTCGCCGAAGATCTCCCACGACTTGCGGTTGTAGGCCGCCGCCGCGAGCTCGGCGGTGCCAAACATACCGAGGTGGTGGCTGCGGCCCTCGATGCTTATCACCGAGCGATACCTATTGTTCTCTTGGTACACTCCGGTAAAACCTACCTTATTGGAAGTTTTACGTTTTCGGCTGGCCACACTGCGGGTGCGGTAGACGAGATTCGCGAGTCGGCAGTCGAGTTTATCCCCGTTGACGGCCCCGACCAAATTTCTTAGCCCCTCGCACTGGTCGCTGAGGTATTTCTCCGCGATGTGCTTGTGGAGGTAGATGGTGTGCGTCGAGTACTTGCCCCGACTGACCTTGCGCGTTTTTTGAAAAACCGCGCAACCGCTGCTGTGCAGCCGTAGGTTGTTGATGAGATCGACAGTGGCGAGCGGGGGATCGGTGCTTAGCCAGGCGTACACGCCGTCGTCCAGCTTGACTTCCTGGTCCGCGTTCTTAAGTTTGATGAGCTTCAAAGTGGTGGGTCTAAATGGCGGGCTTTCGTTCCCAAAGCTGCTAATCTACTGGAAATAGCATGTCACTTTATGAAATCACACCCTTAGCCCGCCGCTCCCGGTTGGCAATATCGAATTATTTTGGTAATGACTGGTTTCGTAGGTAATTTGTTAGACCACGAACGCTTCTTAGGCCGGGCGCTTCAGCTCGCCGCACTCGGGGGCGGCGCGGTGAGTCCGAATCCATTGGTCGGAGCCGTCATCGTGTCCGCCGACGGTCGCATCCTGGGCGAAGGTTACCACCCGCACGACGGTGGCCCGCACGCCGAGGTACAAGCGTTCCGAAACGTAGCCCCCCGGGACGAATCTCTCCTCCGGCAGGCGACCATCTACGTCAGTCTCGAACCGTGCTCCATCCACGGTCGCACTCCCCCCTGCGCCGATCTCATCGTTCGCAAGGGCGTACCCCGTGCCGTGGTCGGGTGTATCGATTTTACCCCGGGCGTATGTGGGCGCGGCCTGCAACGACTTCGCGAGGCCGGCGTAGCGGTGCGACTCGGCGTACTCCAAGCGAAGGCTTTCCAGGCGGCGCGGTTCCGCCACGCTACCGTACGCAACGCGCGTCCTTACGTGATCCTCAAACAAGCGCTGAGCGCCGATGGCTCCGTGGGCCGGCGGGGCGCCCGGGTACCCATCACCGGCCCGCTCGCTAACCGCATCAGTCACGCGTGGCGCGCGCGCGTCGACGCGATCGCCGTCGGCGCCGGAACGGTCGTCGCCGACGATCCATCGCTCACCACCCGGTTGTCTCCCGGAAGTTCCCCGCACCGCGTGGTAATCGACTTGCGTGGCGACCTCGAGCTCGACCGAGCTCGACTCGCCGGCGCCGGCGAGGGGCTACTTCACTTCGAACCGGACGCCTCGCGGGTGCCGTGGGTCGAGCAGCTGCTCGCTCTACTGCAAGAACGCCGCGTGGGTAAGCTACTCGTAGAGGGCGGTCCGCGAACCCTGGCGGCCTTCGTCGAGGCGGGCGCGTGGGACGAATATCGCGAGTGGCGCTCTCCTACCCCGCTGCCCGCCGGCGTCCGGGAACCGGTCGCGGGGTACAGCGTCGGAGGCCACCTGGTATCGGAGGATCGGTACGGGGATGACGCGCTGCGCGTGTTCAGCCGACTCGACGTCCGTTGACTCCACCCCGGGACTCCGTTAAAGACGACTTAAATGTCGGTCTACGAGACCTATTACGGCCTACCTAGCACGTTTATAGCGTGCGTTTCGAGCGTTCCACCGATCCGTTTGGGTATGAAATTATTCTCCTTTGTTACCACGATCGCACTCGTGGTCTTTTCCCAAGTCTTCGCCCAGGCTCAGGTAGCGTGGATGAGCTGGGAGGAAGCCGTGGCCGCGAACGAGGCGGAGCCGCGCAAGATCTTCGTGGACGTTTACACGGATTGGTGCGGTTGGTGCAAGCGCATGGACAGTGGCACCTTCACCGACGAGCGGGTCGTCGAACTCCTCAACGAGCATTTCTACGCCGTCAAGTTCGACGCCGAGCAGCGCGAAGACGTAACGTTCGGCGGCAAGACCTACAAGTTTGAATCCGGCGGCAGGAACGGCGTCCACGGGCTCGCCAAACTGCTGCTACAGGGCCGGCTCGGATACCCGACCGTCGTTTTCCTCGACGAGGATATCCAAATCATTCAGCCGGTACCCGGCTACCAGGAAGCCGACGCGTTCGCCAAGATCACCCGCTACTTCGCGGACGACGCCTACCGAACCGTCCCCTGGGCGGAGTACGAGGACCACTGACCGAATGCCCGCGCCGCTTGCGCTAAAACCAGCTCCGCGTACTCCGCCGCCGGCTTCGAGTCGTCTTTATCCCGAGCACGCCCAGTAATCCACGGGTCAGCTCGCGGGCTATGGTTCGGCTGACCTGGCGCCCCGCCGCGGAGTCGATTATGGTTTCCAGGGTCGATCGCTCCGCCTTAGATCCGCGCCGTGAGCTCGCCTCTCTCGCCTTCGCGAGCTCCGCCCGCTTGGCGGCCCGTACTTCGTCCTGTGCCGCGCGGTCGAGTTTTTCGGTCAATAACTCGTACGCGCTCTCCCGATCTACCGCCTCGTTGTATTTGGTTACGAGTTCGCTCCCCGCTACGAGCGCACTTATCTCGGCGTCCGTAAGTACCCCCATGCGCGAGGCCGGGGCCCGCAGCAGCGTGTGAACCAGCTCAGACGGTCGGCCGTCTTCGTCGAGCACGGACACCAGCGCCTCGCCGATCCCCATCTCCGTGAGCAGCGCGTCCACTTCGTAATACTCGCTCAGTGGGAAGTTCTCGGCCGCGAGCTTGATCGCCTTGCGGTCCTTCGCGGTGAAAGCGCGCAGGGCGTGCTGAAGCTTGAAGCCGAGTTGCCCCAGCACGTCTTCCGGGATGTCCGTCGGGTTCTGCGTGATGAGCACGATCCCGACCCCCTTCGAGCGGATCAGCTTGATGATCGATTCGAACTGGTCGAGCAGGGTGTCGCTCGCTTCCTCGAACACGAGGTGTGCCTCGTCGACGAAGATGACGAGTTCCGGGCGTTCGGCGTCGCCCCGCTCCGGCATACTCCCGTAAATCTCCGCGAGCAGCTGGAGCATGAACGTGCTAAACAGCTGCGGCCGATCCTGCATGTCCGTGACGCGAATCACGTTGCACACGCCGCGGCCTTCGGCATCCTGGCGCAGCAGGTCGTCGATCTCGAAGCTCGGCTCCCCGAAGAAGAGTTCCGCGCCCTGTTGCTCGAGCTCCACGAGCCTTCGCATCATCGCCCCGGTGCTCGCCGCGCTTATGCGACCGTACTCCCGCTCGATGTCCGCCTTGCCTTCGTTGGTGAGGTACTGCAGCACCTTTTTGAAGTCCTCCAGGTCGAGTAGCGGCAACTTGCGGTCATCGCAGTACTTAAACACGATCGAGCACACGCCCGACTGCGTATCGTTGAGCCCGAGGACCTTCGAGAAGAGCACGGGACCGAATTCCGTCACGGTAGCCCGGAGCCGAACGCCCGGCTCTCCGGAGATGCTCATGAGTTCCACCGGGCTCCCGAACGCCTCGTACGGGACCCCGATATGCTGGTGTCGTTCTTGAATCTTCGGGTGATCCTCACCCGGGGCAGCCAACCCACTCAGGTCGCCTTTGACGTCGAGGAGCAAACTCGGCACCCCGGCTCGGCTCAATTGTTCCGCCACGATTTGCAGCGTCTTGGTCTTCCCGGTTCCGGTAGCCCCGGAGATCAATCCGTGGCGATTCAAGGTCCCGAGTGGCATACGGACCGACGCCCCGGCGAGCGGTCCGGCATCCAGCATCGCCGTACCCAGCACGAAGCTGGGGCCTGCGAACGTATAGGCTTCGCTCACCGCCAGCCTCAACTCCTCCTGCTTCATAGTCATTATCGCTTGTTCCAGCTCGCCAACCGTTTGCGGTAGCGACGCTCGTCGTTGGGCCACGAGCCGCCGTTCGCGCTCGCCTCGAGCGCTTCGGTCGCCGTGTGGGTAAGCTCTGGAAATAAATCGAGTCCGGTGGCGGCCTCGATCGAATCGATCGAAACGCGAAAATTCGCGAGCGGTGCGGTTTGCACGGCGTGCTCGACGAGGAAGGCGACGCTCTCCCCTCCCCGGCTCAACATACACCGCCAGAATGCGCGCGGTACGGCTACTCGATTACCGCCGATGCGCCGCGGCGAAGCACCTACGATCGGTCCGGTAACCACGTATACATTCCCCTTCCCCCGCATCCACTCCCGCGAAGTCTCTTCCAGCTCGCGCCACACGCCGCCGTTGAAGCCCTCGAGCTGCGGTGAGATATTGCTGTACAGAAAGGTTTCGCTCATGGCCCGGGCGTCGAAGTTCATGTCGCCGGCCGGTACCTGATGGCCCCGACTGTACCCGGATCCGCGGTAGTCAGCGCGCTCCGCGCTCCGCGTCTTTACGTCGGGATCGGGTCGAAAATCATCCGTCCGCCGTACGCTGCGGTCGGCGAGCTCCCCGGGGCTCAACTCGTAGGCTACCCAGCGTGCCTGTTCCCAATCTTCGTCGTAACCGAGGCTGTAGTAAGCGTGGTGTACGACCTGGTCGCTCGGTCCGGTCGGGAGGTAGGTCCGCTGCCGGCCGGCCGTCTCGACGTCGCCGCCGCGCGTCTCACCCGGCCCGCCGCCTACCGCGGTGCGGCTCAAGAGCCAAACCGCGCCGACCACGAACAAGCCCAACGCCACCGAAAGTCGAATGAGGCTTGCGCCAAAACCCGTTGTGCCCCGCCCCGAGCCCGAACCGTGATTTCTCCTCAGCTTTGCCACGTGGGAGGGAAGGTAGACAGCGCGAAGAACAAGCCTCGGGTAGGCCTCACCGGCGGGATCGCCAGCGGCAAAACGCTCGTAGCCGCCGGGCTCGAGCTCTGCGGTGCGGCCGTGGCCTTCGCCGACCAGATGGCGCGCGGGCTCATGGAGCAACCGGGCCCCGTTCGCTCGCGGCTCGTCGAGCTACTCGGCGCGCGCGCCTACCTCGAGGACGGGTCGCTCGATCGCCCCGCGCTCGGGGCACGTTTGTTCGCCGATGCGGGGCTGCTCGCGCGGGTCAACGGTATCGTCCACCCGGCCGTACGCGAGGCCACCGAGGCGTGGCAGGCTGCGGCCGGCGCGCGCGCGCCGTACACCGTCTACGAGTCGGCGCTCCTGTGGGAGTCGGGGGCGGCGGCCGACTTCGACGTGGTCGTGCACGTGTACGCCCCCCGGGCGGTACGCCTGCAACGAGCCACCGCGCGCGATGCGAGCCACCGCGCCGCCGTGGAGGCGCGCATGGACGCCCAGTGGACGGACGAGCAACGTCTAACGCAAGACGCCTACGTGCTCCTAAACGACGGCACGAGTCTGCTGCTCCCCCAAATCCACGCGCTACACACCGCGCTACTGGACGCCGGTGAGCACGCCACGTAGCGTGCTTTTATCTCTGTGGAAAGATTCGCGGCGGCCGCGGGCTCGCTCCCGGTGCGCCGTTTGGCGCTCGCGGGCCACAAATCGGGCGACGTAGAGCGATTACCCGCATTCGGCGAGGCTTTGGCACCATTTTCTCATGCTGAAGCCTGAGCAAAAGCGCTCCGGTACGTGCGTAGCGCGTGCTGGCCATTCGGCGAACTGTGTTTATTAAAGCCCCACTCTAATGAGTCGACGCACCCGTCTTCTCCCCTCCTCGCTCTTAGCTTGTCTGTTCGTTTGCTTTGGCGGCGGGACCGGTTTTGCGGCAGCACCCGCCCACTGGTCGTACGTCGACGCGGATGGAGTGCGGCACGCGTTCGTCGCCTGCGACAACGTCGGCTCCGGCGGCACGATCGGTAACGACGTCGAAGGGTGTGCCAATCCGACGTTTCAACCGCCCACGTTCGTGAACGTAACGCTGCCCACGGGCGGAAGCGATGCGCTCGAGTACCTGTGGATGGAGACCACCACCAACCCGGCCTCCGGCGCCCCGGTGAGCTGGACGACCATCGCGGGTACGAACTCGGCGGATTACAGGCCGGCACCGGTTACGCAAACTACTTACTTCATGCGTTGCGCGCGGCGCGCGGGCTGCGACGAGTACGCGGGCGAGTCGAACTTCGTGACCGTACTCATCGACTGCTGCGACAACGTAACCGACGGCGGGGCCATCGACGGGGACCAGTTCAACTGCGGTGTCCCCTACGACGCCACGCTGATCGCCAACCGCGGCGCCGCCACCGGCGGGTCGAACGCGCTCGAGTACACGTGGTACCAAAGCACGACTACGGAGGTGTACGCCGTCGGCGATCCCGCCTGGAGCGCGGTACCCAACGTAACTACCCCGTACTACACACCGGGCGAGCTGCGCCAGACGACGCACTACGTACGAACCGCCAAGCGGGAGTTCTGCCCGGTCGTCGGTGCCTTTACCGACGTGGTGAGCGTTGAGGTCTACCCGCTCCCCGCCCTCAAAGCCGACGTACAGGACGTGAGCTGCAACGGCGGCGCCGACGGCGAGGTAACCATCACCATCCTCAACGCGACGGGAACCTTTACCGGGCGCTGGATCGACGACGGCAGCTCGGACCTCACCCGCACCAACCTGGTTGCCGGTGACTACAGCTACGAGATCACCGACGAGAAAGGGTGCGTCGGGCTCGAAACGGTTACGATCAACGAACCCGCCGAGCTCCTCGCGACGGTGCGCGCCGTATTCGACCCCTGCCAATTCACCGACGCCACCCTCGAGGTTAGCGCCGCGGGCGGAACCGAGCCTTACAGCTACCTCTGGAGTACCGGAGAGACGAGCTCGGTGATCAGCGACAAGGCACCGGGCACCTACACCGTATTCGTGGTAGACGCCAACGATTGCGCTGTCCAGGAGACCGTCGAGGTCGACCCGCCCACCGCACTCACGCTCACCGAAACGCACACCGAGCCCGTCTGCTACCAAGCGAACGGCAGCATCACCGTAACTGCCGCCGGAGGGATCGCACCGTTCGAGTACCTCTGGCAACCGGGGGTCAGCGCGAGTAATTCGGCGAGCAACCTCCCCGGCGGCGACTACACCGTCACCGTACGCGACGCCAACGCCTGCGAAGCGACCGTGACGGTTCAGCTGGACGATACCCCGCCGATCAACATCGCTTTCGCCCCGACCAACGTGCTGTGCGGCGGACAGTCGACCGGTGCCGTCGACGCGACGATCACCGGCGGTCGAGCCCCTTACGACTACCTGTGGAGCAACGGCGCGACCACCGAGGACCTGACCGACGTGCCGGCCGGTATCTACGAGCTTCAGGTAACCGACGCGGCCAACTGCCAGCGGTTGCGCACCTACGAGATTACCGAACCCCAGCCCTTCACGGCGGGTATCACGGCTACCCAAATCGTGTGCTCCGAAGACGGCGGAGCGCTGCGGGCCAATCTCTCGGGCGGCTCCCTCCCTTACGCCTTCGACTGGGCGGCCTACGGTCGATCCAACCAAAGCCCGCTCAACGCGGTACCGGCCGGCGAGTACGTCCTTCGCGCCACCGATGCGGTGGGTTGCGCGGCGAGCGACACGGTTACCATCGTCCCCGTGCAGCCCCTCGAACTCACCACGGGGACTCTCGACGCCACTTGCCCGAGCGAGGCCGACGGCGAGGCGAGCGTACTCGTTAACGGGGGCCAAGCCGGTTACTCGATCGTGTGGTCCGACCCGGGCGCTCAAACGACCGCTACGGCGACCAACCTCCTGCCCGGCACCTACACGGTGTCCGTAACGGATGCCCTGGGTTGCGTGAGGTTCGAAACCGCCGTGGTCGAGCAACAGTCCACCGGCCCGATCATCGCGGCCGACCTGGACTCGATCAGCTGCTTCGGCGGCGACGACGGGGCCATCGACCTAACGCTTAGCGGGGGACAACCCGCCTACACCGTGGCCTGGGCCGACGGACCAACCACCGAGGACCGCGCCGACTTGCGCGCCGGCACCTACGAGGTGGAAGTGACCGACGTGATCGGCTGCACGGCCGACGCGAGCTTCGACATCGAGGAACCCGCCGAGCTGACCTGCTCGGCGCGCCCTACCTCGCGCTACCGCGACTACTTCAACGTGAGTCGTTTCGGCGCCACGGACGGCGCCGCTTCCGCAAATCCGGTGGGCGGCACCGCCCCCTACACCTACCTTTGGAGCAACGGCTCGACGGCCGCCAACCCGAACGACCTGCCCGGTAAGATCTCGATGGTCACCGTGACGGACAGCGAGGGCTGCTCCTGCTCGGACACTACCCTCCTCGAGGAACCGAGCCTCATCGCCGACTTCGCCTGGGAGGATACCGACGGCGACGGCATCCAGGATGCGGGCGAACCGGGCCTGGAGGGGGTTAGCATCACCCTCAGCGGCTCGGACCTCAACGGCCGCCAGGTCAACTTCAGCACCACCACCGATGCGGCCGGCGAATACCGATTCGACCAACTACCCATCGGCAACTACACGCTCTTCTTTCAGGTACCCGACTTCCAGGACTACCTACACAGCCCCTTCGCGCAGGGTCCGGATCGCGCGCTCGATAGCGACATGGATCCCGTGACCGGGAGCACCACGCGCACCGTGAGTGCCAACTGCACGGCCGACTACGACACCGACGCCGGCTACATCCCCCGCTCGAGCGTGGTGACGATCGGCGACGAAGTCTGGTACGATCAGAACCACAACGGCTTGCGCGAGCAGTTCGAGCAGGTACTCCAGGGCGTCACGCTCCGCCTCGTCCGCGCGGCCGACGCCTTCGTGGTCTCCTCCGCGGTGAGCAACGAGGACGGTAAGTACGCCTTCTCCGAGGTCGCCCCGGGCACCTACTACGTCGAGATCGACCAGGCGTCGTCTTCGATCGGGCGCAATTTCGCGCTCACGGTGAAGAACGTAAACGGCACCACCGCCGAGGACGGCGACAACGACTTCGACCCGGCGACCAATCGAACCGACGATTTCGTGGTTACCCCGGCTACGCTCAAGATCGAAAACCTCGACGCCGGACTGCACGCCGGCTGCGGGGAGGTAGCGCAGGCGGGCGTGATCGTCGGAGACGAGGAAGTCTGCCGGGGCGACCTGCCGACGGAGCTCACCTCCCTGGTGGCCTCCGGTGCCGCCGGAACGGTGAGCTACAGCTGGATCCGTTCGGCTACCGCTACCTACCGAGGTCCGAACGATCCGAACTGGCAAACCATCCCGGGGGCCTCACAGGAGAGCTACCAACCGTCGACCCTGGCGAATACGGTCCACTACATCCGCCTAGCCAACGTCAACGGCTGCATCGATTACACCGGTACTTCCAACACGATCACCAAAACCGTCAAGCCCGTGCCCACGGCGCAGATCGCCTCGGCCTCCGGCACCGGACCCTGGCCCTTCGACGGCCAGCGTATCAACCTCTGCCGCGATGACGCCCTCACGGTGACCGCCGACAGCTCCGCACCGCATCGATTCTACTGGAACTTCGGCAACAACGCGACGCCCCGTCTCGACACGGGCCGCGTTGGCGGACCGGCGAGCTTCAGTGCGGTGGGTACCTACTTCGTGCGACTCTGGGTGGCGTTCGACGGCTGCGCCGGCGGCGACAGCATCCAGGTCAACGTGATCAACCAGGACTGCGCGAGCCCCTTCACCGTCGCCGACGTGAACGCGCTCGCGGCCGCCAACCACAACTTGGTAACCTGGCGAGGTTTGGAGGTGAATGAAGCCTACTACGACATCGAGCGCGCCGGCAGCGACGGTCGCTTCGAAGTGATCGACCAGGTCCCCGCAGCGACCCGCGAGGAGTGGGTCGACTACAGCTACGAGGACCGCTACGCACCCCGGGGTCGCGTCAGCTACCGCGTGGTCAGGCGAGCGCTCACGGGCCGGGCCGAGACCAGCGAGTTGACCACCGTCGAGAGCGAGCAGGTCGACATGCAGCTCGCGGTTTACCCCAACCCAACGCACGGTACCGTCACGCTCACCGTGGCTACCGCCGCGGGCGGGGAAACCCGCTACGAGTTGCTCAACAGCCTCGGCTCGCGAATCGCCCGGGGGGTCTCGACCAGCGGAGCCCACGCGATCGACCTCAGCGGCCTGAGTCCGGGCACTTACTACGTGCGCGCCATCAGCGCCGACGGTTCGGTGGGGCAGCAGACCGTAATCAAGCAGTAAAGTGTGGCTTGTCGACCCGGTGAGCCACCTTTGTCCGCGATGAGTACACCGGTAACGCCCTACGTCCCGGCCGACCGGGCGGAGCAGTCGAAGCGGCAGCAGGTAGAGCGGATGTTCGACAACATCTCGCCTTACTACGATCTACTGAACCGACTCCTCTCGCTCGGCATCGACCGGGCCTGGCGCAAGCGCGCGGTGCAGCTGCTGCCGCACCGTCCCAGGCTGCGCGTGCTCGACATGGCGACCGGTACCGCCGATCTCGCCCTGGAGATCAATCGGCAGCGTCCGGATTCGACGGTGATCGGCATCGACATCAGCAACGACATGCTGGCCATCGGCCGGAAGAAGATTGCGGCCAAGCGGCTCGGCGCGCGCATCACGCTCGAGACCGGCGCGAGCGAGGCGATCGCCCACCCCGACCGGAGCTTCGACGCCGCCACCGTCGCCTTCGGCGTTCGCAACTTCGAAGATACCGTCGGTGGACTCCGCGAGCTGCGTCGCGTGATCAAGCCGGGCGGCCGACTCGTCGTGCTCGAATTTAGTCGCATACGTACGTTTCCGATCAAGCAGGCGTTCAACCTGTACTTCGGGAAAGTGCTGCCCCTAATCGGCAAAGTTTGGAGTCGCGACCCACGCGCCTACAGCTACCTCTACGAATCGGTCATGGCTTTCCCGGATGGCAAGGAATTTGGAGCTTTACTCGAAGCCGCCGGTTTTGCGCACCCCGACTGGCAAGAATTGACCCTCGGCATATGCACCGTGTACACGGCCACCGTACCCTCCTCCTCCTAGCGGCGGTACTACTTCTCTCCCTCGCCTCCGCGCTGGCCACCGCCCAGTCCGGGGCGGCGAAGGGCAATTACAACTACCGGGAGTTCTCGACGAAGCCTTACTACTTCGGGATCACGATCGGCTACAACCGGTCGGACTACCGGCTCTTTCACTCCGATCGGTTCATCCTCAACGACTCCATCTTCTCGACGAGCGTAACCCGCGACCCGGGACTCGACCTCAAGATCGTGACCAACCTCAAGGTCGGCGAGTACCTCGACATCCGCTTTCTGCCCGGCCTCGCTTTCGCCGGGCGCTCCATCGCTTACACCTACAAGGAGGGCAACGTAAAACCGCGCAAGATCTCGAGCGTCTTCGCCGAGTTCCCCGTGCAAATCCGCTACAAAAGCGAGCCTTGGCACGACCTGCGATTGTTCCTGCTCGGTGGCGTCAAGTACTCCTACGACGTAGCCTCCGAGTCGCGCGCGAAGCAGGCCGACGAGCTCGTCAAGTTTTCGCCTTCCGACTTTCAGCTCGAGGTCGGCGGCGGCGTTCAGATGTTCTTCCCGTACTTCATCTTCTCCCCGGAGATCAAGTTCTCCCACGGTCTCGGCAACGTACTCATCTACGACGCCGAGCTGGAGCAGAGCACCGTACTCGACAAGGTGCTCTCGCGTGCGCTCACCATCAGTCTGCACTTCGAGGGCTAACGGCCCCGGGGCTTACCCGCCGTGCGGCTCGCCCGCCGTTTCTCCCGCGGCCCGCCAATCGGAGCACGTTTTACGTAAGCGCGGATAGAACTCCGCGAAGCGTGCGGCGAGCGTCGTCTCGTTTTCCCGGAGGGTGTCGATCACGCCGTCGAGGCGTTCCGGCTCCGAGAGTCGGCGACGGAAGTGGCCGAATACCGCCGCGAGCCGTTCGTAGCTCCCGTAACCGAGCAGCCAGTTGGCGTCGCTCATGCGGGTCAGTCGATCGGCCAGCTCCCCGGGGAGTTCGTGTGCGTGCGCGCCGATGGCCCGGTAGATCGTCGCGGCGAACGCGGGCAGCTCCCCCACCCCACTCGTCGACCAGTTTTGTGTAAGCAGGTAGTCGCAGTAGATGTCGAACACGACCGACGCGTACTTCCCGTGCCGCTTCCGCAAAACCGCCCAAGCCCCCCGTACGGAAGCGTCGTTGTCGGTGGTGAAATCGATGAGTCGGTGCAGGCGGATCCCGGCCTGCAGGGCTTCCGGAAGCTGTAGGGCCTGCCGCTTGCGCAGGAAGTCCGCCGAGAGATTTCCCGTGAGGGTAGCGGTATTCGTGCCGGAGAGCGCGGCGTGGGCGAGGTGGTTCATAAGTAGAGTTACTTTCGCGCCCGCTTGCGCGAAAACGGTTTTAGCGTAAGCGAAAATCCCTGTTCCATGGCGCTTCAGTGTGGTATCGTTGGTTTGCCCAACGTCGGTAAGTCTACCCTTTTCAACGCCCTGACGGCGGGCAAAGCGCTCGCGGCGAACTACCCGTTCGCGACCAAGGATCCGAACGTGGGCGTGATCACGGTACCCGATCGACGACTCGACGCGCTTACGGAGTGGGTGACGCCGCAAAAAACGGTACCGACGACGATCGAGATCGTCGACATCGCGGGCCTCATCAAAGGGGCGTCGCAGGGGGAAGGGCTCGGTAATCAGTTCCTCGCCAATATTCGAGAAGTGAATGCGATCGTGCACGTGGTACGCTGCTTCGACGACGATAACGTGGTGCACGTCGACGGCTCGGTGGACCCGTTGCGCGATAAAGAGATTATCGATACCGAGCTGATCTTCAAAGACCTGGAGACGATCGACAAACGCCTCGACAAGTACGGGAAGGCGGCCAAAACGGGCAAGAAAGAAGAGGTTGCCCTTTTCGAGCTGGCCAAATCGCTCAAGGTCCACCTCGAGGCCGCTAAGCCGGCCCGCTCCTTCCCGAAAGACGAGGCGCAGCAGGCCTGGCTAGACGAGCTTTTCCTGCTCACGAGCAAGCCCGTGCTCTACGTGTGCAACGTGGACGAAAACTCCGTCAAGGCCGGTAATGCCTACACCGAGCGTTTTCGCGCATCTGTAGCCGAGGAGCCGGCCGAAGTCATTCTCGTCTGCGCGAACATCGAGGCCGAAATCATCCAGCTCGAAGATCCGGAGGAGCGCGAGCTCTTCCTCGAGGAGATGGGCCTCGCCGAGCCGGGGGTAAACCGCCTCATTCAGGCGAGCTACCGGCTCCTCGACCTCATCACCTACTTCACCGCCGGCGAGAAGGAGGTGCGCGCCTGGACGATCTCACGCGGCACGAAGGCCCCCGGCGCGGCGGGCGTGATCCACTCCGACTTCGAGCGGGGCTTCATCCGCGCGGAGGTGATCCACTTCGCCGATTACGTGCAGTACGAGTCCGAAGCCGCCGTGAAAACGGCCGGCAAGATGGGCGTCGAGGGTAAGGAGTACGTGGTAGAGGATGGCGACGTGATGCACTTTCGCTTCAACGTTTGATGCTCCCGGCACCGGGGCGGCAGCTCGTCTTACTTCACAAGCCTTACGGCGTCCTCTCGCAGTTCACGCCCGATCACCCCGGCCAGCGAACGCTCGCGGAGTTCGGATTGCCCCCCTCGGTCTACCCCGTTGGCCGCCTCGATCGCGATAGCGAGGGCTTACTGCTGCTCACCGACGATAACGCACTGAAGACACGCCTACTCGATCCGCGCTCGCGAACGACCAAAACCTACGCGGCGCAGGTCGAGGGTATTCCCACGGAATCAGCCCTCGAGCGGCTTCGCCGAGGCGTGAGCTTTCGCATTAGCGGTAAGGGCTACGTGAGTCGACCCGCCACGGCCTCCTCGATACCGGATCCGGTGTTCCCGCCCCGCAAACCCCCGGTCCGCTTCCGCAAAACCGTACCCGACGCCTGGCTCGAGCTATCGATCACCGAAGGCAAAAATCGGCAGGTACGGCGTATGTGTGCGGCGGTCGGCTTGCCCGTGCTGCGTTTGGTGCGCACCCGCGTTGGCCCCTACGAGTTAGTCGACCTCGCCCCGGGAACCTGGCGTAGCCTCACCTGAGTTACCGGACCAGGTCGCCCGCGATCCGCGCCGCGAACGCCAGGGCGATCCCGACCGTGAAGCTCGCGAGTGAGCCGATGAGGTAGTACTCCGTACGGCGGTGCGTTTCGCCGTCGCTGATGTCGCCGAAGCGAAACACCGATTTCGCCGTAAGCAAAAAACCCACCCCGGTGAGGGCGTCGGCGAAGATGAACAGGAGGATGAGGAAGCGCTCGAGCCGGCCGATCAGCAGGCCGGCGTGCGGCAATCCGTGGTCTTCTACCCGGAGTTCCTCGGTGAACTCGGTGACCGCTTGCTTCACGATCCAGGGGCCGACCCAGTGGCTGATCGCCGCTGCGAGCGCGAAGACGCCCGCTTGAATGAGCGCTTCCGTCACGGGACCAACTTTGGCTCGCCCTGTACCCTGAATCGTTCGATCGCACGAGCGTGTACACCGACGTGCGCGGCGTTCAGGTGCTGACTGACGGTGGATTTGGCCAACCCGAACCGCTTAGCCAGGGCTTCTACCGTCGGAGGCGCCCCCGCACCGGGTTTTAACGCGCCGTACAGCACCTCGCACTGTCGCTGCGTAGTGGACTTCAGTAGGGCGTCCGCGTAGTCGCTCGCCGTGATCCAGGCCGCGAGTCCCCGGTCCGTAGCGTCGGCGAACACCCGGAAGGTCGAGCCGAGCGCCTTCATGCTCGCCAGCCCGCGGCCGGCCAGTTCGTAAACCCGCCCGCTGCGGGCACCCAACTTCCGGCGATGCGTTGTGTCGGGTTCGCCGACGGCGAAGGCGATTCTAGCACCGTGATCGTCTGCCATACGCATGCGTAGATAAGCAAGCAGCGCCACCGACCACCCGTACTCCCCCGCGCACTGAGCCTGGAAGCTGTCCCCCTGCGAGACGACGATCTCGAAGTCCGTCGCCTTCCCTAAATCCCTAGACAATCGATCTATTGCGGTCTCGAACCCTGCCGTTGTCCAAGTCGACGACGTTGAAGCGACGAGGTCACCACTCAAATAGCAAATCATGTTCGGTAAATATACCGAACTTTTGATTGTTTCGGTAAATATACCGAACAAACTTAGGCGGCGGCGTAGCTCACCTCCTTCACGGCGCGCACGATCTTCTCGGCGTTCGGCAGGAACTCCTCCACGAAGGTAGGTGCGTACGGCAGCGAGGTATCGGCGCTGTTGACGCGGGTAACCGGGGCGTCGAGGTAGTCGAAGGCGTACTTCTGGACTTCGTAGGCGATCTCGGCGCTGACGCCGCCGAAGGGCCAACTCTCGTCGATAACCACGAGTCGGTTGGTCTTTTTCACGCTCTCGACGATGGTGGCGTGGTCGAGCGGGCGGATGGTACGCAGGTCGATGACCTCGGCGCTGATGCCCTCGGCCGCGAGCCTCTCGGCGGCCTCCATCGTGGGGAGCATCATCTTGTTGAAGCTCACGAGCGTGACGTCGGTGCCCTCGCGGCGCACGATGGCCTTGCCGATCGGCACGAGGTACTCGCCGTCGGGCACCTCGCCCTCGAAGCCGTAGAGCTGCTCCGACTCCATCACGCAGACCGGGTCGGGATCGCGGATGGCGCTTTTGAGCAGGCCCTTGGCGTCGGCGGGGTCGGTACAGCTCACCACCTTGAGTCCCGGCGTATTGGCCATCCAGGACTCGAACATCTGCGAGTGCTGCTGGGCGAGCTGGCCGGCCGAGCCGCTCGGGCCCCTAAACACGATCGGGCAGGCGAACTGGCCGCCGGATTGGCTGAGGGTTTTGGCGGCGTTGTTGACGATCTGGTCGAAGGCGAGGACGGCGAAGTTCCAGGTCATGAACTCGACGATCGGCTTGAGGCCGTTCATGGCCGCGCCAACCCCGATACCGGCGAAGCCGAGCTCGGCGATCGGCGTGTCGATCACGCGGCGCGGGCCGAATTCGTCGAGCATCCCCTTCGACACCTTGTAGGCCCCGTTGTACTCGGCGACCTCCTCGCCCATTAGGAAGACCGATTCGTCGCGGCGCATTTCTTCGATCATCGCTTCGCGGAGGGCATCTCGGAGGGCTAGGGTGCGGGGCATGCGGAAAGGTGTTTTAGCGAAAGCGGCGAAGTTATGCTTCGGAGCTCAGCATACTAAGGTCGCTTAGGTACAGTTGTTGAATAGATTGCGGGTAGAACGCAAACACTACGGTATGGCTACCTTTAGCATCCGTTACTACGTTACCGATATGATTGATTCGACCAAGCGCCTCTTCTACGCCCTCGCCCTGCTCGTAACCGTGGTGAGCGCGACGGCGTGTCAGCGGGGGTACGGATGCCCGAACAACTTCTCCGTGGCCGTGGAGCAACCTAGTGACGCCAAGTAGGTTGGTGTAGCCAATGACCGCCCACCCGCTTTCCAGTACGCTGGACGTAGACGCCCTCGCCGAGGCCTCGTTCGACCAGCCGCAGATTATCTTCAAGCACTCGATCACTTGCTCCATCAGCGCGATGGCCAAGTCGAGGGTCGACCGTGCCCTGCGCGGCGACAAGCTCACGCAGCCGGTGCACGTACTGGATCTGCTCCGGCACCGCGACGTTTCGGACTACATCGCCACGAAGTTCGGCGTGCGGCACGAGAGCCCGCAGTTGATCGTCGTCGACCGCGGCGAGCCGGCGTACGTAGCCACGCACCTCGACATCGATCCGGCCGCGCTAGCGCCCGTTAAGTAGGTGCCCGCAACGAGCGAGCCGCGGGTCTTCGAGACCGAGGACGGCTCCCGCTCGCTGTACAGCGAGCGATTTGGGGTGAGCTACCACAGCAAATTCGGGGCGCTGCGGGAGACGGAGCATATCTTCATTCAGTACGGGCTGCTCGACCAGGCGAAACGTCTCGACGCGATACGCGTCCTGGAGGTCGGCTACGGTACCGGACTCAACTGCCTGGCTACCCTCCGCGCGGTGCAGCGTGGCGCGTTTAGCGTCAGCTACCTCGGGCTCGACCCCGAGCCCCCCGCGGCTAAGCTCACGGCGGCGCTGGACTACCCCGGCACCCTCGAACTCACCGCGGAGGAGCTAAGGCTCGCGCGACGTCTGGTGGACACGCCGTGGGATGTTTCCGAACGGCTTTCGCCAAAACTGACCGTGGAAAAACGGCGTCAGCGCCTCGAAGACTTCCACGCGACCGGGGGCTACGACCTCGTCTACTTCGACGCCTTCGCGCCCGAAGCGCAGCCGGAGTTGTGGACGCTCGATGTATTTAAAACGGTGTACGGCAGCCTCGAATCCGGCGGCACGTTGGTGACCTACTGCGCCAAGGGGCAGGTGAAGCGCGATTTGCGCTCGGCCGGATTTACGGTGGAGCGACTGAGCGGCCCACCCGGTAAACGAGAAATCACGCGGGCGAGGAAAGCGTAGGGCGCGCCGCCCAGTTACATTAGCCCGCATGCGCTTAGCCCTGCACTGGCAAATCTTGATTGGTATGGCGGCCGGGGTCGGCTTCGGCCTGCTGGCGGCATCGCTGGGCTGGAGTGGATTCGTGACCGACTGGGTGAAACCCTTCGGTACCATCTTCATCAACCTGCTCAAGCTGATTGCGGTGCCGCTGATCGTGGCTTCGCTCATTAAAGGGGTAAGCGACCTGCGCGATCTGAGTAGTCTCTCGGCGATGGGCGGGCGTACGATCGGACTTTACCTCCTCACCACGGTGCTCGCCGTGTCGATAGGCTTGGTGACGGTCAACGTAATTAAGCCCGGCAAGCTCATCACCGAGGAGACGCGCAACGAGCTCTCGAATCAGTTCGCCGGCGACGCGGCGCAGAAGCAGGAGCAGGCTACCGCCCAGCGGGAATCCGGTCCGCTGCAGGCCCTGGTCGACATCGTGCCGGACAACATCATCTCGGCTACGAGCGACAATGCCCGGATGCTGCAAGTGATTTTCTTCGTGATCTTTTTTGGGATTGGCCTAATCCTAATCGAGCCCGAAAAGGCGGCACCGGTAAAGGCATTCTTCGACGGGACGAACGACGTGATCCTGAAGCTCGTCGACCTGATCATGCTCGCCGCCCCCGTGGGTGTGTTCGCGCTACTGGCCTCGCTCGTCGTGGAGTCGCCGAGCGCGGATCTGTTCTACGCGCTGATCGGTTACGCGGCCTGCGTGGTGATCGGACTGGGGCTCATGATCTTTCTCATCTACCCCCTGGTGGTACGCGCGCTCACGCCGCTGAGCTACGCGGATTTTTTCCGAGGGATGGGTCCGGCGCAGCTGCTCGCGTTCTCCACGAGCTCGAGTGCGGCCACGCTGCCGGTAACCCTCGAGCGCGTAACGGAGCACCTCGGCGTACGCGAGGAGGTCGCCAGCTTCGTGCTCCCCATCGGCGCGACCATCAACATGGACGGTACGAGTCTGTACCAGGCCGTGGCGGCCGTTTTCATCGCCCAGGCCTTCGGGCTCGAGCTGGGTCTCGGTGCGCAGCTCGGGATCATCGCTACGGCCACCCTGGCTTCGATCGGCTCGGCCGCCGTCCCGGGGGCCGGCATGGTGATGCTGGTGATCGTTTTAGCGCAAGCGGGTATCCCCGAGGCGGGCATCGCGCTCATCTTCGCCGTAGACCGCCCGCTCGACATGTGTCGGACGGTAGCCAACGTGAGCGGGGACGCCACCGTGGCTACCGTGGTGGCTAAAAGCCTCGGGAAGCTCGGGGGCACCCGCCGCAAGGATTGGGACGATAACTACCCGTCGGTAGCCTAGCTAAGCGAATCATGAGTACATCGACAGACCAACTCCTCGGACCCGGATCCCGCGTAAACCACCCGGAGCACGGGGTCGGCGTTATCGTTAGGCTACACGCCGCGGCCTACGACGTGAGCTTCGTCGATCTCGGGGTAAAGACCGTCGGCAAAACGTACACGGGGTGGGAGGTGATCGAGGGTGTAGCGCCCGACGAGCCGGTTACCTGGACCGATGCCGAACGTGGCCTACTCAAGGTGCTGCGCGCCTACTCGACCACCGGTGAAACCGTGGAGCTCGGCGGCAAGTGGGACGGAGGTACCCTGACGCTGACGCCCGGGGAGGCGGGGTTAAAATCTAAAGAGATACCAATAGAAGATTTCTTCCATAAAATCGTGATGGTACGCGACCGCCTGCGGGTGATGGAGCAACGCGTGAACGCGAGTAAACTAACCGACGCGGAGAAGGTCGGGCTACAGCAGTACATCACGCGCATCTACGGGTCGTTGACGAGTTTCAACGTGCTGTTCGCGCGCAAGGCGGATCAGTTTCGGGGCGCAAGTACCCGGTAGCGGCGGCCGGTCGGCGGGTTGGGGTGTTCAGTTACCTTACCCACGACCTTATGAGGAAGCTAGTTTTCGGATGCTCGGTGTTACTGTCGGCGTGCATCGTCGTCAACACCAACTACACCAAGGTGCCCCCGGGACCGTGGCGAGGCGTGTTCTACCTCGACGGTCGGCAAACGAGTCAGGTGGAGCCCGACGAGGTCGCCGCCGACTTCAACCTAAACGAAGTGGCCCGGGGGGAGCTACCCATCAATATGGAGTTCAGCTACGCGCCGGATTCGTCCCTGCGGCTGGAGTTGATCAACGGGGAGGAGCGGATCGCGGTGAGCGACATCGAGTTCGAGCGCGACATGGCCACGGCCCGCGACACGCTCACCGTCCGCTTTCCGCTCAACGACAGCTACATCACGGCCTACCACGAGAGCGGCGTCATCGAGGGCTACTACGTGGACGAAACCCGCGTCAACTACGAGATCCCCTTCGCCGCTTTCTTCGGTCAGGGCCACCGCTTCACCGAGCTGCGCAAAACCCCGTCGATCGACCTTTCGGGGCGCTGGGACGCCCGATTCTCGATCGAGGACTCCACGCAGCGCAGTCCGGCCATCGCCGAGTTCGCCCAGCGCGGCAACGACCTCACCGCGACTTTTCTCACGCCGACGGGGGACTATCGCTACCTCGAGGGCACGGTTCAGGAGGATCGATTTTACCTATCTACGTTCGACGGATCGCACGTCTTTCTGTTCAGCGGCAAAGTGCAGGAGGACGGCTCGCTGCTGGGTCTGTTTCGATCGGGCACCCACTACCGGACCATCTGGTCGGCCACGCGGAACGAAGCCGCCCGACTGCCCGCGGATTCGATCGACCAGTCGGGCGTTCGGGGAAAGCGAGTGGACCTGTCCGCCCTGCTGCCGAACGGCGAATCGTTGGCCGTGTCCGACCTGCCGGGCAGACTCAAGGTCGTAACCCTCATGGGCAGCTGGTGCCCCAACTGCAAGGACGAGGCAGTCTTCCTGGACAGCCTACGTCAAACGCTGCCGGGCGGCGACGTGTCGTTTTTGGGGCTCGCCTACGAACGCTTCGCGGATACGGCGAAGGCCGTGCGGGCGATCACTCGTTTCAGCGAGCGCCTCGACCTCGGCTTCCCGATCGCGCTGGCGGGTTACGCGGATCACAATCAGCGCCCGAGCCTACCGGGTATCCTGGAGCCCATCCCGTCCTACCCCACCTTGTTGGTCCTCGACGCTCAAAATCAAGTATTATCTATGCATACCGGTTTCACCGGCCCGGCGACGAGTACCTACGGAGATTTCACGAGGGCTTTCGCCAAAACCATCCAAGAACAGCTCGTGCAATGAATCCGATAACCATCGCCTTTCACAGCTCGGCCACCGCGGACGTCGAGGACCTGCACCGCGTTTTAGCGGAAGCGGGATTTACGTATTTCGACATCGTGTGCGATTCGGAGACCGAACCGGCCCGGACGGTGGGTGGGCGGTTGACCGCGCAGCGAGGACCTTCGTTTCTGCTACTCAACGATGGATTTTTGCACGGGCTCGAGTGCCAGGAGGGGCTCTTCGACGCTTACCGGGAGTTGCGCCAGCGGGAGAACTTCCACGTGGTCATCGCGCGCTCGCTGCGGACCCGACCGAACGGCGAGAGCGAGCTGATCGAGACACCACTGACGCGGGTGTCGGACACGATGCGCTACATCAACTACTGGCAGGTGGTCTACCTCGACGCCCGGCGCGAGTACGGCGCCACGGCCACCGACGCGAGCTCGCGGGCGCTCTCCCCGATTCGCAGCGTGAGCCAGGAGATCGGCGAAACCCTCCGGCTGATCCGCGAAGACGCACCACTCACCATCGAGGCGCTCCTCGCCGCCGACGGGGCCGCACTCCTCGAACTCCTGGGGGCACCGCAGCCCGCACCGGAAACTAGGCCGAGCGACCGCGTAGAGGCCGGGGTCGTGCCCGGTGTCTTCGAGCACGCCCTTCCGAACGGGAATGCAGCGGGTGCGCACGAGCCGATCGAGCACCACCCGGAAGCGCCTCGACCGGAGGAATACCGAGCGGGGGCGTCCGAACCCGAAGAAGTGCCGTTGGCGGACGAGCAACCTCTAGATCTGCACCCCGTAGCTCGGCCCCCGCAGGACGATCCTGCGGAAGATCACAGCCGGGAGGAAGACCAGCGCACTGAGGACGAGGACTCGCATCACCTCTACGAGGTCCAACTCGCAGAGCGGGACGAGCCACAGGATACTCGGTTGCAGACCCATCAGCTCCAGGGAGACCCCCCCGAGGACCAGCGGCGGGAGGCGGCCGGGCTCGGGGTTACCGCTCCGGCGCAGGAGCACTCGGCGCTCGATCGGTTCGCGGTTGACCCGACGCAAGGCAACGGACGCGCGGGCGAGCAACGACAGGCTATACCAGCGGGCGAGCAGTCGATCGAACGAGCGGATAACGCAGATTTAGTTGTCGCGAACCTCGACGCACAGACCGAGCGCTACATAGCTGAAACGCATTTGCCGCACGGGGATGGGGCCGCCGTTGAGCCGGAAGGAACCCAGGCCGAGCGCGGACCCTCCGAATGCGGTACCCGCCTGACGGAGGACAGCCCGGTCGAAGCGGCGGGCGATTCGACGGAGGAGGCAGTCGACTTAGCGGTTGACTCGTCGGCGGACCCCGGGCGCGGTCGCCGTTCGTCTGCCTTCGACGAGCTCGAGGAAGACGGGCTCGAGGAAACTACGTCGCGGCGGGGGCATGAGCCCGAGGGATTCGACTACCTACACACCGCGGTTGCCGTGGCCGCGGCGTCGGATGAGACGATCTCGACGCACGTCAGCTTAACCGCGTCGGGTTCGTCGCAGGGGGCAAGAACGTTGGCGAACGAGCCCGACCGCGGCCCGGGCGGTCCGGAATCGAGTACGCACCTCCACTTTGTGGCGTTGCTCGAAGCCGGGCGCGTGCACGAGGCGGAGGCTTTGGCGAGAGATAAACTGAAGGACGATCCGCGGGATCACCGGCTTCGTTATTACCTCTCGGTGGCACTGGCGAAGTTGTCCGAGCAAAAGCGTTCGGCCGCTCTGATCGAGGCGAATCAGCAGCTCAAGATGCTGTACGATACCCCGTTCGCCGCCGCCGCCCATTTGTTGGTGGGTACCATCCGGGCCGAAGCCCGCGACTTCGGATCGGCCAGGCGGCACTACAAGAAAGCGTACCGGCTCGATAAGGAGGTCGATCCCGAGTTATCGTATCGCATCGGATCGCTGGTACAGGATGCGTTCCCGGAGCGGCGGCGGGAGGCGGCGCGTTTCCTGCGTAGGGCGACGCAGCAGTCCGAGGAGTACGCCGCGGACGCCTGGTACCGCCTCGGGCAGATCTACGCGGCGAACACGAGCTGGCGCAAGGCCATCCGCGCGTTCAAGAGCGCCCGGGCCCTCGACCCGGCACATCCTTTCGCCGCCTACGACCTAGCGTTACTCTACCTGGAGCGAGGGCGAGTGCGCAAGGCGGCCCGTTTCTTCGAGCACGCCGTCGAAGCGAATCCGGAGCTCGACTCCCGCAAGAACAGGGTGGCTTTCGCGCCGTCGCCCGCGGTGCCCACCGTGGGTAGCCCCGCGACGATCGCGAGCCCCGCGAGCGGAGAGCGGATTACCACCCTCGACCGACTCACCGAAGACGAGATCGCCAACCCCCGCGTGCGCGTGCTCACCGTGCTCATCACCGGGGCGAGCTCGGGTATCGGGGCCGCCACGGCGCGTGCTTTCGCGAAACGGGGTCACCGGCTCATACTTACGGGGCGCCGGATCGAACGCCTGCGTGCGCTGAGCTCCGAGCTGAGTAGCCAGTACCGAGCGGCCGTGCGGTTGATGAGCTTCGACGTGACCGACGCCGAAGCGGCTGAGCACATGCTCGACACGCTCCCACCCGATTGGAACGAGATCGACTTACTCATCAACAACGCCGGTAAAGCGCGTGGGCTCGAACCGATCTACCAGGGACGGATGCAGGATTGGGACGAGATGATCGACACCAACGTGAAAGGGTTGCTGCACATGACGCGGCTCGTGTCGCCCGCTATGGTCGAGCGCCGTCGGGGTCACATCATCAACGTCTGTAGCACGGCGGGTCACGAGGTGTATCCGAACGGCGCGGTGTACTGCGCCACGAAGCACGCCGTCGACGCGATTACGAAGGGCACGCGGCTCGATCTGTACAAGTACAACATTCGGGTGAGCCAAGTATCGCCCGCCGCGGTGGAGGAGACCGAGTTTTCTGCCGTACGCTTTCACGGGGACGAGGACAAAGCCGCCAAGGTGTACGAGGGCTTCCAACCGTTGCGCGCGGACGATGTCGCCGAGACGATCTACTTCGTCGCGTCACGTCCGGCCCACGTCGATGTCCAGGATACGATCGTACTGGCCACGCAGCAGGCGAACTCCACGAACATCAACCGCTCGGGGCGCTAGTTGAAGTCGGCAACCTCCCGCCAACCGAGATTTTGCGCCAGCTTACCGCGTAGCTTCCGTTTGACCTCGGTCAAGTTTACGGTCTCGCCGAACTCGGCGGCGAGGCTCGTCACCGCCTTATCGGCGTCGCCGATCCCACAGGGCACGATGTGGTCGAAGTAGGCGAGATCCGTATTGACGTTAAACGCGAAGCCGTGCAGCGTAACCCACCTGCTTAGGTGGACTCCGATCGCGCAAATCTTTCGCCAGGGTAGCCCCCGATGACCCACGTGTTTTGGCGGAAGCCATACGCCCGTGAAGCCCTCGAAGCGCGTGGCTTCGACTCGGTAGTCGGCGAGTAGATCGATGACGGACTGCTCGAGGGCGGAGACGTACCTGCGCACGTCGTGGAAGAACCAATCTAAATCGAGGATGGGGTACCCGACCAGCTGCCCGGGACCGTGGAAGGTGATGTCGCCGCCGCGGTTGATCTTGTGGAACTCGATGCCTGCCTCCGCCAGCTGACTTTCGTCGAGAAGCAAATGGCCGAGCGAGCCCGATTTACCGAGCGTATACACCGGTGGATGCTCCACGAAGAGGAGTCGGTGCGGCGGCTCGGTCGGTGCCTTCGACCAACCGCGTGCTTTCTTTCGGGCGACGAGCGATCGGTGTACCGCGGTCTGGTAGGCCCACGCTTCGGTGTAGCCCATCGACCCGAGATCGGTGAAGCTCACCCGGGGGCGAGCGTCTACGCGCGCGCTCACTCGGCGAAAGACCGCGATGACTTGCCGCGCCTCGATTTGCCGCGGCCGGTGTTCTTACCGCTCTCCCACTTGGCGATATTGACCACGGCGTTCGGGTAGTCCACCCCGAGGCGAACGCCGTACTTCCGCTGCTCGTCCGAAGTGAGTAGGTCCGGACGGTGGATCCGCTCCTCCGGAAGCTCGGCGAGTTCGGGCAACCAGAGGCGCACGTAGTCCCCTTTGGGGTCGTAACGAGTCGCCTGGGAGAGGATGTTGAAGTAGCGATTCTCGCGCGGGTCGCTGCCGACGCCGGCCACGTAGTTCCAGTTGCACCAATTGCTGGCTACATCGTAATCGACCAAGCCGCTCTCGAAGTACTCGGCGCCCATTTGCCAGTTGAGCTTCATGTCTTTAACCAGAAAGCTCGCTACGTTTTGACGTCCGCGGTTAGACATGAAACCGGTGGCGTTGAACTCGCGCATGTTCGCGTCGATAAACGGGACACCCGTACGCCCTTCTGCCCACAAGCCGAAGGTGCGTCGATCTTCGGACCAGTCCGGCACCGGCTCCTGCTTCGGGCCTTGCTTCCGGAAAATGAGTTCCATGTGCTTCTTCACCATGAGGCGGAAAAAATCGCGCCACAGCAGTTCGAAGAAGATCCAGTACGTAGAGTCGTTGGCCCCGCGTTCCGCCTCGTAACGCTTTAGCTCGGAGTAGATCCGCTTGGGGCTCAGGCAGCCAGCGGCCAGCCATGCGCTGAATTTGGTACTGTACTCCTCGCCGATCAAGCCGTTGCGGGTCACCTTGTAGGTCTTCGCCAAATCGCTCTCCCAGAGGTAATAATTAAGTCGCGCCAAGCCGGCGGTCTCCCCCCCCTCGAAGTCGAGTACGGCGCGCGGATCCCGTGTGGGGGGAGCGTCGTAACCGAGCTTCGCGAGGCTCGGAACCTTGCCCGCGTCCAGGCCTTCGGGCAGCGCGGGTAGCTCCGCGGGTGCATCGAGGGGTTCGCGTACCGTAACGAAGCGTTCCACCTCCTTGCGGTACTGCGTGTAGATGTCCGGGGTCTGACTCACCGGGAAAGGTAGGTCGGCCGTGTGGTAGAGCATTTTGCCCCGTGCGTAGCGGACCTCCTGACCGATCGTCCACAACTTGCGCTCGAGCGCGTCCTGGATTTCCACCTCCTCGCTCGTGCGCTCCCGATTGCAGAAGACCCAGCCGGTCCGTTGCTCGCGCGCTAGATCGTAGAGGACCTCCTCGGTGTGGCCGACCCGAATGACGAGGTCCGAACCGATCGCCCGCAGACGCCCCCGCAGGTCGCTCACCGCCTCAACGAGAAACTGTGCCCGGCGCACGCCGGTCTTCACAAAACCAAAGCGGCGGGTAGTGCCTTTGAATGTACGCTCGTCGAATACGAAGACCGGGATTACCGCACCGGCACGTGCAGCCTCGTGGAGGCTCTCGTTGTCATCTAGGCGCAGGTCGTTCCGAAACCACAAAATCGCTTTCCTCTCCATGTCGTTCCTTTCTACCGAAACCAACAGCACATTTGGAGCATGGTTGCTCTGTTCGCTGGCGCTGAGCGGCATCGTGACCTACAGCTGCAACGCACCGGCACCGCCCGAATCCGTGAAGGCGGAGGCGACGGTTTCGGCGCCGGAGCTCGAAAGTTTGCACGCGGAGGGCATGGGCGTGCACGACGAGGTGATGCCCCGCATGGGGGAGATGATGCGTTTGCAACGCCAGCTCGATACGGTCGAGCTACCCGCCGAGCAAACCGATTTCGCCACGCAACGACTGGCGCGTGCGGACGACGCGATGATGGCGTGGATGCACACCGAGCTCCCGCTGCCGGCGGTGATCGACTCCCTCGGTCCGGACGGCGCGCCCGCGTACCTCGCGCGGCGCCACGCCGAGATCGCCGCGGTCCGCGACAGCATGAACGCCGCCATCGCTTTCGCCGAAAACTTACTTGCCCAGTGATCAGGATCGCTCCCTTAGCCCTTGTGACCTCCCTCGCCGTTACCGCCTGTACCGGGGATACGGACCACGTCGCGCACGAGCTCCCGATCATCGGCGAGCGTGAGGTGGTGGATGGTGATACGGTGTACCACACGGTTGGCGATTGGAGCTTCTACCGGCAGGACTCCGCGGTGGTTAGTGAAGCAGGACTGCAGGGGACGCCTTACGTAGCGGACTTCTTCTTTACGAGCTGTCCGACGATCTGCCCGCGGGTAACCCGGAACATGCTTCGCCTCAACGAGCGTTTTGCGTCCACGCCGCTCAAACTCGTGAGCTTCACCGTTGATCCGGAACGCGACGACGTGACCACGCTGCGCGACTACGCCGAGAACATGGGCGTAGACGATGCTGACAAGTGGTGGTTTTTGACCGGCGACAAGGCGGAGTTGTACGCCATAGCCGACGACTACTTCAGCATCGCCGTCGAAAACACAGACGCGCCGGGCGGTTTCGACCATTCGGGTCGGATCATCTTCGTCGACGAGAAAGGGCAGGTACGCGCCTTTGCGGACGGTACGAACGAGGCGGAGGTCGATCACCTCATCGACGACATCGAGGGTTACCTGACCGACGCCGACGATGCGAGGTAGACTTTACCTCGGTGTGGTATCCGCGGCGCTGGGCTGCGTGCTGACTTCCACGAGTTGTGGGAGAAATCCGTACACGCAGGGCAAGCTGATCTACGAATACAAGTGCGCGAACTGCCACCAACCCGACGGCGCGGGCCTAGTGGGGAACATCCCCCCCCTGGCACAGTCCGACTGGCTGGTCGAAAACCGAGAGGAGATCGCCTGCGTGATACGCTACGGGTTACAAGGCGAGCTGGTGGTCAACGGGCTAACGTACGAGGCGAAGATGGCCGGGCACCCGGACCTCTCCGATACCGAAGTAGCGAACGTAGCCAACTACATTCTCTACGCGTGGGACAACGGCCTGCCGGAGCTTCCCCCCGCGGGGGTAGGCGATTTACTGGAAGCCTGTGAGGCCAAGGGCTTCGAACCGATCACCGACTAAACCGACCGGTTTACCACCTGAACGTAGCGCCGAGGCTCGGCAAGACGGGCAATTGGTCCACGCGTCGATTACTGACGCGATCGACGTAAAAGATGTTGGGTCGGTTGGAGACGTTCGTGACGCTCGCCACCACCTCGAGCCCGAGGTCATCGCCGAACTCGAAGGTTCGCTTCACGCTCACATCGGCACGGTGATAGTTTGGCAGTCTATTGCCGTTGCGCGTGTCGCTAAAGAGGATACCCAGATCGGGGTTTTGCTTCGTCAGGTCCGTATTGAGCCCACCCTCGAAACCCTCGCGTCCGTAAAATCCGCTGGTCGCCGTAAAGGGAAAGCCCGTTCCGAAATTATACCGAACGCTCGCTTCCCAAGCCTCGCTCCGGCCCAGCTCGTGGCTCGCGAGCACGTTCACGTTGTGCCTCCGATCGAAAACGGTGGGGTAGATTTGGTCGCCATCGTCACGCTGCACCTTACCGTAGCTGTAGGTCAACCAGAGGTACGCCGGCCCCCTGTCGTACGCTAGGCTCAGATCGAGTCCGTAAGCATCCCCGGTCTCACTTACGAAGTCCGACTCCAGCGACGTACGCCGGTCGCGGTTGATGGTAAGCAGCTGAGTAAACTGCTTCCAGTAGGGCTCCACGTTCACGAGCACGCCCCGACCGAGGTCGATCTCTACCCCGCCGATGGCGTGGACGGCTTTCTGGAGGCGATCGGGCAGGGGCGTGATGCCGTCGGTCTCGAAGATCGTTTCCTCCGGCCCGCTGATAAAGCCTACGAAGGGGTTGACGATATCGGTTTCGCTCACGGAACTAAGTAGGTTTTGGCTGAAAAGCCCCCCGGCGAACTTGAAACGCAACCAATCCGTAGCGTTGAGCTTGGCGCCCAGCCGGGGTTCGGGGCGGATCACGCCCTGGCTCGCGTAAAACTGGAGCCTGAAGCCCGGCTCGAGCACGAAGCTGTCCCAGGTGCGTTTATAACTCGCGTAAGCGGCGATTTCGGTGTTGTCGTTGCGGAGCTCGAGCGTGTTGCCGAACGAGTTGCGGAAGCGGAAATCGGTACGCACCCCGTTGAACTCGAAGCCGTAACGTAGCTCGTTGCGACCGTTGAAATTCTGAAAATTGAGGCGCGCCAAGTAGTTCGTCAGCGAACTCGTACGGGGCTGCTGCTCAGGGACGCGAAGTTCCGCCTCGTAGCTGGAGTAACTCGCCGACCCGTCCATCACCAGGTTCGACGACGGGGGTACCACCCGGAAGCTGGTACCGGCCCCAAACGTGGTCCACGCGTAGGCGATGTCCGAGAAATCGGCCACGTCGTCGTAGCGGAACCCGAAGAACTCGGCCTTCGATCCGTTGGTACCGAGCTGACTGATCTTCCCGTACACATCCGTGAAACTGTAGGGGAGTCCAACCGAATCGTTCGCGTAGCTGTAGAGCGACCGACTGGTTTGGTCGAGGTAGCCGCGCTTTGCCGTAACCAGGTAACTGGTCGAGGAGCCCCCACCCCCCTCGTCGAGTGCTTTGATCGGCCCCTCGAGCAGGGCTCTCGTCTGAAACGGACTCACGCCGATCAAACCGCTGAATTTCTTCCGGTTCCCCGCCTTCGTGTTGATGTCGACGACCGCCGAGAGACGTCCCCCGTACTCGGCTCCGAATCCGCCGGTTAGCACGTCGACGTTGCGGATGGCCTCCGTTTCGAAGACGCTAAAAAACCCGATGGTGTGGAAGGGATTGAAGATCGTCACCCCGTCTAGGAGCACCTTGGTTTGGATCGGTGCGCCACCCCGGATGTAGATCTGCCCCCCCTGGTCGCCGGTGGTCACGATGCCCGGAAGCACGGGCAGGTACTGGGCGAGGTCGGCGTCCCCGCCAACGCTCGGCAGGACTTCGATATCCCGTGGGGTGAGCGTCACGCTGCTGACTTGCACCTCGGTGCGGGCCTGCGTACGTTCGGCGGACACCTCCACCGTGGACAGACTCACCCCCTCCCGTAAGGTGAGGCGCACGTACTTCACACCGGATGCGGGCAGCTCGAGCTCGGTGCGCGCCGTATCGTAACCGATGAACGTGGACTCGAGAGTGTACTCCCCCGCAGCCAGTCCCTCGATGGAGAAGAAACCGTCGTAATCGGTTGTGGTCCCCCGCCCGACGCCCGTCAAGAAGACGCTGGCGAACGCCACGGGCTCGCCCGAGGCTCCGTCGAATACGTTCCCGCGCAACGTTGCCTTTTGCGCGGCCAGCGCTCCGGTAAAAGTGAGAATACCGAGAACTAGGGCTAAGCGCATGGATTGGCGGAAAAGGTCCGCGACAAGGTAACCGCCGACCTCACTTTCGCCCTAAAATCCGCAGTCCGGTCTCCCTGAGCGCCCGTACCCCGAACTCGAGCTTCGGACTGCTCCACATCAAGCGCAGCGTATCCACTACCCCCGCCCGTTCGTCGAGGAAGTCGAAAGTTCGTTTCGCGCCGTTTCGCGCGAACAGATCGAGAAAGAAGTCGCCGGCCCGCTCGGGCTTCGCCAAGATGTAGCTCAGCATCGTCGAATTGAATACCTGCTGTAACGGACTCGGGCGCCAGGCTTTCGGCCGTCTCGACAGCAGGTTTTGCGCAAGCTCTTCCCCGAATCGCCGGGTGCGCGTAAACGCATACCCGCTCGAGGGCTGCACCCAGCCCGCGCGGGTACCGATGGGCCAGATACGTCCGGTAGCGCTACCCCACCGAGCCTCGTCGGTCATCGGGATCACGCCGTACTCCCGCTCCGTGATGTCGTAGCGCACGCCCGGAAACCGACCGTCCAGATAGTCCCCGAGCGCGCGGTCGTACTCAGGCTCGTCCCAAACGTTTTGCGAGAGCACGGCTACTTCGACCAGGGCCTCACGTTCGGAGAACGGGAGCAGGTAAAAAAAGAGTACGCCGCCACTGAGTGGATCCGGCCGGAAGTCCATAAACGTGGCTACCCCCACCTCGAACGTGTCGGTACCCGTCCGCACGAACCAGCCTCCGAAGTGCTGGAGGGTTGCATTCGTGTGCGGTAGCGTTAGGTCGGATCTGAGGGGTCGACCGTCGAGCGCGTAGTCGGCTTCCAAGAACCCGCCGCCTTCTAACACGACCCGCACGCACCGTTCGCTTTCGCTAAAACCAGTCACGGCGGCGCGAATCCACTGAACCCCCACCGCCGCTAGACGGGTCTTCGCGTAGGCGTAGAAGGCGCTGCTGCGCAGGGTATAATAGCTGTAGGGTGCGGTCGGCAGACCGATCGACCGGCCCGCGTTGCGCAACCGCAAGTTGCCGAAGCTCGCGAGCTCGAGGCCCCCCGGGAGCAAAGGCGCTTTGGCCCAGTAGCTCCAGGTCCGGTCGTCGGTGTCCTTCGCGGACGGCTCGACGAGACACAGGTCGTCCCCCGACCAGCCGGCGTCGATCAGCGACAAGGCCGTCCAGAGGCCCGCCGCCCCGGCTCCGGCGATAACGATTCGTGGACGTGCGCGCATACGTGTTACCGGTTTTGTACTGCAACCACTGCCCCCGGAATGGGTTCCTTACCCTGTACCTCCCAAGCAATTTATTATATGCCCGCACCTAAGGCGACGACCCTCGGCAAGCTCCGCGCGAGCGGTTACACCCCACGCTCGATCAAAACCGAGCTTCGCGACAATTTGATCGAAAAGCTCCGTGCGGAGGAGTCCGTTTTCCCCGGCATCGTGGGCTTCGACGACACCGTGCTGCCCGACGTGGAGCGCGCGATCCTCAGTCGGCATAACGTGTTGCTGCTCGGACTACGCGGTCAGGCCAAAACGCGTATCGCGCGGCAGCTCGTCGGCCTACTCGACGAGTACGTGCCCGTGGTCGAGGGCGCCGAGCTCAACGACGATCCACTCAAACCGCTGAGCCGTTTCGCCATCGACCTGATCGCCGAGCACGGGGACGAAACGCCGGTCACCTGGCTCGCGCGCGAGGACCGGTACGTGGAGAAGCTAGCTACGCCCGACGTGAGCGTGGCCGACCTCATCGGCGATGTCGACCCGATCAAAGCGGCTACCCTGAAGCTGCCCTACTCCGATGAGCGGACCATCCACTTCGGTCTCGTGCCCCGGGCGAACCGGTGTATTTTCGTGATCAACGAACTACCCGACCTGCAGGCCCGGATCCAGGTTTCGCTCTTTAACATCTTGCAGGAGGGCGATATTCAGATCCGCGGCTTCAAGCTGCGCCTGCCGCTCGAGATCCAATTCCTTTTTACGGCCAACCCCGAGGATTACACGAACCGCGGATCGATCATCACGCCGCTCAAGGACAGAATCGAGTCTCAGATCCTGACCCACTACCCGACCGAGATCGATCTGGCCAAACAAATCACGCTGCAGGAGGCGCGGCTGCTCGACGAGCAGCGTGCGCGCGTGGAGGTACCGGACTTACTGCACACCCTTCTCGAAACGGTCGTGTTTCAAGCTCGTGAGTCGGAATTCATCGACGAAAAGTCGGGCGTGTCGGCACGCCTCAGCATCTCCGCTTACGAAAACTTGGTGTCGGCAGCCGAGCGACGCGCCATCCGAAACGGGGAGGATAAGGTGACCGCGCGCATTCAGGATTTTTGGGGCATCATCCCCGCGATCACCGGTAAAGTCGAACTCGTATACGAGGGCGAACAGGAGGGGCCGTACGCAGTCGCGCAAAAGCTCATCGGTGGGGCGGTGAAGAAGCTCTTCCTCGAGCACTTCCCCAATCCGGAGTCGAAGACGCGGACCGAGAAAGATCCGTACGGCGTCGTCCGTTCGTGGTTTGGGGGCGGAAACACGCTCACCCTGCTCAACGAGTCCAAGGAAGCCGAGTTCCGCCAGCAGCTCGAGGAGGTGGCGGGACTCCGGCGCCTGGTGAAAGACCACGGTGTGGAGGGTGCGGACGCCTGGCTACTGATGGAGCTCGTGCTGCACGGGCTTACGGAAGGCAACGTACTCAACCGCGACGTGCTCGACAAGCGCATGGATTTTAAGGATATGCTCGCCGGCATGCTGGGGGACGAAGACATCTTCGGGAAATCGTAGGATAACCTACATTTCTTGCTCGAAACCATACAGATCCCCCTATGCGTCTCCACGTCCACCCCGACAACCCCCCCGCCCGCAAGCTGCAACAGGCAGCCGATATCCTCAAGAATGGGGGTACGGCCATCTACCCGACCGATACGATCTACGCGATCGGCTGTGCGATCGGTCGGCAGGACGCCGTCGAGAAGATCTGTCGCCTGCGCGGGCTAAAGCCGGAGAACGCCAACCTATCGATTATCTGCAGCGGCATCAGCCAGCTCAGCGACTACGCCGCCCAGCTGGACTCACATTTGTTTCGCGAGATGAAGCGCCGACTGCCCGGACCGTACACCTTCATCCTCAACGGGACCAATCGCCTGCCTAAGATTTTCAAGAACAAGAAACGCACGATCGGGATTCGGATCCCGGATCACGCCGTGCCGATCGGGCTGGTGGAGATGCTGGGGGAGCCGATCCTTACGGCAAGCCTCAAGATCGACGACGGGATCGCGGAGTACCCGACGGATATCGAGGACATCGTGTCCGCCTACGAGAAGCAGGTGGACGTGATCATCGATTCCGGAAACGGGGGCAACGTGCCTTCGACGATCATCGACTGTACCGACAACGAGCTAACTGTAGCGCGTCAGGGACTCGGAGCGTGGGATTCCTAGGGTAAACCACGTAGGAAAAAAGGTGGTGAGCAACCATAACGCGCCGCATCAACCCAATACCCTTGCTGCGTTTCCGCCCTGGGGGGATTCATGAGGAGCTGACCGTACGGCGCCCACCGAGGGCAAATGTACACCACAAATAAAATTGGGCCGCCCTAAAAAGGGACGACCCAACTAAAACCACACTTCTCTAAATAAAACTTCCGGGAATCGGGTGCTACCGGGCCTCTACCGCCGGGCTACCAATAGCCTACTCTTAATGCTCCGTTCGCCGGAACGAGCTACGACGCTGTACATGCCTCCCGGTAGTTCCGCCACGTTTACGTCCAGTTGGGCGCCGTTTGCATCAGCGGAGTACGTGCGTACGAGGCGACCGAATTGATCGGTGATGTCAATGTGTACTAACTCAGAACCGAAGTCGAGGATTGCGATGGTCGCGCGGTCTACGGCCGGATTTGGGTAGACTTGCAAGCTGCCTTGCGGTCGGCTTTCGGCTTGGTCTACGTCCGATTGCCGTAAGGCGAGGGCGGACCGCGCGTTTAGGTTGTCGGTTGGCGCGTTTTCGCGGAGACCGCCCGCGCTATCCTCACAGTTGGTGGCGTACTGCACGGCGGCGTCGAACAGCTCGCGTCCGTAATCCGTCCAGCAGCTCGCGCCGTTGTCGTCCAAGTAGAAGCCGATGCGTACCGCGGGCGCGTCCATTCCCCCGGCCATGCGATCGCCCGCATCGTAGGCGAATACGGTGGCTGCGTGCGGGTAGTGGGGCACGTGGGCGACAACGTGGGCGTCGGAACGCGATACGTCACCCCAGCGAGCTTCGCGGTACCAGTTGTACACGTCCTGCTTGCCGGCTTTACCGGCGGCGAGCACATCGCCACCGGCATTCACCACGACCCTGCGGAGTCGTACCGCGCCGTAGCTGTGTCCGGCACCGCCCGCGGTCATGCCCATATCGTCGTAGAGGTAGCTCTCCCAAGTCATGACGGGTACGGCGACGTCGCGGAACTTAGTCGATACGTCGTTACTGTACACCGTCGAGGAGATGATGACCAGGCCTTTGCCCGCGGCCACGTCTGCATCGGCCCAGAGGGCGTCTTTGACCATCACGCTGTAGCCGAGCTTCTCGAGGCGATGCAGGATCCGAGCGTCTCCGTGGTTGAGGTGGCCGTTACCGACTACAAACAGAATCTCACGGTTGCAGACAACAGCGGGCTCCTCTTCCGGCTCGTTGGCTTCACCGCACTGCTCGACGTCGCCGAGGTGCGTGGCTCCGATAATCTCGAAGTGCGATTTACCCGGTTTCCTCCAGTATACCGAGGCGTGGTCGCCGCCGTTACCGTCTTTGTGGTGCAGCTCGAAGTAGTAAGCTTTCCCGGCTTCGAGTTTGAGTACGCGCGACTTCTGCGTGTCGAACTTGTGTAGATCACCGGCATCGGTAAAACCGTTCACCTTCGCGATCGTGAACGCACGGGCCGGATCGCCGGCCGTCGGGGAGAAGAGCAGACGGGTCTGGTCGTCGCCGGAAACCGCAAATTGGTAGTTACCGCTGGTGGTCGGGTAGACGAAACCGCGGGTCCGTGATCCGTAGTAGTCGGCGGCATCACGCGGGATATCGAGCCGGGTAAGCTTCTGCGCGACATCCGGATGCGCCGGGAACTTCGCCGACTTGTACAACCAGGGCAGATCCCACCCTCCGATGTCCTCGTAGCGCTCGTAGGTAACTCGCCCGCGCGCACCCTCGCAGGTGTTGTCCCGCGGGCTATCGTCACCGCAGCACGCGCCGCGCTCGAAGTTCGAGGTCACGTCCGCCTCCGACCAGGCCCGGCGGTAGATCGCCACCTTCTTGATCGAACCCTTGAAGGCGCGGTCGAGGGTCATTTCGTTGAAGAGCGCGAGGTGACAGTGGCTTCCCCAAGTCGAGAAATCGCCCCCTACGTGACCGCGATAGCGAACCTTGCCGTCTACGTACATGCGCTCGTTGCCCCGCGCATCGCGGGTAAACACCACGTGCTGGACCTCTCCCGGACGGACGGACGCGCCCTCGGTTTCACGCGCGGGACGGCCGTTGCCGTCGGTTTCCGTCGTTTTGAGGCGCACGACGAACTTGTCGTTCTCCTGTCCTATCGTGAAGTTGCGGGCAGCCGTATTCTCGCTGTAGGTAAGGATGCGCGCAGGACCGTTTTGGTGCGTACCGCTCGACTTCACCCAAACTTCCAACGTGAGCGCGTTGCTCATCTTGAGCGCGTCACCCACGTTGTTAGCTCCGCTCGGCGTCTTCACGATCGAGTGACCGACGTTGGTAAGGCCGCAATCCCGATCCCAGGTGATCTCGTGCGTATTCTCATTTTTGGCGTGTAACGGGTTGCCGTAGCCGGCGCGGTCGAGCACGTACTTACCGTCGCCCTCGGTGAGGCCGTAGTACAGCACGAGGCCGTTGTCGTCTTTAGGCGACGGGCAACCGTTCTCCTCCACGACCACGGTGACCGTAAACGCACAGCGTACCGTGTTGCCGCTCTTGTCTGTACCTACGTAGGTTACTGCCGTCGAGCCCTCGGCGAACTTGTCGCCGGGCTTAGCCGTCGAGGTTACCGTAACCTCGTTACAATCCTCGAATACGGGGGGCGCCCAGTTTACCGAAGTAGGTACGCTACCCGCGGTTACCGAGATATCCTCCGGGCAATCTTCTACAGTCGGTGCCCGCTCGTCGATTACCGTCAGCGATGCGCCGCACTCGATCTCGTTGCCTCCGCGGTCTCGCAGCGTGAGGAGTACCTCCCGCGTGCCCAGATCAGCGCAGGTCAGCTTGAGCTCGTGCTTACCGTCGATGAGGTAGGTGAGCGCTTCGCAGCTGTCGAAGCGCGCTGTCGCTAAAACGGATCCCGTGATCACGGCCTCCCCACTGTCGTCGAGGGTGACCGTCGCTGCCTGACAAATCTTCGAGCTCGTGCCGCCCTGAGCTGCCACCGGCCCCGTACCCATGAGGGGCTTGCCCTCAACTGTACCGTTTTGAAAGAAAAGTCCGTCGTTCGAGATCCAAGAGTGGTTCTCGATCAGGTTGTTATTGACCAGGACGCCGCAGACGAAGTTGTTGAGCTCCCCGAAGTTGACGACTAAGCCTTCGTTGGTAAAAATGCCCGATCCACCGTTGTCGATCACCCCCTTGTCGGCCTCGTTGTAGAGGGTACCGCTAGCCTTGTTGAGGATATCACCCACGTTCGATAAGAATCCGTAATTCCTAAAGCTTGCCTCGTTGACGAAGCTCACTCCGTTTTCGAAGAAACCGCGGTTGATTAACTCGGCCTTATTGATAAACAGATATAAGTTTGAGATGTGTCCGTCGACGATATTCTCGAACCTTGAGTTGTTCTCGATTTTGCCACCCGGTCCGTTCGAGATACGGCCGGCATTGAAGAATTTCTTATTGTTTTTAATGAGCTCGACGTTCTCGATCAGGCCTTCGTTCCGGAAGGACCCCATGTTGAGCAGCTGGCCTCCGCCGGTTTGTACGATCGAGCCCGAGTTGACGAACTCTCCGAAGATGTCGAGCCGACCGATTCCGTAAATCTCCCCCGTGTTCTTCGCTCTCCCGGATGTACGGATTTGTTGTCCCCCGGCGCGAACTACCCCGCGGTTAGCGAAGTCCCCTCTGAACTCTGCTCGGGCCGAGAGCGTGATCGTACCGGCGTTCACGACCGAGAACGCTTCGAGCGCCTCGATAACGTCGACCTGGGCGCCCACCGGGATGCTCGCCGGGTTTCCGGCGCCGGGTAATCCGTTGCTCCAGTTGCCGGCTTCGTGCCAGACGCCATCGGGGGCGCCCGTCCAGGTAGTTTGTGCGAACGTTCCGACCACGAAGCCGCAGAGCGCGAGCGAGGTGGTGAGGATTCGCCGCGAAAGCGGAGCGTAATTATGCGACATTCTTTAAGTATGGATTATGAGACAAAGGATTACCCGTCCAATCGCTTGATTAGATAGACGACTTCTCGCGCTAATTGGTGGGGGAGGTAAGTGAATAACCTACGCCCACAAAGTTACCCGAAGGATGTCTCCAATACTATAGCCTACACTTTGCCGGGTATAAACCGCTACTTAGCGGCGGACTTATCCTTCGGGATTATCTCCGTCCCTTCACCGAAGTACTGTACGAACTGTTGCATCGCATTCGCCATCGCCGTGTTGTTGGTCGCACTGCGGTAGGTATCCGCTAGCCCGCGCAGGGTTTGATACATGAAGCGGTCCATCTCGACCACCTGCATGTCCTTGGTCCAGAGATCGATTTTCAGTGTCTCTCGTCGGTCGTGGTCGAATACACTCAGCAACATCGCCTTCACGGCCTGGGCTTCCTCGAAGTCGGTGCCGTCGAGCTGCATATCGATCGGCATACGCGTATCGTCGAGGCGAACGGCGATACGTATTTCGGAATCTCTGTGCTCACTCATACTGCTTCCTGATAGTAGGCCTCGGCCAGCTCGTTGAGTTCTTTGTTGAGGTAGGTCTGTACGCCACCCTCGGTTTGCTGGGCGGACGCCACCATGGCGTAAGCCACTGCCTCCGCTTCGATCGGCCGGTAGGTGCTCAAGAGATCCCCCGTTACCCGATCGAGCGCCTTCCCGATCACCTTCGCCGCGCGCTCGCCCCAGCGATTCTCGTTACGCTCGCCCAGTAGGGTTGCGGGCTGAAATATCGAGACCGACCAAAACGGCAGCGCCTTCACGGCGAGCTCGAGCTCGCCCTTCACGCGGAGGTACAGGAAGAGGGACCTCGGGTCGGCGGCCCCGCTACTCACCAGGGAATACTGGTTGTAACCGGCGTTCAGTGCGGCCTTCGCGAACGCGAGGTTGAGGTCATGGTCGACCGCGGTAAACGCCCCCGCGCTACCGGCTTTCGCGCGCGTGGTGCCGAGAGCGGAAAAGAAATCGTCGCCTTTCGGCAAAACCCGTGACGCTTCCTCGATAGAACGGGCCGTCGTGTCCGGCAGCTCCACCCAGGCGAGTTTCTCGTGGCGCCGCTCAGGTCGTTTTCGCGAAAGCGCGTACACCCGTGCGTAGGCGCCGTGGTCGAGGAGTGCCTCGAGTAAAAATCGACCCACCAAGCCCGTTGCGCCGAGTACGGCGGCTGTTTTGGCTCCACGTGAGAGGGCTAGTTGGCTCATTTCAACTTGGTGCTGGCCGCAAGGGCCTCCTCCGCTTCCCCGTAATCGAAGGGTAGGATGCTCGAGTTCTTGACGGTACTCAGGGTCATGAGCGTTTTGAGTCGTTCGATCTCCTCTATTTGCGAAAGCTTCTTGAAGAGCAGTTGTTCGTAGGTTGGAATGTCGGAGCAGATCGTTTTGAGTAGGAAGTCCGCCTCCCCCGTGATGATGTAGCACTCGGTAATTTCGTCGATGTCCTCTATTTTCTTGAGGAAATCGCTCAGCGCGTTCTCCCGCTTCCAGGCCAGGCTAACCAGCACGAACGTCTGCACGTTGAGCCCGATCGAGGTCGCCTTCACCACCGCGTGGTAGCTCTCGATCACTTCGCCGTTCTCTAGCTTTTTCACCCGTTCGAGTGTGGGGGCGGGGCTCAAGCCGATGCGCTTGCTGAGTTCGAGGTTGGTGATCTTCGAATTCTCCTGCAGAATCCGTAAAATCTTAAGGTCTGTCCGATCGAGCTTCTCCATAGAAAATCTAGTGCGATCTTGGGCACGTAGCTCGGGCGAATTTAGCTGATGTTTTCTGCCCAAAATCGAGCGATTCATTGGAAGTGCGGGTGACCTTTGTCACGTGCACGATTTAATAGTGATCGGCGGCGGTGCGGCCGGGTTCTTCTCCGCCATCGCGGCCGCCGAGGCTGCCGCTCGCCCGCCGCGCATCTTGATCTGTGAGCAGGGTCGGAACTGCCTCCAGAAAGTACGCATCAGCGGCGGCGGACGCTGCAACGTGACGCACGCCGAGTTCGACCCGGCCTCGCTCGCCTCGCACTACCCACGGGGGCGGAGCGAGTTGCTGGGACCGTTTCACCACTTCGGTCCCGGCGATACGATGGGTTGGTTCGAAGATCGGGGGGTGCCGCTCAAAATCGAGAACGACGGACGGGTGTTCCCGCGCTCCGACAGCTCGGCGAGCATCGTAGACGCGCTCCAGCGAACGGCGGAGCGACTGGGCATAGCGGTTAGGCAACGGGCCAAGGTCGAGCGAGTAGATCAGCTCGGCGACGGTTGGTCCGTAGTCTTGGCCACCGGAGATCGGCTTAGCGCTAAAACGGTGGTTTTGGCCACGGGTAGTGCCCCTAGGTTCTACCGTATACTCGCGCGTATGGGGGTAGAGGTGATCCCCCCGGTGCCGAGCCTGTTCAGTTTCAACGTACCCGATCCAGCGCTCCACGCCCTCAAAGGGCTCAGTGTACCGAACGCCCGACTCTCCGTCGATGGCCTCCCCTACGAAACCTTTGGCTCGACCGTGATCACGCACTGGGGTTTGAGTGGACCGCTGGTCCTACGCATGAGTGCCGAGGCCGCACTCGAGCTACACGCTCGCGACTACTCGGTCGGTTTTCGCGTGAGCTGGACGGGGGCCACGCCGACCGAGATGCGCTCGTACCTCTCGGAGGGTCGGTTGGCGGCGGGCCGGCAGACCGTCCGGTTCGACCTGGGGCTCGGACTCCCGAAACGACTGTGGCGCTACCTGGTGGACAGGGCGGACGTAAACTCGGAGAAGCAGTGGGCAGCGGTAACCAAAGCCGAGCTCGGGGCACTCGCGGACGCGGTAGCCGCGGACGCCCACCGGCTGAAGGGGCAAACACGTTTTAAGGAGGAGTTCGTCACTGCGGGCGGTATTGAGCTCAAGGAGGTCGACTTTAGGACCTTTTCGCTCAAACGCCTCGGGGGACTCTACGCAGTGGGGGAGCTACTCAATATCGACGGCGTTACGGGGGGCTTCAACTTTCAGGCAGCCTGGACGGGGGGCTACCTAGCCGGCTCTGCTATCGGCAAGCGGTTCTAAAGGATCTTCAGCGCGCTAGCGCAGTAACGTTACCTCCCCCTGGAAGGTCCGACTGGTACCGTCGATGAATTTGATGTCGACCGTGTAGATGTACACGCCGGTACTCACGAGGTAACCATCGTCCTGGCGACGTCCGTCCCATCCCCGGGTATCCGTAATGTTCTGATCCGTACCGACGAAGAGGATGTTGCCCCAGCGATCGTAAATGCGCATGGGTCCGGCCTCGGCCACGAACGGCGTCGTGTAAATGGTGAACGTCTCGTTGCTACCGTCGCCGTTCGGACTGAACGCGGTCGGGATCGCCACCCGGCGATCGTCGGCGGCCTCGATGGCTACGCTCGTGGATCTACTACAGCCGTCTCCGCTGTACGCCGTTACGACGACTTCCCCGCTTCGGAGTACCTGAAACATAGCGGACGGACCCTCGAACCGGAGCGAGTCGGCGAATACGTCACCGGACCAGCGAAAGCTGTCTATCGGTACGTCGGCGGTCGCAGTGAGGGTCAGCTCCGAACCGGTAGGAGCGCTCACGTCATCGCCCAGCGTGAGGTTGAAATCGTTTTCGCCGACGATGTCGAACGAGTCCGAACGATTGCAGGCGCTCACGTCGGCGATCGACGTGATCACGTAGGTGCCGGCGATCAAATCGGTGAAGGCCTGCGGATCGGTATACTCTACCCCACCGAAGGCGTAGGCGAGACCGTCGAAGCTGGTAACCTGCAGGGCGCCATCGAGGGTATTACCACAGGACGCCGCCACGACGTCTACCTCGGGTGCCTCCGGTTGCGAGCTCACGGTGAGCTGGAGTGTATCTCGGACCCGGCAGCCGTTGGGGGTCTCCGCGGTCAGTACGAAGGTCTTACTGTCTACGGCCGGCTCGCTGTAAGCTCCGTCCTCGCCCACGATCACGCCCTGCTCATCGACGATACTCAATTCAGCATCGTTGGGTAGTCCCGTGCTCACGGTACTGAACTCCGCTTGATCGCCTTCACACAGTTCGAGATCGGGGCCCAGGCTAACGAAAAACGGCGCATTCTTCGTGGATTCCAACGTGATGTCGAGACCACATTCGCCGGAGGCCGCCACTGTAGTCAACCGGTAACTACCCGGCTGAACCGGGAAGCGCTGGGGAGAGCTCGTAAACGCCTGGCCATTGATCTCGAAGGGGGTATCGTTCGGGAACAGCTCGACGTACAGGGTGATACCGCTGCCGCTACCGCTACAGCTGGCATCGTTGATCGAGTAGTCGACCACAACGGGTGCGGGGTCGATGGGGATCGCCACGCTGTCTTTACCGGCGCAGTTATTGGCGGGGTCGGTTACCCGTAGCGTAACCGTTGTCGCCTTGCTCGGGGCGATCGAGAGCTCGGGGTCGGCCCCCAGTACCTCCTTACCGTTGTTCTGGGTCCACAGGTACTCAGCGCTCGGTGGTGCGGTAAATCCGGGTGCTACCTTAAGCAGTACGGGTTCCCCCGCGCATTTCGAAGGCTGACCGATGTCGATGTCGAAGTCGGGGGCCACCACATCGTTGGTCGAAGCGTCTATGGTGAACGACCTCGTGTTTACACAGGCAGCGTCTTCGACGGTGGCCACGGTGTACGACCCGGGAGCTAGCTCCACGCGCGTACCCGAAGGGTAGCGGATATTCTCGAGTTCAAACTCACCGCCAGCATCGGTTAGCTCGACGGTTACCGCGCCGAAGGATCCCCGGCAAGGTTCGGGCTCGACGACGGGTTCTCCATCGAAATCGAGGCTAGCCGTATTCGTGATCGTAACCGTATCGGCGGATCGACAGCCGTCCGCGAAGCGACCTTCGAGGCTCACCGTCGTGCGGACGAGATCCGGGACCGTGATTTGGTAGGTAGGATCCTCGGACAAGAGTGTACCGTCTGCATCGAGCCACCGTAGCGAGGTACAAACGGTGGGGTTGGGGTCGTTGAGATCGGCGAGGTTATACGTTTGGGTAGCACAAATGAGCTCATCGTCAATGAGCTTAACCCGTTTGCAACCCAGTTTCACAAACCAGAGGTCATTCTGACCAAAATTATCGTCACTCTTCCAGTCAAACGGTTCGGCACCCGACAACCCTCCCATCAGAAAACCGCCGTCCGCGCTCTTGGCGATGTACTCGAGTTTGTCACCCGCCCCCTGTCCCCCCCCGTGGGTCTCGTCCCAGATTACGTTACCCGAACCGTCGATTTGGTAGATCCAAGCATCGCTCCCACCTGCGATCGGTCCGTTCGTGAACCCGCCGTTACGCGTCTGCGAGCTCGTGGTACCGACCAACGTCATACAGTCTTCACCGCCGAGCGTACCGAACCTAGCGTCGTCGTTGCCGTCACCACCGCGTGTGTTTTGCCATTTTATATCGGTGCCTGGTCCGGGACCCCGAGTGAACCTCACTTGGTAGACATCCCGGTTATCCATGGACGTGCCGACCGGCCCCGCCGTAGTCGGATCTCGGTTGGGTGGTTCTTGCGCGACTGGGGGGCCCGAGTTGTTAGCGGTCTCCGCCAACATCAAAAGATCGCCGTTTGCGTACTCTACAAGTGCGCGCGCCTGCTCCGTCGACGGACCTCCGAACTGATAATCGCGTACGAAACTACCGCTCGCGTCCAAGTGGACCACCCACGCATCCGACTTCCCGAACCGTCCTAACCCTTTGGTCGCACTCGAGGAGGAAGCGGAACCTCCGTAAATCATGAATCCGTTATCGCGCAGCTTGATCATCCCCCAACTTCGGTCGTAGACATCGCCGCCGAAGGTTTGATCGCGAACTAAGTCTCCGTCGGGCGACACCTCGAGGGTGTAAAAATCCAACTCCCTAGACGTAGCCGTATCGAACTCGGTCGTCGCGCTCGTTTTGCTCGAACCGGAGATGAGAATGTTGCCGCTGGCCATGACTTCGACCCCGCTCGTGAACTCCGAATTCGGCGTTCCGAATGTTTTGTCGAAGACCCTGGAACCATCCGGAGCGAGCTTAACCAACCAAATGTCCATACCGCCTAACGGTGGGTCTGACTTACCGGGCGAAACCGGACTATCGGAGTTGCCGGCAATCAGGATGTTACCTTCGGGGTCGAGCGTTACGGAGTGGGCCTGATCGAACTCGGCCCCCCCGAGTCGGACCTCCCATACCTGCTGACCCTGCGCGTCGAAGCGGACCGCGAGTAGATCCGTGAAGAAGCCAAACGGAGTGGGTGGATCTTGAGTCAGGCTTCCCGACTTACCGGATCCCGTCTGGCCCACGGCTACGAAGCCACCGTCGCTGAGGGGCTGCACGTCGAACAGCTCCTCGAATCCATCTCCCCCGTAGCCGATACTATACTCTACCCCATTGGCTTGACCCAGGCCGTCCGCCGACACGGACAATGCATAGCCAAATACAATGAATGTGAGGACTCTAATCATATGATCATAGGAACGCGTGGTAACCAACGTTGCCTGACGCCTAACCCCGTCCGAGACGAAGGTCGACGCGCGAGAAACGGGAAGTAGACACGCACTGGTCATTTACCGCTCGCGCAGTAACGATAAAGGTAAGTTGTAAAGCATGGCTGCGCCGGACTTAACGACGGTTCAGACGCCCCAACGACACCACCTCCGGTACTATTTTGGCAAGACTTTATTGTACTCGTCCAGCCCCGGAATTCGGTTGCGGCGTCTGCTCCTGTATCTCGGTGTGCAGCTCTTTGCCCCACTCGGTGTTCGTGAGCGCGTACTGTACGCCAAAAAAGATCGCCACCATCAATAGGATCACGATCAGGATACGCGAAAACGCGGTGGGTCGGGCCTTGCTTGCCATAGGGTTCTACTCGAAGTACGAATCGTACTGGTTGCCGGATTTGGTCGGTCGCTCTACCCGGATCCGTTCGGCGGGAGCGCTATCGATATCTAGGATATTACCGTCGTCGTTAGCTTCCGCGAGAAGCTCATTCTTTGTACCCTGACCGAGGAGAATGGAGTCGCCTTCCTTTTCCCAACGCTCGAGCATTTCGAGTCCTTTCTCTTCGAACATGCCATTCTGGAGATCGACCGAATCCATGAAGGTGGCGCTCATCTCCATAAATCGCTCCATCTCGCCCACCTTGGCGCTTACGTCGTCCGCGATGGCCTCTAGTGCCTGATCGTACATGTAACGCGCGTTCTTGTCGTTGCCCATCACCGTAGCCGCCGACTCCATAGCGCTGTGGCTGGCGCGTATCGCTTTGCGCTCCTGCTCTTTCACCTTAACCTGATCACGGACGTCGTCGACGAGGATCTCCCCGTTGCGGTACATCCGGTCGAGGACACGGTACAGGACCTCCATCTTGCGGTACAAGTCTTCGAGCCTGACGTTCGAATCCTTGAGCCGCCCAGCGCGGCGGGTTTTGAGTGTAAAGACCTCCGGCTTCGATTTTGCTTTCGCTTGGGACGCAATGCGCATATTGGCGTCGATCTCGCGCTTGTTCTCTTTGACCAGCTCATCGAGCTTGTGCATCTGCCCACGCAACTGGTTGATCTGCGCGTTCATCTTGCGGAGATTATCTTCCAGGTCACCCACGTAGCTTTTGAGGATCCCGATCGGATCGATCTTCACGAATACACCGGTAATGCCACGCATGGCGCTCTGGTAGGCGTACCATACCAACGCTCGCATTTTCGGATCGAGGATCATGAACAGCAATCCGCCAACGAACGCAACGGTGGCCGCCAGGTAAACCGCGCTCTGGAGGATGAGGGCCCACGGGATCATCGTGAGCAAAAATCCGAGCAATACGAGGGTGCCTACCGCGAAAATGGCGCCGGTTACACCTTCGGGTCGTTTCCAGAAGGCTTTCTTACGGCCGGCAGCCGTGGGTAAATTTGGTGAAGTACTCATGGGCGGCTTAAAGTAAGGCAGTGTTACCTGCAAGAAGGCCAAATTGAGTCCGAGGTTCTACAGATCAGCGGAAGCTTCGACGGCTGTTACCTATCGTTCGACCGAAACCGCCGAAATCTACTATGCAAGCCGATCTCTCCGTTAGTAACGAAATCGGGCGCCTCCACCGCGTTATCGTCCACCGCCCGGATGTTGGTGTGAGTCGCGTTACGCCCAAGCGGTCCGACGAACTGCTCTTCGACGACATCGTCTACCTGCCGGCAATGCAGCGGGAGCACGATGTATTTACGGATTTACTCCGGGCGTTTTGTGGTGATGAAGGCGTGATAGACTGGTCGGTACTGTTGGTGGAGGCACTCCGGGCGGATCGATCGAACAGGGATCAACTCGTCGAGGATGTAGTCGACTACGCTGAGTTGCCCCACGCAACGGCGACGTTTTTAGCTGGCCTGAGCGCCGAGGATCTCGGCGAGCTGCTGGTCACCGGCTACCACGCACCCCTGGATCGTATCCTGTTCGACCCGATCCCGAACTTTGTCTTCACCCGTGATCTGGCCATTACGATCAACGGACATATCGTTTTGGCGAAAGCCGCTACGGAGGCCCGCTCACGCGAGAACTTCATCGTACGCTTCGTTTTCGCGGCCCACCCCATGTTCGCGAGGGCGCGTGAGGAGGGCCGGCTCATCGACCTCAACGACGTAGACGCCTTTCCGCCCGGCCACCGCGGGCAGCCCGTGCGGTTGGAAGGGGGAGACGTGATGATCCTCGACCCGCGCTACGTGCTGGTGGGGGTGAGCCAGCGGACGAACGCGTATACGGTCGGGTTGCTTAGGAAGGCCCTGTTCGCCAAGGGGGTCGTGGAGCACGTGGTGCAGGTGAATATCCCCGATGAGCGGGCCTACATGCACCTCGACACCGTATTCACGCAGGTGGACAAGGACTGCTACGCCGGATACGGCCCGATCGTATCGCAGGGCTTGAGCTCGTTCGTCGAGGTCGTGAGCCACTTGGGTACCTCGCGCAGCTACCCGAGTTTGCAGGAGTTCGTACACAGCGAGCTCAACGCCCAGGCGAAGTTCGTGGCTTGCGGCGGCGGTGAGAGCCCGTACCAGGAGCGAGAGCAGTGGACGGACGCCTGCAATCTCGTAACCCTGAAACCGGGCGTGGCCGTGACCTACGACAGGAACTTGGTAACCGCCCGCGAGTTCGAAGGGGCCGGTTACCGCATCATGACCGTCGCAGATCTACTCGACTCCTTTGCCCGGGGCGGAGCCGGCCCCGAAGCCACGGAGAAAATGATTATTACACTACCTAGTGCAGAATTGAGCCGGGCCCGGGGCGGAGGCCACTGTATGACGTGTCCCCTGTCGCGCGCGACGCTGTAGATCCCACGAATCATTATGCTGAGTCATACGGTTACAAAACGGGTGCGGTACGCGGAGACCGATCAGATGGGCTACCTCTACTACGGCAACTACGCGCTGTACTACGAGATCGGTCGCGTAGAATTGCTTCGCTCGTTAGGGATCACCTACAAGAGCATCGAATCCGACTGGGGTATCATTATGCCCGTGGTGGAGATGCAAATCAAGTACCGGCGTCCAGCGTATTACGACGAATTGATCGAGATCAGGACGCACACCAGCGACCCGCCCGAGCGAGAGATCGTCTTCGATTCCGAGCTCTACAACGAAGCGGGTAAGTTGATCAACACCGGTCGGGTCGTACTCTGCTTCGTACGTACCGCAGATCGGCAACGTATCCCCTGCCCCGAAACCCTCCTCGAACTGATCCAACCTCATTTTGCCTAGGTGGTACCTCATAGCACTTCGACGCTCAGCGGCTGCGAGGTTGTGTGTTAGCTGGGCGAGGAGCACCTACTGGCCCGGTTTCCAGAATGTTTCGCTACGAGATTCGCTGGTCTTCCTCATCAACGAGTCCCTGCGTAACGACATCACGTTCCGGAGCTACGCCATCGCGTACACGTTCTTCATCTCGCTTTTTCCGGCCGTACTGGTCATCTTCACGCTGATCCCCTACCTGCCGCTGTACGATAACATCGATGCCGCCGTAGGTACTTACCTCGCCGATGTGCTTCCCGGTGAAGCCGGACAGATCGCCTACGAGTTCATCCGCGACATCAGCACGCGGCAGCAGGGGGGTTACTTTCCGTGAGCTTCCTACTGGCTTTCTACTTCTCGAGTAACGGGATGATGGCCATGATGAATTCGTTCGAAAAGAGCTACGAGCTCACGTACCGAGCGCGAAAAGTGGTTCGCAAACGCATGGTCGCCATCGTCCTCACGCTATCCTTCGGCGCCCTTTTAGTGGCGTCCGTACTGATCATAACCATCGGTACCGCGGCACTCAATCTGATTCAACGCGCCTACGACCTAGGAGACGGATACCAGCTGGCTCTGCGCCTGGTTCAGTGGTTGGCGATCACGAGCCTGCTCTACAGCGGGGTCGCGATCACGTACCGGTACGGGTCCGCGACGCTGACTCGCTTTCGGTTCTTCTCTCCTGGGGCGACGTTGGCGACCGTACTCAGTATCCTCACCTCCATCGGTTTCGCCGTCTATATCGAAAATTTTAACAGTTACAATAAACTTTACGGCTCGATCGGAACGATCATCATCTTTATGCTGTGGCTCCAACTCAACGTGCTGTGGATCTTGATCGGTTACGAGTTAAACGCAAGCATAGCCGTCAATCGTGACTTACGCTCACCGCCCGCTGACTCCGAACGGGGATGAGCTCGAATGAATGGCTTGCGTTTTGTACTGTTTGCCGACGAACAACACGACCGACAAGTGATCTCGTACACCGCGCCGGAGGAGCGCACGATACGTCCGGAATGTATGGCGGACTACCACACGACCGCGCTAAAAACCTGGATTGGGGGCTCGCGCAAACGAGCTGAAAGTTGGAATCACCCGGCCAACTGGTACCCGTTCGGTGTTCCGAAGCGGTCCGATAAAGTGATCATCGGAGGCTACGGCCTCCACCGCTGCACGCTCCGAACGTCGGTCGAGTGCATCAGCGGACTCTCCATACTTCCGCAGGCCAAGTTGGTCATCGAGGCTGACGGATCTCTGTGCGTTGACGGATGCCTAGCTGATCCGCACGGGATGCTCGGCGATAGTGGGCTTAGTAACCACGGACTCCTTCACGTACGGGGCGAATTGATTCTGCGAAACGCGGCCCTACAAGGGATCGCGAACCACGGTTTGATCATTAATGAGGGGTGCATCAGTACCGACGCGAGTGTTTCGACACAGGACGAAGACTGGGGTAGGTACGCCGACCGCGGCGAACGTAAATTCCTCCTTCCCGGTTAGCGTACATCCCGGGGCGGCTTGCGCCAAAACACAACAACCCCCAGCAATAAAAATTGCTGGGGGCCGCCGAGAAACTGGTTGAGAGGTGGGTCTACCCCAGCGCGACCATGTCGCGAACGAGGATCTTACCCCGGTTGAAATAAATCAAATTGGATTTGCGGAGCTCGTTGAGCACTAACGTTACCGTCTGACGCGAAGTACAGGTAAGGTTAGCGATATCTTGGTGCGTGAGGGAGTGGCGGATGAGCCACTCGAGTCCGACCTTGCGACCGTGTGTAGCGACGCTATCTTTGAGAAACTCTACAATACGAGCGCGGGCGTCCATGCTCACTACGTTGGTTAGCCGACGCTGGGCGAGTTGTAGTTGCTGGCCCATGTTGTGAAGCAGCAGTTGACAGAGTCCGAAGTTGGTGGACATGAGTCGCTGGAGGCCTTCGGTCGGTAGCTGATACACGACCGTATCGGCGGCTAGACTCTGCGCAAATCCGTCCCGGGTACGCTCCCCACTGATGGCGAGTTGACCGAACATAGAATTGGGGCGAAGTACGGTCCGGATGATCTCGCGGCCGTCTTCACCGTGATTGCCGAGCTTAATCTCGCCGGCGGCGACGAAGTAAACGTGATGAGCTTGTTCTCCCTCGTTAAATACGTAAGCGTGCTTACGGACGGATCGCTTGGTAGTCATGCTGCTTAGCTGTGACTTCTCCTCAGCGGTGAGCGTGCTAAAAACGGGGTAGTCTTCAATAGGTAGCAAGGACATCATGCGGGGTTTTTCTAGTTTTCTCAGCGACGCACTTCAACGCGCTGTCATATACCAGACACACCAGCTGGGGGAAACCCCCTAAACATCCACTAAAAAACCTTGAAAAAATTTTGGATCTGGGTTCGGTCAGATCGGGAACTATTGATGCAGAAGCTTATACAGCTCGGAAAATCTACTAATACGGAGTAGCTATCCTTCTACTTGAGCTTGATGCTAGGTGCTCCCGGGGAGGAACTGAAAGCGCCGAACAGCCCCGCGCCACCACTCACGTTGTCGTAGGCGCCGGCGATCGTCCCGGGAAGAACATTGTTCCCAGTACTAAATTGCTGCGAGTAGTAGCGGTAGTACTCCCTGCTTACCGTACGAACCTCGATGGCCGCTACCGGACTCGCGTAGTCGGTCAAGAGAGAGACCGGTACCGTGGCGACGACACGCGTCGTACGGTCTGCGAAATCGGCATCCGTGAACAGCACACCTTGCTTCGCCGCATCGATCTGCCCGGAGAGATCGCGAACGAGCGGAACCCTAGTCTCGATAGCCGGAACACCTCCATCCTGTACGTTCAAGGCACCAGTCTCACTTACCCTGACCAAGACGTGGTAGAAGTTATCGACTCCGGGGACGTCCGCCAGATCGAAAGCGACCAATGCCTCTTCGATGGTATCGATAGTAGCGCGAAGGTCCTGGAAGGTTTGGGAGTCCAGCGCGTCAACAACGGCCCCCTGGGGAACCAACGTCACGCTGCTGAGGGACGGGAATCCGGGCGTGGTCACTTTGAGCTTGTACCTCGCCCCCGGTCTGACTTTATAATCAGGGACCCTGAACGACCGAGCGCCTACGTGGATCGAGGCCGCAAGCGGTAGCGTATCGAGCAAGAACGTCGTGTCCGTTCCTACGATTTGCAACTCGATGACGCTTGAGGCAAGCACATCGGTGAGGTCGTTTTTCCGGTCGCCGAACCCGTCGTATAAGTTTAGCGTGATCTGCGGGGTGACGCCACTCTGGAGCCGACTATCGATGACAATCTGATCCTTCACTTGAAGTGTAGCCAAATCGACGGGCTCCTCGCACCCGGACAGCACCAGAAGCAGCGTGCCGACAAAAAGTGAGAGGAGCTTTGACATCGTTAAAAAGTCACTGAGTACTTGGCGAATGGGAGGGAAGGTAGCATATAAACCTTGGTGTATACGTACTCGGGCTCTCCTGTTTCCGAATTTAATATACGTTGTAAATTGTAGAACAACGGATTCTTTCTAAAATAAACATTTTGTATTCCCAAAGAGAGACTGTGCGTAAAACCTTTACTTTCCTTCTCGTAGCGGGCGGAAAGATCCAAAGTGTGATATGTATCGAGCTTGTACTGTGCGCCCTCATACGTGAGTAGGTTGGTTAGGGGTACGTTAGTCTGCAGTAGCGGCGGCCCTACAGGATTGCGGGACGGTAACTGAGCGGGTAGATCGCTACCCAGCTTGAATGTCGCCCCCAACACCCAGTGTTCGCCAGCATCCACCCGGATCGCGGTAATGAACAAGTGCCGTCGGTCCAGCTGGTAGCGCTCCTTCACCCGGACGTTTGCGTCGTCGACGTACGTCCGGTTCGTATGTGCATACGTATACGCTATCCGCAGGTCGAACATCTTTACCGGAGCCGCGGCATCGAGCGTGATGCCGTCGGCGTCTCCGTCTCCCCTGCGGACGTTCCGTATCCACTCGTCGAACTTCACGTCTTCGTCGAATACCTCGTTGGAGAAGCGGGCCAGTTGCCAAAATTTCTGCACGTAGGCCGTTAGCCCAATACTCCGATCTTGCTTGTCGGTGAACGAGAGCCCACCCGAGGCGAAGGTCGAACGTTGCGGTTTGAGCCCAAACACGGACGGTACCCACAAGCTGAGTCCGAGACCCGGATTTTGGTTAGAGACCTCGTGTAAGTACTGTCGACCCAGCCCCGCCCCCGCCGTGAGCCTCCACCCCGGAAACGGGACGTACGCCAAGGATCCACGGGGGAGAAGTGCGAACTGCGGTCGGGTCCCGTTCCGCAATTGACTCGACAGCCGAACTCCCGCGTCGATCTGCAACTTGGCGGTCGGACGAAATTCGATGTTCGCGTAGGAGCTCAATTCCAATGTCGTAATCTGGGGCAGCGTGTCGCTCTTTACCGGCTCACCGATAACTACCGTATCGATGTTGGGTGCGCGGTCCTTGGACCGATCGCGAGCCCCGACATTAAAGCGGTGAGCGACCGCGTTGGAACCGAGCGTAAGGATCGTCCTACGATCCCACGTGTAGGTGAGGTCGGTCTTCACCCCGTAATCGCGCAGCGTACTGGCGTAGGTATTCTCCTGGAAGCTGAGTTTTGTCTGGTCGGTCGAGTCCGACTCTTCGACCACGTAGGAGTCCGAAGCGGTTTGATCGAACTTACTGAAGGTAACGGTGGTATTCAGGAAGGCCCGATCGCCGAGCGTCAGGTTGTGCCTGAAGCTCCCAATGGCATTGCTCCAGACCCTTCTCGATTCGTCCTCCAACTTCGTAGTGTAACGTCGCGCCGAATCGAACCTCGTCGCCTGATCCGCATCCGAATATTTATCGTTTCCGAAAAACAAACTGACGTAAATCCGTTGCCGATCCCCGATCGGGTGGTTGATCTTACCGGCGACGTCGTAGAAACGAAAGTCCACGTTGGGCACGGCCCTGTCGCCGGTACCGAACGTCCCCCGGAGACCCCGTAACCACAGATCGGTCAACCCCCGCCTCGCGCTCACGAAGTAGCTACCCTTACCGACCGGGCCTTCTGTCGTGAAGCTTTTCGCGAATAAGCCCGCACTCAGCGTCGTACTCCGTTTCTCCTTCGAACCCTCTTTGAGACGCACGTCGAGCACCCCACCGAGTCGATCACCGTAGCGGGCATTTCCTGGGTTTTTGTACAACCGAACCGAACGGATTGCCTCGCCCGGGATCGCGCCCAACAGACCTACCGCATGTGAGGATAGGTAGAGGGTTGCATCGTCGAGCAGCGTCAAATTGTGGCTAGGATTAGCTCCTTGCAGACTGTAGCCTTTGAATCCACCCGGAGCGGATTGCACACCGGATTGGATACCGACCCAAGCGTTTAGGTCCGACGTGCCGATCAATAGCTCACTCGTTTTCAGCGCCGTAGGAGTTACGTAAGCCCCGCTAACCGGTATCTCTGGTGCGGTTTCGCTCGATGCGACCACCTCGACGGTATTGAGTACGAGGTTGGCCCGAAGCTTAACCGAGATTCGATCCCCCCGGAGGTCGCTCAACGCCAGTTGAGCCGGGGTATAACCTAGGTACCGAACCGTGATCGTGTCGGTATCTCTCACCTCAGCCAGTGAGAAATAGCCGTATCCGTTGGTGAGGGTACCCCTCGATAGGTAGGGGTCGTAGATGGTCGCTCCGATGAGGCGCTCACCGCTCAGGGCGTCCTCGACGAATCCGGATACTGTGAAGACCCGAACCTTGCGCAACGTGATAATGAGCTGTTGCCCCAAAATCACGTGCTGAAGTCCGAACGGCTCGGTGAGTCGATCCAAGATCGACTCCACCGACTCACTCCGTGCGTACCGAAAGGAGATAGTCGTATCGGGGACCTGCTCCGACGAAAATGCGAGCCGCAGCTCAAACTTGTCGGCTACGGTTGCGAGGTGGGTCCGCAAACGAGCCGACTGGCCACGAGAGCTCGTCGAACAAACGCTAAGTACGCACAGGATCAGGCCGGCACGGAGGTAAAATGACCCGTTGAGCCATCCGGGTATATATCGTACGGAGCGTGACATCGCTCCGGCAAGTTAGTGGCAACTGCCACCGATCAGGTGGTACCCGGTATCGGTTGTCTCTACCTCGGCACCGAAGATGCCGGCGAGTGTGCTCGTAACTAGCGCAACTTCCGTATCGGTAAAATCTACGGTGGTCGGGCAATCCAGTAGGTCGACATCCGCAGAGATACTGGATCCGGTAGCCGCTTCTACGCGCTCTAGTACCTCGCGGAGGGCTACCCCATCGAAGCGCAGATTGTCTCCAGCGAGCGAGTCACGCTCGTCTTGGTCATCACTGGCCACCGGCCGCGCGTGACCGTCGAGGATGCCGGCGGCGTCACCGGCGAAAAGGTCGAGCCATTCTTCGTCATCCTTGCCGCGAACCTGAACGTGCCCCTCGATCACCCGAACGGAGCCATCCGCACTCGTATTCACGTCGAAGGTCGTACCGAGTACACGTACGCCAAAATCACTCGTCTCGACGTGGAAAGGACGGTTGGGATCGCGCTCTACGGCAAAACTAGCATCGCCCTTCAGGCGAACTACCCGGTCCGCGCCGTCGAAATCGACGGTTAGCTCAGAGCCGGGGTGGAGATCTACCGAGGTAGCGTCCGGAAGCTCGTACGCCGCTACTTCCGGGGTCAAATTTTCGAAGGTGAGGTCGGCGGAGCTCGTCAAAACAAACCAACCCGCTACGAGGAGGAGGGCCACCGAAGCTGCGACCGCTAGCCACCGCGCGGGGAGCCGCCGGGCCCGCGGTGTCCGGCGTACCGGCTGACGATCGAGGTTGAGTTGAGAAGAAACGCTCGACCAGGCAGCGTCTACGTCTACACTATCCGTTGTATCGAGGTCGCCCACGAAGTCCCATAGCGAATGCGCCGTGGATTCGTCCCCGACTACATCAATCCAATCTTGTTCGCGAGGTTCCCTCATTCTATTGTAGATGACACTGCACTTTGTCAATACCCCTAAAGGCTAAGATAAATTAGTGAAAAAAACACGGTGAGTGTCCTCGGCACCATACCACGTAGAAGCTTTAATGCCCTTGCAAGTTGGTTTTCGACCGTTTTGGGGGCTATTTCAAGCTCCGCGGCGATCTCCTTGTAAGACAATCCCTCGAAGCGGTGCAAAATCAGAATCACGCGCGCTCGTTCGGGGAGTGACGCTATCGATTTGCGCAACACCTCTTTGGCGTCGGCAAGTTCGTCCGAATTATCTGTTCCGGTTTGTTCTACAGCCGACGATAATACCTCATCCCCGGGGTGAGTAAGTTTCTTGCGGTCGCGTAGCGCGTTAATTGTCCTGGTAATGACAGACCGCCGCAGGTAGGCCGCCGGGTGCTTCGCGCGTTCTATCCCCCCCCGCTCCCAGAACGTTACGAACACTTGCTGCACCACGTCTTCCGCCAGGGGCTGCTCGCCGCAAATGCGAGAAGAAGCGCGCACTAGCTCTGGGTATAACTGCCGAAACAGCTGCTCGAAGGTCTGCGCGCTAGGACTCACGACCGCAATAACGCAACTTGCGCGTAGTCTCGCTTAGACTACTTTGGGCGCCAGCGGAAATCTACCCAGTTTGATCAAGAGAACACTCAGCCTGCTCAGTTTAGTCACGCTCGTCCAGGGCATACTCACTGCCCAGACCCCCGAACCCATCACGAGAGGGCTCGACGACAGGATCAACGACGCCTTCGCGCCGGTAGCCGATTTCATCGGTTCAATCGTTTTCTTCCCGGTGAACCCGGGGTCTCCCGCGGTCGCGCAATTACCGGCCGTAGTCGTACTACTGCTCACCGCGGCTACCATCTTCACCGTGTACTTCGGGTTCATTCAGTTTCGAAGTTTCCGGTTTGCCGCGCGCACCGTGGCCGGTGACTACGAGGATCTCGGCGATAAGGTCGGCGAGGTCACCCACTTCCAAGCCCTCACCGCGGCGCTATCGGGTACGGTTGGCCTGGGCAACATCGCCGGGGTGGCGGTGGCGATCAGCCTCGGCGGACCGGGAGCTACGTTCTGGATGATCATGGCCGGTCTCCTCGGCATGGCCTCCAAATTTGCCGAGTGTACGCTCGGGGTGAGATACCGGGACGTATCGGCCGACGGCACGATCTACGGTGGCCCCATGTACTACCTCCGCAAGGGACTGAGCGGTCGAGACATGGGCGGCCTGGGTAAAGTCCTCGCGGTCGTCTTTTCGATATTCTGCGTGGGAGGCTCCTTCGGGGGTGGTAATATGTTTCAAGCCAACCAAGCCGCCTCCCAGTTTAACGCGATGATCGGCGCTACCAGCGGGTCCGCGGGGCTTATATTCGGACTCGTACTCGCGGCGCTCGTCGGGCTCGTCATCATCGGCGGCATCAAGCGGATCGGGAGCGTCACCGAGCGCGTCGTCCCGGCGATGTGCGGTCTCTACGTCCTCGCGGCACTCATCGTCATTTTCGCGAACTTCGGCCAGATACCCGCTGCCGTGAACGCGATCTTCAGCGGTGCATTCACCGCGGCCGGCATCAGCGGCGGCTTCGTGGGTGTACTCGTACAGGGGTTCCGACGCGCGGCCTTCAGTAACGAAGCCGGCGTGGGATCGGCCGCCATCGCTCACTCCGCGGTCAAAACCAATTACGCGGCCTCGGAAGGGATCGTAGCGTTGCTCGAGCCGTTCATCGACACGGTCGTCGTCTGCACGATCACAGCCCTCGTCATCATCATCGCATCCCAATCGGGCGATTTACCGGGGTTCGCGTACGGCGCCGCCGGCAACGACACACTCGACGGGGTCCAGTTAACGAGTACGGCTTTCGGTGCCGAAATCCCCTGGTTCCCTTACGTGTTGACCGTAGCCGTCGTCCTGTTCGCCTTCTCTACGCAGTTGAGCTGGAGCTACTACGGGCTGCAGGCTTGGCTCTACCTCTTTGGCCGCTCGAAGCGCGCCGATCTGAGCTACAAGATTCTGTTCCTCATCTTCGTAGTGATCGGTTCGTCCGCGAGTCTCGGGGCGGTGATCAGCTTCAGCGACGCGATGATCTTCGCGATGTGCGTCCCCAACCTGATCGGGGTCATGCTGTTGCTCCCGGTGGTCAAAGACGAAATCGCAAAATACCGGGCGCGGGCGCGGGCCGTCGACGCCGCCGGCGGCCGGGAGGCCCTCGCGGAGCAACAGGCGAGGGCCCTCTCGAACCGTAGCTAGCCAACTTTCGCGCATGCCTAGGCCCGTCGACACCTACCTTGGCTTAGGTTCGAACCTCGGCAATCGCCGTGCGAATTTGGTGTACGCACGGCGTCAGTTGGCGCTAGGTATCGGCCGCGTAACAGCCGGCAGCCACCTGTACGAAAGCGAGGCGTGGGGCGACTTCGCCGGCGAGACCTTCCCCTACCTCAACACCTGCGTTTGCGTGAGGACGCGACTCAAACCCGCGGAGCTGATCCAACGGATTCTCGCCATCGAGCAAACGTTGGGTCGCGTGCGCGACGCCGAGAACCAACCGCGTACGATCGACATCGACGTGCTCCTATACGGGCAGGAGCTCATTCATCGCCCGGACCTGGCCGTACCCCACCCCCGGATGCTGGCGCGGCGATTCGTTCTCGTACCGCTCAACGAGATCGCCCCGGAGCTCATTCACCCCGGCCGGGGGCGGAGTATCAGGGAGTTACTCGCTTCGTGTCCGGACCCATTAGCCGTACGACGTGCCTGAGCGCCCCCCCCTACCCTTCGACTACCTCGTGGTCGAGGGCAACATCGGCGCGGGCAAAACGACCCTCTGCGAGCTGCTCGCGAGGGACCATAGTTGTAGGCTCGTCCTCGAGGAGTTCGCGGAGAACCCCTTCCTGCCCCTCTTCTACGAGGATCGCGAGCGCTACGCCTTCGCGGTCGAACTCTCCTTTATGATGGAGCGCCGGCGCCAGCTCGCCCCCCTTCTGCTCGCCCCCCAACTCTTCGCGCAGCCTATTCTAGCCGATTACCTCTTTGCCAAAACTTGGCTCTTCGCCAGTCACACGCTACGGGGCGATGAGCTGAGCCTCTTCAAGAAGCTATTCGAGGAGCTCGGCACCCAGCTCCCGCTTCCGCGAAAACTTCTATTCCTCCAGCGCCCGGTGGAGGTCCTCCTGGAGCAAATCGCGCAACGCGGACGATCTTTCGAAGCCGATATCGAACCGGATTACCTGACGGCCGTCGAGCGCACGTATCTGACGTACCTCCGCACGGAAACCCGTTTCCCGGTCCTTTTACTCAACCTGGGTCGACGGGACTTCACCGAGGATAGTACCGTGTACTCGGCGATCGTGGAACAGCTCAACGCCGACCATCCGGACGGGCTAACCACGGTAGATTTGGACCGCGCGGATTAGGGCGCTCTAAACTCCTTGAAGTGGATCGCCGGACCTTCCATCACTGGCTCTAGCTGTTCTGTTTTAGCGAGAAGCTCTAAAATTTGGTCCCCTAAAAACTTCCCGCGCCACGTATTCGTGAGCTCCCCGAGCGATTCCTGGTCGCCGGTACGCAAATCCCGCATCACGCTGCGGGGTACGACCAAATCGATCGCGATGCTCGCCTGCAGGCAGTGGTACTTTAGGTACGTGTAGAATAATTCGCCGACTACCGCCTGGCGGATGTCGGTGTCCTCCGGGGCGGAGAGCTCGGCTACGTCACGCAGTTCCGCCTCCGTGGCGGGGGCGGCGTACAGCGCCTCCCATTCGGGCATGTACTTGAGCCAACTCTTGTGTTTGAGGTGCCGGTTGTTGTTGATCGCCTTGCGCCCGTCGCGGATCACCCGGGCAACCGCATTGAGGTCTTTGGTGGCGAGCACCATCTCGCGACTGTGGTCGCGCACCTCGGCAACCTCCCGGCGCCACTGGACCATGCGGAGCATGAAGAGCTTTTGCTCGCGCCTCATCTTAAACACGGAGCTCATCTGCTTTACCTCGTCGAGCACGGACTTTTCGTAGCGGTCGACCTGCTCCCAGGTTTTCATCTCTTCTAAAAACCACTCGTAGCGTCCGCGGTCTTTCAACTTAGCGGTGGTCGCGTCGAGCATCTCCCGCAGGTAGACTACGTCCTCGAGCGCGTACTTGAGCGCGTCCTTGGCGATCGGACGCTTCGTCCAGTCGACCACGGCGAAGCCCTTCTTCAGCTCCACGCCGATGTGCTCGGCGGCCAGGCGCTTGAAGTTGACCGGGTATTGGTCCGACAAGAAACCGGCTGCCAACTGGGTGTCCACCAGGTTCCGCGGGTGGCAATCGTAGTTCTGGTAAAGCAGTCGGTAGTCGTTCTCCCCGGCGTGGGTGATCTTGAGGATGCGCTCGTCCTCGATCAGTTCCAGGAAGGGCTCTAGATCGTGCACGGCGAGCGGATCGATCAAAAACAGCCCGTTGGGATTGGCTACCTGGATCAGGCAGACCAAGGTTTTGTAGCGCTTCTCGCCGATGAACTCGGTGTCGAAGGCGAGCCAATCGTGCTGCCGGGCATCGTCGGCCCAGCGTTCGAGCTCCGCATCATCGGTTAGAAAAGTGTATCGTAGGTCCGGGCCGGCGGCGCGTGTGGTCATAGAAGAAATTGCCGGCAAGTTAATCCTGTGTGGGACTGCTTATGTCACCTTTGTCGATCGCGACGTTCTGCCCTAAGCCCGTTACTTAGCTTTCGCTAAAACCAGTCGTTTAACTCTCCTGCATGAAGTATCTCAAGTGGCTCGCCATATCGCTCCTCGGCCTGCTCGTCCTGCTGATCATCTTCGTCGCCCTGATCCCGACGCTGTTCGGGGATCGGATCCGGACGGAAGTGGATAAGCAGATCGAAACCTACGTGAACGCCGACGTCGAGTACGGCGACGTCGACCTTTCGCTATTTCGCAATTTTCCGCGACTCTCCTTCATCGTGGAGGAGGTGTCCGTTACCGGGCGTGAGCGATTCGACACCCTGCAACTCGTGTCCATGCAGGAGTTGAGCGTGGCGGTAGACTTCTGGTCCGCCATCGGTAGTGGTCCCATCAAGATTAACGCGGTCGAAGTGGAGAAACCCGAAGTCCACGTAACCATCCTGAGCGACGGGACTTCGAATCTCGACATTTTTAAGGAGCAGGCGGCGGATACTAGTACCTCAACCTCCGGCGGGAGCGATATCGAACTCAAGCGCTACGCGATCAACCACGGCGACGTGATCTACGATGACCGCGCCGGAGGCATCTACGTGCACCTCGCCGATCTCAACCACGAGGGCAGTGGGGATTTTACCGCTACCGAATTCGATCTAGACACGAAAACGTCGATAGCCGGCACCGATATCGCGCTGGCCGGCATCGCCTACCTCGATCGAGCTTCGGTCGACTACGACGCCAGGCTACTCATAAACACCGCCACCGCCCTCGTGACGCTGTCCGACAACGAGCTCCGGGTGAACGAGCTGCTGACCAAAGCGGATGGCACCGTGGGCATCCCCGGCGAGGACGGCGTGATCCCGGTCGATCTCAGACTCGAGACGCCGGATCAAGACTTCCGGGCCCTGTGGTCGGTAGTCCCGGCCCCGTTCACGAAGGACCTCGATGGACTCAAAACGAGTGGCGCATTTGCGTTGAAAGGGGTAATTAAGGGGAACTACGTACCTGAGCCGCAGGCTTTGCCCAGCTTCGCTTTCGACCTGACCGTCGACGATGCATCGGTGCAGTACCCGGATCTGCCGAAAGCGATTACGGGGATTAACGCTAGCGCCGGGGTTCGGTCCGCCGGTCTCGATCTAGCCGATCTACTGATCGACGTGGAACGCTTCGCGTTTCGACTCGGCGCGAACCCCTTCAACGGCAGCCTGCGCATCCGACAGGGGACCACCAACCCGGCGTTCAACCTGACCGCCGAGGGTCGCGTCGATCTAGCCGACCTGAAGGAGGCGCTACCGCTCGAGGACATCGAGCAGTTCGCGGGCGTAGTCAGCTTCGATCTGCAGGCTAACGGTACCGCCGCGGGTGCGGAGGCCGACCTACGGAGTGTCAACAGCAAGGGCGTCGCCGAGCTCACCGGAATCGTCTACGACGCTATCGGCATGCCGAAGGTGGAAGTGCGCGCGGGCCGCGCAAACTTTACCGGTCAACAGGTGGCGCTGGAAGGGTTCGATATTCGTGCAGGACGCTCCGACGTAGCGCTCTCGGGCTCGCTCACCGATCCGTTTGCCTTGGCCACCGATCAGGGAACGCTCGGTGGTAAAATGATCGTGGAATCGCGGACGCTCGACGCCAACGAATGGCTCGAACCGAGCACCGAGACAGGCGCGGCGGGTGACGGGGGCGCCGGCGTGGCCGAAGCACCGCTCGAGCGTCCGTTCGATCGCTTCGACATCGGTTTCGATGCGGAGGTCCAACAGCTAGAGTACGACGTTTACACCCTGACCAACGCCGTTGCGAAAGGGAGCGTCAGCTCCGAACGCCTCCAGCTCGACGCCCTCAGCTTCGAGACGGCCGGTAGCGATGTCGCCATGGAGGGTACGCTACAAAATCTGTTTGGCTACACCTACGACGCGGGCGAACTAACCGGTGAACTGACCCTGCGGAGCGAGAAGCTCGACCTACTCGCACTCAGTGCCGTCGGTGTGGACCCGAACGCACCCGACGATGCACCGGCCGCCGAGGGCGAATACCTGGAGCTGCCCGAACGCATGAGCTTACGTATCGCCACCGATGTCGACCAGGCGATCTACGACAACGTGATCCTCGACAACGTGAGCGGTGACATCGCCGTAGCAAACCAATCCGCGGTGATCGAGGGAGGAAAGGCCGGTCTGCTCGGAGGGAACATCTCGATGGACGGCGGCTACCAGTACCTCGGACCGACGACTCCCCCGACGTTCGACCTCAAGTACGACATCCAGAACGCCAGTTTTCAGGAGGCGTACAGCACCTTGAACGTGGTCAAACAGCTCGCTCCGGTCGCGGAATACATCACCGGTACCTTCAATACCAACCTGGTGATGTCGTCTACTCTAGGGAAGGACATGATGCCGGACCTAACGCAGCTCAACGCGGATGGATTCATCAACACCATCGATGCGACGTTACAGAACTTCGGTCCGCTGAAGGCCGCCTCCGGGAAGCTCGGATTGAAGCAACTCGATGAGATTCAGCTGAAAAACACCAAAAACTGGTTTACGATCGATAACGGTAACGTAACCGTACGCCCCTTCGACGTACAGTGGCAGGGCATCGACGCCACGATCTCCGGCACGAGCGGCCTGGACCAGTCCATGAACTACGATCTGATCGCACTCGTACCCCGTGAGCTGATCAGCAAGACTCCGGTCGGGGGCGCGGTCAACACCGGACTCGATTTTCTCTCCAAGCAAGCTAATAAAGTAGGGGTAAACATGGACGCCGGCAATTTGCTGCGGGTCAAAGTGAATATGAAGGGGTCTATCCAGGATCCGGACATCGGGGTATCGCTGCTGGGTACCGAGGGCGATGGATCGGCGAAGGACGCGGCCGGTGCTGCCGCCAAAGACCTCGCCAAGCAGGCGCGCGATAGTGTGGAACGTGTCGCGCAGGCCAAGCTCAACGAGGCCCGCGAGAAAGCGGAGGCTAAGGCCAAAGCCGCCGTAGATAGCGTCCGTGACGTAGCCGAAGATCGCGCCCGCGCCGCAGCCGACGAAGCGAAAGCCCGGGCGGCCGAGAAGGCTGAGAAGGTCGCCGGCGAGGCCGCCGAGAAGGTGTCCGATCAAGCGAAGGAGAAGGCGACGGAGGCCCTGAAGGGCGTATTCGGTAAAAAGAAGAAGCCGGATGATCGGTGATGTCGTTCTTTCGCGAACCATGCCATCACCCCTCACCGCGCTTTCCCCCCTCGACGGGCGTTACGCTGCTAAGACGGCTAACCTCCGACCCTTCTTCAGCGAGGACGCGCTGATTCGGTATCGGGTCCGCGTGGAGCTGGCCTACCTCAAAGCCCTCGTAGCACTCGGTCTACCTCAGCTCGCGGAGGACTACACCGACGGCTTGCGGCAATTGGAGCAACGGGTGGGCAGTTTTAGCGAAGGCGACAGCGAAGCGATTAAGGCTACCGAGCGCGTGACCAACCACGACGTTAAAGCGGTCGAGTACTGGCTCAAAGAGGCCGCCGACCGCGTCGGGCTCGGTGCGGTGCGGGAGTTTATACACTTCGGTCTCACGAGTCAGGACATCAACAATACCGCCATCCCTTGGTCGCTGAAGGACGCCTCGGAGGAGGTGATCTTGCCCGGGCTGCACGCGGTGTACGCGGAGCTCGAGCGATTGGCCCGAGATTGGAAGGACGTTCCGATGCTGGCGCGAACGCACGGCCAGCCCGCGTCCCCCACGCGCTTGGGTAAAGAGATAAGCGTGTTCGTCGAACGGCTGCGCGTCCAACTCGCCGAACCGGCGCTGCGTAAGTTCACCGCGAAGTTTGGTGGGGCGACCGGCAACTTTAACGCGCACTACGTGGCGTATCCCGACCACGACTGGCATGCTTTCGCCAAATCGTTTCTCGGGGACTTGGGTCTCCACCGCGTTGCACCGACTACGCAGATAGAGCATTACGATCAGCTCGCGGCAACCTGTCACGCTTACGCTCGAATCAGCACCGTGCTGATCGATCTCTGCCAGGACGTTTGGCAGTACGTGAGTATGGAGTACTTCCGGCAGCGTACCGTAGCGGGGGAAGTGGGTAGCTCGGCGATGCCCCATAAGGTCAACCCGATCGACTTCGAGAACGCCGAAGGGAATTTGGGCATCGCCCGCGTACTGTTCACGCATTTGGCAAACAAGCTTCCGATCAGTCGGCAGCAGCGCGACCTCACCGACTCCACCGTTCTGCGGAACTTGGGTGTGCCGTTCGGCCACCTGCTGATAGCCGCACGGAGCATCGTTAGCGGGCTAGGTAAGTTGCAGCTCAACGAGCGGGCCGTGCGCGCCGCGCTCGAGGACAATTGGATGGTGACGGCCGAGGGGATCCAGACCGTGCTGCGTAGGGAGGGGTATCCGGCGCCCTACGAAGCACTCAAGACGCTGACCCGGGGCCAGGGTACCATCGGCGAGGAGGAGATCCGTAACTTCATAGCCACCCTCGACGTGCCGGAGGGCGTGAAGAAAGAACTACATCAAATTCGACCCGAAACCTACCTCGGTAGGTAGCGCCGGCTAACTTGGCGCGGACTTCCACGCCCCGGTGGTGAAATGGTAGACACGAGGGACTTAAAATCCCTTTCCCTCGCGGGAGTACGGGTTCAAGTCCCGTCTGGGGCACACCGCACAAAAGCCCCCGGCCCGAGAGCAGGTGCGCTCGTCGGTCGGGGGCTTTGTCTTTAGCTGACTAGGAGATTGGTGCTAGCGAACCGTCAGACGGACTTCAACACGACGGCCGAACGCGAGGTCTCCCGCGTCGAAGTCCTCGCCAACCGCAGAGACCGCTATCTGTGCGGGCTTTACACCCAGCGATTCGAGCGCATTACGCACCGCGCGAACCCTCCGCTCGGCCAGTCGCTGGTTGACCGCCTGCGATCCGGTTCTGTCCGTAAAGCCTTCGAGTTGAATCTGCACGTAGGCCGGATTTCGTTGGGCGGTCTGTGCGATCGAGTTGAGGCCGTTGAGCGACCCCGTACTGAGCGTAGCGCTGTTAAACTCGAAGAAGATTCGAGTGACCGACGTATTGGCGATCGAATTGAACGCCGCCACGCGTGGGTCATTTGGGGCGGGCGGGGGGAGTTGAGGTGCGACGGCATTCGGTGTCGAGCTCTGCTGAAGCCGGGCGATTTGCTGGCGCAACGTCTCGACTTCCGTAAGTAAGGTTTGAACCTGCTGTCCCGCGGCCGAGGTATCCGGTTTTGCCGCGCGGGTCGGCGCCGGCACGGGAACGGGTGCGACAACCATACGGGAGGTTTGGGGCTGTGCCGGAGCAGGGGCAGGTTGACCTTGCGCGGGTTGCGCGGGTCGAGCAGCGGTAGACGCCTGCAGGGCCGCAATCTGCGCCTGTAGGGCGGCGAGCTGTTGCTGCGTGGCGTCTTGCTGTGGCGGTTGACTCGCCGTGCGGTTGTCCGTACGCGGCGTCGACTGAGCGACGCGCTCCCGCTGGGCAGCGGCGACCCGCCTCGTTCGCCTGTCCCGTGCGTTTAGCGAGTCGCGTACGGCGGAGTTGACTTGACGGATGCGCTGCAGGCTGTCGAGCTGCGATCTTACCGCCGCCAGCTCCGCTGTTTTGGCGGCAGCCGAACGCTGGGAAACAGTATTTTGGAGCTCGGTGGAGTCTACGCTCGCGAGCGTTTCAGCGCCGAGGCTGTCGAGCGTTTGCTCGAGGCTGTCGATCGAGGCAACCTGGAGGGAGTCAATAGATTCTAAACTGTCGATTTGAGCTACCGTCGTGCTGTCAACCGTTTCGCCGTCGGCGGCGGTGAGCGCGGGGTCCAGCCCATCGACGGCCCGCATGAGGCTGTCGCTGATCCGAATCTCCTCCTCGGTCCAGGTCGGATAGGTGGACACGATATTCGGGATGGTACTCGCCGTATCGGAGCTACTCGACGTGTCGACCACCGGCTCACTCAGCGCGATGTCGCGCATGTAGTCCACGGATGCCCCGTCTTCAATACTCGGAACTCGCCCCTCGGCGTCGACTTGCGTAGAATCGACTTCCTCGGGCTGGGTAAACGAAATCCCTGGGATACCCGGGAGCTCTAGCTTCTCGGCGGAGACGAGCGCGGGGGCTCGGGTCAAGCTGTCCGGCGTAAGCGGCGTGAGCTTCGCTTGCGCGGCGAACTGGAAGGGCCCCGACTGCTCCACCGCCGTATCGTATGGGGACAGTTCACCGATGATCACGCGCGGGGCAACGAACTGCTCGCTTCGGTCTCCGAAGTAAAAGCGTGCGGTGAGGTTGGTAAAAGCGTACCAATCGTTGCCCGACTCCCCGCGCGATAGGTTTGCGTTGCCCGATGGATTATTCGCGTAGTTAGCGAGCTCGGAGCCTAAATCAGCGCGAACCGGCCCGCTCACGTCGTCGAGGTTATCGGTACCGGTGTAGCGCACGTTCGTCTCGGCCTGGAGCGAGAAGTGTTCGCCGAGCCTGAAGTTGAGTCCGAAGCCGCCGAGTACGGAATAGGTGTATTTGCCGTACTCGGAACCGTTCGTCCCTAGCTCCCGCAGGGGGGTTTCGAACGTACCGTCGAGCTCGTCGAGGACGACGGGAGCGTCCGATCCCGCGGGAGTGGCCGAAATCGATCCATCCGCGGCGTAGGCGTACGTACCATCACCCTGGTACGTGAGGTCTCCGTAAGTGTCGAACTTAGTCAACCCGACGCCAAATTTAAAGTACGGAGCCAGCCACGAAGTCTCACTGATCAGCTTTCCATCGTTCGCCGACCAGATCCCGTAGACCGATAAGTCGTTAATTTTGGTACGCACGTTCAGGCCGCGTGCAAAATTTTCGGCATCGGTGATTAAGTCCCCGTTCCACTTGATCCGACGATCGGAGGCGCTGAACTCGGAGTTCGTGTAGAGGATACCCGCCCCCCAAGCGTTCCCGAAGTACTGTTCGTAATCGAGGCCCCAGGAAGCGTAGTCGATGTTGTTGAAGAGCCTGCGCGACTCGCTCGTTGCGGGGAAGATTCGGTCGTTGAGTTCGCCGTAATAGGTCGAGAGACCGACCTTGACCCCGAGGCTCGAGACGGTTTCAGACTGCTGCGCGTGCGCGGAACCCAGGATGCTTAGCGCCGAAACGCCAAACGCAAGAAGCTTAGTCATGGTCACTATTTGTCGAGCGATACGCGGAGATTGAGTTTTGCGCTCAAGCCGATAAACGGCCGCACCTGCACCCTGCTGCCCAAATTTTCGAAATCTCCGTCATCGTCGCCCTCGGCTTCGAGGAAGGTGGCGCCCGCGTTGAAGCGAACGAACTGGAACAACTTGTAGTCCAAGCCCAGGAAAAGCGGCCGCTTCACGATGGGTCCGGTGTAAGTGGTGTTCTCGATGTCGAAGTTCTTGAGGAACACCCCAACGCTAACCGATGCGTTACGGAATACTTTGGGCGCTACCTTGGTTTGAGCCAGCGGAAAGCCCAGCCCGATGAAGGGTTGAGCGTCGTAGTCGAGGTTGTCTAAATTTCCATCGTAGTAAACCGCGCCGTAACCGGCGACGATGCTAAAATAACCGGGCTTGTCTTCGGCGCGGTAGTCGCTCACTACGCGCTCGGTACGGAGCATCACGATGTCCTGATTGAGGATACTGCGGAGCTCGCCGTCGATAAGGTTCATCAGCGAAGTGAGTGGGCTGGTGCGGGAGACGCCCCCGTTCACTTGGGCGCGGGCTAAACTGTCCTGGCTCGAGCCACCGACGGTCGCTTTGTAACCGTCGAGCTGGTCGAGTTGCTCGAGCACCAGGTCGGAGAAGCCCCGAAACGCCCCGGGGGAGGTGATCCGGTACTGACTCATCGACTGTAGGACGATCTGATCGAGTTCTCGGCGGACCTTGCGCGCACTCTCCTTGAGCTCGATCTCGCCGTCTTCCTGCACCTCGTAGTTGAGGTTTAGGTAACTCTCGATGTTGGAGCGAACCTGGCGGTAGAGCTCCGTGCGCGCCGCGGAGGTGATGGTTCCGAAGAAGTTGATCCGAAATGTATAGTCGCGCCCCGGCGAGAGCTGGTAGTTCACGGGCACCGCAAACTCCTTGGCACCTGTCGTGCCGGCGGCCGTCCAAAATCCGGAATACAGCTCGTCACCCTTTTTAACTTCCTTGTCGTACACGTTGATCTCAACCAACTCCGTCGCGGGCGGAAGCGCTCCTTTGATGAGTAGATCCATCTCCGAGGGCAAGTCTTCGAATTCCCCGAATGTGTTACGAGCGAAGTCATAGGTCACTGTCGACCGCTGCCCGTAGGCAATGCACGTCAGCAAGCTGAAGCTCAGGAAAAGGGGTAGTTGTAGTCGCATGATTTAGCGGTAGTGAGTGTGCCTGGTAAGGCCACAAGGTGGTCCTCCTGTTCAATAGGAAGTATCGGATGTTTGCGTAATGTGCGACTTTTGTCCCACCTTGCTCAGGAGCAGAATCACCCCGACGCCAAGCAATATAGCGAGCAGCGCTAGGGGCGCGTAGCTCGGTAGGCCGGTAGCCAACTCGTAGGCGGCCGGAGAGACCGGTGCCTCCTGGAGGATCTTCGGGAGCCCGTGGTCGTCGAGAATCTGCTGTCCCGAATCGTCGGTCAGGTAGCGGGTTACCTCACGCCAGGGCCACAGCTTGTACAGGGAACCCAGCATAAAACCCGTCAGCAACGCGAGCGTAGGCTGGGGGTACTTGGCGAAGAGCCAGGACAAGACCCGACTGAAGGTCACCAGGCCGGTGAGGCACCCGAGCGCGAACACGACCAAGATCGTCCACGCTTCACTCCCTCCCCCGCTGAGCGCCGACTTCACCGTCGGAATAATGTAGCCGTACATCCCCAGCAGGAGCAGCACGAAGCTCCCGCTTATCCCGGGCAACAGGAGCGCGCTAATCGCTATTGCCCCACTCAAAAACACGAACCAGAGCGCCGTATTCCCGCCCGCCGGTGCGCCGGTAACGATAGCGAGCGCTGTGCCCAACCCGACTACGAACGCGACTACGGGTACCGCGGACCACGGCTTCACCAGGCGACCGATGTACCACACCGAGGCGAGGATCAATCCGAAGAAGAACGCCCAGATAATCGGTGGATAGGCTTCGAGTAGGTAGCTGATCGCAAACACGCCAAACACGAGACCGGCGAGCATACCCACTACGAGATTCAGTAGAAACGGACCTTGGATCTCCAACCACACGGCGCGCACACCGCCTTCCCGGTAGACGCCCACCAAGCCCGGCCCCACCGAGGTAATCGCGTTGAGCAGCCGCTCGTAGATGCCCGTCACGAAGGCGATCGTACCGCCGCTCACCCCGGGCACCACTTCGGCCATCCCCATCCCCGCCCCCTTCAGGGCTACCATAATTCGCTCACGCATCATCCACCTAAGTTTGGGCGGCAAGGTGCGCAAAGCTGCGCAAGGCATCCGGGTTCCTCAGGGCGCCCAAGTTGGCTACTTCCTCCAGAGCCCTCCCTTCGAACAAGCTTTTCACCGGTGCCTCGAGCCGTTTACCGCTGAGGGTGTACGGGATGTCAGCTACCGCAATAACTCGGGTGGGCACGTGCCTCGGCGAATTTTCCTCCCGCAGCGCCGAGCGAATTTTTTCGGTCAACGCTCCGTCGAGTGCGGTACCCGCAGCGAGTTTCAAGAACAGGGGCATGTGTTCGTCCCCGCCAGCATCGACGTAGTGGACGATGAGACCGTCGTCTACTTCCGTAAAACCCGCCAGCACCCGGTAGATCTCGGCCGTCCCGATCCGAACCCCCTGCCGGTTGAGCGTCGCGTCCGATCGACCGTGGATCCGGAGCATACCCGCGGCATCGACGTCGATCCAATCGCCGTGTCGCCACGCTCCGGGGAAAGCCCCGAAGTAGCTCTCGTGCAGACGCTCCGCACCACCTTCGCCCCAGAATGCGACGGGCATGCTCGGCATGGGTTGCACGACCACGAGTTCCCCGACCTCGTCGAGTACGTCGCTGCCCGCCGGATTGTAGGCGTGCAGGTCGCAGCCCAGCGCCCGGGCTTGGATCTTGCCGGCCACCACCGGCTTCCAGGGGCAGCCGCCCGCGAACGCGGTGCACACATCGGTGCCCCCGCTCATGCTCGCCAACCAAACCCGCTCCGATACCCCGGCGTACACGTACTCGAACCCCGCCGCGCTCAGCGGCGCGCCGGTGCTGCCGAGCGAGCGGAGCGACAGTTCCGGTAGCTCGGCACCGACGGCCAAGCGTTCGCGCAGGCAGGCGTGAATGAAGGGGGCGGAAGTGCCGAAATGCTGGATGGGCAGTTTTGCCGCAAGGCGCCAGAGCAGTCGCAGATCCGGGTAGGCCGGACTGCCGTCGTAGAGCACGGGTACCGCACCGACGAGCAGGCTCGCCTGCAGGAAGTTCCACATCATCCACCCGGTGGTCGTGAACCAGAAAAAGCGCTCGCCCGGCCGTACGTCCATTTGCAAGGCGAGGTACTTGAGGTGTTCGAGTAGGCAGCCACCGTGACCGTGGACGATGGCTTTGGGGCGCCCCGTAGTGCCGGAGCTAAACAGGACCCAGAGTGGGTGTTCGAACGGAACGGCCTCAAAAAGGGGCGGCTGGTCGGTCGGGGGGACGGCGGTGTAATCCAGCCAATCCGCTTCGCTCAGGCGACTCCCACGCTCCGGATCACTGGCCACCCAAATTTTGAGTCGCACGCTCGGGAGCGCTTCGGCGAGTCCTTCGATCACGTCGGTGCGGTCGTAAAAGGTGCCACCGTAGCGGTACCCATCGCACGCCACGAGTACCTTGGGCTCGAGTTGCTCGAAGCGATCGCGTACGGCCTCCGCCCCGAAGTCGGGCGAACAGCTCGACCAAACCGCGCCCATCCCGGCGACCGCGAGGAAAGTCGCGATGGCCTCGGGGCCGTTGCCGAGGTAGGCGACCACCCGGTCGCCCCGCACGACCCCGGCCGCCCGCAGTCGGGCCTGCAGGCTTGCGACACGGCCGCCCAACTCCTCCCAGGAGGTCTCGCGCGGGACTCCGTCCTCGCGCAGCGAGACGAAGGCCGGTCGATCGGGGGTCGCGTGGCGAAAGCCGTGCTCGGCGTAGTTGACGGTTGCCCCGGCGAACCACGCCGCGTGCTCGACGTCTTCGTACGTTACGGCCGCCGTCCATTCCCCGCGCAACTCCACTTCGAAGTAGTCGGCGATCGTGGACCAGAAGCGACCGATGTCCTCGACCGACCAGCGCCAAAGCGCCTCGTAATCCCGCTCCGGACCGGCGTACGCGCTGCGCTGCCGGAGCCACGCGGTGTACTGCGCGAGTCGACAGCCGTCGGCGAGCCCCGCGTCCGGCGTCCAGAGAGCGGGTAAGGTATCGTTGCCCATACCAGCGAAGATGAGCCTCGCCGGTCGCTTACCTTACCGCGACGTGAAGAAACTACTAATCGCAAACCGAGGAGAAATCGCCCTGCGCGTAATGCGCACCGCGCGGCGCATGGGCATCGCCACGGTGGCCGTCTACAGCGAGGCCGACCGCGGGGCACCGCACGTTCGGTTCGCGGATGAGGCCGTGCGGATCGGCCCGGCCCCCGCCTCCGAAAGCTACCTCAACATCCCCCGCATCCTGGAGGCGGCGCGCGGTTGCGGCGCGGACGCTATCCACCCCGGCTACGGCTTCCTGAGCGAGCGGGCCGAGTTTGCCGAAGCGGTAACCGACGCCGGGATAACGTTCGTGGGTCCGAGCGCGGAGGCGATGCGGGTGATGGGCAGCAAGCTCGACGCGAAGCAGGCCGTCAAGGAGTTCGACGTCCCGCTCGTACCCGGCCTCGACACCACCATCGACGATTTGGCGCGGGCCGTGGAGGTCGCCGAGGAGATCGGTTACCCCGTGCTCATCAAAGCGTCCGCCGGCGGCGGGGGCAAGGGCATGCGCGTGGTCAACGCGCGCAGCGAGCTGGCCGAGGGACTCCAACTGGCGGCGAGTGAAGCGGGGAGCGCCTTCGGGGACTCGCGTGTGTTCCTCGAGAAATACCTCGCGGCGCCGCGGCACATCGAGATACAAGTACTGGCCGACGGTCACGGCAACGTAGTCCACCTCTTCGAACGCGAGTGCTCCGTGCAGCGCCGCCACCAGAAGGTCGTGGAGGAAGCGCCGAGTGTGGCGGTGAGTCCCGAATTACGCACCCGGATGGGGGAGAGCGCCGTGGCCGTGGCCCGCGCCTGCACCTACGAGGGCGTGGGTACCGTCGAGTTTTTGCTCGACGCGCACGGGGCGTACTACTTCCTCGAGATGAACACGCGCCTACAGGTCGAGCACCCGGTAACGGAACTTACCACGGGCCTCGACCTCGTCGAGTGGCAACTGCGCGTGGCTCGCGGGGAGGAGCTCGGCTTTCGCCAAAACGACCTGCGGCAAACCGGTCACGCCATCGAGCTCCGCGTGTACGCCGAGGACCCGTACGGTGGATTCCTGCCGGACATCGGCAACCTCGATCGGTACGTCGAGCCGACGGGAACCGGGGTGCGCGTGGACAGCGGCTACGAGCAGGGGATGGAGGTGCCGATCTATTACGACCCCATGCTCTCGAAGCTGATCGTTTACGCCGTAGACCGACCGGCCGCACTGCGGGCGATGGTCCGTGCCATCGACGACTACCGGATCGATGGCGTCGCCACCACCCTACCCTTCGGTCGCTTCGTGTGCGAGCATCCGGCGTTCACCAGCGGGAAGTTCGACACCGGGTTCGTCGGTTCCTACTGGAATGGGACGAAAGACCCGGCCATCGCGCCGGAGGCCCTCGGTAGGATCGCGCTGAAGCTCTACGGAGAGGCTACCGACGTAGCCTGAGGCGCTCGCGTTACATCAGGCCGAAGACCTTGGCGTACTTGAGTAGCTCACCCGTGTTGGAGATTTTGATCTTCCCCGTCATCACGGCCATCATGGGGTTGGTATCACCCCGGATCACGCTCATGAAGTTATTCGCATCGGCCTTCACCTCGCACTTCGTGTCGCCGACCTTACCGTCCTCCACGCGCAAGGCGCCGTCGTTGACGACCACGGTGTACTGGCCGCCGCCGTCGCCGGCGAGGTCGAAGTAGAAATTGGTGTCCATACCGTCTACCGTTTCGGGCGTGGCGCGGGTGGGGAGCGATTGGATGAATTCAGCTGCGGTCATAGGTTGCTTGGTGGAAGGTTATCGAGCCACGTTTTGGCGAAAGCGAATACCTCCTCCTGCTCGGGTTCCTGGTGGAGCTCGTGGAAAAGGCCCTCCCAAACCCGGAAGGTAACCTCGCCAACGGCCTGCCGGGCGAATTTACGCGCGCCCTCGAAGTCGGAGATCCGATCTGCGGAGCCGTTCATGAGCAGCAGCGGGCAGGGTACCGCTTGCGGGCTCGCCGACAAACGGGTACCCGCCGTTAGCATTTGGGCAGCTAGTCGCAAACTCATTCGGTCGTGGTTGAGTGGATCGACCATGTAGAGCGACACCACCCCTGCGTCCCGCGAGAGCGACCTGGGGTCGAGCCCATTTCCGATGGTCAGGTCCGGAGTGAGGCCCGACAGGAGGCGGCCGGCCCGAACGAGCGCGGGCGATGGCCGATAGGCGAGCTGTAGCGGCGGTGCCGTGAGGATTGCGGCCGGCAGGCTCGCTGCTTCGGGACGGCCGGTGAGGTAGTCGAGCGAAAGCAGCGCCCCCAGGCTGTGGCCCCAGAGCGTGATCGGGGTGCCTTGCTCGAGTTCGCGCTGGATGTACGCCCGTAACGTGTTGATCTCGCTGACCAACGAAGGCCAGGATTGGATAACGCCGCGCCCGCCGTCGCTGCGACCGTGGCCCTGGTGATCGAAGCCGAAAACGTGGTAGCCCCGCTCCGCGAAGTATTCCGCGAGGACCTCGTAGCGCGCGGCGTGTTCTCCGAGCCCGTGGACGATCAGCAGCGCCGGGGCTGCGATCGCCGTCGGTTCGGTGGACCAGTGGTAGACCTTGAGTCGAAGCCCGAGGTGATCGACGTAAGATTCTCTGACGCGCATGTCCACTAATTTTGCTCGCTATTTCGGGACAGGGGGCACGCTCGGATCGGTGGTCTGACCATTCTCGAAGCGCAAGATCTTGGCGCGCGGGAAGAGCGACTCGAGCTGATCGGCGTAGGTGCGCGCCTCACGTTCGGTTTCGAACACATCGCTGAAGTAACCGTACGAGCCGTCGCTGAGGAGTTGCTCCTTCAGTCCGCCAAACTTGAAGAAAAGCTCCCCGTTCTCGTCGGCGAGCGCACTCGAGGATTCGAACACCAGCACGCGGTACCCGGTCGACTGATCGCCGGCGAAACTGGTCAGCGGTCGCGTGGGCTTTCGTCGCTTCGCGGGCCGGGCGGCGGGTACCGCTGCGGACCCGGTCGAGTCGCCCGTCGGCGCCGACTCGCCGGACGCTATCAGCTCGGGGGAGTTGGGGTGCAGATTTTCGGGCTGCTTCACCTCGATTTGCTCGGTACGCTCGCCGCGCGCGTAGGCGTTTTTTGCTTCCTCCATGAGTTGCCGTTCGGAGGAGGTCGTAGAGACCAGCGTGGCGTCGGGAAGCATTTCCTCGCCGTGATCCGCCGGGCCGCGGTCGAGTCCACCTTTGCGCTCGATGGCCAAGATGTCGGCGAGGTTTTCCCGGGCGAAGGGATCGCCGTTGAGTCCGACCACCCGGAGTTCGGTGCGGCGGTTCACGGCGTACTCCTCCTCGCTACACGTTACGCCGTCGCGACACATGTTCGCGGGCTCCGTCTCGCCGTAGCCCATCGCGGAGAGCCGCAGGGTGTCGACGCCCTGGTCGGCGATGTAGCGCACGGCTACCTCAGCGCGTTTCTGGCTCAATCTCCGGTTGTACTCCGCGTCGCCCTGGCTATCGGTGTGGCTCCCGATCTCGACCTGGATCGCGGGATTGATCCGGAGCATATCCACGACTTGGTCGAGCTCCCGCTTGGAACTGTCCCCGAGTTGGTACTCGTCGTAAGCGTAGTATAGGTTGGGCAGGGCCATGGCGTAGTCCAACTCGACGGGCTCGAGCCCGACGTTCACCAAAACGGTTCCAATCGCTTCGTCACCGCGCATACCCGAGCCACTCTGGTCGACGCCTTCGAGGCAGAGCTGACAGCCGTCTACCTCCACGTAGGCGTCGATACGTTTCGCGAAGTGGCGGTCGGCGCGGATGAGGATCGTGTAGTGGTTCCCGCGGGCCAGCTCGATCGCGAAGTACGGTTGGCCGGCTTCCTTGACGACCTCTACGGCGGCCGAGCTCGTATTGTTGTACGCCTCGATCTTCGCCCCCGCCAGCAGGGCTGTGGCCAGGCTGTCGTTGGGCGCCCCCCCGCCCTCGCGCAGCGACACTTGCAGCAGGTAGCCGGCCGAGCGCCGCAGGGGCACGGTGATCGGCTCGTTGTCGACGCCCTCCGAGCGACCCGCCACCCGCTGTTCGGCGAGCGCGAAGCCGGGTTTGCGGGCGAGGATGATCATGTCTCTCCCACCGGGTACGCTAGCGCCGAAAGTACCGTCGTCCGCGCTCACCGGTTCGGCGTAGACGAGTCCGCTGAGTGCGTCGCTGATGGTGAGCCGGACGCGTTCGACGGGTACGCCACCGTCCGCGAGCGTGGTGGTTCCCTCGAGCTGGACCTGGGTAGGAAGTTGGGCGAATGCACTGACGGTAAGGACGAGTAAAACCACACTAAAAACCGCCCTCACAAATCCTACCTGCATGTGCCAAAAGTAGGGTGCCCGGTGGTGTTGCTTTGCAAGCATGCGTACCATCTTTATGGGGACCCCCGAATTTGCCGTCGCTCCGCTGCGCGCGCTGGTCGAGAGGGGCGATGATGTGGTTGGGGTTGTAACGGCGACGGACAAGCTTGGGGGCCGCGGAGGTAAGCAATTATTACAACCTGCGGTGAAAAAATATGCGCTTCAACGGGGTATTCTCGTATTACAACCCCGCAATTTGAAGTCCAAAAAGTTCCTCGCGGAGCTCCGCGATCTACGTGCGGACTTGCAGGTCGTAGTCGCGTTTCGCATGCTCCCGCAACTGGTTTGGGCCATGCCGCCGCTCGGTACGATTAACCTGCACGGCAGTCTACTGCCCGCTTACCGGGGGGCCGCCCCCATCCACTGGGCGGTGATCAACGGCGAGACGACGACGGGCGTGAGCACTTTCTTCCTCGAACAGGACATCGACACCGGGGACCTGTTGCTGCAAAGAGAGTTGAACATCGGGCCGAACGAAACCACCGGCAGCGTGCACGATCGCATGATGGCGCTGGGTGCCCAAACCGTGCTCGAGTCCATCGATTTGATCGCTCAAGGCAAAACGACGGGCACGCCGCAGGATGATTCTCGGGCCAGCCACGCACCGAAGCTCACGCACGACACGGCGCGTGTCGATTGGTCGCTGTCCGATCAGAAGTTACACGATTTCGTACGGGGTATGTCCCCGTATCCGGCAGCCTGGACGGTTCTCGACGGGAGGGAGATGAAAGTGCTGCTCTCCCAACCGGTGGCGGGCGCCATCGCCGCGGAAGCGATCGCTTCCGCGGGAGCTGTTTTGCCGCAAGGCTACCTCGTGCCGCTCGACAAGTCCGCCACCTACCGACGGGAGGCCCCCGGCCTGGCCGTAACCACCGGCAGCGGACTCCTCGAACTACTCACGGTAAAACCGGCCGGAAAGGGCAGGATGAGCGGGCTCGACCTGCGAAACGGCTTACGGTTAACCGGGCCGAGGCCGCTAACGACGGAAGCGTGATGGACGTACATACCGTAGACTTGCACTTTCAGGGCACGCCGCAGGTCATCGCCTGTTACGTGATCGAAGCGACGGGGGGCCTAGTGATCGTCGATCCGGGGCCCTACTCTACTTGGGATCGACTCACCGTGGGACTCGATCGTTTGGGGTATCGAGTGGAGGACGTGCGGCACGTCTTGCTAACGCACATCCACTTCGATCACGCGGGGGCGGCCTGGGCGTTCGCGCAGCGCGGGGCACAAATACACGTGCACCCACTGGGGTACGGGCACCTGTTGAACCCCGCTCGACTCTGGCGGAGTGCGGCCCGGATTTACGGAGACGCCGCGATGGAGACCCTATGGGGAGAGATGCAGCCCGTCGGGGAGGCGCGGTTGGGTACCTGGTCCGACGGCGAAACCACACGGCTCGGCGGGTTGTCGGTAACCGCCCACCACAGTCCGGGACACGCCAAACACCACATCGCGTGGCAAGTGGGCGGGGAGGCTCTATTCCTCGGGGATGTCGGTGGCGTACGCATAGAGCGCGGACCCGTTGAGCCGCCCTGCCCACCGCCCGACATCGATATCGAAGCTTGGAGAGGTAGCATCGCTAGGCTGCGCGGCGTAAAGGGAGTGTCCGGGCTCTACCCCACCCACTTCGGGCGATTACGGATTGAAGCGAATCTGCACTTCGACGAGCTACTGGGTAAAATCGATCGGTGGTCGGAGTACATACGCGAAAATCGAGCTCAAGGTCGGGAGCAGCTCGGGAGAGGCTTTGAGGCGATGGTCGACGAAGAGCGTCGGCAGACTCCAACGTACGTGAGTGCGTACCGCTTGGCGAATCCGACGAGCATGAGCGTGGATGGGTTGTTACGTTACTGGGAGCAACGAGGGGAGTAAACGCCTAGCTGGCCAGGACGAAGATCCGCTCGAGCAGTTGGATGGCGGAATCGATATGCTCGAGGGTAAGGCTTGTCAGGGGTACGGTAGCACTGGGTTCGGGCAGGAAAGTACCGAGCTCGGCGGTGATACCGGTATGCGCCGAGCAGAAGAAGAGTTCGACGAAGACCGATAACACAACGGCGGTAAGCCACAGGCGACCCACGTTGAATTGAGCCGCGGAGCGTTCCTTCATGACACGAATGTAACGCATAGAGCTGAATTACAAATGGACCGGGAGATCCCCTCGTAAACATCGTATCGGAAGGCGGGTCGTATCAACTGGAAGTATCAAATCACCGGAGTGCAGGTAGACGCACTCCGACTCGATACCCCGGTGCGGGAGGTGGGTAGCATTTGACGCTGCGTCATGCATGATTTTCGCGCATTAGTAGTGCAAAATATCGGTGTACATTGGTCTTGCTTACCTACGCAGAGTTCGCAACCCCCTTATTTTCAACTTATTATATATAGTAGTACTACTATACCAATAGTATTTGAGGTGACTGATGACTTGAAATAAAAAAATTTATCTGCACTAATTATAATATGTAAAATATGTTGTACATTGTCCCCTTAATAAACAACCTCTATGAGATTAGCATTACTTTCAATACTATGTCTTTTCTGCGCTACGCTCGCCACGCGGGCTCAGACAGGGACCATCCGCGGCGACTCCTCGAGTACACCGCTTCAGCTGAGCTTCGCCATCGGCTCAGAGACGGTCGGACCAGTTCCCTTCGGGCCACCGACAGACTGGGGAGCCGACCTGAAATCCCCCTTAAGCGCAGAACTCGCTTGGGGGTTTACCGTCGCATCCGACACGATTCCTTCAGACAGTCTCGGTTGCTCCGCACTCGCGACGGATCTCACCGGGAAAATCGCTTTGCTCCGCAGGGGCGCATGTGCCTTCACCGCGAAAGCCATCAACGCCGAAGCGGCAGGTGCTATCGGTTTCATAATCGTTAATTCGCTTACCGAAAACGAGGAGAACTCAGTCATCAACATGTCAGGTGGCAGCCCTCCACCAGCGGTCGGCATACCCGGCGCCTCCGTTTCTTACAACACCGGCTTGCGGTTGACTCCCGCCCTCGACTCCGGCGAGCTCGTTACCGTCTCGTTTAATCCGGTCGGCACTACTGGCGACTTTTACATCGCCCAGTCTTCGGTGATCCCCCTGTCTCAAGCCGCCGGGACCTTCGATGGGTACGGGGCTCGCTTTGCAACGCCGACACTGGGTTTATCCGTTGTTGAGTTAACTAACGTTACCGGCAACGACAGTATCTTCACGGCGACTTTGAACGTAATCGATCCCGATGGTTCAAGCTCTGTCGTCGGAACGACTCTCGACACGATCCCTGCGGATAGTACGGAAATTCTCTTGTTCGACAACGATCCGATTACGTACTCAAAGCTCGGTACCTACAGCTACTTCGTTACCTCTACGCTCGATAATCAAGTTACAGACACTCCGACGGTAGTTATATCACCTAACTTCTTCCAAACAGTACCCGAGATCATTGCACAGGGCGCCTCCGTCGCAACGGAATCATTTGATGCCGCTGATAAGCAGGTGCGATTTGGGATGGTGGTCGATATTTCTGAGTCTGTTAACGCCGAAAGCGTCAGTTTCGGAATATGTAACGGAGCTGAATTAATCGATTCTGTTCGAGGATCGACACCAGTTATCACCGCATCGATTTACGACATCGACTTAGACAACGATGGTCTCGCTGACACCGCGTTCTCGAGTGTAGACGTATTTACGCCAGATAATGAGATCGGATTTGGAGAGTATACGATAACCGGTGAAGAAACTTGCGCGGCAGGGGCTGACAGCCTGATAACTATCGCGATTGAGTCCAGCCAGGAGCAGGATTCGGTTGTCCTTGAAGCAGGTAAAATATACGTGGTCGCTGTCCGAATTCAGTCGCAGAACGAGGGGTCCGGTGTCCAACCCGTGCTCCAGAGCTCAGACAATGGTGCGTCTGACTACATAACCTTCGCCGAGGGACCCACCTACGGCAGTACATTCTTGGAGTTCGATCAGAAGTTTACAGGATACGGTACCACAACGCTCGTTACACGCCTTACGGTTTCTGACAACACCCCTGTATCGACCAAGCAGCTCCCGGAGCTATCGGGATCGTTCAGGTTGTTCCCAAACCCAGCTAACGACTTAGTATCCATGAGCTACAGCTTGGATGGGCCTTCGTCCGAGACGACCTATAGTTTAGTCAATGCGCAGGGCCAAGCGGTTTTGGGTGAAAGATCACTAACCAGCCAGGCTGGGACGTTAGATATATCCACAGGTAACCTCCCGACCGGACTTTACTCGGTAGTATTGAAGAGCGATCACGGTGTGAAAGCTCTACGGCTAGCCGTAGAGCACTAGCGTAGTGTGACCCTCTTCGCTAAGCTACCGTAGGTAGTAACCTACTATTTTAGCGAAAAGCCCCCGGTACTCAGTCGAGTGCCGGGGGCTTCTATTGTCACAACGACAGGGGGCTACCTACGCTACGCCTCGCTATCCGAAAGATTCGATTGTTCTACCTCGTCCTCCGTCTCGAAGCCTGGATTATTGCGCAACTCCGTATCTACCTCACCCTCGATCGGCGTAATCTGATCACCTAACATCCCCCGATTCTCCAAGTACGCTGGATCGGAGCTGTTATTCTGGTGCTGCGTGTTCATCTCCTCCGACTGCGTAGCGTCCGTATGCCGCAAGTAACTCCCCGCAAAATCGGGGATGTACTTCGCCGGGTCTTTTTGAAATAGCTCTAGGTTCGCCTCATTGGCGAAGTAGTACGTTTTGTCGCGGAGCACGAACGTATACTCGCTCGATCCCGCAAGCCCTTCGTCGTTGTAGTAGCTCACCGGGTCCATGCCGTCGAGCGCAATGCCATCCTTGTTGAGGTTATCTAAGCTCATGCCTACCCCAACGATGTCTCCTGTTTTCCGTTCACCCCTCCCCTACTTCGGCAATACCGCACTTTGGACCGCCCTGCTGGAGGCGGAGCGCGCCATTTGGCTGGCATCCGAACACTACCAACGCCGCAGTCAACGCAACCGGACGGTCATCGCGAACGCCCACGGCCGCCAGACGCTGAGTATCCCGCTGCTCGGCGGCAAACACCAACAGTGCCCGATTCGGGAAGTCCGCATCAGCTACGCCGAAAATTGGCGACGGCAACATTTCCTGAGCTTGCGGGCGGCGTACGGCTCGGCCCCCTACTGGCTCGAGTACGTCGGTGAGCTCGAGGAGCAGTACGCGAGTACGTTCGATACCCTCTGGGCGTGGAATACGAGCTGTACCGAACTCGTCATCCGCTGGCTCGGCGTACCGGTGGATGCCCACTGCGGACGCGATTGGTGTTCCTCCACGGACGCATCCCCCGTAGGTCTCCGACCAGAACCCCGTCTACGTACCTACCCCCAAGTCTTCACCGAGCGTACCGGCTGGCTCAGCAACCTCTCGATCTTGGACCTGATCCTCTGTCACGGCCCCGCCGCCGCAGGGTACCTTGCGCCAAATCCGTAATCCGTTGAGCTCACCCAAGCTGCTTTCGCAAAACCTGCAGGAGACCCGCCTGCACGTCGAGGAACTCGTCCGCGATCTGCACGCCCTCGCCGTCGAGATCGGGAAGCCGGGCATGGCCAGCACGCTCGACGATCTGCGCGAGCGTATCCGGGAACCCTTCCTGTTCGTGATCGTCGGGGAGGTAAAGGCGGGGAAATCCTCGTTCATCAACGCCCTGCTCGGTGCCGGGCGCGAGGTCACCAAGGTTGCCCCGCAACCGATGACGGATACCGTGCAGCAGATCCTCTACGGCGACGAAGAGCGCACCGTGGAGGTCAATCCGTACCTCAAGAAGATCTTCCTGCCGGTGGAGATCCTCTCCGAGATCTCGATCGTCGACACGCCGGGGACCAACACGATCGTAGCGCACCACCAGGAGATCACCGAGCGCTTCGTCCCCGGCTCCGATCTCGTCGTATTCGTGTTCGAGGCCAAAAACCCGTACCGCCAGAGCGCGTGGGAGTTTTTCGACTACATCCACGGGGAGTGGCGACGGAAGGTGATCTTCGTCTTGCAGCAAAAGGACTTGATGCCGGCGGCCGATCTGCGGGTCAACATCGAAGGCGTTCGCGATCAAGCCATCGCCAAGGGGGTAAACGACCCCACGGTATTCGCCGTGAGCGCCCTCGAGGAGCAAGCGGGTAAGACGGAGGAAAGCGGTTTCGCCGAACTCTTCGCTTACGTCAGGAAAAACATCACCGGCGGCCGGGCGGCCGGTCTGAAAGTAGCCAATTCACTGGATTCGGCGGGCCACATGCTCGACCGGGTGGCCAACGGACTCGAGGAGCGCGAGCAGGCTTTCGAGGCGGATACCGCCTTCCGCGTCGAAGTCGGTGAAACCCTCGCCCGGCACGAGCAGCAGGCCAATCGACAAATTGAGATCCTTTCGGAAAACTTGCTCGGCGCTTACGACCGAAGTACCGGCGAACGGGAACGAGAGCTCGCCAGCGGGCTCTCCTTCGGGAGACTCATCAAACGCGCCATCGCCGGACTCTTTTCCAGTGAGGCCGGCACCAAGGATTGGCTCGATGACTTCGCCAAGTCGATGCAGAACGAGCTCACGCAGGAGCTCAGCACCCGACTCAAATCCGGGGTCGACGACCTCGCGGAGAGCTTACAGAACATGACGCAAACCGTCCACCTCATGGTGCAGCAAAAAGCGCTGCAACTCCCGAGCGACGGGGTATTCTTCAGCGAAGTAGCCGACAAGCGCGCCGCTATCCTCCTCGAGCTCCAGGAGGCCTTCGAACGCTTCATCAGTCAATCCGAGAGCTTCGAGGGGCGACAGATCTTCGCGGATCGCAAGGGGCTCGGTACCAATCTACTGACCGGCGGCGGCATGGCCGTAATCGGCGCCGTACTCGCGGCGGTAACCCAACTGGCCGTTTTCGACATCACGGGCGGGATCATCACCACCCTCGGGTTGCTGTTCGCCGGTGTCACGACGACTGTTAAGCGCCGCAAGATTTTGCAGGAGTACCGGGTGGAGGTGGCCAAAGGTCGGGCCAGGCTCAAAGAGGAGGTAGAGGCGAAGTTGCGTGAGTACGCGGAGATGATCCGCAAACGGATCGAGAGCCACTTCACTCAACTCGACGCGCACCTAGCCCAGGAGGGCGAGGTGGTGCACGCACTCAGCGAGCGAATCGATCAGCTGCGGGGGCGGGTCGGCAGTCTAAGGCGAGATGCCCTGGCGAGTGCGAGTAGCGGCACCCAAGCCGCCGGCTAGAGGCTACCGCCGTCCAGCATAGCGAGCATGGCGTCTCGCTCGGCGAAGAATGCTTCCCGTAGGCTCTCGGGCAGCGGCTGCCCCATCGGGAGCGACTGGTTCAGGTGATTGACTTGCTTCTTGTTCTTCCAGAAACGAAAGCACGTGTGCGGGCCGGTTGCCAGGCCGGTACTCCCCACGTAGCCGATGACCTGGCCCTGCTCCACGAACTGTCCGACGCGTAGGCCCTTGGCGTGGCGCGTCATGTGCAAGTACTGCGTGGAGTAGGTATCGTCGTGCTTGATCTTCACGAACTTCCCGTTGCCGCGGGTACGCGAGACTTTGGTCACTTTACCGTTGGCCACCGAGATGATGGGCGTGCCGTGCGGCGCCGCGTAATCCGTACCGTAGTGCGGCTTGTGGCGCTTGAGCACCGGGTGGAACCGACGCAAATTGTACGCACTACTGATTCTAGCCCCGGGCACCGGGCTGAGCAAGTAGCCGGAGGTCATGTTTTCCCCCTCCTCGCTGTAGTAGCCTTTGATTCCTTCGTTCGGGCGCTCGAAGTAAAACGCACGCACGGTTTTACCGCGGTGGGCGAGACTGACCATCTTAACCTTACCGACTCCCCGGTACTCGCCGTCCACGAATTTCTTCTCGTAAACCATCTCGAAGGCATCCCCCTTATCGAGGCTGCGGAGCGGGATGGCCGACTGAAGCGCTTTTTGGACGCCCTGCGCGATCCGCGGACTCAAGCCCTGATCGGTCACCGCGTTCCAGAGGTTACTTTGGATCGTGCCCCGACCGCGGACGAGATCCGTTCGCACCGCCTCGGCACGCAAGCGTGTTCGCGCTTCGTCGAAGTCGAAAACGAGCTGTTCGTAGTCGTTGGATTCGTAAACGACGTAGGTCGGTACCTCTTCGCCCCCGCGGGTGAAGACGGTGTACGGCCGGTTCGCGACGAGCTTCTGGGCGTCGACGAGTTGAAGCGCCGTGGCCTGTAAGTTGGCGGTGATCGTATCGTTGGCGCCGAAATCCGCGAGCCACTGCGATAGCGTTGCCCCGCGCTCGATCTTCGACTCCTCGATGCTGGCGTAGCGCTCCTGCTCAAGCCCGAATCTGTAGGTCGGCACCGTCAGCGGTAGCGCGCTCAGCGTACGCTCCGTAGGTGTAGCGGAAAGTAAGAATAAGCCGCAAACGGTAGCGGAAGCAAGGTGGATGCCTCGACGAAGAGCTAGCAAGGTGGTGGGGTTAATTGGTCGGAGATCGGTCGGTTCGTTCGTAACGCATCCAGCACCGTGCCGGACTGCCTTAAATTCGGCAAACGGTGGGCAATTTGCGAAATTTGGCCTTCAAAACGCCGAATCATGACGTTCTAGCGTAGGCTCGCGCGGAGTTTTGCCGCAAGGCGAGGAAGTTCCTCCGCGGCTCGCCCGGTGATGACCCGCAAGTGCCGCAGCCCGGAGAGCTCCGGATTGAGGCTCGGGGCGGGATCGACGTAGTAGACCGCGGCGCCGCGGTCCGCTAGGCTCACGAGGCCGGCCGCCGGGTAGACCTGCATACTCGTGCCGACCACGACGACGGCGTCCGCACGAGCCACGAGTGGCGCGGCTAACTCCATGGCCGGTACCTGCTCACCGAACCAAACGACGTGCGGGCGAAGCGGGAAGCCGTCCGGACACACGTCGTCGAGCCCGAGATCCCCGGTCCAGTCCGCTACGTAAGTCGGGTTGCCGACCGAGGTCGCCTTGAGCAGCTCGCCGTGCAGGTGGACGACGTGTTTGCTCCCCGCCCGTTCGTGCAGGTCGTCGACGTTCTGCGTGATTACGCTTACCTCGAACGCGTCTTCCAACCCGGCGATCGCGAAGTGCGCGGCGTTGGGACTCACCTCCGCGAGCTGTGCGCGGCGCGCGTTGTAGAAGCGGTGCACGAGCACCGGATCGCGGGCGAACCCTTCGGGAGTCGCGACGTCCATCACGTCGTGGTCCTCCCAGAGTCCGCTGTTGTCGCGAAAAGTTCGGATGCCGCTCTCGGCGCTCACGCCGGCTCCGGACAGCACGACCAGGCGGGGTTTGCTCATGGGGGGTCGGTTTGGGCGCTAAGCTCTTCGCGGAGTCGTCGGTAGGCCGCCCCGAGGTGTTGACTCACGTCGGTGGCGAGCAGCGCCTCGTAGCCGAGCTGTTCGGCGGCGATATCGCCCGCGGTCCCGTGTAGGAGTACGCCGAGGCAAGCGGCTTCGTAGGGGTCGGCCTCCGTTGCCAGGGCCGCGGCGATGATACCGGTCAGCGTGTCCCCCATACCGCCGGTGGCCATGCCCGGGTTACCGCTCACGTTGAATACCGTCTGCTCCCCGGTCTTGGCGATGGTGGTGTAGCGCCCCTTCAGCACCACCGTAGTGCCCGTCGTTTTGGCGAAAGCCTCCAGCCGGGCCAGCCGGTCGAGCGACGAGCTAGACGCTCCCGCGAGCCGCTCGAACTCCCCCGGGTGCGGCGTGAGCACGGCTTGCTGTGGGAGAGCCGCGCGGAGATCGTCGCGCGCTGCGATCAGGTTGAGCGCGTCGGCGTCGACGACGAGGGGCGTATCGCCGACCCGTCCGAAGAGCTCCCCGAGCATCTCACCCGTGGCGTGCGAGGTCCCGATACCCGGTCCGACGACGATCGCATCGTACGGCGAGAGATCCGGTACCTGCGTAAGCAGACTCGTGTGCGGATCGCAGACCACCATCGCTTCCGGCAGGCCGATCTGTAGGATGTGCACGAGGTCGGTCGGGGCCACGAAGGTGACGAGGCCACAGCCCGCACGGTAGGCGGCCACACCGCTCATCAGGGCCGCGCCCGCCTTGCCGCGGCTGCCGGCGAGGATGAGGACGTGACCGTAGGTGTTCTTGAAGGTAAAGGGCTTGCGCGGCTGTAGACCCGCAGCGACGTCCGTCGCGCGGAGCACCCGGTACCGGGTGCCGAGCTCACCCGCCGCGAACGTAGGCAACCCGATATCGAGCACGTGCAAGGTGCCCCACCCGGCGCCGGTGTCGGGCAGCAAGGCGGCCAGCTTCGGCGCCTGGAAAGTGTAGGTCCGCGTGGGCTCTACGGCCGGTTCGAAGACGCTACCGTCGGCCGAGATCCCGCTCGGGGTGTCCACGCTCACGATGTCGCGGTAGCCCGAAGAAATGGCTTCGGCCACCTTAGCGAGCGATCCTCCGAGCGGTCGGGAGAGCCCGACCCCGAACATCGCGTCGATGGCCACCGCGTTGTCGAGGACCTGTTCGTCGGGCAGGAGAGCCTCGGGGTCGAGGTGCACCAGGCGGCTGTAGCGCATATCCTGAAGCCGCTGCCAGTTGGTCCGCACTTCGGCGGTACAGCTGGCTACCTCCCGCCATAGGGCGTGGACGTACGTGGCGTACCCCCGGTTTTCGAGCAATCGCGCGATGGCGAGACCGTCGCCGCCGTTACCGCCCGGACCTACGTAAACGTGTACGTCGCCCGTTCGGCGCAGCGGGTAGTCCTCCGCGAATTTGATCACGAAAGCGGTGGCGGCCTGCTCCATCAGCTCGAGCGCGCTTACGCCGAGCGCCGTGAGGCTGGCCTCGTCCCAAGCTTTGACCTGTCGCGCGTCGTCGATCACTACCATGGCGGTAAGTAAGAACAGGAAAGCCCGGTGCGTGGTGCGTACCGGGCTTTCACCAAAACAAAGGTCGCGCTAGAAGCCTAGGCGGTTTCGAGTTTCTTCTCGGCACCCTTCACCGTGCGAATGATGCGCGCGGCAACCTTGTAGGGGTCGGCCGCGGAGTTGGGACGACGATCCTCGAGCCAACCTTTCCAGCCTCGCTCCACCGTGCCGATGGGGATCCGGATGGAGGCACCGCGATCGGACACCCCGAACGAAAACTCGCTGATGCTCTGCGTTTCGTGCTGGCCGGTAAGGCGGAGGTGGTTGTCGTAGCCGTAGACCTCGATGTGCTCCTTCACGTACGGGCGGAAAGATTCGCAGACCGTATCGTAATCTTCCTTCTTGCCGCTCTCACGTAGGAGGGTATTCGAGAAGTTGGCGTGCATCCCCGATCCGTTCCAGTCGCCGGCCACCGGCTTCGGGTGGTACTCGATGGCTACGCCGTAGCCCTCGCCGGTGCGCTCGAGCAGGTAGCGCGCGATCCAGATTTGATCGCCCGCTTTCTTGGCCCCTTTGGCGAAGACCTGGAACTCCCACTGGCCGGGGGCCACCTCGCCGTTGATGCCTTCGATGTTGAGCCCCGCCTCGATGCAGGCGTCGAGGTGCTCCTCGACGATCTCCCGACCGAACGCATTCTTCGCGCCCACCGAGCAGTAGTACGGACCCTGTGGTCCCGGCTCGCCCTCGGCGGGGAACCCGAGCGGCTTGTCGGTTTGCGGATCCCACAGGAAGTACTCCTGTTCGAAACCGAACCAGAAGTCCTGGTCGTCGTCGTCGATGGTCGCGCGGCCGTTCGTCGAGTGCGGGGTCCCGTCGGGGCGGAGCACCTCCGTCATCACGAGAAACGCGTTTTCGCGCTGCGGGTCCGGGAAGATGGCGACCGGTTTGAGGAGGAGGTCGGAGGATCCGCCCTCGGCCTGCCCGGTCGACGAACCGTCGAAGCTCCACACCGGGCAGTCCTTGAGCTCACCGCTGAAGTCCCCCTCGACGCGGGTCTTCCCGCGCAGGTGCTGCATGTTCTCTGTTCCGTCGAGCCAGATGTACTCGAGCTTGGTTTTCTTGGTCGCCATAAATGTTGTGTTACTTGCCTGTGAAAAAACGAGGCGGCCGGACTGCACACTGACAATCCGGCCGCCCGAGCGACTTACCTGAAATCTCCGTTCGCCTCGCAGCAATTGCGGTAGGCCCACCAAGAGGTCGAGTTCGTTCGCATGTGGCAAAAGTAGGAGCTGGGGTTCATCCGATCGGTCTAGGAGTATTCACATCTCGGGTATGGTGTGGATGTCACACTAAGTCGGTCTGCGAAACGCAACTCGATTTCGCGGATCTACGATATCAAAAATTTCGTACGGCATTCTAGGAGTTGACGGTCGATAGTTTTTAAAACAGGTTCGAAGACTTCCTCGAAATTTTGCCGTCCCGCGGATACGCCAAAGCGGGTAGCCGAATCCGCGACTCGGTCACTTTAGCTTCGCCGCAAATGCGTGTCCGTAATGCTCACGCGCCCGGCCGCATTGTACATTCGACTTCTTCTCTGTTTAGCGCTCTCGCTCGCGCAAACGCCGAGCTCCGCACAAGTGGATCAGGAGGAGGTAGAACGTCTGATCGACGAGAGCGTCGACGCCGAGGAGGTCGACGGAGGGGATCTAGAGCGCCTCTCCGACGTGCGCGCGTACACGCTCCTCCACCCGCTGCCGGTCAACACCGCGAACGCCGGACAGCTGGCGAGCCTCCAGCTGCTCACGCCTTTGCAGATCGACGCCCTACTCGAGTACCGGCGGCTGAGCGGACCGCTGCTGGATTTGGTGGAGCTGCAGGCGGTACCGGGTTTCGAGCTAGCCGATGTGCGGACCCTCCTACCCTACCTGAGCCTGAGTCCCGGGGCGCAGGTACCGCAGCGACTGCTTCGGCGGTGGAAAGACGGGACGGCTTTTCTCTCGCTACGTACCGCCTACCAATCCGATGACGAAGCGCTCGAACGCTGGCGAGGTTCGCCCCTTCCTTTTTACCTGCGGTTACGCAAAACGGCCGGCCGCCAATTTTCCGTCGGCGTGATCGCCGAGAACGACGCCGGGGAGCGTTTCGCCGGCAGGCAGAACCCGCTACTCTTCGATTACGTGAGCGCGCACGCCTACGCCGACGAACTGCGTGGGACGCTCGAGACGGTGGCGCTCGGCGACTTCGGCGTAAACTGGGGCCAAGGGCTCATCAACTACTCCGGATTTGCCGGCGGGAAGGGCGCCTACGTGATGGACGTACAGCGCAACGCCCGCTGGCTGATCCCGCACGCCTCGGTGAGTGAGGCCGGCTTTTACCGGGGTGCTGCCGCAAAACTCGCGTCGGGCAGCTGGAGTGCGATGGTGCTCGGCAGCCGCCTAGGTCTGGACGGCTCGCTGGATACCCTCGGCGACGGAGGGGATCGGCTGCTGAGCTTCGGGACGTTCCGGCAGGGCGGTTTGCACCGCACCGAAAGCGAGATCGCCGGTCGCCGGGCGAATAGCGCGACGAGCTTCGGCGGGGCGGTGCAGTACGACGCTCCCTGGGGCAACGTGAGTTTGCACTACTTGGAGCATCGCTTTCGGGTACCCTTCGCGGCGAAGGATCGACTTTACCAGCGCTTCGAGTTCACGGGGGATCGCATGCGAAACGCCAGTCTGGCCTGGCAGACCTTCCTCGGCTCGATCAGTTGGTTCGGCGAGGCCGCACTGGACGGGCTGGGTGCGGGTGCCCTCATCTCGGGCGTACAAACGGGTATAGATCGACGCACCGACCTCGCCGTCGTCTACCGGGACTACGGGTTGCGTTACCGTACGCTGTACCCCAACGTTTTTGGGGCGAGCCGACGACCCGACAACGAGCGGGGTCTGTACGCAGCGCTGCGCACGGAGCTCTCCGACGACTGGACGGCGCAGGTTTTTTACGACCTCTACCAGCATCCCTACGCCCGCTTTCGGCTGAGTAGACCGAGCCTCAATCAGGACGCCCTGTTCCGCGCGAGCTTCGAGCGGCGGCGCAGCCACCGACTGTACCTCCAGATTCGGCACCGCCGTAGCGAACGCGACCTGCCCCGCGACGAGAGCGGGACCCTGCGAACGCTCCGGCCCTTCGTGCGCAGCTCGCTGCGCCTACAGGCTGAACTGCGGCTCACCGAGGCGGTGACGCTGCGCACCCGCGCCGAAGGGTCGCGCGTGGAGGCGGGTGGAACGCTATCGTACGGCACGATCCTCTACCAGGACGTACTGTTGCGACCGACCCGGGGTCCCCTCAGCGCGACCGCCCGCATCGCGCTCGTCGATACGGACGATTACGAGAGTCGCATCTACGCCTTCGAGAACGACCTACTTTACCGCTTTCGGATTCCCGCGTACTTCGGCCGGGGGTACCGCAGCTACCTGAACGTACGCTACAAGGCGAGCCCCCGACTCAGTATCGAGGGTCGGGTAGCGCACCGCCGGAGGGTCGGGGCGGTCGACCGCGTGGAGCTGAGCACGCAGCTCCGGTACGAGTTCGACTAGTCCTTGCGCGGGTATAGCAAATAGGGCTCGCGCCGTTGCAGGTACTCGGCGATGCCCCCCCGCCAGCTCCGGCGGATCTCCTCTTCCCCCCGCCCGGCCTCGATTTGCTTCCGCAAAACATCGGATCCCGCGAGCAAGTCGAAGTGCTCCGGGCGGTCTATAAAACCGTCTACACCCAGGCTGTCCCGCATCGCCAGGAGGTGCGTCAGGTCGATGCGCTGGAGCTTCGCCGCGTCCACCCCGCGCAGATCCACGCCGTAGCAGCGCTCGCCCTTCAGTTTTGCGTAAGCGGCCCCGGGGCGGGCTTCGGGGGTGAAGGCGAAACCGGTGTCCGGGTAGCTCGGGTTGCCGTACACCTGAAACGGGAAATCGGTGCCCCGCCCGACGCTGACGACGGTTCCTTCGAACCAACACAGCGAGGGATAGAGGTAGACACTCCGTTGGTTCGGGAGGTTAGGCGAGGGCGGGATGGGAAGCTGGTACGGCGAGCCGACCGCGTAGTTCGCGACCTCGATCACCCGGAGCTCCACCTTACGCCCCCCCGGTAGCCAACCCTCGCCGTTGATCATGCCGGCGAGTTCGCCGACGGTGAGCCCGTGTACGACCGGGATCTCGTGCATACCGATGAAGGAGCGGAAGGCGGTGTCGAGCACCGGGCCGTCTACGTACCCCCCGTTCGGATTGGGCCGATCGAGGACGAGCACCTGCACCCCGTACTCCGCGGCCGCATCCATCACGTGGTGGAGGGTGGAGATGTAGGTGTAAAAGCGGGCACCGACGTCCTGAATATCGAAGACGACGACATCGAGTCCGGCGAACATGTCGGCCGTCGGTCGCTTGGTTTTGCCGTAGAGCGAGATGATGGGGAGGCCCGTTTGGAGGTCGATGTCGTCTTTGACCACCTCCCCGTCCGAGGCGACGCCACGGAAGCCGTGCTCGGGGGCAAAAACTTTCTGTAGCTCGACCCCGTGGGCCACGAGCCGGTCGACGAGGTGGGTGTCTCGCGACATCGAGGTGTGGTTCACGACTACCCCGACGCGTTGCGTACCGAGGGCGGCCAGTACTTCCCCGAAGCGCTCGGCCCCGACCACGATCGAGGTTTGGGCTCCGGTCGGGGCAGCGCCACAACTGACGCTCAATAGGCCCAGAATTAATACAAAGTATTTTAAATTCACGCTATCGGATTGTGTATAAGTCGCAACCGGTTTTCAGAAACACTTGCACGTCGGGCGATTGGTTCGAAAGAACGGCGATTGCCCGCGTTTAAAACCTCGTCGGCGGCCGCCGGCACCGGCGCATGGAGAAGTACGCGGTCGTAGACCTCGAAACAACGGGCGTCCGGCCTTCGCGCGACAAGATCATCGAGATCGGGATCATTCTGCACGACGGGCGGCGGGAGCTGGAGCGTTGGCAAACGCTCGTGAACCCGGAGACGAGCATCAACACCGTGATCGAGGAGCTGACGAGTATCAACGACGAGCAGGTCGCCGACGCGCCTAAGTTTTATGAGATTGCGAAGGAGGTCGTAAAGCTGACGGAGGGTTACGTATTCGTGGCCCACAACGTTCGGTTCGACTACACCTTTTTGCGCACGGAATTCGCGCACCTCGGCTTCACGTACACCCGCAAGCAGCTCTGCACCCTGCAGCTCGCCCGGAAATCGTATCCGGGCAGCAAGAGCTACTCGCTCGGGAAGCTCTGCGAGGCGCTCCGCATCCCGCGCGCGCGCTCGCACCGCGCCATGGCCGACGCCGAGGCCACGGCCGAGCTGCTAACCCGCTGCCTCTCGCACAAAGAAGGTCAGGCCGATGCGCGCGAAGTACTCAAAACGGCGATGCGGGAGAGCTTGCTGCCAGGCGGACTCGACATCAAAAAGATCCACGGCCTGCCCGATCGGTGTGGGGTGTACTACTTCCTCAACCGCAAGCGGGAGGTCGTTTACGTGGGTAAAAGTCAGAATATCCGCCGGCGGGTACTCGAGCATTTTGCGCAGAAGGACGAGAAGAGCAACCGCTTACACCAGCACGTGGTGGACGTCCGCTACGAGCTCACCGGCTCGGAGCTCGTGGCCCTGCTCTACGAAAGTCACGAGATCAAACGGCTGCGTCCGCTCATCAACCGGGCGCAACGCCGCCGCTACTTCCCGTACGTGCTCCACCGCACCATCAACGAAGACGGGGTGTACTGCCTGGAGGTGTGCCACCCGACGCCGGAGGTCCGCAAGACGCTCGATATCGTGGGGGAGTACGCCAAGCTGAGCCGGGCGCGGGGTACGCTTCAGTTCGTGCAGCGCGAATTTGAGCTCTGCGGTCGGTACGTCAACCTAGAGCACGGTAAGCTCGGTACGCCCTGCTTTCACTACCACCTGAAAAGCTGTCTCGGGATCTGCGCCGGGCACGAGTGCGTGGAGGAGTACAACGAGCGGGTGGAGGAAGCGGTGCTACGGGTGCGCACGGTCTTCGGCGACGATTTCTTCGTGATCGACGAGGGGCGAACCCCCGGGGAGCAGGCCGTCGTGCTCGTGGAGGATGGCCGCTACCGCGGCTACGGGTACATGCCGAAGCCGAAGCGTTTCGTGCCGAATCCGGATAAGAAAAAACTACGGGCGGTGATTACGCCGTACGCGGGCAACCCGGAAACGGCCAGAATCATTCGGCGGTACTTGAACGGGAACGAGGGGGTGCAGGTGGTGCAGTTTTAAAGCACCCGCCCCATAACTCTCCGCAACCGCCCGGCCTCCCGAGCCGCCGCCACTCCAAAATCCGCCCCCGCCCCGGCGTACAAAATCCCCCGACTCGAATTAATCAACAACCCACCCCCCCGGATGAGCCCGTGCTCCAACACCCCCTCCAAATCTCCCCCCTGCGTACCCACCCCCGGTACCAGGAAAAAGTGCTCGGGTGCCAACGCGCGGATCCGCCCGAACGCTGACGCTTTCGTAGCGCCCGTAACTAACATAAGTTGGTCCGGACTCCCCCACTCCACGCAGCGCGCCACCACCCGTTCCCAGAGCTCGTCGCCGCCCGTGAGTTGAAGCTGCTCGAAGTCGGCACTCCCCGGATTGCTGGTGAGGCCGAGGACGATCGCCCAGTGGCCGTCGACCAAAAATGGCTCCACCGAATCTTGACCCATGTAGGGCGCGACCGTGATCGCATCACAGCCATAGTGCGTGAAAAAGGCCTCCGCGTAGCGCCTGGCCGTATTGCCGATGTCGCCCCGTTTTGCATCGGCGATGATGAAGTGCGTGGGCGGAATGTACTCGACGATTTGCTGGAAAACGCGTATCCCCTCGACCCCGAGGCACTCGAAAAACGCCAGGTTAGGCTTGTAGGCCACGCAGTGCTCCTGGGTAGCGTCAACGACGGTTTTCAGGAATTGAAGTACGCCCGCTGCGTTGCGTTCGATACCGACGGGAAGGCGATCGACTACCGGGTCGAGCCCGACGCAGAGCAGGGAGCCGATATCCGCGATGCGCGCTTCGAGGGTGTCTCGTGTCACGGGGGAAGACCTAGCTCAAATTCCGTTGACGGCGCTGATGCCCGTGATCTCGGGCACGCGGTTGAGCACGGCCTGCTCTACGCCGGCGCGCATCGTCATCATCGACATCGAGCAGTTGGAGCAGCTGCCCAGCCACCGGATGTGGAGCTGCATGTTGTCGTCTACCTCAACGATCTCGATGTTGCCACCGTCGACGGCCAAGTGCGGACGAACGGCGTCGAGTGCGGCGTCGATACGGGTAATCAGTTGGGGGTCAGCTAGGGCCATGGGGAACAGAGATGTGGGCTTACTGAACTTGCACCGCGCGCGTCGGCGGGAGCGCCTCGTGACGCAAGGCCAGTTGCCGCAAGGTACTTCGTGCAACTTCGGTGTAGTAACGCGCGGTCGGGTGCTTCGGATCGGTGCTCGGCGGAATGCCGGCGTCGGAGGACTCCCCGATGCCCTGTACGAGCGGGATTTGGCCGAGCAACACGCTGTTCGCTTGTTTGGCCAGCGACTTGCCGCCGCCCTTCCCAAACAGGTAGTACTTCCGGTCGGGCAAATCCTCGGGGGTAAACCAAGACATATTTTCCACGACCCCCAAGATCGGTACGTTCACGTTCGGGAGCAGGAACATGTTCATCGCCTTGACGGCGTCGTCGAGGGCGACCCGTTGGGGAGTGGTTACGAGTACCACGCCGGTTACGGGTACGGTTTGTACGAGCGTGAGCTGGATATCGCCGGTGCCCGGGGGCAGGTCGACGACCAGCACGTCGAGCTCCGGCCAAATGACTTCGAGCAAAAACTGCTTGATGACGCCGGCCAGTCGGGGGCCGCGCAACACCACCGCCTGCTCGGGCTCGATGATGCTCCCGATCGAGATGGTCGGCATGCCGAAGGCCTCCAGCGGGAGGAGGCGTGGCTTACCGTAGACGTCCTTCACCTTGGGGCGCTCGCCGCGGAGACCGAGCATCGTCGGGATGCTCGGTCCGTACAGATCGGCGTCGATGAGGCCCACGCGGAGGCCCTGCTGTTTTAGCGAAAGCGCGAGGTTGACGCTGACCGTGCTTTTCCCGACGCCCCCCTTGCCGCTGGCTACGGCGATGATGTTTTTGATCTGCGGGAGCGCCTGACTCGTATCGCCCGGCCGCGCCTCGGCGAGGAGGTGCACGTGCACGTTGGCCTCCGGGAAGCTGGCCCGCACGGCGGTTTCGCAGGTTTGAACCACGACGGGTTTGGCCTCCTGCGCCAGGCCGGGCATCACGAGCTTAAAACTCACGTTGTTGCCCTCCACCTTGAGGTCGCGCACCCGGTGCTCGGGTTGGATCGGCTGTCCGGTGAGTGGATCTTGGACGCGGGACAGGGCGCGGAGTACGGCTTCGTTGGTCATGGGGAGCGCGAAGGTAGTCTCGCCTTGGGCGGCGGGCGCGGGGCGGCTAATTTGCGGCCGCATGGAGGTACACCGCGAGCTCGGCAGCCTGCCCACTTTCGTGAGGCCGGTCGTCACCATCGGCAGCTTCGACGGGGTACACCTCGGCCACCGCGCGTTGCTCGAGCGGATCGTGCAGCGGGCCGGCGCGGGGGGCACCAGCGTCGTCGTGACCTTCGACCCCCACCCGCGCAGCGTGCTCCTGAGCAGCGGGAACCCGGTCAAGCTCCTCAGTACGACGGCCGAGAAGATCGAACGGATCGAGGCCGCCGGCATCGACCACCTCGTGATCGTCAACTTCGACCTGGCCTTCGCGAAGCAGACGGCGGAGGAATACCTGCACGACTTCCTGTTCGGTCGCTTCCGGCCCCACACCGTCGTCATCGGGTACGACCACCGCTTCGGGGCCGGTCGGACCGGGGACATCTCCCTGCTGAGAGCGAGCGCCGAGGCCGCGGGCATCGCCGTCGAGGAGCTCGACGAGCAAGACGTGGACGAGCTGGCCGTGAGTAGCACCCGGATCCGCAAGGCGCTCGGAGCGAGCGATATCACCTCGGCTACCGCGCTGCTCGGCTACGCCTACCCGCTTACCGGCCGCGTGGTCCGCGGGCAGGCCATCGGCCGTACCATCGGCTTCCCCACCGCCAACATCGACCTCGAAAACGAGCACAAGCTGCTGCCGGCCGACGGGGTCTACGCCGTGTTCGTGCACCCGCTCCACCGGGAGACCGCCCCGCTGCAGGGCATGCTCTACATCGGGGAGCGCCCGAGTCTGAAGGGACCGCGACCGCGCTCTATCGAGGTCAACCTACTCAACTTCGAGGGCGATCTCTACGGCCAGTTGCTCCGCGTCGAGGTCGTCGCCCACCTCCGCGGCGACGCATCCTTCGGCTCGCTCGAGGAGCTACGTCGGCAAATAGAGCGGGACCGCGAGACGACCCTCGAACTACTCAGCGGCGCGTGAAGTCGCTCCGGACCGCCATCGTCATTCTCAACTGGAACGGGTACGATCACCTGCGGCGGTACCTGCCCTCGGTGACCGAGTTCAGTAGCGGTACCGAGATCGTGGTCGCCGACAACGGCAGCACCGACGCCAGCGAGGCGCTCGTGCACTCTTTCCCGGGAGTACGCTGGCTGCCGCTCCCGCAAAACTTCGGGTACGCGGAGGGCTACAACCGCGCGCTGGCCCGAGTCGAGGCCGATGTGTTCGTGCTGTTGAACTCGGACGTCCGCGTCACGGCGGGCTGGCTCGAACCCGTACTGCGCCGCTTTCGCGACAACCCGCGACTCGGCGCCGCGCAACCCAAGCTACTCGCCGACGAGCGACCGCTCGAATTTGAGTACGCGGGTGCCTCCGGCGGCTTCCTCGACGCACTGGGCTACCCCTACTGCCGGGGCCGGATCTTCGATACCGTCGAGCAGGATCGCGGGCAGTACGACGAGCCGGTCCGTATCGACTGGGCGAGCGGGGCGTGCCTGTTCGTGCGCACCGAGACCTTTCGGGGCGTGGGTGGGCTCGACGGCAGCTACTTCGCGCACATGGAGGAGATCGATTTGTGCTGGCGGCTGCGGCGGGCGGGTTACGAGGTCTGGGTAGAGCCCGCCAGCACCGTCTACCACCTCGGGGGCGGCACCCTGCAGTACGCTTCCCCCCGCAAAACGTACCTCAACTTTCGCAACTCGTTAACCACGCTCTTCAAGAACGAAGCGCTCCCCTCGGCCATCGGGAAGCTCGGGATTCGCTCGGCCCTGGACCTACTGGCCGGGTGCAAGTTTATCGCCGGCGGGGAGGTTCGGGCCGCCCGCGCCGTGGCGTCGGCGCACCTCGGCTTTTACCGACGCCTGGGCGAAAGTCGGCGAAGCAAAGCAAGTTTTGCGGAAGCGGAAAGTATCGCGAGGCTGCGCGAGAGCGTGGGGCCGGGCGTGGAGAGCATCGTGTGGGCGTACTTCGTGCGCGATCGCCGGCGTTTCAGCGAGCTCCCCTGACAATCTTTGGCGTATTCGTTGGTGCTCTTTGGTGCGCGGCCTACATTTGCGGCCGCTTCGGACGCGAGGCAAAGCTTTCGGGTGATTAGCTCAGTTGGTTTAGAGCGCTGCTTTGACAGAGCAGAGGTCACTGGTTCGAATCCAGTATTACCCACACTCGGGGCGTAGCTCAGCTCGGTTAGAGTACCCGTCTGGGGGACGGGTGGTCGCTGGTTCGAATCCAGTCGCCCCGACTAATTTGTTCCGTCTATATTCGCAGCTCATGTCTACGCATCAACAGATCTGGTGGCGCTTCCGATCCCCTCGGAAGGCAACCCGTGCGTAGTGACACAAGCTTCTTTGCGTCTTCATCGAGCGGCCTGTTCCCTTCCGGAACGGGCCGCTCGTCATTTGTAATCCACCTTGAGCGATACCACCCACTTTACGATCCACCGGACGGTCGTCTCGGCCGACGAGACGACGCCGGTGCGCCTGTTCCGACTAATGCGGGCGTACTTCTCGCCGGCGGTACTGCTCGAGTCGCACAACTTCGAGCAGCGGCGCGACAGTCATTCGATCATCGGCGTCGACCCGCAGCTGGAGTTGCGCTTTCAGCACGGGGAGCTGACCCGGACCGACTACCCGACTTCGAGCGAGCGGAGTACCGTCGTCGAGAAGGCGGAAGTACTAAAGGTGTTTCAGCGGGAGGTCGAGCGGATTACCTACAGCGAGGACCCCGGCGAGATCGACGGTTTCTTCGGCTTCACCTCCTTCGACGCCTACCGCTTCGTGGAACCGGAGCTCGGGGACGCCGGTGAGCACGAATTTTTGCCGGACCTCCACTACTTCCTCTTCCGCTTCCTGCTGGTATTCGACCACTTCCACGAGCGGATCGAGATCGTGGAGTTCGCACCGGGCAGCGAGGGCAGCGAGCTGCCCGCCTTGTTGGCGCTCTTCCGGCAAGGACTCCCGCCCACCGAGGGCTTCACGCGTTTGGGCGAGGAGACCAGCGACCTCACCGACGACGAACACGAAGCCCTGATCGCCGCGGGGATTCGGCACTGCGAGGTGGGCGACACCTTTCAGGTGGTGTTGTCGCGCGGCTACGAGCAGCGTTTTCGCGGCGACGACTTCAACGTGTACCGGGAGCTGCGCCGCCTCAATCCCTCCCCCTACCTCTTCTACTTCGACTTCGGGCAGTACCGGTTGTTGGGGGCGAGCCCGGAGGCCCTACTCACCGTGAAGGACGGGCGGGCCGTGATGCGCCCGATCGCCGGGACCGCCCCGCGTACCGGCGAGCGAGCCGTCGACGACGCTAGCGCCGAGCGACTCCTCGCCGACCCGAAGGAGAACGCCGAGCACCGGATGCTCGTCGACCTCGCCCGCAACGACCTGTCGCGCTCCTGCTTCCCGGTCCGTGTCGACAAGCTGCGCGCGATCGAGGATTTCTCTCACCTCATGCACATCGTCTCCGAGGTGAGCGGAGCGGTCGAGGGCGAGCTGCATCCCTACACCATTTATACGCAGTGCTTCCCGGCCGGCACCCTCTCCGGTGCCCCTAAATTCAAGGCGATCGAACTGATCTACCGCTACGAACAGGCGGCGCGCGGGGCGTACGGTGGCGGACTCGGTTACGTGAGCCCGCGCGGACGCTTCGACCACTGCATCGTGATCCGTTCGGCCGTTGTGCGCGGGGATACGATCTACTTCCGCGCCGGGGGCGGTATCGTCGCCGCCAGTCAGCCCGTGGCGGAACGCGAGGAGGTGCGACACAAGACCAACGCACTGCGGCAGGCTATCGCCACGGCCTCGGTCGGGAACCCGGAAATCGTCCCCGTGTAATGGCGCAACTACCTATCCTACTCGTCGACAACTACGACTCCTTTACCTACAACGTGGTGCACCTCCTGCGCGAGGTCGGCGCCGCCCGCGTCGAGGTGCTCCGGAATACCGCAGTCGATCCCGCCCGGATCGCCGACTACGCCGCCGTTATCGCGAGTCCCGGCCCCGGCCTCCCGAAGGACAGCGGGCGGCTCCTCGACACCGTGCGCGCGTGCATCGACAACGGTACCCCTTACCTCGGGATCTGCCTCGGTCACCAGGCCCTCGGCGAGGCCCTCGGCGGCAAATTGCACAACCTCGGGCAGGTGAAGCACGGCGTGCAGGAAACGATTACCGCCACCCAAGAACACGCCCTCCTGCGCGGCCTCCCGAGCAGGTTCGACGTCGGCCGCTACCATTCCTGGGCGGTCGTCGCCGACGGCCTCCCGGGCGCGCTCCAACCCATCGCCCACGCCGAAGACGGCTGTATCATGGCGATGGCCGTGGTCGACCAACCGATTTACGGCGTACAGTTTCACCCGGAATCGATCATGTCTCCGCGGGCGGGCCACCGGATACTCGCTAACTTCCTAAGTCTCGCCCATGCGTAATCTACTCGAAGGACTTTTCGCCGGTCAGGTCCTCGGACGATCCGAAGCGGCCCAACTCATGAACGGGATCGTGGAGGAAGCCTACCCGCCGGAGCAGGTTGCCGCCATGCTCGCCTGCTACCGGATGCGCCTGCCCGTCGTGGAGGAGCTAGCCGGTTTTCGCGAAAGCCTCCTCGATCGGGCCAAATTGGTCGACCTCGATGCCGTCGACGCCATCGACATGGTGGGTACCGGGGGCGACCGCAAGAACACCTTCAACGTCACCACCCTCTCCGCGCTCACGGTGGCCGCCTGCGGTTACCGCGTCGTGAAGCACGGTAACGCCTCGGCGAGCAGCAGCCACGGCTCATCGGACGCGCTGCGCGGTGCCGGATTTAGCTTCCGCGAAAACGAGGAAGGACTGCGCCGTCAACTGGATGCCGCCAACGTTACCTTCTTGCACGCACCGCTCTTCCATCCGGCGCTCGGGCCGGTAGCACCGGTCCGGCGAGCGCTGGGCGTAGGTACGCTGTTCAACCTGCTCGGTCCGCTCGTGAATCCCGCCAAACCCAGCCTGCACTACATCGGCGTGGCCGACGCCCGCACCCAGGGGGTCTACGCCGAGCTGTTCGGTCAGTTTGCGCGGGGCTATAATATCGTGCACTCGATGGACAACTACGACGAGGTCACGCTCACCGGCCCCGCCCGCTGCTTTACCCACCACGGGCGGTACACGATCGCGCCGCGCGACCTCGGGCTCGCGCCTACCCCCGCCGAGGCAATCGAGGTAGCGAGCGATCCGCCCGCGCAGTTTATGCGTATCCTCCGGGGCCGAGGAACGCTGGCCGAAACCGATACCGTGGCGGCGAACGCCGGCCTGGCCATCGAGGTACTGACGGGGCACCCGTTGCGCGCCTGCATCGAGCGGGCGAAGTCCGTCTTGCTCGGTGGCCGAGTCGCCGAAAATTTCGAAAAATTGCTTGCCGCGTGAGTGTACTCCAAGACATCTGCGACCGGCGCCGCCGGGACGTCGAAGACGATCAGTTGCGCGTGCCGCTCGACGAGCTCCGCGGTCGATCCCACTACAACCGCGAGCCGCTCTCGCTGGCCGGGGCGCTGCGTGCCTCGCGGGGGGTGCGCGTTATCGCGGAGCACAAACGGGGTTCGCCGAGTCAGGGCGACTACGGGACGACCGCCTCCCTGCGATCGGTGATCGAGGGGTACGTCGAAGCCGGGGCGGTTGCCCTGAGCATCCTCACCGAGCCGAGCTGGTTCGGTGGCGCACTCCAGCATTTGGAGTCGGCCCGCACCCTCGTGGACGTACCGCTCTTGCGCAAGGATTTTACGGTGTCGCCGTACCAGGTCCACGAGGCGAAAGCGGCCGGGGCCGACGCCATCCTGTTGATCGCCGCGGCGTTGACCCGGGAGCAAGCCGGACGCCTGGCCGACCTCGCGCGCGCGCTCGGGCTCGAGGTCCTGCTCGAGCTACACGCCGAGGAGGAGCTCGGGTACCTCGGCATCGAACCGGACGTCGTGGGGATCAACAACCGCAACCTGAAGACGCTCGCCATCGACCTCGCGAGCTCGGAGCGGCTCATCGGGCAGCTGCCCCCGACGCTCGCCCGCATCTCCGAGAGCGGCATCCAGACCCCCGCCGATGCGGCCCGGGTGCTCGCCGCGGGCTACGACGGCATGCTCGTGGGCACGCAGTTTATGCGAACGCAGAACCCGGGCCTGCGGCTCCGCCAGTTTCGCCGGGAAACGGCCGCCCTGCTCGCACCTAAACCCAGCGCGACGTGATCGTAAAGGTTTGTGGCTTAACCCAACGGACTTCCCTCCCGGAGATCGGCCGACTTTGCATCAATTACGGGGGACTCATTTTCGTGAAATCGAGTCCCCGGTTTTGCGGAAGCGAACCCTTCGCACTGCCGGCCGGGGTGCGGGCGGCGGGGGTGTTCCGCGATCAGCCACTTCGGGAAGTACTCGATACCGCCGGGGCCTGGGGGCTATCGCTCGTGCAGTTGCACGGACGCGAAGACGCCGCGTACGCGAGCGCGGTACGCGAGGCCGGCTACCTCGTGATGAAGGCCGTGGGCATCGCCACGGTGCGGGACTTGCGCGAGTGCGGCACCTACGAAGGGGCGGTCGACTACGTGCTCTTCGACACGCCCGGGGGCGGCACCGGGCGGAAGTTCGACTGGACCTGGTTGGAAACTTATCGCGGCGGCACCGACTTCCTACTGGCGGGCGGTATCGGTCCGGACGATGCGGTGGCCGTGCAGCGCCTCCGACACCCGCGTTTTGCGGGGGTGGACCTCAACTCTAGATTCGAAGTCGCGCCCGGGCAAAAAGATCCGGCGCTGCTTCTTAAATTTCTTTCACGATGCAGTATGACGTAAATGAGGAAGGCTACTACGGCGAGTTCGGCGGTGCTTTCGTGCCCGAGCTCCTGTGGGCGAACGTGGAGGAGCTGCGCCTGGCCTACCGGGGGCTGATGGACGAGGAGGGCTTCAAGCGGGAGTTCGATCTGCTGCTGCGCGACTACGTAGGTCGGCCCACCCCGCTCTACTTCGCCGAACGCACGAGCGAGCGCTACGGCTGCCGGGTGTACCTCAAGCGCGAAGACCTCTGCCACACGGGCGCCCACAAGATCAACAACACGGTCGGACAAATTTTACTGGCCCAGCGGCTCGGTAAAACCCGCATCATCGCCGAGACGGGTGCCGGCCAGCACGGGGTTGCTACGGCGACGGTGTGCGCGCTCAAAGGCCTGGAGTGCATCGTGTACATGGGGGCCGTCGACATCGAGCGGCAGGCGCCGAACGTAGCGCGCATGCGCATGCTCGGCGCGGAGGTGCGGGCCGCCAACTCGGGGAGTAAAACGCTCAAAGACGCCACCAACGAGGCGATTCGCGACTGGATCAACCACCCCGAGAACACGCACTACATCATCGGCTCGGTCGTTGGGCCGCACCCGTACCCCGACCTCGTCACGCGCTTTCAGTCCGTGATCAGCGCCGAGATACGCACGCAGCTCCGCGAGCATACCGGCAGCGAGTTGCCCGCCGCGGTAGTCGCCTGCGTGGGGGGGGGCTCCAACGCCGCGGGCGCTTACTACCACTACCTCGACGAACCGAGCGTGCGACTCGTCGCGGTCGAAGCCGCCGGTATGGGCGTGGACACCGAGCACTCCGCGGCGACGAGCCTGCTCGGGACCCTGGGCGTGCTCCACGGCAGCCGGACGCTGCTCATGCAAACGGACGACGGGCAGGTGATCGAACCACTCCGTGAGTGCCGGGCTCGACTACCCGGGCATCGGCCCCCTGCACGCACACCTCATCCGCTCGGGCCGCGCGGAGGCGATCGCCGTTACCGACCGCGAGGCCCTCGCCGCCTCGCTCGAGCTGAGCCGTACCGAAGGCATCATCCCCGCCCTGGAAACCGCCCACGTTTTTCCGGCGCTCCTGAAATGCGGTTTCCAACCGGACGATGTCGTCGTCGTCAACCTCAGCGGCCGCGGCGACAAAGACCTCGACGCCTACCGCGCCTACCTCGCCGACCCGGGAGGTTACGCGACCACCCCCATCCACGGCTAAGTCTATGCCCAATCGCATCGAAGCCGCTTTCGCGAAAACGCGTCGGCCGCTACTCAACATCTACTGCACGGCGGGCTACCCCCGGGCCGAGGATACGCAACCCATGCTACGCACGCTCAGCGATGCCGGGGTGGACTTCATCGAGCTCGGCATGCCCTACAGCGATCCACTGGCCGACGGCGAGGTCATCCAGCAGAGCGGTGCGCAGGCCCTGCGCGGCGGCATTACCCTCGCGCGGATCTTCGAGCAGGTCGCCGGGGCGAGACCCCACGTCGAACCGCCGATCATACTGATGGGCTACTACAACCAGGTGCTCCGCTTCGGGAAGACCGACTTTTTGGACGCATGCGTCGATAGCGGCGTCGATGCCCTGATCCTGCCGGATCTGCCGCTCGAGGTCTACGAGCGCGAATTCCGAGAAGATCTCGAGCGCCGCGACATCGGCATCAGCTTCCTCGTGACGCCCCGCACGCCGGACGAACGCATCCGGCGCATCGACGCGTTGTGCCGGGGCTTCCTCTACGTGGTTTCGGCCAGCTCTACGACGGGTTCGGCGGAGCGGGCGAGCGAGGAGCAACAAACCTATTTCGAGCGACTACGGGCGCTCCGGCTTCGGTCTCCGCTACTCATCGGATTCAATATTTCGACCCCGGATTCCCTGGCCCGCACCGCTCGGTTTGCGGAGGGGGGCATCATCGGTAGTGCGTTCATCCGTTCGCTCGATCCGGCGAGGCTCGCAGCTTCGGCCCGCGATTTCGTCGAATACGTGAGGCCGGCGATCAAGGCTTAAACTGCACGCCGATCCCGACGCCGCCGTCCGCGGAGAGTACCGGACTCACGGTGAGTGCGGATTTGTGTACGTGCCGGTACGCGAGCAAATCGAACAGGCAGAGCGCTGCGCCCTGGACGATGATCGCCTGACCCCAGCCGCGGTCGCGTGGCCGCGTTCCGCTATGGTCCAAGTTGTTCGACCGCTGGATCAGGTAGGCTCCGCCGAGCACGTAGGCTACGTCGAGGCCGGCGTTGAAGAGAAAGATCTTCTCGGTCCGGTCGAGGTCCGCGAAAGCGTCGTCGAAGGTGCGGGGTGTGGCGCGCTGTTTGCGGATTTGGCGCAAGCCGAGCAGTCCGAGCGCCCCGTTTACGACGCCCCACCCGGCCGTCATGAGGCCGAACTGTTCGGGTTGGGTATCGTCGGCGGCGAGTGCGAGCGCGCTGCTCGCGAGCACGTTGGCGCCCGCCCAAACGCTCAGTACCCGGAGGGCCTCCTGCTTGCGGTCGAGGTAGGTATCGTCCCAGGTGGGCGGCGACGCGGGCTGGGCGGACGTTTGTGGGGTAGCTGCGATCAGTGCGGCGGCCGAAACGAGAAGCTTGCGGAGGAGGCTCATCCTCGGCACAACAGCATATAATCAAAAGCCGCTCGCCGAATCATCCGGATTTCTCGGATCACCGACACCGATCAACTTACCGCCTCGAACCTCGATCGCCTTCACGCGCCCGATACTCTCCGCCGGGCGGAGGGTGTGGCCGTAGGCGCGGAGGCTATCGAGGAGCGCCTCAGGAAACTTGTCGCGCTCGTACACCACCTCGTCCGGCAACCACTGATGGTGAACGCGCGGGGCGTCGATGGCCTCGGGCAGCGGCTCGTTTAGGATGAGATCGTTCAGCATCACCTGAAGTACGGCGGTGATGATCGTCGACCCGCCCGGGCTACCGAGCGCGAGTACCGCCCGGCCGTCGCGCTTCACGATGGTCGGCGTCATGCTCGACAGCATCCGTTTGCCCGGCGCGATCGCGTTCGCTTCCCCGCCCACCAGTCCGAACATGTTCGGTACACCGGGCTTCGCGGAGAAGTCGTCCATCTCGTTGTTGAGGAAAAAGCCACCGACCTCGCTCCACACCTTGCACCCGAAGTTGCCGTTGAGCGTCGTCGTTACGGCCACGGCGTTGCCCTCGGCATCGATTACGCTGGTGTGGGTGGTCTCGTAGACTTCTTTCCCCAAGCTTCGGTTGGCTACCCCGCTCGTCGAGGCGGAGTCCGGCGAGTAGGTAGCCCACTTTCCGGCGAGGTAGCTCGACGTCAGCAGGGAGTCCACCGGGACCTCGACGACGTCCGGGTCGCCGAGGTACTCCGCGCGGTCTTCGTACGCGCGCCGCATCGCTTCGATGAGCAGGTGGTAGTACGCGGCCTCCGACTCGGCGCGCACGGCGGGTAGATCGTAGGGCGCCAACAGCGTGAGCATCTGACCGAGCGCCACCCCGCCCGAGCTGGGCGGGGGCATGCTGTATACCGTAAGATCGGCGTACTCGACGACGATCGGATCGCGCCAGACGGATAGGTAGTCGCTCAGATCTTGCGCGGTCCAAATACCGCCGGCACCCTGGACCTCCTCGGCGAGTTTTACCGCAAAGGCCCCGTCGTAAAAGTAGGAGGGTCCGCCGGCGGCAATGCTATCGAGCGTTCGTGCCAACTGCGGTTGAACGAGCCGCGCTCCCTTCCTCCAGGCTCCGACGCCGGTCTCTCCCCCCCCGCGCCGCAGGAAGGGGTGCGCGGACCGGTCGCCGATCGCGCTCGCGCGAAACTCGGGCGCGTACGCGTTGAGGCGCGCCGCCTCGGTCGCGCTCACGGCAAAACCGGCCCGGGCCAGCTCGGCCGCGGGGGCGATCAACCTCGACCAGTCTCGCAATTTGCTTCCCTGCTGAAAGGCCGACCACATACCGTCGACGGTGCCCGGGATGCCCGCGGCCAGCGCGCCGACGGTGGACTTGCCGTCGATCACCTCCCCGAGGGAGTCCAGGTACATGTCACGACGCGCGGCCGCCGGCGCGCGTTCGCGGTAGTCGAGCGTGAACACGTTATCGTTCGCCGGTGCCGTGACCCAAAAACCGCCCCCTCCCAAATTGCCGGCCCGCGGGCACACGACCGCCAGGGCGAACTGGACGGCGATCGCCGCGTCGGTAGCGTTTCCGCCCGCGCGCAGGATTTGCTCTCCGATCTGACTGGCCAGCGGGTGCGCGGAGACCACCATGCCGCCGCTTCCCTCGACGACGGGGGTCGTTTTGTAAGTAACGCGCGCGCAGGAATACAGGCCTAGGAGTACTAGGGTCAGTATCGCGGGGTTGAATTTGCGCGGCGCAGGAGGGGTAGCGGGCTTCGGCATCGGCTCATTTTGTAGTGCACGAAGAACGACAGCCCGGCGCACTCGCGGTCGGGTGGTCCCTTCCGGGCAGAGATCGGTACGTGGGTACCGAAGTTCGGGGCGAACTACCCCCGAGGGGTGGTATACGGACGCGGGGCGGTATCGAGCCCGAAGCCCCCCTAGCTTTGCGGAGGTGGGTTTGGGACCGCTGACACTTACCGGGTGTCGGCCGCGTACTAAGGCCACCGATTGCCTACTTCGGTAGGTGGTCGTCGAGCAACGAGGACGAAAACCTCGCGTATGAAGCGATCACTACTCACATTTGCGGTAGGCTTCCTCCTGGTGGCTTGTCAGTCGAACCGGACGCAGGCTTCGCTCGGTCTGTTCCGTATCGGAGCGGGTGACGATCTGCAGCTACAAGCTCTGGGTCCGCCGGCGCCGTCGAAGCCGGGTCAGGCGCTCCTCGTGCGGGGTGCGGGGAAGCGGCTCCTTCCCGAAACGGCTAACCCGGCCGAACTCATCGCTACCCTACCCACGCTCACGCCCGAGCTGCGCGCCGGTCTGGAGAGGCAACGCGCGCTACTCAAGCGGCAAAGTCCTACCCGCGCCTACCACCTCGGTGGAAAGACCCTTCACCGGCGCGATTTCATGCGCGTCATCGACGATCTACTCAGCGGGCGCTACATGCAGGAGCCGCTGCGCGTGATCTCCGTGGCCGAGGACAGTCGGGTGCGCTTCACCGGGTACTACAGTCCGGAGGTACGCGTGAGCCGCGAGCGCACCGAGACCCACCGCTACCCCATCCTCCGCTACCCGAAGGATTACAAGGGGCGACTCCCCACCCGGCACCAGATCGAGCAGGAGGGCGCGCTCAACGTCGGCAAACTGGCGATCGCCTGGGCCGAGCACCCGCTGGACGTGTACACGCTCCAGCTACAGGGAAGCGGCTTCGTGAGTTTCCCCGACGGCGAGCGCCGCTACCTCGCCTACGGCGGCACCAACCGCTATCCCTACCAGAGTATCGAGCGCCTACTGCTTGAGCAGGGCGTGAAACTGACCGACATCAGTATGCGCGGTATGCGCAGTTGGATCAGCGAAGACCTCACGGTTCGCGACAGCGTGACCACGCTCAACCCCAACTACGGGTTCTTCGTCGAATCCGACGGCGAGCCGCGTGGCGCGGCCGGTGTACCGCTTACGCCCATGGCGAGCGTCGCGGCCGACCCGCGGCACTACCCGCTCGGTAGCGTCCTCCTCGCCAGCGTCCCGGTGGCCGATCAGCGGGGGAGCGTGAGCGGGTACGAGACCCGCGTACTACTCGTGCAGGATACCGGCGGGGCGATCAACGGCGACGCGCACCTCGACCTCTACACGGGCGTCGGCGAGGACGCACTCACTAAGGCGCAGACCGTTTACCAGCACGGGCGCGTGTTCGTACTGTCGCCACGCTGACGTATCTTAGTCGAGGCCGTTATTTGAGCGCGGAATGGGCGCTAGCCTGTACCCATACGATATACCATGCGTTGATACAGATCTATCCAGCGGGTGACCAATAGCTTGTCGTTATTCGAAATACGTATTTAGCTTTGGATCACAACGATCTAGTCTCGTAACAATGAAACGGCCGTCGGCCACCCGAGCACCTCGACTCGGTTTCCCCTCATATTCCCGGACTACTTGTGGTCTAATGAGTTCAAATTTTACTACTAATAATTTTTCGAGCAAATCCGGTAAAACAGTGAGCTCGGAGATTATACTTCTCTTTGCGATTCTCGTCGTCGGGTTGATTGGCCTCGCCGTAACGATCAACGGCCGTAACGAAGCCAAACTGCTAAAGAATTCAAATCCGACCAGTAAGGTCCAGCGCGGTAAACCTCAGACGGATCACATGATCGTACCTCCGAACCCGATGGAGATATCGACACGAAAGCGGTCGAGCTCGAGACCAGGTTTTAAGTTTCCCCCCGATCGCCGGGTCGCCGATCGCTACCCCCCCTGCGTAAAGGCGTATTGAACCAAATTGGCGCCCATGCCGAGCGCCATCTCGCGGGCCGCGGGCGTGTCGTTGTGAACGTCGGCGTCCTCCCAGCCGTCGCCCAAGTCGGTTTCGTAACTGTAAAAACAAACGAGTCGCCCCTCGTGGATGAGTCCGAACCCCTGCGCGGGTTTGTTGTCGTGCTCGTGGATCTTGGGTAGCCCGTTGGGCATATCAACAAACTCGTGGTAGACGGGGTGATCGGCCGGTAGTTCAACGAAATCTAGCTCCGGGAAGACCTGCTTCATCGCGGGCCGGATGAACGGATCCATCCCGTAATTGTCGTCGATGTGTAGGAAACCGCCCGCCAGCAGGTAGTTCCGCAAATTTTCCGCTTCGGCGGCGCTGAAGACCACGTTACCGTGCCCGGTGAGGTGCGTGTACGGGTGCGCGAAGAGTGCGGCGGACCCTACCTCCACGGTCGCGTAGGCCTCATCGAGCTCGAGTCCGAGCTTCTCGTTGCAGAAGCGCGCTAGGTTGGTGAGCGCGGTCGGGTTGGCGTACCAATCGCCTCCGCCGCTGTACTTCAAGAGGGCGAGTTGCAGCGGTTGGGCGAAGCTGTTCGCACCCAGGCTCGCAACGGTCAGTAGGGCGCTAAGTAGAATATTTCGGTTCATAAGCTTTCGCTAAAACACGGGGAACGAAGCCCGTACCGCGCGGTAGTAGAACGTCGCAAAACCGGTTAAGGTGCCTCCGGACCGTAGGAGCCGGCGAGCGAGAGCGCGTAGATCGCAGCGGTTTCGCTGCGTAAGCGCGCCGTGCCCAAGGATACGCCAACGTAGCCCCGGTCGGTCGCGGCCACGATTTCGGTCTCGGTGAAATCGCCCTCCGGACCGAGTAAGAGTCGGCATCCCGACGCCGAGCCCCTGGACGCCGAGACCCGTTCGAACAGCGGTTCACGGGTGAGCTCGTCGCGGCAGTGCGCGACGTAACCGACTTCGTGTCCCCCCAGGCCCTCCGCGAGTATGTCGGCGTAGGGTAACTCGCGGAGCTCCGGCAGGAACGCTCGCCCGGACTGCTTGAGCGCGGCGATGATCTTACCGTGCAGGCGCGTCAGTTTGTAGCTAGCGCGTTCGGTCCTCGAGGTCGTCAAAAGCGTGATCCGCGTTGCCCCCAACTCGGTCGCCTTTTCGACGAGCCATTCCATGCGCCCCGCGTCGTGCAAAACGCCCACCCCGAGCTCAACGGGAAACGGGGCCCGGGCGGGTTGCCGCGCCAGTACCCGCGCGGACATACCGCGTCTGTCCACCTCCGTCAACGCCCCGCGGTAGAAGCTGCCCCGCCCGTCCGTCCACTGCAACTCGTCACCCACCCTGAGTCGAAGGGCCCTCGTGGCGTGTCGAGCCTCATCGGCCGAGAAACTGAAAGTAAGCGTGTCGGAAGCGATCGTCTCGTAGCCGTAGAAGTAGTGGTCGGGGAGCGTACGCACGGGCCAAACTTACGGCCGCCAACGAGCGCCCCTGATCGGCGCACGGTACGCGGGCGTCGAAAAGCGTACTTTCGTGACTCGATTCTCGCATCACAACGCCTGCCGAAAGGTTAAGCATACCTCACCCTTCCGCCCTGCCTGCATGGACTTTTTGATCATGGCCGCCCAGCTCATGCTGAGCCTTTCCATCCTCGTAGTTCTGCACGAGCTCGGTCACTTCCTTCCGGCCCGCTGGTTCGGCTGCCGCGTAGAGAAGTTTTACCTCTTCTTCGATCCCTACTTCTCGCTCTTCAAAAAGCAGATCGGCGAGACGGAGTGGGGCGTAGGGTGGCTACCGCTCGGGGGCTACGTTAAGATCAGCGGGATGGTCGACGAGTCTATGGATATGGACCAGCTGGCCGGACCGCCCCAACCCTGGGAGTTTCGCAGCAAACCGGCCTGGCAGCGACTCACCATCATGGTGGGTGGGGTAACCGTAAACTTCATCCTCGGCTTCCTCGTCTTCGCGGGGATCCTTTTCACCTGGGGGCGCAGCTACCTGCCGATCGCGAACGCCACCGACGGAATCTACGCGGATAGCCTCGGCTACGAGCTCGGTCTACGGACCGGTGACCGGATCCTGCGCGTCGACACCGTGCCGATTCGCGAGTTCGACAACCGACTCGTCACCCGCGAGATCCTGCTCAACGGGGCGCGTAACATCTACGTCGAGCGAAACGGTACCGAGGCCTTGGTCACGGTACCGGACTCGCTGCAGGCCCTGCTCACCGAGCGTCGCTACCAGGAACTCCCCCTGTTTACCCTGCCGATCCGCACCGTCGTCGACACGGTGCTCGGCGACAGTCCGGCCGAACGGGCGGGGCTCGAAAAGGGCGATAGGATCGTGAGCCTCGGCAGTCGGCCGACGGCGTACTACCAAGACCTGATGCCGCTGCTGGAGCGGAGCGGCGACTCCCCCGTCGAGCTGGGCGTGGAGCGCGGCGGCGAGCGTATCTCCCTCAACGCAACGGTGAACGAAGACGGTAAGCTCGGATTCGGCCTGCAACCCGTTACCGACCAGTACCGATTCGTTACCGAAGACTACTCGATCGCGGAGTCCATCCCCCTCGGCGTCGAGCGGGGCCTTTCGACCCTGGCCGACCAGGGACGGGCCATCGGGCAGATCTTCCAGAAGAAGATTCCCGCCAGCAAGAGCGTGGGTAGCTTTATCTCGATCGGTCGCGCGTTCGGTGCGACGTGGGACTGGCAGCGTTTCTGGACCCTGACCGCCATGCTTTCGCTGATCCTAGCGGTCGTCAACATCCTGCCTATCCCGGCCCTGGACGGTGGCCACGTGATGTTCTTACTCTACGAAGCCGTGACGGGCCGCAAGCCGAGCGATAAGTTTTTGCAGGTCGTTACGACCGGGGGATTCGTCCTCATCATCGGCTTGATGTTATTCGCACTCTTCAACGATATCCGCAACGTGTTGTAAGCTCGGCCGAATACATTTGCACCCGCAGGCCGAAGTGGCGGAACCGGTAGACGCGCTGGATTCAAAATCCAGTTCTGGTAACAGAGTGTGGGTTCGAGCCCCACCTTCGGTACATACCCTGCCCGGGTGGCGGAATTGGTAGACGCGCCGGTCTCAGAAGCCGGTGTCTTCGCGGACGTGCTGGTTCGATTCCAGTCTCGGGCACGAAGCCGGCCTCGCACCGCGGGGCTGGCTTCCTAGGTTCTGCGCTTGCCCCAGCAAACGATATCTATGGTTTCGCCGAGCTTGACGCCGATGCCGGCCAGGCGGTACTCGAGCGAGAAACCGCATTTCTCGAGCACGCGTTGGCTCGCGACGTTGGTACCGAACACCTCCGCGTACACCCGGTGAGCCTCCAGTTTTGCGAAAGCGTGCGCCGTAACCTGGGCGACCGCCGCGGTGGCCAGCCCGCGACCCCAAAAACGGTAGCCGAGCCAGTAGCCCACCTCACAGTTGTGGCGCAGCACGTCGCTACCGGGAAACAAACTGACCGTACCCGCGCACTGGCCGCGTGCCTCGATGATCCAGTGGCGCTGCGGACCGGTAACCGCGAGCGCGGCGTCGACCCAGTCGAGCGCGCCGTCGACGGTGTAGGGACTCGGAAACGTATCGCGTAGTCCTGCCGCCACCCGCGGGTCATCCCCTTCCTGGGCCAGGGCTACGGCGTCTTCGACTTGCGGAAGGCGGAGCCGGACGCGTAGCGGGGCAGGTGCGCTCATCGCCGTGGCTGGGCTGTGGCGACGCGCTGCGGGAGTGGTACGCGGCGCCAGCGGGCCGGAATCACGAGCGTACGCTCCGAGGCGATCAGTACGTGGCCCGGGCCGGCGGGCGCGACACTCTCGTACTGCGTGAGGGTGAAGGGGGCTCTGACGCGTTTTTGCGTAAGCGTGGACGACGCGAACTTGCCGGCGGGCGTAAGATCGACGGCGTACAGGGAGGTACTCGTGAGTGGGAACGGGCCGGCTAGGCGGTAGTCGTAGCTTAAGACGGCCAACCGGTTCTCGCTGACCAGGGCGGCATCGGTCACACTCTTCCGGCGTAAAAAAAGCGAGTCGATAAGTACCATCGTGGTCGTCTCGGGGCCGAGCGGAACCCGGTAGAGGTACGCCGGTCGCAACTTGGGCTTGCGAGTAACCTCAGCCTTCGTGAGTACGTAGAGCGAGTCTCTGTAAACGAAACAGGCTTCGGCATTGTGCGGGTAGCTCGGGTAGCGGACTCGGAAGGTGTCGATCTCGCTGCTCCCCCGCCGTACGGCGAAGAAGCTGACCGAGGTGCGCCCGTGCGCGTTGTCCCCGATGTCGCAGATGCATAGCGCCTCCGTCGTATCCCGGAAGGGAGCCGTTAGGGCCTCCCAGTCGGTATTCGCAGCGTCCACGGATCGCGATCGCGCGGCGCGCGATCGCCCGATAACGCGCTTACCCGCCGAGTCGAGCGGAAGTGCGTAGAGCTCGGCCGGATTGCCTCCGTCGTTGAGGAGCAGCAAACTGTCTTCACGCACGACCATCCCGCTCACCTCATTCAGGGCGACCGGCAAGCGTCGCTTGGGCGTAACACAACTTGCAAGTTGAATGAAAATAGCGCCGTACAGTACGAGTCGTAAAACTTTGCCCTGGGTGTTTAGCATTACTAAATAACTATGGAGCCGAACTCGCGCGAGGAACTTACCCCCGGCCTAGCCCGGCAACTCTCAAGGTTGGAACAGATCGGTAACGCGGAGGCGAGGTTGTCGCAGGAGGAGCGCGCGGCGGCCCGGCCGAGGCTTTTGAGCAAGCGCGTGGCGCAAGTAAAGCAACCCCCGGTGGGCGAACGCCAGCACCGGCGGCAAACCTTGGCACACCGGTACCATCGTGAGGCGCAACGCGCGCGCAGGTTCGCCATGGTACTGTTGCTCCTGTTTCCCGTGTTCACGGTCTGCTACGTTATCGCGGGATATTACAACCGCAGCGGGCTGGCGCTCGTCGCGCTGCTCTTGGGAGGACTGGCGATCGGATTTGCGTTGCCGACGCTTTATTTAGCACGTAAACGTCAGGAAAAACTCGATCGAAAAAGTTAGCACAGTCTTTGCTACATTTCCAGTGTAAGCTTAGTGTTGGTTAAACACCTAAGATAGATTTTAACGTTAAGCGGGTTGTGGTCCTCTATTTACACTGCAACGCTTTTCGCAAATTCCTTAAGCTGGCCAAATGAGAGTCGACGAGCGTTTACTGTGGAAGTTTATTGACCGGGATTGCACCCGCGCTCAGGTTACGGCCGTTCGCCGGGCGGTCGCCACGGATCCGGCCGTAGCTCAACTTTACGCCGAACTGCTCGGTATGCACCGCCAGATGGTCGCTCACTTCGCGCGTCGGGTCCCGTTGCTTCCGGAGCTTGAGGCGAGTGAATTCGTCGGCGCGGAAGGATTGAGCTTTGCTCCCGCCGCTTCGCCGTGCCTCAACTAATGGCTACCGTTACCTCCTAAAGGACGTTATCTCCTGAAGGACAGCGCCTGAGCCGCGTCCGGTATCCTCCGGGCTGCCCCCTCGCTGTAGACCAGCTGTCCGTTGACCCAAGTTTTGTCGACGCTTCCTCGAAACGTGTGACCGGCATACGGACTCCACCCGCACTTGCTGTACAGTTCGTGCTCGTCGACCGCGGAGTGCCGTTGCGTGTCGAAGAGTACGAGGTCGGCGCAGTACCCCTCGCGCAGGTAGCCACGTCCGTTAACCGCGAAGCAGTCCGCCACGGCGTGGCACATCTTTCGCACAAGGGTCGGCCAGTCTAGCCTCCCGTCGAGTAAGTGTTCGTGCATTTGCAGCAGGCCGTGTTGGACCAGCGGGACCCCACTCGGCGCGTTCCAGTACGATTGGCCCTTCTCCTCCCGCGTATGCGGGGCGTGATCGGTGGCGATCACGTCGAGCCGGTCGCTGAGTAAGGCCTCCCACAGTGCCTCCCGGTCCGCGGTCGACTTAATAGCCGGGTTGCACTTGATCTGGTTACCGAGCGCCAGGTAGTCCTCCCGCGCGAAGGTGAGGTGGTGGATACAAACCTCGGCCGTGATGTGCTTATCGGCGATCGGACCGGCGGCAAATTGCGCCAGCTCCTCCGCCGTGGTCAGGTGAAGGATGTGCAGCCGCGTTCGGTGCCGTTCGGCGAGCTCGATGGCCAGGTGCGAGCTCTTGTAACAAGCCTCCCGGGGCCGCGCCTCGGGGTGGTTGTAGGCCGTGGCCTCCTCGCCGAGTCTTTCGCGCACGGCCTCGGTGGCGAGCGCAACGGTTGCCTCGTCCTCGCAGTGGGTGGCGATCAGGGTCGGACTGCCCGCGAACAGGCGGTCGAGCGTCCGCTCGTCGTCGACCAGCATGTTGCCGGTACTGCTGCCCATGAAGGCTTTGATGCCGCACACGCTGCTCGGGTCCGTCCGCAGCACCTCCTCCAGGTTGTCGTTCGAGGCCCCCATGTAAAAGCTGTAGTTGACTGCGGACCGGCTAGCGCCCAGGGCGTAGCGCTCGCGCAGGAGCTCTTGGGTGAGGGTGGCCGGCTTCACGTTCGGCATGTCCATGAAGCTGGTGGTCCCCCCGGCGGCGGCGGCGAGCGATTCGTGGGCGATGTCCGCCTTGTGCGTGAGTCCCGGTTCGCGGAAGTGCACCTGATCGTCGATTACCCCGGGCATCAGCACCTTGCCCGCGGCGTCGATCACGTCGGCGTCGCGGTCGGTGATCTGCCCACCCACCCGCGCGATGCGACCGTCCCGGATCAGTAGATCCCCCTCGATTACCTCACCTTCGTTGACGATCCTCGCGTTTGTAACTAACGTGCGTGCCATGGCCGGAAGGTAGCAGCGCGGGCCGCTGAGTTGGCTTAACCTTGTGCACGTGGACACCCCTTATACCCCCGGCCGTACCGTGGCCGTGCTCGGCGGAGGTCAGCTCGGCACCATGCTCTGCACCGCGGCCCAACCCCTGCGCATTGCCGTACACTGCCTCGATCCCGATCCCGAGGCACCCGCCCGTTACAACGCGCAGTCCTTTGCGGAGGGCGAGTTTACGGACCGCCGGACCGTCGAGGCCTTCGCGCGGCACGCCGGTGTAGTCACGATAGAGATCGAAGCGGTCTCTACCCGCGGACTCCGCGAGCTGCGGGACGCGCACGGGATCGCCGTGCACCCCAGCCCCGAGGTGATCGAGCTCGTGCAGGACAAGGGACTGCAAAAAGGCTTCTACCGGGAACACGGATTCCCGACCGCGGACTACACGCTCTTCGAATCCCCGGCCCAAATACGGGAGGCGGTAAACACGGGCGCGCTAACCCTTCCGTTCGTGCAGAAGTTGCGACGCGGCGGCTACGACGGGCACGGGGTGCTCATCGTGCGCGACGCCGCCACCCTCACCGATTTGCTCGACGGACCGAGTGTCGTCGAGGCGCTGGCCGATCTCGAGCTCGAGGTGGCGGTGGTCGTCGCGCGGCGCCCGGGCGGTGAGCTCGCTAGTTACCCTCCGGTCGAGATGGACTTCGACCCGCGGGAGAATTTGGTGACCCAGCTCGTCTCGCCGGCCCGTATCCCGGGGGAGGTGGCCGGCGCGGCCGTCGCCCTAGCCGAACGGTTGGCGGCGCGACTCGGGGTGGTCGGGCTCCTTGCCGTCGAACTTTTCGTACTCAAGTCCGGAGGGCTGTGGATCAACGAAGTGGCCCCCCGGCCCCACAACTCCGGTCACATCACCATGGACGGCTTCGAGACCTCCCAGTTCGAGCAGCACCTGCGCGCTATACTGGACCTCCCGCTCGGGTCTACGCGCCAACTTTGTCCAGCCGTTATGGTCAACTTGCTCGGCGACGCCGACGGCAGTGGTCCGGCCACCTACCCCAATCTCGAGCGCACCCTCGAGTTGCCCGGCGTGCACGTTCACCTTTACGGCAAAGCCGTCAGTAAGCCGATGCGTAAAATGGGGCACGTCAACGTTACCGCCGAAACCTTGGAACGGGCCCTCGAACTCGCCGGTACGGTTAGGCAACGGCTACGGGCTTCCGCAAAACCCCGCTAATGGTCAGTATCGTTATGGGCAGTGACTCGGACATGCACGTGATGCAGGCCGCTGTCGACGTACTGCGCGAGCTCGGGGTCCCCTTCGAGGTCGACGTGGTCAGCGCGCACCGTACCCCCCGAAAGCTGATGCGTTACGCCGCGGAGGCCGCCGGTCGGGGCGTGCAGGTGGTCATCGCCGGTGCCGGTGGGGCGGCTCACTTGCCGGGCATGATCGCGAGCGTTACCCCCCTGCCGGTGATCGGCGTACCCGTGAAGAGTTCGAACAGCATCGACGGCTGGGATTCTATCCTGTCGATTTTACAAATGCCGGGGGGGGTGCCCGTGGCCACCGTCGCGCTCGATGGCGCTAAGAATGCGGGTATTCTGGCCGCGCAGATCGTGGGCGTGGCCGACGCGGCTACCCGCAACCGCCTCGTGGCGTACAAGACGCAACTCGCCGAGGCGGTCGAGGAGAAAGCGGCGCGTCTCCGTGAGGGGCAGGCCGACGCCGGCCGTGGGCGCTAGCTACTCGATCACGAAGAAGTCGAACTCCACGCGGCGGTTCTCCGCCTGTTGGAAGGTCCGCTCGCTCCTCGTGATCGGCTGACCCGACCCCACGAAATCGATCGCGATACGCGCCGGATCGACGCCCTGTTCGAGTAAAGCCGCCGCGAAGGCCTCGGCGCGGAGTCGACTGAGCAACATGCGGTCTTCGACTTCCTCGCCGAAGTCCACGTGACCCGTGATCCGCACGCCGTGCGTCGGATGCCGGGCGAGGAGGTGCCTGATCTCGTCTAGGGTGAACTCGCTGCCCGGGGCCAGCTCGCTCGCCCCCGCCGCGAAACGCAGCGGACGGACCACGGCTATGGCCTTGCTCTGCGGCAGGACCATCAGCTTCGGGCAACCGTTGTCCGCCTCGGCCCCGGATACCCCCGGGCACTCGTCGATCGCATCGTGCAGCCCGTCGCCGTCGCTGTCGGGGCAACCTTGGTTTCTGCCGGGTAGCAGGGGGCAGAGGTCGTCGGCGTCGGTGACGCCATCCGAATCGCGGTCGGGGCAGCCGTCGGTCCGGCGTGTTCCCGCGAGCTCCGGGCAGGCGTCCTCGGAGTCGATGACGCCGTCGGCGTCGGTATCCGGGCAGCCGCCTACCCTACCCTGCACCCGCGGGCACGCATCGTGGTCGTCGTCGAAGCCGTCGCCGTCCGTATCGGGCGCCGGGCAACCCCTACGTTCGGGCGTTCCGGCCACCTCCGGGCACGCGTCGTAGGGATCGCCCACGTCGTCGCCGTCGAGGTCCGGGCAGCCGTTGTCGAGCAAGCCGCCCGGTATCGAGGGGCACGCGTCGAGCGGATCGGCGATGCCGTCGCCGTCGCTGTCCGGGCAGCCCTTGAAGCGCAGCGGGCCGGCGATGTCCTTACAGAGATCGTCTTCGTCGTTGATCCCATCCTCGTCGGCGTCCCAGTACTTCGGTTCGACTTTGGCGCGACCCAGGTTGAAGTGAACCCCGAGGCTGCCCTGGTGGGAGGCGGCGCGGTCGCCGAGGGAGGCGCGGAAGGCGTACTGTGCGAATACGTAGGCGGCGTCGCCCACCCGCACGCGCAGGCCCGTACCGACCGGGACCTGCAGGCTCGCCGAGCGAAAGTCGTAGCTCGCCACGCCGATGCCCCCGATCACGTACGGGTTGATGCGATCGGACACCTCGTAGCCGTACTCACCGAGCAGGTCGACGCCCACGAAGCGCTCGGTGTTGCCCGTCTCGCGGTCGGTCGCCGCGGGGGCTAATCCGACCCGCGCCGGCACCGCGAGCCGCAGGCCGGGGTGCAACTCGTGCAGGTAGGTAAACTCGATCCCGCTAGAGCCCCGCCCACCGGCACCGGTGACATCCCGCAAATGGAGCACGCTTGCGCTAAAACTGTGTCTGAACGGCTTGGCCGTGGCGGTGTGTTGGCCCGTGATCGGAAGCGTATCGGACTGCGCGGGGAGAATCCCTCCCGCCAGGAAACTGAGCGCTAAGGTGAGGAGGGGGAACTTCATCGGTCTTCTCTGTGCGGCCAAACGGCTCGGATGAGCCGTTTACGGGAGAAGACAGTACAAAAGGGGTGCCTAACCGACCGTTAGGCGGGCAATTTTGGCGATCAAGCGTGTCGCTTCATCTCCTCGAAATCCTCGAGCATTTTGAGGCGAAGTGCATCGTACACGTCGCCGAATTTCTGCCCCTGCTCGCGTACGCGCTCGCGGAGCGTTTCGAGCTCGGCGGTGAGGGACTGGCGGCGTTGGTTGCTCTGCGCGATCTGCGCGTCGATGTCCGCGCGCTGGGCCTCGAGCTTACTCACCTTTTCGGCGAGCTTATCGAGCTGTTGCACGTCGTGGGCGATGCCGTCGGTTAGCCGCTTTTGCATGGCCGCGTCGACCTTTTTCTTCTCCTCGTCGAGCAGCTTGAGGTACTGCTGGGCGTGGGCGAGCAGCTGGCGTCTGTCCATGCCGATGGTCTCGGCGGTGATGAACACGGATTCGTAAGCGTTCTCCTGGGAGATCCCCTTGGCTACGAGTCGCCCGATGGCTTCCCGGAATTGGGGGTACCCGAAGGCCACTTCGGTCGGTACGCTGAGCGCCTTCGAGATAGCGTCGAGGGCGCGCGGGTCTAGGTTTTCATCGAGGTTGTAAAACTCGGCAAGCGATTTCGCCATAGGCGGACAAAACTAGCCGCTCCGGTTAGGAGATACCGACGTTTGCCGCAATGAATTCGTAGCTGCGTGCTTCGGCCCAGGTATGATCCGCGCCCGCTAGGGCGAAGCCGACGTGACCGCCTTCGGCGGGGTGCTCCAGCGTAACCGCCGGATTCGTTTTGGCGAAAGCCGACGCGTAGCAGCGGCCACCCAACATGGGGTCGTTGACCGCGTTGACGATCAGCGTGGGCACCCGCGTTTGGTGGAGGTAGTCCACCGGACTCACGTCCGTGTAGAAAGCCTCCGGCTCGGCGTCCACCGGGTAGCCGTGGAGCGGGAGGGAGAAGGTGCGGTCGAATCTGTCCCAATCGAGCGGCTGCCCGAGGGCGTGGGTATCGATGAGCTCCGGATACCGGATGGCCTTGGCTTCGAGCTTGGCGCCAAGCGCCCGCCAGAAGCGACGGCTGTAGGCGCGCCCGAGCGTGGTGTCGAGTGATTTGATGCTATCCCCGAGGGACAGCGGGCTGCTGAAGGCAGCTACGGCCGCTAGGTAACGCGCCGCTAGGTCCGGCTGCCGGGCCACGAGATTGAGCCCGATGTTCCCGCCCATCGAATAGCCGACGTACGCGAGCGGCAGCGTCGGTTCGTGCGTTCGGACTCGCTTGAGGATAGCCAGCAGATCCGGGTAGTCGCCGTGGTGGTACATGCGCGAGAGGCGGTTGAGCTCGCCGGAGCAAGAACGAAAATTGATGGCGCAGATCCGCCACCCGCGCACGCCGAAGTAGTGGGCCAAGGCACGTACGTACGGGCGGTCGGCGGAGCCTTCGAGCCCGTGGCCGACGAGCAGCACCCCGCGCCCCCCGCGGGGGTACGACCAGTCCAGATCGAGGAAATCGCCGTCACTCAACTCGAGTCGTTCGCGGCGGAAGGCGACCCCCCGGACGCGGCGAAACAAATTCGGGACGATCGTCTGGAGGTGACCGCCGACCTGCCAGCTCGGCGCGCCGGGGTAGCTGCTCGGTACAAGGGGCATCGGCTAAGCTTCGGTCGCTTCGAAGTAGCCCGTCTGGCGGTTTTTGCGCACCCGATCGTACGCGAACGCCTGGCCGTTCATGGCTACGTAAACGCCGGGCTCGAGCGACTGCGCGAACGAGACTGCCGAACCCAGGTTGAAGAATCCGTCGCTCGAGGTGCCGACCACGTAGGGGATCATCGCACCGGTGAGTACGATGGTCTTGTTGGATACGTCGTCGGTGGCGAGGTAGCGGGCCGTGTCGACCATGGTGTCGGTGCCGTGCGTAATGATGATGCTGCGGTGCTCGGAGGCCTTAATGTTGTGCGCGATGACGGCGCGATCGTCGTCGGTCATGTCGAGACTGTCGACCATCATCAGCGTCCGCACCGATACCGGTACCGTACAGCGCCCCCGCTCGAGCATTTCGTGAACGTGTGAATCTTTGAAGTGCAAGCCGCCGCTGATAAAGTCGTAGTCCTTGTCGAAGGTGCCACCCGTCACAAATAATTGAATCATCGAGCGCGCGAAGGTAGGAGGATGGAAGTCGAAATTGCCTGAACCCCATTGTGTACGCGAGAGTTTGCTTGGATATACCCTACTCTTGTGCTGATGAGAATCTTCGCCTCCCTCCTTTGCTCCGCCCTGTTGCTTACCGCCTGCCAGGACTCAGACCGCGCCGACGATGCCCTGGCCCGCGAACCGGAGATGAATGCGCCGGGGTCGTCCGATTCGTCGGTGTACGCAGAAAACCTGGTCGACGAGACCGTCAACTCCGCCGGCGATATCGAGAGCTACGAGAACGAGGAGGCCGACGGTGAGTACAGCAACGTATTTCGCCGCTCGGAGGAGGATAGAGACTTCGACTCCCCGATCGAAGATCCGACGCCGGATGACGAAAATTTCCCCTATGAGAAGAACGAGCAACCGCGCGCCGCGATAAACCCGGACCCCTCCGGAAGTTACGAGGTCGAAGATCGTGCGGGTAATTCCACCGAATACGGTAGCGCCGCTACGCCCGGCACTTCGGACAGTTCCGGCACGGCCGTTCCCCTGCGAGAGAAGCGCGGTGGCAACCAGGCCAACATCGGCGCGGTAGGCTACGATGAAGAAGGAGGTACCGGCGGGAGTGACGCCGGTCAGGGCAGCTTCTTCCGACCGCTCGAAGCCGGAGAGGACGGTTACTCGGAGGACGTGATCCAGCTCGGTGCGCGGACCAGTATGGAGGACGACATTGATTCGCGTTATACCGACCTGACGAAGCGGATGTACGCGGTCGAGAAGAACCAAAACGTGCTCGCGTTCCAACCCAACCTCTACGACTACTCGGTGTACACTACCTGGAGTGCTACCGGGCTGGCCGTCGACTCCTCCTCCGGGGAAGTACGCACCGTGGAGGAACTACAAGCGCAGCAGCCCCCTACCTACGGAAGTGGGTGCGACAAGGACGAGGATCCGATTGGCTGCTCTACCGAAAATTTGGACGCGGACCTCAAAGGACTATTCAATAACCCTCGGGTAGTCGCCGCCATGGAAGCGGAGAAGGTGTCCGGAATCCGGTTCCGTATCGACGAGACGGGAAAGATTCTACCGGGTAGCGTGGAGGTCACCGAGACCGTTCAGGGGGGTACGTGCAATTCCGGTCCTTGCCGACAACTAGCCGGTAGTGTGCAGCGGAGTCTGGCGAAAACCACCTGGCAGCCCGCGACCCGGGGGGGCAGTGGCATCAGCTCCATCGTAACGCTACCGCTCAACTATACCCCCCCGGAGGATGTAGGGACCAACGCGATGTAAGTCTGACGGCCCCACTTTTGTTAGTGAACGACTTTATCGGCGCAGTAAGAACTCGCGAACGCATCGGGCTTTGCCTTGAAGACGAAGCCCATGCCGAGGATGTACCCCATGGCATCTTTGAGTGCCTTGTTGCTCTGAAAGGCGGGGTCGGTGTTGATGTCGGCGTGCACCTCCAGCTCCACGGCGTGCTTATCGAGTAAATCGCACATCCCGTAGGCTACCTCCACCGAACGAGCGACCTCGAGGATCATCCGCTCCTTGACGCCCATGTTGCCCTCGTGGCGGTAGTTGGCGATGAACATGAATCCGCCCTTCTTCTCTCGTACGAACACCACGACGGTCGCGAATTCGATCACGGCCCCACGCTTCTGCGAATCGGTGCCGATGCAGACCTTGAGCTTGTTGCCGAGCGCCCGTTCGCGCAGGATCGCTTTTTCGACGGCCTCATTCAGGTCACCGTCTAGTTTGGCACCATTAAGTCTTCGCCATCGTACTTCGGAAAGTGGCTTCATTTCGGCAAGTTATATGTCCCAACACGAACCCCCCGACGCCGAGAGTTGGTTAAAGTTTGCTTCTGCAAAACTATGAAAGGTCCAAAAAGGTGTGCGTAAGCCCAAAAAGGGTGTCCAGCCATCGGCCGAACACCCAGTAACGAAGGGCTTCGATCCTTAGGCTACATTCGCTTGGTTACGGATCGTACCTCGGATCTCGGCCCAGTCTCCGCCTCGGCGCTCGCCGTTGTAGAGTCTCAAAAAGAACGGGCTGCTTCCATCGGCGGAGACCCGGAGCGCTGGGGAGTTTTGTTCGTCGTCCAAGTCATCGGTATCCTCTGACCTACCCTCGAACAGCTTTCCGTTCAGGCGGAACGATATCGCGTTAGCTGTCAGCAGTTCGATCTGGAAATCGTACTCGACGCGGACCTCGCCACCCCAACGGTAAACACGCCTTACCGTGCCACTACGCCTGCGGGGGTTCAACTCCACGCGAAAGCGCGCGCGGTTGGTCTCTCTCTCGTCGGCCCGCACCTCGTCGTCGACGCCGACGAAGTCGAAGGATACCTCCACGAGACGGTTCATCGCTGGTGGCGGCTCGAGGGTAAGGTCGACACGTTCGGCGGGACCGTTGACCGTAATCCGTCGGCTGGCCGTGAGTTCGGTACCTGTAGCCGAGTGGCTAGCCCGAACCAAAAAGGGGCCGTACGGAACGTCCGGGATCGAGAACCTCCCGTCACCGGAGGTGATGGCACTGTGGCTACCGACAGTCACGGTGACTCGACCCAGCGGTCGACCCGAGTAAGCGACCGAACCGCTGACCGTACTGGTTCTGATTACCCGTCTCCAGCGACTGATTTGCACGGTCTCCCGGCGTGGCTCTACGTACAAAAGCGGCTCTGCGTAGCCCCACAGTCCGTTATTTTCTGGACCGTCCCACAGCAGTAGGTTGTCCGGGCTCACGGTCGTCCCAGGACCGGGATTCTCCCAGTCGTTACTCCTCCGGGCACTCCGCGAAGAATCGCCGTTCGCGAAGGTGTTGCACAGCTGAGACGCGTAGCGTCCCGGGGAGCCGAGAACTGCGGAGCCACGCCTTTCGGCCAGCACCATGTCTCGGACGGTCCCGTGGAGCCACTCGCCGGCGTTCTGGCGTTCCCACTCGTCGTAGTGGTAGAGGCCATCCAAGGTCTCGCTACTGACTTCGGCGCCGGCCGCTCGGTCGCTCGTTTCTAAATCGGCTTCTCCCACTACCGGGGTTGGCGCTTCCAGGCGGACGCCGGTTCGGCGGGCCATTAGCCAAATGAACGAAGAGCACATGGAGGGTGCGGTTCCTTCGGCCCATTCCGCGGCGGCCGGGGCGAGATCGTCCAGGCCGGCCCGAGCCCGGGAGTAGCAGTAGAGGCTATAGTAGCCTTTCGCCGCTTCCCCCGGTCGCGCCGATGAGCGTCGAGCCTCGTCGGCGACCTCGTGCAGTCGGCGTCGCACCGTCTGCGTCTCGAGGAGGGGATCGGGTTTCACCACGAGCGGTGGCGTCACCACGAAGTCCTCGTCGTAAGCACGCGACCTGAAAGAGGATATCTGGTACGCAACCCCGTCTGGGTCCTCCCACCGTTCGCCGAACAGGGCGGCATCCACGCATTGGGTAATCGGACCGGGCCACATGTACCGAAGCGCTTCCTCTTCTAGTCCCTGCCCGCCGGCCGGGCCGTCCCTGTGATTAAGCAGCCGTTCCTCGCTCGCGGTCGAGTGGGCGATCTCGTCAAAATTTCTAGTCATGATACCGCAGTGGCTGTAGCGCTGCGGGGGATCGATTTGGGCCAGCAGCGAACCGACCAGTCCGTTGCCTCCCGGAGACAACACGATGTCCCCCTTGCGGGCATTCGCAAAGCGAGCGGGGGATTCTACCGTTACCGTTTCATCGGTGAGCTGACAGGTCAGTCCTTCCCGCACGGCCGTAGCCGCATCCTCGGCGCTGATGTTCCGCGGATCGCATTCGTCGCCGAGATCGGCGATAAGCGCTTCGATCCTCCCGTGCTCGTCTGCTTGGGGCGCGACTTGCCGCAGGTGGGGTTGGTCACGCAGTGGAAGGTCGATCACCGTGGCGATTCGTACCGGGAGCTTCGATTTGGACGTGCCCGTAAAGCGAGCCTCTATCCCCGAGCTGCCCGTGGGCACTTGCTTCACGTCGAGCGAGACGTCCAGGCTTGCGGATTGACCCGGATCGATGGTAATCGCCCGAGGTAGCTTGCGGAGCTTATAACCCTGGATCAATTCCTGGTCCGCGCCGACCGCCGAGATGGATTGATGGGTAACGGTGATGATCTCGCGCTCGACGTTGTGGACCCGGACAGTCGCTCGGTAAGCGTCCGCCTTGCGTGATGCCTCTGTAGGGCTTTTCACCGGAGGGTGAATCCGCCCTTGCTTGCGGAGGATGGCGTAGGCCGAGTGGAACACCAGCGTTCGGGTGATCGCGCCGGCGCTGTGGGGGGTACCGTTGGCGAGTAAAGGAGTGCAGCTTACCGTGAACGCGAGGGTTTCGCTCTCCGGGTCGACCGAAGCGGAATAGTCGTGCACGACGCGGGTGGAGGCGCTCGTCGAGGTTTTGCCGTCACCGAAGTTCCACCGGTAGTTGACCACGGGTTCGGGATCCAGGGTGTTCTCTCTACCGATACGGTCGATGAGCGTCCGTTCGAAGTCAGCAGCGCTGAACCCCACGAGGGGCTTCGCGTCGGGACTCGCGCCGATCGCCAACTGCGCTTTGTACGGTTCGCCCGGTACGGCGGCCGCCCGCAGGATGGCGAGCGTCGTACCGGTACTCGTGCGGATCGTGGACGGCTTCCCGGTAACGGACACGAGCACGGTCCGCCGCTGCCTCCGGTTGGCGAGGGAGACGAGGCTATTTCCGTTGCTCACCGATTGCACGCGCTCCACGGCGGTCACGAGTACCTCGTGCTCGCCTTCGACCGCGAATTGGGTGTAGGCGCTCGAAGCCGGAATATGATTGATGCTTACGGCAAAACGGTCCTCGTTAAGCGGTTTTCCGTTATTCCCGAGCACCTCGATCTTGATGGGTTGGCCGGGCCGCGGATTGGTCGGTGTGAGTCTGATGTCTTTAATAATCTCCATGGGAAACTAAATTGAATGAGAAATGAAGGATTAGGACTTATTTGTCCTCCGGTTTCGTCGAACCTAAATCTTCATTGTCCCCTGAGTATCAGAGAATCTATACTTGGTAGATTTCAATCCATAGTTTACCTAGTCGCATCCGGCTACGCTTCCGCAAAGCCGCAAAACGGTACCTTCGCCGGCCCAACCTTCAATCTTTATGTTCGATAGCCTCAGCGAACGCCTCGACGGCGCCTTCCGCACGCTCACCGGCGACAACAAGCTCACCGAGATCAACGTCGCGCAGTCGATCAAGGAGATCCGCCGTGCCCTGGTGGCCGCCGACGTCAACTACAAGATCGCCAAGGAATTTACCGAGAAGGTGAGGGACAAGGCGCTCGGTAGCGAGAACGTGCTCTCGGCGGTGAAGCCGGGGCAGCTCATGGTGAAGATCGTCCAGGACGAGCTCACCGAGCTCATGGGCGGTCAGGCGACCGGCATCAACGCGAAGGGTAAGCCGGGCATCATCCTCATCGCCGGACTGCAAGGTTCGGGCAAGACCACGTTCACCGGCAAGCTGGCGCTTTTCCTTAAGGAGAAAAAGCGCATGAAGCCGCTCGTGGTCGCCTGCGACGTTTACCGCCCCGCGGCCATCAACCAACTTACCGTACTCGCCGAACAGGTGGGCGTCGATATCTACAAGGATACCGAGTCCAAAGACCCACTCGCCATCGCCGAGGCTGCCCTCGTTTACGCGAAATCGAAGCAGTGCGACGTCGTGATCGTGGATACGGCCGGTCGCCTGGCCGTGGACGAGGCCATGATGGACGAGATCTCGAACCTGCGCACCGGGCTCGACCCCACGGAGACGCTCTTCGTCGTCGACTCTATGACGGGCCAGGATGCCGTCAATACGGCCAAGGCCTTCAACGAGCGCATCGACTACGACGGCGTCGTGCTGACGAAGCTCGACGGGGATACCCGCGGCGGTGCCGCGCTTTCGGTGAAATACACCGTCGGTAAGCCGATCAAGTTTATCTCGACCGGCGAGAAGCTCGACGCGCTCGACGTGTTCTACCCGGACCGCATGGCGCAGCGCATCCTCGGCATGGGGGACGTGATCAGCTTCGTGGAGCGCGCCCAGCAGAGCTTCGACGAGAAGGAGGCCGAGGCGCTCGAGCGCAAGATGAAACGCAATAAGCTCGACTTCAACGACTTTCTACAGCAAATCCGGCAGCTCCGGAAGATGGGTGACCTCAAGAGCCTGATGAACATGATCCCCGGCATGGGCAAGATGACCAAGGATATGGACATCGACGACAATGCCCTCGTGCGCGTGGAGAGCATCGTGTTTTCGATGACGAAGATCGAGCGCGAAAACCCGGAACTGCTCAACACGAGTCGCAAGAAACGCATCGCCCTCGGTTGCGGGCGAACACTCGACGAGGTGAACGCCTTCGTCAAGCAGTTCGACCAGATGCGTAAACTCATGCACCGGATGTCGAACATGACGCCCGGTCAAATGCAAGCAGCCGGCAAGGCCCTCAAGCGATAATCGAAATCAGGGTGTTACTACACTCGGCAGCTCACTTCCTAGCTTTTCAAAATTCTTCCCCTATGCTTTTCTTCGTAGATACCGCCAACCTAGACGAAATCCAGGAAGCCCACGATATGGGTATCCTCGACGGCGTAACGACCAACCCCAGCCTCATGCTCCGCGAAGGCATCGGCGCCTACGAGAAGGTGAAGGCGCACTACGCCAAGATCGCCGAGATCGTCGACGGCGACGTGAGCGCGGAGGTGACCGCGCTCGACGCCGAGACCATGCTCAAGCAAGGCCGCGATTTCGCGGCCATCGCGGACAACATCGTGGTGAAGGTCCCGATGACGCTCGACGGCGTCAAAGCCATCAGCACCTTCACCCGCGAAGGCATCAAGACCAACTGCACGCTGGTCTTCTCGACCGGCCAAGCCCTACTCGCCGCCAAGGCGGGGGCCACCTACGTGAGTCCGTTCATCGGCCGCGTCGACGACATCGGCTGGGACGGTATGCACCTCATCGCCGAGATCAACGAGCTCTACGGGCAGCAGGCGTTCTCCACCCAGATCCTGGCTGCGAGTATCCGCAGCTCCAAGCAGATCACCGATGCGGGCCTCGCCGGCGCCGACGTGGTCACCTCGCCGCTCGCGCAGATCAAGGGCCTGCTCAAGCACCCACTCACCGACAACGGTCTCGACCGCTTCATGGCCGACTTCGCCAAGAGCGAAGAGGCCGCCAAAAAGCTGGCCGCGGCTTCCAACTAAGAACCGAGCCGGCGGAGCTGCCGTTGTCTCGGTATGCTCCGCCACGTCTCTTCCGTCTTAGCGCTCGCCCTCGTACTGGGCGGCGCTACCTCCGCTTCCGCGCAATCTCCGCCGACCAAGGTCGCGCGCGAGAGCGCGATCGACCACCTACGGGACTCCGAGCCCTCGGTAGCGAGTTGGCGCGGCTCCGAGGTCGCTCGCCGGCGCTACGCGACCACACCCGGCACGCAGGACAGGCGCCTCGATCGTACCGACTACGAGCTTTACGACGAAAACGAGCGGCTCCGACACCGGGTAGCCTCCGACTCCGCCGGCGAAATGCTGCATTCTCACTCGTACGAGTACGATGAGGACGGGCGCATCGTCCGGGACGTGATCCGGCGGAGGGGCGAGCTCACCCCGGAAGAGGCCCGGTACGAGTACAATGCCCGCGGCAGACTCATCAAGGTCAACACCTACCGCGACGACGGTATCGAACCGATCCGCACGGTGTCGGTACGCTACACCCCGGAGGGCAGCGTCGTCCAGGAGCAGCTCATGCCCGACGGTTCGATCCGATTCGTCTCCGAGCAGACCCTCGAGGAGTTCGAGCTCGCCGGTTCCTACGGCTACGATGAGGCCGACGGCGCCGGGGCGGGCTACGATGTACAGACGAACGTGGAGCAGGATCGCGGCGCCTACGAGGGCGAGAACGATCCCGACCCGAGGCCGTCTACCCCCCAGGTCTACGATACCGAGGAGGAGGTGCGTCAGTACCCCGGAGGCTAGTCGAGCTAACTACCGACCGACCACCACGTTCGTGGATCGGTCAGCATCGCGCCGAGCACCCGCTCGATCATCGAATCCACCGTAGCGGTTGCTCGCTCCGAGAACTCGCCGGTAACGCGGTTCGCCAGAACAGCGCTGAAGCTGATCGCCCGGTGGCCGAGCAAGCCGGCGAGTCCGTAAATACCGGCCGTTTCCATCTCGAAATTGTCGATGCGGTGCTCTGGCTTTCGAGCTGGCCCGAGGTCCGTGCGCCACGCCGCCAACTCGTCGATGGACGGGCCGCGAAATTTTAGCCGAAGCGAACGCCGCTGCGGTCCGTAAAAGCCGGCGCAGGTTAGGGTACTCCCGAACCGCACCTCGAGTTTTGCGGCAGCACGCAACAGCTCACGGTCTGCATTCGAGCCGTACGCCGCCGCCGCTAGGTCGGGGAAGCTTGCGCCAAAACTCGTCGCGAGTGCGTGTTCGGGGAACCCGTACGAAGGGCCGAGTCCGTCCAGACCGATGGCTCGACTGCTCACGAGGACGCTGTCGACGGCGAGGTCAGCCTGCGGGGTACCGCTCGTCCCGAGCCGTACGAACGTCATTTGCTTCGTGGCGCCCCTCGGCTCGCGCGTCGAGAAGTCTACGTTCAGTAGGGCGTCGAGCTCTTGGAGCACGATGTCGACGTTGTCGGTACCGATCCCGGTCGATACACACATGATCGGTCGCCCGGCCAGTGTACCCGCGTGCACCGTGAACTCCCGCCGCTGCTGCCGTAGGCTAACCGCGTCGAAATGCCGCGATACCTGAGCCACGCGAGCGGGATCGCCGACGGTAATCACCAGCCGGCAAGCCTGCTCCGGCCGCAGTCCGAGGTGATACACCGATCCGTCCGCGTTGAGGATTAGCTCCGTTTCCATGCCGTAAGGATAGGTTGCCGAGCCTACGGGGCCGACCTTGGCGCGCGTATGGCACCAGCTCAACCGCGGGGAGTGATCGAGTTCTTCCGCACCCTCCAAGATTCGATCTGCGCGCGACTCGAGCAGCTCGACGGATCGGGTAAGTTTCGCGAGGACGCCTGGGAGCGGCCCGGGGGCGGTGGTGGCCGTTCGCGGGTCCTCGAGGGCGCGCTCATCGAGCGGGGGGGCGTCAACTTCTCGGCCGTGCACGGAGCGCTGGGCGAAGCCGCGGCGGCGGCGCTCCACACCGATCCGGGTGATTTTCTGGCGACCGGCGTCAGCATCGTCCTCCACCCCCGCAACCCGTGGACGCCGATCATCCACATGAACGTGCGCTACTTCGAGCTCGAGGGCGGTACGTGGTGGTTCGGGGGGGGCATCGACCTCACGCCCCACTACGTGATCCCGGAGCTCGCCACCGACTTCCACCGGCGGCTCGCCGGTCTGTTCGCCGACTTCCCGGACTACGACCACGGCATGCAGCACGCCCACGCCGACGATTACTTCTACGTCCGGCACCGCGGGGAGACCCGTGGCATCGGGGGCATTTTCTTCGATCGCCTCCACGAGCCGAGCTTCGAAACCTCCTTCGCCTTCACCCGCAAGGTCGGCGAAGCCTTCGCTCCGATCTACACCGCGCAGGTACGCGCGACCCGCGAACGCGAATACGGCGAGCGCGAGTTGGCCTGGCAGCGCCTGCGCCGCGGACGCTACGTCGAATTCAACCTCGTGTGGGATCGCGGGACGCGCTTCGGGTTAGAGACCAACGGCCGCACCGAGAGCATCCTGATGAGCCTTCCGCCCCGGGCAGACTGGGCCTACGAGCACACCACCGAACCGGGCAGCGAGGAGGAGCGAACGCTCGGCTACTTGCGTAAAAACGTCGACTGGCTAAATCCGATCGCAGAGTAGGTACACCGGAGCAATATCGACGCGGTTGCTCTCGTTCCCGGCGCGGTCGATCAGGTAGGCTTCGAGCAACAGCGTATCCACCGGGTACCCCGCGAACGGCGTGCAGGGCAGCGGGGCGTTCTGTATCGAGCTCGGGTAGTCGCAGCAGGTCGTGTACAACCGCAGCCTGATCTCGCCGCTGATACCGTTCTTGAGTCCGTTGTCGGGAATCTCGTCGATCTTAAAATTGGCAACCTGGTCGCCCGTCTTGCGGTTTTCGATAAAGAGGTTCCCGTTCTGTGCGGTGTCGCCGAAACCGATGTCACCGTCGCCGTCGGTAAAGCTCAACACCACCGAGATGCTATCCTGAGAGACAGCCCCCTGGACCATGCTGTCGCGCGTCAGCCCGGCGAACGTCAGCACGGGCTCATCGGGGTAGTCCGGCGGCTGTAGGCACGCACCGAACGTCAGTACGAGCGCAACCGCGCAGCCGACCCCCAAGTTATACTTATGCAATCGCATGCTCGTCCAACGTCCAAGGTATTGAAAGCGATGCGCGCGCGCGAAGATTTGCGGGCGCGAGTAGCCGACGTTTTCGCTACCACCTGGAACGGGTTGGCACTCGAGGTGTTCGCCTACCAGCGCACCCACAACCCCGTTTACCGACGCTGGTTGGAGCTAACGGGGCGCCTCGGCGAGGCGCCGGACGAATGGTCGCGGATTCCGTGCCTGCCCATCGAACTGTTTCGGAGTCAGCCGATCGTGTCCGGAGTGTGGGAGCCGGAGGCCGTCTTCCGGAGCAGCGGCACCACCGGGAGCGCCACGAGCACCCACGCGGTCCGCTCCCTCGCGAGCTACCAACTCGCCGCGCGGCGGAGCTTCGAGCGGTTGGTGGGACCGTTGCACCGGTACAGGCTACTCGCGCTGCTGCCCAACTACCTGAGTGCGGGGCAGTCCGGGCTGGTCGCCATGGTCGACGGATTTTTACGCGTCACCCGGGCGGGCAGCGGATATTTCTTGTCCGACCACGCCGCCTTGCGGCAAAACATCCGGCACGCCACCGAACGCGACGAGCCGGTGCTGCTCTGGGGGGTTTCTTTCGCTTTGCTCGACGTGATCGAGGCGGCGGGACTGGTTTTGCCGCAAGGCTCCCTCGTCGTCGAGACCGGCGGCATGAAGGGGCGGCGGCGGGAGCTGACCCGTACCGAGCTGCACGAGCGACTACGGGCGAGCATCCGGGTGGGTGAAGCGGCACTACCGGCCCCGATCTGCTCGGAGTACGGCATGACGGAGCTACAGAGCCAGGCCTACGCCACGGCGGCGCCCGGCTTCCGGGCCGCGCCAACGTTGCGGGTACGGGCCAGAGACGTAACGGACCCGGGGCGACTCCGACCCTACGGGGCCGCTGGAGCCCTCAACCTCTACGACCTGGCCAATCTCGATACCTGCGCATTTCTGATGAGCGAGGACCTGGGGCGCGTGCACGCCGACGGAACCTTCGAGGTACTCGGTCGCCTAGACAACTCCGTGGCGCGCGGCTGCAACCTGCTCGTAGGCGACGGTGAGGGGGCATCGCCTACACCCGATCGCTGAGTACGAAACGCGTGATAACGAGCCCGCAAACCGTGGCTCCGCCCAGCAGTAAGAGCGCGTCCAAGTAGTTACCGTACAGTAAATCACCCACCCCGAAGAGTACGAAGTACACCAACGCCGCGCCGAGGGCCGCACCCAGCAGTTGCACCGGTAGCCGCGCGCTCCGGTTCGCTCGGGTAGCCAGTAGCTCCGGGCTGCGCGCGGTGACGGGCCCCCAACCGCCCAGCGGCGGGCGCACGCGGGCCACGAAGGCATCGAGCACGGCCGCGTCGGTCGGGCGGGTAGCGAAGGTGACCGCGATCCACGCCACCGAAGTGATTACCACGCCGATGACGAGCTGCCAGTGACTGGCGATCGGCGCGAAGCCGAGCGCTTCGTGGACGAACGCGAAGTAGAGGGCCACCACGAAGCTCACGACCATACCGGCCAGCTCGCTGAAGGCATTGATCCGCCACCAGAGCCAGCGTAAAATGAAGATCAGACCGGTACCGGCCCCAATTTGGAGGATGATGTTAAACGACGTGAGCGCCGAGCCTAGAAAGAGGGCGAGCGTAACGGCGGCGAGCATGAGCAGCAGCGTAGCCGCCCGCCCGAGGGTAACCTTGCGGGGCTCGTCGGCATCGGGCTCCACGAAACGGACCCAAAAATCGTGCACCAGGTAGCTGGCCCCCCAGTTGAGGTGCGTACTGAGGGTCGACATGAGCGCGGCGATCAGGCTCGCCACGATGATGCCGAGCAGTCCCTGCGGGAGTAGCCGCAGCATGATCGGGTAGCCGAGATCGTCGCGGATTTGCTCGGCGGGCAGCTCGGGAAACGCCGCGCCCAGATCGGCGAGATCCGGATAGAGCACCAAGCTGGCGAGCGCCACCAGGATCCACGGCCAGGGCCGCAGCGCGTAGTGCATGATGTTGAAGAGGAAGGTGGCTCCGAGCGCGTGATTCTCGTTGCGCGCCGAAAGCATCCGCTGGGCTACGTACCCGCCGCCGCCGGGCTCGGCCCCCGGGTACCAGCTCGCCCACCACTGGACCGCTATCGGGATGAACAGGATGGGGATAGCGACTTCGAGGTTGGAGAAGTCGGGCAGCATACCCACCTTTTCGACAACGTTGGGGTGCGTAACCAGCGCCTCGAGCCCGCCGATCTCCGGCATGCCCACGATGTAGATCGCGGCCCAAATCGCACCCACGATGGCGAGTGCGAACTGGAAGAAGTCGGTTAGGATCACCCCCCGCAACCCACCGAGCGCCGAGTAGGCCACCGTGACCACCGCCGTGAGCGCGAGGGTTTGGTAAGGCGACAGGCCGAGCAGGGCTGCCCCGAGCTTGATGCCGGCCAGACAAACGGTCGCCATCACGATCACGTTGAAGACCACCCCCAGGTACACCGCCCGAAATCCGCGCAGGAAGCCGGCAATCTTACCGCTGTAGCGCATCTCGTAAAACTCGAGATCGGTCACCAGCCCGGAGCGCCTCCAGAGCTTCGCGTACACGAAGGTGGTCAGCATACCCGTAAGCAAAAACGCCCACCACACCCAGTTACCGGACACCCCGTTGGTGCGCACGATCTCCGCCACCAAGTTCGGCGTATCCGCCCCGAAGGTGGTCGCCACCATCGACACCCCGAGAAGCCACCAGGGCATGTCGCGCCCGCTCAAGAAGAAATCGGAAGCACTCTTCCCCGCCTGACGACTCGCGTAAACGCCGATGCCCAGGGAGATAACGAAGGAGGCCGCTATGATGAGCCAGTCGAGTAGACTTAAGGACATGGGCGGAAGGTAGTAGCGTCTACGAGCCGTGCAACTACTCCAAGCGCAGCGTCTGCGACCCAGCTTGCAAATTGTAGACATCCTCCTTCCAGACTAGCGTGCCCGGGAGGCCGTCGGGGAGTTCGATCCGGGCTTCTATCCCCGATCCGGTCCGCGCGTAATTCGCGATAATGTGGCCCCGCGGATGCGGAATGTCCACGGCGAGCGAATCCAGGCTACCGAGCCGCGGTACGATCCGTACCGATCGCCACCCCGGTGCGGCGGGCTTTATTCCGGCAACCAGACTGTAGAGGTGGTAGCTCGGACTCGCGCTCCAGGCGTGGCAGTCCGAGCGGGTAGGCTCGGGCTGCTCCGCGAAGGTGGTTAGCCCGAGTTCGAGCATCCTCGTCCAGGGCGCGAGCTCGCCGACGTAACGCTCGCCCAAACCCACTTTCTCCATCGCCTCGAAGAGGTAGAACTTGTAGTACATCGTTGCCCGCGTGAGGCTCGTATCGGCGAGTAGCTCGCCCACGAGCGTCTTCGCGGCCTCCCCGCGCACGGCCCCCGAGAGCGCGGCCATCGCGTTGGCGTGTTGCGAGAAGCTCGCCCCACCCGGCAGGTCCGCGACCAAGCCCCTCGCCGTATCGTAGCACGCGCGCATCACCGCCGCGTTCAACGCCCCGCGCCGCAGACCGTAGCGCTCCGCGAGTCGGCTTTCGCCAAAACCCGCCATCAGCGCCTCGGCGTGACCGAGCGCGTAGGCGTATTGGAGCGTCAACACGGCACTGTTCCCCTCCTCCCCCTGCGGCGGCACGCCGCCCTCCCGCAGCGAGGAGTCCCAGGGCCACGCCTCGGCCCAATCCACGAAGTTCCACCAGGGGGTCCGACCGAGCAGACCGGCTTCGTTGACGCGGTCGGCGTGCCAGGCCAGTACCTGCTCCACGCCGGGTAAAAATTGGCGTACGAATGCGGAATCCGGTCGGTGCATCCAGTAGTCGTACACCATCGAAACCCACAGCAGGCTGAAGGGGGGGATGTACTGCGTAGCGTCCGCGGGGTAACGGCTCTGGGTCAGCCCGTTCGAGAGGCGCGAATCGTCAAAATCGCTAATCGCGCGCCGCATCAGCCGGTCGTCGCCCGTGTTGTACAAGGAGATGAGCGCCTGAATCCGGGTGTCGCCCGCGTACTGGATCTGCTCGTAGTACGGGCAGTCCATGTAGGTCTCCGAGGCACACCGTTCGGCGGTCCGCCAGCCGACCTCCTGGATCGCGTCGAGGCTACTGTCCGAGCTCCGCACGTAGCCGCTGTCCCGCCAGGGGTAGCGGAGCGCGGAGCGATTTAGCGCAAGTAGTTCCAGGCTATCCCCGGCCGTCTCGATATCTATTTGCAGGTAGCGCCAGGTCCGCCACCACAGCGGCTCGAAGCGGCGACGATCCCCGCCGTCGGGCAGGAATACATCCTTGTAGCCGACGATCCGGCGACCGACGACCTCATCGCGTTGCCCTTTCTGTCCTCGCTCGTCGACCATGGCCTCGGCGTAGGTCAGTTCGACGCGCGCTCCCCTACCCGCGCGGGTGATGAGCTCCGGGTAACCGACGTCGAGCGAGGGGAGGCGAAAGAGGTAGCTGCGCTGGTCGTTGGGTGGGATGAGGTACGTGTCCGTGTCAACCTCCACCACTTCGCCGGTTTCCGGATCGAGCAGGTTACCGAAGTCGCGTGCCAGGCGGCGCATATGCGGCACTTCGCGGGGCGTCAGAAATCGTCCTCCGTCCGTGCCGCGCCCGTAGCCCTTCGCCTGCTGGCCGATCTCGGCCGGGAGCCAGGCCGCGGCCACCGTATCCGCGGCGGTCTCCCAACCCCAGGGGTAGCGATCGCCGTCCACGATGTCGCCGGGGCCAACGACGAGGTAGGTGTTCGGGATCGCGTAGCCCGTTAATTCCGGGGCGTAGGCCGGATTTCGAAGTACCTCCCAACTCGTGTCCGTGTTGAGGCTGTCGCCGAAACGGCCTTCGGCCTGCAGCACGAAGCCGGTCGCCGAGCTGATCTGCGCGAGCGGCTTGTGCGCCCCAAAATTCCAGACCACCGCCGCGACGGTATTCCGTCCGGCTCGCAGGTAGGGCGCCACGTCGTAGGTCTCGTAGCGCCAGTGCAGTAGGTCGCCGCGTGCCGGACCGTCGCCCACGCGGGCGCCGTTGACGTAGAGCACGTAGCGATTATCACCCGAGACGTGGACCGTGAGCCGTTCCGGAACCTCCCCGAGTTGTAGGCCTCGCCGGAAGTGGTACACCCCGTAGGCGGAAGCGTCCGCGTCGGGGTGCGCTATCCAGTACGCGTCCCAGAGTCCGGCACTCACCTGCGCCCGGAGCGCGGCCACCGAGGTCAAACCCCAGAGCAGGAGGAGCGCTCTCGGCAGCCTATGGTTTCGGGTGCGGCGTGCGTTCATTATTCCGCCGCCTCGCGGGCGCCTTCGTACTCGTCGCCGGGTAGCCAGGCGGGCGTCTCGCTCATATTGGCGATGCCGCGTGCGGCGGTGGCGATGGCGGCGGCGTACTTCGCTACGTAGCGAAAGTCGAGGCTCTCGGCGTCGTCGACCGGCTGGTGGTAGTAGGTCATGATTTCTTCGGAGAAGCTCGTCATGCCGGGCGCCAAGTTGACGGCCGGCACGCCCTTGCGCGCGAAGTTGGCGTTGTCGCTGCGGTCGAAGAGACCTTGCTCCGGGGCGGGATCGTCTTTGGCTACCAATCCGGCGGCTACCGCCCCCGAGTCGATGGCCGCCTGCGCGTTCGTGCGGCCGTAGCCGATCACGGTTACCGCGGTGGTGTCGTCGTAGCCGGCGCCGTCCATATTGAGGTTGAAGACGGTTTCGGCGAGCGGGATCACGGGGTGCTCCACGTAGTACTCGCTGCCGAGCAGGCCCTTCTCCTCACCGGTTACGGCCAGCACCACGAAGGGCCTCCGGGCGGGCCTCGCGGCAAACTCGCGGGCGGTTTGCAGGAGGCTGGCCGTCCCCAGGGCGTTGTCGCGGGCGCCGTTGAAGATCGAATCGACCGAGCCCGCATCGCTATTCACCCCCACGTGGTCGTAGTGCGCAGTCATGATGATGTACTCGTCGGCTACCGCGGTATCCGTACCCGGTATGTACCCGACCACGTTGCTCCCGGGTACCACCTCGCTCCGGCCCGGGGTGATGTCCAGTTTGGTCTGCGCGACCTCGCCGGCCAAAATTGACTTGAGTACCTCGGAGTTGCCGTCCCCCATCCAGACCAAGGGAATCTCGGCGTCGACGCCATCCTGCTCCTCCGCCACGCCCATGCGCTCCGCGCCGAGGAAACCGACCAAATCCGACCACCGCACCTGTGGCGAGCGGAATAATTCTACCAGGGCAAGTCCGCCGCCCGCCCGCACGGCCTTCATCTTGTCGGTGGCCATGGTGAAAAAATCGAACGGACTGCTCGACTCCTCGGATCCGGCGTTCATGATCACGATTTTTCCCTGGAGGTCGGCCGCGGCCAGTTCGTCGGCCGAACCGTAGCCGACGTACACGTAAGGGGCATCGAGGCTCGCGGCCACGGTGTTAAGCGGTAGGATCGACTGGTTGAGTGCGTAGGTCTCGCCGAGCAGCTCGAGGGTAGCCGCCTCGGCCGGGAAGCGGCGCTCGAGCGCGACCGGCTGGAGGTAGCCGTCCATGCCGGGCGCCGTCAGCACGCCGGCCTCCGCGAGCTGCTCGGCGAGGTACTGCGCCGCCCGCTCGATCTCCGGCGATCCCGTGTCGCGGCCGCGCAGGCTATCGCTAGCTAGGTAGCGCACGTCGCGCTCCACGTTGGCCGCCGTCTCGGCGGCGGTGTAACCGGTTTTTGCGGAAGCGCCCTTAGCGGTACGTCGGGAGCCCGAGCAGGCCAGCAGCGCGCTCAGCGCCAGGAGGATGAAGGGTGTTAATTTCATAAGGCGCCCAAGCTACGGCGGGCGCTCGGGGGTAGCCTACCTTGCGGCCCGATGGCGGGAGGCATGGCAGGGGCGGCAAGGCGCTGGTCGATGTGCTCGACGCCACGCTCACCCCCATGGGCGCACGCACGCTGCGCCGGTGGATCGTGATGCCGCTCAACGAGCTGCTGAGCGCCGAGGTCTGACTCGAAGGCGGTCGCGAAACCAAAACAACCCAAGCAGCACGAAACTAGCTAGGCACAAGCAACCCGAGCGTATGCGATCGGGGTAGTACGTACACATATGGCCATCACTCTACCCCCACCCTCAAGCCGCTCTCAATGGACGAGCGGGACCACCCCGTCCACGTGGCCGCTCGCGATAGCCTTAATGATATTTGCGTTCGCCGCACCACTGGCGGTAAGCGCACAACCGACGCAATCGATCGAGTACCAGATAGACGAGCGGCCCATTGCCAACCCCGAACGTGGGTGGCAGAAGACTTACAATCCCGACTACCAAACCAACGTACAGGCGCCCGGCTACGATCTGAACGAGCTGGTCGCGCTGCGCGAGACCGAGGGGGTCACCCTCGTCGACAAGTACTACCTGCTCTTCGCGTTCAAGCGCTCCGCGATCTCCGAGGCGTACCTAGATGACTTCCAGGCGGACATGGACGTCGTACGTCGCGCGGGCCTGAAGACGGTCGTACGCTTCGCGTACAACTTCAACCAATCCAACCTCTCCGACACCGACCGTGACCGCGTCCTCCAGCACATCACGCAGCTCAAACCTTACCTACAGCGCAACGCCGACGTGATCGCCTTCATGGAGGCTGGCTTCATCGGTAAGTGGGCGGAGTGGCACGGGAGTACCAACGGGCTACTGGGTGGCGAGTACCGAGTAGACGTCAACGACAACACCCGCGCCGTCTACGACGCCCTCCTCGACGCGCTTCCCGCCCGACGCATGATCGCCATCCGGTACGTCTACCAGATGCAAGACCTCCTGGAGCGCACCGACTGCCAGAAGGATGCGAGCGCGCGCGATCCGTTCCCGGCCGAGCGCGCTTTCGACGGGTCGAAGCTCGCGCGCACCGGCCGCCACGACGATTGGTTCCTCGGGGACGCCGGCGACAACAGTGGGACCTGGTCGTACGACGAGGACGCGCGCGATTGCCAACGCGCGTTCCTCGCCGCTCAGAGCAAGTACGTACCCATTACCACTGGGGAAACCCAGACCTTTAACGCCTTCAACCGCGGCAACTCCCCCATCCCGGAGCTCGAAGCCTTCCACTTCGCCTCGCTCAGTTCGAACCCCGGTGGGCCGGGCGAAGAGCTCATCGACCACTGGCGCGGCAACGGCACCTACGACGAGCTAGCAAGGCGGTTCGGGTATCGCTTCGTCTTGCGCCGGGCCACCGTCCCGACCGTCACGTCGTCGGGCGAACCCATCTCGTTGGAGATCGAGGTCGAGAACGTGGGCTTCGGTACCCCGTACAACCCGCGCACCTTTGAGATCGTCTTGCGCGACCTCGCGACAGGTGAGGTAACTCAGTACGACTTGACCGCCACCCGGGGCAACGAACTAGACCCCCGTCACTGGTTCCGGGAGGACGGTGTCGTAACCAAGAGCGTCACCTTCGATCCCGGGGCGCTCAAACCCGGCGACTACGAGGTGCTCCTCAACCTCCCCGATCCCGACCCGGCGCTGTACGGACGGCCCGCCTACAGCATCCGCCTCGCCAATGCGGGGTTGTGGGAGGAGGCTACCGGGTTTAACGCCCTAAATACCAGCATCCGAGTCGTCGAGTCCGACGACCCGCCGACCGCGGACGGACCGCCGAACGGCGTCTACGAGCTTCACCCCGCGTCATCGCCGGAACGCGTGGTGGAGGTTGCGAGCGTAAGTGGCGACGGGGACGACGTCCGGCTAGGCGTCGACGCGGACGCCCCGGTCCAGCGGTGGCGCGTCACGCGTCTCGGCGAGGGGCTAGCGCACCTCAGCCCGCTCCACGACCCGCGACTCCGCCTCGACGTCTACTCCTGGAGCGGGGGGGCGGGGACGGACGCCGTGGTGTGGAACCAGGCGGAGGGCGACGACGTCAATCAGCGGTGGCGCTTCCTACGGGTGGGTGACGACTACGAGGTCATCCCGTGGTACGCCCCGGTCGGGGGGTTGGACCTACGCCTCGCCGCGGTCGGCTCGGATGGTACGGCCGACCTAGCGCTCGCCGTGCGGGACGGATCGCCTTCCCAACGTTTCCGCTTCGAGCCGGTGGACGAGTCCACGCTCGATGAACGCTCTGGCGACGAGCGAGACTCAAGCGAGGCGCCCGCTACGATCAGCCCCAACCCATCTCCCGGCGAGAGCTTCGACGTCCGGTACGCCGACGCGCCCGTATCCGAAGTGCCCACGGTCATCGTGTACGACATCCGCGGGCAGCGATTGGGTGTACAAGTGCATGCGCTCGACGACGGGTTTTCGGTGGTCCCGACGGCGGGGCAGCGCTTCGCCGCCGGGGTCTACGTGATCGCGGTCGTTCGATCGGGGCGGGTCACTCGCCGCTACAGGGCGATCGTCCAGTAGTCGATGGCCCCGAACGTGGGGTCGCGTCCGCGACGCTGCTCTACCTTCCCCCGATGGCGGGAGGCAAGGGCAAGGGCGGCAAGGTGACCCCACTGATGCGGCAGTACAACGCCATGAAGGCGGAGCATCCCGACGCGCTGTTGCTCTACCGGGTGGGCGATTTCTACGAGACGTTCGGGGAGGACGCCGAGCGCTCGGCCGAGACCCTCGGCATCACGCTCACGAGTCGCAACAACGGCGGTTCGGACGTGCCGCTGGCCGGCTTCCCCCACCACGCCCTCGAGCACTACCTCCCGAAACTCGTGCGCCGGGGCTTCCGGGTGGCCATCTGCGAGCAGCTCGAGAAGCCCTCGAAGGAGCGTAAGATCGTGCGGCGTGGCATCACCCAACTCGTGACCCCGGGCGTAGCGCAGGGCGATAACCTGCTCGACCACAAACGCAACAACTTCCTGGCCGCCGTAGCTCCGGAATCGGGGGGTGGTGGCCGCTTCGGCCTCGCCCTGATCGACATCTCCACCGGCGAGTTTTACGTGGCGGACGGCTCGCGGGCCTACCTCGACAAGTTGCTGCGCGGCATGGCGCCCGCGGAGGTGGTTTTGCCGAAAGGCTACCTCAAGGCCTGGCGGGCCGACTTCGGGGAGGATTACTACACCTACCCGCTCGCCGACCACATTTTCGAGGCGGGGTTCGGTCGCGGGAAGCTCGTAGAGCACTTCCGCGTCGCGAGCCTCAAGGGCTTCGGTATCGAGGAGTCGCCCCTCGCGCAGGCGGCCGGCGGCGCGGCGCTACACTACCTCGCGCAGACGCAACAAAAGCGGTTGCAGCACCTCGGTACGGTGCGCAGGTTGTTGCCGGACCGCTACGTGTGGCTCGACCGGTTTACGGTGCGCAACTTGGAATTGGTAACGCCCTCGAACCCGGGCGGCAAAGCGCTGGTCGACGTGCTCGACGCCACCCTCACCCCCATGGGTGCGCGCACGCTGCGCCGCTGGGTCGTGATGCCGCTCAACGAGCTACCGGGCATCTCCGCCCGGCACGACGCAGTGAGCGCGCTTTCGCGAAAACGGGCCGTCGCCGAGGGCGTAGCCATCGCGCTGCGCACCGTGGGCGACCTGGAGCGGTTGGCGGGCAAGGTGGCCACGCGGCGGGTAAACCCGCGGGAGCTCAAGCAATTGCAGCGCGCGCTCAGTGCGGTGCCCGAACTCACCCGAATCCTGCTCGGTGCGGACGAAGACGTTTTAGCGAAAGCGGGCGGCGCGCTCGACAGCTGCGAGGCACTCGCCGCGGAGCTCGCCCGAACGCTGCGCGAGGAAGTACCCGCCCTACTCTCGAAGGGCAACCTGATTGCTGAAGGCGTGGACGCCGAGCTCGACGCCTGGCGCAGCGACGTGGCCAACGCGCAGACCTTACTCAACGAGCTGCGCGAGCGCGAAGCCGCGAGCACCGGGATCAGCTCACTGAAGGTGAGCTTCAACAACGTGTTCGGCTACTACCTCGAGGTAAGCAACAAATACAAGAATCAGGGCTTGATCCCGGAGCACTGGGTGCGCAAACAGACGCTCGCCAACGCCGAGCGCTACGTTTCGCCGGAGCTCAAGGAGCTCGAAGGTCGGATACTCGGCGCCGGTGAACGGATCCAGGAACGGGAAGAAGAGCTGTTCGCGAAGCTGGTGCTCGGGGCGGAGGCGTACGTGGGGAGGCTGCAGGCGACCGCCGCGCGGCTCGCCGAACTGGATTGCCTGCTGGGCTTCGCCGAGCTGGCGGGGAAATACAAGTGGGTCAGACCGACCCTCGACGGGGGGACCGCCCTCGAGCTGCGGTCGGTGCGGCACCCCGTGATCGAGGCCCAGCTCGCCCCGGGCGAGCAGTACGTACCGAACGACCTGTGTCTAGACCGCGAGGCGCGTCAGGTGTTGATGATCACCGGTCCGAACATGTCGGGGAAGTCGGCTATCCTACGCCAGACGGCGCTGGCCGTACTGATGGCCCAAGTAGGCTGTTTCGTGGCCGCGGAAGCGGCGAAGATCGGCCTGGTCGACAAGATCTTTACCCGCGTTGGGGCGAGCGACAACATCTCGAGCGGCGAGTCCACCTTCATGGTGGAGATGAACGAGACCGCCTCGATCATGAACAACGTCTCGGAACGATCCCTCGTGCTGCTCGACGAGATCGGGCGCGGCACGAGCACCTTCGACGGCGTGAGCATCGCCTGGGCGATCGCGGAGTATTTGCACGAACACGGGGAGGCCCGTCCGAAAACCCTGTTCGCGACGCACTACCACGAACTCAACGCGCTCTCGAAGCGGCTCGAGCGCGTGGTCAATCTTCACGTCGAGACCCAGGAGGCGGGCGATCGGGTCATCTTTTTGCGGACCCTGGCCGAGGGCGGATCGCGCCACAGCTTCGGTATCCACGTAGCGCGCATGGCGGGCATGCCGACGGCCATCGTCGTGCGCGCCGGCGAGATCCTGCGGCAGCTCGAGCGGCAGCGCCTGGAACAGGGCATCGACACGAGCGACGGTGCCGACGGCCCGGTGCGGGCGCAGGTCCGCGCCGAGCGAATTACCTCGCCGGTGCAGCTGAGCATCTTCGAGGCGGGGGACGCGAAGGCGGCGCGCATCCGGACGGAGTTGGAGGAGCTGGACATCGACCGCATGACGCCCACCGAGGTGATGATGCAAGTGATGGAATGGCGACGCAGCCTCACTACCTAGCAGCCATGAAGATTGGAATGGTCCTCGACGCACCCTACCCGGAGGACGGGCGTGTGACGAAAGAGGCGCTCGCCTTGATCGAGGACGGACACCGGGTCGCCCTCCTGTGCGTTCGCCGGCCGGGCGAGCCCGAGCGCGTCGAAGCTCAGGGCATCCGGGTCGTCCGCGTTCGCCGCGGACTCTCGCTCTTCGCGAAAACGGCTTGGGACAGCGTAACGGCACTGCTGTGGCGGCACCCCGTGTTCGATAACGCGCTGCCCGGGTTTATTCGGGACGAAGGGATCGAGGTGTTGCACGTGCACGACCTGCCGCTGGCCGGTTCGGTGGCCGGGGCCGCGCAACGCGCCGGACTCCCTTGGGTACTGGATCTCCACGAAAATTATCCGGCCGGGCTACAGACTTGGATGGAGCACAAAACCAACCCGGTGGTGCTACTCAAAAATCGGCTGCTGATGGGCTACCCGCGGTGGGTGCGTTACGAAGCGAAGATGGTCGAGCGCGCGGACGCCGTAATCGGGGTGGTGGACGAGATGAAGGATCGCCTCGTACGACTGCACGACGTCGATCCGGACAAGGTGTCGGTGGTTACGAATTCGGAGTGGCGCGACTTCATGGATCAGTATCCGGCCCTGGAGGAGGTTGCCGATTCGTACCCCGGAGAATACTTGATCCTCTACCTGGGCTTCTTCGGTCCGCACCGGGGCGTGGATACCGTTATCCGGGCGATGCCGCGGATCTTGGAGCAGGTCCCAAACGCACGTTTCCTCATCGTCGGGCGGGGCAGCTACCAACCGGACCTAGAGCAGCTCGCCGGTGAGCTCGGCGTGCGCGAGCGCGTGGTGTTCGCCGGCTTCAAACCGTACGCCGAGATCGGGAGCTGGATGCGGCGGGCGGACGTGAATATCACTCCCCACAAGCGCAACGAGCACACGGACAACACGGTGCCGCACAAGCTTTTCCACTCCTTACTGGCCGGGCGAGCGACGGTCGTATCGAGCGCGCCACCGCTGCGGCGCATCGCGGGGGAGACGGGCGGGGCGTTCGTGTTCGAGGCGGAAAACGAGGAGGACCTCGCCCGGGTGGTCGTCGAGGTCCACGGAAACGAGGCCGAGCGCAGCGAGCGGGCGCGCAAAGGCCGCTACGCCGCCACGGAAGGCGTACACAACTGGGACACCGATCAGCAGAACCTGCGACGCCTGTACAGGAGGCTCGGCGAGGTGAGCGCACCAGGACGGTAGTTAAGCTTCCGACGCGGCGGCGGAACGGAGTTTAAGAGCCGCCGTACCGCGCCTTCGCTCACTCCGCGGACGCCGCCTCCACCCCCGTACGAAATTCGTCGAGGAGTCGGTTGGTCTCTATGAGTTCTTCGTCGGAGAGCTCCACTTTGAACCGTTGAAAACTGGCGCTCATGGCTACCGAGGCATCCGTTAGCAAACGTTCGCCTTTTTTGGTCAGGCTCACCTTAACCTGCCGCTTGTCCTCGTTCGAGGCGACCCGGTTGACGTAGCCTTTTGCCGTAAGGCGATCGACCAGGCGGGAGGCATTGCTCTGCGGATCGAGCATCCGCTCGCTGAGCAGGCGCATCGAAGCCGGTTTCGGAGCTTGGCCGCGTAAGATGCGCATCATGTTGAATTGCTGCCAGGTGATCCCGTAGGGCTTGAGGGCTGCAAGATTGGCCGATTTAACTACCCCCGTGGTATACAGTAAATTGATAACTAGCTTCTGGCGTAAGTCCTCGTACTTGGTTTGTTGAATCGCTTCATCGAGAGAGGGCATGGAATGTTTTGTGTTTCTGGAGACAGGCATAAAATACCTGGCTCCAACATACACAGCAATTTAGCTACAGGTATACCTAGCGAATTAAGGTGGTGTGTCCACGGACCGACTCTCTGCGACCACCCGCGTATTCGACATCCACCTTCCATATGTAGACACCTGGCCTCGTGTATTCTCCGCGAAATCTACCGTCCCACCCACGCGTCTCGCTGTTGACGGGAAAATTCGCGTCGGTATGCACGAGCTCCCCCCAACGATCGAATACCTCGAACGAGCGCACCTGCGTGCCGGATAACCCGTGTACCAACAGTAGATCATCCCGACCGTCGTCGTTCGGCGAGAAGGCCGTAGGTAGCAGGACGCCCTTCGTCTTCGTAACCGAGATCCGCACGAGATCCTCGGCCTCGCAACCGCTCGCGTCGTTGATCTGCACCCGGACGACGCCCTGGTTGCGTGGCGTAAACAGCGGCTGCGCGCACTCCAAGCAACTAAACAGCTCCGAATCAGCCGGCGACCAGTAGTAGTCGATGGCCCCCTGCGCGCCGGTCACGCTGGGCTCGAGCGTGACGCTCTCCCCCAGGTCGACGCTCAGCTCGTCGCCGAGCTCTACGGCGAGCGGTTCCGGATCCACTACGTCGAGCCACAGGGTGTCGGATGTGCAGCCCGATCGATCGCGCGCTCGTGCCGCGTAACGACCCGATTCCAGATACCGAAAGTCGGGGAAGATGTTGTAATCCACCCCCGTGATGGCGTAAGCGTAGGGGCCGGTGCCCCCCGATGCGCTCAGTGCGATGGCCCCGTCGCGGTCGCCGCTGCAACTCACCGTATCGGCGATTCCGATTAGCTCGACCTGCGACGCCGTGGTCACGGAGATCAGTTCCCGCAGGACGCAACCGTTGGCGTCCTCCACGTCTACGGCGTAGGATCCTTCGGGTAAATCTTCGGCCTTCGCGCCCGTGCTACCATCCGACCACGCGTACCGGTACGGACGGATCCCACCGGTGACCGCGACGGCCGCGGCCCCCGAGGCCTCGTCGAAGCAGTTTACCTCCGTGAGCTCGATCTCGGCCACGAGCGCGGTCGGCTCGGCGATGGTGACGGAGGCCGTGTCGACGCAACCGTTGGCGTCTGAGATCGTGGCGCTGTAGGTCCCCGCCGCGAGGTCGGTCACCTGTTGCGCGCCGGGCGTGCTCGTACCGTCGAGCCAGGCGTAGGTGTACCCGGGTACCCCGCCCCCGGCCTCGAGCCGCGCGCTACCGTCGGCCCCGCCGGCGCAACGCACGTCTCGCTCCCGCAGCGCGCGCGCCGCAACCGGCGTGGGTTCGCCGATTTGTACGTTCGCCGAGGCGGTACAGCCGCGCGCATCCGTACCGGTCACGCGCACGATGGCCTGTCCCTGCAGGCCGGTTATCCGCGGTCCGGTTTCCGCGGGATTCAGCTCCCAGGCGTAAGTCAGGCCCGAGGCCGCCCGGTCTTCCGTCCCGTACCGCGCCGCGAGCACGGTGGCCGCGCCATCGGTATCCGCGAAGCAGGTCACGGGCGTTTGGTCGAGGACGAGCCGGATCTCGGGAAGCTCGGGTACCGTAACCGTAGTCGTGAAGGTGCAGCCCGCCACGTCGGCTACCGTCACGAAGTGTGGTCCGCCCACGAGTGCCCCCGCCGTGAGCCCGCGCTCGCCGTTGTCCCAGAGCACGTCGAAGGGCGCCGTGCCGCCGGTTACGGACACTTCGGCACCTCCGTTGGCCGCCGCGTAGCAGATGGTATCCCCCGGGGTGGCCGCCAGCGCGATGGCCACGGGCTGGGTTACGTCGACCGGCCGCTGGATCCTGCAGCCGTTTCCGTCCCTGAACTCGAGCTGGTAGGTCCCGGGGGGCAGTTGGGTAGGACTACTTCCGTAAAACTCGTAACCGTTCGGTCCCGTCCACAGAAAGGTGTACGGCTCGGCACCGCCCGTCGGCGCGGTCGTGATGCGTCCGTCGTCGTAGCCGAAACAGCTCACCGGATCCACCCGCAGGTCCAGATCGACGGGGGCCGGCTCGTCGAGCGTCACCACGTGCGTCACCGAGCACCCGTTCGAGTCACTCACCGTGGCCGTGTAGGTACCGGCGGCGAGCCCGGTGCGTGTGCTCGCGCTGATACCGTCCGCCCAGAGCACGGTGTACGGGGGGGTTCCCCCGCTCGGCAAAACGGTCGTCTCCCCGGTCGCCGAGCCGTTGCAGGTCACCGGCTGGATGGTGTGCGTGGCCGCGAGTACCGGCGGTTGCTCGACCCGCGCGTTCGCCGTGGCGAAGCAGCCCGCCGCGCTGTCCGTGACCACCACGCCGTAGCTGCCTTGCGGCAGTCCGGTCAGCAGGCTATCCGTCGTCGCCGCGCCCGTGGTCCAGGAGTACGTATACGGTTTGCGGCCGCCGGTTACGGACGCTCGTACGAGCCCCGTGCTTTCGCCAAAACAGCGCACGCCGGTCGGCGTGAGCGTAGCCGCGAGCGCCTGCGGTTGCATGAGCGTCCCGGTCGCGAGCACCTGGCATCCGTTCGCGTCCGTCACGGTGACCTGGTACGAACCGGCCGCGCGTTGCCCCACGGTGTCGAGCGCGCTCCCATCGTCCCAGAGGTAGGTGTACGGTGCGGTGCCTCCCCCCACGGAGGTCCGTACGGATCCGTCGCCCGAGCCAAAACAAGACAAGTCCCGGCGCGTCGCCGCGAGCGTGAGCACGGCCGGGTCGACGAGCGTGAAGCTGGTGTCGGCGGTGCAGCCGAGGCCATCGCGGACGGTGACCGTGTGGCCCCCCGGCGCGAGATTGCGGAGCGTGGAGTCCGCACCGAATAAGCCCCCGTCGACGGCGTACGTGTAGGACCCATTCCCGTCGGCGGCGGAGACCCGAACGCGCGCGTCGGCGGCCCCCGCGCAGCTGATCGAATCGACGGCGTACGCGGCGCGGAGCGGCTGCGGGTAGACTATCGCGACCGAATCGCTGACCTGACAACCCGCGGCGTCACGGACGTAAACGTGGTACGTCCCCGCCAGCGGGAAAGACGCCGCCGGTCCCGTTTGACCGTCGGACCAAGTGAAGCCGTACGGGGCGCCGGCGCCGCCGGAGGCGCTGGCGAAGGCCTGCCACGGATCGCCGCACAGCGCGGGCGCGGTAGTCGCGATCGAAGTCGCCGTGCGAGCCGGCTCCGCGATCGTGAAGCTCACCGCCGAGGTACACCCGTTTGCGTCGGTGACGCCGACGGTGTATCCCCCGGCGGCTAGGCTATCGAAGGCCCCCGTGGTATTCGAAACGCTATCGAGCGCGAACGTGTACGGCGCTGCGGTACCCGGCGTGGAGACGAGCACCGATCCGTCGGCGTACCCCGCGCAGCTCGCCGCGGTCGGTGAGGCGGTTACCGTGTACGGGGAGCAGGTAAGCGTCGTACAGGAACTGCTGCCCTCCGCTTGGCTGCAGGGGCCGATCGCCCGCACCGCGGCGGAGACCGTCTGGCCGAAGCCCAGGCCCGTAGCCGTGTAGTTGGTTGCGGTATCTAGGTTTTGCCAGACCCCTCCGTCAAGCGAGACCTCGTAGCGATCCGCGTTTGCGTCGGTGGGCCAGCTGAAGTTCAGCTGTCGGTAGCCCGGGCTACACGACACGACGGGCGCGGTGGGTTCGCCGTAGACGCCGATCCGGATTGCGTCGGCTTCGGTGCACCCGTAGCTGTCGGTGGCCACCACCGTGTAGTCGGTCGTCGCGCCAGGCTTCGCGATCGGGTCGGGGCAGTCGGCACAGCTCAGTCCGGTGGCCGGAGTCCAGGCGTAGGTCACGCCGTAGCGAGCCGCGAAGGCGATGGACCACTCGCGGAAGAACAGCACGCGCCCCGGGGCGTCGTTCGAGACTTGGAGCGTCCACGTTCCGTTGACGTTGTTGGTTTGATCCGACCAGAGGTCCGCCCAGTCGCCCTCCGGCCGGTACGTGCCCCGGACGGGGGCCACCGCACTCGGGTCGTCGATCCGGAGGGCGGCGTTTTGCGTGAAGCAAACTTGCTCGTAGCCGCCGGCTCCCGGACCGCCGTTGTCGGTGGAGAGCTCGATGTAGTTTCCGTTCGGTCCGTAGAGGAAGGCATCGAGGCCGTCGGTGCCTCCCGCCGGATTGGTACCCACGTCGATACAGACCCGCGCGATCACCCCGTCGCGCAGCTGCGCGGGCGTCACGCCGCTCACCGTGAGGTCGAAGGACCGCGTCTGCTTCGCGCTGACGATCGCGGGGCTGGCGTTCGTAAACGCTCGTTCCGCGGTGACGGCGTTCGCGACCGTCGCGTCTAGCTGAACCGAATCGGTCGAGCAGATCGTGAGGTCGCTTTGCAGAGTGACCGGCGCGAGCACGGGGTCGACGATCCAGAGGGTGGCACTCCCGTCGACGCAGGTCGGCGTGCTTACCTGAACGGTAACGGATTCGGGCGCTTCGACCTGTCCGTCCGCAAGGGCGTTCACGACGACACGCACCTCGCTGCTGCCGGCCGGGATGGTGGCCGTCCCGCTGAGCGGCGCGTAGTCGCTGCCGGGGACCGCGGTGCCGCTCACCGTGTAGTTGATCGACGTGTTCGAGGCTACGGGGTCGGCGACCCGGAACACGAACGCTCCCTCGGTGCAGCCCTCGGCGATCTCCCCGTCTACTGACGCGCTTTCTACCGACAGGTCGAGACTCTGGGTGCGCAGCGATTTGGCTTCGAAGAATACCCCCGAATCGTAGTTCCCGTCGCCGACGTCGCCGAGCACGAGCTTGAGCGTGTAGGTCGCGCACGGCTGCACGTCGGCCTCCGCGCGCAGTACGGTCGTCATGCCGTTGTACACGGGTTCAGACGTACCGGGCGCGTTATCGCGGTAGTAAGCGGAGTTGAGTAGGGAGCCATTCGTCCCGAGGCAGTTGAGGAGGTTTGCCCCGCCCGCCGTACCGATTACCCCGGCGTTGATCGAGTTGATCGATACGGGCAACGTGGTACCGGGCACGAGGGCCAGGTTCTCGCCACCGTTCTCGTAGGGACCGGCGATACCCGGTCCGCTCAAGAATAGCCCGAACGCATCGGCGTACTCGGTGCAGACGTTGCGCTGGTAGTCTTCGGAAGCGAACACGTAGTCGAGCGAAAGCTTGTCGCCCTTCGGCACGAAGGTGATCGTGAAGCGCGCGAGGTCGAAGAGGGTGTCCACCGTCGGTGAGCTAGCTAGCGGGTCGACGAGCGTATCCAGGTCGACGTCGTACGCCGTGGAGCCGTTTTTAACGTTCGCGGCCACCGAGCTGGGGTTATCCGCCCCATCGCCGGTGGGTACCGTACGCGCGTAACCGGTCGTCAGGAGTACGCCCTGATCCATGCCCACCGGACCGGACCCGTCGCGAAAGTAGCCGATCGCCTTCGGGTCGCCGTCGTAGGTCACGCTCAACACCTCGACCCCCGCGCCTTGCAACACGTCTTCGATCAGCCGTACGGCCTCGTACGGCGTCGTTTCCGAGTTGCGGACGTCGAGTTGGGCGACGCCTTGCCGGGCGCCGACGGCCAGGAGCAAGCTCGCGCACAGGAGGTGTCGCCAAGCGGAGGCGAGGCGAGCGGGGAGGGGAAATCGTAGGCGGGCAGGAACCATAACGCAGGCGGGGGCTTTCGCACTGCGAGGGGTGCAAGCATTACGCCAACTTCTAATGTTGTGGAATCTAGTCGGCCCCCGACGGCGCTTCATCGAAACGGTGAGCCGGTGCACCCGAGACTCGGCTAGCTTGCACCCCTTCGGCTATTCGCCGTCTACACCCTCACGTTATGCCTCGTTTCCTGCGCCTCGTACTCGCCTCCTGCCTCGGTTCCGTCCTCGCGCTACTGGCGATAGCGGTCATCTCCTTCGGTATCGTCTCCGCGGTGGCCGCCAGCTTCGGCGGGGACGATGAGGCCAGCGTCAGCGCGAACTCCGTACTCGTGCTCGACCCCGGGATCGTACCCGAGCAGAGCGATAACGTCGCCTCCGCCACCTTCGATCTCGAGCAAAAAGAAGTGGTCGGACTACAGCGCATGAAGGAGGCGATCGCGAAGGCCGTCGACGATGACGACATCAAGGGCATCTACCTGAACTTGGATAACCTAGCTATCGGTCCGGCCTCGGCCTACTCCCTCCGACAGAGTTTGACGAGTTTTCGCGAAAGCGGGAAATTCGTGTTGAGTCACGCGAAGTACTACGGGCAGGGCGCCTACTACCTCGCCAGCGCGGGCGACGCGGTGTACCTCAATCCGACCGGCTCGGTCGACGTGCGCGGTTACGGGGCGGCCATTCCGTTTTTCCGCGAGGGGCTCGACGAGCTCGGCATCGACGTGGAGGTGTACCACGCGGGCGATTACAAGAGCGCGGGCGAGTCGTTCGTACGCGACGACATCAGTCCGGAGAACCGGCAGCAGACCCGCGAATACCTCGAGGCGCTGTGGGCCGTGTACCTGCGCGACGTGGCCGCCAGTCGCGGGATCCCGGCACCGCGCTTACGCGAGATCGCCGATCAGTACCTCGTGCGCAACGACGCCGACGCGCTCGAGTACGGGCTCGTGGACGCATTGTACTACAAGGACCAGTTACTCGACGAACTGCGTCGTCGGCTGGGTATCGGGGAGGACGATGACATCGAGCAGATCCTGGTCGCCGACTACGCGACCACCCTGCCGAAGCGCAACCGCAGCTCCAGGAACAAGGTAGCCCTCGTGTATGCGGAGGGCAATATCGTGGACGGCTTCGGGGAGCCCGGCAGCATCGGGGACGCGAAGTACGCGAAGGTGATCCGCGAGATCCGGGAGGACGATAAAGTGAAGGCCATCGTGCTGCGCGTGAACTCCGGGGGCGGTTCGGCCATGGCGAGCGAGAACATCTGGCGTGAGCTCACGCTGGCCCGCGAGCAGGGCATCCCGGTGGTGACGAGCATGGGCGACTTCGCGGCCTCCGGGGGCTACTACATCGCCGCGGCCACCGATTCGATCATCGCCGAACCGAATACCATCACCGGGTCGATCGGCGTGATCGCTATCGGCCCGAACTTTAGTCGACTCCTCGACGACCGGATGGGCATCAATTTCGATACGGTGGGTACCGGGCGTTACACCAACGCCTTTACGCCCGTGCTGCCGATGAGCGAGGACGACAAGGCGATCTACCAGGCGGGGGTAATGGAGATCTACGAGGTGTTCTTGAAGCGCGTGGCCGAAGGGCGGAACATGACGCGCGACGCCGTGCACGAAATCGCGCAGGGGCGGGTGTGGACGGGCGACAAGGCCGTGCAGCTCGGGCTGGTCGACGGGCTGGGCGACTTGGATGACGCCATTGCCTTGGCCTCGCGCATGGCGGGCCTAGACGAAGACGACTACCGGATCAGCGAGTACCCACGCGTGAGGCCACCGCTGGAACAGCTGATCGCCGAGCTGACGGGCACCACCGAGGAGGGCGACGACATCAACCTGAGCAACTACGTACGCCGGGCCGCACTCGGCGAGGAACTCGAGCAGTTGGAGCGCGTTCGCACGCAGCTCACGGCTAAAGGTCCGCAGCTAATCATGTACGAGCGGTTGCTGTTCGACGGGTCTAAATAGCCCTTGAGCCGCCAGACGGACCCTATCTGGTACCATAATTGAAACCCTTACGGCGACCGGACCACCTGGTGGTGGCCCCGGCCAACCGTAGGATATGCCCCATCTCTCTAGCCGACTGCCCCTTTGTGCGCTGCTGCTCGCGGTGAGCTTCGTCGCGCGCGCTCAGGACCCCGTGTTCTCGCAGTACTCCGCCTCGCCCGTGTATTCGAATCCCGCGCTGGCCGGGTTCTTCGAGGGCGTCGGGCGGGCGAGCATCGGCTACCGCGATCAGTGGGCCAGCCCGCTGGAGGCCTCCCCCGTGCGCACCTACGCCGCGGCGGGGGAGATGAGACAGAACATCGAGGGCCGTGACTACTTCGGGCTGAGCGTACTCGCGGTGCACGACGTGGGGGGCCGGAGCCGCTTCGCGCAAACCCGCGCCAACTTGGGCGGCTCCGTGCACAAGTACCTCAGCGGTGGCCGCGGCCGCGACGCCACCGTCGGCAGCTTCGGCCTACAGGTGGGCTACGGCCAGCACCAGGTCAAACCCGAATCGCTCTGGTTCTCCTCCCAACTCGACACCTCGACCCTGCTCGTGGGTCCGGGCGAACCCATCGGCGGCTTCATCGGGCAAACCCGCGGGTACCTCGACCTCAATACCGGGCTCAACCTCGCGGTCGTAAAGCGCGACTACGGGCTGGTCGTCGGCTTGGCCACACACCACATCAACCAGCCCAACATCAGCTTCCTCTACGACCTCGAGGAGCGCCTACCCACTCGTTTTCAGGTCTTTGTGGCCGGGGAGTACCTCATCAAAGACGAACTCCGAATCCTCCCTTCGGCTACCTACCAACGGCAGGCGCAGTCCAGCAGCATCACCTCGGGAGCCGCGCTGTACTACCGCGCGGAGAAAACCGGCGACGCCGGACTACGTGCCGGAACGTACCTCCGGGCCTCCGCGCAGTACGCGGGTGGGCTCGGACTCGAAACCATGATCGTGCTGGTGCAACTCGATTACGCGCGCACCACCGTGGGCATCAGCTACGACATCAACGTGGGCCGACTCGGGCGCACCACCGACGCTCGGGGTGGATTCGAACTGAGCATGTCGTACACCCTCCCCGAGAGTTTTCGCCGCCCCGCGGTCGTTTGCCCGAAACTGTAGCATCTCCATCTACGCGATCGGAGGTTGGCGCGTCCGGTGCCCGTTCGCCGAAACAGCGGCGCCCTCCGAATCCGGCTCAGGTAGCGCTACGGCGAGCACGTCGAGGAAGTAGTCCGCGAAGTGAACCGTGATGCCGGCCCGGATGAATTCGGGCAGCTCCTCGTAGTCCGACTGGTTGGCCTTCGGGAAGATGAGGGTATCGACGTCGACCCTGCGGGCGCCAATCGTTTTCTCCCGCACGCCGCCGATCGGGAGCACCTTGCCGGTTAGGGTGAGCTCGCCGGTCATCGCGAGCTTATCGCGTACGGGCCGATCGGTCGCCAGGCTGTAGAGCGCGAGGGCCATCGTGATGCCCGCGCTCGGTCCGTCCTTGGGGGTAGCGCCGGCCGGCACGTGCAGGTGTACGAAGTGCTCGGCGAAGTAGTTGTTGCCGGCCCGTTGGCTCAACTGCCGTACGTAGGAGTAGGCAATGTCGGCGCTCTCCTTCATCACGTCGCCGAGTTGACCGGTGTAGCGGAACCCCTTCCGCTCGCCCTGCGAGCCGCTCGCCTCCACGTAGAGCGTCGCGCCCCCCATGGTCGTGTACGCCAAACCGAGGGCCACTCCGGGCACGCCCTCGTTGTAGAGCTCCTCGGTGTTGAACACGGGCTTGCCGAGGTAGCGGACCACCTCGGCGGCCGTCACGCTGCGGGCTTGCTGGTCGTCGGGATCCTCGGCGAGCTCGAGGTTGACCTTACGCAGGATCTTGCGGATGAGCATCTCCAGGCTGCGCACGCCGGCCTCCCGGGCGTAGTTGTCTACGATCTGATCGAGCGCCCCCTCTTCGAAGGTGACCTCCTCCGGCTCGAAGCCGAGCTCCCGGAGCTCTTTGGGCACGAGGTACTTCCCCGCGATTTGCACCTTCTCCTCTTTGATGTACCCACTCAGCCGAATTACCTCCATGCGGTCGAGCAGTGGCCGCGGGATGGTGTCGAGCGTGTTGGCCGTGGTGATGAAGAGCACCTTGGAGAGGTCGAAGGGGAGGTCGAGGTAATGGTCCAGGAAGCCGTCGTTTTGCTCGGGATCGAGCAGTTCGAGGAGCGCGGAGGCCGGATCGCCCTGGTAACTCGAGCCGATTTTGTCGATCTCGTCGAGCATGATCACCGGATCCATCACCTGCACCCGTTTGAGCGCCTGGATCGGCTTGCCGGGCATGGCGCCGATGTAGGTGCGCCGGTGCCCTTTGATCTCGGCCTCGTCGCGCATCCCGCCCACCGAGAATCGGAAGAACTTGCGCCCGAGCGCCTCGGCGATCGACTTCCCGATCGAGGTCTTGCCCACGCCGGGCGGGCCGACCAGGCAAATGATCGAGCCGGCCACCTGCCCGCGCCGGATGATGGTCGCGAGGAACTCGAGGATGTTGTCTTTCACGTCCTGAAGCCCGTAGTGATCCCGCTCCAAGATCTCGCGGGCCCGCTTCACGTCGGTCGTGCCGTCGGTCGTGCGGCCCCAGGGGAGATCCGCGACGAGCTCGAGGTAGCTGCGCGTGACGTTGAACTCGGGCGACTGCGCGTTCAGGGTGGCGAGCTTGCGCAGCTCCTGGTCTACGACCCGCCGGGCCTCCTCGTTGAGCTCGACCTCGGCCAGGCGTTCTTCGAGCGATTCCACCTCCGCCTCCGGTCCGTCCTTCTCGATGCCCAGCTCCTTCTTGATCGCCTTGAGCTGTTCGCGCAGGAAGAACTCTTTTTGTTGCGCGGACACCGTGTCCGAGATCTCGTTGTTGATGCGCTGCTGGATCTTCGCCAGCTCCGTCTCCTGCTTCACGAGTCCGAGCACCTCCCTCGCCCGCTCCAGCGGGTCGTAATTCTCGAGCAGGGTCTGCAGGATTTCGGCGTCCGCGCTCAAGATGTTGCTCAGCACGTCGAGCGTGAGCCCGGGGGCCTCGTAGTTGAGCTGGTCCACCACCAAATTTACCTGCTCCTTGAAGTGCGGGTTGAGCGCGATCAGCGATTTGATCTCCCCGGAGACCGCCATCATGTACGCCTTCAGATCCGGCGACGGCTTACGGTTGTCGCGCTCCTGGTACGTGACCCGCCAGCGCGGCACCGGCTCGGTGGCCACGGTCTCCCGCCGGCGGCAGCGCACGAGGCTCTGGCCGAGTACCTGCACCGAGGTGTCGTTGACCGGGATCACGCGTAGGATTCGGAACAGCGTCCCGACCGCGCGGTAGTCCAGCTGTTCGACCTCCTCCCCGTCTCCGCCGCGCCCCCCGCTAGGTGCGGGCACCCGGTTGGCGAGCACCAGGGCGCAGTACCCGTCGTCCTTGCGCATGATCGTGCGGACCGTCTCCGGGATCCCCCCGCCCTGGAGACCGATCGGTATGGTCAGGCCCGGGAACACGGGCCGTTGCAGCAGCGGGAGTACGGTGAGCTGTTCCGGGCGGTGCTGGTCGAGGGTTTGTAGCCCCTTGTCACTGAGGATTTGGTCCTCGGGGGCGGTCTCGGGCGTTTCTGGGTCGGCTTCCATACCCTCCATAACCTGTGCTCGCCGGGCAGGTTCGCCGGTACCCCGCGTCCCGGCACAGCGGCTACATTAGCTGCCAAAGTCGTACGCATGTCCCCCGCCGCTGGCCCCACCTTCCACGTTCTCCTCCTGCTGCTCCTCTGTGGGGGCTTCCGCCAAAACGCTTCAGCGCAACCCAACGCCACGGCCGGGGCGATCAACGACAGCGTCATCCGCTACCCGGAATCCGTTCGCGATACCGCCGTGGTCGACGATTACCACGGTACCCGCGTGGTCGATCCCTACCGCTGGCTCGAAGACGATCGCGCCCCGGCCACCGAGGACTGGGTAAACCGGCAGAACACCCTAACCGACGCCTACCTCGGCTCCATCCCCTTCCGCCCGGCCATCCGCCGACGCCTCGAGCGGCTCTACGACTACGAGCGCGTGGGCGTACCCACCGTCACCGACGGCTACCTCTACTTCCAGAAGAACGACGGACTGCAAAACCAGTACGTACTCTACCGCTCCCGCAAAGCCCCCGGCGCCGCCGAGGAGCTGGTGCTCGACCCGAATACCTTCAGCGAGGACAACACGACGAGCCTCGCCGGCTACGCCTTCAGCAAAAACGAGAAGTACCTGGCTTACGAACGCAGCGCGGCGGGCTCCGACTGGCAGTCGATCCACGTGCTCAACCTCGAAACCTTGGTCCACGAACCCGATAGCCTCGCCTGGATCAAGTTTAGCGGTATCGCCTGGTCGGGCAACGGTTTTTTCTACAGCCGCTACCCCGCCCCCGTCGAAACCGGCGGTGAGCTGAGCGACGCCAACGAAGGTCACCAACTGTACTACCACGCGCTCGGTACGGACCAGAGCGCGGACCAGCTCATCTTCGAGGACCAGGACCACCCGCAGCGCAATGTGTACGGTAGCACCGACGACTACGAGCGCTACCTGATCGTGAGCCGGAGCGCGGGCACGAGCGGTAACGCGGTCGACGTCGCCACCCTGGAGGCGGACGGAACGATCGGCGAGCTGGTCGGCCTCGTGTCCGGCTTCGAGAAGGACTACCGGTTCGTGGGTTGGGGGTCGACCGGCGGGGCCGATCCCGTGGGGCAGGCGGTCGACCCCGGTGGGGCGGCGCGCCCGGCCCCGAGTCCGCGCATGCTCTTTTGGACTAACGACGAGGCTTCCAACGGCCGCGTCGTGGGGTTCGACCTCGCGGACCCGAGCGCCCCGCCCGGGGACGTACTCCCGGAAGACACTACGCGCGTGCTCCGGGGGGTCGAGCAGCAGGGTGCCAACCTCTACGTCAACTACCTGCGCAACGTGAGCAGCGAGATCGAGCACTTCCTGAGCGACGGTAGCTACCGCGGTCGTATCGAGCTGCCGGGGATCGGTACGGCCACGGGCGTGAGCTCCGCGCGGGGCGGCGGCAACGCCTACTTCGGTTTCTCCTCCTTCACCACGCCCGGGGTCATCTACGAGCTCGACTCGCTCGACCTCGCCCCCACCGTCTGGCGGCGGAGCGACAACGGTTTTGACGCAAGTCTCTACGAGACGAAGCAAGTGACGTACAAATCGAAGGACGGTACGGAGGTACCGATGTTCATCATTCACCGCAGGGGGCTCGTGCTCGACGGCGCCCGCCCGACCCTGCTCTACGGCTACGGGGGCTTCGACATCTCCATCCAACCGAAGTACGCCGTGATGCGGCTCGATCTGTTCTCCCCCATCCTCGAGCAGGGAGGCGTGTGCGCCGTGGCCAACATCCGCGGCGGCGGCGAATTCGGCAGCGCCTGGCACGACGCCGGCAAGCTCGCGCGAAAACAGAACGTGTTCGACGACTTCATCGCCGCGGCCGAATACCTACAGGGCGAGGGGTACACCAATCCGAAGCACACGGCGATCTACGGGCGGAGCAACGGCGGCCTGCTCGTCGGAGCGTGCATGACGCAGCGACCGGATCTGTTCGGTGTGGCGCTGCCCGCGGTCGGGGTGCTCGACATGCTCCGCTACCACGAGTTTACGATCGGCTGGGCCTGGGCCGGGGATTACGGTCGTTCCGACAGCACCGAGGCGTTCGACTACCTCTACGCGTACTCCCCCCTACACAACGTACGACGCGTCGACTATCCGGCTACCCTGATCACCACCGCCGATCACGACGACCGGGTGGTGCCGGCCCACAGCTTCAAGTTCGCCGCCGAGCTGCAGCGGCAACAAACGGGCGACGAGCCGGTACTCATCCGCGTCGACAAAAGCAGTGGCCACGGCTCGGGCAAGCCGGTGGACAAACAGATCGACGAGGCCACCGACGTGCTCGCTTTCCTGTTTCGAGCGATGGGCGTAGAGTACACCGCGCCTTGAGCACGGGCCCGCCGGGTTTGCCACTCACCCTCGGCGTCGAGATCGGCTTCCTGCCGGTCTCGATCTGGGACGCGGTCGATATCGTGATCGTGAGCTACCTGCTCTACCAGCTCTACAAGCTGGTGCGGGGCAGTATCGCGTTCAACATCTTCATCGGGGTGGTAACCGTGTACGCGCTGTGGTTTTTGGTGGGCGTGCTCGGCATGGACATGCTGCGCGCACTGCTCGGGCAATTCGTGAGCGTAGGGGTGATCATCATCATCATCATCTTCCAACCGGAGATCCGGCGCTTCTTGGTGGTGCTCGGCGACACGACGCTCCGGCAGCGCAGCAACGTGCTGCAGCGGTTGCTCAACCTCGGCAAAGACCTCGACGAGATCAGTCAGCTGCGCCAGCGCGAGCTGCTCGAGCTCAAGAAGGCGATCATGGAGATGGCGAAGCACAAGACGGGCGCCCTGATCGTGCTCACGCGCAACGCCCAGAACGAACCCATCGGGCCGAGCGGCACCCGGCTCAACGCCGAAGTGAGCGACGAGCTCGTGCGGACCATCTTCGACAAGCACACCCCCCTGCACGACGGCGCCATGCTCATCGAGAACGGGAAGATCTTCGCGGCGGGCTGCGTGCTGCCCGTCACGGATCGCGCGGATTTGCCTTCGAGCGTGGGTTTGCGGCACCGCGCGGCCGTCGGGCTCACCGAGCGCTCGGAGTCGACGGCCTTCGTGGTCAGCGAAGAAACGGGTACGATCTCCGTGGCGAACGGCGGGCGACTCCTGCGTCGCCTCAGCGAGAGCAAGCTGGAGGAGCAGCTGCGCGTGGCCTACACCAAGTAAGCGGCGACACGCGCTACACGCGTTCCCAGTCGCCCTCCCCCATCACCCGACCGCGCTGGCAACGCAGGATTCGCTCGGGGAACTGTTCGATGATCCGGTAGTCGTGCGTGGCGAAGAGCACGGCCATCCCGTAGCCTTCGGCGAGCTCGCGGACGAGCTGCATGATGTCGTCGGCCGTTTCGGGGTCGAGGTTGCCGGTGGGTTCGTCGGCGAGCAACAGGGGCGGGCGGTTGAGCAGGGCGCGGGCCACGACGAGGCGCTGCTGCTCGCCGCCGCTGAGCTGGTGGGGCATGTCGTGTCGTTTTGCCGGAAGGCCGACTTGCTCGAGGACTTCGTCGATGCGTCGCTCGCGCTCGGCGGGGTGCTCCCAGGCGGTGGCGCGGAGCACGAAGTCGAGGTTGGCGGTCACGCTACGGTCGTAGAGTAGGTTGAAGTCCTGAAACACGATCCCGAGGGTGCGGCGGAAGGCGGGGATGGTGCGCCGGTCGAGGGCGCGGAGGTCGAAGCCGTTGACCTGGCCCAGGCCCCGTTTTAGCGGGAGCGCGCCGTAGAGGGTTTTGAGCAAGGTCGACTTGCCGGCGCCGGTGCGGCCGATGAGGTAGGCGAACTCGCCGGCGGCGAGGGAGAAGCTGAGCTCGGAGAGGACCACGCGCTCCTCCTGTTGCACCACGGCGTCGCGCAGTTCGATGAGGGGGGCGGCGGGCGGCGGCATGGGGCTAAAGTACGGGCGCGGCGCCCCTATCCTTACTGCTCAATTACAATCCATTAAGGCGCCAGGGGGTTGGGTCTATACCTTTACGAATCGACGTACCCGTATACCGCCCATGAAAAAGCTCCACCTCATCGCACTCGCGTGCATCGGCGTCGCCGTAACGATCTTCCTGACGGCGGCCGACGACCTGAGCAGCTACGCCACGTTCGCCGAGGCGGCCGCGGCGGGCACGACCGTGCGGGTGGCGGGTGAGCTCTCCAAGGACCGCGACGTGACCTACGACCCGGAGGAGAACCCGAACTACTTCAGCTTCTTCGTGAGGGACTCGGAGGGCAAGGAGTCGGAGGTCGTGCTGCTCGCCGCGAAACCGCAGGATTTCGAGATGAGCGAGCAGATCGTGGTCACCGGCGAGATGCAGGGGGGCGTCTTTCTCGCCTCGGACATGTTGATGAAGTGCCCGAGCAAGTACAAAGACGAGGAGATCTACATCAAGGGCAACAGTTCAGCGGCTAGCTTATGACTTGGATCACCTACTTGGGCGAGCACCCCGCCGTCGGCACGCTCGGTCAGGCGAGCCTCGCGCTGGCCTTCGTCACGTCGATCCTGGCCGCTTACGCCGGCTGGCGGGGGACGCAGGAGGAGCGCGCCGGCGTGCTGGACAGTAGGTGGTCGAAGTTAACGGGGGCGAGCTTCGCCGCCATGGGCGTCGGGATCCTGGTGGCGGCGATCACGCTGTTCACCATCATGACCCAGCGGTACTACGAGTACCAGTACGTGCAGGCGCACGTGAGCGACGACCTACCCTTCCGCTACATCTTTACGGGCTTCTGGGAGGGGCAAGAGGGGTCGCTGACGCTCTGGGTGTTCTGGCAGTCCGTACTCGGGGGCGTAATCTGGCTCACCGCCGGGCCTTGGCGTACCCCGGTGCTGGCCGTGATCGCCTCGGTGCAGGCGGTGTTGCTCTCGATGCTGCAGGGCATCTACCTGCCGATAGGCGAGGGCTTCAAGCTCGGTAGCTCCCCCTTCCTGCTCCTGCGCGACGTAATCGACGCCCCCATCTTCTCGCAGGCGGATTACGTCGGCCTGCTCGACGGCAAGGGCATCAGCCCGCTGCTGCAAAACTACTGGATGATCATCCACCCGCCGACGCTGTTCCTCGGGTTCGCGTCCACGGTGGTCCCCTTCGCCTTCGCGGCGGCCGGGCTCTGGTTGGCCGACCACAAAGGCTGGTTGCGGCCGGCGTTGCGTTGGTCCCTGTTCTCGGCCGGCATCCTCGGCATCGGCATCCTAATGGGCGGCGCCTGGGCCTACGAGGCACTCAACTTCGGCGGTTACTGGGCCTGGGATCCGGTGGAGAACACCTCGCTCGTCCCGTGGCTGCTGCTCGTGGCGGGTATTCACACCAACCTCGTCGCCAAGGCTACCGGTCACTCGATCCGAAGTACGTACGCCTTCTACATCCTCGGCTTCGTCGGCGTGTTGTACTCGAGCTACCTCACCCGCTCCGGTGCGCTCGGGGAGACGAGCGTACACGCCTTTACCGAAATGGGGCTGGGCGTTCAGTTGAGCGCTCTGGTGGGCATCTTCGTACTTCTCGGCCTCGGCCTACTCGCTTGGCGCTGGCGCGGGATCCCGACGAAGCAGCAGGAAGAGACCGTGGGTAGCCGGGAGTTTTGGATGTTCCTCGGCAGCCTCGTACTGCTCTTCAGCGCGGGCATGATCACGGCGTCGACCAGCCTACCGGTCGTAAATAAAATTGGGGACGCGCTCGGACTCGAGTTCGGACACCTCACAATCAACGATCCGGTCGAGCACTACAACAAGTACCAACTCTGGGTGGGGGTGTTCATGGGCACCTTTACGGCCATCGGGCAGTACCTCCGTTGGCGGGGTCGGTCGTTGCGCGGCGTGACCGCCCGAGCCATGCTCGTTCGCATGGGCGCCGGCGCGGGTGCCGCCCTCGTGCTGGCCGTACTCACGGGCAGTACCCTGGCCACCGACAGCTGGCAGTTTACCGCGCTCGCGTTCGCCGGGTATTACGCGCTAATCGCTAACCTCGACTATCTCGTTACCTCCAACGTAAGCCTATGGCAGCGCGCCGGGAGCGTGAGTGCACACGTAGGCTTCGGGATGCTCCTCATCGGCGTGCTCTTCTCCGGGCTCAACCAGCACCAGATCTCGCAGAACTCCTTCGCGATGGAGGGTTTGCTGGACAAAGAGATGATCGGCAAGAACGTGCTTTTGCTCAAAGACCTGCCGATGGTCATCAACGGCTACGAGGTCACTTACCTCTCCGACAGCCTGAAGGGTAACCGCAGGGACTTCCAAATCAGGTACCGGGAGATGTCGCCGACCGGCGAGTTCGGCAACGAGTTCGTACTGAGTCCCTACGTTCTCTACACCAACGATTTCGAGAAAATCGCTTCCGCGAATCCGGACACGAAGCACTACTGGGACCACGACGTGTTTACGCACATCACCGGGCTCGATCCGAGCCACCAGAGCGCCGAACAGGCGCAGGCGTTTGCCGACAGCCTCGACTTCGAGCGCTACGAGCTTCCTCTCGACGGCAAACCGGCCTCGACCGGGCAATTCGACTTAGCGATCGAGGAAGTGATCGACGACCCGGAGCATTCGGACTACGAGCCCGAGGGGGGGGACCTGGCCCTGGGCGTGAAGGTGAGGGTCACGAAGCTCGACTCCGACACCACCGAGAGCGCTACCGCCGTAGTCGTGTTGCGTGAGAATTTAATCTACAGCTATCCGGCGCAGATCAATTCTTTCAACGCGCGTATCCAGGTACCGGAAGATGCGCTTGCGGCTCGTTTTGCTTCCGATCAGGACCTCGACTACCGGTCGAAAGACCTAGCGCCGGGGGATACGATCCGGGTCGGCACACAAACCGTGACCTTTACCGGATTCGACCGGGCAGCCACCCACCCGAACTACGTGCCCGAGGAAGGGGACGTAGCGGTGAACGCCGTGCTCGACCTGCGTTCGGCCTCGGGAGCGACCGCCACGCTCGAACCACTCTACTACATCCGGGGGACCCAACCGGAGCAGCTGAAGGCACACGATCGCCGGAGCGGGATCCACGCCAGGCTCGCCGCCATCGATCCCGGCAGTGGGAAGGCAACCATCTTGATCGCGCAGGAAGGACCGAGTTCGGTGGCGAAAGTGCCCGTCGAGATCGCCGAGAACGCTTCGCGCAGCGACTACGTAGTGCTCGAGGCAACCGTATTCCCGGGCATCAACCTGTTTTGGGCCGGATCGATACTGATGCTGCTGGGGCTACTTATCTCTATGGGCTTCCGCATCTCGGAAAAGCGCGCCCGCGGGGCTGCGATCATTCAGGATGCTCCGTTGCGGCGATCGGCCCGCCCTAAGCCGGTCGAGCCGGTCGAAGTCTAGCTTTCGGTGCGGCACCACGTTATAGGTCTCGGGCGCTGGGGCAGCTGGCTGACCGAACGGCTCGCGGCACTCGGGTTGCCGGTGGTCGGCGTACCCGGGCGTTCGCTCGAGCTCGAAGATTTAAGGTTCGGGGAGGCCGATTGGTGTTGGCTGTGCGTACCCGACGACCTGCTCCCGAGTTTTGCCGCGAGCATACACGGCCTAAGCACACTACCCCGTGTGTTGTTGCACAGCAGTGGAACCGTGCCGTCGATGACCGGGACGGAGCGGATGCGTACGGGGGTGGTGTGGCCGGTGCAGAGTATTTCCGGCGCGCAGCGACCGGATTGGACAACGCTGCCGCTGGTCTTGCAAGCCCACACAACCGAGTTGACGCACGAGCTCCGCGAGCTCGGGAGCGCGCTCAGCGGAAGGGACCCAACGGTGCTGAGCACGGACCGCGAGCGCCAGCTGCTCCACTTGGGGGCGGTGCTTACGCAAAACTTCGGGAATTTGCTCTGGCAGTTGACCGACGAACTGCTGGCGACGGATGGCCTGGACTACCGTACGTTGCTGCCGCTGGTGACTAACCACCTGGAGAGGCTCACGCGGGAGCGCCCGGCGGCCCTGCAGACCGGACCCGCTGCGCGGGGGGATTTCGGGACGCTAGCTAAGCACCGGGAGCTACTCGCGGCGGTGCCGGAAACCCAGCGCCTGTACCGCGAGTTGTCGGCCGCGATCGCGGGCCGCAACCCGAGGAAATAGCCGCACCTTCGCCCCATGCGCATCGTCGGTGAAGTAGCCCATCCCGTACTCAAGATTACCCTCATGCACCACGGGCGTTACCTGTTGAAGCTGGAGGATCGCGACGTGGAGATCACCTACCGCTTCCGGGACGGGGAAGCGGTAAACTCGTTGGACGACGCCAGGCGCGTGCTCGACTTGGGGTTGTTGCAAGAAGCGGAAACGACGCTGCGCGAGATGTCCGCGGCGAGGAAACGCTACGCGGATAAACCCGCGGGTGAGGCGGGATTCCCCGTCATTATTTGATGGACGAGGCACCCGGGAGGTACAACCAGGTAGGAATACTCCTGGTGTTAGCGGGCGGGATCCTGTTTTCGAGCAAGGCGATCTTCATCAAACTCGCCTACGCGTACGAGGTGAGTAGCATCTCGTTGCTCGGACTGAGGATGCTCTTCTCGCTACCGTTGTTCCTGGTAATCGGCTACAGTCGGCGGCGGCGGGCTAGTTCGGAGGAGGCGCTCCGCGGCGGATACGTCGCGATCATCGCGGCCCTCGGCCTGTGCGGCTACTACGTGGCGAGCTACACCGATTTCCTGGGGCTCCGCTACCTCTCGGCGGGGATGGAACGGGTTATCCTTTTCGTGTACCCTACCCTGGTCCTGTTGATCATGCGCGTGTCGTTCGGTACGAGGATCCGCCGGATCCAACTCATCGCTACAGCGGTCTGCTACCTGGGGATCGCGGTTGCGTTTAGCGCATCGGACCTGAGGACGGGCTCCAATTTTTGGCTCGGGGCGGGGTTGGTGTTCGCGAGCGCGCTCGCCTACGCCGGTTTCGTGGTCGGCAACGGGCGACTCGCGCCGCGCTTCGGGAGCGTGCGCTTCACCAGCATCGCGATGACGACGGCGGCGCTCGGGGTATTGGCCCACGTGTACCTCTCCGGGAGTCCGCTACTCGGACTGGAGCTACCCGTGTACGCGTACGGTCTCACCCTGGCGCTCGTTTGCACGGTGCTACCGACGTACATGGTTTCGGAAGGTATCCGCCGGATCGGCGCCGGTGACGCGGCTATCCTCGGCGCGGTGAGTCCGACGTCTACCATCGTGCTGGAGTACGTGGTGCTCGGCGAGCACATCAACGCCACGCAGGGTTTGGGTGCGTGCCTCGTGGTTGCCGGCGTGGTGATCATCGGGCGATCGAGGTCCGGTTGAACCGGAGTTAGCCGGCGAGGTTGCCCTGTGCACACGAAGCTTGGCACATGGAAGAAGCGACAACCGATCTCAGTAATGTCCTCGTTGGGTATTACAACACCTTCATAGCGTACGTACCGCGCATCGCGATCGCGATCATCGTCGTTGCGTTGGGTTACCTGCTCGCGAGTTGGATCACCCGGATCGTTCGTTCTCGGCTCGTAGCAAGCACGGACGATCGGATCGCGGCAACCTTCCTGACGGGCGTCGCGCGTATACTGGTTCTGTTCGGCGTCCTTCTCCTCGCGCTGGAGGTGGCGGGCCTCGGCAACATCGCCGGTGCGTTACTCGGCACGCTCGGTGCGAGCACGCTTATCCTCGGATTCGCCTTTAAAGATATCGGAGAGAATTTTTTGGCGGGGATCATCCTGGCCTTCTCTCGTCCGTTTTCTATTGGGGATAGTATCGAGGTTGACTCGCTTTTCGGCGTAGTCCGAGCGCTCAAATTTCGCTACACACACATTAAAACGTTCGACGGGAAAGACGTATTTATCCCGAATGCGGATGTGCTCTCGAATCCGTTGACCAACTACACGGCGGACGGATTCATCCGGCAAGAATTTACCGTGGGCATAGCGTACGAAGATGATGTCGACGCGGCGGTTAAGATGTTAGATCGCATGCTATCGGATCATCCCCGGGTGATAAACGATCCGCTACACGCGAGTTTTGCGGCAGTGGACGAGCTCGCTGTATCGACGGTGAACATCAAGGTCCGCTTCTGGCTCGAGACGGAGAATTACCGGCGCGAGGTGCTCGAGGAGCGCGGTAATTTCATCCGGGAGGTCTTGGAGGAGCTAACCGTACAAGGCTTCGGCTTACCGGCCGATATTCAGGAGTTAAAGTTATACGGTACCCAAAAAGGATTTCCCGTTGAGATCGTAGAGGATAAGACGGTAAAACCGCGGACGTAGACCCCGGATCCCATCGTATCATCGTGGATACCGATCTCTGTTCGTATGAAGATACTGTTATCCACCTTTTTCGTATTTGTACTTTCGGTGTGCGGCGTTTCCGCTCAAGCTACTATCGATCCGCCGACGGCTACCCAGGATGATACGGTCACGGTAACCTTCGACGCAACGCAGGGTGACCGGGGGCTTCTCGATTGCGACTGCGACGTGTACCTACACACGGGCCTGATCACGAGCGCGAGTACCTCCGGCAGCGATTGGATGTTCGTCCCGACGGTGTGGGGGGAGGTTGACGACGCCTGGCGAATGACTCCGGTGGGCCCGAACGTATACGCCATCGACATCGACATTCGGGGCTTCTACGGCTTCCCGGCGGGGACGACCGTCGAATCGCTCGCTTTCGTGTTTCGGGATGCGAACGGGTCCCGTGCGGGTAGGGCGGATTCGGGTACCGATATTTTCGTTCCGTTGAGCCCCAGCTCGGATCCCGACCCGGAACCGGACCCCGATCCGAACCCGAACCCCGATCCGAACCCGGACCCCGATCCGAACCCGAACCCGAACCCCGGGGACCCCCAGCCGACGGGTCCGGACTTTGGCTACACCGATCTACCGGATGCCGGCGGGATCGTCAAGCTGCTAGCTCCCCTACGTTCCGAAGCCTACGTGCTCGGGACCTTCAACGATTTTCAGGTCCAGGAGCGGTACAAGATGACACCGCTCCCCGATGGCTCCGGCTTCGAGTACGAGCTACCCGCCTCGATCACCGACGAGGACTTCGCCTACCAGTACGTGGTGGACGGCTCCCGGGCCTTCGCCGATCCGTTCTCCGATTTGGTGCTCGATCCGCCCAACGACGTGGAGATCGAGGAGAACACCTTTCCGGGGATCCCGACTTTCGACAACCTAAACGGCAAGGCGAGCTGGGTTCGCCGGCGCGACTTCGACTGGCGGAACGACGATACCGCCCGCCAGCCCGCCGAGCGGCTCGTGATCTACGAGCTGCTCGTACGCGATTTCGTGGCGGCGCACGATTTCCAGACGGTACTCGACTCGCTAGACTACCTGGCGAACCTCGGGATTACGGCAATCGAGCTGATGCCCGTCAACGAATTCGAGTTTAACAACTCCTGGGGCTACAACCCCATTTTCCACGGCGCTATCGACAAATACTACGGCACGCCCGAGTCGCTCAAGCGATTGATCGACGCCGCCCACGGTCGTGGGATCCGCGTGCTCTTCGATGTCGTGTACAACCATGCGTTTTCGCAAAACCCGTGGGTCGGTCTCTACCGCGCCGAGACGGACGCCTCCCCGGATGGTGCGGGACCTTTCTTCAACCGGCAAGCCCGGCACCCCTTTAACGTGGGTGTCGACTTCAACCACGAGAGTCCGTACACGAAGCTCTACGTCGGGCAGACCCTGAGAAAGATCTTCACCGAGTACCACATCGACGGCGTTCGTTTCGACCTGACCAAGGGGTTTACGCAGCGGTTTAGTGCCAACAACGAGGAACTGAGTGTATTCGATCAGGGTCGCGTAGATATCCTCAAGGGTTACGCGGACTCGATCCGGAGCGTGAAGCCCGACGCGCTCATCATCCTCGAGCACTTCGGGAGCAACGCGGAGGAGACGGTGCTCAAGGATGACGGCCTCTACCTGTGGGGCGGGGCGGACTTCCAGTTCGCGCAGAACGTAATGGGGTACGAGGAGGAGAGTGACCTGTACAGCGTAACCCCCCAGAGTCGCGGTTGGGACCGCGGGCTGGTGGGCTACATGGAAAGTCACGATCAGCAGCGCCAACGGTACAAAGCGTTGGAGTTCGGCAACGCGAACGAGGACGGGAGCTACTCTACGCGAGATTCGATCGAGAGTCTCGCCCGGATGGAGGCCACCACGGTGATGTTGTACACCGGTCCCGGCACCCGTATGCTCTGGCAGTTCGGAGAGCTCGGCTACCCCGTCCCGCTACTCGACGAAACCCGCACCGATCGCAAGCCGATCCTCTGGGAGCTTTTCCAGCAGCCCGCCAACCGTCAACTCTACGACGTGACGGCCGCGATGATCAAGCTCCGTACGATCTACCCGGTATTTACCGAGGGAGAGGGCGACTTCGAGGCCGGTCTCAACGGCGGGCTCACCAAATCCCTGACGCTTACCCACCCGGAGCTCGACGTGGTCGCGATCGCGAACTTCGACGTGGTCCCGCAAACGATCGGCGCGTCGTTCCTCGGTCCGGGTACCTACTACGACTACTTCACGGGGGAGAGCTTCGAGATCGCCGGTACCGGCGAGGACTTCCCGCTGGCGCCCGGGGACTACCGTCTGCTGACGAGCGAGCGATTACCGTCTCCAGAGATGTTATCGTCGACGGGCTCGCGGCCACCATTACGCCCGTTGAATACAATAGTCGAAGTGAACGTGTACCCGAACCCAACGCGCGGTACGGTTAAGATTACGGTGAGCGATGGATCGGTCGGACGCCTGTCCGTGGAACTGTTTAACAGCGTCGGTCAGCTCGTCGGGCAGGACGAATCCCCCTGCTGCGAGCTGAGCCTACGGCTCGCTGGCTTAGCTGCGGGGACGTACACCGCGCTGGTCAAAACGGCCAGCGGCCAGGCGGCGGTGCGGAGGGTCGTCCGGGAGTGAACCCTACTTAAGCGCTACGCGCAACTCCTGCTCGATGGTCAGGCCGGGACTTTCCTCTCCGGCCGCTCTCAGCCCAAGGAGCGTCTTCGAGCCCAGTACCATGGCGCAGGTCGAGTCGGTGAGCTCCTGCAGGTTGATCGCTCCGTCGCCGGCCTGAAAGTTTAGGGCACTGTTGAGGGTAGTGGACTCACTGTAGTACCCGTCGACGCGGCCGGCCGGCACGGGGAAGATGACGAAGTTGTCGCAGTCCTCATCGTCGGGAGAGTTCTTGGCGCAGGCGATCCGGTAGGTGCTTCCCCGGGTGGATTTTCCGGCGGGGTCGGTGCGGAACACGGTTGATTTCGGGTTGTCGTCGAAGGTGCAACCGGAGAAGCCGAGGCAGCCGCTCTTCCCGAGCCAATCGGTGCGCGGCGCGATCTCGACGCCGAGCAGCTCGTCGCGGATGAGGGATTCGGCCTGCGTGACGAAGGCTTCGTCCTCGGTGGGCACCACCAGTTCCGCGAGGGCGAACAACGAATCGACGTGCGAGAAGCCACGGTAGTAGGCCGCGCTCCGAGCGAAGTCTTCCGCTCGTTTTGCGGAAGCGGGCTCGTCTAGTTCGTCGGCGGTCGGCTGACAGGAGGCGAGGGCGAGCAGGAGCAGGCAGCAAGCCCGAGCGAGATTGGATTGCGGGAACACGGGTAAAAATTTTGGCAGGATGCGCGGCGTGCGGGTAAGGTAGCGGGTACGGCGCACGTAGTTTAGCGGCGACCCGCGATGAAACTGAGACACGATTTCCCGCCCTACGGCTCGACAGCACTCGGAGGAACGAGCGATGGCGTACTGTACACGACTTGTTTCGCCGGCACTACCCTCGAGGCTACACTCGGTATGGTGCGCGTTTTCCTCGACGAGGAAGGGTACGAGGACGTACCGATCCCGGCTACGACCGAGGAGATGCTCGCTTTCTTACAGCCCGAAGAAGGTGCACATCCGCACTTGTTTGCGCGGCCGGCGTACGCGCACAATCCGGTGCGCTTGGTACTTCCCGCGCGCGATCGGCTGCGCCGCAAGATCAGCGTCGAGCTCTACAACGAGCACGTGCCCGGCCACCTGCTCCGCTTTCACCGGCGGGCGTGTGCCGACGCGGAGCGGCGCCTTCGTGCGGCCATCGAAGCGCGGCACTTCGAGCGCTACGGCCCCTTCATCCCGGTTGTCGCTCCGGCCGCATCTGCGGAAAGAACAGCACCTCCTGAATACTCACTTGATCGGTGAGCAGCATGGTGATGCGGTCGATGCCGATGCCGATGCCCGTGGTGGGCGGCATCCCGTACTCGAGGGCGCGCAAGAAATCCTCGTCGAGGGCCATGGCCTCGTCGTCGCCGCGGGCCGCTAGGCGCAACTGCTCCTCGAAGCGGCGGCGCTGTTCGAGCGGATCGTTGAGCTCGGTGTAAGCGTTGGCTACCTCCTTACCGTTCACGATCAGCTCGAAGCGCTCGACCAGGCCCGGCTTCGAGCGGTGACGTTTGGTGAGCGGCGACATTTCCACCGGGTAGTCGGTGATGAAGGTCGGTTGAATCAACTGCCCCTCCACGAGCTCCCCGAACAGCTCGTCGACGAGCTTGCCTTTGCCCATATCTGGATCCGCGGAGATACCCTTGGCCCGGCACACTTCGCGCAGGCCGGCCTCATCGAGCTCGGCTACCTCGACGCCGCCGTACTCGGCGATCGCGTCGTAGATCGGGAGGCGTCGGTAAGGTCCGGTAAAGTCGATCTCCTTCCCCTGGTAAGTCACCGTCCCGCCGCCGGTTACCTCCTCGGCGAGCGTTTGCAGGAGTCGCTCGGTGAGGTCCATCATCCAGTTGTAATCCTGGTAGGCCACGTACAGCTCGACCATCGAGAACTCCGGGTTGTGCGTGCGGTCCATGCCCTCGTTGCGGAACATCTTCCCGAGCTCGAACACGCCGTCGAAGCCGGCCACGATGAGGCGCTTGAGGTAGAGCTCGTTCGCGATCCGGAGGTAGAGGTCGGTGTCGAGGGTGTTGTGGTGGGTTTTGAAGGGGCGCGCCGCCGCGCCGCCGTGGATGGGCTGCAGGATAGGCGTTTCCACCTCGAGGTACCCTCGATCGGACAGGAAGTTGCGCAGCGTTCGGATGACTTTCGAGCGGCGGCGAAAGATCTCGCGGTAGGCGGGGTTGACCGTCAGGTCGACGTAGCGCATCCGGTAGCGCAGCTCCGGATCGGTGAAGGCGTCGTGGACGTTGCCCTGTTCGTCTTCCTTGACGACGGGTAGCGGGCGCAAGGATTTGGCGAGGAAGCGGAAGCGCTTGACGTGCACGGTCGTTTCGCCCGTTCGGGTCGTGAATACGAACCCCTCTACCCCGATGAAATCGCCTATATCCAGCCGCTTTTTGACGATCTCGTTGTAGAGCGACTTATCCTCGCTGGGGGCGATGTCATCGCGGCTGACGTACAGCTGGATACGCCCCGAGGAGTCCTGCAGCTCGACGAAGCTCGCCTTGCCCATCACGCGGCGGTTCATGACGCGCCCCGCGAGGCGCACCCGCTCGAATTCGGCGGCGTTATCGTCCGTGTAGGTCGCCTTAATGTCGGCCGCGAAATGGGTGGGCGGGTAGGCTTCCGCCGGATACGCCTCGGTACCCGCGGCCTCGATTTGGCGCAAGTTTTCGCGGCGCTGCTGCTCTTGGTCGGAGAGGGAACGGCCGTCGACCGATTGATCGGGGAGCGATTCGGGGGTAGGACTAGGCATGCACGGATTTAGGCGGGGCGCGGACAGATGAGCGGATTGACTGTACCTACAGCCAACCAAGCGGCAAATATGAGCCTACTGATTAAGATCTTCTCGTTTGGATTGTAACCCGAGGATAACCGAAGTGACACCGTTGGGTAGCCGGAGGTTGTACTTTCGTTAAAACACGTGTTCGGCCGCTGCCTATGCTCAACCTGTACACAACCCTACTCCGGCGCATCGCATTCGGCTTGTGCTGGGTGGTGCTCGGGGTGTCGGGATTGGGGGCTCAGGTAGATTGCTCGGCGTTTACGTCCGAGCTTCCGACGATCACCGACGCCAAGGCGAGCTACTGTGAAGGTGATTTAATCGATCTCGAGGCTAGCTTTCCGAACCTCAGCTCGGTGGATGAGCTCAAAAGTATAGTTTGGTATGAAGGCTATACGGCAGATTTCGATGCCTCGAAAGGAGCGGAGTTGTCGAGGCAAACCTTCGGGCCAGCAGTGGGTCCGTGCGATCTGCCGCCGAGCGTCATCGGGGCGATAGTCGAGCCTTGCCCCGTCGGGGGGAACGCAGCGGACGAACGCAACGAAGCGATTCTACTCTGGAGCGGTTCCGGCTTCGCGGCGGCGGATCTCGGTGTCGAGGTAGAAGGCGATTTCGTGACGCCGAACGGTGCGGCTGCAAACATCGGATCGCTCGGGAGCTGCAAGCTGTTACCAAGCCCAACGGTAGAGCCCGTTGGCGACTGCGTGACCATGGGAGGTCCGACAACGGTCATCGAGAAAGACGCAGTCGTAGTTGTCTTTACGAGTAGCCTGGCTGATGCTGCTTACGACTTCACGGCGCTGTGCAGTGACGGTGTCCCCGTCTATGTTTTTCAGAGCTCGTGTGATCGCTTGGTGAACGACGAGTATGTGCAGTCGGCTTTCTCGAAGAGTACGGTTGCAAACGGCTTAACTCGACCGACTGAAGTCGTTTTCGGCTGTCCGGATATAGATCCTCAGGTATTTCAATACGGGGGACATACGGCTAAGCTTACCAACCGAGCTGCATGGGTCATCCGTGGTGCTTTCATACTTAGAGACTGTGATCAACTGCCCCCGAGCGACATAATTGCAGGTCCTGCAGTAGTAGCTTCTACTTCGTACACGACCACCGGTGCGCCCTGCGCGGTGGACGGTTCCGTGTATATCAAAACACTTGTCGAACCAAGGTTCGAAGGTTGCGAAGCTCAGGCATCTTCAGCGTTAGAGATCCCCGTCTCCTGTCCAACGGCCGAGCTATTCTATGTTGATCTAAACGTGTCGCCACCGGTGCCTGCCGGAGAGGTAATAGACTTAACTTTTAACTCCTTCAATTTTGTGGGCCTACCGAAAATTACCTACAGCATCGACGGTGAGCTGCAGGACCCGATCAACGGTGTAAGTCAGAACTTCTTCATTCCGGCTGGTCCATTCGCCGCCGGAACCGAGCCCGTTATCGCACTTGAAAGTGTAACGTCCTTAACGGAAGCTTGCGAATTCACCCTTCTCGAGCCTCAAACGCTCAAAGTACAGGGCGCATGCACCACTCCTGCGTTTGCTAATACGAACCGTACGCGGTGCAACGACCCCGTGAATGGCATCGATCTGAACGGTCTGTTTCCGACGGCCCTACCGACCGACGGCGAATGGCTAGACGGTACGCAGCCAATACCCGATGGCGTGTATCTCGGTGGGGTAACCACGGGCAGGACCCTCACCTATTCCCCCGGTCCGACCGGTTGTTTTACCCCTGCGTCCCTAGACCTGACCGTCGAGGAACCCAAGAACCCGGACATCGCGGGGGGACTCGCCGCCCTGGATCCGCTCTGCAAAAATCCCCGGACGAATGGGGTTACCTACGCTTCGCTGAACACGCAAAACCTACAGGGCACGTGGGACGTAGCTGGCGTCTCGAAGATTCCGGCGTCCTCGCTTACGGATCTTCCCATTGGAGGACCGTACCAGGTTCGGTTCACGACAGCTGCGATCGACGGCGGTTGTCCGGCGGAGTCGGATGCAGTAGCGGTAAGTATCGTGCCGAACGATACCGCGGTTCTGCTAGCGGATCGATCCTTCACGGGGGGGGTGCCGATTGACCTCGATCAGCTTATCGACCCTGGCTTTACGGGTACGGGAGCTTGGAGCGGGCAGGGGGTTGCTGGGGCGGAGCTGACGATTCCGGCCGGAGCCACCGGAGCGTACGTAGCTACGTTTCGCGCGGATGGGAACTGCGGGGGGGACTCGCGGGCTGTGTTCTTACTCAGTAGTCCACTAGCGGAGATCGATTTAGGAACGAAGGAAATTTGCCCTGGTATAGCGGTAGTTTCCCTCGCTGATTACGAACCTGTTGCTGAAGCAGGTGGTACTTGGCTAGATGCTTCTGGCACACCGTTAACGTCCGTTCTTGTAAACGATCAACTACCAACGGGTCTTCGCACCTACACCTACACTAAGCCTGGGTTAATCAACTCCTATAAATTAACCTTAGATTTTATAGAGAAAAAAAATATTCCTGTAGTCGATTTTATTCAGTGTTTAACGCCCGGGCAAAATTTGAATGACGTCTTAGGTCCTAATGCCCCAATAGGCACCTGGGCGCTAGACAATTTAACTCCACAAAATGGAATCGTAGTATTTGATCAATACACGAAGCGGGGCGAAAGCGTATTCGTTCGCTACAATGCAGACGATCCTTCGCAGTGCTATAGCGAACGGCAGTTTACTCCTTTTGCTTTCGAACTAAATACTCATAAGCCCCCAACGTATGTAGAAGATCCCAATGGAGATACTTATACAGCTACTATCGATCTAACGCTGCCAAACGGCTCATCGTCCTTGGTGGCTTCAGAAGGAGATCTAACGGCCACTACACTGACGGTTACGGGTTTAGAATTCGATGAAACTGATACAGTTAGTATCTACGACCAAGCTTCTACTTGTGTTCCGCAACTGGACATAGAATTAAACTACGTAAAGTCCCAGCTCCCCCCCTGCAATCTAGCTCTAAGTCCAACGGTTACTCAACCCTATATCCTCTGTTTCGGTGGTCCACCTTTCGAGCTCAGCGACTTATTGACCGATCCCACCACCCCTGGACAATGGATCGACACTGATCCGGTTACGGGACCGTACAATGATTTTTTGGAAGCTATCGGCACAGCTAATCCAAGCTTTCGAAATCCCAATCCAACGTATATCTATAACCTTCGCTTTACACCAGATCCAGATTTTTGCACCGGAGATCCTATTGAAGTACAAGTACAAGTTTTAGATCCCGAACTTGCAATCCCTGAGATCGACATATCTGAATGTCAAGGTGCCGCTGATCTACAGCTAGGGCCTTATCTAGGTGCACTACCGGCCGGGGGTACTTGGGAGGGTGAGCGAATTTCTCAAACTGGGGAGTTCGACATGCCAACTCCCTTTGCGGAAGCTGAAAAGTCGTATTCCATCGACTATCTCACTGAGGATGCGACTTGTAGACTTGCCACATTCAATATTACCGTACAGCGGTCCGCACTACAGTTCCCCGGCGCCGCGGCTTCGATCGACCTGTGTTTGGACGATCCCCCGTTTCAGCTTTCCACGTACGACAAATTTATCCCCCAGGGGAGTACCGGATCCTTCTCGATAGACAATGTACCGGTCGTAGGGACGATCGACCCGCAGGCTTTCGGTGTGGGTGTATTCGATCTCGTGTTCTCGTCGAGCTTGAGCTGCATCGAAAACGTACCACCGATCACGCTGACCATTTCGCCGGGCGGGGCAACGTTAAATTACCCACCGCAACCGATTTGCGCCGATGCCGATCCTCTCCCTTTGACTTCGTTCGAACTCCCGGGAGCCGGGGGCGGGGTGTGGAGCTTGAACGGAACCCCAATCCAGACCCTCGATCCCGCGCAGTATCCCCCCGGATCTACCCCGATCGTGTTTGACTATAGTCTCGCGAGCGGACCGTGCGGACCGTCAACCGGTACGCTATCGGTAACGATAGAGGCGTCTCCGACGCTAAGCTTTGTAGCTGATCCCGTTTGTGCTTTTGGTGGCCCCGTCGACTTAGCACAAATCCTCCAGCCGGCGGGCGTTTCCGGTACGTGGTCCGGTAGCCCAGCGCTGAACGGAGACCAGTTTGACCCGACCGGCCTCGCCGGCCCCCAACAACTCACGTTCACGCCGGACGCATCGACCGGCTGTTTTGCGGAAGCATCTTACTCCTTTACACTGAACGTGGTCGAGGAGCTCCAGGCTAGCGTCACGATCGGTGAATGCGACCTCGCCGCGCAGACCTATAGCGCGAGCGTTAGCATTTCGGGTGGCGCGGGTACGTATACAATTGACGGAAATCCGTATACTTCCGGTCAGGTTCAACTCACCGATCTACCGATCGGTAGTGGACCGACGCAGCTCGTCGTCGCTGACGCCGAAGCGTGTACCCCAGACGTGAACCTTCCCCTCACCCCCCCGCCGTGTGATCCGGGATGCAATTTGCCCGACCCAGGCCAGTTTTCACTCCCAACCGCTACGCTTTGCGACCCTTTTTTAGTTCTCGCTGCTGACTTTCTCAGCCAACCTCCTGCAGACCCGAACGTGGCGCTAGTCTACGTAGCCTACTCCGATGCAACTCTCAGCAACGAGGTGGCCCGATCGAATACCCTCCCCTTGGACCTAAGCGCATTTCAAAACTCAACGGTGTACGTCGCGGCCCTTATCGGGACGCTCACGCCGACGGGGGAATTGGATGCGGACTGCGTGAAGCTCGGCGCGCCGTTCGAACTAAACGTGGTCGCCGATTGCGATCAGCCGGACCCCACCTGCGCTACGCCCGTGGACGCGGGCACGCTCTCGCTACCCGCCGCGTCGCCCGATGGCTCGATCTGTGGAAATGGAGTGGGTCCTACCCTGCCCTTAGCCGGTACCGACCCTGCGGGTCGAGTAGTCTATAGGTTAGACGACAACCAGGATCAAGCGGACGGATTCATCGCCGAGCGCCCCAACACCAATTTTCCGTCGACATTTCCGGACGGTACTGAGGCCGTGATTGGACAACCGTACTTCGTTTACGCTGCGGCCGGTGCGGCGGACCCGAACGGTGGTCCCGGTTTAGATCCGACCGATCCCTGTATCGGGACGTCAAATACGGTGACCATTCAATGGAGGCCCCCGATCGTTGCGACGGTAACGGAGAGCCTTTGCGATGACGCTGGTAATTTCGTTGCGACCATTGCGCTGGCCGGGGGGCAGCCCCCGTACACGTACAGTGGGCCTCCGGGCGTATTCGATCCGACTGACCCCTCCGTGTTCACTAACGGTTCGCTCCCTATAAATGCATCGGGCTACACCTACGCGTTCGTCGATGCAAATAACTGCGCGACGAGTGCGGATGTGACCATCGGGACGGCGTGCGATGATCCAACGACGGATCCGCCGCCGCCAACCCCATCGTGTACGGTGGCTGTACCGGGCGACTTCCCGGCCGAGGCTACAACCTTGCAAATTGTGTGTGATGGGGATTTGACACCAGACCTAAATCCATCCGGTAGCGACCCCAGTACTTACGATCAGCTAGTCTACCGTCTCGACGACAATCAAGATCCCACGGACGGATTCTTGCAGGAAGACTCGGATACCCGCTTCGATCCCGCGATCGCTTTCGCGAACGGAACCGTTCCGTTCGGTACGACCCTATACATCTACGGCTACGCGGGGGACCTTCTGCCGAACGAACGGATCGATTCGACCAGTTCGTGTGCTGTACGCACCAACACCATCCCCGTGACGTGGCTCGAGCCGGTAACCGGTCAGGCCGAAGCCGGTGTTTGTAACGCGGATCTCTCGACCTACACCGTGACGATTAACCTCGATCCCACGACCGATCCGATTCAAATCGTTCAGGGATCCGGGACGCTGAGTCCCGACCGAGCGACCTTCACCTCCGATCCGATTCCCGCCGGAACGATCGCTTCGGTATCGCTGGCCGTCGATCCGAGGTGCCCTACCGAGTTTACACTCAACACCACCTGCGAGGCCGATAACCCGCCGCCGCCTCCCCCGCCGCCATCCTGCACGGCGGCCGTAGTTGGCTCCTTTCCCGCGAGCGCGACCGAGCCCCAAACGCTATGCGCCGACGAGTCGACCTCCGACGTTCAGCTCCTCGGAATCCAAGCGGGCACCTTCGCGGCCCTCGTCTACCGCCTAGACACGGACGAAGACGCGACCAACGGCTATTTGCGGGAGGGCTCGAACACCGCGTTCGACCTCCCCGATTCACCACCCGGTCAGCCCACGCTCGCCGGCGAAACCCTCTACGTCTACGCCTACGCCGGCCCCCTCGCGGCCAACGGTCAAATTGATTCAACCAGCAGCTGTGCGGCGCAAACCAACCGCCTCCCCGTCGTCTGGAGTGAGAGCGTCCAGGGTACTCCACGGCCGCCCGTGTGCAGCCCCGACGCGCTCACCTACACCGTTACCGTCGACCTCGTCCCGACGACCGGCACGGTAACCGTACTGCGGGGCGCCGGAACCGTAGATCCAGACCCCGTTGCGCCCACATTTACCTCCGATCCCATACCTAGCAGCGTAGTGGCGGACGTCGACCTCGGTATCGACCCCACTTGCGAGCCCACTACCTTCTCGTTCAGCAACACCTGCACCCCCCGCCCCCCCGGCTGCACCACCGATGCCGGTCGGCTAACCGCTTCCGCGATCGACCTGTGCAGTAGCGCCGATCTCCCTACGTTGATCACGAGGACCCCGTCGGCTCCTGCCCCGGGGAATGCACTCGTGTACGTGCTGGACGACGACGGCGACCCCACCAACGGCTCGGTCGACGTGGCTGACGACCTCAATTTCTCCGTCGCGCCTCCCGGCGTCGCACTCTTCGTTTACGCCGTCGACGGCCCCGCGGCGGCGACCGGCGCGGGCGTAGACTTCGCCGACCCCTGCACCGACGTATCCAACGCGATTCCCGTTCGGTTCGCCGCGGAGCTTCGGGTGACCCAAGTCGCGGACTGCGACGCCGCAACGGGGACCTTCACCTCCACCTTCACGCTCACCGGCGGGATCCCACCGTACGAAGTCGACGTGCAGGGAGTACCCACACCCATCGCAGGCAACTCCTACACTACCGAAACGCTGCTGCTCACCGACGCCCCGCGGTTTACGTTCACGGACGCCCTCGACGATTGCGGTTCGCAGATCGCCACCGCCGACGGTACGAGCTGCAACGTCGCCTGCGGATCTTACCCCGGGAGCTTCGCCACCCAGCGGGTGGGGCTTTGCTTTCCCTACCGGTCCGACCTTAGTTTCCAAAACGATTTCAAGCGGAAACCCGGCGACGGACAAACCTTCGTCGTCTACAGCGACCAGCAGCTGACCACCGAACTGGCCCGGACCACCGAGCTGCCCATTCCCTTCGGCGACTTCGCCGCCCAGGGGCAGACCGTCTACGTCGTCTCCGCGGTCGGCACGCTGACGGGCGGGGCGGTCGACCTGAGCTGCGCCCAGAGCAGCAATACCGTTGCCGTCGTGCTCGACGCGACCGCCGAGGAGAATCGCTCGTTCGACGTGTGTCCCGGCGAGAGCTACACCTTCCGCGACATCACCCTCGACGGCCAAACCCCGACCGCGCAATTTACCGCCCCCGGCGTTTCGGGCAACTGCGATACCACCTTCTACCTATCGCTCAACGTGGGCAGCACGATCGAGGCCGACTACGCCGACGTGGTCTGCGGCAGCGATCCCGTCGTGATCGCCGGCGAAACCTTTACCCCGGCCCGGCCTACCGGCGTAGTCACCGTACCGAGCACGACCGGGTCGTGCGATACGGCCCTCACCGTTAACCTGACCTTCGCGCCGCTGGCCCGCAGGCTCGTCGAGGCGAGTATCTGCAGCGGCGATACCTTCTCGATCGCCGGCGAGGACTTTTACCTCGGGAAGCAGGCCGGCGAAGTGGCGGTGCCGAACGGAACGGTTTGCGACAGCATCCTGACCGTACGGCTCGACGTGGCCGAGCCCCCCGTCGTCTCCATCGGGGGCCCGGCCTCCAGCTGCACCGAGGACAGCGTGCAGCTCACGATCAACGTAGCGGGGGGCCGCGCCGTGCGCGCGGATCAGGTCGTCAACGGTAACCCCGCGGGGGCCATCGACCTGGCGGCCGGCACCAACGTCGTTACGGTTGCGATCACCGACGACTTCACCTACCGACTCCAACAAATCACCGCCGAGCAGGGCGCCTGCCCCTTCACCGCGGAGCCCTCGGTGAGCTACCAGCTCCGCCGCTCTCAGGTCACCGCCGAAATTGCGGCTCCCCCCGGTCGGAGCCTCGAGGTGTGCGGGGACACCCCCCTCGAAAGTTTGGCGGCGCGCCCCCGAGGCGGCACCGGCCCCTTCGCCTACCGCTGGAACAACGGCGAAACGTCCGCCACCATCTTCGACGTCGAGACCGGTGCGTACACCGTCGAAATCACCGACGCGGTCGGCTGCTCGGATACCGCACGCGTCGAGCTAGCGGTCGGCGATACGCTCGGTTACGACCTCGACATACAGCGCCCGGACTGCCCCGGTGAAGCCGGCAACGCGCTACTCACGTTCTCGCGGGTGGCTCCGGTCGGACTCACGTACAGCTTCGACGGCGGCGGTTCGGCTCCGGTCGAGGACGCGCTTCTCGAGTTCGGGGGTCTTGCCCCCGGCAACTACCTACTCCAGCTGTCCGAGCCGGGGGGCTGCGTGCAGGGCATCGGCGTCAATATTCCCGAAGCCGACCTCAGGCCCGACCTCATTCCCTCCGACAGTCTCACGATCGCCCTAGGCGACGTACAGGATATCGTCCTGAACCTCGGCGGCGTCATCCCCGACAGCATCGTGTGGTCTCCGGAGGTCACGCTCGCCGATCCGGTGTCCCCCGGCAGCGTACGGCTCGCCCCCGTCGGTGACCAAGCGTACCGGGTCCGGGTCGTAACCGCGGACGGCTGCGTCTTCGGAGACGAGGTTTACGTGAGCGTACTGCCCGTAGCCGAAATCCTCGTGCCGAACGTTTTCAGTCCGAACGGCGACGGTAACAACGACTTCCTGCGGCCCATCGGCGGTCCGGCCGTCGAGCGGATCGAGAGCTTCGAAGCTTACGACCGTTGGGGCAACCTCCTGTTCCGCCAGGTCAGCTTCGACCCCGCCGACGCGTCCGTCGCCTGGGACGGTACCTACCGCGGCAAACCGGTGGATAACGGCGTCTACCTCGTCCAGGTCGAGGCCACCTTCAAAGACGGCATCCGCCGCATCTTCAACCAAGACGTTACGCTGTTGCGCTAAGTGCGAGTCGCCTTCTCCCCGGTTTACCACTACCCGCTCCCGCCGCGCCACCGCTTCCCGATGGCCAAGTACGACTTGCTCCCCGAGCAGCTCCTCTACGAAGGCACGCTGACCCCCGCCAGCTTTTTCGAACCCGACCGCCTCAGCCACGGCGACCTCCTGCTCACGCACGCCGGGTCGTACGTCGAGCGCCTGCACGACCTCACCCTTACCCCCAAAGAGATCCGCGCCATCGGCTTCCCGCTTTCGCTAAAACTCGTCGAGCGCGGCCGGCACATCGCCCAGGGCACCCTCGATTCTGCGCGGTTTTCGCGGAAGCAGGGCGTAGCCCTCAACATCGCCGGCGGAACCCACCACAGTTTCGCCGACCGCGGGGAAGGCTTTTGCATCTTCAACGACATCGCCATCGCGGCCAACGTGCTACTTGCGGCGGGCGAGATCGAACGGGCGCTCGTCGTGGATCTCGACGTACACCAGGGCAACGGCACCGCCAAGCTCTTCGAGGCCGATCCGCGCGTGTTCACCCTCTCCTTCCACGGCGAGCGCAACTACCCCCTCCGCAAGGAGACCAGCGACCTCGACGTCGGCCTCCCCGACCGCACCGGCGACGGAGTGTACCTCACGCGCTTACGCAAAACACTACCCGCCATCCTCGACGAGCACCGCCCGGACCAGGTCTTTTACCTTGCCGGCGTCGACGTACTCGCCGAGGACAAACTCGGTCGACTCGCCATGAGTCTGCAGGGCTGCCGCGAGCGCGATCGGTTCGTGTTCGAGGAGTGCGCTCGCCGGGGCTTACCGGTGGCCGTGAGCATGGGTGGGGGCTACGCCGAGCGGCTCGCCACCGTCGTAGACGCCCACGCCAATACCTTTCGCGAAGCCGCCCGCGCCTTCGGTTAATTATAAACAAAAAGTTTTATCTTGTGCGGAAACCAGTCCTGCCACCCGCATGCCAACCGCGCTCCTCGAAGTCATGCAGCCCGATCTCCACTTCGTAGCCACGACCGGCGTGTTCGTCGACGTCATCCTCCCCATCGCCATCCCGCGGGCGTACACTTACTACGTGCCCGAGGGCCTCGTAGAAACGGCGCGGTTCGGGGTACGCGTGGAGGTCAATTTCGGTAAGAACAAGCTCTACAGCGGCATCGTCGCCGGGGTGCACGCCGCGCACCCGACCGACCACAAGCCGAAGGCCATCCTGAACGTCCTCGACGAGGAGCCCATCATCGACGAGCGCCAGTTGCGGCTCTGGACGTGGATGGCCGATTACTACACGTGCACCATCGGGGAGGTGATGAACGCGGCCTTACCGGCAAATCTGAAGTTGAGCAGCGAGACGCGCGTGCTCGTAGCGCCCGATTTCGACGAGGATTACTCCGAGCTCGACGACCAGGAGTTCATGGTCATGGAGGCGCTCGCCCTCCAGAAGGAGCTCGCCATCGACGACGTCCGCAAGATCCTCGGGCAGTACACCGTGTACCCCGTTATCGATCGACTACTCAAACGTAATCTCCTTTACCTCAAGGAGGAGATGCTGGAGAAGTACAAGCCGCGCATCGAGAAGTACGTACGCCTGGCACTCCCTTACCGTACCCAGCCGGAGTCCCTCTCGGAGGCCTTCGGGCTGTTGAGCCGGAGCAACAAGCAGGTCGAGGCCCTGATGGCCTTCGTGCAGGAATCCCGCAAGGGGGGGGAGATCACGCGCAAACGCGTCCAAGATGCTAGCGGCTCCGACTCCACGGTCATGCGGGCGATCGAGCGGAAGGGCGTCTTCGAGCTCTACGAGCGGGAGGTCAGTCGCATCGACAGTTACGGCACCGAGCTCGACGTGATCAAGCCGCTCTCCGAACAGCAGACCGACGCCCTCGCCGAACTGCGCACCGCCTTCGAGGAGAAGGACGTAGCCCTGCTCCACGGCGTGACCGGTTCCGGCAAGACCCGTGTCTACGTGGAGGTCATTCAGGCCGCCCTCGCCCGCGGCGAGCAGGTCCTATACCTCCTGCCCGAGATCGCGCTCACGACGCAGATCATCCGACGCCTACAGCGGGTTTTCGGGGATAAGATCGCGGTCTACCACTCGAAGCTCAACAACCAGGAACGCGTCGAAGTCTACCGGTCGGCGGCTACCGGTACGCCCGTACTCCTCGGCGCCCGCTCGACGATTTTCCTGCCCTACCGTAACCTGAAGTGGATCATCGTCGACGAAGAGCACGACGGCAGCTACAAGCAGCACGACCCCAATCCGCGCTACAACGGTCGCGACATGGCCGTGTACCTCGCCCACCTGCACGGCGCCAAGGTGCTACTCGGCACCGCGACCCCGTCGGTAGAATCCTACCACCACACCACCACCGGCAAGTACGCCCTGGTGGAGATGACGGAGCGCTACGGCGACGCTACCCTGCCCGAGCTCACGGTCGTCGACCTCAAGGATCAATCGCGCAAGCAACAGATGCAGTCGAACTTCTCGCTGCCGCTCATCGAGCGGATCAAGGCCACCGTGGCCTCCGGGCGGCAGGTAATCCTCTTCCAGAACCGCCGCGGTTACTCCCCTACCGTACGCTGCGGCTCCTGCGGCTGGGCGAGTGAGTGCGTGCACTGCGACGTAACGCTGACCTACCACAAGTTTCGGCACAACCTCCAGTGCCACTACTGCGGCTACCAGAAAGACATCCCCAGGGAGTGCCCCGCCTGCCGCAGCCCGAAGCTCGAGATGCAGGGTTTTGGTACCGAGAAAATAGAGGACGATTTGGCCGTGTACCTCCCCGATCTACGCATCAGTCGACTCGATCTCGACACGGTCCGCGGCAAGAACGCACTGGTCCGCATCATCGAAGACTTCGAGGAGCGCAAGGTCGACGTGATGATCGGTACCCAGATGGTGACCAAGGGGCTCGACTTCGAAAACGTGGGTTTGGTCGGCGTGCTCAACGCGGATCAGATCCTCTCCTACCCCGATTTCAGGGCCACGGAACGCGGTTTCCAGCTGCTCACCCAGGTGAGCGGACGCAGCGGCCGCGGCGAGCGGAAGGGCGAGGTGATGGTGCAGGCCTTCGACACCAACCACCCGGTGCTCGGCGAGATCGCCACGGCCAACTACGCCTCGTTTTTCGAGCGCGAGATCCAGGAGCGGCAGGCCTTCAAGTACCCACCGTTTTACCGCCTGATCCGAATCACGCTCAAGCACAAGAAACCGGCTGTACTCAACGACGGCGCGCGCATTTACGCGGAGTTTTTGCGCAAGCGGCTCGGCGACCGGGTGGTCGGGCCGGCGATCCCGCACGTGAGTCGTATCCGTAATTACTACCTGCTCGACGTAATGGTCAAGCTCGAGCGCGACGCCAAACTGATCAAGTACGCCAAGCAGTCCTTACACGAGGCGGCCGCGGAGGTCCACCGGGCCAAGGGCTTCTCAACCGTTCGGATCAACGTGGACGTCGATCCGAATTGATGTGCGGGGGGCTTGCTGGATTGCGCGTCGCCTCGCTACATTCGCGGCTGCTTACAAGCCGGGGGATTAGCTCAGTTGGCTAGAGCGCTTGCATGGCATGCAAGAGGTCGCCGGTTCGACTCCGGCATTCTCCACTCAAGTATTGAAAGGCCTCAGCATACCGCTGGGGCCTTTGCGATTTAGGGAGGATCGGTAGCTCGATTCGCGACCGAATGGGGCGGTGGGGTAGATATCGGTGGGGCGGCGGGCCGTCCGAGGGGGCCGCGCCCGGTGGGCCGACGTTTGTTGGTTTGACGTTTCGATGGATTGAAACCCATGCTCAGCTACGCACAGGACCTTCGGCCCTTACCGATCCGGATCGGTAAGGGCCGAAGGTCCTCTTACCGCGCACGTAATAGGTCCTTTAAGGCCTACTACTAATACTACTCACCGATACCAGGCGCCATTCATCCCCCACTCCCCGGGGAACGTGACGGTGTCCCCGGTCAGCATCCCGCCCGTACCGACGCTCACCGCCTTCGACCGACGTGTACAACCCCCGAAAATAAATATATATAAGGGTGGATGCAGCGAAGCTTCACTAGCGTGCATCTCGACTAAGACCGAACGCCTTAGACCTAAGCATCCCCTTGGGGTCGAACCTACGACCGCAAGGAGAGGCCGGGATCTCAGACTTCAACCGGCTGATCTTCTTCCTTCGTTAAAACTCTACCCGAGCATGCCTCACCAATCCTCTTATCCGTACCGCCTTTTACTCGCCGCCCCCCTGCTGGCCGGACTTACGTTCGCCGCCTGCGAAAAGGAGCCCGACTATCCAGAGCGACCGGTATACAACGTCCCACCCGCCGCGGACGGTCTCGCAACGGACGACGAAGACCGGTGAGGGAAATGCGGCAATCTCGATACCGTCGTCTTCAATCAGGATACCCTGTCCACCCTCTGGGCTATCCCCATGAACCGCGGATGCTACTTGGGTAGCGCCACCGAATTACAGCAGCTCGACGACAATACATTGGTCCTCGGCTACTTCGACTATCAAGAGGACAAGCTGGTCACCGAACACTTCAGCTTCGACGGAGAGCGTACGGCGACGTTCGAGACTACCCCTCCCGGTGGTCCCTTCTTTTCTTTTGATTCGACAGATCCATACCGAACCGGGAATGCAGTCGTGATTACAATGTTTGCTAGCAACCCACACCGATCAAGTGTGGGCCGATTAAACTTGAGCAACGGTGAGCTGGAGTGGGTAGGCGAGACGCGTGGCGTAGGCGGCGGAACGTCTGCTGACTTCATCATCAGGCGTTGCTGGGATGGGGAGGATCATACGATTAGCACCGTCGATCCAGCTACCGGTTTGGCTCGGCAGTTCTTCAACTTTCCATACAGTTCTGAGCAATCCCAACCATACATACTGGACGCGATCGTCGTAGCGAGCGCTACGAGCGGCCCGAACGTGGCCCTGTTAACGGGAAACGGAGTACGGAAGTCGAGTGTAACTGGTTGGAATATAACAGGTAGTACGCTCTCCGTGTACGCCGAGCCCGAGAGTGAGCCGCTCTGGGAGTACGAGCGCACTGGAGACTATCAGAATAGCGATGGAAGCCTAACTAGCGTGAAGGGCCTGATCGTAAAAGCTTACGGGGATGACCTCCTGGCATTCGATGCGCTCAGCGGGGAGATCGTTTGGACCAAAGCGCTCGCTGAATCAATAGGAAGTATCGCCAAATCTCACACGGCGTTAGATGTCGTAACGTATGACGCCGAGAGTGAGGTGCTTTACGTAGCGGGTGAACTCGCGGTGGCCGCCCTCGAACCAAGTACAGGTGAAACGCTCTGGACGAGCCCGATCGGGGCTTGGGGTAATAGCGCGAGGGACATCAATCGCCTGGCGGGTGATCTCCTAGCGGTGACCACCACTAGCGGTATCCACTTACTCAATGTGGAGACAGGGGAACAACTTCAGTACATTCCCAACTACATCGTTACCAATTTCTATAATGATGTCAGTATAGTTGCGGACCCCGAACAAGACCGCCTGTACGTATACGACGGTACCACACTCTTCTGTGTCAGCTTAGAATCCGGAACCTAGTTGCTACAGTTAGGGGCTAATTTCTGCTGACCTTTATTAGGTCTCATCATCCCTCAGGGCACTATTCCTCGAGCTTAGAGCCTATCTAAGGACTTGCCGATCGACTGAAAATCGGTCGACTTGGAGCTCTCCGTCGTCTGAAAGCCTCGTGATAGCGCTGCTATCCCTCCGTTTTCCCCCTCGCTGAGCTCCAAATCAACTGCGATCTCGCCAGATCGCAAGTCCTTAGACGGGCTCTTAGCTGATACAGATTTAGCAGAGCCTTTTCTCTAGGTACGGCGCCGACTCCTTCTCTTCGGAAGGGGTCGGCGTCTTGCATAACGAATGCCGCTGGCACACCAGAACGCGATCACTCGAAATCGATTTAGTTGGCGAAATCGATTCGTTCTAAGGAGTTTATGCAGTCTAGCTGCGCACACGCCACTGAGCGGCGGACACTCAAGCGCAGCGCCCTTCGTCCAACCCCGCCCCGTTAACCGGCAATTAGCCGCCATTATCGAGTATTCGGCGCCGCTGAGCCGCCGGCCCTCGCTTACGGTCCAATCCTTGTAACCAGTATCCGGTAGTCAATGCTACCGCATGCTAGTATCCCGTAGGCGAGTCGATCGCATCACCACACTCCTGCCCCGGCTTCTGGCCGCGGTATTCCTCTGCGTGTGTGCCGGGCTAGCCCAGGCGCAAATTACGTTTCGTAATGCGCCCGCGGACATCTCTCTGCCCTGCCAGTTCCTGCCTCCCGTGGCCACGGTTACGGCCCGCGGCCCCTGCCCCGGACCGGAAACCGTGAGTTTTGCGGAAGCGCGCGTCGATGGGAGTTGCGCCAACAGCTACGAGTTGCACCGCACCTGGACGGCGACCGACAATTGCGGCGGCCGGGCGGAGTACACGCAGATCGTGACGCTCACCGATACGCGGGCGCCCTTCATTCCTAACTTCCCGGGGAACGTAACGGTCTTCCCGGACAGCATTCCGCCCGTACCGACGCTGACGGCCTTCGACCTGTGCGACGGAGCCCCGACGATCAGCATGACGCGCGACTCGGTGCCCGGTCCCTGCGGCGGCTACAGCCTGATCCACAACTTCGTCGCCACCGACGCCTGCGGCAATACCTCGCAGCGCCAGTGGCTCGTGTTCGTCAGCGACGACATCCGCCCCCAGTTGGTGGGCGTAACGCCCGGCGGGGAGCTGGCCTGCGGGGACAGCCTGCCCCCCGCCCCGCTCGTGACGGCAATCGACAACGGTGCCGTACCGCCGACGGTGAGCATGCGGCTCGAATACCTCCCGGCCGGCGGCGACACCTGCCAGGTGATCGAGCGCGTGTGGACGGCCACCGACGAGTGCAACCTGAGTGTGGAGGCGCGTCAGCGCTTTTGGTTCATCGACGGACAGGCCCCCGTGCTCTTTGGCATACCGGCCGATACGATCATCTACTGCGAAGCGCTGCCACCGATTCCGGAGGCGTACACCGCGATTACGGCTACGGACAATTGCGACACCGCTCCGATGATCACCTACAGCGAGGTGTCGACCCAGACCATCAACCAGGGCTTGTGCAGCGACGTGATTTACGAGGTGCGCCGCACCTGGACCGCCCTCGACGAATGCGGCAACCAAACCTCCGCCACGCAGATCGTCGAGATGCTCTGCGAGTGCTGCTACAACGGCATCGACGACGACAACGACGGCCTCGCCGACGACTACGATCCGCAGTGTAACTGCTTCTCGGGCGTAACGGCGGAGTGCGACTCGTCGAAGGTGTACTACATCCCGCCGGTACTCCAGCCGATTCGGGAGACCTACCGTAATCCTTCCGAATTGGTGATCACGACGCTGGCACCCGTGGCGAACGTAAATATCCGAACGGGTGACGGAACGACTTACAATCAGAACTTCACGGTTGCGAAGGGAACTCCCCTCCGGATAAACCTAACCATCGACCAGCTACAGACCGCGAACATCAACACGCCGGAGTCCAATTCGGGTTGGATCATTACCTCCGACGCCCTGATTCAACCGATCTACCGTATCGACGGGCAGTTCAACAAGGTGCTCGTGACGGTTAAAGGACCGCAGGCGCTCGGCCGCGTCTTTCGTGCCGGCAGCCAGACCAATCTGTGCAACAACAACGATATGGTCCGCGGCGAAGGCCACTTCATCAGCGTCATGGCCACCGAGCCAAACACCACCGTCAACTTCAAGCTCACCTTTCCGGCACTCGGGCTCACCGGCTCCGACCACACGGTAGTTCTGCAACGCTACGAGACCTACCTGATCCGCGACGACGCGAGCAACACGACGGTTTCGGGCTCGCTGATCACTTCGGACAAAGCGATCGTCGTCAACTCGGGCTCGCAGCACACCCGAGCCTGTGTACTGGGGACCAACAACCTCATCAGCGGTCAAGACGGCGGCATCGACCAGCTCGTGCCCAACTGCCTCACGGGCGACGAATACGTCGTCGTCCGCGGCAAGGGGCGCGTCGAGCAGCAGTACGCCATCGTCGTGGCCAATAAAAACAATACGCGGATCACCATCAACGGCGATCCGAATACGGAGTTCGTCCTGAACGCCGGCGAGCACCGCCAGACCTTCCTCGTCGGGGCGGACTACAGCCCCTTCCATTTCCAGGGGAACAAGCCGTTTTACATGTACCACGTCTCGGGCATCAGCACGAACAACGAGGTCGGGATGGCGATCGCCGCCCCGATCGGTGAGTGTAAGGGCGATACCCTCATCGAGTTTCCGAAATTCGAGGGGGATCCGAACGGCAATTTCGTCGACAACTCCGTGTACGTGATCATGCAGAAGGCCGATTTGGCCTCGCTCACGATCAACGGTACGGCGTACTCGACGTGCGCTTCGGCGAGGGACGTCCCCAACCGGCCCGACTTGAGCATGGTCGTGTTCGAGGCCGGCTGCATCAACCAGTACAACTCCATCAAGGCCGACGGCCGCTTCACCGCGGGGATGTTGGTCGGTATCTCCGGGAGTACCGGCACGCACGGCTATCTCACCTCCTTCAAGGACCGTATGTCGGTCTTCAAACCGGGGACGCAGATCCAGTCTACGGCCTACCTGGTCGATACGCTCTGCGGCGCGCAAACCGTCACCCACTGCGTCGACGTAACCAGCTGCGCGACCTCCCACTACATCGCCGCCGTGCGCCAGGGGGCCGGTCGGGCGCGTATCCTCAACGGGGGTACCTGCTTCGAGTACACCTCACCCACGCAATTCCAAGGGGTCGACGAGGTGCTCGTGACCGTGCAGAACGACCTGGGGCTGTTCCAGACCGTCTGCGTGAGCTACTACATCTGCGCCGAGCCGCCGGAGATCGAGTTCCCCTTCACCGATACCACCGTCACCTGTGAGTCCGTCCCGCCGCTGAGCGATCCGATCCTCTCGGACGAATGCGATATGCGGATCGAATTCGCCGTAGAAGATTCGCTCCAGGACGGCAGCTGCGACTACGCCTATACGATCTACCGGCACTGGGATGTGTGGGACGACTGCGGCGACTCGACGCGGGCTACTCAGATCATCCGCGTCGTCGACACCACGGCCCCGCAGTTCCTCGATATACCGAGCGATACGATCGTTTACGACTGCGCCGGCATTCCGCCCGTTCCGACCCCGACCTTCACGGAGAACTGCGACGGGGCCTACAACTGGACCTTCAAGCAGGAAACCGTCGACTCGCTCTGCCCCTACGACTACACCATCGTGCGCACCTGGGAGTCTTGGGACGGGTGCGGCAACAACTCCACCGCGGTGCAGCGCATCAAGGTGCAGGACGACGAACCCCCGAAGATCACCATCAGTCCCCCGGGCCTGCAGCTCCGCTGCGGCGACTCGCCGACGATGCCGTTCGTGCAGATTACCGACAACTGCGACCCGAACGTCACGATGACCTACGACAGCATCGTCCACGCCAGCGGTTGCGACACCATCCGCCACGTAGAGCGACTCTGGACGGCCACCGACGCCTGCGGCCGAACCGCTACGGCAAATCAGCACGTGGTCACGCGCGATCTCGACGCGCCGGTCGCCGGTAACATTCCGCCGGATGTACAAATCGCCTGTGGCGCACCGCTGCCTACCGACGCGCCTATCTGGGGCGACTACTGTACCTCCCCCGTGACCGTCACGCAATCGGACAGCTCGGCCGCCGGCGCCTGCCCCGTGATCGAGACCATCTACCGGACCTGGGTCGCCTCCGATTTGTGCGGCAACGTAGCCTCGGCACGGCAGGTCATCGAGATCGTCGACTTCTCCCCGCCGATCATCACCGCGCTGGCGGATACCGTGTTCGGGGCCTGCTCGGACAGTATCGTCATCCAGGAGCCGACGATCACCGACGATTGCGGATTCACCGTAACCCGTTCGGACAGCATCTTCTCGAAGACCTGCGTTACCGAGCGCTACATCTGGCGTACGTACGTGGCGACCGACCCCTGCGGCAACTCCGCCGAGTACACCCAACTCTACTTCTTCCGCGATACGGTCGCCCCCGTCTGGACCAACCAACCCCTCGACACCGTACTCGTGTGCGGCGATACGATCCCGGAGATCGTCGACCCGAACATCGTCGACGCCTGCAGCGGCATCAACCCGATCGACGTGGTGGTGCGCGACAGCTTCAGTACCTGCCCGGCGCGCCGCTACATCTTCCGCACGTACACCACGTCCGATTTCTGCGGGAACTTAGGCGTCTACACGCACCGAATCGTGGTGGAGGGCTGCGAGCCGACCGTCCCCCGGCTCAGTTCGACCGACGCGGATTGCACGGGCGAGGACATCGTGCTGCGCGCGACGGTAGATACGTTTTACCGGACCCCGGTTTTCGGCTGGGAGTACAGCGCCGATTCGTTGACCTGGACGGCGCTACCGCACCCGACGGACTCCGCTACCTACACCATACCGGCGGCCACGCCCGCGGCCTCGGGCTTCTACCGGATCGTCGTTTCGGATGCGGCGGCCAGCCTCTCCGACACGAGTTGCTCCACCCGGTCTGCGGCGATCGAGCTGAACGTCAATCCGACCAAAGCTTCCACCGAGCAGATCGATCTGTGCCGGGGGGATACCCTCTACTACCTCGGCGATACGCTGACCCAAAGCGTGATCCGGACCGATACCCTACAGACTAGCCTCGGTTGCGACAGCGTGGCCACCCTCGAGCTCACCGTGTTTCCGTTCGTGGAGCAAGTGCTCGATACCACCCTCTGTTTTGGCGAAAGCCTGACCGTCTTCGGTACGACCTACACCAGCTCCGCGGTGTACCGCGACACCTTGGTGACGGCCTACGGGTGCGATACCACCCTCGAGCTCCGGCTCACCGTACTGCCCGACCTACGCGATACCCTGCGCGACATCCTCTGCGAGGGCGAAGACTACACCTTCGAGGGCACCACCTACACGCTGCCCGGCACCTACGCGGCACCGTTCGTCGGGTACCTCGGCTGTGACTCGACGCGTACCCTGGTGCTCACGCAAAACGACACCGCGCGGGCACGCCTCTACGCGGTGATCTGCCCCGGGGAAACCTTCGTGGCCGCCGGGGAGAGCTTCACGGCCGCCGGCACGTACACCCGCGTGCTGCCGAGCGCGAACGGCTGCGATTCGGTGCTCACGCTGCGGCTCCGCGTGACGGACACTTCCGCCGTGCGTTCCGACCGACTCCTGTGCCAGGGCGACGACTTCCGTTGGGGTAGCCATTTCGTGAACCGAGCGGGCACCTACCGTCGCACCCTCACCACCGCGCACGGCTGCGACAGCAACGAGGTGATGTACGTGACCACGGCGGCCGTGCAGAACACCGAGCTCCGCGAGGAGCTCTGCGCCGGCGAAGTTTACACCAACGGCAGCTACTCCTTCAACGCCCCGGGCCGCTGGCGCATGGACTTCAACACCTACCAGGGCTGCGATTCCACGGTGTACGTGACCCTCGTGTACCGACCGCCCTTCGACCAGGCCCTCAGCGAGACCATCTGCGTCGGTGACTCCTACCAACTCATGGACACCGTGCTCACCACGGCCGGCACCTTCCGCCGCTCGGGCAGCTCCGAGTTCGGTTGCGACTCTACCGTCACCCTCACGCTTTCGCTAAAACAGCAGAGCGAGACCCACGTCCGCGACTCCCTCTGTTTTGGCGAAAGCCTCACGGTCGGACCCCGGACCTACACGACGAGCATCCTCGATACCGTGGTGGTGAGCGACGTGCTCGGCTGTGATTCGACGGTCTTCGTGGACCTTACCGTCCTCGACGACCCGGACACGGACACCGCGGCGGTAATCTGCTTCGGCGACTCCTTCCCCGTGGGCGGGGTGGCCCGAACGACCACCGGCGTGTACCGCGATACGAGTACGACCGATTTCGGCTGCGAAGCCATCCACACCGTGTACCTCACCGTGGTACCGGAGAAACGAGACACCCTCCGCGAGAGCGTCTGCATGGGCGATACGCTCGCTTACGCCGGGGAGGACTACTACGCTACCGGATCGTACCCGCGTGTGTTCGCCTCGGTGAGCGGCTGTGATTCGACCATGGTACTACAGCTGACGGTCTTCGACACCGGTTACACCGAGGTGTACGAGGAGGTTTGCACCGGCACGACCTACACCCACGCGGGCCTCAACTTCGACACGCCCGGCGAGTATAAGATCGACCTGACGACGCGGGACGGTTGCGACTCGACGGTGGTGCTCACCCTCACCCACCGCGACCCCACCTACGAGCTCATCACCGAGCGACTCTGCTTCGGGGAGACGATCGAATTCGGGGGGGTCGTACGCTCGGCGCGTGGCATGTACACGCTCGACCTAAAGAATACGACGGGCTGCGACTCCACCGTGGTGCTGGAGCTCGAGTACTTCGAGGAGGCGCTCCTGCGCGATACGATCGAGATCTGCGACGGCGACGGCCGTACCCTGGGCGGCGCGTACCGCACCACCAGCGGGGTATACACCAGTTCGTACACGAACGAGCACGGTTGCGATTCGACCCGGTTGACCACGCTCAACGTGCACGGCAACAGTCACGCGCAGGATACGGTGTACGTGTGCCCCGGGGACACCTACTTCTTCGAGGGGCGGGAGGTAACCGAGTCCGGTACACAGTCCGCCGAGTACACCACGGTGTGGGGGTGTGATTCGACGATCATCGTCGAGGTGGTGTTGGTGCAGGAGATCAAACTCGCCGTCGACGACGTCGAGGTTTGCCTCGGGACCACCACCCAGTTGTACGCCCGCGGCTACGACGGACCGGTGCGCTGGGAGCCGACTACCGGACTCTCGTGTACCGTCTGCCCCGCGCCCTTCGTGGACATCGACGCCACGACGCGCTACACCGCGATCGCCGTGGGCTGCGACGGGGTCGAGACCCGCGACACCGCGACGGTAACCATCAAACCGACGGTAGCCGTCGAGATCGAGGGCAAAGATCGCCTGCGTCTCGGCGAGCGGAGCGTGCTGAGGGCCGTGGCCGACAATCCGGCGGCGGAGCTCAACTGGACCGAGGGCGGCGAGCTGATCTGCTCGGACTGCGACGAGGTAACCGTGCAGCCCGAGGAGGACGAGATGTACGAGGTGGAAGCGATCCTGGAGGAGGGTTGCGGCGACGTAGCGCAACTCCAGATCCGGGTCGAAGACGCCTGTGTACTTCGCTCGCTCCAGATTCCGAACCTACTGACCCCGAACGGGGACGGCGCGAACGACGAGTTCGAGATCCGCTACGAGGGCCTCGCCGAGGTGTCGCTGATGCGCATCTTCAATCGCTGGGGCGAGGTCGTGTTCGAGACCGAGCGGCTCGACGAGTTCTGGGACGGGACCTTCCGCGGGAAGCCGGTCAACCCCGGGGTGTACGTGTACTACCTGGAGGGCAAGTGCCTCAACGAGGAGCCCTTCGTGGAGCAAGGAAACGTAACGGTGGTCCGCTAACCGGCTCAATCCTTGCAAAGCTAGAGTATGCCCAGGCCGCTCCACATTCCCGGCGTCGCGTTGGCGATCGTACTGCTGCTGCTCGGCGGTCGCGCCGGCGCCCAGGATATCCACTACGCCCACCTGGCGGCCGTTCCGACGCAGACGAACCCGGCCTACGCGGGGCTCATCGACGCGCGGGCCCGCGTGGCCGTCGACTACCGCGGGCAGTGGAACACGTTTGTGAACGGGTACCGGACCAGTAGTCTTTCGGCGGACATGAAGGCCTACCAGTTTCAGGACGATATCATCGGCGTGGGTTTCCACCTCTCGAGCGATCAGGCGGGCGACCTAAACTTCACGCAGAACTCAGCCGCGCTGAGCCTCTCCTACCTCAAGAGTTTAGATCGTCAGACCTTCCTCTCCTTCGGTATCCAGAACAACTTCAGCTCCCACCGGATCGACTGGACGCAGGCCGTCGGGTTCGACTTCGAGCCCGTGGCACCGGCCGTCGGTTCGAGCAGCCGTAGCTTTTGGGACGTCGGCGTCGGGATGGCGTTCTTCACGCGCCCGTCGCGCACGCTCGGCTGGTTCGCCGGGGCCGCCGTCTCCCACGTCAATCGCCCCACCGTGACCTTCCTCGGCGACGTCGACGGATCGCTCGGCAACGAGCTGTACGCCAAGCTCACCGTGCACGGCGGCGCGGAGGTGAAGTTCGGGAAGTTCAATTCGATCCGCCCGAGCTTGATCTACCTCGCGCAGGGGCCGCACCGGGAGCTCAAGGTGGGTACGTTCTGGCGGTACAAAGCCGACCGCGGGATCCATACCGACGCGGAGGTCGCCGTCCACTTCGGCGCTTGGTTACGCACCTACGTCGGCAAGGGCGACGTCGGCGTCGACGCGGCGATCGTGGCCACGCGTTTCGACTACCGCCGCACGAGCGTGACCCTGTCCTTCGACATCAACATCAGCTCCCTCACGCGTATCTCCGACGGGATCGGCGGACCGGAGTTCAGCCTGATTCAGGAGTTCGACTGGGAGATGCGTAAGCGCCGCCGCCGCCCCGTGGAGTGCCCCACGTTCCACTTTTAGGCTTTCGCCAAAACGAAAAAGCCCCGGCCGGAGCGACCACCGAAGTGATCGTCCCGACCGGGGCTCGCGCCGGAGGGCGGTGGTGCAACCTACTCGATGACGAGCTTACGGCGCTCCTGCGTGTCTCCGGATTGGATCTCGAGGATGTACATGCCCGGGGCAACATCGCCGAGCTCCATACGGGTGCCGGTGGCGCCGGTCACCGTCCGCGTTACGAGCTGTCCGCTCACGGAGTAGATGCTCAGGGTATTGCTGCTGTTCTTGCCGTCGAGCACGACATTCAGGTAGCCCGCGGAAACGGGGTTCGGGTACACGTCGATTTCGGCAGGACCGGAGCGACTCGCGAGCTCGTCGGCTCTTACTTCTTCGAAGACCCACTTGGCGCTGTCCCAAACGTCGTAAATGTTACCGTACTGGACGTTCCCGGTTAGGCCCTCGACGTGGAGGAAGGCGCTTCCTTGCCACTTGCTACGGATACGGACCGCACCGTTTCCGGCGTCACTCACGCTCCACTTCGAGCTGTCCCAGAAGGTCTCCCTCGCGGTGCACTGGGCGGAGCCGGTGAGGTTTTCGATGTGGATGTAATCCCCCGTGCCGACGTTGCGGACTTCCACGAAACCGTCGCCGGTTTCCTCGATGGTCCAGAGGCCAGTCTCGGCCGAGGGTTCGTCGGTGTACGATACGTTCTCCCCATCGTCGAAGATGTAGTTCGCCTGCCAGACGTTCATGATGCGGTACGCCGCACTCGGGTCCGGATCGGGGTCCGGGTCTGGATCCGTATCCCCACCGCCGGTTACGGTAATAGCGCTCGAGGCGGTGAACCCACCGTCGGTCGTGGTCGCGACCACCGTGGTCGTACCCGCCCGGAGTGCGGTTACTAAGCCGTCGGCGTCCACGGTCGCCACACTCGGATCACTCGATCGCCAGCTAACGGAGGTGTCGTCGGCGTCGCTCGGGTTGACTTCCGCCGTCAGCGCCCGGGTAGCTCCGACTTCGATGGAGGCCGTAGCCGGTGTGACGTCGACCCCCGTTACGGGATTCGACGGATCTGGGTCCGGATCCGGGTCTACGTCACCGTTGACGGTTACCGCGCTGGTTGCCGTAAACCCTCCGTCCGTCGTGGTGACGGTAACGGTGGCCTCGCCCGCGGCGACGGCGGTCACGAGACCGGCGGCGTCCACGGTTGCAACGCTCGGATCGCTGGAAGTCCAGCTGACCGACGTATCGTCGGCGTCGCTCGGGTTCACGGATGCCGTCAGGGCCTGCGAGCCTCCGATCTCGAGGGTAACCGAGGTCGGCGCAACGGCGACTCCGGTAACCGGAGTCGATGGGTCCGGATCCGGGTTGTCGGGCTGCTCGCCGCAGGTGGTGATGTACACCTCACCGAAGAGGCTCGGGTTCGAGAAACCACCGCTCGCGGTCGCGAGGGAGGTGTACTGTACCTCGCGGGCACCACCGCCGTCGTCGTCGTCGACGGCTACGTCGAACCCGATCTGGTCGCCGAGCGCCGGGGAGGTCCCGATCGTGCTCCAGGGGATTTCTACCTCGAGGGCGTAGCCGTTGGAAGTGGCGTACATCTCGTGGTCGACGCCGGTAACCGTCTGTACGGACGCGCCGCCCACGTTGACCTGGGCATCGTCCCAACGGAAGCCGAGTTGAAAGTCGTTGAGACCGTCGTAGGTGCTTCCGCCGCTGTTGTCACCGTCGATGAAGATCTCGACGGCGTCGTCGTTGTACCACTCCGCTCCCGAGTCGTTGTTGAGATCGGAATCTTCGACTTGGACGAGGATGTAGAGTGAAGAGGTCGTGGCGAGGGCGCGCCAATTGCCGCTGAAGCCCGGGGTACCGCCACCGAAGGTGACGTTCGAGATGTCCGAAACCGGTGCGGTGGACCAAACCTCGTCGACCCGGTCGTCGATCGTGGGTCCGGAGTTCGCGAAGGCGATCGAAGGAGCCGTGCAGGGCGGGGTCTCGTTGTCCTGAATGGTTACCGTCGCGGAGGTATCCCCACCCAACTGATAGCCGCTTCCGGCCTCGAGGGTGAGCACCACGGTCTCCGAACCCTCGAAGTCATCGTCGTCGACCGCGCTGATCGTGATGTCCCGGCTGGTCGATCCCGGGCTGAGCGACACGCTACCCGAGAGCGCGGGTGAAGCGGTATAGTCGCCGTCGGACGCAGTTCCGCTGACGGTGTAATTGACCGAGATCTCGGACGCCAGCTCGGGGATGGAGATCGTAAAGGCTCCGTCGTCTCCACCCTCCTGGGCGGTGGCCGCGCTCGCGGCGATGACTACGGCAGCTTCCACGTTAACGGTCGCCTCGGCGGTGAAACCACCGTCCTCGGTGGTTACCGTGATGGTCGCCCTACCCGTGCCGACGGCACGTACGCTCTGGGTGGTCGCGTCGTAAACCGCGACGTCACTGTCCGAAGACGTCCAGCTCACCCGCTTGTTGCTGGCGTTGCTCGGACTGAACTCCGCGATCAAACGGGCGGTCTGCCCGGTGACGAGGTCGATCTCGTCTTCGGAGAGACTGACGCCGGTGACGTCGACCTCGCCCTCGTTGATGATGAGTTCGAACGACTCGAACGCCTGGTCCTGGTAGATGGGGGGATCCCGCGGGATGTCCTCGTAGGTGAGGTTCGTGAACTCGGCACGGCCATTACGAGCGTGGATCATGATGGCGGCACTCTCGGTCGGGCTCGTAAACACGGACTTAGTGGTCGGGTTTGCACCGGCCCCATCGATCGTGATGTTGCTGAAGGTGATATCGTACTCGGCGCTACCCCCGATCTGAATAGCGTGCCGTTGGGCGTTGACGATATCGATGTTCTCGAAGGAGATCCCCCGGATAACGCTCTTCGGACCGTAGAGCTCGATCGCGCCGCGCTCCGCGCCGAAGAGGTCGGTCGAGGTACCGCAGGAGATGATCGTGTTCTCGTAGATGCGGATGTTCTCGGTGTCTTCGAACAGGAAGCCACTGAAATCAGTCGTCAGTCGGATACCCGAGGAGGCGTTGCCGTCCTTGAAGATGCAGTGGTGGATCTGGTGTCCGTCGCCACCGAACAGAGCCGCACCACCGGCGCGGTGCGTGTTCTCGATCGTGTTGTAGCTGAAGATGTTGTTGATCCCTTCAGGTGCGTCGAAAGCGTTGTTCGGCCACACGGCCATCGCGTCGTCGGCGTTGCTGCGGAAGTTGTTCTGGTACACCGCGGAATTGGAGGTACCCTGGCAGAGGTTGATTCCGTCGGCGTAGTTGTTGCGAACCCGATTGTGGTGAAACTGCAGCTTCTGCGTAACGTCGATGGGGTACGGGGGATCGTAACCGGCGATCCAAGCACCTACCTCGAAGTGAGTGGCCCAGGTATCGTGGATCTCGGAATCCTCACCGTAGGTACCCATGAAGGCCTTGTAGATAACGTACGCCCCGTTCAGGAAGCGCTGGTTGTTAACCGTGTTCAGGTAGAAATCGGAGAGCTCCACGTTGGAAGCACGGGCTAAAATTCCGCCGGAGAAGATCTCCTCGCGGGAGAAGAACAACTCCGTGTACCAGATGCCGGCCCCCTTGAAGCCGATGTTCGAGGTCTCGAACAGGAGCTTGTTGTCGAGCGTAAAGACACCCTCGGGGATATAGACCCCGGTACCGGCCCGGCCGGCGGCCACGAGCGCCTCCTGGAAGGCCTCGAGGTCGTCGGTGCCGTCGTCCGGCGTCGCACCGAAATCCTCGACCGATACGTAGCCGGCCGGCTGTGGGAGCGCAGCGGGGACGGCCTCGATCTCGACGAAGTCGACACCGTACTCGTAAGCGTCACCGTTCGTCTTCTCGAGCCTCATCACGTCCCCGGGGGACAACCCCTTGTCCAGTAGGAAGTGGACTTCGTCGAAGCGCATCCGCGGGCGGGTGCTCGGTTCGTCGTTGGGGTCCGAGTTCGGGTAATACTGCCAGGCCCAGTAGGAGGTCATGTCGATCGTCTCGACGAGTGCGTCGTTGACGAACAGGTCGAGCGAACCCTCCACACCCCCGCCCCCGGGGGCATCGGGGAGCGTAAAACGGAGCGTAACGCCACGGGCGTTGTCGTTGACGGGCCACTCGACGAACGAGCCGTCACTCGGCAACGCAACGAACCGCTGGTCCGACGCCTCGACGGCGGGGTTCGCCTCGTCGAAATCGGGGGCGGTCCGCAGTTCGGCCCCGCCGCCGTAGGTACCCGCATCGGCCTCGTAGCGCTCGTAGGGCATATCGGTCGCCCCACGCGCTACCCCGTCACTCTGCGCCGAGAGGGAGAACGGGAGCATAAACGCGAAAACTCCGAGCGCGGTGGAACACCGCCGGCCGGATTTTCCTAAATCCACCCGGAGCGGGGGCGGGAGCAAATAGTCTAGTAAAAATCGAGATTTCACAAATAGGTATTTAATAAATGAAGATTAGTAGCGCAATGCACGCTTGTACCGATAATCTACGGATGCTATTCCGGGACCATCGTCGAAGTTATACGGCTAACGAGCTCCGGTAAAAGCCGGTGCGGGGTGCGGGGTGGACGCTAATGTAATAAACCGACACTTGGAATCATAATCTACTGGAAAGTGCCTTGACCAAATTTTAGCGATTTAAAACGCACATTCACCGCTCAAATCGAGCGCCGGAATAACCCCATCTCGGACACTATCCAAGTCGGGAGATCCATGTTGCAACATGATTCCGCACGTAACGCGCTGTGGTTTACGGTAACCGGTAAGGCGTATTGAATGAATACTATACACATATATAATTTTATATTATTCATTTCTTCCCCCACGTCTCCGGTGGTCGTGTAGGCCGCCGGGGCCGAGGGTATCGACCCGCTCGGTGGCGCGCGCCACGCCCAGCACCGGCTGGCCGGCATCCACCCAGGCGGTGTACCAAGCCGAACCAACGGCGAGGATTGCGACGCGAAACTGACGTTCGACCATCCCGTCGAGCCGGTTCGCGTACGCCCGCGCGAAGGCTTCGCAGGGCACGCGCGCGATGCGCCCGAGACGTTCCTCGTAACAGGTCTGCATCTCCTCCGGGAGTCGCGCGCGCAGCCCCGCTTCGATGAGCAGCGCGGAGTCGACGAGCGCGTGGCTCCCGGCGACCAGCGCGCGGAAGTAGCCCGACTTATCGGCGATGTAGGCCGCCGGTCCCACCAACCGGTCGTACTCCGACTCCGCGAACAGCTCCGGCAGACGACTCTCCCAAAGGGCGTGGATGCCGAGCTGCCCGGTGAGCTGGCCGTTGTAGTTCACGGTCGTGTGCAGGGGCACGGTCGCATCCCCGAGGTAGTGGCCGAGCTCCGCGCTCAGTTGCAAGATCCGCCGCGGCTCGTTTTGCCGAAAGGCCTCTGTAAGTTGCCCGAGCGAGGCTTCGAGCTGGTACGGCAAGATGCCGTGCTGCATCATCGTGTCCGACAGCGCGTAGCGTTCGCAACGAAGCAAGGTGTCCACGCCGGTCGCGGGGGGGCTTACGCCAAAACTCGTCAGCTCCTGCCAGTAGTTGGGCAACACCCGCTCGCGGTACCAATCGGCGTAAGCGTACGGGTGGAGCGCGTAGCGTTCGGGACCCGCGCGCAGCGAATCGCCGTCGAAGCCGACGGGCAAACTGTCCGCACCCCGTACACAGCGCAGGTCGGTGTAGCGATCGTGAAACTCCCAGAAGCTGAGCGGCAGGCTATCGACGGTACCGTCGCCGAAGCGTTCGAGGTCGATGAAGTGCCGCGGCGCCTCGAGCGTCGCCGCGTAACGCCGTTTGTCCGGATCGACCGCGTGGGCGCTCACGTACTCGATCTGCGGCTTGTAGAAGCGCGCGAGCGGCGCCGGTAGCGTGTACACGGCGTTGCGGTTGATCAGGCGGTGGACGTAGAACCCCCAGGGCAACCCGGCGCCAACGCTCAGGCAAACGACCAGTGCCAACAGCGCGCGAATCACCGCAGGAAGCTCTCGTAGCTGCGTAGCCAGGGCCGAATCTGCTTCGCCTGCACCCGCACGAGCTCGGTGCCCCGATCGACGTCGACGTAGTACACCGCCGCCGCTGCGTCGCGGGGGGTGGGGGCACCGCGCTCGTCGCCCGCGTGAATCGGGTAGAGCGCCAGTTCCAAAACGGCACCCACCTCGGGCTCGAGCCGCAGCTCGACCTCGGGAATCTGCCGGCGGATGCTATCGCCGAGCGTTCCGTTGTCCTCCCGGGTGAACAGGGAGACGCCCTCGAACGCGCTCAAGTAGCCGGACAGCGCGGTGGCGTTCGCGACCGCCCCGCTCGCGTCGACGAGCTCGGCGAGGGGCTCGAGTCGCAGCGCCCGACCACTGCGGTAGATCTTGAAACTCGCCCCCGGTGCCCGCGGGTAGTTAACCTCCACGGACCGTATCCCCGAAGCCGCCACGTCGACGAAATCGAGGTCGCGCCAATCCGCGAGCGAGCGTAGATCGAAGAGCGGTCGGAGCGTACCGATGAACCCGGGGATCGACATGGCGTAGGGCTGGCTCTGTCCCTCCACGAGCATGTAGGTAGTCCGCTCGTCGGTCGATGCGGGACCGATCAAAAAGCTGCGCAGCTGCTCCCCCGCCCGCCCGAAGACCTGCACCTTGATCGCACTCGTGGCCAAGGCCTCGAAGATCGTCGGCCCCATCGTCCGGGGCGGAATGTGATCGATCCGCAGCTGGGTCAACGCACGTTCGAGCGAAGCGGCGATGCTCGGGCGCACCTTCAGGCTGTCGCCGATGCTCCAGCCGCCCCGCGGACCGCGACGTAGATCCAGGGAGCGACCCTGCATGTCGGCCAGGAACACGCGCGCGATCTCACCGGCGTCGGCCACCGCGAAGGCGCGATCCGGGGGCGATTGGGCGGCGACGGAACGTTGCTGCCGCAAAACGACGAGTAGCGCCGCCGCCGCCGCCAGCGCGAGGCCGAGCGCGATGAGGGTGGATTTCTTCATGGGTGGGCGTAGCGGCGGCGTCGAATGTAGCCGTACAGGGCCGCAAAGCCGGCTACCAGCAAAAGGGGACCGCCGAGGTTGAGCGCGCGCCAGTACGTGGCTTCGGTGCGGGCGCGGGCCGTGTTGAGGAGGCGCAATTTCACCTCCCGGTTGCGGGCGGCGAGTATACCGCCCTCGTCGAAGAGGTATTCGATGGAGTTGAGCAGGAAATCCTTGTTGTCGAAAACGTACTTCTCGAAGGGGTTGAGTCCGAGCGGACGAAAGGCGTTCTGCGCGGGGTCGATCGCGTTTTTCGCAACGTCGCCGTCGGCGACGAGGATGAGTTTGGTCGGCTCGCTCTCGGCGCGGAAGGATTGGCCCACCTCACGCAGCGCGGTGGCGAACTCGGTGCTCACCCGGTTCTCGTAGAGCGACGGGAAGGTGCCCTGCGCGAGGACGGCGATCGGGACCCCGGCCTCGTCGAAGCGGGCAGGATCCAAGTCGTAGCGGGCGGACTCTAGGTCCAGGCGGACCGGAGCGAACTGGATCAGGGCGTTGTTCGAGCTCGAGAGCAGCACCGTTTTGTCGAGCTGGGTCCGCGTCCGTACCGACAGATCGATCTGGCTCGGGAAGTACAGGTCGACGGGCTGGAGGCTCCGCGTGATGGGGTGCCCGGGATTCGGGGTGGCCAACACGTGGTAGGGCCAGGGACGCAGGTCGAATTGTGGGGCGTTGCCGAGCTGCCCGACCACGAGCGGGATGCGCGTGCTCTGCAGGTCGAGCACGAGGTTGGGTTCGACGCGCAATCCGTACTTGAAGAGCAGATCTTCGAGGTTGAGCTGGTACTCGTCGGGGATGAAGTCCTTCTTGCCCCGCAGCGAATCCAAGTTCACCCGAAAGCGATCGAGCATCAGCATCAGCTTCCCGCCCCGCATCACGTACTGATCGATGATGAATTTCTCGCGGTCGTTGAAGGCGCCCTGCGGCTTAGCCACGATGAGGCACCCGACGTCCTCGGGGCCGAAGCCGCCCATGCTGTCGAGCCGGACGCGGCCCACCTGGTAGTACGGGGCGAGCGCGTTGGCGAGGTCGCGGGTCTGCAGCTCGGTGAGCTCCCCGTGGCCGGTGGTAAAGGCGACGAGCGGCCGCTTGCTGCGCAGCAGCTTCTGGATGGCGTTGGCGAGCTTGTACTCGAGCAGCGACACCGAGTTGTTGAGCACGATCTCCGGATCTACGCCGGGTACGTTGCTCTCGAGCAGGTTGACGACCGCGGTCTGGTTGCGGTACTTGAGGACGGCGTAGGGGTAGAGCAGCCGGTCCGAGCGTCCGTCCACGTCCTGCACCTGAAAGTTGACGGGCTCGATCCCCTGCTCGGCGAGCTGCTTGCGCGCGAGGTTGACCTGCTCGATGGATCCGTCCGACGGATCGCGAAAGACGTACTGAATCTGGGGGTTTCGGGTACCGAAGTCGACCAGCATCCCTTCGACCTGCGCGCGAAGCCTCCGGAAGCCGGCGGGGAAGTCGCCCTCGAGCAGGACCTCCACGAACAACGGATCCTCGACCTCCGCGACGATCCGCTCGGTGGCCTCCGTGACGGTGAAGCGCCGCTCCTCGGTGAGGTCGAGCCGGAGTGGAATGTATCCCGTCAGGAGGTTGAGCACCAGCAGCAACGCCGTAGCTACCGCCCACCCGATCCACGCCGAGCCCCTCAATCTTGCCGGGTTTTGAGTACGAGCACGGTGGTAAACAAGAACCAGGCGGCAACGCTCAGGAAGTAGACTACGTCGCCGCCCAGGATGAGCCCGCGGCTGATGGAACGGTAGTGAAACTCGATGCCGAGCCGTTGGACCAGGTCGTCGAGCGAGCCGAAGAAGACGGGCAGGCTGCTGACGAACTGGAAGCCGTAGTGCACCAGAAAGCAGAGCGTGGCCGCCAGCAAGAAGGCGACGATCTGATTTTGCGAAAGCGCGCTCGCGAAGAGGCCGATGGCGCTGAATATGGCCGCCAGGAAAACGAGTCCGAGGTAGGAACCGAAGATGGCGCCCGAGTCGAGGTTGCCCTGCGGGGAGCCGAGCTCGTACACCGTGTAGTAGTAGAGGAGCGTGGGGACGACGGCGAGGGTGGCCAGCGCCACGCAGGCGAAGTACTTGCCCAGCACGATCTGGGTACTGGTGAGGGGTTTGGTGAGCAGCAGCTCGAGGGTGCGCTGTTGGCGCTCCTCGGCGAGCGAACGCATGGTGATGGCCGGGATGAGGATGAGGAAGACCCAGGGCGCCATCTCGAAGAGCTGATCGAGGGAGGCGTAGTTGTAGTTGAGCAGGCTCGTTTCCGGAAACACGAACATGACGAGCCCGAGGACGACCAGGAACACCGCCACGGCCAGGTAGCCGACCAGCGAGGAGAGGAAGGCGTTGAATTCACGCAGAAAGATGCTCCCCATAGCTTAAGCCCGGGCCGTTTCGCGGGTGAGCAATTGGAATACGTCCTCGACGCTGGCCTCGTCGCGGTGGAGCTCGAGCAGACCCCAGCCGGAGCGGAGGCAACGCTCGGCGAGCTGGGGGCGCAGTTCGAGGTCGGGGGCGACCCACACGCGGGCCGTGTTGCCCTCGGCGTCTACCCGGACTACCCCCGGTAGCCGCGCGAGCTCGGCGGCGGCGATGGGCTTCACGCAAACCACGCGGACACTGACCTGCCCGGCCAAGCGGTCGCGCAGCGTACCGATCGAATCGTCGGCCACGAGCCCGCCGCGGTCGATGATGAGTACCCGCTCGCAGAGCGCCTGCACCTCCTGCATGATGTGGGTACTGAGGAGCACGATTTTGGACTCCCCGAGGTGACGGATGACGCCCCGGATCTCGGCGAGCTGGTTGGGGTCGAGCCCGCTGGTCGGCTCGTCGAGGATGAGGATGGCCGGATCGTGGATGAGGGCTTGCGCCAAACCGACGCGCTGGCGGTAGCCCTTGGAGAGCTGATTGATCTTTTTGCGCTGCTCGAGCCGGAGTCCGACGAGCTCGACGACCTCCGCGACCCGGCGTGCCGGGTCGCGGAGCCGGTGTACGCCGGCCACGAAGCCGAGGTACTCGCGCACGTACATATCGGTGTAGAGCGGGTTGTGCTCGGGGAGGTAGCCGATCCGCGAGCGGACCGACGGCTCGGAGGGCCACGCGGGCGCGCCGTTGATCTCGATCCGCCCGGCACTGGGTTCGAGGTAACCGGTGATCATGCGCATCGTGGTCGATTTTCCCGCGCCATTGGGCCCGAGGAAGCCCGTAATCCCCGAACCGGCGGAGAAGCTGACGTCGTTGACGGCGAGTTGCGCGCCGAAGGACTTCGAGACGTTAGTTAGGATAATCAAGGCGGAGAGATCGAACGGTAGGGCAAGGATAGACAATCGAACCGGCTACCCCCAACGTGGTGTTTAGACGAACTCTCGGCCATTTTGTGACATCTTTGAAACCATGAGCTACCGACACCTATTGCCAGCGATCGCCGTCTTCGCACTCGGCCTGACGAGCTGTGGCGACGACGCCGCGGAGGTAACCACCGTTGAGGCCCCCGTGGCCGTAACCGCACCCGAACCCGAGCCCGAGGACGAGCTCGCCGCCGCCCTCGAGGAGGAGCCGGTCGCGGCCCCCGACCGCGCCGTCGCCAATACACCCGCGATCGAGAGCGACGCCCTAGATGCAGAGGGGGGCATGGGCGAGGGCGCCGACTACCTCACCCCGGAGGAGGTGCGCTACCAGCGGAGCAACGGTACGGCAGACTGGTCGGACTTCGACCTCGCCGACGCCGACGGTTTCGACGACGTCGACACCGGCGCCACAAACGGAAACTAGCGTTCGGGCAGTTAAAGCTCCTAACCTTACACAGAGGCCTCTCAAGCGCGGGTAAACCCGGTGCTCGAGGGGCTTTCCACTATTACTGCCATGCGTATTCCACTATTTATCGCCCTCCTCCTGCTCGGCATCGGTCGCCAGACCGCCCGCGCGCAGGCGCCCGTTACCCACAAGCCCTTCGACGAGGTGCTCCGACGGCACGTGAATCCCGACGGCGACGTCAACTACAAAAGCCTCCGCCTCGATCACTCCATGCTGGACGCCTACCTCGTCAGCTTGCGCGAAAACGCGCCGAACGAGACCTGGACGCGGGAGGATTCCCTGGTCTACTGGATCAACGCGTACAACGGGTTCACCATCGATCTCATCCTCGACAACTACCCGCTCGCGAGCATCAAGGACCTCGACGGCGGTGAGCCCTGGGACGTGAAGCGGATCCAGCTCGGGGACTCAACGTACAGCCTCAACCAAATCGAGAACGAGATCATCCGACCCCAATTCAAAGACCCCCGCATCCACTTCGCGGTAAACTGCGCGGCCGCGTCGTGCCCGCCAATCCGCCAGGAGAGCTACTACGCCAAGCGCGTCGATACGCAGCTCGAGCAGCAGGCGAAGAAATTCATCAACGACGAAACGTACAACCGACTCGACGGCGACACCTTCACGGTGAGTAAGGTCTTCGACTGGTACGGGGGAGATTTCGGGGACCTCGCGGCGTACCTCGGGAAGTACCGCGAACTACCCGCCGGGGTCGACCTCGAGTTCGGGGAGTACGACTGGTCGCTCAACAAGCAAGAATAGGTGCCCGAATATATTGTAATTGGCGCCGGTGCAGCGGGGCTCGTAGCCGCCAACGCCCTGCACGAGCTCGGCAAGGAGGTGTTGGTGCTCGAACGGGCGGACGGACCGGGGGGTCGGCTCCGCACCGACGTTGTCGATGGCTACCGGTTCGACCGTGGATTTCAAATCTTGCTCACGGCCTACCCGGCGGTACTCAAGTGGCTCGATCTCGGGGCCCTCAACGTGCGGGCCTTCGAGCCGGGCGCACACATCCTACTCCCCGACGGCAGCACCACGCGGGTGGGCGATCCGCTCCGACGCCCCAAGCAGCTTCTAAAAACGTTGGGTTCGCCGATCGGGACGCTGCTCGACAAGGCGCGTTTGCTGGCGCTCGTAGCGCACGTGCGTCGCCGTACCTGCGCGGAACTCTTCGCCGAGCCGGAGTCAACCACGGAGGAGTATTTACAGCGACGTGGTTTCAACCGCGCCATGATCGAGCACTTCTTCAGGCCCTTCTACGGGGGTATTTTCCTGGAGCGCTACTTAGCTACCTCGAGCCGATTTTTCACCTTTACCTTCAAGATGTTCGCCGAAGGCGACGCCGTTTTGCCCCGGCTGGGCATTCAGGCGATCGGGCAACAGCTCGCGGATAGGCTACCAAGTTCGTCGGTTAGGTTCAACGAAACGGTAGCCGCTGTTTTGCCGGAAGGCGTGGAATTATCGTCCGGAGAACGCGTGGACGCCGCGCACGTACTCGACACGCGTCCACCGGCGGGGAGCGCGGCCGGCGACGCGGTCGAGTGGCTGAAAACGATCAACGTCTACTTTAGCGCCAAGCACACCGCCTTGCCCCTGCGCACGATCACGTTGCTGCCGGGCGGTAGGTCGGTCAATAACGTCGCCGTGGTCAGCGGCGTACAGCCGAGCTACGCGCCGAGTAGGCAGCACCTGATCAGCGTGTCCGTCTACGCACCGAGCGGTGGCGATTTAGCTTCCTACGCCCGCCTGGTCAGACAGGATCTAGCGCCTTGGCTCGCCGATGAGCTCGACGACTGGACCGCCCTGAGGCACTACGAGGTCGACCCCGCCCTGCCCTTTTCGCCGCACACCGAGTGGACGGCCCTCCCCCACCGCTGGCGAACCCCGCGTGGCAATCTCCACTTCGGCGACTGGCGTCTGCACCCGAGCCTGCAGGCGGCCATGCACAGCGGGCAGCTGGCCGCGGAGAGCTCGCTGCGGCCCGGCTACTAGCACCGCTGCCCGGCCACTAGAAAGCGAAAGGCCCGGTAGTCGCTCGACTACCGGGCCTCGAACTCGGTCGATCCAGGGGCCGACTAGCGCTTCGGTACGCGGAGCATCTGCCCGGGGTAAATCTTGTCCGGATCCTTAAGCATCGGCTTATTCGCCTCGAAAATAGCGTCGTAGGCCTTCGCGTCGCCGTAGTACTTCTTGGCGATCTTGGAGAGCGAGTCACCGCTCTTCACTTCGTAAAAATCGGCTTCCGGCTCCTTGTTGGTTACGGTAAGGCGATCGTCGACGCTCGCGATGCCGTTTACGTTGCCGAGGGCGAGGATGAGCTTCTCCTTGTGGGCTTGCTCCTGGACCTGGCCGTAGATCGTGGCCTTGTCGCCGCTCACTTTGAGGTCCATATTCTCGATCGGGATCCCGATGGCGTCGACCACGCCGCGCAGGGCTACCCCGCGCTGGCGCTCGAGGTTTTCGGCCGAGGCAGCGTCCTTCGCGGCGGCGGCCTTCGTGGCGGCCTCGTCGTTGTCTTTACCGAAAACTTTGGCTCCGGCGTCCTTGAGGAATGAAAATACTCCCATGTTTACTGAGGGTTTAGGTGTGTGGTGAACGTACACGAACGTACGCCCGCTAATAAGCGGCGCGAACGCCCCGCTTGTTCGATGGGGAAAGCCGGGCTTCGGGCAGACGATATGCTCGCGTATCTTCGCGCAACTTTTCGCGTACGTGCCTATTTGAGCCGCGCCGTAAGTTTAAAATTATCAATATGCAAGGGAAAGGGGTCGTGAGGTTTTTCCTCGTCCTGCTGACGATCATCTGCATCTACCAGCTTTTCTTCATCGTTCCGGCCAACCGGGTCGAAGATGATGCCGTGGCCTTCGCCGAATCTCAGACGACCGGGCTCGAGGGCATCGCCCGGGATACGGTGTACAACCGCGCGCGGCGCGCCTACCTCGACTCCATGTCGAACGAGGTGGTGCTGTCGATTCCGTTGCTGCGGACCTTCACCTACGCGCAGGTCAAGGAGCAGCAAGTGGCCCTCGGGCTCGACCTGAAGGGCGGCATGAGCGTCGTGATGCAGGTCGACCTGCGCTCCTTCCTCGAGCAGCTCTCCGGCGACAGCAAGGATCCTACCTTCGTCGAAGCGCTCGACGCCGCCGACGTCGAGCTCGCCAACGCACAGTCCGACTACATCACGCTGTTCGTCGACGAGTTCCGGGAACGCGCTCAGGGCAAAACGCTGGCCAGTGTATTCGGCCGCAGCGAAGTGCTGCGCGACCGCGTCAACTTCGAGACCACCGACGGTGAGGTAGCCCGCTTGTTGCGCGAGCTCGCGACCGAAACCGTGGCGCTGACCAACAGCCTGCTCAAGCAACGCATCGACAAGCTCGGGGTAACGCAGCCGAACATCTCCCTCGACGAGGCGCGCGACCTCATCGTCGTCGAGCTTCCGGGCGTCGAGAACCCCGCCCGTATCCGCAGCTTCCTGCAGTCGACGGCCCGCCTCGATTTCTGGAACGTCTACCGCGTGAGCGACCCCGGCATCTTCCAGGGGCTGGCGGCCGCCAACGAGGCGCTCGGCGCGAGCGGCGTCGAAACCGAGGTCGAGGAGGAGGAAGCCATCCGTCAGGATACGACCTACGTGCTCGATGAGCTCGGTAACGAGACCTCCGAGATCGACACCATCGTCTCTGTCTTCGGCGACGGAAACGCGCTCGCCGACTCCGGTCCGCTCTTCGACCTCATGGCCCCCAACAACCAAGGCGCCCGCTCGCCGGCCGTGATCGGCCAAGTCGAGCGCAACAATCGGCCCCGCTTGTTGGAGCTGCTCAACAGCGAGGAGGTAACGCGCAACCTCCCCGCGGACGTTCGCTTCCGGATCGGTCAGAAGCCCGCCCAAGACTACGCCACCCGCGAGTACGGCAGCCGCTACGACGTGTACGCGCTCCGCGCGAACCCCGGCCGCGAGGAGGCCGCGCTGAGCGGTGAGCACGTAGTGAGCGCGGAGCAGAGCACCGATCCGACCACCGGTGAGGTGGTGGCCAACCTCGGGATGGACGACCAGGGGGCGCGGACGTGGGCGGAGATTACGACCAAAGCCGCCCCCGAACGGCGGGAGTTCGCGATCGTCCTCGACGACGAGGTGGTGAGCGCGCCAACGGTAAACAGCCCGATCACCGGGGGCAACTCGCAGATCAGCGGGGGCTTCACGGTGCAGGAGGCGCAGGACCTCGCCGCCAAACTGCAGGTAGGCCGGCTTCCGGCGCAGACACGCATCATCCAGGAATCCATCGTCGGTCCGACGCTCGGTCAGGAGAATATCAACTCCAGTCTGCGCGCACTTCTGATCGGCTTCGGCTTGGTCATGGTCTTTATGGTCGCCTACTACGCCGGTGCCGGACTCGTGTCGATCGTCGCCCTCCTCGCCAACATCTTCTTCATCTTCGGTGCCCTGTCGAGCTTCGGCGTAGTACTTACCCTACCGGGTATCGCGGGTATCGTACTTACCATCGGTATGGCGGTAGACGCGAACGTGATCATCTACGAGCGTATCCGCGAGGAGATGCTCGCGGGCAAATCTCAGATGGTCGCCGTGAAGGACGGCTTCTCCAACTCCTACTCCGCGATCATCGACGCGAACGTAACGACCCTGCTCACCGCGTTGATGCTGTTCTACTTCGGCCTCGGACCGATCAAAGGGTTCGCCGCGGTGCTCATGATCGGCATCTTCACTTCCGTTTTCACGGCAGTGCTCGTCACCCGCTTGATCATCGACTGGTACAACGACGGCGAGCGTCAGCTCTCCTTCTCGACGGGCTGGTCGGCGAAGGTGCTCTCGACGGTCAACATCGACTGGATGAGCAAACGTAAGATCGGTTACGGGATCAGCGCCGTGCTCGTGCTCGGTAGCCTGGTCAGCATCTTCACCCGGGGTTTCGATCTCGGGGTAGACTTCAAAGGTGGCTACAGCTACAACATCGAGTTCGTTGACGCGGACGTTCCACGCGACGTACTCGAGACTTCACTCACGGAGGCGTTCGACGGGGCGACTCCCGTCGTTAAGGCCGTAGACGGACAAAACCAGTACAACGTCACCACGAGTTATCAGGTCGATAACCCGGCCGAAGACGCCGATCAGATCGTCGAGGAGGCCCTATTCCGCGGGGTATCCGCCGTGCAGCCGGGGCTAGCGATCGCGGACTTCCGCAACGCCGAGCGCACGAACAGCACGCGCATCGTTAGCTCGACGAAGGTAGGTCCTACCATCGCCGACGATATCCAAGCGTCGTCCTACGAGTCGGCCATTTTCGCCTTGGCGTTGATCTTCTTCTACCTCTTCATCCGCTTCTCCCGCTGGGAGTATTCTGCGGGTGCGGTGATTGCGCTATTCCACGACGTGATCATCACCCTGGGTGCCTTTAGCCTGTTTTACGGCGTACTCCCCTTCAACATGGAGATCGACCAGGCCTTCGTCGCCGCGATCCTCACCGTGATCGGCTACTCCGTAAACGATACGGTCGTGGTCTACGACCGTATCCGGGAGTTCATCGGTACCTACACCGGGCGTACGAAGGAGGAGATCTTCAACTTGGCCATCAACTCTACGCTGAGCAGGACGCTGATTACATCGGGCACTACCCTCCTCGTGGTCCTGATGCTATTCCTCTTCGGTGGTGCGAGCATCCGGGGGTTCGCCTTCGCCCTGCTCGTCGGTATCCTGATCGGTACTTACTCCTCGATCTTCGTCGCCTCGGCAGTCGTCAATGACTTGGTCAAAGACATCAAGGTCCGCAAGACCAAGACGGTGCGCACGTCCACCGGGAGCTTCACGAGGACCGCCCCCACCGAAACGACTCCGACCGAAGCTTAAGCCGCTTCCGACGTAGGGCGGCGGGGCGGCTTGCGACAACAGTCCGCCCCGCCGCCCGTTTTTCATGCGTATGTCGCACAACGTCTGGCGCACTCTGGCTTTCTCCCTCGCGGCCGTGCTGGCCGCGTGCACTTACACGCAAAAAATCACCGACGGGGCCACGGCCTACGAGCTGCGGCGCTACAGCGAGGCGGTCCCGCTCCTCAAAGCGGAGTACAACAAGGCGAAGAGTCGCGTCGACCAGGGTCAGCTTGCGCTAAAACTCGGAGAGAGCTACAGGGCACTGCACGAACCCGCCGACGCGCTCGAGTGGTACCGCCTGGCCTACGATTACCAGGCCGGTCCCGAGGCTTTGGAATCGTACGCCAACATGCTCATGCAAACCGAGCAGTACGTCGAGGCGCTGGCCGCCTACAAGGAGCTCGGGCTGGAAATCGGCAGTCGCTATCAGTACCGACGCCAGGAGCAGGCCGCCGAACTCGCCCGGACCTGGGACGCCGAAACGCAGTCGAGCTACACCGTATCCGAGACGGACTTCGGGAGTGCCGCCGATGATTACGCCCCGAAGTATACCCCCGACGGACAACTCCTGATCACGAGCGATCGCCCCCGTTCGACCGAGGCTACCGGGGAGGACGATCTGTACGCCTGGACGGGCCGCGACTACAGCGACCTGTACGTGCAGCCCCTCCCGAGCGGTGAGGCCGAACCGCTCAGCGACCGCGTCAACGGGGAGTACAACGAGGGCACCGGGGCGATCAGCCCGGACGGAAACTTCCTCGTATTCTCGCGCTGCGCGCCGCTCGGCTTCGAGACGGGTTACTGCCAATTGCTACTCTCCGAGCGCGACGGTGCCGACTGGGCCGAGCCGCAGCCCCTACCCTTCCAACTCGAGGAATTCAACTACGTGCAGCCGGCGTGGTCGGCCGATGGGTCGATGCTCTACTTCTCCTCCGACCTCGAAGGGGGCCTCGGGGGCTACGACCTGTACGTGGTCGAGCGCAAACCCGCCGACGACTGGACGGAACCCCAGCCGCTCCCCCGCACGATCAATACGTCGGGCAACGAGCATTTCCCCAGCGTAAACGGGGACACGCTGCTGTTTAGCTCCGACGGCCTGGCCGGTGTCGGGGGACTCGATATTTACTCCGTCTACCCCCTGGGCGGGGGCACGTGGTCGACCCCGTTTAACCTCATGCCCCCGATCAACGGCGGCGGTGACGATTTCGGGATCACCTTCGCCCCCGACCGGAACAGCGCCGATCATCAGTACGGCTACTTGAGTAGCTCGCGGGGCGACGGACGCGATCGGATCTTCAAGTTCGAACAACTCCCGACGCCCGAGCCGCCGGTCGATTCCACCCTAACGCGTCTGCCGGAGTGGACGTTGAACGTCTACGTCGTGGAGACCATCCTCGCCGATCCAACGAATCCCAGCAGTCAGCAGCTGGGCAAGCGCTCCCTCGAGGGTGCTACGCTGAAGATCGAGCCGACCTCGCGCTCCGCGGATCTACGGGAGGTAGAGCCCGGTGTTTTCGCGCTTCCCCTCGCCGACAGCACCAACTATCGCTTCCTGGCCTCGGCGCCCGGCTACCTCAACCGAGACGCTAGCTTCTCGACGCGACGCATGCGCCGCCGACCGGGCAGCACCGACCAGTCTTTCGAATTGGAGATCGAGCTCAACAAGATTTACGCCGGTCGGGAGATCGCCCTCGAGAACATCTATTACGACCTCGATGAATCGGCCATCCGGCCCGACGCGGAGCCAACGCTCGTGAAGCTCGCTCGCGACCTACAATTAAACCCGGATCTACGTATCCGTCTCGGGTCGCACACGGATTGCCGCGGTGGGGATGCCTACAACCGGGCACTCGCCCAACGGAGGGCGGAAAGTGCGGTTCAGTTTCTCATCGAGCAGGGGATTGCCGCCGAGCGACTCGAGGCCGTCGGCTTCGGCGAGGACGTGCCGCTGTCCGAATGCTCGTGCAGCCGCTGCACCGAAGCGGAGCACCAGCTTAACCGGCGTACCACGTTTGCCGTATTGGAAACTGCGGCCGGCGAGGACACCGGTGAGCCGGGCGCCGTTCCAGAAGACGCCCAGGGGGTCGTTCCCGACACGGGCGATGGACGGCGCTAGCCACCGCGTGCTCGGCCACCGTGCGCTCGTACGGGACCGTGGCTAAACGACCAAATTGACCATCCGGCCCGGCACCACGATGATGCGCTTGATCTGTTTTCCCTCGAGGTAATTCTGAATTTCTTCGAGTTGCGGCGCGGCGGCCTCTATGTCGGCTCTCGTCGCCGAAGCCGGAAAGCTGACCAGTGCGCGCTTCTTGCCGTTGACACTGATCGGGTACTCGATCTCTTCGAGCACCAGAAGCGACTCGTCCGCGACGGGAAACTCGGCGTGGTGCACGCTCCCCTCGTGCCCGAGTGCGGCCCAGAGCTCCTCGCTCAGGTACGGGGCGAAAGGAGCGAGCAGTCTGACCAAGGGGTCGAGCACCGCGCGTGAGGTGGTCCCCTCCGTACGCAAACCGTTGACGCAGACCATGAACGCGCTCACGCTCGTGTTCATGCTGAAGTCCTCGATGTCCTCGCGCACTTTCTTGATGGCGGTGTGGAGGGTTCGCAAGGCCTCTTTACCCGGCGCGTCGTCGCTTACGGCCCAAGTGTCTTTCTTGTCGTAGAAGAGCTGGTAGAATCGACGCAAAAATTTAGAAACCCCCTCGATCCCGTGCGTGCTCCAGGGCTTCGACTGTTCGATCGGCCCTAGGAACATCTCGTACATCCGGAAGCAATCCGCGCCGTACTTCGCGATCACGTCGTCGGGATTGACCACGTTGTAGCGCGACTTCGACATCTTCCCGATCTCGCTGTGGGTTAGGAATTTCTCCCGGTCGCCGCCGTAGCGAAACTCGCTCGCGGCGTAGTCGGGTCGCCAGGCTCGGAGATCCTCGATGTTTTGCTCCGAGAGGTAGCTCGGCCGGTCGTCGTAGCCGTAGTCGCTCACGTAGTCGACGAGCACGTAGTTGGGTACGAAGTCGTCTCGATTCTCGTCCGTAACCAGCTCCGCGCTGAGGAAGTACTTCCCTTCCTTGTGCAGGTAGATCGTTTCTACTACCCCCTGGATCATCCCCTGGTTGATCAATTTCCGGAAGGGTTCGGCTACCGGGACCACGTCGAGATCGAACAGAAATTTCTGCCAGAAGCGGGCGTAGAGCAGGTGGCTTACCGCGTGCTCGGTGCCCCCGACGTAGAGGTCGACGTCACGCCAGTAACCGAGGGCTTCTTCGCTGGCCAGGCCGTCCGTGCAGTCGGGATCCATGTACCGGTTGAAGTACCAGGAGCTTCCGGCCACGGCGGGCATCGTGTCCGTCTCGCGCGTCTTTCCGTCGGGCAGGTTTACCCACTCGGTAGCGGCGGCCAACGGTCCCGCCCCACCCTGGGTCGGTTGAAAATCGTCGAGCGGCGGGAGCTTTACAGGCAGCTGAGCGTCGGGTACTACCTCGGCGATTCCCTCCGTATCGTACACGATCGGGAAGGGCTCGCCCCAGTAGCGCTGACGCGAGAAGTTGGCGTCGCGCAGCTTGAAGTTGGTCTTGCCGCTACCCACGCCTTTTCGCTCGAGCTCCTCGATCGCCCTGCGGATCGCTCTCTTAACCGGTAAGCCGTTCAGAAAGCCGCTGTTGATTAGCGTTCCCACCTTATCGGACGCCTTCGAGTCCTCGGGTCGGTCGACTACGCGAATAATCTCGATCCCGAAATGTCGGGCGAAACGCTCATCGCGCTCGTCGTCGCTCGGAACGGCCATGATCGCACCGGTACCGTAGTCCATCAGTACGTACTCCGCGATGTAGATCGGCAGCTTGGTATTGCTTAACGGATTGATCGCGTGCGCGCCGGTAAACTGACCGCTAACTTCTTTCGCATCCGCCTGACGCTCGATGTCGCTGCGCCCGGCCGCCCGGGTGCGGTAGGCGTCGACGGCGGCGCGCTGCGCGTCGCCCGTGAGCACGTCCACGAGCGGATGTTCGGGCGCGAGCACCATGAACGTCGTCCCGAAGATGGTGTCCGGGCGCGTCGTGTAAATTTCGATCTCGTTTTCGCTCCCCGCTACCGCAAACCGGATCTCCGCCCCCGTCGAGCGTCCGATCCAGTTGCGCTGCTGGGTCTTCAGACTCTCCGTCCAGTCGATCGTGTCCAGGTCGTCGAGCAGCCGCTGCGCGTACGCGCTCGTACGCAGGCTCCACTGCAGCATCGGGCGCTTTTCCACGGGGAAACCGCCGCGCTCGCTCACCCCGTCCTTCACGTCGTCGTTCGCGAGCACGGTACCGAGTGCCTCACACCAGTTTACGAAGCTCTCGCGCCGGTAGGCGATCCGGTAGTCCATCAGGATCTCCGCTCGCCGCTTGCGCGAAAACGCGTTCCACTCCGCCGCGCTGAACGCGTGCACGGCGCTGGTGACCGCCCGCGGCCCGGTGGCACCGGTTTTGGCGAAAGCCGCCTCCAGCTCCGCGATGGGCAGCGCTTTGTTGGCGTCGAGGTCGTAGTAGTGCTCGAACATGCGGGCGAAGGCCCACTGCGTCCACTTGTAGTAGGCTGGATCGGAGGTGCGCACCTCGCGATCCCAGTCGAAGGAGAAGCCGATGAGCTCGAACTGCTCGCGGTAGCGCTCGATGTTGGCGGCCGTCGACTCGGCGGGGTGAATGCCCGTTTGGATGGCGTACTGCTCGGCGGGGAGCCCGAAGGCGTCGTAGCCCATGGGGTGCAGCACCGCGTGACCGGTCATGCGCTTGTAGCGGGCCACGATGTCGGAGGCGATGTAGCCGAGGGGGTGCCCGACGTGAAGTCCGGCGCCGCTCGGGTACGGGAACATGTCGAGCACGTAGTACTTCGGCCGCGCCGCCTCACCGGGCGTCGGGTTGGCGACGGCGTAGGTACCGCGCTCGCGCCACTGTCGGCGCCACTTGGGCTCGTAGGAGGACGGGTCGAAAGGCATAGGCGGCGAAGGTGGCCCCGGGGGGGCGGAAAGCACAAACGCCCCGCCTGCACGCGGGCAGACGGGGCGAAGTCGGGGGTGGAAGACCGGTCTCGAACCGGCGACCTCCTGAATCACAATCAGGCGCTCTAACCAACTGAGCTACAACCACCGTGTAAGGCGGCCGCAAATATAGCAGGCGCGCGTTTAATTCGGCAGCGGATCGGCCACTAAGGTGAAGGTTCTGCTCACGGGATTTTGGGGGGCGTCGACGAGCTGGCCTTCGCCGTCTACGAGACTGAGGGTGATGGTGTTCTCGCCCATCGGCAGGCCCTTAATTACGTAGGGTTGCCACTCGTCGAAGGTGAAGATGTCGCCGTCGATCTCGGCTTTCACCTGGAAGTCGTCGCCGAGCTCCGCGTTGACGGGGTAGAAATCGAGCAGCAGCTCCTCGGCGTCTTTGCCGGTGTAGGTGCCTTTCGGGCGGGAGTAGAAGAGCATCGGGTCGGTGATCGGCTCCGCGCTGGCGAAGGCGCCGTCTTTCACCGTGGCGCGAACGGCGCGGTGGGCTTCCTCGGTCTTGATGCTCTCGTGGTAGCTGCGCGAGAGGAAGGCGAGCACGTCGTGTTCGCCGTCGGGGAGCTCCTTCTCGAACGAGGAGGTGTAGTAGGCGTCGTAGGGTTCGTTGTCGACGATCAGGTGGATGTGCTGCCCCTTGTCCGAATTGGCGCACATGGTCTGTGTGGCGTCGGCGGTCTGCTCGCCGAGTTGGTAGGTGGACGAATCGTAGGCTACGTCGAAGCGGCTGCCCGCGTACGTCCAATCTGTTATCTCGGCGTCGGCGAAATCCTCCCCGGGCGTTTTTGGCTCGACGGTGACAGCGGCTACGGCTGCGGTATCGGCGGTTCCTACCATTTCCCGAGCCTCGGGCGTACCCGCTTCGGTGCCGGCGGTGGAGGGGTCATTGGCGCAGGCGGCGAGCAGGCTGCCGAGCGCGAGGAGCGTCAGTGCGGTTTTCATAAATTCAGACTTTGAACGGAAAGGTAACCGACCGTCGATTTGTGCGACTGGATTAGCTTCGCCGTCGACCGGAGGAGTGGCAGAGTGGTCGAATGCGTCGGTCTTGAAAACCGAAGTACTGGCAACGGTACCGGGGGTTCGAATCCCTCCTCCTCCGCTTATTACTGTTCTAGAGACAGATTTTGACTCGATCCGAGTCGTCGCGATCTAGTCCACGTAAACTCCCGTCGACTCTCCTACCTCTTCACCATCAACGAGGAAGCGTACGGGGTGCCTCGACCTTGGAAGCTGGGCGATCAGGAATGGAGCTAACACCTCCTCATCGTTAGACGAGTCCGAGTTAATAACACTGTAATCGATTACTATGGTTTTGTCGATATATCGAATGCTATTGAGCTGGATCTTGTCAATACCTGTATTATCTGTATCTACCCAGAATATTTCTAGAAGTATCTTCCCCTTATAAACAGCTTTATCTCCGAGCTCGTACTTTTCGCGAAATTCTACCGGTAGATACTCCACGTTAAAATACTTGTTATAACATATAATACTCAGCTGTTCTATGGGAGAGTCCGTTCCCTCGACAATAATCGTATAAGGTATGTCTACAGGTTTTACCTCTTGGCTGTACCCACTAAAAAATCCAGTTGATAGACTCACTGTAGCTAATATTTGTAGTACCATTATTAAATTGTTATATCAAACATTAATTCCAATTTAATCGATCGGAATTTAACTGGTTCCGTAACACTGATTCTACGTCTATCCGTGCAATTCTACCACGCCGTGGCAGAATTGCACGGATGCCAAGATTGCGTTTTGTGGAAAATTCACTTCAAACTAAGCTCTCCCGCCGCCGAATAGTAGGCAGATCCCGCACCACCATCTGCACGGTCGCCCCCACCCGCTCGTCCATCAACACGAGCTTGCCGTAGCGCGTGCTCTCCAGAATGTGCAGATTGTTGGTCTTAGCCTTACATATAGTTAGATGGTAAGGCCAGTCCTCGCTTACCGATACGCCTCGTAACAGTACACCGTGCGCCCGGTCTTTACCACCACCTTCCCCTTCTCCCCATCCTTGCCGGGTGCTACCGACAGCTCCGCGGTATAAAAATCGGCAGGGTTAGGAGCAAGGTTGGCGTCGAGCCGCCAGACGAGCTTCCCGGTAGCCACTTCGATCGCGTAGACATACTTCCCGACGAAGTAGATGATACCGTTGAGGTCGTTGTCCTTAAGCGGCGTTGCGAGCTGAGCACCCTCATTCGTCCATAGCTTAGCGCCAGTGTCGAAGTCGAAGCCGTAAGAGATCCACCCCTCCGTATTTAGGACGACGACATTATCTACGAGGGTGAAGCCAGAGACCCAAATGTCGTTTGGAACATCTTGTGACCAGACCTTTGCACCGGTAGCAAGGTCGCGGACTTGAAGGGTACGACCGGTATTAAGTATGACTCGATCACCATACCGTTGCAGCGGATGACGCAAACCTGTTTTATCTTCCGAAGGCTCATCGAGCACTACCTTTTCGTATACCCACTGTTTTTCGGAAACGTTATAAAGCCCAAGGTGAGGCTCAAACTCGTGCCTAGCATTCGTAAGGTCAAACCTTCGGTAGTCTGCCCACGACACTAGAAGCATTGTATCACCATTCTCTACGTAAGCGTCTAACCACGTCGTACCTCCAATTCGATTGCCAAATAGATCCGTTGTGTCGTAAGTAAACGATGGAACTAAATATTCCTCAATAGTTAGCGGTGAAAGCGTTCCTTGAAATACTAATGTAGTAAAGAATTCCGAAAGGGTGTCTACTGGTCCAGCTGTTGTAAAGTAGCGGTTACCAAGCGCAGAAAATTGACCGATCGAAGCTGCTTCAAGACGCTTACTAGCCCGTGTAGAACCATCAGCAAGATCTATACCGTACCAGTTGGCCCCATCAGGAAAATAAACTGCATTCTCGTAGGTTGTAAAGCCGCGAACTGTTATTCTATCGACGCGATCAGTATTAAACTCCGTCCAAGTCCAAAGGTCTTGTCCAGAAGAAAGGGAAAGAGCCGTAATTGAAGGGTGTCCATCGGCAGTGAATGAGTTCGTTAAGACAATATCGTTAAACGCTGCGTTCGGTTTAAGCTCTCCAATTCCAGTTGCCTGAATTCCAGCATCGTTACCAGTCCACATCCATTGTGGATCTAGGCGAGTGACAACACCAGCGCTATCTACCTGGCGACCACCACTATCGTCTTTGTCACCGAAGCAACTAATAGCGGCAATGGATATTAATATACATATAAAATAAACTCTTTTAAGGAAAAAAAAATGGACTTGTCGCGTCGCCAGTAAGAATTTCATTAAAGATCCGTTGCATCTCATCGTTACCATTTGCCGTATTCATGAAAGTCGTATTCGTCTCCTCACTGTGGTTAACGCCCTGCGCTACGTATACATTTTCTTCCGCAAGCCCCTCCACCAACTGCGCCTCCGCACAGAAGAACCCATCCGATGAGCCGCGTATCGCAAACGTCTGCCGAATTTCTACGTCCTCCCAGCACGTAGGCTCACCGCAGGGGTTCTGGCTTACGCACTCGATCCACTCCTTCGAGCCAGTCGAGTATTTCTCGTTACACATGTAATCGGTACGAACGCGGCGGGTTTCTACTACGCGCGATTCGGTGCCAGGAATACAGTCGATCAGCTCGAGGTATCTATAGTCAACTTCCTTAAACCACAGACGGCCCCGATTCCACTGGACTGCCTGGTAGCCATTCAATGCGGCTGCTATGATAGTTTTGGGATTTGGAGTTACAATCGAAAAGATAACATTAACTACCGTATTAGTCACTTTAATACCGTGCATGACCTGATACACATTTTCGGTGAGTTGTACCGCTTTGCTTATCGAATTGTCGTTACGGTTTCCCGACCGAAGCGAACTTGCCAGCCGCCACTGGACGGGTGCATTCTCTTCCCCACGGATTGAGATGGTGGGGCTACCCTGGGGTGCGGAGTTTAACGCAGTGAGGTAGGGTGCGGCGGGACGGATATCCTGGGCTGATGCGCCATCGGCTAAGCCGTTAACACCGGGTCCGATAAAGGCATCGTACGCTGCCTCGCACAGCTGGTTGTTCGTCCATATCTCCTCCGTTAAGCCGGAGTTGACCTTGACGCTTGTGAAGAGCGCAGGAAGCTCCGTTGACGGACCGGCAGCTAGCTGACGGCAAGCGTATTCTAGTTCTCTACGGACGCGCCCGCTCGCGACCGACTCGACTATTGCCCCGCCCCGGTTGGGCGAGCCTACGGTAATAACGCCGCGGAAGCTGCCCGGATCGGCGATGGCGGCATCGCGCAGTGCAATACCGCCGAGGCTGTGACCAACCCCAATTGCCGGTGCATTACCGTTCGCCGCCGATAATGATTGTGTTTGTAAAACGACCTCGCCCGCAAACGCCGCCATGCCGTTCGCTTCAGTGTACGCGAGCGTCGATCCGTCGGAAGCGCGTTGCGCATCGATAATGTCGCGGTATATGTCCCAAGTTTCCCCTGTTCCTCCGAGGCCATGAACCCAATTGATAGGAACATCTTGGGCTATAAGGGCAGTGGCGGCAAAGATGAAAGTAAGGGTAGGTAAAACAGATTTCATGAGATCGAGCTTGAAAACCGTGAACAAGAGAGATTTGCGGTGACCGAGATAGAAGGTATCTAAACCGTGAAATTCTACTATTGAATTACAACCTCCAGTTTATCGTACTCCGTAACGGTGGTAACGTAGAAGGCGGTGGCGCTTCTCGGGTCAGCTTCCACGAGGTACTGCTGCTGCATAGCGAGCAACGCGTCCGGATCGTCAACGACTAGCCCGTAGTCGAACGCAATTCCATTGACGCGCCGGCCACGCAAATCGTAAACCTCTATACTAAGCGCCCGACCGGTGGCCGTCTCGAAGAGCACGGTAACCTGCCCGCCGGGCAGCGCGTGGGAAATACCCACCTTCGCAGCGGGGAGAGTGTACGCGACAAACGGCTCGGCGTCGGGATCCGGAGCTTCGAGATCTCGTTGTGCCAGCGACTCTTCGTTAGCTATGCTGTCCATCAAGGCAAACAGCCGGGCATTGTCCCCTTGTAGCATAGTTGAGGTGATAAGCTTGCCCGGTTCAATCTCCCCAGTTTGCTTGGCGATTCGAATATTATCCGCAAACTCAGTAAGGAGGGGTAAATCGACGGGGGTACTGAGCAGTTGCTTGCCGTCAGCACCAAGTAAGGACATCTCCCCATCCTCAATCACGGATCTAGTCTCCTTTGGCTGGTTGTTAGCAAGATCACGGTGTTCGACACTCCAATCCTCACTCGCGGGGAGATCGTCGATCTGCATCTTGAACTCTCCGGACTTGGCCACGTAAAGCACCACATCTTGCTTGGTCTTCTCGGGCACTCCGAGAACCGCATCCGTAGTCGCGCCGTCGATCGGTTCGTATGTAACGGTGGTCTCCGCGACGTAATGGATCGCGGCGGCCTGATCGGCGAAGGGGGCGAAGACCGGAGTCTTACTGAGGGCGCTCACCCCATCACCGCCACCGCCGAGCAAGCCGCCGTCATCCTGGCAACCAGCCCAAACAAAAAGGGAGGCTATAAATAGAGTGTAGTAGTTACGGTTCATGCTGGGAATCTGCTGGTTTCTGACAGCAGAGGTACACACCGCTTATCCGTACCATAAATAGGTTACACTCAATTTGTCAAAATATTTTCATGTAGTTAACCTTGTACTTTAACTCATTGAAAAACAATAGCCTAGCGGCTGAATATATCTAGCGATTGGAAGCTTTGCTTCACTCCCGCCGCCGAATCGTAGGCAAATCCCGCACCACCATCTGTACGGTCGCCCCCACCCGCTCGTCCATCAACACGAGCTTGCCGTAGCGCATGCTCTCCAAGATGTGCGGCTGCGCGTGCCGAACCGTGACCAACTCCAGACCCCGCTCGATCTCGGTCGTGAAATCGTCGGAGATCGCTTCCGCGAAACTCGCCACCCGGTCGTCGATATCGTTGACCGAGATCGAAAAGGAGATCGCCGAATTCTGCATCAGATTTACCTGCAGGCGGTGATCCGCGATCAGGTTAAAGAGTCGCTTCAGGTGATGCTCGGCTACGAACGAAAAGTCGCGCGTCGAGATTTGCAGCAGCGCCTGCTCCCGCTCCACCGCCACGATCGGCGGGTAACTCTCCCCGGCATCCGCTCCCACTTTGGTGCCCGGATCCGCCGGCTTGATGAAGCTCTTCACGAACAGCGGAATGCCCTTATTCTGAAGCGGTTTGATCGTTTTCGGGTGGATCACCTTCGCTCCGTAATAGGTCATTTCGATCGCCTCGCGATACGAGAGGTTATCGATCTTCGTCGCATTATCGAAGTAGCGCGGGTCGGCGGTAAGTACGCCCGGAACATCCTTCCAGATGCTCATCGACTCCGCCCCCAAACAGTAGCTCAGGATCGCGGCGGAGTAATCCGACCCTTCGCGCCCGAGCGTCGTCGTTTCGTTATCGGGCGTCGAGCCGATGAATCCCTGCGTGACCACGATTCCTCCCCCAGCTACAATCGGCTGCACCTGAGCGCGCACCTGCCGTTCGGTCACCTCCCAATTCACCCAGGCCTCCCGCCACAGGTCGTCCGTGCGGATCAGGCCACGCGCGTCCACCCACTGCGCCGGTAGCTCGGTGTGCTCGAGGTAAGCCGCCAGCAGGATGCTCGAAGCCACCTCCCCGATGCTCACGATCTGGTCGTAGGCGTAGTCGTAAGACTGATCGAGCGGTACCTCGAGCAGCCATTCCACCTCCACGAAGGCATCGTTCAGGCGGTGAAACACCTCGTGTCCCTCCCCCAGCAGCTCCTGCGCGAGCAGGTAGTGCTGCTGCTTTACCTGCTCGAAAAGCGGTGTCGCGTCCTCCGTTTTGGCGTAAGCCTCCACGACCTTCTCGAGTGCATCCGTCGTTTTGCCGATCGCGGAGACCACCACGGCGAGCGGTCCCTGCCGGTAGGTTCGCACGATGTGCGCCACGTTGCGGATGCCGGCCGCGTCGCGCACCGAAGCGCCCCCAAATTTGTACACCTGCATCCCCTTGCTCATTCCTCGCGTGTTTGCGGCGCCGAATGTAAACCGGACTACTTTCGGGCCCGTGATCGAAGCGCGTGGCATTTGTAAATCCTACGGCACCCTAGACGTGCTCCGCGGTGTGAGCTTCGCGATTCCGGGCGGCGAGATGGCCGCCATCGTGGGCAGCAGCGGCTCGGGCAAATCCACCTTGCTGCACATCCTCGGTACCCTCGACCGGCCGGATGCTGGCGAGTTGCGCGTCGGCGGCGAAGATCCGTTCGGGCTTTCGCCAAAACGCCTCGCGGCCTTCCGGAACACCCAGCTCGGCTTCGTCTTCCAGTTCCACCATCTGTTGCCCGAGTTCTCCGCCCTCGAGAACGCGGCGATGCCCGCCCTGATCAAGGGCAGCTCCACCGCCGAGGCCGAGCGGGAAGCGAGCCACTGGCTCGAGTACCTGGGGCTCGCCGACCGACTCCAACACCAGCCGCGCGAACTGTCCGGGGGCGAGCAGCAACGCGTGGCCGTGGCCCGCGCCCTCGTCAACAAACCCGCCGTGGTGCTCGCCGACGAGCCGACCGGCAACCTCGACGAGGAGAATGCGGGCGACCTACACCGCTTGCTTTACGACCTGCGGCGCGACTTCAACCAGACCGTTATCATCGTGACGCACAACTCGGAGCTGGCCAAGCTTTCCGACCGGGTGTACACCATGCGCGAGGGGCGACTGCACCGGGACGAAGGTCATACCTCCTCGGCGGTCACGCATCCCGTCGAGAACTGAAGCAGGCGATCGAGGTACGCACCGATCGCTTTTTCCGTGTCCGCATCGGCGAGCTGCCCCGATTCGTCGACGAGGGTGTGGACCAGGCTAATGGGCAAACTCTGCGGGAGTACCACCGCGCCCACGCTGCCGAGGACCACGCTCAGGTGGTCGATCCCGCGCAAATTGCCCGCCCGCCCGGAGGCCGTACCGACGAGTCCGATGAGCTTGCCGCCGAACAGCGTGGTGAGGTCGCGCACGCTCAGCGCGTCGATAAACAGCTTGAGCGCGCCCGGGTAGGAGCCGTTGTACTCGGGGAAGACGATGATCCAGCGGTCGGCGGCACGTAAGGTTTTCTCGGCTGCGTCGAGGAACGCACTCTCGGTCCCCTCCTCGTACATCCGCGGGTGGAGCACCGAGCCGGGCATCGCCTCCACGTCGATCAGGGAGCTCTCGACACCCGTGTTTGCTAGGTGTGCCCGAATGTGATCCACGAAAGCTCGGGTGGCGTTGCCGGCTCGATTACTACCCTGAATGACTGCGATCATAAACGTTGCGTTGGTTCAGCCAACAAGGGGTTGCGGGGAAAAGGTCGCTGCCCGCCGCCGCCGAAGGTCATTACTTTACGTCCGTAGTCAAAACGGATATCTGTACATGGGCAAGGTGATCGCGGTAGCGAACCAAAAAGGCGGCGTCGGCAAGACCACAACGACAATCAACCTCGCCGCCTGCCTGGCGGTACTCGAATCGCGCGTGCTGATCATCGACGCCGATCCGCAGGCGAACTCGACGAGCGGGGTGGGATTGACCAAGGAGGAGTACTCGCTTTCGCTCTACGACTGCCTGGTGCGCAGCCAGGATCCGCGCGAGGTGATCGTGGAGACGAGCACTCCGAACCTCGACGTGCTGCCGAGCTCGATCGACCTCGCCGGTGCCGAGGTGGAGCTCGTCTCGAAGATGGGTCGCGAGTTTATCCTGACCGATCTGTTGGAGTCCGTCAAGTACGATTACGACTACATCTTTATCGACTGCCTGCCCTCGCTCGGCGTACTGACCATCAACGCCCTCACCGCCGCCGACTCGGTGCTCATCCCCGTGCAGTGCGAGATCTTCTCGCTCGAGGGCCTCGGTAAGTTGCAACGGACCATCCGTACGGTGCAGCAGAAGCTCAACCAGAAGCTCAAAGTCGAAGGTATCCTCCTATCCATGTTCGACCGGCGCCTCCGGCTGGCCAAAGTGGTGGTGGCCGAGGTGCAGGAGCACTTCGGGGACTTGGTCTTCGACACCATCATCCACCGCAACTCGAAGATCGGGGAAGCGCCCAACCTACACGTGCCCGTAATCCTCTACGACGCGGGCTCGAAGGGGGCACGGAACTTTCTGGCGTTGGCGCAGGAGTTCTTGGAGAAGCAGGGGAAGGCCGAGCGGGCTTCTTTGGGGGCGGCGGATTAACGTATCCAGTCCTTCTACTCTACTACGCCCGCGGCGCAACCAAGCGCCGCGCGACCGTCACGTGGAAGCAGGGCTGCCGCCACTCGCCGACTACCACCACCTGGCCCTCGTCCTCCAACTCGACGAGTACCCGACCCAGCAAGGCCAGCAGCTGATTCGGGTAGCGACGGGCCACCTCCCGCGCCCACGCCCGTTCGCGCTGGGCGAACTCGGTCGCGAGCCAAGCGCGCTCGCGGGCGGGGAGCCCCTCCGGCATCGCGTACGTCTCGATGCCCGCCGCGCTCGCCGCCGCCGGGGCGTAACGGCGGTAGGCGAGGTCGAAGGTGGTCCCGAACTCGTGGCTCGAGGTCCCGCGCGTAGCATTGCGGTTGCGCCGCCGCAGGGCCGCCTGATCTTTGGCGCTCCGGTAGGTACTCGAGACGGTCACGCGGAACGGGGGGAGCCCGCGCTCGGCCAGCGCCGCGGCGAAGCGTTCTTGGATCAGCTCCACCGCCGCGACGGCGTCGGGTGTGAGGAGCGCGGCATTCTTACGGATGATGTAATGGTCAGTCGTATCCGGCATCTCGACCAGGGCACCCTCGGCGACGAGCGCGGCGCGGTTGAGACCCGGCTCGACGCCGAGGCGGCGCGCGTGCTCGAGGTGGCGGTCGTTGCGCGAGCGCCTCAACTCACGCTTGTCCGCGCGACTGAGGTGCGGGATCGCGAGGAAGCCGCTCTCGCGCGTAGCGAGGTGCGCGTCGAAGGCCGCCCGGGCTCCTGCGAGCTGCACGTCGGTGGCACCGGGCAGGAGGAAACCGCCGAGCGGGCGGGCGGGGGCCTCCGGGGCGAGGGCGAATCCGTCCGGGAGCACCACGTAGCTCGCGAGTGTATCGGCCATCCACGTGAAGTCCGCGCGTTGGCTCGATGAGTCGGCGGGCAGGTGGGCTACGAGACCCGTCCACACCGCGCGTGCATCGAGGCTATCCGGCAGCACGCCTAGGACGCCTTCCGGCAAATGCGATTGGAGGGCTTCACCGTTCGGTAGGTAATCGGGGCGGACGAGAGCAACGGTGCAGAAAGTGGTGACACCGAGGAAGAAGGAGGAGATCAGGCGCATGCAGGGGGTTACGCCGAGGGTAACGCCTCCCCACTCGATCGGCGTACCTACCCCACGCCGGGAGGTCGGCCAGATGTCCAGCGCCGCGGGTGACACTTCGGCTTAGGTAACTTTCCATAGCCGCACCAGATCCCCGCCCCTAGCCTCCATCGCTCCGATCGGTTGGAGCTCCAAGCCTGCCGCTTTACCGACGGCCTCTACCTTCGCGTAAGCCTCGAGATCCACCTCTAGCAACAGGCCACTATGTGTCTGCGGTGCCCACCGTGCCGTCTGCCTGTTTCAATTCCTATCGGCTGCGATTTTAAATTAATGGTAGCGACCTCGCGAGGCTAATGGGCGTAAAAAAGAACTTTCAATTCCTATCAGCTTCGAGTAATACCAGTTCGTAGCGGATAGCAACGCGCTGCTGTCCAATGTTTCAATTCCTATCAGCTGCGATTAATACGCGGAAATACCGGACGCGGCCGCGAACCCGCTCGCGCGTTTCAATTCCTATCAGCTGCGATTAATGGCTCTCCGTCGCCGATCGCAAGTCTGGTTTCTGAGGGTTTCAATTCCTATCAGCTGCGATTAATGGGATTTGTTTGCCCCCCACCCCGGGGGCGGCTAAGATGGAAGTTTCAATTCCTATCAGCTGCGATTAATGGCCGGTACGCCCCGTCCTGCCAGAGCCAATGCTCGCGTTTCAATTCCTATCAGCTGCGATTAATGGTTGCGTGTCGTAGTCCACCGCCGAACCCTTCGGTAGTTTCAATTCCTATCAGCTGCGATTAATGGCCAGCGCGGGGCGGTGGTGGACGGAGAGGAATTTACGTTTCAATTCCTATCAGCTGCGATTAATGGTTCTGCGTGGGGGAGAGGTCTAAGGAGGGGAAGGAGGTTTCAATTCCTATCAGCTGCGATTAATGGCGAAGGGTGGTTGAGTATACGAACATACTACACGTTGTTTCAATTCCTATCAGCTGCGATTAATGGCGAGCCCGCCGGGCCTTTCGTCGATGGCGCGAACGAGTTTCAATTCCTATCAGCTGCGATTAATGGCGTGAGCAGCAGGCGTCCTTTCTCCGTGACCTCGAGTTTCAATTCCTATCAGCTGCGATTAATGGTTTTTAAGGCGACCGCGGAGCGGCTGAGCTGATCGTGTTTCAATTCCTATCAGCTGCGATTAATGGGGCGCTGGACCCACACAGTGAGCCCGCGGATCATTTGTTTCAATTCCTATCAGCTGCGATTAATGGAGGAGGAGGACCGCGGCCCAAGCGAGGGGTTTGGTAGTTTCAATTCCTATCAGCTGCGATTAATGGTTTGAGGGCGGCGATCAGCTCGGCCTTCGTGCTCGGTTTCAATTCCTATCAGCTGCGATTAATGGTCGGCGACGTCTAGGAGGTCGCAGAATTTAATAAGGTTTCAATTCCTATCAGCTGCGATTAATGGTCGCCTCGGAGGTCGCGAAGTCCTCTACGGCACCACGTTTCAACTCCTATCAGCTGCGATTAATGGGCTCGAGGTCGCTCGGATTCACCTCGATCCCCTCGGGTTTCAATTCCTATCAGCTGCGATTAATGGAGGCCACCGCGTTGTCGTCGTCGCGGCGTCGCCTGTGTTTCAATTCCTATCAGCTGCGATTAATGGCCCGCGGGCGTCGTGGTCGACGTAGACCACATCCACAGTTTCAATTCCTATCAGCTGCGATTAATGGGATCCCCTCGCCGGACTCGCAGGCCGTGGTCACGAAGGTGTTTCAATTCCTATCAGCTGCGATTAATGGTGCGGCCGATGGTACTGCTGCCGCCGAGATCGTAGTGTTTCAATTCCTATCAGCTGCGATTAATGGGAGAGCATCACCACTGGCATGCTCTTCCACACCGATGTTTCAATTCCTATCAGCTGCGATTAATGGGCTCCCGAGGGTCAGCGTGGAATACGATCGAGCGATGTTTCAATTCCTATCAGCTGCGATTAATGGCTCTGCGACGTCTAGGAGGTCGCAAAACCTGATCAGGTTTCAATTCCTATCAGCTGCGATTAATGGCGCTCAGCGGCTTACCCGTGATGAAGTCATTCAAGTGTTTCAATTCCTATCAGCTGCGATTAATGGAGGGGTACGCAAAGGAACCTCACCTGAGTACCAATGTTTCAATTCCTATCAGCTGCGATTAATGGTAGCCTTCGCCGCGTGCGCGGTGGACGGCCAGGCGCGTTTCAATTCCTATCAGCTGCGATTAATGGAATCTCTGTGTCGATAATCCGGGTTAGCGTATTGAGTTTCAATTCCTATCAGCTGCGATTAATGACCGTAATAAAAAAATAGATAATGGCAGGTAATACAGGTTTCAATTCCTATCAGCTGCGATTAATGGTTCGCCGCGGTCCCCTTTTTCGCCCTTTTCAGCGAGGTTTCAATTCCTATCAGCTGCGATTAATGGAGCAGCCACGCCATCGTTGTAAGTGTGGATATCAGCGTTTCAATTCCTATCAGCTGCGATTAATGGCGGATCGTCGAGAACGCAATCCTACCGGCCGCAGCGTTGTTTCAATTCCTATCAGCTGCGATTAATGGGTTCTTCGAGGAGGTAGGTTGGGTCGCCGATTCGGTGTTTCAATTCCTATCAGCTGCGATTAATGGCCCGCTCCCCGGTGGCGCCCCGCTCCCCGGTGGCGCGTTTCAATTCCTATCAGCTGCGATTAATGGCGAGGGGCAGCGACTCGCCCGGTTTTCGCAAAAACGGTTTCAATTCCTATCAGCTGCGATTAATGGCATACCTGTATTAATCCCGGCGGCCTCCCCGATTGTGTTTCAATTCCTATCAGCTGCGATTAATGGGTTTTTTTTGCGCCCCGTCTTTCGGGCTTTCCTAGGTTTCAATTCCTATCAGCTGCGATTAATGGAAAGATAATACAGTTGTTGGGCCGAAAAACCACAGTTTCAATTCCTATCAGCTGCGATTAATGGGAAAATTCGGGGCCGGGGGGATACGCCTACTATCAGTTTCAATTCCTATCAGCTGCGATTAATGGGTTTCGGGCTGTTAGAAGGAAAGCGGTGGCCTTACTAGTTTCAATTC
>CBDCDD010000001.1:0-49044 GCA_965215215.1 Saprospiraceae bacterium
GTGAGCGCAGGGGTGCGGAAACTTCAGGACGTGGGTCACGGCGAGATACTAGCGCGAGCGGGGTACGTCGTCGAAGCGACCACCGACAGGTTTGATGTCAACTACGTGGTTCGCTCGCTCGCGAATCGGGATGTCGGTTTCGAAGCTGAGATCGAGGCCCCGGATCACGACGGTGGGGACGGCGAGTATGAGGACGACGAGCTCGAGCTAATTTCCATGTGGCAAGAACCGTCGGTAGTCCCGTGGGACGATCTGATTCTACACGATCCGCCGGCAGGGGTTCTGCCTAAGGCCGTAGCCGAAGTGGAGCTACGTGGGGACGGGTCCGCGTCGAACGAAATGAGTCCCCCTATCTATAGCTCTGATCAGGTCCGATTCGAGCCTTCGGACGTGACGGTGTTGGCTCACCTGGGGCGGGGGAATGGTTTCGCGTCCTTACCGCCGTACGTAACCCTGGGGAACGTGGATCTAGGGTACTGGCGCGACCGCATGAAGGCGGAGGACTACGAAGGACTCGCACGGGCCTTACACGAGCGATACGTCGCGAGCGTGGTGGATCGCGCCGAGAAGTCGAGCAGGCCGCTCGGGTACGCACTACAGCGGGGTGTCGTCCTGCAACCGCGTGGGGTAGGGGTTGCGTTGGGCCTCGGGCGATACGTAGCCCACGTTGCCGGCGCACCGGAGTACGGTCTGGCGCTGGGGGTGATGGCGCGGGACCGGCTACGGGCTTCGGGGTATGGCAGAGCGGACTACGCGGCCGTAGCGGGTTACATGACCGAGGGCAAGACCGAACTCGCCTGGCGGTATATAGCCAAGCAGTACGGTGTAGCTGAAGCGGGCAAGCGCAACGGCATGGTCCCGGGTGCGCGCGACGTGGTCGCCGCGATGGCGGAGCGCATGCGGTTCGTTGGCGTCAGGGCGCTCGAGCGGCGCCTCGCCGACGAGGGTCAGGGTGAGGAAGAAGAACCGCACCTGACCAAAGGCAAGATCCCTCGGTTAGGTGGCTGAGGGAGCTCGTTCAGCGCGCTTAAGGACGTAATAGACCTCAAACTGAACATTAGGATATATTTGATCCATGGAACAGCGCTCAGATGGCTTCGCGGGTTACGTACGCATTGTCGCGCTCGTGGCGCTCGGACTACACGCGTACGTCCACTACTACGGTTGGTTCCACGCGCGCGGATTGACGGACCCACGGTTGGCTACGCTTTTGAATCGTTTCGACCACACGATGTTCTTTCGGTCGTATTGGTTCTCGTACGCGGTCCCGATCGGCTTACTGCTCCTAGCCGCCATCGGGGAGCGAGCACGGAAGTCGGAAAAGATCACTTGGCACAGGGCGGCGACCCTCATAACGGGTGGGAGCATTGTGTACGTAGGCGCCGCTTGGTCGTTCGAATGGTTACCGATGGGGCTAGCCGGCCAGGTATTCGGTGCGGCATCGCTCGCGGGTTGGTTCGCGATATGGGTCGGTCTGGTGAGCATCAAGCGGGTACTCGGATGGGATCTCCAAGAAGACATGTTTAACGAGGAGGGCCGGAGTTTCCCGCAGGAAGAGCGCCTGGTGACGACCAAGTACTCGGTAAACCTACCGATGTCATACCGCCTCGGCGACGAAAAACGAAGGGGGTGGATAAACGTCGTCAACCCCTTCAGGGGCTCGGCGGTAATGGGGACGCCTGGCTCTGGTAAGAGCTACGCTTTCATTAAGCCGTTCATCCGTCAGACACTGGACAAAGGCTTTTGCGCTTACGTATACGACTTCAAGTTTCCGGAACTGACTGAGGAAACCTACAACGCGTTCCTTCGGTCACGTCACAAATTTGATGTCACGCCGAGTTTTTACGTAATCAATTTCGACGATCTCAGGCGTTCGCACAGGTGTAACCCACTTAATCCGGCAGGATTAACGACCATCTCCGATGCAATCGAATCCGCGCAAACGATTTTGTTGAATATGAACCGTACGTGGGTCAAGAAGCAGGGCGAGTTCTTCATAGAGTCGCCCGTCAACTTTTTAACTTCGGTGATCTGGTACCTCAAGGTAACCGAGGGTGGGCGGTACTGCACACTTCCACACGTAATTGAGTTCCTCGCGCGGCCCTACGATAAGATCTTCCCGGCGATGGGGCAGGAACACTCGATCAGAGCGCTGATTGCGCCGTTCGTCTCGGCTCTCGAAAAAGGCGCGATAGACCAGCTGGAAGGAATGATCGCGAGCGTACGAATCCCAATGTCGCGGATCACGGGGGAACAGATTTACTGGGTCCTGACGGGTGATGACTTTAGTCTCGATTTGAATAACCCCGAGGAACCAAAAGTCCTGTGCGTCGGTAACAACCAAGAGCGTCAAATGGTGTACGGGACAGCACTGGGGTTAATCAACTCGCGCGTAGCGCGGACGATAAACCGACCTGGACGCTTACCGTGCGCTGTCGTCGTAGACGAAATTCCGTCAATTTACATGAGGGAATTGGACAACCTGATCGCGACCGGACGATCCAATCTGATCGCAACGCTGATAGCGTTCCAAGACATGAGTCAACTGGTGCGTGACTACGGGCAGGACGTTGCGAAGGTCGTCTACAACACGTGTGCGAACGTATTCGCGGGCCAGGTCCGCGGTGAGACCGCGACTAACCTCGCCGGCCAGTTCGGCAAGACCGTTCAGGTACGGCGCTCGCTTTCGCAAAACAAGATGGATACCTCATTCAGTAGGGCAGCTCAGCTCGAGGAGCGCATTCCCGCGTCGAGGATCGCGTCACTTAGCCAGGGGGAGTTCGTCGGGATCGTCGCGGACGAGGTCGGCGCCGAACTCCCTCTTAAGGTGTTCGACGCGAAAATCGCCCTCGATGATGCGGCGATCAAGCGCGAGCGAGCGAGCCATAAGCCGCTTCCTTACTTTGCCGACGTAACACCGGAAGTGGTAACGGCTAACTACCGTAAAATCGGCAACGAGGTAGACGCGCTAATCGAGCGCCAGTTGAGCGTGATGCCGGACGGAGTGTCGGTGTAACGGTTGCGGGATTCTGTCTATCCTCGCAGTATCACTCGAGATTAGGCAAACAGTGCAACAACGCAACGACCCGAAGGCCCTCCAGAAATTGATCGGCGAACGGCTTAAACAGATTCGCCTAGAAGAGTACGATCAGGCCTCACGGACGGCGTTCACGCAGATAATCGCAGAAGCCGAGGGCCAAGTAGGAAGTAGGCCGCAGATAACGGAGACGCAGCTCAAGATCTTGGAGAACGGCCAAGGTTCCGCGAAGATCATCTACGAGGTGATGGCTTTCTTGTGCGCGAGTAATGTCAACCTAAACTACCTCTTCGACGACCGCGAGCCCATGCACAGATCGACGGAAGAAGCCTCCGTATTCGCCGACAACATAACCGACTACCTGGCGGAAGTGCAGCGTCGGACGCGGGAGAGTCGAGCGGCCTTGGGGGAGCTCGAGGAGATGGCACGCAAGCTCGATGGATACATAGCGAATGTTACCGGACGTAACGACGACTCAGCGGGGGTGCCGCCTTTGCCGTTGGCGTTCGAGTAGTGCGGACGCACGAGGGACACTCGGGCGAGTCTTACCGGAGTGGGTAAGCCACTACGAACTCACGCAAGGCTAGGGGATCGACGCTGGCGCCACGGTACGTGACACTCCAGTGCAAGTGGGGTCCGGTGACCCGACCCGTGGCGCCGAGCGTGCCGAGGGGTGCCCCCTGGACTACGGGTTCGCCGGTTACGACGCCCGCGGTGGCGAGGTGGGCGTAACGGCTGAAGTAACCGTTGCCGTGGTCTATTTCTACGAATAACCCCAGATAGCGATCGCGGGCGACACGGATGCGACCGCAAGCGGATGCGATGACCGTTTCGCCCTGCGCGGCGGCTAGATCCACCCCGGAATGAAAACTTTTCCTACCTGTAACGGGATGAATTCGCGGGCCGTATCTACTAGAAACCCTAGCGTTTCCTGCACGCAGCGGCAAAGACCAGGGTATAGTAGTTAACAGCCGGCTATCGAGATGCTCGAATGCGACATCCACGGTGGCCTTCCACTCGGTACAGGCATCGAGCTCGAGGTAGGCTCCGATGCTCTGACCGGATGTACTCCAGGTTACGATACAGAAGATAACGAGCGTAATTGTGACTCGTTTTGGGATGTATTCGACCAAAAAACTTGATTTCAGGTCAAATATACCTAAACTTGCACCACAATGCAGAGCAACACACTTCACAAACGCGAGGACTACAGGTTCGAGGAAGCTGCAAAAGCCCTCGGGATCGACGCTCAGAAGCTCGAGACCTCGGGCGAGATCGACCGGATGCTACGTACGGGCGTCTCGTCACCGCTGAAGATCAGACTGGAGAGCCAGGCGCCCGGTAGGGACACGGTGGTTATCGAGACTACCGCCCGACTAACCCTAGGCGTAGCCCAAAACGGTTCGAAGGCGGTGCGACCGGTACTCAAGGCCAGCGAGCTCGACACGGGTCAATACGCCGGGGTGCGGCTTACCGATAACCAGAGCGAGCGCCTCGAGAAAGGCGAGAATGTCCTCGTCCGCAATCCCGGCGACGGACGTGAGTACATCACGCGCGTCGATCACGAGTTGAACCGGGTGACCGGGTGGGCGAAGTCGAACATCATGGTGCCCGAGCGAATAGGCCGCGAGGATGTCGGTTACGGTGGGATAAGTAGGGACGAGCAAGCGGCACTCAAACGCGGCGAGCCAGTTCAGGTATCGGTCGGCGGACGGGCCTACGTAGCCCAAGTCGATCCCGTGCGACGCGAGCTAATCGTCAGCAGGGGCATCGCTCTCGATAAATCGTTAAACCAGAACATCGGTGACGACGTCAACGGCGAGCGCGAGGTCGTGGCTCCCTCGGTCGAACGTGCCGAGCGTACCCAGTCGCCGACGGTCCGCCAACCGCGTCTCAGTTTGTAAGCGTCAACTCAAGCCACTCAGCTATGACCATCGACGAGGCGAAACGAATTGACTTAACGGAATTCATCAAGCGACTCGGTCACAGCGAAGTTGAAAGGAAGGGACACCCTTACGAAGCCTGGTTTTTGAGCCCGTTGCGCAGGGAGTCAAACCCGTCGTTCAAGGTCGACCGCCGCACGCAACGGTGGCACGACTTCGGGGGTACGAGTGAGCGGGGCGGGGATATTGTCGACTTCGTCCGCTCGTACCGGACCGGTGTCGACGGGAGTAAACTCGGTACCGGCCAGGCCCTCAAAGAAATAGCGTCACTGCTCGAGGGCAGCGGGCTAGTGCCCGCGGATCGGAGGGTCTCGACGGACACTATCGCCATTGAGCCTAAGAAAAAAACGCCTTTACGGATTTTGTACGTGGGTGAGGTAGAATCCCCCGCACTCAAAGAGTACCTAAGCTCGCGCGGGATCGAGCCCGATGGCGCGATGCCGTACGTGCGGCAGCTGCACTACGAGAATACGGTCAACGGGGGACGATACTTCGGACTCGCTTGGCGAAACCTCCGCGGGGGCTGGGAACTACGTAACCCGTACGCCAAGGTCTCTATCGGCCCGAAAGACGCTAGCTCATTCGTGATACCAAATGGCAAACAGCCGGGCACCGCGGTGTTCGAAGGCATGACCGATTTCCTGACCTACAAACAGCTCGCCGGTGATCGCGCCCGCCAGGCGGCGATCGTAATGAACAGCGCGTCGATGCTCGATCGGACTATTACGTACGCCAACCGTAGGTCCGGCGAGGGGCCGATCGATCTGTGGCTGCAGAACGATCGGCAGGGCCTCCAAGTGACCGAGGCGTTCCGAGAGGCGATACCGTCAGCCACCGTAAAGAACGGCAGCTACTCACAGTACGCGGACCTCAACGACTACCTGACCGGCCGTAAACACGGCGTTGAAGCGACGAGTGAGGCGCGGGCGACCTTAGGGGCGTTGGATCGGGGATCCAAAATAGGAGTCGGCGCAAACGAATCGGGATCTGACCCACGGGGTCCTAGATTGCGGGCGTGAAGGACTTGTACATAATCGGTGCCTAGAAAAAAAGTAGGCGTTCAGTACAGGTTAAAATGCTGCTAACTAGTGTGTTATGTGCACGAAAGCGCCGTATATTCGCCGAAACCGAATAGTGTAATGGTACATCAGACCGAAAAGCCCGACCCGCGGTACCACGCTTACCGCGTGAGTCTCTCCCGCGCTGCCTTGAAATGCTCGCCGTCGAATTTGTACCTCCGAGGCGAATCCGACCTCATATACGGTAGCCGCGTCAGGTGCGCGGTCGTCGGCTCGCGTGACGCAAGTCCGGAGGGGATGATGCGGGCCGCGGAGATCGCGCGCGCGTGCGTCGCCAACGGGCACGTGGTGGTGAGCGGGCTCGCGAAGGGCGTCGACGCGGCCGCCCACCGTGCCGCGATCTCCGCCGGCGGGCGGACCATCGGGGTGATCGGTACCCCGCTCGAGAGCGTGTACCCCCGCGAGCACGCCGACCTGCAGGCGTCGATCGCGCGCGACCACTTACTCGTCTCACAGTTCGCGGAACCACCCGGCCCTAGGGGTTTCGTGATCCGCAATCGCACCATCGCCATTCTGTCGTGCGCGGCGTTCGTCCCCGAAGCGGGTGCGCACTCCGGGGCGCGTCACGTCGTCGAGGCGATGCAAAAGTTCGGGCGCGAGGTCTACATACACGAGAGCGTGCTGAGCGAGCACGCCTCCGCGGAGTGGGTCAGACGCGCGCTCCACTACGGTGCCATCTCTTACGCCGCGGCCGATGTCCCGGCGGTGGTCGCGAACATCGAGCGCCGAAGTCGCTCGATGGCGCCGGCCCTCTCGCTGTTCGCGAGGTAGGTGGACGTCCGTCGGGCGGACCTACCGATCGCATCGATATTCCGTTACGCCTCACCGGACCGTGAGTACCCCGAGGCGGAGGTTATCGCGACCCGCGAGCTGAGTGCCGCGTTGAAGGATTCGGATGCCGGGGTCATAGCGCGTGCGGTAGCGTACATAGATTCGCGTGATCGCCCGGGGCTCCAGGCCCTATTCGGCGGCGCGCTACTCGTACCGGTCCCAGGGAGCAGCCCGTCCTTGGGGGAACACCGAAACGCGACGTTCGCCCAGGTTTTGGCCGAAACCTACGGCGCGGAGGTGGTCACGATCCTCGAGCGGACTAAGCAGGTCAAACAGTCGAGCAGGGTGCGGGCCCGGGAGCGACCGACCGTCGGGGATCATTATGGCTCGATGCGCGTGACCGGTTTCGCGGACGACATCCTCACCGCCGTGCGCGAGGGCAAGCGTATCGTCCTCGTGGACGACGCGATCACGAAGGGTCGAACGCAGTTCGCCGCGGCCGCGCTCCTGCGCGAACGATTCAGCGGTATCCCCGTGGTCGGGTTCAGCATGCAGTACGCGCCGTACGGCAGGGATATTTCGTCAAAACAGTGGTACGGACCCCGAACCGGGGTCACCTGGCTCGAGGTGCCGCAATCGCAGGAGTGGCACCGCGGGGAGGCGGTAACCAGGCTACCCGATATGGGGCTGAGCGTGGGTAGCGTACAGGAGCTATGGCGTAAGGCGGGAGTCGGGCGGGGGCAGGATCGCGACCAAACCAAGGACTTGGGACGCGATCGGGGGATAAGGCCCCCCGGTGACCGCGGGCCACAGCTGTAACCCGGACCTCGGAGCCTAAACCGCGGAGACGCTCGCGGTGAGACCCGCGAGCATGCTGACGGCTAGAACACAAACCAGGTCGATCGCGCGGGCCTTGAAGCTCGCGGGCGTGTGTTCGGACCCCGGTGATTTGGCCGATCGTTCGAGACGGTGAACCCCGACCGCAGTGTAGATAAGGCCGCCAAGGGCACCGGCGATGAGCGCGAAAGTGACGATCCCCGCACGAGCGACGATGGCTAGGTGTAAGGTGCCCGATAGACCGACCGCGAACGCGAGGAGGCCAACCCATATCGCGATACGTGCAAACGGTGGCTGATTCATAGGTACAAGGTAGCCGAGGGCCAGCTAAGTTGTAGCTCACGTTAGACCCAAATTCCGTCAACGCCTCGGTGGCGCGGTCACAGCCTCACCTGGCGAACGACGAGCTCGGCGGCTCGCGCGCGAGACAGCAGGTCGTCGCAGGGCTCGTCCTCGCCGTCCCAAACGAGGATGAGGGCATCCGCCTGGGCGACCATCAGTGCGTGACGCTCGGAGGCGTCCGCGAACCCCTGGGTGGGGTAGTACGGGAAACGGTGGACGAGGTAGCCGCGGCTACGCGCCCACCGCTCGGCGACGATGCCTACCCCCGTCAAACAGCTCGTGACCACGCGCACCTCGGGTTTGTGCCAAAGCAGTCGGTCGCAGCGGGCAGCGAGTAAAACGTCGTCATCGAAATCGACCGCGCCCTCGACAATCGCACGGAAGGGGGGTACGGTCATACATCGGTTCGGGTGATTCCGGACGGACTAACGGTTGCCTAGAAAAAAAGTAAAGGGGGTAGGCTGTGAATGGGTATTGTAATGCTCTTGACTTGAGTTAACTAGGGGTATTTATACTATTAAAATATAAGTTATAGAACCGTTATTATGGTATATATAATAGAGTAGTTAATTATCTTGTTAGCACAACGAAATATACAAGATGGTTGACTTACAGATATACATCGCCGTCGAAGAAGATACCACCTATGGCGAGTGGGTGGAACTCAAAGACCTCGCGTACGTGGATCACCTCGAAGCACGGGTGAAGGCCGCCGGCGAACGGTGCGTGGCGGTCTACAACGAGCGGGCGGGCGTCACTACGCACGCCACGCGGTACGGGGTCTACGCGTTCGACGGGCGGGATAAATCGCTCGTCTGGAATCCGGTACACTCGACGCTCGACTTCATCGGCCTTATAGAGGGATTCCTCGAGGTAACTAGCGACGAGATGGTCGTCGTCCGGGCTTACTACGCCGTAGGTGGGGACGACTTAGACCCCGAGAGCATTATGGCGACCAGGTTCGAGGTTTCAGAGTGTCCCCCCGATCGATCGGTAGCAAACAACCCCTACGGTACCCCTGAGGCCACACGATCGCCCGAGCAGCTGAAACTCGACTACGACGCGAGCGCCGTCGCGTTCGCCAAGGACATCCTCTGCGAGGGCGAGTACGAGGGGCGTTACTACATTTTTCACAAATACTAATCCGGCCCGGAAGATCGTCGGGGGTATTCGCTCTACGCATGCTCCCGCCCACGCTCTAGCCGCTGGGCGGGATTTTGTGTTTGGACAGGTTGCTCGGGGGGAGGGTATGTAAAATAGACGAGCGTACAGCGGTTGCCCTGATTCAATGGAGGCACAATGTGGGTGTGTTACGGTTTTAAAAACGCTATCTAACTAGTTTGCAATCTTCAATTATATATGTATATTTAGGGAAAATACATAGGGAATCAAGCTCCTAAAAATGTACCGCTATGGTATGCGCGACGCTACGGGACTACATCGAAGACGAGGTAACGAGGTACCGCGTGGCCACCAGCTTCACGACGTGGAGGCACGGCGGGTGCGCCCGCGAACCGACGTTCGAGGAAGCGTGCGGTTGGGAGAGCAAGGGCGAGGATTACACGGCGAAGGAGCTGCTCGACGTCCTCGAAGGGGGAGCGTACGTACTGGCGAGCTGCTGCGGACCACACCGAGGCGGCTCCGCGAGCACGTGGATCAGCTCGGAGCCGCAGCAGGACCCGAGCTCCGGGTGGTGGCGCTACACGTCGCTACACCTCGTGAGCGAGGGCATGGGAGCCGAACGGATCTGGTGCCTACTGCTGAACGGTTTCGACGTCCGACGGTACCGGACGCCCAGGATGAACTAAACACCAAATCCCGGTTGCCGACCGGTCTCGAATCGGCACATTGTGATGGGCAATACTAAAGGCAAACCAGTGAACACAAGCGATTATCGGGAGGGGCCGAAGGCGAGGCTCGAGCGGGAACGGGAGGAGCTCGAAGCGGTAGGGTCGTATCTGACCGAGGCAATGAACCGCGCCTACCTGGCGGGAGTAGCGATAGACTACTCGGAGGTCGAAGCGGACAGTTTGAGTAGGCGGAGCTATCCACTCGGGTACACGGGGGTGCTCAGTACGGCGGGCGGGAGGTGCGTGGAGATGGACGGGCTATACCTGCGTCCCGAGAGTGGTGAGCTGGTCCTAATTGACGCAACCAACGAAGTGGGGTGGGTCATACCCGACGACGAAGCAAGAGTCCTACTCGACGCACGCCGGCCCGGTCGGGACAAATCATTTCGCGAAGAACTGCTGAGTCACTCTCGGAAGTCATCCGAGAAGCTCGGAGTCTGGCGACTCTTCGAAACGGTAGCGGAGAGGTGGATGCGCGGTGGTGAGACACCGACGTTAATAAAACAACCAGGGGCAGGGGTTGAGGAATGGGCGAGGGAGAACGGACTCGAATGGAGCCGGGAGGTAACTGCGTTCGCCGATCCGATTCAAACGTCGCGATGTCTGTACAGAAGGGTAAGAGATGGGGGTTACTTGCTCTCACCGCTGCACCCCGATCTCGGTCGCGCGAGTGACGAAGCCTTGGGAGTCTACAGGATTCCGGAATCGGAGGAGTTGGTAAGCTTGATGACCGTGATAGAGCGATTATGAGGATCGAACATTTGACCGTACAAACAGGGGATAGTACGCTGAGGGACTCCGGAGACGTACTCCCGGCAACTCGGAATTTGTTCGGTGAGCTCCTGGATACGGCCCGGGTGAGGACTACCGCGGTGGGTGGGCCGGGACGTTTAGGGTTCAGCTACGTCCGCGAGGGGCGAGCTGCGTCGGTAGCGATCTACTCGATGGCTGGGCGCGACCCTATTCCGATAACCTACAGCGCGCTTTGCTTCAGTTCGGAAGGTAGAGAGGCGGCGCTTTCGGTAGTCGAGAGATCGACCGGAGGGAAGTCTGCGGAAGACAGTACGGACGTTCCGCAGGGTGATTTGCGTGAACCGAGACTAGATCAGTGGATCTACACGACGATTCTGCCTACGGCTGCGCTGGTGGACCGTGAGGCCAGAATGATGGCCGGGGAGATCGTGCTGTACATATACGAGGCTATCCGCTCGGAGATTGGGAACGAATAAATCCCGGGGTCATCCACGTAGCGGAGAGTAACGACGCAACGGAAGAGGCGCGTGAAGCCGCTGGCGATTCGCTGGCTAAAACTGCTGCGGCGAGCGGTAGTGGGTCGTGATCGGATGGTGGGGAGGGGACCGTAGGCGATACAGGTCCGGGCAGCGACGACTCGCTGCCGGGCACCAATAAGGGCATCGCGGCGTACTATCGCGAGCGCTATGGTAGTCGGCGGAGGAGTAACATCACGTGCGAAGCAACGCGGGGCGAGGGAGCAGTACCCGGAGTTCGAATGGGGAACCGATCGCGGGGTACTGCGAGGGAGTCACGACGGGATCGAACTACTTATCGCGTACGCGCCACGCCTCAGGGAACCGTTCCTGGCGCACGTGTCGCCGGAGATACCCGCAGCCCCGGTGAGGAGGTTCGCGACCTTCGGCGATCTTCTAGATGGGTTGCAGCCTATGATCTCGGCGGCCGCCGAGATCGTTCGCGCGGAGCTCGATCACAGGAAGTACCCTAACCGAAGAGCTGATGAATAAGAGACTCAAAACAGGATCACCTCTTGCGAGAGCGATGTCCCTCGGTGAGCTCATCGAGCATCTAGGCTTGGGGCAGGCTAAGTTCGCCGATAAGCTAGGATTCTCCCCGTCGTACGTATCGGGCGCGGTAAACGGCTACGAGCCCGTAGAGTGGAAGCTCGCGGAGCAGATCATGGAGACCTTGGAGTGCTCCGTGTGGGGGGTCATACACCCGAAGTGGGATGGGCTCGGATTCGTGGAGGTGAACGCGGACAATGGGGAGATTTTAGCCAAGATCATGGGACTGCGGGAACTCATCAGGTATCTGAACCAAAGCCAAAAGCAGTTCGCTGACAACGTAGGCTTGTCCCGGGCGCATATATCGGGTACGGTGAACCGCCACCGGCCTGTAGGATGGAAGCTGGCAGAGCGAATTATGGAGGCCTTGGAGTACTCCGTGTGGGGCGTAGTCAATCCCAAGCAGAATGGCCTCGGGTTTATCACCCTAACCGACGAATAGTACTACGCTTTCTCTTCTAGGCCCTGTGTAACCGCAACAGATCAACGCCTAGAAAAGAAAACACGTGATGCGGTTATATGGCTAAGCTGATACGCCACAGTATTATAGTGAGGTTAATACTACTTTATAGTTGGTAATTGCAAACTATAAAACTATATTTATAGAGCTATAGAGAGTTCAAACTTAGCACTACCATGAAGCGTACTTACCCTAATTACCCAGAGTTCGAAGGATTTAATACAAGCGATCACCTCGGGGGATCACATGGGGCGCGGGAAGCGCACGTTGCGCGGGTGAGGGAAAGCGAAGACGAGAGCGAGGCATGTCTAATTCAGGAGGTCGAGATAGGGGTAACGAAGCGCTCACCGGGGTGTATACCGACTAGGCGTAGAGTGTTGGACTCTAGCGATATAGCCGACTACATATACCAGCAGATCGGAAATCACCACCGCGAGAAATTCGTATTTGTAGGGCTATCCGGCGACCGAAGACCGATAGCCTACAACGTCGCGAGCACAGGACTAACCGCCCGCGTTTTAGTGGAACCGAGGCTGTACGCGGAGTTTGCGTTCGCTACGGGGAGCGCATAAGTAATCATGGCGCATAATCACCCGTCCGGCAACGTAGATCCCTCAGAAGACGATATCGCGATAACGGAGGCATTGACCAAAACCGGACGCATCATAAATGTGCCGGTAATCGATCACATTATCGTTTGCCCGGTGAAAGGTAAGTTCTATTCATTCCACAGAGATATGTTCTGTGGGTTTGGGTTTTATTGAGTAAGGCCCTTAGCCCCACGCCGCACGGGCGGCTCCCGGTTCGCGGTTGAGGTGGGGCTCGATCGATCACCATTCAAAATTGTAAAAGCATGTTCGTGATACTCAAAACAGAACCATCCCTATGGACTATAGGCCACTACGCACCAAATGGAAAGTGGAAATCGCACTCGGATCACGTAACGATAGAAGAGGCGGAACAGAAATGCGCGTGGCTCAATGGGATCCCCTCGGCGAGTCCTAACCTGGCTAGGAACGAGAGCCTCGAGCAAGGCTCGAGCCAGTAAAGGATGCGTCAGTAACATCAATAACTATTAAAATCAAAGCAATGCAAAGCGAATACCTAAAAGACTCAAATCTGTACATAGGTGTGTACGCCGGGCAAGCTACACGGGTGGCTAAATCGCTGTATTACGGTGGTCCGGTAGCTGAGATGATCGAGGCGCTCAACTCGCGATGTGCAGCGGTAGCGAAGGCGTTCCCGGATTCGAACGTGACGTACGACGGGGGTTTCATCACGGTCGAGAGCGCACGGGTGGAGGCGGAGGCAACCTTTTGGCGCAAGGTGTATCGGACGATGGGGCGGGAGTACGGGAGTCTGAAAGCGGATGCGGACCTCACGGGGGATTTGTCGGTCGAATACCGCGACGAAATAATACTGGAGGTGGCGGCGGGATCGGCGGCGAAAATGGTGGAGGCTAATTCGGATTTCATCAGAGTCCGAAGCAAGGACGCAGACGGCCGTATTAGCGTGATAAACGTCGGGCCTCCACTCGATGGCCCGTCGACCGTCAGTTCACAGTCGATGAGGTTGACCGATTACGAACCCGGTCCAGGTTTGGATCTCGGGGAGATTTAGAGTCGCGCGAGAATCAATCGACTTCAAGCTTTGGTATATCGCAATGTGAGACTTACCGGCAAACCAGATCGCATTGTAGCAGCATTCATGCTCGTGGCCACGAAATGGGTGGAGCTCCAAGAGGCCCGTGCGCGACGGGAGGAGAAGGGGCAAGAGCGCATGGTCTATCTTGTAGCCGTCGCTATGATGTGTATGCTGATGGGCGTTCGGGCGCGCGAGAGACGAGAGCTGCGCTGTATCCGCGTGGGATCCTCGGATCCGGTCTTCTGGCCTTCAAGAAACTGAGCGCTAATAAGAAATCAATGGACTGCCGTCACCCGCTTCCACCGCGAGGCAAATCACTCGGGTCACGGGCGCCCTACCACCTCAAACCGCGAGGTTTGAGGGCGAGTACCTTTTCTTTGTTTTCGGCCTGAGCGACGGACCCGGCCCACCGCCGGTCGTCGACCGTCTCGTGGGGGCTGCCCTCACCGTCTTGACCGTCCATATTCCGCTCGTAGAGAACATCGTTCGCGGACACGCGCAAGGATCGAACTTCCGCCTTCCGGTGCCGCATCGGACCATTGGGATCGAACCAGTCGTCGGCTCCGTAGCCGACGATCGGGCTCTTGCCCAACCACGCGCGACCGGTTCGTGCGTGACCCTCGCGGTGTACGTGCTCGAATAGCTGTAGCGAACGGGTAGTCGGGTCTACCGATAGGGTGAGGTGCCGATCGGCGATTTTAGCGTCGATGGTACCTGGAGTACCTACGGAAGGTCGGAGTAGGGCTTCGCGTACACGGTAGCCCTACTGCATACGAGAGAGCGACGAACGTCCGGTTCGTCAGTTAGCTGAGGCGTTAACTAGATTGGAGCTATTCACTCTCACATACCCAACCTAGGGCCTCTCGCAGTAGGCTTTTGGACAGCTGCCTGAACGTGGTTGAGCGACTGCGCCAGGGCGTTGACCGGGGGGCCAACGTTCGGCCGCCACTCGAGTCCGTAGCCGTGGTGGGCGACATCGAGCTGGTAAGCCTTTCCCTCTTTGACGCGAGTGACGCGCGTACTTGCGAGAAGGTCGTCGATCTCCTTCGGGGCGAGCCGTTCTTCCCTACCGAATTCGTCGGTCGCTTTGACGGGCAGGTCGCTGTGCAAATGCCCTCGGACGCTACGCAAAACCGGCTCCATGCTCGCCGCTTTGCTGCGTAACACGAGGTTCTCCCTTATGGGATCTACGACGACCGTGTGCCACTTACCCCCGAGCTCGACGTCGATGCGGCCGCCCATGCGGAGCCTCCGCGACCGTGCGGGGTCGAGGTCGACCACGCCTACGTCGGCGTTCCCGACGCGGTCGAACTGAAGGGGGCGCGGGCTTCGCGCTAACATCTGGTCGATGGGCCTGGTCAAGTCACGAACCTCGAGCCCGCTTTGGATACGGACTTTATACAGGCGGCCGTCCTTCTCGACCTCGGTCGAGTTATTTACGAATCCCGTCAGTTCGCGTACTTGCCGCTGCTCGAGTTCGACGACCCCAGCGTCACCGGGGAGCCGGATCGACCTCGGCATCGTGCGTTCGGTGAGGGGCTCCACCTGGACCTTGCCGTTGCTCGGCCGGTACTTCGCGACGTAGATCTCGCGCGAAGGGTCTATTTGGTCGCTGTACCCATCGGTAGTGTCGAGTAGGTCGAGCGGCCGGCCGGTAGCGTTGCCTGTGACGATGATCGGTTGTCCGCCAGCGAGACCGACACGCTGCTCAGACGTCAGTCGGGTGTCCCCGAGGTTCGTAATGTCTTCGACGCGCCCGGGGGCCACTGCCAGCGCACGCGAGCCATCTGGCCATTCTTGGATGGCGTACGATCTCGAGGCCACGGTAAGGTCCTCACGGCCTTCGTGGGTAATCTCCCGAGCGGTGACGTTGGCGATGACTTGGCCGTCCCGTAGGACGGCCGGCAGGTGGGTCCGCCGCCAGCTATCGTAATCGAGTCCGTATGACTGAACGGTGGCGCGGAATCGGTCTTCTTCCTGTGGAGTAAGGGGGTTCGATGACATAGTATCCAATATAATGGGCTTGATCGAATTTAAACACCAATGACTCCTCGGAAGAGATAAACGCGATCAATCTAACGAAGGGGAGCTAATTCGTTTCCCGTTTGCGATACGACGTAAGTCGTCAGCTATTAAGAGGCTTCCGATGATGCGTTTGACGGCCGCGATGTCCTCCGCAGGTAGTCCCTCGAGGCGTCGGAAATGGGTATCGAAGAGGGTGGTTACATGTACGTGAGCCGTCTAGGGAGTGATGGGGGCATCACTGCGGGTTCCTGGATAAGTTCTGAGGTGAGCATCCATATCGACAAGGAATGGCGAGGCTACACATCGCTGCACCTTATTAGCCAAGGAGCGCGCGCACGACGGCTCTGGGCGATCCTACTCGACGGCTATAGTGTGCTGAGTAGAAGGAAGGATCGATATGGGATTAAGTTTGCCTAAGAAAAAGGAAGGGAGAATAAAATGTAGGTTCATCAGCTGCTACCTCAACGGCGGTATGTAGAGCCAAGAGCCACGTGAGGAGGTCACCTAAGGAAGCCCCTCGTGCCCGATGGTACGAGGGGCTTTAAGTGTAAGCGAATTTTGGCGTAAGGCTAGTCCACCCGCTTAAGGCCAAGGTGAATGTCGAGTGTATAGCCCTGGCCGACCGGACGGAGGGGATCGTGAATGTACTTATCCTTTATCACGAAACTCATTTGATCCTTGGTGAGGGTTACGTGGTCTGGATCATAGTACGGGACAATCGATTTGTACCGATTGGCACTCGAGTAGAAAAGAAGGTTGGGATCCAGTACAGTGGTCCCCGGACCGGCCCTTCCGGTGAAGCCGTCAGGACTCGTGATGGTGAACTCGTCGAGACGGACACCCGAGCCCGTTTCCGGCTCTAGTCATTACCGGCGGAGACCTGTTTGCGGGAACTCCAGGGCGTGTACTCGGTCCTCAAGCGCAAGAAGAGCGCGAAGCCGAACGCACGGCCTACGACTACGTGACCGAGGTGATGGCGGAGGTGGGTATTGCGGGATCGGGGGTATCACCTAAAGGGTTGAGGGGCGGCACGGGCGTCGCGCTCGCGATGGCCGGGGTGCCGGCGACGGTAGTCCAGAAGGTGCTCAGTTTTGCTTCGCCGGCGTAATAGCCCTTATATCTGGCCTCGCGTATCACAGCAAGAGAACCTCGAGCAGCTCCCAGGCCGCTCGTCCGATATCCTCCAACGTGTACCCCTCCGGCAGATGCGACTGCAACCAGTATAGGGTTGGAACCTGACGGATCGCGGTCACTAAGTATCGGAATCGACCGGAAGCAACAGGCTTCCGCGATTCGTCCGGGGTGAGCGCACCCCGCGGGTTCGCTTGCTCCCAGTAAAAGGATACGGTCTTCAGGACCACCGTTATGTAGCGTCGGAAATCACCGCTCGTGGCGTCGGTGGCTACTACGTTGATCTCCAAGCTTATTCGTAAACGCATGATGTTGTAAAGAACTACCCCGAACTTCGCTCCGTCTGGAATCGCGTCAAATCGACGCGACAAAAGCAGGGCTGGTCGAACTCCACTGCGGCGAGTTCCGTTACCGACCCTTCGGATCGGTTGGACGCGCCATCGATGTGCTCACGGTAGGATTGGTAGGACTAGTGCGGCTGATAGGTCCAGCGAGCTGGTGGTGACCCTTAGCACCATGTAAGTACACACGCCACGGCTCTGAGAGTCATACGAGGTCGTAGTTGAACCCAGAACGGTGGTCCAGCGAAGACGTTTGCGAACCTCGAGGATCTCCTGGATGGTGTCCGCGCGATGATCGAAGTATCGGCCGAAATCATGAGAGTGGGTATGGACCACCGCGGGAATAAGGGGCGATACGGAAGACGTGATCGGCGTCCCGAACCCAAAGAGCACCAGCCCAATCGTCCGGTAATGTTGACCACATTATCATGGGAATCAAGATTCCATTTTAACGTGGGGATGCGCTCGTGAGTTAAGACGGCGATGGGGGGAATTAAGGTGGTACCGATTCTCCGTCCACAACTTCATATAATGAGTTCCAACAAATGAGATCATTTAGAGTAACTGAATGATGTGTGGGTCCTCTGAACACATTTAGTCCGGTTGGGCGGACCAAATCTGCATCGTGTCCCTCGAGTAAGGGATCGACCGAGAGACCTTGTGCCGTAGGCAGCAGGGCGGGTCCTACCTGGCGGAGCGAATGTGTCGCGAGGCTCGTCGTTCTCGACGGTAGGTATCGTCATGCCGCAAAAATCGATAACGTGATGAGTGTAATAAAATCAAAGGGCAAAACTCAAACTAGTCAGGATTCGGAACGAGTTCACAGGGTTCCGCGACCGAGACAGACTGTTGAGAATAGGAGAGCCCTGCTGATGCTTATTCCAGAAACGAAGACCTTCCTGTTGGTAGCACTCGCAATAGTATTCGATAAAATTTATCTAGCGACTGGGATAGTAGTGGCTAGTGTGATATGGACGCTCGTATTTGGGCTAATCATACGTGACGAGCCGGTGCCCAGCTGGGTGAAGGGAGTCTTCAGACTGCACTCCCGCGATCCGAGCGGTTAGTGAAATATATGAGCGCGGAAATTACTGCGGCCGTTTCCGAGTCTATTAGCCTAAGAGGAAGCGCATTGAGTGAATACAAAAGATTGGTGAAGCTACCATTCGGTACGCTTCCTTTCCATCCGAACCTCTCCCCAAATTTCATAGGGGCTTACCCTACGGAGCGGGGCGCCTGAATTACATATTATCGGGCTGACGAATCAATAAATATGTAAGGATAGTGATTGAAGTGATTAATTAATAATGTTGTATCTTGCAGTCAATATAATATTTACATGAAATATAAGAAGATGGAAAAGCGGGTAAGGCGATTATTGGGTAGGGCTTTGGAAATCATGCTGACAACATTAATGACTAATTTTTATGGCAATCCTCATAATACGGGAGTCATCTACGAGCCAGAGGTAATCAATATCATTCAGAATGTAACCTATAATAATACGGTGATAGAGATTATCGTGACGGATACGCTTCCCTTGTGGGTCGGGGCGTCCACTATTCGCTCGCGCTCACCCCCTGACGAGGGCGCTGCGCTCCGTTCCCGCCCTTAAGCCGTGGGCTAATACAAAGTCAGTGCCCGGGTTCGTTTCCGACTCTACCCCTTAGAGTCGGAAAGGCGCGGGGGCGATCGGGGACCGCAGCCGCCGGCGAACACAGTGGCCGCGTTGCCGGGGTTGCGTAGATTTGCCGAGAACCAACTGTTTTCGGCAAATGGCCTCTCTGGACACCCTAATCGACCCGCGGTCCGGGGAGCGCAAATACCTCAACGCCGAAGAGCGCCGAGCCTTCCTCGAGGGTACGCTCCTCAAGGAGGCAAACCGAAAGTACTACTGCCAGCTATTGTACTTCACCGGGTGCCGCGTAGCGGAGGGTTTGCAGGTGACCCCGCGGAGGCTCGACTACGCGGATCGGTCGGTCGGCTTCCAGACCCTCAAGCAGGGTAAGGACGCCGCCGGCGAGCAACGCACGCGATACCGGAGCAACGAGCTGCCGGAAGCCTACCTGCAGGAGCTCCAGGGCGTGTACTCGATCCTCAAACGCAAGAAGAGCGCGAAGCAAGCTGATGTCCGGATCTGGGGATTCACCGAGCGGACGGCCTACAACTACGTGACCGAGGTGATGGCGGAGGTGGGGATCACGGGGCCCGGGGCCTCACCTAAGGGGTTACGTCACGGCATGGGCGTCGCGCTCGCGATGAACGGAGTGCCGGCGACGGTGGTCCAGAAAGTGCTCGGTCACTCGAGGATCGAGAACACCCTCATCTACCTCGAGCTCGTCGGACGCGAGAAAAGAGAACTCGTCAGCCGAGTGTGGTGAAGTCGGCACCCTTATCAGACAAATATAGAAGCATCAGAAAATCACAAAAACGATTAGCAATGATTACGACGGTAAACGCATACGGGGCGGTACTCAACGGCGAGGCCGCTAGTTGGCTAGCGAACGCCCTGATCAACGGGGAAGAGTTTTGCGAGAGAGAGTACAACGCCCTCACGGCTTTTGTAGCTGAGCGACAACGAGGTTCTCTGCCTCCTTACGGATGGAAGTGATTGCCTCAATCAGCGCTTCGCCGCAGGCGGCAGATGTCCCCTTCGAGTACTCGAAGGGGCCGTGGGCTCTGGCGTGAACTACGTAACGATCCGGGGAGGGCAGCCGGCAGATGTCAATTTGGACGTTGTTAGCGTAGCCCGCAACGTGTTTGTCGTGACAAACCCAACTGACGTAGGGGAGGCCTTCGCGTAAAGTTTGCTCTATGCCTTCGGGCATGCGAAGATTCTCGGGATCCACCATAGCACAAGTGTGTTGTCTTCGATAATCTGATATCGCACGCAACATAAAACAAATTGTTTTATATATCCTGTGCCGACGCATCTATTTATCGACACTAGCCAGCTTCCCCCAAAGGCCGAAGAGCCACTCTACTCGACGACGCTCATCCGGGAAGGGTTGCGGTCGGTAAGCTAGGTCGACCGCTTTATCAAGGATCTTGTGAGCTTTAGCCAAAACCCCCGGCATCGTGAGCGGATCGTAGAGGTCCGCCAAGGTGTTGCCGTCCTCGAGGAAGGGTTTACGCGCATCGAGTACTGCCTGCGCGGCCAGCTCTATAGGTCTTTTTTGAGCGCTCACTGGCGATGGCCAGGGGTAGTTATTGTAGACCAACGTCGCGGAGTAGCGATAGTCGCTCTTGAGCCTACCGGCAGTGTAACGCATCCACCCCATGTGCATGGCTGAGGACAGGATTCCAAAGTGGTAACGATCAGCTGTAGGGACTACAAAAACTAGATCGCTGGCAAGATCAGCAGCGTCCGCAAACCCGACGGGTATGTATGCGCGCCGCTCACTGCTAACCTTGGGAACGATGAGATACTCTGTGGCGGGAAAATTCTCTACGTGGAAGCGTCGCGGAGTTGCAGCGAGCTTCTGAGTGGGTTTACTGTCGCTAGCTAGTCGGAATGCTTTGACTGCCTCCACGCGTTGCAGCGCGAGCGGCATCGCGCGCAAGGCAGCGGGGTTAGCGTCCCCTAGCCACAGGCACCAGCGCTCGATACCGTTAAGGAACTCCCGTGATCCGTACCACCGCCGGAAATACGGCGCGGCTTGCGGCTCGTGCTCGAGGAAAGCCGCTTTCTCTTCTGGGGTAAACAGGTAGTTACCGCCGTCTATAGGCTTGTTACCGATCCCCATTGCGGGGATGCCTGGCCAGGGCGTCCTGCGCCGTAGGATTGTAACGTCAGGGCCGGGCATGAGGTAGGGGTTGATGTTCGGGACCCATGAACATAAGGCATCGCTGGCGATGTCATCGTAGGTGTAGAGGTCCTTACGCCCCTCCTTAGCTAGCCCGAAGCCGACGATTACGACGTGGACCGCGGCGTTTCCCTTGGCGAGGTTGGACCACCGGAAAGTCTGGTGCGCGAAGTGCACCTGCATTCCTGCATCGTAGAGCGGGGACCACAGTACACCGGCTTGTTCGCCCTGGGCGATGGAATTGGTTGACACGAAGCCTACCGTTGTCCGCGGGTGCTCCGCTACGTAACGCGCGGCCTTGATGAACCAGCCGGTGACGTAGTCGAGCAGGCCCCCGCTGCGGATCCCGCGCCGGACGGGTTTGAGGTCTGCTCGCTGCTGATCAGTCTGATACTTGGCTCCGATGAAGGGCGGATTACCGAGGATGAAGTCGAACCTCTCGGGCTGGGTTTTGGCGAAAGCGGCCCCCCAATCGATGGCAAGCGAATTTGCGTGAACGATGTGTGGCGTGGCCTCGATAGGGATGCGGGCGATGAGCTCGCCGAAGCGTTGCGACGCCTCACGGTTCATCTGGTGGTCGACGAGCCACATGGCAGTTTCGGCGACACGAGCGGCGAAGCCGTCGATCTCGATACCGTAGAACTGATCGACCGAGCACCGGAGGAACTGCCGGACATTTAGGCTCGATTCCTCGAGGGCATCCATACGGACACCGGAGCGCCGCAGGCTCTCGTGTACGAGCTCCAGCTCGATGCGGCGCAACTCGCGGTAGGCGACGATGAGGAAGTTGCCCGACCCACAGGCAGGGTCTAGGAAGCGGTAGCTCGCGAGCTGCGTTAGTGCGCGGTCGAGCTCAGTACGGCCGGCACGTCCGGTGACCCCGCGACCGGTGTTCAGAACGCGGGTGGCGTCAGAACGGAGCGCGTCGAGGAATAAAGGACCGAGCACCTTCAGGATGTTCTCCTCGCTCGTGTAGTGTGCTCCAAGATCACGGCGCTCCTTCGGGTCCATCGCCGCCTGGAACATCGAACCGAAGATGGCGGGGCTCACGCCCCCCCACGCGAGGGCCGAAACCTCGAGCATTACCTCGCGCATGGAGCTGTCGAACGTAGGCGTCCGCAGGCGTCCCTCGAAGAGACCACCGTTGACGTAAGGGAAGGCGGCGAGATCTTCGTCGAGCGTTCGCTGGCGCGCGTCACCCGGCGTATCGAGGATTTGGAAAATCTGGTCGAGGTGCATTCCGAGGTCACGCCCATCCTCGGCCGTACGGTTACGTAGGTAATAGTCGAAAGTGTCTTTAATGAAGATTCCCGTATCGTCGGCGAAGAGGCAGAATAGCAGCCGTACGAGAAAGCGATCGAGGTCCGGCGCGCCATATCCCGAATCCGTGAGCGCGTCGTGCAGCTCGCCCATCTTCACGGCCGCCTTCTCGTTAACGGGATCCTGCTCGCGGATGACGTGATGCTCGTAGCCAGCAACGAAATCGAATAGGCGGATGCGGTCCGGCAGCTCGTCGAGGCGGAAGGTGGTGTGATCGTCGGTAACGAGGTCGTCGAGACGGAACTCCGCGAAATCGCTCACGAGGATATACCTCGGCAGCTCGGCATCCTTCAGTCCCGTGAGATAACCCACGGCCTGACCTTCGGCTTTGTCGAGGCTCGCGCCCCGACTCTTGTGCTCGATGAGCATGACCCCCGGCCATAACCCATCGATGCGGCCGCGGCTACCGTCTTGTTTGACGGCGGCCCGTTCGTAGCTAGCTACCCGCCGGCGGCTGATCCCGAAGACGAGGAAGAAATCGTTCCAAAAGGTCTGTGCCTCGGCGTTCTCCTTCGAGTCTCCTGCGTATTCCCTGCTGAAAGCGTAGGCACGATTGCGGATCTCGGTCCAGCTGAGGGGTTTGGCCATGAAGCAAGTATACCCGCTGGAGCGAGCTTTTGTGTCGCGCGATGTAAGCCTATCCCGCAAGACGGTAAACCGTTGCCCCCAATTCGCTCGGCGCATTGCGACCTAGCTAGCTCGCGTACCTTCGTCGGGATTGGACAAGCTCACTCAACTATCCAGCAACCACGCGCAAATTAAGCGCATCGCACTGCGTGGCATGGTGACGGACGATGACCTCATGGAGCGTCTAGTGCTCAAAGGCGGTAGCGCCGTATCGATGGTCTACGAGATCGATCACCGTAGATCACTGGACCTAGACTTCTCGATGGCGGACGCCTTCGACGAAGAGGAGTTGCCCGAGATCAAACAACAATTACAGACCGTTCTCACGGCTACCTTCCTTGAGAATGGGTATGAGCTATTCGATTTTGAGTTCAAGTCTAAGCCTAAATTCATATCGTCTGACGTGAGCGAGTTCTGGGGTGGGTACCAGATACTGTTCAAGCTTCTACCCACGAAGGAGTTTGCCGAGTACTCTAACCTCGAGCAGCAACGACGAAACGCAATCCCGCTCGGGAAGGAAGGGTCTACGAAGTTCGCAATTGACATTAGCTCTCACGAGCACTGCGATCCGGCTAGTACGACCGAGATAGACGAGTTTCGCTTGCGGGTCTATACCCCCGAGATGATCGTCCTGGAGAAGCTCCGCGCGTTGTGTCAGCAGCTCCCGGATTACCAAACCGTCATCCACGCCAATCGACCCCGTCCCGCCCGAAGTAGGGACTTTTACGACATTCACGCGCTTCGCGAACAGTTCGATCTCGATTTCACATCACCAGCGAACCTAGAGCTATTAGAACTCATTTTCGAAGCTAAACGCGTGCCCATCGGGCTGATCCTTCAGATACGCGAACGACGCGAATACTATCGGGAGAACTTCGAGGCGTCCGTGCGTGACACTATCTCCTCGCAGGAGGATATCAAGGAGTTCGACGATTACTTCGATGGGTTAGTCGGCACCTTCCACTCCATCGCTCAGTCTATGTTGGAAGGGTAGTGAAGCCGCCACTCCGGCGAATATTTCGCCTCCGCCATGGCGTAAGTGAGGTAGAAATCGAACTCAGCGTCGAACTCGCGCAAGCGGTTGACCTGACTCGCGGAGAACGTCCCACTGCGATCCATGTAGAAGCCGATAGCTTGATGGTAGGGGTAGACTGGATTGAGTCGCTTGAGGTACGCGACGACTTTGTTGACGGACACCTTTTCCGCGCCTGTGAACTGACCCGCGCGCCGATAAGCCTCCACTACCTCATCGACCCCCCCGGAGTACAGTGGTCTGATTGCGGCGTCTACGAGCGTGCGCTCCACACCCGTTACGCTCAAACCGCTTGATCCTCCCCGGACGACACCGAACCGCCTCGTGTGCGATCCCACGAGGCGTACCAAGGAACCGCCGTCGGGCAGTGGGGCAACGTTCGTCGTCACGCGCTGCGGCTTAGCGAAGGCCACGTCGATGCTGTCCTGCGTCAATGTCCCACGTCGGGGTGGGGTGGCCGGCTTGGAGCGCTCGGTGGTTAAGTAGATACGGCTTGCCTCCTGTTCGGTGAGTTGATGGTAAGACATGGCCGTGTAGTGGCTTACGAAACCGTCCGCGCCAAGCGAGAAGACGAGCTCCATATCGGTCGGCGTGTGCGACCAGGCGTAACGTACGTAAGCTGCGTTGGGAAAGTGAACCTCATGCTTCTGAAGCTTCCCGGTCTTTTCCTGTAACTCGGTGATGAACCGGCCCGCTGACCACGATGTGGGTAACCGCCAATCGCGACGCTTTTCTTCGAAGATCTCGGCGATGTCGGCATACGTGAACACAGCTCGGTTTTCTACTTGGAACCGAGCCTCTATGTCCTTCTGAGCGATGGTAAACGCCGATATTCGAGCCATATCTAATGTCGCCCTATAAAGCGTATACGCTTTATAGGGCTAAGATAGAGTATATACGCAAGCACTGTAACCCCTGTGGGTCAAATAATTGCAGCTCGGAATAGCATTGCCGTCGTTTGCGTATACGCAAACGGCGGGAAAATGATTTATGTTGCATAATCAAACGCATCTCTAACTACTGACGAGTGTAGGTCGTACTGTTGCATCAGCTCTTCGTAGCTGTCGTGGGCTGGTGTAGTTACGGCGGGCAGAGAGCCGAGGACCGACCGAACTGTGGGAGGTCACGCTCGGAGTCCTCTTACGAAAGCAAGGTTGGGTGGACGTGAGGTCAGAGAAGGCTGCCAAGTACTTCGAGGGCAGCCTGGAGGGATCCTTCCAACGTGAATTCCTGCAGAAAGCTTGATTGCTTGAGACAAGCAACTAGTATCTCTCGAGCTACCGTCTTGACGAGTCGGAATCCGATGCTAATGATCTGGGTTTCCGTTTCGTCGACCGTACAGTCCTTTAGCGAATCCGATCGCCGCCAGTAAAAGGTAACGGCCTCGAAGACGGCCGCTATGGTGCGTTGGAAGTTGCTGGAGTTGGTTCGAGGTTGTATAGCAGCGATTCCCAGGCGAAGGGTGAATTTGATTTCCATTAAAGGGTCAATACCTGTTACGATCGTGAAAGCTCCAGCCGGATAGTCCACAGTCGGTAGGACGCGCCAGGGGGGTACTTCGAGCGAGGTCTGACGAGAGGGGAGGTAGCTGGGGGACACGGGGTTTGAGCGACTAGAAACCCTAGCATTTGCTGGCGTTCGTGGTGCTGATAGGTAGCGTGGAGCGCGGCACGAATAGATCGTGATTACGCCGATGGAAACAGCCACCTTATGTCACTCATGATTGAGTAGACCACGGAGCGCCTGCCTTGGCGCGCAAAACAGAGCTTCCCGTAACCTAGCCTTCTTTGGGTCGCAATCAAGTACCGTACACCACGAGGGGAGGGGGCATGCCGTACGACGAGAGGGCTAGGTCGTGAAGCTCTACCCCCCACCTGTTAGTGTTTCGACGGCAGGGGTTCTCGTCAGTCACGATAGTGCCTACCGGACTCATGCTGGGTGGATACTTCCGTTAGTCACTATTGTGACTACCAATTAAGTTTGGGCCGTAATGCATGTAAACAGACCCGTGACCCAGGCTACGCCCATCGAGAGTCAGGGAGTCTCGAGACTCTCGCTGAAGGAGCTGCGAATTCATTTAGGTCTTAACCAAGCTGCGATGGCCGAGCGGCTACAGATCACGCAGAGCCACTACAGTAAGTACGAAAGAGGCGAGCGCCGATTGACGGAATTTTCTTGCGAAAGGATAGTTGCGGAATTCGGTGTGCGAGCTTCGATGGAACCCGGGAGTGCGGATCGGTTCAGATTCTCGGTCGCTGCGCCCGCAAGACTGAGAGTGGATCGATCGACCGAGCGAATCGAAGAGCTGTCTTTGGCGGAGTATAGGGCGATCTCCCGCCACTTCAATTTCCGCGATGACGTAGTGCGGCATTGGATACACACCTTCGAACTCGAGGGCGATGTAACTGTGTCGATCGGTCGTCACGTCGAGAACGTCGAGCTAGAGAACGGGATCAGGAACCCAGCTCAATTTCGTGTACTCATCGAAGGGGAAACACTCTGGGTGGCCGACGTAGCCAAGGAGCTACGTAACGCCGCCGATGACGCCAGGTACCCGCGACACTTAACCAAGAACAGTAGCGAAGGAAGCAAGTGAGGAGCTGTACTCACGGCGTTTGACTAAAGCGGATGGGCGGACTTGATCGGTGCGCGAGCGCCTGGGCGATGGTCCGAGAACATCTCGGTAGAGGGGAGTCGTGACTAGAGGACGTCGAGGGGTACGACATTTTCTTTTCTAGGCAAATACATCGCAACGGTTCTTACGACCGGCTAGCCAATCGACTCTCGCCCGTCTCCGAGCGTTCGAGCTCCGTGAGTTTGAGCAATAATGGGTGAAGTTCGGGGGTGAACGAGAAGGAGATGCCGACGATCGCACCGTCATCGCGCTCTGGGGCAACGCTCGAAAACCAGTTGATGTATCCTTCGGGACGTTGACCGTCTATTCCGAGATCGACGGGGAACGTTATCGGCTCGTTGAATAGCGATCGTGTAAACTTCCACGTCTCGGTCCAGGAACCATCGAAATCGTGCATGTCGTCCTCCAGGATCATTTCGAAATCCTGAATGGGGATTACGTGGACCCCGAAGTCTTCCCGCTGGGGGTCGAGGTTGGACACGAGGAATGCAATGATCTTCTGCTCGCAGACCGTAAGGTTGTACTGAGCCTTCACGGGGTATGCGTTCGCGATGCGGTCGACGTAGGTGCCGCTACGCTCTGAAGTATCCATTATTGGAGGGCTGGACGAGGGTGAAAGGATAGTTGCCTAGAAAAGAAAATGACCGGTTAGATTGACTCGGTTTGCGATCGAAAACGACTGGGCAGCAGCCGGGGGCACTTCGAACGCTCGATAGCCTGACGGGAAGTTAGCTCGCGCGGCGCACACCTTCATCCGACAACACGGCGGCAACTGACGCTAGACGGCTGCTGGTCGGTTGGGTGGCCGTAATTGGTGACGATTGGAAGGCGGGAAACTGCAGGAAGTAGATATGTGTTAAGGTGCGTTAATGTGTAACTTAACGTTACACATTATGGGTTTGTTTTGTATCTTACTGAAGCAAACGGGGTAGGTAACCCCATCAACTTCAGCTAGTTATGAGCAAAACATCCGCAAAGAGAAAGAAGCAACGTAAGGCCCCAACGGAGGCACAAATCCAGAAGTCGCGAGAGCGTAAGGCCGAGGCAATGGAACTGTTACAGCAGGGACTCAACGACGTGGCGAACGACGGGGAGCAGCTGCGTAAATACCTCGAGTTCCGCGCCTGCTTCCGGGACCGGAGCCCCAACAACACCATGCTACTTTTCGTGCAAGCGATATACCGCAGGGAGGAAGCACGCCACTTCATGGGGTATCGCGCGTGGATGGACCACGGTCGTGCCGTGCGCAAGGGCGAGAAGGGTTACATGGTGATCGCCCCCCTGACGAAACGCGTCTACGGCGAGGAAGCACAGCGGCACGATGTCCGCGACGGGGAACGCGCGTGCGTCGCCTTCAAGGTGGCCAGCGTGTTCGACATCGCGCAGACCGACCCAATAGAGGGCATGAATGCCCTAGAGACGGTCGAACTGATCCCCGAGCTAGTCGGCGATGACTTCGCCGATCTGCGCGACACACTCGAGGACGTTGTCGAAAGCCTAGACTACAGCCTGGTCCATTACGACCCATCGGCGAGATCCGCCTACGGGTACGCGAATTTCGAAAGGAGGGAGGTAGGGATCGCCCGCGCCGGCGCTAACTCGGAAGCGGCGACCCTCGCCCACGAGATCGCCCACGAGATCGCCCACGTGCTCGCCCACGAACCGAGGTCGGACGGGGGCGAAAACCCGACGCTCGTTACCCGTGAACTACAGGCCGAGGGTGCCGCATACCTCGCTTGCTTCGCTTTAGGGCTCGACACGACTGAGCAGAGCCTACCCTACTTGAAGCACTACATAGACCCCGAGGTAGTGGACGCCGGCGCGACCGACGAAGAGCGAGCAGCAGCGCGGCAGAGCCGCATTTGCCGGGAGTTGAAAGCCATCGACGATATCGCTTGGGATATCATCGACCGCGTAAGCGCGTTGCGGCCCGAAGCGGAACCCGCCTCCGTAGCGTAACTGACCCCACCGGGGGGTGGCCCGGCGGGTCGCCCCTTTTTCTGCCAAACGGAACCCTAACGGGGGCGTTAGTTGCCGACGTTACGTATTCTGACCCGCTATGCCGAGAAAAAGCAGTAACAAAATCCACCTAACCGCACGGGTGGATCCGGAGGTTTTCGCGTGGACGAAGCTACCGGAAGGTGGGCTGAATGTCGGCGAGTACCTCACCGCCCTGATCAGGGAGCGGGAGTCGACGTTCGTGCGTGCGCGCGCGCGACTCGTGGGTGAGCTAGGCGTCCGACGAGTGACGATCCTCGCGCAGGCCATCGGCGAGCGCGCTCTGTCCGACGCCGTCGGGTTACAGGGGCAAATCGCACTTTTTCTCGCGGACTACGCCCGTGAGGAGGGGACTGACCTGGGGGACTTATCGGAGACCGTGAAGGGGTTCGCGCCGCAGCAGGCTAGTGACCTCATTGTAGTGGCCAGGGAAGCGGCGTACGGGCGTCATTTATAAGTGAGCCCCGGGCGAGCCCGGAGAGCCTCGACGTACCCTTAACCGGGTACGCATCTTTGACTAAGCAGGTGCATACGGCTCTGTGACGGCAGCGTCGCGGATCACCCCCGGATGGGAGCTTCCCCGTCGAGGAGGATCACGTCGTGATCCGGGTCGTTGAGGTAGACGAGGAAAGGTGCAAAGCGATCGCGCCACTCCCCGATATTCGCGTCGGTCACTGCCCCGAAGGCCTCAATCACCTCGCGACAGTCCACGTACGACTTACGGTAGCGATCGAGGCGGATGCCCGATAGCACCGGTACGTACTCGGTACGGCCGTTGCGTTCGTGCACCCGCCAGAGGGTAGCGTCGAGCTCGACGCAAGGACCGAACGTCTCGGGCCAGGTCGCCCCGCTGACGGAGTAGGAACGGGATTCTGGTGAAGTGAAAGCGGGCACCGGGGGCACTCGTTTGGCTGAATACAAGATACCCGCAGTGAGCGGGACCGAGTACCGAATGGACTGCCAGGATTGGGGAAAATGCGTCTGTTTGGTCGCGGCCGTAATCCACAAGCGGTGTTGGTAAGCCCGCACGAGCGAGGACCCTACAATAGCAAGTAATCGCCATATGAAGTACGTTTGCGTGCGTTTGGTCGCGGAAAAGTGCGTGCGTTTGGTCGCGGACCGGGGTCGAGACACGCGAATCGGGGCAAATCGATCGGAGAGTGCGTGCGTTTGGTCGCGCTTGTGGGTCAGAAAGCCAAGAGTGCGTGCGTTTGGTCGCGCTTTCGCTCTCGGGGTCCATCGAGTGCGTGCGTTTGGTCGCGCTATTGCGTGCGTTTGGTCGCGCTATTTAGTCGAAAGTGCGTGCGTTTGGTCGCGAAAGTGCGTGCGTTTGGTCGCCCAAACCTGTATTACCTATAATTCTTTACCTATAATACCTGTAGTCGCGAATCGCGCCAGAGAAATTGAGCCTAGAAAAAAAAAGATCGGCGGCCAAAATTCGGCGCCATTCTGTCAGGTGGTTGCCTATGGTACGAGAGCCCGAGTGCGTGCGTTTGGTCGCGCTGGGAAAACCCACGCTTTTCTTTATCGCCAATTTGCGATAGATTTACATCATGCAGGACTGGAAGTCGATCCCCACGGCTTTGGACACCGCGCGGCGTGAGCGCGGGCTATCGCAAGAGCAACTCGCGAAACTCGTCGGCGAGACTCAACAGAGCTTGAACCGCGCGCTTCGCGCCCACAACTCAATGACCTGCGAGCGGGTCGTGCGCTACGCGCACGCCCTCGGGCTGAGAGTTGACCTAACGGATGTCGACCGCTAGCGCCACTACACCAGATCCCCAATCCAGCATCAGATACGATGGCCAAGACAGACCCCAAATTCGCCGCCCCCGCAACCGCGGTCAACTCGCGCTACCAGGAGCAGCTGCGGCTGATGTACGCGGGCGGACCGGATGGCCCAACGACGGCCTACTCGCACAGCGACATGTGCCAGGTGTACCTCCCCTACGACGAAACGGGGGAAGCGCTCTACGAGGTGAGTCAGGGGAAACTCACCATGCGCGTGCAGGCCGCGCAATTCAGGGACAAGGCCAGCGGTGAGGCAAGGCACAGGGGCGTCCCCTACGGGACGCGGGCGCGTGTGTTATTGTATCTGATCAACGAACTCGCCGTGGTCCGTAGACAGCGCTCCTTTAGGCTCTGTAAGAGCGTGAGCGACCTGGCCCGCCAAGTCGGAGTCCAGCGTAGCGGCCGTGACCTCGCGGACCTCAAGCTCCAGCTCGAGCGATTGTGTACCGCCTCGTTCAACCTCGAGTGGGAGCTCGACGAGGCCCGCGGGATAAAGAACTTTTTCGTCATCGAGGAGCTCGTCGTCCCCCGCGCACTGAAGGGCATGGATTACGCCAAAGTCGAGCAGTCGAGCGGGGGGATCTACGTGAAGCTCTCCGAACCCTACTACAATTCGCTGATAACCAAAGCTGTCCCATTAGATAAAAGGGCGGTTCTCGCGCTGCAGAACAATCCGATGTGCTTGGATATCCTGAATTGGTTGACCCAACGCCTCTGCCGGATCAAACCGGGCTACCCCCATTTCGTGGCCTGGCAACTCATCCGCGAGCAATTCGGTCCCAACTACTCGCGCATGCGGGACTTCAAGAAGAAGTTCCGTATAAACATGGCGAATGTCCTCGTCCAGTACCCGGGTGCCCGGGTCGAGGAAGACGAGAACAGGGGTTGGCTGCTCTACTACTCGAAACCGCCGGTGGCTCATCGCACTAAGACCGTAAACGTCGGTGGGAGCGATTTTAAGCTCCGTGGGGCTTCTCTAACGCGATCGGCGCTACCGACGCCGGGATCCAAGCGTTGAGTCTCGTACGGGCCATCCTGAGCGGTCTTCCCCGAGGGCGTTCCTCAAGTACGAAAGGGAGGGTATCCCTCCCGCGCGAGATCTACAAAATCGACAACGCCCGCTACCCGCTGGCGAGAGCGGATAGCGGGCGGACGTTATAACGTAACACAGTCAGTTAGGAGTGGCCGCGTCGAAGGGGCGAGTGGCTAGGCGACGGTTACTCGGGTCGGCTCCGTTCCAACACGACCCTAACCTCGTACACCTGGTCGTCGATCCGCTTGTCGGTAGTCCAAGCGATCGCTTTAGCGTCGTACTGGATGTCGCGCCACCGCTCACCGGTCACCTCCCCGGAATACCCGTAGAGCAAATCGCCCGCCCCTTCGGTGTAGTCGACGGCGGCCGTAGTGAGAAGATCATGAGTCTCGACTATGATTGGTACAGTGAATGTCTCGCAGCCGGTCGAGTTGCCCTCCTCACCGGGCAGGATGTTCCAGTCAGCATAAGTCGTATCGGACCAAACCACTTTACCGGTCCCTGGATCCTCATCAGCAACGCTCGCCCAAGCGAGGATGAGAAGCTCGTGATCGGCATAGCAATCCTTGCGGTACTCCATCCAATCGGTGGTAGGCTCTACGTCCGGCTGGGACGCATCGGCGCGCGGGCGATCGCTCGTTACGCTTGCCACACGCCAGTAGCTCGTGCCGACACGGCAATTCAGGGTCTCGTCGGCGCGGTCGAAGTCACGGCACGCGTCCTCCGCCGGGGCGTCGGTACCGTTGTCTTCCTTGTCGCAGGCGGTGAAGCCGACGCAAAGGCAGAGGACGAGCAAGGCTAGTAACGAATCGTGTAGGGTACGGCGGTGGTAGTGGTACATGATTGTTGGTTATCTGGAGCGAGGGACAATATTAACGCAGGTAAATGAAGTATAGCGTGAACGCGCCTAGCGGACCTCCGGCCCGACGTAGCGCGCGTCGACGATATCGCTGTTCTTCAGCTTGAGCGCGTGGTGGCGGCCGCCGCCACGCTCGAGGACCTCGAGGTGCAAACGCTTGGCGTCGGGGATCGTGAACTTCTCGAGCGCGACCACGAACGTCTCCGCGCTGTAGGGCTCGACGCGAGCGGCGTCCGAGCCGGGGTAAACGAGCAAGGGGACTTGGTCGATCTCCTGTACCGCCGCGCGCTTGGCGGCCTTGTGGTCGCGGACGAAGAATCGCCAGAAATCGACGTCGTAGGCGATGGCGGTCGTGTTCGTCAGGGTGAAGCGGTAGTAGATGATGTCGCCCTGGATCCAGATCTCGTCGAGGGCCAGCCGCGATCCGACCGCCTTGTCACGAGCGATGACGCCCCCCTTGAGATCGTACCCGGCGAGCCGTTCGCACGCGTACCGGATCTCGCGCGAACTGAGGTCCGTCCGGTCGTAGATCAGTGGAGTTGGCTTCGGGTGCGTGGCGATGGCCGACTCGATCGACTCATCGTCGCCATCGGTTGCGTCTAGCTCCCCGCTCGTGAAAACGCTAGCCTCGTCGGCGCTCGCGAGCGAACCGAATCGCTTACCCGAACGATCGCCGAGGGGCTTACCGGGCGGCGCCGGGGCAGCTTCGGGTCGGCCTGAGGGGTAGTCATCGGGCGCGGCATTGGAGGCGGCGAGGACGCCGAGATCGTAGGTGAGGGTAGCGGGATCGCGCTCGTAGAACACGCGGAAAGTGTACATGTCGTCGGTATCGGTGATGACCGTCAGACTCGTGAGCGCGAGGGCCTCGGAGGAGGCTTTCACCTTGACGACGTTCTTGACGACGTCGAGGACCTCGGTCATCAGCTCGAGCGAACCGTGGTCGACGGCGACGACGTCACCGGGGAAGACGAGCGTCGCGGTGAAGATGTCGGAGACCGGTAGGACGAAATCGCGCTGACGCGTGGCCGGAGGCATATCGAGCCTGGAGGCCCGGGTGTGCGTCTCCCGGTCGGTGTAGGACGCAGATCGGTCGGTAGGCTGCTGGGCGTAGGCGCGGTCGCCGTGAAAAGAAAATCCGAAGGCTAACGATAAGGCGAGGGCTAGGTGGGTGCGTGTGTGCATGGGTAGATTGTTGATGGCGTGATTGAGGTTTACTGGCCGTTTTGAAGGATCAGCCGGTGGCCGGCCTTGAGCTGCACCTTGACGGCGTTCATCTTCGCCGTCGCGAGACTACGCGCGGCGTCGACGCCCTGGAGCGCGAGCTGCGCGGCGACGTCCGCGGTACCCAGCCCCGTTCGTCCGAGCGATCCGATCGATCGCGTCCCCTGCTGCTTCGCGACCTCGCGCTCGACCGAAGCGGGGACGGCGACGCCGTCCTGGCCGTCCAAATCGTAGGCGGTGAGCTTGACCGGGTAGATATTCCCACGGTAGGTGACGTTCTCGATGTCGAGGGCCATCCGGTCGCGCCGCAGGCTCGTGGTGGCGTAGACGAACGAGCTCCGCGGGATCTTCTGCCCGGAGAGATAGACGTCGTCGAGTAGGCGGAGTTTGACCGTGGCGCCCGGGGTGACCATCGTGGTGGCGTGTACCTGCGCGGCGACCGTGACCGCCTCGAAGCCGTCGCGGGTACCGGTGCCGTAAAACCCACTAGGCGCCGAAGGCGCTAGTGAATCGACGGGCTCCGCGGCCCCGAAGTAGTTCACCTCACGAGCCGTGGCGTTGGCCTGGGCGATCGGGTAGACGTGACGGTCGTCGTCGACGGAACGGGCCTCGAGTTCGGCTTCGACGAGGGCGGGATTCGAGAGCTTGAGCGAGGCATCCATGACGCGCTCGAGGGAGGCGAGGTTGGCGGCGTGGAGGCTGTCCTGCGTGGAGATCGGCTCCGAGTAGCTATCGGCGGCGATTACCTCGTCCATGAGGGCCTGGCCACCGGGGACCTGATCCACGCCACTACCCGGACGCGGCCCCGCGCCCGACTCCGCGTCGAGGGCGGTGAGGGCCGCTTCCATTTGGGCGAGTTTCGCGTCGTCCGCGTCGACCATCGCGCCGGACTTCCCGCTCACGCCGATATCCTCGATGGGGGTCAGCCCCCGGTGTGCGACACCCTGGCTGGCTTCCTGGGCCTCGAGTTCCCCCTGGAACTCACTCAGCTTCAGCTTGAGCTCGTCGGCGGGTCCCCCTGCGTCGGACTGCGTGGGGGAGCCCGTCACACCGCCGGGGTCCAGCTCCGAGGACAATCCGGTTAGACGGTCCTCGGTGGTGATGACCTCCCCAAAGGCGTCTCCCCCGAGCGGGGCGTGCTCGGGGTCACCGCCCTCCGGTAGTCCGGTGGCGTAAGGATCGAGGCTCAGCTGACGCTCGCGTTGCTCGGCCTCGTAGTCGAGCTCCTCGTAAGCGTGGAGCTTGTCCGGTAAGGGGGTGATCCGGGCGGACGGGATACTCGTCTGAACGGCGGATCGCGCGAGCGCGGCCGGGGCCGGGGCCGTCGCACCACCGCTACCACCGCCCCCGAGGAAAAACGCGGTGGTGAGGACCGGGACGAAGAATAAGGGTAGGCGGATCAGGAGGCTGCGCAGGCGGGCGCGGTTGGGGTCGATCGGCGGCGGCCCCCCACTCCGGGCTACCTGACCGGCGTCGGGCTGTACGGGTGACGTCGGAGCGGGGGTCTGGTCGGGGCGAGGAGGGTTGTCCGGTTGCATGGGGGCGGGGGTATAATCGTGAGTGAAGTAGCGCTCGCGCCTTAGCGCTCGCGCAGGCTGTCGAGGGTGCTCTGGGTGCGTAAGAGGCCGGAGACCTCGGCGCCGATCCCGCCGGGGTGAAGCTCCTCGGTGACGCGGGCCGCGTCGGCCGGTGCGGTGATCGTGCCGACGTCGAGCCGTGGGGCGGTGCGCTCGCGCATGATCGCCCAGACGACGAAAACGCAGCAAAGGGCCGTGGCCACCGCGAGTAAGATGCGGGTGCGCAGGCGTGGGTCGGCTGATCGGTCGAAGGAGGGGTCCACAGGGGCGGGGCGTTAAACGTGAAAGTTGCTGTTGCGGGGCACGGGCTCAGTAGCGACGCTTCGTCCCGAGGTCATCGTTCTCGATGACCTGGTAGCGTTCGATGAGGAAACCGTAAGGATTGTCTTCGGTCATTTTGACCTGCCTGAGGTAACCCTCGGTAACGAGGGTCCGCTCCGTCACCGTGGTGGGACGCGTGAGGGTGAGTTTCCCGTGGAAGGTGAAGTGGAAGGGGTCGGTCGAGAGATCGACGGCCACGCTGTCGACGGTGATGTCTTGGCTCAGGTTGGACGCCACCAAGTTGCGGTAGAACTGATCCTCCTGGTAGCGGTCGTGGAGCTCGCGGACGGTCGCGTCCCCGAGGACGAGCGAGCGGGCCAGTTGGCGGTCGATGGCCGCGGGGTCGGGATCGAGATCGTAAAAAATAGTATGGAAGAGCTCGACGTGGGCCTTCGATTGGATGGGGAGGTACTCGCGTTCGTCGGCGGGGGTCAGTTGGATGAGCGACCCGCCGATATTGGCGTAAACCAGCCGCGACTGCTCCCGCACGAGGTTAGTGGTGTGGGTGTACATGTAAGCGGTACCGACGACGAATAGGACCACGCATACGTAGGTGAGGATGCGTTGCTGGCGGTGGACTGTGTCCACGTTGTTGAGGGTGTTAAGCATGGTAGATTTTTCTTTTCAGGGCGATTAGCGGGGTTGATGTGGTTACCGTTTGGTGGGCGGGGAGATGAATGTGGTGAGCCGGTCCTTGACCGCGCGGCCGACGCGGGCACTTGCGCGGGCGGCGCGGGCACCCGCGCGGGCGGTTGCGCCGGCGCCGGCACGGGTAACCGCACCGGCGCCGTAGCCACTCATCCTACTCGCGCTCGAGACCCCGGCTGCCCCCATCGCCATCCCGGCGGCGTTGGCGGCGCCGCCGGTGGCCGACCCGAGCGCCATGCGGCCGGCGGCCATGGCGCCCGACATGAGCCCGGAGGCCCCGGAGGCCGCGATGAAGTAGCCCGTGACCGCCGGCACCGACGCGTAACCGGCGACGCCCGTGAGCAGCAGGATGAAATACAGGCCATCGGCCGCTTCGACCCCGGTGTTCCCGAGCGCGAGCTGCGCGGCGGTCTCCTCGGCGAACTGGACTTGGATAACGGAGATGATGTATCCGAAGACGTTGGCCACCGGTAACCACAGGTAAACCGTGACGTAGCGCCCAGCCCAATTCGTGAACGAGGACCCGAAGCCCGGGATCAGCGAGAACCCGAGCGCCAGGGGTCCGAGCAGTCCGAGTACCGCGAGCGTGAACGCCCGCAGGGTGTTCAGTATGAAGACCGCCGCAGTGTATACCCAGGTCATCAACGTAAAGACGAGCATCCGGAACTTGGTCCGGAGCTCGTACAGCGTCGCTTCGGTACGGAACGAGGCCCACAGCGTGGTCTGCTCGAACCACCCCGCATCTGAGGCGCCGTTGTTTTTTAAGTAAGCATCGAAATCGCCGGTGCCGTCCGGACCGAGGAGTATCGCCCCCTCCCCCGTCGTCTTGCGGGCGTTCTCCAACTTCAGTAGCACCTCCTCGACTACCGCGTTCTCGTCGGCGACCATCGCGTCGGTCGCCTGCACGGTCGGGGCGAGGAGGGTGTTGATCCCGGCGAGGATCTCGAAGTAGAATAACAGTCCGATCAGGATGAAGAATGGCCGCGCGAGACCGCTGATGTCGATGGGGCTGCCTTGGACCAGGCCCTTCGAGACGTGCATCGAGATCGCGATCACGGCGCCGACCGCGCCCACGGCGCTCGCGGCGTACGCGAAGGAGTCGACCCCCTGGATCACGGAGGCGTACACGCCCTCCATCATCGACTCCATCTTCGAGAGCGAGGAGCCGGTGGCGTAAGTGTTACCCGCGCCCTGAGCGGCGGCGAGTACCGGGAGGGCGGTGGCGAACACCGTGGCGGCGGCGGAGTAGATCTTGGTCGAGCGGCACATAACGAGCGTGATTTGGGGTTCGGATTTTACGGGGTGGCGTACAGGCCGGTAGCGAGTGTGGCGTCGCGTCGGTCGGCCTCGCGGACGATCCCCACGCCGGCGACGCGGCCGTGGAGGTACTCGGCGTGCCGCCGGACCTCGCGCAGCCCGTCCGCCATGGCGGCGAGTAACCGGAGGCGGTCGATCGGGGTAGCCCACATCGTCTCTTCGTCCGGGTCAGCACCGTCGGCGGATGGGTTCCCCCCGCCGGGTTCGTCGTCCCCCGGTGTACCCGGTCCGGACTCCCCGCCGGCGGGTGCTTCGGAGATCCCCGCGATGGCGGGTAAGTAGCGGACCGTGCGGAGGGCGGCCGACTTGACCTCGGCGACGAGCCCAAGTAGCTCCGAGGCCTCCTCCCTGTCGCTCCACAGGTCCGCGTCGAGCGCGGCGGTCGTGGCGCGGCTCAACCGGAGGAGCAGGCGGATCTCGTCGCGGATGTCGGTGACGTAAGCGTGGGCGCTCACGAAGTCCGGCACCTGCTGCAGCTCGTCGTAATAGGCTTCGTGCTGGTCTTTTTCCTCGCCGAAGAGACGTGTTAGTTCGCCGAGAGATTCCTTCCACTGTAGGCCCTCCCGACCGGCCATGTAGACCTGTAGGAGCGTGACGACGGCCTCGTGGACGTTGTATTTGCGTCGCCACTTCGGGCTATTGATCCGGAATCCGCCCTTGTTGATCTCCGAGGGGATCGGCGGGACGATCGGTGGGGTCTCGAGCGTGGGCAGGGACGTCTGACCCGCGAGCGGGGTACTCGCACCCGCTGCTATGAGTAACGCGACGGCCAGCACGCTGGCTGCGGGGGGCTTACGGTGCGGTCGCATAGATGGCGCGTATGTCGTTACCGGCGCCCGGGCGTCGGGTCTGGGCGAGGGCGATCGCGAAATCGCGTAAGTGACGGTATTCGGCGATGAGTCCCGTGACCGATGCGTGGACGCGGTCCACGACTGCGATCCTCTCCGAATCCATCATCTCGAAATCACCGGCTCCGGCGATCGCGACAGCGCGGATTTCGCCGAGGTGTTCTAGCGCCTGTACGAACAGCTCGTCGAGAACAGCAGTAAAGGCCTCGATCTCCGCAGGCTCGAAGGCACCCGACTGCCGGAGTGCGTCCCGGAAGCGATCACGCTCCGCTTTCGTAAATACCTCCCGGAGCTGCTTGATGACGTCGTAGACCTTGAAGTACTCGCTGACGACGGGGTTCACGTCGGCGAGCTGCTCGAAGAAGCGCTCGTGCAACTTGCGGTTGTCGTCGGTCAGGGTGTTGATCCCCGCGTAGGCCACGCGGAGGATCTGGAAGATGTCCTTGTACTTTTCGAGGAGCTTGTTGTTCGCAAGATTCTGGGCCGAGTTGAGCCCCACGTCCGCGGCCCAAAACCCGACGTCTTCCCAGGTCGGCAACCCCGGCGTACCCCCACCGGGGGTACCACCCCCTCCCCCACCGCCGGGGTCGCTCCCCTGAGCGTGACCGGGGACGGGGATGACCGCCATGACTCCGGAGAGCGCCACGGCGGTGAGGTAGCGCGCGGCGCTACGTAGGGGCCTAAGCCCCGATGATGGCGCGGACGGCGTCGATGCGGTCGGGATCACGGGTGCGATTTTTGGAGATGAAGTCCACGGCGCGGACGAGGGCGTAGAGGTCGGTGGTGAGTGCGACCAGCTCGCGGTTTAAGGCGGCGATTTGCTCGGTGCGATCGAGGGTGCTCATGAGCACGAAAAAATCACCGTGCTCCTCACGCATCCGCTCGGTCGCTTCCGTGTCGGTATCGTTGTCGAGGAGCGCGAGGGCGGCGACGTCGATCGCGCGGCCGGCGCGTTCGATCATTCCACTGGTTACCTCGGTCAAGGCGGTGCGCTCGGCGACCTGCAAACCGTCGATCAGGCGGATGCGCTCGCCGACGGCCTCGATTGCCTCGATGAGGTCGCCAACGCGATCGGCGAAGCGGCGGGCCTCCGCGAGGGAGCGGACGACGTCCGTGACGATCTTGAACTTCTCGTAATGCTTGGCGAAGGCCTCGTACGTCTTCCCGAGGGTCGTCGCGAGCTTCGCCAATTCGGTGCGCTGGAGCGCGTCGTTGCGCTCTTTCTGCCTCGTGATCTCGTAGGTGTCCGCGAGCTTCTCGGTCTTCTGCGCGAGGATCACCGCGCGGTTGGCGCGCTTGTCGAGTTTCTCCGCGATCTTAGTCGCGGCGGTGATGACGACGAGTCCCCCGGGACCCAACTCCTGTGTGACTAACCCACCGAGATCCTGAGCGCCAGCGCACGGGGTAACGGCCGCGACCCCAGTTAGCAAGAGCACGCACCTGAAGGTCCGGGCCGCGGATCTGACGTACGGCGACCTCATCGCTCGATCCCGAGCATGGAACGTTCGGCCGCCGCGGAGGCCGAACGTTGGGTGGACAAAAACGAGACGTAACGGCTTAGCTGGCGGATGGCCGAGCTATGGCCGGCGAGACGCACGGTGGCGTGCTCGAGGAGCTCGAGCTTCTCCGCGTCGGGTACGTGGGCACCCAACTCGCCAGCGAAGGCCCGCGTGAGGACGGAGACGTCGCCCGCGGCCTCCGCGAGGATCTCGGCGACCGCGGAGGCGAGTGCCTCCAGCTCGGTAGCCGTGAAGCCCTCGGCCTCGCTGATCTGGCGCGCGAGGCGTTCGGCCTCGACCACGAGTTCGCCCTGGGCGGTGAGGGCTTTGGTCGCCCGGGGTAGAGCCCCGGCGATACTACTCTCCCCCTTCATCCGGGCGTATAAATCCCGGAATAGATCGCGGTTATCTTCCACGAAACCGACGATCTCTTGGAAGAGCTCCGAGCGTAGGATGTCCTCGGCTTGTTGCGCGACGAGCGTGAGGTAGCGTTTCTTGGTGCCCTTACGCTGCTCCTCGTTGGAGGAATCCCGTAGGGTCTGGATCAGGATCGGTTTGAGTAGCTCCTCGAACTGCGCCTGGACGCGGGGCGGGTGGGCGAGCGCGAGCCCGGCCACGCAGACGATCAGTCGCTGCCGCCGTGATATACTGACCCACCTCACGACGCGCGCATTTCGTTGGCGAGTGCACGGATCCCTCCCTCGTAAGAGCCCATCCGTTCGGCGCGTTCTAGTACGGCCTTTTTTTCGGGCTTGTGGGTAGTGTACACGAGGTACTCCTCGAGTGGGACCTCGAGTCCGTAAACGTTGGCGTAATTACCGCCGAGTCCGACGAAGCACTCCTTGTAGCGACGCGTACGATCGAGTGCGTTGTTGACCGAGAGGATCTGCGCGACATCCTGCTCACTGAGGCCGAGGAGGGCCGCGATCTCGTCGAAGCGGTTCGCGAATTTGCTTTGATCCATGAGGATCTTGCAGTCGGCGTTGGCGACGATCGCTTCCTTGACTATCTCGGAGGAGAGAATATCGTCGACCTCCTGGGTCACGACCCAAGCCTCGGCGAGGAACTTGCGGGCGGTCTTAAATAGATACTTGGTGAAGTGGGCCATCTCGCCCTTCGAGATCGCCTTCCAGGCCTCCTCTATGCAGATAATCTTACGGACGTCACCGGGCAATTTCCTCATCTTCGTGATGAAGACGTCCATGATGACGAGCGTCACGACGGGAAACAGGATTGGGTGATCCTTGATGTTGTCGAGCTCGAATACGATGAATGTTTCCGCGAGTAGATCGAGCTGCTTGTCGGCATTCAGGAGGTAATCGAACTCACCCCCTTTGTAGAAGGGTTTGAGCGCGTACAGCATACCTTTCAGGTCGAAATCCGCCTCGCGGACGCCTTGGTCTTTGACGATCTGTAGGTAATGATCGCGCGTGTACTCGTAGTAGGTATTGAAGCTCGGGACGATCGCACCGCCGGCTGCCTTAACGGCCTCGTAATAGAGGATTATCCCCTCGGAGAGACCGACGTACTCCGTTTGACTTACTTTATCGTCCTGGGCTTTCCATAGCGTGACGACGATAGCCTTGAGGGCTTCGCGCTTCTCGATATCGAAGGTCGCTCCCTCGGGTAGGAGGAAAGGATTGAAGGCCACCGGATCGTCGTCGCTGTACTCGAAGTAGACACCTCCGACGTATTCGCAGGTGCCACTGTAGGAGCCCCCGACGTCGACGATGACGACGTGGGTTCCCTGTTTGTGGTAGTTGTGCAGTAGATGGTTCACACCAAAAGACTTCCCGCTACCGCTAGGGCCTAATATGAACTTGTTGAAGTTCGATATCAGCCCTCGATCGTAAGGCTCCTGCGAGAGATCGACGGCGACCGGGTAGCCGGATAACCTATCGACGAAGCGGATGCCGAACGGCGATGCGGAGGTCCTGTAGTTAGTCTCGAGCGTGAGTAGGCACGTGGCCTGAGGGCTGAAGCTGTAGAAGTATTCTTCGCTAGGTAGATCGCCGGCGTTACCGGGCATCCCGGCCCACCAGAGCGGTCCGAGGCTGAAGACCTCATCCTTTGGGGTAATCCCGGCCTTCGAAAAGGCGGTTGCCACAATTCCGGCGTGGTTCTTAAGCTCTTCGTCGGATTCACCCCAGACCAGGATGTTGAAATGCGTCTCGACGATCTGGCGCTGCGTCGAGGCGAACTCATCGAGGAACGAGTTGATCTCCGCGCTGTACACCTCATTAGGGCGGGCGTACTGCGCGAGCGAACCCATCCTACGCTGCCTGCGCTCCAATTTGGCGATGACCTCCTTCGACTCAACGATCCGGATGTACTGATTGTAGATGTGGGGTGCATTCGTGTAAAGGCCGAACACGTTACCGCGGCTCATGTGGAGTGCCGCCTGGGGACTCGAGTAACCACCCGCAGCAACCGAGGGCGTAATACTGGGTGGAAGCTGATCGGCGGAGGAGACGGTGAACAGTTTGCACCTCCTTTCACCGATCCGTAGACCGTCGTTGAGGTCCACGTCCCTCAGGATCGGTTCGCTCGCCTCCGAGAGGGACAGATAGCGCTCGATGATGCCGGCACGATCGGCGGTGCCTACTAAGTCGTCTGACCTGAGTCGTTCGACCTCGATGACGCCCTCGTCCTCGAGTACGCGGGCCATCTGCTCCGCGGCCTCGATGAAATCATCGATTGCCCCGGGCTTGGTGATCTCGCGGGGGACAATGCTGACCCGCGTGAAGGTCGAACGTAGCGACGTTACCCTCTTGCGCTCCTCGAGGGCGAGGGTAACGTACAAATACGACTCATGTCGTAGCGTAGGGCGCTCCATGAAGTGCCGTTCGCTCGCCCGATCGGTCATATCGCGATCGGCGTTGACGTCGAACTTGGCCTTGTAGGCCGCGTCATAATACCAGTCCTGCTTATGGACTACGGCTCCGACCGGTAAAACCTTGAGAGCCCGCACCATCGTCTGGTGCAGGCCTTCCAACTTCTCTGAGGCGACCGAAAAGATCTCCGGCAGTGTGAGCCGGAAACCGACAGTGACCTCGGCGTTTTTGCTGATAATTACATCTCGTTCGACGGCTAGCAGCGGCATGGCCTTTTCGAGATCGTGTGCTTTAATCTGAGTAGTGGCCATACGACTGGTGATCTATATTCGAATTAAGATGTGGGTGTAGTCCATCACCGCCGCAAACCCAAATAAGGTCTACGACTTGAAGAACGAAGTATCCGCGGGCGCTTACGGTATGCACTAATCTTGGTGGCACCGTGCTCGCCGTATTTGAGGCTGACATACTGGACGGCGTATACGCCGCCTCCGAGGAAAGCGAATAATCCGATTGCGCTAACGATCGAACCGAACCCAAACATTCGCAGGAGTGCGAACCCTACGAAAGCGAGGACGACGGCACCGAGGAGATAGACGAGGTACTTTTCGGTTATCCCAAAGATCTCGGGTACCCGTCCGACTCCCCGGTTCACGTCGTAACCGGTCATATTAGTTGACCGTGACCCCCAACCAAGTGGTAAGGATACTAGGGACTACCGCGGCAATGATCGCACCGCCGATCCAGTAACCCGCGGAGGACATCGTGTCCTGCTCTTTACTGTTGAACTTGGATACCAGCTTGACGAGACCCATTACGAACAGACCTACCGCAGCGAAATAACACATGTTCGTCACGGGCTGAACCCAGCCCTGCGTGGTGGTTTCGTAAGTGGTTAAGGTTGTACCGACTGCTTGAAGTCCACCGCGTGTCCCCTGAGCGTAATTGAGTACTGGGAATAGGCACCAGGCTAGGAACGTGGCTGCGAGTAGATAAAATCGTGCTCGATAAGAGGCGATTGATGTCTGCAGAGTATTCATGAGGAAGAGAGGTTGATTTAATGATGTAAAACGGACCCTTAAGGTGCCGTGGGTGTGCAGGTTTGCGTTAACCAAGGAATGATTAGTGCTTATTTCAAGTATGTAGCGACGGAGTAATTAACCTAACTATCTCCGAATGCAGCGGCCCGTACTAGACCTAAAAACATAATGAGTAAAATGAGGTAGCCAAGCCAGCTACCCAAGGCACCGAGGCCTTTCCCGTCGAGAATTCGCTTCACCACGACGAGTAGCCCGACCATGGCGGCCAGGGTTACGATGTTTAGCGAAGTCCTTTCGATAGAATTATAGAAGGCACGGGTACCATCACCGTCGGCGGTGATGCTGGTTTGCGGCGTGAACGTCGCCTGACTAAAGCCAGTAGTGGCCACGAAGAGGGTTAGAAGTAGTAACCAGGCTCGCATCAGGCAGTCTCTATTGAGCGCTCCGAACGAGCCGCAGCTACCATGCGACCGAAATCTGTGCCTCCGACGAGCTCGTCGTTGGCGAGAAGCGTATCGGAGGCCGTACCGCTGTACTTCGATGCGACGGCGTCATCCAGGAGCGACTGCATGTAGTCTAGATCGTTAGCCCCATCGTACACGTCGTCGAACGTCGAGATGGGTATGGCGAAGGACTCGATCTCCGCGTTCGAACCTTCGTCAGGTAGACGTGTGGCCAGGGGTGAACTCGGGGACGCAGCCTCCTGATGCAGGATCTCCCGCTCGAACGGGTTCGAGCGTTGAGGCCGTGGCTTAGCCTGACGAACGCCCTCATCATAGGTCTCGGCCGAACCCTTGCTTAAACCAGCGCCGGGCAGTATCTCTGGCTCGGTGGTAGACCTCGAATCGGTAACGGTTAACGTAGGCCCGATACCAGTTGCACCCAGGGCACTCCCTGAAGGGGGAACAGCATTAGGCTTACTACCCCGTTTGAGGAAACGACTCCTCGCTGCCCGGATTTCTTCGGGATAGTAGACCCAAGCGACGACGCCGAGGTAGATCGCGACAAAGCCAGTGACTACGGCAATGAAAACAGGCCACGGGACTTGTTGGAACATAGTCTATTAGCGTTAATGACGACGATTTTGGTCGTTCACGTCTGGTTACGCAGCTAGATTACGTCTAATACGACCATATGGGAGCTATTTCGTCCCTTCGGTTTACATTTAAATGACAAAAAAATTCAAACAGTACCGCTGACGGCACCATACAGATGTAGATACACGGTTTAGAGATCCATCAGGGGATTCACCTCCGCGCGGTCCGTTAGCTGGGCTTTGTTTGCTGCAATCCAATGGACGATGATCCGATTGGCGAGCTGACTCATCGGCAAACCCCCAGCACAGTTACGTGCGATGTAACGGAGGGCTTCGCGGGTACTCACGTCGACGTATAGCATTACGTTATCCATGGTCTCACGGGTCGGATCGAGAATCTTATCTAGGACTTCCTCGCTGGCATGACTTGGGTAAGCCTCGTCGGAGTCTGACGATGGGCGTTGTGGAGGTAAACTCGACTTGCGTCTCTTGAGCGGTCTGACGGACTTACTCTTGCCGCTATCGGTTTTCTCCCCCACAGCGGACGCTTTGGGCTTGCTGGGCTTGTCGGAGCGTCCGGTCATCTTGGCTTGCTCCGCCTTACGGTCGTTAGTCTCGTGGTGAGGCCGTTCATCGGGAACGCGTTTATCTACGGCACTGTCCCCGTGGGTCACGAGCGCTTCGGGATTGACCGAGCTTGGAGTCGGTCCTTGATCGGAGGATGCGGCATCGAAATGACGTGCGACGTCATCCGGAGCGGATATAGCATCGAGATTGAGGGCTCTTCGGGGTGTAGACATGATTGGTGCGTTTAAGTGTTCGAGGACTGAGCTACGGTGGTAACCTCGCTGGTGAGCTCCTCCATGAAGGCTCTGAGGTTAAGCTTGCCGATCCGCATTCGTTGAAGCGTGGATCGGGTATCGTCACGGTTCATAGCTAGGGCGAACGGTACGTAGTTGCTGAGTATCCTGTAACCGTTATCCAAGAAATAGGTCGTCTGCTCCGCCATGATTTCCTGGTGGAATCGGATCCGGATTTTGTTCCAGAACACTAAAATTTTGTGAGGCTCGAGTTCGGGTACCTTGTTACGAAGGGCAGCGAGGAATTCGACCGTAGAGCGCATAGACATATCCTCCGGCTCAAGTGGGACAACGATGTGATCGCAACCACGGAGGGTCATCGCAAGGCCGCTGTCGGTCACGCTACCTGGCGTATCTACTACGAGGTATTTGGCATTGAGATAGGCGGCCTTCTCGTAGGAGGAAGCTTGTTCTTGCGATGGTCTGTTTAGGACGTGGGCGAGCTTAGTTGCCTCGATCGGGTATATCGTTTCGCGGTCACCGATACGCGATGGAGCTACGTAAGAAGGATCTTGCTTGTAGTAAGCGATCTCTTGGTCCCTGAGCTTGCGGACGGAATACTGAGGGTGGTCGGCGTCAGCGAAGTAGACATCGTCCCCGCGGTCGAAGTAGAGGTAACTCGCTAGGGCTATAGCCGCAGTCGATTTCCCCGCACCACCCTTCTGCGTAGCGAAGGCTACAACTGTTGGGTCTTTTCTTTTCGAGGCTTGTGATGTCATCGCTGAGATTCTAGTAGGGAATGTTCGCTCGTGGTGTTATGGAGATGTACGTGAATACAGCTGTACTTAAACGTGTGTGGCTGCAACGCCACAAGTACGGTATTAAGTGTGTCAATACATATGTAATCACTTACATGTGTACAGCTTGCAACAAATATATACTTACTTGACTACATCTGCAAACAATTAACCATGACTGTACAGCTGCATGACTGTACAGCTGCATGACTGTACAGCTGCATGACTGTACAGCTGCATGACTGTACAGCTGCATAACTGTACAGCTGCATAACTGTACAGCTGCATAACTGTACAGCTGCATAACTGTACAGCTGTATGACTGTACAGCTGTATGACTGTACAGCTGTATGACTGTACAGCTGTATGACTGTACAGCTGTATGACTGTACAGCTGTATGACTGACCAATCGTTGACTTAGTAGTAGTTGTGCCTTCGGGTTGCTGGTTGACCGAGCATCGTGGCTACGTCGTACCTCCCTCAATGTGGGTGGTTTGGGGATTGCCTCGACCGAGATTAACCAACTCAACGGAGTGTTGACTGGTAGCCGACACGTGATCCAGGCTCTCGTTCAATTGGGAGGTCGAAGGGGTTGAGGCTAAGCTAGAGTGTGCTGACTTGTACAGTAGTGGAGTGGTTGTCGGACAGTCATTCGTGAGGGTGGTCGCGGAGGTGATCGCGGAGTATGGCAAACGTCCGCGGAGTCACTCGCGGGGGTTGGCTCGAGGAGAATCGCGGAGGTGACCGTGTCTGATCTTTAGATCAGAGCAAGATGTGACTTGTGCAACGAATAAATGCGGCTGCGCCCCATATTCGTTGCACAAGTCCACTTGCCTCACCCATTGACCGCTCGAAACTCGCTGGTCATTTTTATGGGTGAGGGCGAGTCCCTTCGGGCCTCCGGAGGCGGCGCTGTGCGCCGCGGACGTCGATCCATCGCACGCAAATCGAACGCATGACTCCCGAACCACCCACACCCGATCGATCGCAGGATGCCCAGAAAAAAAATGCCCGGGGCAGACCCTCGAAGGAGGCGAAGGACCGGCGGACCTCACACCGGGTGATGGTGAACTTGAACCCAGCGGACTACGAGAAGGCGATGGCTGCGTGGGACCCGCACGTGTACCCGTCACGCGCTTCGTACATGCGTGCGCGGTTGTGCGCGGGAGAGATCAAAGTGCGAACTTGGGACCAATCCCTCGAGGCCGGTTTGGAGCGTCTACATGAACACAACGACCTCCTACGTCGGATCGGGGTGAACCTCAACCAACTGGTGAAACACATGAACGAGCACAAATCGGGCGCTAGCCGGGCGGAGGTAGCGCAACTCGCGCGCGTAGTGGGCGAGTGTCTGCGGGCACAAGAGGCGAGCGGTCGGGATTTACGTACGATCGCTGAACGGTACGCTCGCTCGTGATCGCTAAAATTCGGACGGGTCGGTCGCTCGCGGGGGCGATTCGGTATAACGAAGTCAAGGTCACCGCCGGGGAAGCCCGCGCGATCGGGTCGATCAACTCACTCGTGGACGGCCACCGGGAGGGTGCACGCGCGAAGACGAGGGCGCTGGAGGCTCTAGCGGCACGGAACAGTAGGACCGAACGGAACACGTACCACGTGATCCTGAGCTTCGCCCAGGGGGACGAGATCGACGACGAGCGCGCGTACGCGATCGCGAAGGACTACCTGGCGGGGATCGGGTTCGAGAAGCAGCCCGCGTTCTTGTACCGACACGAGGATACGGTCAACGACCACATTCATATCGTGACGATGAACATCCGCGCGGATGGTAAGCGGATAAAGGACTCCTTTATAGGGGCAACCAAGAGCGAGAAGACGCGGGAGGCGCTTGAGGTGAAGTACGGTTTGACGGCGGCGCGCAAGGAGAAACGCGCGGAGAAGCTGACGGTAACCGAGCGCATCGGAAAACGGTCGGGGGAACCGAACGGTCGTGCGCTCGTGAGCGAGATACGGGCGACGGTCGAGGCCACTTTGGCGGAAGCGAGGCCGACCACGATCGGTGAGTTTAACGCACTGCTGAAGTCGCGGGGGATACGAGCGAAGGAACACGTCGGCGAACACGGCGACGGGAGCGCATATCGGGGTTACACGTTCGCGCGGCTCGATCCGGACACGGGTAAGGAGATCGGCGCGCGGGTGAAGGCGAGCCGGGTGTTCGAAGCCGGGTGGGCGTCCGGTCTAGCCGAACGATTCGAGAAGGCGAGTGCCGGGAAGTCGAAATCGTGGAAGAAGGTCGTCGGCAGGGTCGAAGGCGGGTTCGTGGCGGCGGCTAAAAGCGGTGACGGCCAAGATGACCTCCGGTCGGAGCTCCGGGAGCGTGGGATCGGGACGATCGAGCACCGTAGCGAGGGGGGGCGATTGTACGGCGTCCACTACGTCGACGAGCGGACCGGTCACGTATTCAAGGCGTCGGAAGTGGGCCGCAAGTTCGCAGCCCGGGGCTGGGAGCGTATCGATCCGGAGGTAGCCGCGGCGATGGATCGGGCGGAGATGGGCGAGAAGCTCATGAAGCACTACATGGCGGCACTGAGTGAGGTTAACGGATCGCGCTCGGCGGCGGTACGCGGGCTTGAGGAGCCGGAGCTGAAGGCGACACTCGTGGAAGGAGGTATTGACCCGAAAGGGGCGCAGCTCGCGGCGGCCGACTTCGTTGCCGCACAACGCAAAGGGTACGACCGACTCGTCGCGTCCGAGACCATTGTCGCGAA
>CBDCDD010000002.1:0-6686 GCA_965215215.1 Saprospiraceae bacterium
TCCGTCGCTCGGGTCGGGCTCGGTGCCACCGCGAGGCTTGACCTGCACTTCCTCCCCTTACGCGCGTGCCTCCGCGGTCGTGGGCGGTAGAACCCACCGCTGCAGGCCGACCCTAGGCGCCAGCGTTCTTACTCCGGGCGGGGCGTCGGTGTCTCCGTAGCTTCGGGCTACCGCTGCGCCCTCAGCCCAGGGCGGCTGAGCGGTCCACTGTTATGTGTACTCCCACCTCCTGCGTTTGACTCATGGATAGAGACCCAATCGACTGGCACATCGTCATGGTCGGACGAACCCATCAAATTCAGCTACTCGATCTGATCGACCTTGTGCAGTCCAACATCACTCGGTTCATCCGAGAGATCGTGACACGGCGTGAGACAGAGACTCACGAGTGGCTGATCGAAAATTTCCCGCCGGAGAACCTTGCGCCGACTGAGAAACTGGAAGCTCACCGGGACAGCGAGATCGAGAAGAACGTTGAGGAGATGCCCGCCACCCTCTACTCAGCGCTCTTCGCGTCGTCCTATCATTTTTTTGAGCATGACCTCAACGAGCTATGCAAGCTTGTTGAGCAGGAACGTGGTCTAAGCAGTTACCACAATTGGCGAGATGATCGTGGCATCCACCGTGCGAAGAGCTACTTGCGTAAGGAGGCTGGAATCAACTTCCCAAGTGGCGGTCAGGCATGGGAGGTGATCGTCAACTATGGCAAGCTCCGTAACCTGATCGCACACAACGGCGCTCAACTGGACGGTTCGGCTCAGGCTGTCGCTATCGAGTCGTTTGTCCAAACCCGTTCCGATCTCGGCGTTAACCAAGCGGGAGACATCCTTTTCACCCGCGACTTCGCCAGCAGTGCCGCCGATCATCTGCGAGAGTTCTGGCTAGAATTGTCCTTCGTGTTCAGTCCTGACAAGTACGAATAGCCAAGTACACATAACCCGCCGCTGCAAGCCGACCCTAGGCGCCAGCGTTCTCGCTCCGGGCGGGACGTCGGCGTCTCCGTAGCTTCGGGCTACCGCCGCGCCCTTAGCCCAGGGCGCTTGAGCGGCCCTCTGTTCTACCGCCTTCGATTCGGGTGCCACGCAAGCGCTGGACCGACTGGCGGCGCTCCGAGTTGGCGGCTTCGCGCTTCGACCTTCGCCTGTGCCGTCGCCAGTCGAGCGAGATATCGGCGCTTCGTCGCGCGTGGCCGTCTCGGTGGCACCGTGCGGCGTCGGCGCTCCGTCACTCGGGTCGGGCGCCTTGCCAGTCGGGCGGCGGTTCCTACTTCATTCGATCTCGCGCGCGTGCCTCGGCGGTCGTGGGCGGTGGAACCCACCGCTGCAGGCCGACGATAGGCGCCAGCGCCTTTGGCTTTGGCGGGGCGTCGGCGCTACTTTCCGTCGTCTGAACCCTTGTGCCCTCAGCCTCTCGCGGCTGAGCGGTCCACTGTTCTACAGCGCCGTCGTGGCGAGGAATGCAAAGGCGGCATCGTGCCCCGCGCCAACGGTCTGCTCGGGCGAGTCCGCGTTCGACTGGCGGTCCGTCTCGGCCGTGTCGTGCCGCTCGGGCAACGTCGCCAGCGGGTCGAGGACCGCGGCGGTCGGGGTCGGAGGAATGAGCGGAGGGAGCCACGCGCCGGGTCGGCGTCCGCGCTTCGGGTCTCGCTCGCGGTGGCCCGTCGGTGTGGCGGCGCTGTAGAACCCACCGCTGCAGGCCGACCCTAGGAGCCAGCGTTCTTACTCCGGGCGGGGCGCCAGTGCTTCCGTAGCTTCGGGCTACCGCTGCGCCCTCAGCCTAGGGCGGCTGAGCGGTCCACTGTTATACCGCGCTCCAACCTTGCAGCCTATCCACTTCTACCCGAAGGTCTCGCTCATCATCGCCTCCGTCTCCGAGGACGGGATGCACGTCGAGGTCCACGCTGGCGGCAGCGACGCGGAGCCGCTGCCGAACGGGTTTCAGCCGGTCGTCGCTACGTTCCGCTCGGAGATCGAAGGCGAGATCCGGGTCGCATTCGATGTCGCCGGCGCGATTGTCGAGATCCCGTTGGAAGAACTCGAACGAGCTATCGCGGTCGCCCGAGAGGAAGTACATGCTGAGTCATTCTATCCGTACCCGGACGATACAGACGGCGCGGTATAACCCGCCGCTGCAAGCCGACGAAGGGCGTCAGCGTTCTCGGCTCGTCCGATCATCGGCGTATCCTGCGCTCTGATTCACCACCAGCGGTCGCTGCCCTTCGCGGTTGAGCGGCCCTCTGTTAGCCCGCACTCGCTCAACGCTATGACCCAAGAGGACGGCGCCGCTAGTTGGGAGGTCATCACTCACGGAGCGGACGGCCATACCGTCCACCACCTCGACGTCCCGACGCTGAACGCTGGTGCCCTCCGCGCTTCGCTCGACGCCTTCTGGTCCCGCCTCTTCTCGGAGACCGCCGGACTCGGCCCGGAGTGGTCCGCGTTGTACGTGGAGGTGTGGTACGACAGCGGGCGCGTCATAGGCTACCCGAACAGAGAGGCCCCCGGCTCAGGAGGGCTCAACCACGACCGCCGCGGCGAGCCGTTCGCGGTCCAGATCGCTTCGGCCTACGTGCTCGACCGGCTCGACAGCTTCCCGGACGAGGACGACGCCTACGACCGGGAGCAGGACCGGCTAAGGGGCGAGGTGCACGAGGCCGTCCGGGCGTCGCTTTCTTCAAAAGCCGCGACCAGCGCTTTGTCGAGGCTGGCGGCGACGCGGACCCCACGCGCTTTCCTTTACGATTACGAAGGCGAGGACGGGGTTGCCGAGTTGGCGCTGCCCTCGGGCCGTGCGGGCTAACCCGCGCTTGCAGGCCGACCGAGAGGATCAGCGTTCTCAGTTCGTTCCCACAGCGCCGCCAGTCATAGCTTCGTCCCACCGCCGTGCTGTCACCTCTCGGCGGCTGAAGCGCCGTCTGTTACACGGCTTCACATCTGAGCTATTTGAGATCCATGAGACACGACATCATCGTTGCCCGAACCCGATACAGCGACCGGCTTGGGACCGCCGCCGCCGAGCATCACGGCGGGTCAGATCAGCGGACGTTCGAAGACATCTTTCGGGAGGCTGGTCTTGATTTCAGCACTTACCGCCCCATCGCGTACAGCTTCAGCATCGTAGAGAACCGGACGCCGCACCAAGAACCCCGGTGCAGTCTCATTGCTCACTGCGTTCTGAACGAAGTAGGCGAAGACGTCGAGGCAGCGGCGGACCCGGGCCTCGGTCTACCGATCCATCGTGCCTACGTCGATATCACGCCTATGGAGTTCGCCAAGCTCTTCAAGCGCCTGAGGATCACTTTCGTCTCCCAGAGCAAAGGTGATCCCACTTACGGTCCGAATAGTCATGCAGAGGATCTTCAGGACGAGATATTCCTCGGAGACGAATAGCTCGCCAGCCGTGTAACCCGCCGCTGCAGGCCGACGAAGGGCGCCAGCGCTCTTGCGTTGGCCGAGCGTCAGCGTCTCCGTAGCTTCGACCGACCATCCCGCCCTCAGCCCTTCGCGGCTGAGCGTCCATCTGTTACACCGCAGCCGCTCTCCGGTCTCGGCCCGTGCAACCCACCACCCCGCCCCGCCCAAACTCTCCCCGCCGCGGAGCGTGGCGGCATTCGGGCGGGGCGGTCGCTCTCGTCGGTCGTCGGGCGGGGCGGTCCCAGGCCGATACCACCGCGCCACTTGGTGAGATCGAGAGGATTGGGGTCCGGGGTGCCACGGTCGCGGGTCCTGCGATCCGCGCGCTGTCCGGCCACCCCGCCCGGCGTCACGGGCTGCGGTGTAACCCGCCGCTGTAGGCCGACGAAGGGCACGAGCGTCCTCAGGCTCCCCGGGGCCACGGTGCTTCCATAGCTTCGAGCGACCACCCCGCCCTCAGCCCTTCGCGGCTAAGCGGCCCACTGTTAGCTGGCGTGCCCCAACCGTCGCGGTCATGGACAGGAAAGCCCTCCGTCTCCAAAAGTCCGCTGCCAACCTCCAACGCCGCTGGCAGGAGCGCTACCTCGCAGACCTTCGGCCTGATCTTGCAGCGTTTCTCGCCGCCCGCCCGTTCGTCACCGAGCCCCAGACCGGCGAGCTTGCCGAGCGCTTCGGTGCGGCCTACGACGCGCCGCCAGTCGGGCATTACCACGACGAGTTCCACACCGTAACCGACGTGCTCCGCGTGGTCACCGCGCTCCCGGACTCGGACGTACCGGCTTGGCTCATGCCGTCGGGCTACCACGAGACCGACGGCGGCGCGTTCGACGTCCCGCTCTCTTGGGGTCGCCGCCACGCCGCTGCGCTCTGGTCCGACGGCGAGGGCGACTTCAACCTTATCGCCGCGGACGGATCGGCCGGGGTGCTTGTGACGGTGTGGGCGGCTGAGCCGGAGGATTCGAGCCCGACCGGCCTCGAATACAACGTCCGCGCTTGGTCGGTCTCATCAGGCACGCCAGCTAACTCGCCGCTGCAGGCCGACGTGGGGCGGTAGCGTTCTTGGCGCTGGCTGGACTTCGGCGTATCCTGTGCTTCGACTCGCCATCGTGCCCTCAGCCCCACGCGGCTGAGCGTCCATCTGTTCTGCCGCACTCGCCTCGTTCGATCTTCCACTAGGTCATCCGGCCCTCCCCACATAGCCATGCGCGTACTCGTTCTGATAACCGTCGCCGTAATGGGTTTCTCGGAGGCGTCGGCTCAAGTCAGTCGGCCGACTGGTTCTAAAGTTGTAGCCGGGGGGGCAGGTGCGATTGAAGGCACCGGCTACGGGCTCGGTTACCACGCCAACCTCCGCCAGCGGCTGCTCACGGACCCGACCCGAGCACTTGGCATCCCGACCCCGGACGTCAGCGTGTCCGCCGAAGCATTCTACCAGCGGGGTTTGGCCGAGAATGGGAGTCCGTGGCTGCTAGGGGCAGGGCTCGTCTCTCGGTGGGACCCCGATTTCGTGGAGTCGTGGGCTGTGCGGCCGTTCTTCATTCCCGTCTCCGTCGGGCTGTACGTGGACGGTGGCGCTTACACAGACGAAGCGGCGGTGGCCGTCGGGATCGGTAATGGCCTCGGGGTGGAGGTACCTGTCGGCGATGCCGCCGTCGCGCTGGAGGTTAGGACGGTGAACCTCCTCGGCTCTGAGAGAGGCGGGGGGATTCCGGTGGGGATCGGCGTTCGATTCTGAGACCGTCCTCGCCCACCGTGCGGCAGAACCCACCGCTGCAGGCCGACCCTAGGCGCCAGCGTTCTCGGTTCCCACATGGCGTCGGCGCTTCCGTAGCTTCGGGCTACCGCTGTGCCCTCAACCTAGGGCGGCTGAGCGGTCCACTGTTAGGGGCTCGCCGGGCAAGGTGGAGTTGGGCACCGAGATCCGAGCCACGCGCGGAGTCTCTTTCGGACTGGCGGTCGTGGTCGGTAGCGGCTTCGGCGTCTCCGTCAGTTGCCCGGTCGCACCACCGGCGCCAGTCGGGCATGGGCGCTTCGGCCGATTAGAAGGGAAGGGGCGGCACGCACGTGGCTTCGGCGGTGGGGGTCCGTCCGCTGTCCCGCCACCGTGCTACCGTCGCGGGCGCCCCCTAACTCGCCGCTGCAAGCCGACCCTAGGCGCTGGCGTTTTCGGTCCCGGCGGTACGTCGGCGCTATCATTGCTCGTCCCGACCGCCGTGCCCTCAGCCCAGGGCGCTTGAGCGGCCCACTGTTAGGCGTCACCTCCGTCCCGATGATTCCTACTTCGTACAAGCTGGAGTTGTCGAGCTTGCTCTCGTACCCGCTCGGAGCCAAGAACGTCTCGGACGCGCTGGACGGTGTGCCACAGTTTGGAGCGCTCTCCATCACGTTCACGCCGGGGCAGGACAACCCTCATCGAGTAGAGAGCCCGTTCCTTGTTTTCCGAGTCAACTACAGCAACCGGGTCCCGGGGCGCTCAGCCTCGAACGATATGATCGAGAAGGGCTGGTACGATCCCAAGTGGGAGATCAACGTCGGCGCCGTCCCTCGCCCGCTCCGCAACACCGTCAAGACCGCGCTGCTGGCGGAAGCGTTGCCGAGAGTCCGCCAGTGGCTGCTGAACCACGCCGACGCGACCGGCCGAGAGGGCTACGCTTGGGTTCGAGTCCACTACGACGCCGACGGTGAGCGTCTCACCTACGAAACCGCAACCCGGCTTCGGTGACGCCTAACTCGCCGCTGCAGGCCGACGTGAAGCGCCAGCGTCCTCGGCCGTCCGTAGCTTCGGCGTCTCCGCCGCTTCGGCCGAACGCTGTGCCCTCAGCCTCACGCGGCTGAGCGTCCATCTGTTATGTGGCATCCCCACCTATGAAGCATTCTGACTTGATCGGCCAGAGATTCGAGCGAGCCACGCTCTTCGAGCCATGGTTCATGTACGGTTACCGTCAGTCCGAGGTCAAAGACCTCGTATTCGGTACAGTTTCGGGCCAGAACGGAGGCAAAGTGCTTGCAATCCAGTATGTCTTCAGGGGCAAGAGGAAACAGCAGCAGGCTCGCGCCGCGTCGAACGTCATCATTGATGAATGGGGACACCCTGACTTCGAATGGGGCGACACGACAACGAGCGAAAGCGGCATCGTGAGTACAGCCGCGAAGTTCGCAGCCACTTCCGATCAGTGGGATGTGATCCTAGACGAGTACCTCGCCGAGGTCGCACCTACTATCATCTATGATGGCCGGGCAGACGGCGGCTCTTTCTATGCTCCGACTCAGTCC
>CBDCDD010000003.1:0-18724 GCA_965215215.1 Saprospiraceae bacterium
GTAGGCGCCCGCGCAGCCGCCAGCGCAGATCGAGCTCGGTGGCGCGCGGAGGATGTGGCGGCCTGCAAGATTATCGGCGCGAAGCCGTTGCACCGGAGTTTTACGGAAGCGCCGCACCGGGGGTACACGTCGCCCGAGATGCTCTTCGGAGCGGTGCTAGCGAGTGCGGCCGAGTTGGCGGTCCGGTCCGACATCGCAAAGCAAATCGCCGAGCTTCTCCGCAACGCCAAGCCAGCGACGGTTGCCTATCCCGTGTGCGCGGGCGGTCACGTGGACCATGTGCTCCTGGCTCAAGCCGTAGCGCTCGTACGTCCGAGCTTCCCCGACATACGCTGGCTACGGTGGTGCGATCAGCCCTACGTAGCTCGCGCGAGTACGGGCTACGAAGCTCTCGCTTCCGCTAAAACGGTTCAGTCGGTGGAGGAGGCAACCGCTGGAGCGTGTGCTTTCGACTGGGCCGGTACGCCTCCGCTCGACCGGAAGTGGGCGGCGTGCGCTGCCTACGTCTCGCAGCTCGGGTACCAGTTTTATGGGGCTTTCTGGCGAGAGCGGGGCGCTACGGGTGGAGACGCCGCGCGGGTAGCTGAGGTGTTGGGGGGTAGGGAGTATTTGCAGATTGCTTAGGCTGTAGCAGAGCCACGGCTTATGAATTACTCACTGCCCTCGTCGTCAATGCGCAAATGGTGAACTTCGCGGTGCGCGGGTGGCGCGAGGCGAAGGGTTTCGAAGGGAACGAGCGCGAGCGGGTGACGGAATACCAAGGGTGTCGCGGTTCAAACGTGACATCCCCCGCCTCACTCCACCCCCAGCGGCAGCGCGTTCAGCTCCTCCCTCGCTAGCCGCCACTGTGGATAGTACCTATCTAACACCGCCGCGAAGGCCTCTGAGTGGTTTGGCTCTATGAAGTGCGCCAGCTCGTGCGCGATGACGTAAGTCAGCATGTGCCTAGGCTTCTTGACGAGCTCGGTGTTGAGGCGGATCGTCCCGGCAGCCGGATTGCAGCTCCCCCATTTCGTCTTCATGCGCTGGAGGAAGTAGCGCGGTACGGGAAGCCCCATCTTGCTCGACCATTCCTCCAGGACACTCGGGACCTCGTCGTAGAGCAAGCGCTTGTGCCACGCGTGAACGACACCGGCGCGGGCGTCCCGATCGCTGCCGGGGCGCACCCGCAGCGTGATGTGTTTTGGCGAAAGCCGCACTTGTGGCTTGGCGTCGGCCTCCTCCACCCGCAGCAAGTAGCGCTCGCCCCAGAGGTAATGACTCTCGCGCGTCACGTAGCGGCGGGGCGTCTCGCGGGCCTGCGCGGCGAGTTGCGCGCGTTGCTTGCGGATCCAAGGGAGGCGCGTAATGGCGTAGGCGCGCGCGGCGTCGAGGCGGGTGTGGAGGGGCGCGGTGAGTGTGACGGTGCCGTCCGGCGGGTGTACGGCGAGGTGGACGTTCCGAATGTCCTTGCGCGTCACGGCAATGCGGACGTCCCCGAGGTCGAAGCGTTCGGCGTCGGCCACTAGTAGCTGGCTTGGTTTCGGAGTAGTTCGAAGAGCGCCATCGTGGCGGCGCGGTCGCGGTCGAGGATCTTGTGGAGGGCGTTCTGCACGAGGCGCGCCTTCGGGCCGTCGGGTTCGTCCTTCCAGCCGGCGGGGGCCTCGGCCTGCAAGGCGCGGTCGAGTTTTAGCGTAAGCTCAGCTAGACCCTCTGCGCCTTCCGGCAAAACCAGTTGCCCGTCCGTGGGCAGGGACGCGAGATTGCGGTAGACGACGAGGGCGCGGGGGGTGTCGCGCAACGCTTCGGGCACGGAGCTATGGCTGCCGCCGGCCTGAACCTTGCGCACGAGCTCCTCGGCCAGGCGGAGGAACTGCTCGTAGTCCTCGGTGATGAGCCGGCGCTGCGTGACGAGGTCCTTGAGCAGGACCGACATCTCGGCGTAGAAGCGGGGATCGGTGAGGCGCTCGCGGATAATGGCCTTGCGGACGTTGTTGACGATGGCCTCGGCGATGGACCGCTTGGAGAGCTGGCGCTTGGCGTTGAGCTCGCGCGCGATGGCGTCGTTGATACCGGTCTCGACAATGAGCTGGAGGAGACTGAAGTCCGCGAGCTGCCCCGACGCGCGCGCCGGATCGGCGAGGATGTAGGTGTCGATGAGGTGCCGCATGTCGGCCTCGAAGGGCCGCACGTCGAGCACTTCGCCGGCGTAGAGCTTGAGGGCCTCGCGGACGTCCTTGTAGAACTCGATCTCCGTCTCGATAGCCGCGATCTCCTCGATGCCGTAGCCCGCCTCGGACAGCTCGCCCGAGAGTGAGGCGTAGGCGCGCACGAGGCTCGCGACCAGCTTGTAGAGGCTGATGCGGCTGGCCTCCGTGTCGTCGAGGGCTTCCTCGTCCTCGATGTGGCCGGCGAAGTAGTGGAGGTGCTGCTCCTGGGTGCGCGGCGGGGGGATGGGCTCGCAGAGGTAGCTCAGCTGCTCGCGCGCGTCGTCGAGGCGGCGGCGGCCCTCCTCGCGCCAGTCTTTGAGCTTGATGTTAGAATCGGCGCCCTCGCCTTCGAGGTCGAGCTCGTCGGAGGTGTAGACCGCGATGGACTCCTCGACGTTGCGGAACAGCTCGCGGTAGTCGACGATATGGCCGTAGGGTTTGTCGTCGCCGTCGAGGCGATTGGTTCGGCAGATGGCCTGGAAGAGGTTGTGATCGCGCAGCGTATGGTCGAGGTAGATGTACGTGCACGAGGGCGCATCGAAACCCGTGAGCAGCTTACTCACCACGATGAGGAGCTTGGTGTTGGTGGGGTCCTTAATGAAGGCCTCCTTCTTGGCCGTCTCGTAGGCCCGGGCCGTGGGGTAGTCCCGGAGCACGAAGCGCTCGTAGGTCTCGTACTTGTAGCGCTCGGTGTCGCCGGCGGAGGCCTTCGACACCATCCCGGCCACCGGCTCGTAGCTGGTAATGACGGCGCAGTAGTCCCCGAAGCCCGTGTTCTGAAACAGGCGGTAGTAGTGGCACGCGTCGTAGATGCTGGAGGCCACGAGGATGGCGGTGCCGCGGTCGTTATTGAGACGTTGCTTGGTGCCGAAGTCGGCGATGATGTCGGCGATGATGCGCTGCTTGCGCTCCTGGCTACTCGATAGCTGCTCGAGCGAAGCGTAGCGCTTCCGCAAAACCGACCGCTGGTAGCCGTTGAGGGCGCGGGTTTTGCGCTCGAACCAGTCGTCGATCTCGCGGACCTGCGTGACGCGCTGATCGACGGCGCGGGCATGGTACTTGAGGTCGAGTACGACGCCGTCGCGCATGGCCTCGTCGAACTTGTAGGTGTGGATGTAGTCGCCGAAGGTGTCGCGCGTGGTCTTCTTGTCCTTCCGTAGCAGCGGCGTCCCCGTGAAGCCGATGAAGACGGCCCCCGGGAGCCACTCGCGCATCTGCCGGTTCATGTCCCCGCCCTGCGTGCGATGGCACTCGTCTACGAAGACGAAGAAGCGCCCGCGGATCTCGGGTGCGGGCGCCTCCGTGTCGGTGTCGAACTTGTGGAGCAGCGCGCACATGAGCCGCGGCTCGGGCGCGCTGAGCAAGTTGGCCAGCTCGCGGCGGGACGTGACGCGGGGACTGGGCTTGCTCTTCGGCACGACGCCCGCGTCCTGCATGACGCCTGTGATCTGCTTGTCGAGCTCCTCGCGGTCGGTGATGACGAGGATGCGGGCGTCGGGGTAGGTCTCGAGCGTCCACTTGGCCAGCAGCACCATAAGGATAGACTTGCCCGAGCCCTGCGTGTGCCAGATGACGCCGCCCTCGCCCTGGTGAATGCGCCGCTGGGCGGCCTTGATACCGAGGTACTGGTGCGGCCGCGGCACCTTCTTGACGGCGCCGTCGAAGACGACGAAGTGGTGCAGGAGGTCGAGGAGACGGTCGCGGTCGAAGAGTTCGGCCAGGGGGCGGTCCAGTCGGACGCCCTCTCGTGCGAGTTCGGCCTCGGCGATGGGTGGGTGCGGCTTCCAGGCGGTGTAGAACTGCTCGGGCGTGCCGGTAGTGCCGTAGCGGATGCCTTGGGTATCGCTGCCGGCGACGAGGAGCTGGACGGTAGTGAAGAAGCCTTGGTTGAAGCGCGGCTCCTGATTGGTGATAAGCTGGCGGACGGCGTCCCCGATGTCGACGGAGGCGCGCTTGAGCTCGATGGCGGCCACGGCGATGCCATTGAGGTAGACGACGAGGTCGATGCGGCGCTCGTTGTTGTCCCGCAAGGTGACCTCTTCGGCCAGTGCGAAGTCGTTGGCCTCGGTGTCGTCCCAGGCGACGAGCGCGATGGACTGATTGGGTTGCCCCGGCCCCATCTGCACCTTGACGCCGTAGCGCAGGAGCCCGTAGACGCGCTGGTTGGCCTGCGCGAGGGTGTCGTCGCGGACCTCGAGGGCGCGCTGGAAAGTGGCCAGCGCGCGCGTAATTGTGGCGTCTGGGTAACCGCGGCGCCGGAGGTTGGCGCGGAGGAGGCCTTCTTCGACGGGGGTGTTGGTGTTACGGCGGGTGAGGTCGCCGAGGTGGTGGTAGCCGAGCCAGCCTTCGCGGTGCGGGTCGGTGAAGAGGCGAGTAACGCGAGCTTGGGTGGCGCGCTCGGGGCGGGGAGCGGGGGTGGTGCTGAGCATGAGACTAGAGTACGGGTGGGCCGGTTGACGCTACAACTTACTGGACAAGAAAATAGTCATTCAAGAAGTAGACGCATGCTGTGATGAGCGGGGCACGCTGGTCGGCACGATCCGTACAAAGCCTACAGTTGTGGGCGAAGCTGCGGTTATTTCCTTTGCACGCGCATGGCCAACCTCCTTGAAGGCGACTACCCCTTCTACCGCATCACCCATGTTGACAACGTTGCCAACATTCTAAGTAATGGGCTCTGGGCGATGTCGGAGGGGCGAGACACGGCGGGCTATGTCTTCATCGGTGACAACAGCCTCACCAACCGTCGAGCCCAGCAGGAGGTACCGGTTGCTCCAGGAGGCACGCTCGCCGACTACATTCCATTCTACTTCGGGCCGCGCTCGCCGATGCTCTACCGTATTCAGCACGCTCGCCGGTCGGATACAATTATCAAAAGACCAGCCGAGGAGATTGCTTACCTCTGCTTCCGTGCTCGTGTCCTATCGCAATTCGGGCTTCAGTTTTGTTTCACCGACGGTCATGCAACAATGGCGACGACAGAATTTTTCCCCAGCGATCGAGTTGTCAAGCAGCAGGTTGATGATGGCGCCATCCACGCTAGCAATTGGGGTTTAGCTGCGGTTCGAGAGCGCGACAGCGACCTAATCCGCCGTAAACAGGCAGAGTTGTTGATATTACGCCACGTACCGGCAGCAGCGATTCTACACATCTTTGTTTCTAGCGAACGCAAAGCCACTGATCTGCAGCAAGTTGCGTCTAGAGTAGGCTCTCCGATCAAGGTGAGCGTTCCTAGTAACCCCGACGACTTCTACTACTAATGCCCACCCGCTACCTCACCGGCGATATTCTCGAGAGCGACGCGTACGCCCTCGTCAACACCGTCAACACCGTTGGCGTGATGGGGAAGGGCATCGCGCTCCAATTCAAGCGTCGTTTCCCAACCAACTACGAGGTGTACCGCCGCGCCTGCGAGCGCGAGGAGCTGCATACGGGCGAAATGCTCGCCGTCGAGGAGGTTGGTACTCGTGGCCCCGTCCTCATCGTCAACTTCCCCACAAAGCGGCACTGGCGCGCCAAGTCGAAGTACGATTACATCGAGACCGGTCTAGCGAGCCTGCGGCAGCTCATCCTCGAGCGCGCCATTCCGAGCATCGCTATCCCGCCGCTCGGTTGTGGCCACGGCGGGCTCGACTGGGCACGTGTACGTCCGATGATCGCGGAGGCGCTCGACGGTCTCGACGTGGAAGCGGAGATCTTCGAGCCGAACACCGCTATCGCGGCCCAACTCCGTGCTTCAGCCAATCAGGTAGAGGGCAAGCTCACGACCGCGCGCGCAATGCTGCTTCAAGCGCAGTACACTTTCGAGTCGCAAGGCGAACGCACCAACCTCTTCGTCGCCACAAAGCTCGCCTACTTTCTGCAGCGTTTGGGGCAATCGCTTAAGCTGAGGTTCGAGCCGCACTTCTACGGCCCGTACGCAGATGGCGTCCGCCATGTGATGCTCCACCTCAATGGCGCCTACCTCGCCGGAATGGAGCAAGGGACGACCAAGCCATTTGACTCCATCTACCTGGACTACAGACGCAAACCCGAAGTCGACGACTACACCGCACGCGAGCTCGGCGGAGAGGAGCGAGAACGACTTGATCGGCTGCGACGGCTCCTGTACGGCTTCGAGGGGTTAGGCGCGCTAGAGATCCTGTCGACGGTAGACTATCTGCGGCACGCGCAGCAAGCAGATACGGTTGAGGCCGTGCAGGTCGGGGCGGCACGGTGGTCGGACCGGAAGCGGGACTTGTTGAAGCCACGGCACGTGGAGGTGGCATTGGAGCGGCTGCGGGGGTTTGAGGCGGAGGGTGGGTTGTTTTCGGGTTGACGGCAGGGGCTAAGGTTCTATTGATCGTAGGGAGGTGAACGGACCAAGAAGGCTAGCAACAGCCGATGTAGGGGGCTCGTTGTTTTAGGTACTTGTCATGACAAGTATCGTCAGTTAGCACGCCAATCCAGGTTCCACAGATGCAGCCCCGGCTTCAGCCCCGGAACCAGAGTTGGCTCCTCTTGCATGAAGAGCCGGTTGAACAGATCCAAACGAGCCTTCACATTCGATCTGTAGAACGACGGTGACACCGCCCACGTCTCGATGTGCCTGGTCACAATTTCGGAGATAAGCAGGGCGACACCCTCCTCGTCTAACGCCTCCAAGCTTGTCATCAACGGACCTACGGACTCGTGATGGCCGTCGAATGTACCGAGTAGAAAAATGGATTCCTCGTCATTGACGGGGAACAATCCGACTACGTAGCTTGGGAGATGACCTTGCCACCCATCCCTTAACACGTTACGCTCTCTGGATTTTTCGGTATCGGATTGAGCGTCAAAGGTGGAGCTAAATGTAATGCCGGAGAATGGTACGACTCGTCTGAATAGCTCAATTCCTTCTGAGGAAGGTCCCTCAGATACAACTTGATGCAATCGGTTGCTCAACTTCTGAAGATCGCTCATTCCATATTTGAAGCCACGTATCGCATCTTCTATACGTTGAACTCGTAGGCGGCTTTTGTATTTTTTCAGCATTAAAGAATGAGCTTCAACTAGCTCTTGTTTCTTGCGGCGTTCGTAGTTTACTCCGCGCAAAAGCGCCAGACACTGATTCGATTTATGGTCAAGTGTTTCGCCAGCAGTCTCGATCGGCCTGAACAAGGCACCATCGTGGTAGCTACAGTAACCTTTGTAGGTGAAGGACTCCTTTAAGAGCGTGTTAGAGTTTTTGGGTGCGGACCTCCCGCATGCGTAACCTGCTGAACAAGAGGCCGCCGGAGCCGCTACCGGGGGCATGGATACCACTCTATACCACCCGAACGTCTCCGACGGCAGCGTAAAACTACTCACCCGAGTCATTCGGTTACTCATCCCCCGCCGCGTACGTAAGTATCCCCTCGAACTCGTCGTCGCCGCAATCCTCCACCGCGTCGACGACGGCTGTAAGTGGCGGAGCCTCGACTCGCCGCAGCTCCCGTGGCACGTAGCTTACGACTACTTCCGGCGCTGGGCTCGCGAGCGCGTCATGGAGACGGCTAACGCCCCGATCGTCAGCGTGCTACGCTTTATCGAAGCCCCCGCCCTCACCTACGTCGGTGCCCCCGGACCCGACCGCAACCCCGGACACCCGACCGCCGTCGCGATCGACTCGAGATCGGTACCCGCGGCGGCGTGGGGGCGGCGCGAGGTCCACGGATATGATGGCTACAAGCGCGTCAGCGGCGTCAAGCTGCACGCCTGTACCGACTCCCCACGCCTGTACCGACTCCCGAGGCCATTTGCTCGGGTGCGTCGCGACGGGGGCGAACGCCCACGACGGCCCCCCGGCCGAGCGCGTCGTCGCCGTAGCTCAGGCGTCGGGGTTCACGACCGTCACCCTCGCCCTCGCCGACGGCGCGTACGAGCACTTCGCCGACGCGTTGGCGGAGCGTGGCGTCGAGCTACGGTGTACGACGGTACCCGAGTGCAAGAAGCTGAAAGCCAATGGGTTCGCGCCGGTACCGGTGCGGTGGGTCATCGAGCGGACCTTCGCGCACCCGTCGTTCTCGCGGGCGTTTCGCACGTGCTACGACCGGCTACGCCGACACTACGAGGCGACGGTGTTGTGGGCGCACGTCAAGCTCGCGCTCAGGCAGCTCGAAAAACTCTAACACGCTCTGATTCAAGATAATTGACTAAATTCTGGATAGGTTCGCAAATTTTGCATTTTCCAGCATTTATTTTTGTCATTTTAGGTCAATTTTGTTTCCCGTAGCACACACTTGGTTCTCAAAAGATTCAACAAAAAATTGATCTGCTCCACCGCTTCCGTGTTCCAGGTTTGCTAAAGTATTAGAAAGAGATGCTTGAATATCTCCAACAAGCGATTCCGAGCGATCTTCCAAACATACCGCGTCTCTGTGAGCGTGGCGTCAGGAAGAACGGATCGACATTAGTTCTGTATTATACCTAAATGAGACCTGTGTGATACACTGCCGTACCCTCACGTATTTTCTGGGCATCTCGTCGGTCACTTCGACTGACCGTCAAACTTGCTCCTATATTACTGGTCTAATGGCGTCAGTTTGACGCAATTTCACTTAAGTACAATATAAAATCTTCGATCATCTTCTTGGATTCCAAATGAATATCGTTTAACTGGCCCTTTGTCACTTCGCTATTCAATATCCCGTGTAGCTCTTGGATTCCTTTATCTGAACCAAATTCTAAATACGAGTAGTCTATCGCGCAAGCGTACTGAGTGCAAGCCTTATACCCCTCGGATTCCGTTCCTCGAAAAAATGCTATTGCGCAGTGCGGTATAATGTTAGACAACTGCTCGTACAGCTTAATAGCGGCTATGTGGTCCTTTGTTTCTAAATTTCTCTTCCGTAAACTAGCTACAAAAGACACTCTAAGAGCCTGCCGTTCTGCTGGGGGTTTGTCGAGGAATTCAAATATTTCAACAAGGGTTTTGAATGAATCAATTTTATTTCGCATGCTTGCGGCTATTACCTCAGGGTACTCTTGTTCCTTCATCCTTCTATCCAACAGGCCTATGGCTCTAGATAAGTATCCGATATGCGAGCAATTATCATTCATATTACTTGATTTCCGACAAAATTACTTTGGTTATTACAGAAGGGTTGAAGTCACTGTCGTAGACTACAAAATCTTCAATTACTTCGCTCACTTTAAACCTACTCCTTGAGCTAAACAAAACTTCGGCTTCCCCAGGAAGACAGCTTATTTGGCAAATTGATTTTCCTCCAGGCGGTAAAATCTCGAGGATAACGTCGTCAGAAAAATTACGAGCTTGTTCTAGGCTCATCGACGTCGACTTAAAGTCGTTAAATTTGATTTCTTCACCTTTCCTCCAAGCTTTTACAATTTTGGCTTCCATTCCGCTAGCTCCTCTATACAGACTACTTCCAGAATGCGTCGGTAGCTTATTCAAAGCTGTGTTAAGGCTCGAGGTAAATCCGCGTTGACTCGAAGTTAGTACCCCGGATCTTAGCGCGGCATTTAAAGTTGTGTACGCTTCCGTGGTGTAGTGGTAGATAGCTGTAAGCTCATCGATAGCGATGGAAGGGAAGCGAGTAGGTAGATTCGCGCTAATTACTTTTCTCCGCGATCCTACGACTAGGGGGTCGCTGATGAACTCCAATACATTAACATCCAGCCTCTTGGCACCTGGATATAGCGCTTCCCAGGCGATTAATACATCTTCTAGCTTTTCCGCTTCAAGTGAGCTAATGTATTTGTTGAACTCCGCTCCACCACCAACTAGGTCGTCCGCGAACTTCGCGCGGTTGGCTGCGCTCACCGTCTCCACGGCCCCTTTCAGTCCCGGTGTCCTCTCGAGGAACCCCGCAAGCTCGTCGGCCTTGCCCGCCGCACGACCGCGCGTCAACTGCTCGGCGACCTCGTCCGAGATCCCCAACTTCTTGAGTCGCGCCAGCGCGTCCAACCCGCCCCCGGCGAGCTTCCGGCCAATCGCCTCGCCGACCTCGTCGACTTTGCCGCGTGAGAACTTCGCGACCGCCACCGTGGCCTCGCCCGCCCGCGTGGCCTTCGCGATTTTGCCGGCTTGACCGGCAACTGGTACGAATGTGGCTGCGACCTGGATGCCAATCTTGCCGTGCTCGTAGCGGGCGACGTTGTCGGTGGCCGCGACCGCCTCGAAGTACGTCGCCAGCTGCGCGGCGACCTTATCGTAGGCCGCGACGATCGTACCCCACTCGGTCGCGTAGGCGGCGAACTCGTTGACTTCTTTGACGAGCTGTTGGGCCCCATCGCAGTCTAGGTCTTTGTACGCCGCGTACTGGGTGTCGGTGAAGTATTCGCTCGCCCACGTCCAGTACCCGACGCCCCCCTCGGCGAGCGCGGTGTCTTTTGCCTTGACTTGCTCGGCGGCTTTACGTCGGTCGATGACTTCTTCGAGCTGCGCGTCGGTGAGCTTCAGGTTGTTGCACAGTAGGTAGGTCTTGAGGTACGCCCTCACCGTTCGCTCGACACCCGCGCTGAGGTCGTACATCATCTTCGGCAGGAGGACGAGCCCCTTGACCTCGCCGTAGAGCCCGTCGACCATCCCGGCCACGAACGGCAGGTCGGCCGTCGAGTACCTCGCGACCGCGTTGATCGGCGCCTCCTCCCACAGGCAGGCCGGCACGATCGCCTTGTCCTTGTAGCTGCTCCAGCCTTTCTCTCGACACCGCGGTGCGGCGGTGGCGACGTAGTCGGCGAGCGCGTACATATCGCGTAGGAAGGCTTCGACCTCGGGGTTGCCGGTTAGCAGGGCCTCGGCACCGGCCAGCAACGCTTCCTCGTCCAGGACGAGCTCCCCCTCCCCGTAGGCGCGTCGTGAACGCGAGCCACAGGACGAGCGCGTTGTCCCGCTCGCCGACGACGCCCGTGGCCGCGATCTGCGCGGCCGTGCGGCCGAGCAGGTCATCACCGGCGAGGAACGCCCGCGCCCGCCGACGCCGCTCCGGGGTCAGGCGCCACTCCTCGGCCCCCGACCTCGCCGCCGCCCGCTCGGCCGCGAGGCGCTCCGCCCGGTAAGCTTCGAGCCGCTCGGTCAGAGCCAATAGATCGCGTAGCAGCTGCGTACCCGACACCTCGAGCCTGCCGGCCACCTTCGCCGCCACGCGCTCTACCGCCTCGTCGCGGTACAGGTCCACGGCCGTGCGCACGCGGTGTAGCGGGTCGCGCGAGCCCTCCCGCTCGATCTTGAGGGTGACCTTCATCCGGTCTGCCGGCCTCGGCGCCACACCACCCAGCGCCGTGAAGCGCACCCCGTGCGCCCGCCACACCAGCGCCTCCGGGTCGTCCGCATCCAGCTCGACCGCCCCCGCATCGGCGACGCCCGACTCCGTCACTTCGCCACCGCTGGCCACCCCCTCGGGCGCCTCGGTAGCCACCGACTCAGGGGAAGGCTTCACGAGCGCCGGTACGACCGGTTCAGGGGAGGCGACTTCAGGGGAAGCCATTTCAGGGGAAGGGAAAAAGGCCTCCCGCTCCTCGATGAGGTGAGCCAGGATCTCCGGACCCTCAGCCAGCGCCAGCCCGTTGGCGTCCTCGCCGGTGGGCGTGTCCACGGCGCTCACGCACACCCCCGAGGCGAGGCGCGCCTGCAGCACGCCCGCCCACTTCGCCCTGGCCGCCCGCCCGGCCTCGTCGCCGTCCATGAACAGCACTACCTCCCGCAAGTGCTCCAGTCCTTCGAGTGCGGCCAGGTGCTCGCCCGTCAGCCCGCCCGTGCCGTACAGCGCGAGCACCGGCCACTCGGTGTGCAGGCCCACCGTGGCCGCGTCGATGACGCTCTCGCAGAGCACGATGCGCTCCGTGCCTGCTGCCGGGTAGCCCGGGTACAGCCCCCGCCGCCCCTTCGTGTAGTAGTGACGCCCGCGGTTGCGCGCCGTGGCTAGGCGCCCGTACAGGCTCACCACGCGCCCCTCGCGGTCCCGCAGCGCGAACACGATGCACTCGCGCAAGCTCCGCACCGCGTGGCGACTCGGATTGTAGCCCACGCCCCGCACGTCGCCGAGGCCCCGCGCCGCCACGTACGCGCGGGCCTTCGGCGAGCGCGCGAGCGACACGACGAACGACGCGTACGACGCGGCGAGGTCTTCGGTCTCTGCGTCGCCCGCTTTCGCCGGCGCGCTCGCCTTCGCGATGCCCGCCCCCGCGAGCATCACCTCACCCGCGAGCCCCTTGCACCTGAGGATCGCCTCGTGCTTCGTCAGCCCCTCGGTGTACATCACGAAGTCGATCACGTCGATGCGCCGACCGTGCCGCTCGCATCCCGTTGCATGGCAGTACGCCGTCTCACCCGTGACCTGCATCGAGGGCGTGCGGTCGTCGTGGAAGGGGCACCGGAGCATCCCGTTGCGGTCGGGCGCGAGGCCGTAGCGACTCATCACCGAGGCGAGCGGGAGGCGGGATTTGAGCTTCGAGAGGTCCATCGCGGCAGGCGGTTGTTAAAGTCGCCCGGATCGCAGTTTGCCAAGCGGGCTTGACAAACGTACAAATTTCTGCCATACAGATACAGATAGCCAACCCTACCCACCTTAACCAAGTCTCATTGACTATTTTACCGATAAGCACGCCAGAACGCCGCGCTTCCGCCAACCATGACCACCGTCAACGACCGCATCGCAGCCCTCCGCCGCCAGCACCGCATCTCGCAGGCCGAACTCGCCCGCCGACTCGGGGTCTCCCGCACGATCGTCGGCAACTACGAGCGCGGCGAGACCACCCCCTCCGTCGAGACCGTCGCCAAGCTCGCCCGCGTCTTCGACGTCTCCACCGACTACCTCCTCGGACAGGGCGAGACCGCCCGCTACGACAAGGCCGCCCTGCGCAGACTCGAGGCCATCGACGAACTCGACGACGACACCCGCACGCACCTCTTCTTCCTCATCGACAACGTCGTCCAGAACTACAGAGCTAAACGAGCCTACGAACCAGCGTGAGCATTCGACTGCGTCTCGGAGTCTCAGGGGGCCTTGCATACTCTATCTCCCCGGGGCCAACCTCACAGGGCAACTCGCCTGAAGATCAATCCGGCTAGCCACTTACAAGCGTGGCCAAGCATAAACAAAGCAGCGCCATACAACAATATCGCCAGTGCGATTCCAGCGATATCCACCACGCTGTCGTATAGATGAACGAAGATATATACTAAAATATCCTTAAGCCACGTGTCCTTTGTCCATCCTCCAAAAGCGAAAATTACAAAGTACCTCACTGGCAGCACGGATGCTACACTGACAAGCAACCAGATAGCTGCAGTACCTATTCTGTTTTTATTCGACACCTAAAGAGATTAATTCGCGTGCCAGTTCTCTAATCTTACCGTCTGCGACCTCTTGCTCGTCGATTCCGGGCGTCGACGGGTCATCCGGCCTTGCCAAGTCGAAGTGGGGTCCGCTTTCGTCAAGGTTCTGCAGAGCGCCTCTTACGATCTCGTTCGACTCTGACCAAGAGGCGGGATTGCTCAGCTCATCGCCGGGGATGTCGTGACGGACGATCCGCCTGATGCGGCCCGATGTAACTAGAGACTCGAGCTCTGCGATTAAGGGTGAGTTGTTAGAGATAGGCGCCGCTACGAGGACGAGGTGATCTATTTTACACCCTTCCCGTGCTAGTAAAAGCGCTAACTGGGCCTGATATACGCTACCGAAGCTATACCCAACTAAGTTTAACTGACCTTGCTCTGTCGGCGGTGTCTCGCTTCGAATTACGCCTAGCCCTCTACGCATATTAGGTGCCGCTGCGGCTTGCCACTCCGGATCAGCCAACGTTGCTCGCCCTGGAAACTTATTCATCGCAATGGTGAATGCAATGTCGTCGAATGGGGGAAGACCTAAGTCTTGGGTCACCCGCCAAGACAAGTGAGCCTCTTCGATCCTCTCGAACCGCTGAATCCCCTCCTCCGTGAGTATCTCCCTCCACCGCCGCGCGTAATCCCAGCCGATGGCGTCCCCACCGGCTCCCGCAACCCAGTAAGTCCCGGGTCGATGGTAATAGTCCTTCGTCCGCGACTCCCCCTCCCCATCTTCACCGTCTACTCTCGGTCTTCGCCAACCGTAGGGCACCCTAGTACACCTACAGACGATCACGACGACGACCACGTGACCCCGGGGCGCGATCGTGTCGACGATGACGGCCGTCGGTTTTTCCGGCGCCTGCCTCGCGCGACGCATCCCCCCACAACTCGCCAGCAGCAAGCCGAGCAGCCCGACGATCAGCAAGTAGTAGCGACGCAGCACGAGTGCGCAAGCTACCGGACCTCATCAGCTTTTTTCCTTCCCCTGACCGCCGGAGGCCGCTATCGCTGGCCATCACGTACAGCCAGCACGACGGCCTCCGGCGGTCCGGTAGAAGATAAAAAGTACACGCACGCGCACGGTCGCGCGCGTGGTTGGCGCGCCTGTTTGGCGCCCATCAGTTCGATCCCCGGACGGCGCTCGGTGATCGAGGCCGAGCGCGAGCGACCGCCTCGATCACCGAGTGACGTCCGGGCCTGAGCGGGGTTTGGGGCAGCTTTTGGGCGCCCCAACTTCAACGGCGCGCGAGCGCTCCGGATCCTCCGCGTCACTAGCGGGCTGATAAAGCGGCCAGAGGAGCACGGGCTGGCCAGGCCCGCCGTGGAGCTTGCGCAACGGTGGACCTGGCCAGCCTGAGCGACGGCGGTCCGCTGCGGGAGCCACCGAGGGCGCCCGCCGACGGCCGCGAGCGAGGCCGCGATCGGGCGAGGGGGAGCGTAGCGGACCGGAGCCAGCGGCCGATGACGAGCGGCAGGCGGGGGCCGGGCTTGCCCCAAGCGCAGGGCGGCCCCCCGTGGCGAGCTTAGCGCAGCGGTGCCGCCGCGGAGGCCGCCCGGAGCGCAGCCGAGGGGGCCGCGCAGCCCGCACACTGGGGCAGCGTAGCAACCGCGGGGCGGTCGGCCGGCGGGGAGGGCTATTTGGCGTAAGCCGCCCGCCCCGTGGTCCGCCGCCCCCAGCGGGGGCGAGAGCTGCCGTGAGGAGCCCGAGCGGCAAGCCCAGAGGCGTGACAGGCACGCCCTGGCGTAGCCGGGCTGCCTGGCGCGGGCCTTGGCGCCGTGAGCCGCGACGAACTCCGCTTAACTGCGCATCGCACGGACGACCTTTAGGAGGGAGTGCGACGCCAGGACAACGCCGCGCGCTAGCGCTCCTCTTGTTTACGTCGCGACAGCGTACAGACTCGACTTTTTGCCGCGGACCTTTTCGCTCCCTGTAGACCCTTTCATGCCGCTAGTAGGCTACCACTACTCACCGCAGCGGATGGAAGCGCCCCACCTGCCGCTCCAGATCCTCGAACGCTCCCCGATCATACCGCTCGACCTGCTCCACGGTCCGCAGGCCCGATAGGTACCGCGCCCGCCGGAGCCCCTCGGTCTCGACCCACGCCGCGATCCGCGCCTGCCTGAGCACCCGCAAGCTCGCCACCGCCACGCCCAGCTCTCGCTCGGCTACCGTGCGCACGTGCTCGGCGATCCCGATCAGCTGCCCGTGCAGCCGACTCTCGCGACTGAGCCGCTCGCCATCCAGTCCGCCGCCCGGCAGCAGCCGCGCCCCGAGCGCTTCGCCGTACCCTGGCCGCCGACGCTCGTGCGCCGCGATCGCCGCCGCTCTTCCCTGTTGTAAGTACCCCGCCCACGCCAACACCTGATGCCCTTCCAACCGCAACAGTCGCCCCAACCGGTACCGCCCCGCCGGCACCCGCACCGTCGCGCTGGCCACGTCGACGTCGCCGACCTCTAAGCGCCCGAGCTCGGCCTGCTCCAAGCCCTGCCACACGACGAGCCCTAGGACCAGCTCGTCGGTGTAGCCGTAGCCGCTGCGTCGCGCAGGCCACCGCGCAGCCACCGCCGCGGCGTACACCGCCGCCAGGGTCTCGGCGTCGAGCAGGACCGGCGGCGCGCTCACCTGTTGGCCGCGGACCCGCAGCCCGTAGGTCGGGTCCGGCACGCCCCGGTAGGCGCAGTAGTAGCGGATCACCCCGAGTACTCGGTTCAACTCCGCCGGCCGGCGTCCCGCCTCGCGCAGCTCGTCCACGTACGCCAAGACGTCCAAGTACTCGACTCTTGTCTCGTCCTTGCTGCGCTCACTCAGCCACGCCAGCCACCGCTCCACCGACCGCACTCGCGCTCGCGCCCCGACCGCCGCGATCCCCGCGGCCCGCAGGTACTCCCCGAACGTCACGACGGACTGCTTTGCGTCATCTCCTCCCGCTCGGCCATCTCCTCAGCTACCCGCACGTAGATCAGCGTCGACTCTAGCGACCTATGCCCGAGGAAGCGCGCGACCGCTTCCAGGTCCATGCCCCTTAGCACCAACTGCGTCGCGATCGAGTGCCGCAGCACGTGGGCGCTGATCCGTCGCACGCCCGCCGCCTCACACAGTGTATGTAGCCCCCGGTTCACGAGGTTGACCCCGCACGGCCGCCCCCACCGGTTCACGAGCACGCACTCACAGTCGGTCGGCTTCGCGTAGCGCGCTCGCGCCCCATCGCTTCCGTCGCCGCTCTCCCCGAGCCACGCGCCAAGATCCCGCCGGACGCCCTCGCTCATCGGCACGTAGCGCGCGTGGTAGTTCTTGGCCCGCGCCACCAGCAGGCGCCCGCCTTCGACGTCGACCTCGTCGCACCGCAGCGCCCCGCAACCCACACCCGTAGCACAGCGCCAGCACCGCCCGCGCGTACGCCGGTCGCCCGCCGTAGCCGTGGCCGCGCAGGCCATCGGCCGCCGCGTACAGCCGCCGCACCTCCGCCTCGCTCAGCGCGACCCGCCCCCGCGCCGCCGCGCCCTCCACCGCCGGCAACGCCCGCACTTCAGGAGGCAGGCCGAGTACCGCGACGCGGTACGCATCCAGGCTCGCACACACGAGCAGCCGCCCCGCGATCGTCGCCGAGGCCAGGCCCCGGCCCGTCACCGCGGACGTCGCCGCGGCCAACTCCTCGCCGTAGGCCGCGACGTGCTCGGCGCGTAGGCCCCCGATCTCCGCGACGCCCTCGTTTTGCAGGAACCGACACGCCCGCGCTGCGGCCCCGCGGTAGGTCTCGACCGTCGAGTCGGCGTACCCCCGCGTCACGAGCCACGCGGAGTACGCTTCCACGGTCGCCACGTACCCCTGATTTAGCCCGTAGACCTCCGTAAGATTTTGAGGCCCCCTACTCATTTTCCGGATTTTGTGGCCCACTGCCCTTAACTACTTGACCCTCAGCGCCCCGAGTGGCCCACACCCCCAGTGGCCCACTGGTCGCCGACCCGGCACAACTCATTGTACCTCAGCGCTTTCAGTGGCCCGCTCTCGTAATGGCCCACCGGTGGCCCACTCCTCGTTTGCCGTGTTTCCGTCCCTTTCGCGCTCCTCCTCCGCCACGGCCACCCGCTCGAGCGTGCGCCGCAACGACTGGCGCACCCGCTCCCCGAGCGGCTTGGCGTCTGTGGCCACCAACTCATATTCGTAGCCCCTCGCGGCCGACCCGTTCACGACCCGACAGTACCCGTAAGACACGAGCACCCGCAGGTGCCGCTTGATCGTCGTCGGACTCGTCCGCCACGCCCGCCGCACCTCCCCCGCGCGGAAGCTCGCCGCCCCGCGCTCCTTCAGGTAACCCTCCAACCGCTCCAGGAACCGCCGCGTCGCCCGCGTCAACTCGTCGGCCTTCGCCGCGATCACGCCGGCCAACAGCTCATTGGCAATCGCCACGTCCGCGAGCGTCGTCTCGACGTAGGCCCCGCCGCGCGCGTCGACCTTCCACTCGCGCTGGCGCTGGTGGTAGAACGTGATCGCCTCGACGAACGACAGGTAATGCGCTTGGGTCCGCAACGGAGCGAAGCACTCCCGCGGGAGCGCCAGGCGCTCGGCGTACGGATTGACCACCCGCACGGCTTTAGCTGGGCTTTTGCCAAAACCGCTCCCGCGGCCCCCGCCGCCGCTCCGCTCGTACACCTCGCCCGCGAGCACGAGCTGCACGTCGCGCATCAGCTCCGCGGCCGCCCCTTCACCCGCGTGATCGACCCGCCCCGCCGAGGCCCGCCGCTGATAAGCGAGGATGGCCTCGCGCTGCTCGGGGCTCCCGTCCAAGTACAGCAGTAAAGACCGGTTGGCGTTGTCCTCGTACAAGCACTCGGCCGTCGTCGTGGCCGCTAGACAGATCGGCCCCTCGACAGCCAGCGTCTTAGTACGCATGTTTCCGCGCGCGTCCTTCAGTGCGACCGTCTTCGTGATTCGCCCTTTGCTCTGCAACTCGCGCAAGCCGTAGAGCACGCCCTCGTGCCCGCCGGCCCCGTCCAGGTCCTCCACCAGCACCAGCCGGTGTCGCAGTTCGGTCCGATCAAAATAGTACAGCGCGTTCTCTGAGAGGGCCGTGATCTCGACCTTGTGCTCGTCCGGGATCAAGGAAGCGACCTTCTCCTGCAGGTACGTCTTACCCGTGCCCGACCCGCCCAGCGCCACGACGTGCAGCGGCCGCGGCCGCAGGCGCGTCGTGAACGCGAGCCAGAGCACCAGCGCGTTCTCGCGCTCGCCGACCACGCCCGC